>CAWHHF010000001.1:0-36986 GCA_963829105.1 uncultured Chloroflexia bacterium
TCACCAATTGCTGGGCTCCTTCCACGGATCCTCTCCGCGCCGGACACGCTCGAACGACTGGCTGGCCGTACTCAGGCGGTAGCCAGTCCGGACCGCGCCACGCTGGAGAAGTTGATCGGTCGCCACGACCCCATCGTAGGTCCGTCAGTTTCGTCCTCGAACAAGGAATCGACGTGTAGCCGCGTCTCGGATGCGCAGCCGGTTCGCGGGACGTAGCGCTCGACGATGCGCATCGCTTCTTCCGCGTTCTGCGCAGCCCGAGTGCGTCGCGCAGGGTCACGAGATCCTCTGATCCTCCCGCCGAGCAGCGTCCGCCTTCATCGCGAAGACGTAGTCAGTGCCGGGCACGTAGATACGAAGCCCCGGGTATTCCGCCAAGAGGCGAGTCGGCGGCCGCCTGTAGATGAAGCCCTTGAGGGCGGCATCGAGCCAGTCCGCCGGCAGGGAATGCCGCCGGGCGACCCGGCGACGGCTTCCCGCAGTCGGCGTGGGGTCGCTCGCCACGACGGCGTCCACATCCTCTCGTGGTCGTCCTTGCCCGCAGGACAAGGGCCATGAACGCGCCGCCGACCATCAGGATCTCGCCCCGAAGCCCCCGCTTCTCGAGGTCCGCTCCGACCTCCTGAAGGTACGTCTCGATCTGCTCGGTACTGAGCGCCACTGTCTCGCCTTCTTGTGCGGTCGTCGATCCCGGAGAACTCCGCGGCGCCATGTGTCGTATGAACGTCTTCGCCGCCGCGAGACTCGTTTGCCATCGCGCAACAATCGGGGCTCCGCGGCCGTTCGCGCAAGGTGGTCGCACGGCGGTTTCATTCATGGGCCCTGGTGTCCCGGTCCGCAACTGGCTCGACGGTTCGAGCACCTGTCGCCAGGACCACGCGCGGGGTCCGCCCGTTGCCCCGCAGTCCACGAGAACGCCGCGACCGGTGATCCCGGAGGCTGTGTCGGGCTCCTCCACCGAGTTCCGCTGGCTACTGGACCACGAAACCGCCCCGGCGAGCTCGAAAACCCGGAGCAACTTCAGGCTCCATGCGGCGAGTTCATGGCCTCGGGGGCAACGCCGTCCGGGTGAACCCAACCGGCCAGCGATCAAGCGAATCGGGACACTAGGTCCCGGCGGCGCCGTCGGCAGGGCCGGCTTCGATCCCGGGTCCGCTCTGCCAGCCGGCCGGCGCCGGCCCGTCCAGCGGGCGCGCGTACGCCTGCCAGCGTCGGGTCACGGTTCCGAACCCGAGGCCCTCGTACAACTGGAGGGCCCCGGTCGGGTTGGCCCCATCGACACCGAGCCACGCCTCCTCGATGCCGCGGTCACGCAGCAGCCGGAATGAGGCCGCGCACAGGGCCTTGGCGACACCCCGGCCGCGCCACGGGCGACGGACCGAGACGTGCTCCAGCCAGCCACGCTGCATCCCGAGGGCCTCGTTCTCGGCGGCGAAGATCGCGTTGAAGACGACGCCTGCGACCTCATCGCCGTCCCACGCGCCGAGGTAGATCGACGGGTCCATGTCCGCGCGCGTGGAAGCGGGTGAGGAAGTCGGCGTCGTCGGCCTGACCCGGTTGCCCCAGTGGTCCTCGAACGCCTCGTTGTCGGCATCGAAGACGGCCCGGTACTCGGCCGTGACCGCCGTCCGGACGGAGGCCCGTCCGGCAGCGGGATCGGTCGGGAGCAGCCGGTGAGGAACCGGCGCATCTCAAAGCCGAACCGCACCGGACGTACCCTCGCCGCGGCAGGGCGCGATGTCTCCGGCCTCGAGGTCCAGGGCGTAGGTGCGGTACTCCCGAGCTCCCCGGGCGCGGGTCCTCGGCGGCGACCGCGGCAAGCCGCTTCCGGGCCGCCGGCCCAGAGGGCCGTCCCGATCCCACGACGGCGATGCTCCGGGATGACGTCGCCCAAGGTCTCGGCCATGAGCACGCCCTCGCGCACGGTCAGGAAGCCCATCACGAAGCCGACGACCTCGCCGTGGACCTCGGCGAGGAGGAGTCGCGGCGCACCAGGAAGTGGTCGTCTGTCGGGGAACTCGTCGGCCAGGCTCTGGCCGATGCGGACCTCGGCGACGCCGTCGGCCCGGCGGGCGCGATTGACCACGCCGGCGATGGAGGTCCAATCGTCGGGTGTGGCATGCCGGAGCCGGACGCCCGGAACCGACCCGCGGTCCCCGACGGTGGCCTCGGCGGACCCGGGATCGCGCGTGGTCATGCGGCTGCCTCCCCCCGGCAGGCGTACAGGCCGGCGCGAGTGCCCATCACCGGTCGCTCCCGGTCACCCTTGTGCTGCACGTGGCGCTGCGCGGCGATCGAGATCGCCTTCCAGCGCCTCCGCTCCGCGTCCCGCAGGAGGACGTCGTTCGCGCGTGCAGCACAGGCGGCCTCCCGCTCCAGCTTGCGGTGGCCGAGGAGGCGGTCGGCGGCCAGGCGCCCGTCGGCAAGCGCGGCCCGGACGGCGCAGCCCGGCTCCCGGTCGTGGAGGCAGTCGGTGAACCGGCACGCGGCCGCGAGGTCTTCGACATCGGCGAACGCCGGGGCCAGGCCGTCGGCGGCACCGGCGACGCCGAGTGCCCGGATTCCCGGCGTGTCGATCAGCGAGCCCGCCGCCGGGGAGCCGGATCAGCTCCCGGTGGGTCGTGGTGTGCCGGCCGCGGGAGTCGTCCTCCCGGACGTGCGCAGGTCCGCTGGCGTTCCTCGCCCAGGAGGGCGTTGACGAGCGTCGACTTGCCGACGCCCGAGCTGCCGAGCACCACTGCCGTGATGCCCGGCTGCAGGTGGTCGCGGGACAGCGCCGCGACGCCGTCGCCCGACAGGGCGGACAGCGTACGCACCTCGACGCCGGGTGCCACCGCCTCGACGGCGACCAGGACGGCAGCGAGGTCCGTCGCCAGGTCAGCCTTGTTGAGCAGGACGACCGGGTGCGCCGCCGCTCCAGGCGACGGCGAGGAACCGCTCGAGACGCCGGAGGTTGAGGTCGCGATCGAGCCCCGCGACGAGGAGCGAGCGGTCGACGTTGGCGGCCAGGACCTGGTCGGCAGCGACCTGGCCGTCCTCGCGGTTCCGCACCAGCGCCGAGCGTCGCGGCAGGACCGCGGACACCACGGCGGGCGAGGTGTCGGACGCGACACCCAGTCGCCGACGGCCGGCAGGTCCGGCCGGGCCGCGTCGTGCCGAAGGCGGCCGGCGACCGTGGCGGCGCGGTCGCCGGCGGCCAGGGCCACCCTCCACAGGCCGCGATGGGCCGCGACCACCCGCGCCGGGAGCAGGCCGCGGCGCGGCGAACGGCGCGAAAGAGGCGGCCCAGCCTCGTCCCAGCCGAGGCCGGCCGGCGCGAGGGAGGGAGCCGGGGTGGGAGCGGGAGACGACGGGGCTGTCCATCGTCAGCCCACCCGCTTGAGCTTGCCGGTGCGCTTCGCGTACCGCTCGGCGCGCCCGAACGCCCACAGCCCGAGCGGGATGAACACGACGCCCATGACGATCAGCGGCCACGATGTCAGCCCAGCAGCCGTCGACCGGCGTCCCGTCGAGGAGCGCCGCCCGGACGCCGTCGAGGACGTAGGTCGCCGGCGAGAGCTTGCGAGAGCACCTGCATCCACGGCGGCAGGACGTTGATCGGGTAGTAGACGCCGCTGACCGAGCAGCAGGCACGGACTGGAGCACGAACGTCATCTGGGCGCCGCGCTCCACGTACAGCAGCGGCAGGATCGCGGCCATCATCCCGATGCCCACGAAGCTGAACGAGCCGAGGAGCATGAACACCGCGGCGGTCGACGATGTTCGCGCCGGACAGGTCGAGCTCCGGAAGAACAGCGCGATCACGACGAGGATCGCCGCCGTGTGGACCAGCCCGTAGACGATCGCGTACAGCGCCGAGCCCGAGCAGCTGGGTGTCAGCGCCGGACGGGCGCCATCATCGTGTACTCGAGCGTGCCCTCCCAGCGCTCGACCGGCGATCGTGTCGGCGATCCAGCGAGAACACCACCGAGAGGTAGTTCCAGAAGATCGCGCCGATCATCAGCGTAGAGGAGCAGGCGTCGTCGCTGCCCTGCGGCGGCCCCGATCAGCGAGATCGAGAGCGCGCCGGCGACGGAGTAGACGAGGAAGGCGACCTCCCAGCCCCAGTAGCGGCGGGTGAGGAAGAAGTTGCGTTCGACGAAGGCGTAGCGACGCCTTCAGCTCGGTGTCGGGTCGCGACGGACCGTGCCTGCACGGAGTGTCCCTTTCCGGGTGGAGTCCGGTGTCGGTCGGAGCCGTCGCCTCGCTCGACGTCGTCGTCGAGGGAGCGGCCGGTGTAGGTCATGAACACGGCCTCGAGCGTCGGCGGGCTGCCCGTGGCGCTCGGCGACGAGGCGCTTCAGGCCCGGCGGGCGTGTCGCTCGGCGACGACGCGGCCCCCGTCGAGGATCGCGATCCGGTCGCACAGGCGGTCGGCCTCGGCCAGGTCGTGCGTCGTCAGCACGATCGTCGCGTCGTTCGCCTGTCGCGCAGCTCCTCGACGAACGCCTGGACGTCGAGCTTCGAGCGCGGGTCGAGGCCGGTCGTCGGCTCGTCGAGGAGCAGCAGCGTCGGGCTCGTCAGCAGCGCTCGCGCGATCGCGACCTTCTGCTGCATCCCCCGGCTCATCTGCTCCATCGGGCGGCCGAGCCGGCTTTCCGCGATGCCGAGCCGGCCGAGGATCGCCGTCGCCTCGCCGCCGCGCCTCGCCGGCGTCGAGGCCGTAGAGCCGGGCGGCGAACAGCAGGTTCTCCATCGGGCTGAGCTTCTTGAAGAACGCCGCGTCCACGCTGCACGCGGTTGATGAGCCGCTTGACCGCCATCTCGTCGCGCTCGATGTCGTGGCCGAAGACCTCGACCCGGCCCGCGTCGAGCGTCAGCAGCCCGCGACACGAGGCGGATCAGCGTGGACTTGCCGGAGCCGTTGGCGCCCAGGATGCCGTGGATCGTCGCCGCGCTCCAGGCGGCAGCGAGACGTCGTCGATGGCGATGACCGGGGGCTTGCCCCGGCCGACCACGAAGCGCTTGGTGACGTGCTCGACGAGCAGGGCCGGCGGGCCGTCCAGGATCCGGTCGGCGGGCTTGAGACCGGCTGGGCGGGCCGGCAGCGGGCGCAGCGCCCGATCGGTCGTCTTCGGTTCGGGTGCGAGGGTGCTGGTCACGGGATCCTCCTCCGTCTGTGGCTGGATCGATGTCGATCGAGTCGCGTTGTCGGCTGGTGCGATCCGCGGCTCCGGACATGGAACGAGCCGCGGGCCCAGTGATCAGGGGGGCCTGCGGCTCGGGTCCAGGTGGGCGGCAATGCCCACAGAAACGAAAGAGCCGGGGGCCCGGTGGCCCACGGCTCGGTGGTCGCTGCTGGGGCGTCAAGCCCCGCGTCCTACCTGCTGGTGGGCACACCTCTCCCGCTGACGGTGCCGAGGGCAACCGCCGTGCGCGGGTTGAAGGCTGCGTTCTGCACCATGCGGCGTACCGCCTCCGGTTGTAGGACGTGTCGGGCGACCTGCTCGACCGGCGCGCAGTCTACGCTCATCGTCCTTCCAGTGTCAAAGCCGTCGGAAGCCGGTGTTGGAAGCCGGGGAAGCCGGTGTTGGAAGCCGGCGGTAGCCGCGGGAAGCCCACGCCGCCACCGCCGTCGGCCCGCCGCCCGCTTACCTGCCCGGCGGGCAACGGAACCTGCGGAGAGTCCGGCGCGTCTGGCGAGTGCGCCCCGCCAGACGAGGATCCCACCGATGCGCCTGCCCGCCCGCCTGCTCGCCATCACCGCACCGCTCCTGCTCACCGCCGCGTGCACCAGTGGGTTTGCCGGTGCGTCAGCGCTCCCCCGAGCCGTCCGCATCGGGTCCGGCTCCATCCACTTCGGCCGTCCCGTCGCCGGTCGTGCCGTCCGCTCGCCGCCGTGCCTCGCCGTCTGGCGCGCCTGCGTCCGACACGTACTGGCTGCGCCTGGTCACCTTCCAGGCGATCCCGCCCATCAACCTCTTTCCGAGGCTTGACGAGGCGGTGATCACCGGCGACGGGACCTACGTCGTGCCGGGTGCCGTGCCGGAGATCTATCCGGGGCCGATCGTGATGCCGCTGTTCGGACGCCACGTGAGCACCGAGGGCAGGGCCACGATCATGACATGGGCGAAGGACCTCGGCCTCCTCACCGGCAAGACGGACTTCACCGGGGGTGGGGGACTGCCCGGCGGGATCACGGGCCAGATCGAGCTCACCGTGGACGGCAGCCACGTGACGCTGACCGGCCTGCCCGGTGCACAGGCCGCGAACCCGGTTCCCGGCAGCCCCGAGGCGTTCGGCGAGTTCTGGCGACGGGTCGCCAGCCTGCCCACGACGCTGGGCGCAGAGCTTGGTCCCGAGAGCCCGTACGTCCCTCCGGCCTACTCGATCCTCGTCGGCCCGGCACCCGTTCCCGAGACGGGCATGACGGCGCAGATCATGGACTGGCCGCTCGACACGCCACTCGCCACCTTCGGCAAGCCGGTGGCGAACGGCACCATGCGCTGCGGCACCGTTCGTGGAGCCGACGCGGACACGTTGCGGCCGTCCCTCGAGCAGGCGAACCAGATCACCCAGTGGGTCCAGGGCCCGACGACGAACGCCACCTTCGGCCTGACGCCACGGCCCCTCGTCCCGGGCGAGGACCGGTGCCTGGAGATCTTCGGGCCCGGGTGACGGCACCTCGCCCAGAGCGCAACCCGTCCGGCCTCGCCGCAACCCGTCGCCCGGATCACCCGCGGATCGGCGACGCATCGAGGGCACGGCGCATGACCACTCGCGGCGCGGTAGCCCCGGCCTTCGATGTCGTCAGGGCTGCGAACGTGAAGCCGGCGCGCTCGAACATCGGCTCCGTACCGGTGTAGGCCGCCGCCCCGGGGAGTCTCCCGCCCTGGAGCCGGACGGGGTAGCCCTCGACCAGGCGTGCGCCGTGCTCGCGGGCGTAGGCGACGGCCGCCTCGAGCAGGCGGGTCGCGACGCCGGTCCGCCTGGCCGCCCGGGCCACCACGAAGCAGTTCACGACCCAGATCTCCTCGCCGGGGAGCTGCGGGATCGTCCGGCTGCGCGCCAGCCGGCCGAAGTCCTCGCGCGGGCCCAGGCCCACCCAGCCGACCGCGGCGCCATCCACCATCGCTACCAGCCCGGGCGCGGGATCGACGCCGACGAGCGCCTCGAGATCGCGGCGGTTCTCCTCGGGGTTCGTATTGGTCCAGTTGGACCCCGGCTTGCGCCAGTACTGGCACCAGCACCAACGCAAGGTGGAGGTTACCGTCGAACAGGTCCGCGATCTGCGGGCCAGAGGTCAGGGGCAGCGGGCACGATCTCCATTGCGGCAGGGTACGGGGGGAGCCTCGAGACTGCACGCCTGGCGCCAAGGGACCCACAGCCCGCCGATTTGATGCCCCACGAGATCGTCCGAGAAGGCGGCGTCGGACGAGATGGACAGCTAGGCGCTCATCTTGTTCTCCCGCCGCCTGAGGCATTGCGAATCTCCCTGTGGCAACGCCGTGCAGCCACGCGCAGACTCGGCCGACTTGGGCACCTGGAAGGAGACTCCCCGGACGGCGAGCGTCCCCGCCGGTCACCCGTCAACCGTGAACGCCGCATCGACACCGAGGCGAGACCAGTTCCCCGGGGAGGGGTGGCGCCCGATCGGCGGGTTCACGACAAGCTCGCAGCTCAATCGTCTCGCCGCGTCCTTCGCGCAGGACCGGCAACGGGACCAGGACCTCGGTGCACGGCAGCCGATCCGACGGCCGCTGGAGGCATTGGTCGTGTACTGCCGCACTGCAGCGTCGACGCCGCGTCACTCGTCCTGCGGCGCCCGGGGGCCCCGGGGCGAGCGCCTATCGAGCCGGTGCTACGGCCTGGTGGGCGCGGAAGCGATCGCAGTCCCAGTGCGCCCGTAGGCAGTAGTCCTGCTGCACGCGGACCTCGACCTTCGACGGGGTCCGCCTGGCGTAGCAGCGGTGCTCCAGGTCGGGGAACATGAAACGGGTCCGCGGATCCCGCCTCAGCCCCAGGAGAGGACAGGCATCGGAAACGGGGGCCATGAGATTGCCGGCCCGCAGTCCCTCCAGCGTCCCATGTACCGGAGCCGGTCCGGTCCCGCCCGACGACGCCCCATCTTGTGGCCCGTCGCGTGGCCCGGCGGAACGCGCCGGGAGCGGCTCCATCACCGGCACGCCCGGGCTCGCTTGCCCCATTGATGGCCCCGGACGCAACGTGGAGTCGCCCTTCGGTACCAATGCCGCGGTGAGGAGCACCGCTGAACCCTGCACGGGTGACCCGGAGGGCACGAGATTGGCTGATGCCGGCCGAGCCGTTGCAGCGGCGCTGACGAGAGCCGGCACCGCGATCGTGATCGGTGCCTTCCGGGGTCGATCGGGCGGGCGACCCGGTCCGACCGCCACCAGCGGCTTCGCCTTGACCGCCGGCACATGTGGTGCTACCGGGGTCGGCCGTTGTGAGCAGCCCTTGTAGCAGCGCTCGGCCTTCGCCAGGTTCAGCGAGTTGCAGATCGCGCAGACCCAGCCGTTCCCGAGCTCCGGGTCGACGT
Source organism: uncultured Chloroflexia bacterium (assembly GCA_963829105.1). GTDB lineage: Bacteria > Chloroflexota > Limnocylindria > Limnocylindrales > CSP1-4 > CAIXZV01. Next base: position 8,540 of record CAWHHF010000001.1, read on the forward strand.
CGATCGTGTCGCAGAGCGGGTCGACTCGCGGGACGACCGGTAGAGCAGGTACAGGCACAGCGGCCCGACCAGGAGCGCGAAGAACAGCAGGGCGCGCAAGATCGCCGGGCTGATGTCAATCGTCATCGCATGTCGAGCCGCCGCGCGTCATCGTTCCCGCCATCTTGCATCGGATCGACGAAACCCGGGATCCGCGGTCGCGCCCATCGGGCACGTCGCCGGATCCGCTCCATGACCACGATGCCGATCGCCAGCAAGCCCGTAGGGATCAAACCGAAGAGCGCCCCAATGGGCCCACCCCCTGCCCCCGCCGCTGTTGTCAGCAGCGCGATCGCCCCGAGCACCGCAGCGCACGCGGCCGCCGCGATGAGCCCGGCCTGCGCGCTCCAGATGGCCGCGAGGAACCCGACCGGGATCACCCAGCATGCGAGGAAGAGGAGCTGTGTTTCGAGGCTTTCGTCCGTCGACCGTGCGGCCCATACGAGCTGCCACGACTCCGCTGCGACGAGCCCGAGCGCTCCGCCGGCACGGGCGGCCCTCGCACTCGAGCCCCGGTCGGGCTCGCCGGGCCCGGAGAGGGCCGTCCCGGGGCCTCAGCGGACCATGCTTCGGATCGCTCACCATCGGGGACCTCCACCAGCGACCGGAACACTGCGGCCGGGCGCACCTCGACGCAAGAGGCGTCGGTCGTGAAGCGGCCCCCGGCCCCGTCGCCCGGCCCAAGGACCGCCGCCCCGTCCTATGCTGTACCCGACGCTCGAATCCATGGGCGCCGACGCTAAGGAGGGATCGGCCATGATCCGTCGTCTGCTGGTCGCCGGCTTCGCCGCCGCCGTCATCGCGGGATGCGGGTCCGGGTCCGCGACCCCCAGTCCAGCGTCTCCATCGGCATCGGCCCAGTCGACCGACGTTCCGATTGCCGTGGCGCCCGGCAGCACCGAGGCACCCACGGCGGCAGCGAGCGTGGCCGCGCCTGCGACCGGGACGACCATGACGACGCAGTGTGCCGCGACCGCGGTGCGGGGGACGCCGAAGGCAAAGGGCAGCCTCCTCGTTCGCGTGGCGACGGGGACCCAGGTCCACGTGGTCGGCACCGTGAAGGGCGACAAGTACACCGCCGGCACGTGTGGCACCAGCGGCACGAGGTGGCTCAAGATCGACCAGATCGACGGCAAGGCCGTCCAGACCACCTACGGCGTCCCGTACGGCTACAGCGCTGCAGGCTTCTTCAAGTAGACGCCGGCTCGCGTCGTCGCCTCCGGTCGACGACGCGCCCCCGTGATGGCAGCTGCGCGGGCGACGATCCCCCCGCGTGCCGCGATCGCTCAGCGCGCCGCGATCCCGGCGATCTCCACCTTGTAGTCCGGGGACACCAGGCGGGCCTCGACCGTCGCCCGGGCGGGCAGGTTCGCCTTGTCCACCCATTCGTCCCAGGCGGCATTCATCTCGGCGACCGTCGCGATGTCGGCGAGCCAGACCTGCATCGAGAGCAGCCTCGACTTGTCGGTGCCGGCCGCGGCGAGGTGGTGGTCGATCTGGCGCAGGATGTCGCGTGTCTGCTCGAGCACGCTCGCAGCGGGGTCCGCGCCCACGTGCCCGGCCAGGAACACGAGGTCGCCGCCGACCACGGCTCCCGAGAGACGCGGCCCGGGGTCGATGTGCTGGATGGTCATGTCATGGCTCCGCTGCGGGGTGGCTGCCGAATGGTGGCACGCCGGCGCCGCGGGCGCCGCCATCCGCCGCCGGCCCCCATCGCTGTCGAGGGGGTGCGCCCTGCCGGACGCGGTAGCCTCACCGACATGCGCGCTCGTTTGACATCTCCGCTGAGCGTGCCGAGCGGCCCCGCGGGGCTCGCACGGCTGGTCGGCTCGACGGCACTCGATGCGGGTCTGGCCGCCCTCCTGTGGCTGCTCGTCGAGGCGCGCACCCCGGTCATCGCCATCGGGGCGGCCGCCACAGGGTGCCGCGAGGTGGTGCGCGCCCTCTCAGGGGTGATTCCATCCGGATCCCGCCTGATCGAGGTGACACCCGACGACGACTTCGGGTGGCTGCCCGAGGCGGTAGACCTCGGGTGGCGCGGGGAGCGCCCGGGCACGGTCACGTTTGCCGCGCCCGGCGAGGTCCACCGGGACCGGGACGTGCTCCTCGTGCACGGACTGGGGGACCGCAGCGGGGTGGCCGGACCACGTGCGAGGGTCGTCGTGCGGGCATTGGCCGTCGGCTACGGGATGCTCGCGTCGATGGTCGGCGGCGGACTCGAGGACGCCCTCAACATCCTGCACGACCCGGCCGTCGGCACCGACGCGGATGAGCGGTCCAGGCTCGGCGTCGTGCTCGCGATCGAAGGGGGCGACCATGGTCCGCGGGTCCTGGCTGCCCACTACGTCCGTCCGGTGGCGTTCGACACGCAGGGTCACGTCCAGCGGCTGCCGCCGGCCGTGCTGGCGACATGGAACGCCGACTCCGCTGCCTGGGATGACTTCGCGTGGGGCGCCACTGCCGACCTCGCCGGCCGCACGGGTGTCAGTCCGGCCGACTTCGAGCGCGAGCAGGCGAGCCGCGCGGTGACGATCGCGAATCTCGCCCGGGCGCTTGGCTGAGCCATCGGCACATGCCGCCGGCCGGCACAGGCGCAAGACGCGGCGCGCCGGGCGATTCGACCGCCGGTGTCCGGCCGCCGGGCTGCTAGCATCGAGGCGTTCACCACCTGGATGCGACGCGCACGGAGAGCTGACGCGTGGATGCCTACCTGATCCTGCTGTACCTGCACATCCTCGGCGCGATCGTCGCCTTCGGGCCCGGCTTCGCCGCGATGGTCGTGGGCCCCATGGTCGCCAGGGAGCCGCAGTACGCGAACTTCTATGCGCGAACGCAGCTGGCGACCGCGAGGAAGCTCGTCACCCCGCTCTCGATCAGCATGGCAGTGACGGGCATCGCCATCATCGCCGTCCGGGGTTGGGGGAACCTCGTCGGCGACCGGCACTGGCTTGAGCTGGGGATCGCGCTGTACGTGGTCGCGCTGGTGCTCTCGATGGCTGTCATGGCTCCGGCCGGCCACAAGCTCGTGGAGCTCACCTCGCAGCCGCCGGCGCCAGGCGCGGCGCCCAACCCCGAGATCCCGGCTACCGCGAGGCGCGTCCGCACGGTCGGAATGGCGATGTCGGCCCTCGTGCTCGTCATCGCGTTCCTGATGGTGACCAAGCCGATCTAGTCAGGCCGCCGCATCCCGGGGCCAGCGGGCACCTCCAAGCGGCCTGTCGGCGGGGGCCAAGCGGCCCGGCTCACCCGTCTCGCCGTCCGGCGACGGGACGTCCTTTCGCCCTGCGTTGAGGCGCCGGGGCCCGGTCATGCTGTGTGCCGCGGCGCCGTCGCCGAGGCGCCGTCGCCGAACCGAGCGTGCACGGAGTCCTTCTGCACGCCCGTCACCCGACGGCAACCGTCGCGGCTTCCCGACCGCGGCTACCATCTGTTCCGACAACCGCAGGAGACCCCCACCCGATGCCCTACGTCGCGGCGTCCGTCGCCGATCTCGTCGCCCACCTGTCCGGGACCGCCCACATCGAGGGCGACCGCCTCGTCATCGACGATGCCGCCCGAATTCCGCTCCCAGACCGCGGCGGACCTCGCCTGGACGGCGGCCTTCACCGCCGACGACGCCACCGCCGAGGCGGCGCGCTGGATCGTGTGGGAGGCCAGCCAGGGCCTCGGTGCCCGATCGGCGAGCATCCATGAGCTGTACATGGCGCGCAGCCGGGGCGAGATCTCCGGTTTCACCGTCCCTGCGATCAACCTGCGCGCCCAGACCTTCGACATGGCGCGCACGATCTACGAGACGGCAGCTCGCGCCGACGTCGGCGCCGTGATCTTCGAGATCGCGCGCAGCGAGCAGACCTACACCTTCCAGCGGCCGATGGACTTCGCGACGTCGGTCCTGGCGGGCGCCCTCGCCGCCGGCTGGTCCGCCCCGGTGTTCATCCAGGGTGACCACTACCAGTTCAACGCCAAGAAGTACGCGGCGGACCCGGAGGCCGTGGCTGACGAGATCCGCGGCGCCTGCCGCAAGGCGCTCGAGGCCGGCTACCGCAACATCGACATCGACAGCTCGACCCTGGTCGACCTCTCAAAGCCCACCCTCGACGAGGAGCAGGCCGAGAACTACTCTCGGGCGGCGGAGATGACGGCACTCATCCGGAGCCTCGAGACCGACGGTGTGACCGTCAGTGTCGGCGGCGAGATCGGCGAGGTCGGCAAGCAGAACTCCACCGTCGGCGACCTGAAGGCCTATCTCGACGGGTACAACGCGGAGCTCGCGAAGCGCGCGCCCGGGGCAAAGGGCCTGTCGAAGGTCAGCGTCCAGACGGGCACCAGCCACGGCGGGGTGCCGCTCCCCGGCGGCGGCGTCGCCGAGGTGAAGCTCGACTTCGACGTCCTGGCCAAGCTCGGGGAGCTCGCCCGGTCCTACGGACTCGCCGGCGCGGTCCAGCACGGCGCCTCCACGCTGCCCGACGAGCTGTTCCACCACTTTCCTGCGATCGAGACCGCCGAGATCCACCTGGCGACCGGCTTCCAGAACGCCCTCTACGACCACCCGGCCTTTCCCGCCGCGCTGATGGCCGAGATCCTCGGCTGGTGCGGGGCCAATGCAGCCGATGAGCGCAAGGTCGGCCAGACTGAGGACCAGTTCCTCTACACCACCCGCAAGAAGGCCATCGGCCCGTTCAAGCGACAGCTGTGGGAGCTGGCGACCAAGGACGAGATCCTGGCGTCGCAGGGCGCCAAGGTCGCGTACCTGTTCACGGCGCTCAACGTCAACGGCTCCATGGAGCTCGTCGAGCGGTACGTGAAGCCGGTGGCAGTCGCGCGGCCGATCCCCGAGGTGCTCAAGGCTACCGCCGGCTGACCATGACGAATGGCCCCGGCGTATTCGCGATCCCGGGGCCGGTCCCGCTTCCGGTCCGCATCCGTCTCGAGGCCCCCGGTGACGAGCCGGGGGTCCGCCATGTCAACCTCGCGGCCTTCAGCGGGCCGGAGGAGGCGGACATCGTCGACCGGATCCGGCGCGAGGCGCCCGAGGGGTGGCACTCGGTCGTCGCCGTGGGCGCCCAGGGCACGGCTTTCGACGAACTCCTGGTTGGGCAGCTGCTGCTTTCCCCGTGCCCCGTGGAGGACGCTGAGGGCGCGGTCGTCGCCACGGTGCTGGCGGTCGGACCGGTCGCCGTCCTGCCCGAGGTCCAGTACCGGGGCGTCGGGTCGGCTTTGATGACCGCGGCGATCGGGCTGGCGATCGCGCGCGTGGTGCCCGCCCTGGTGCTGCTCGGACACCCCCAGTACTACCCGCGGTTCGGCTTCGGCCCTGCGCGCGAGGCCGGTCTCCTGCCGCCCGCCGACGCCTGGCCCGATGCCGCGTGGATGGCCCGTCTGCTGCCGGCCTGGACGGATGGCGTCCGTGGCACGGTGCGCTACCCGGAGGCGTTCGAGCCCTTCGCCTGAGCCGGCGGGAGCATGGTGCCACCCGGCGCCGGCGACGCGGGTAGGAGCTATCGGTGCGTCCGTCCGTGACCTGCGGTGCGTGGATGCGCCACGGCCGACCGGGCGATGCTCCGGGGGTATCGGTCCGTATCGGCCTGCCCTCCACCCATGCATCGCGTCCGCCCAACAGGAGCGAGAGATCCACATGCGTAGTACAACCTCAAGCGGTAGCCGCCGACTGCGCTTCGGGGTGGTGGCGCAGATCGCGCTCCTCCTCGCGTCCCTGGGCGTCCCGGCGATGACGTTCGCGTCGATCGGCGGCGTCGTCGTCGGCGCCCAGACACCGAACCCGGTCACTGCGGGCAGCAGCGCCACGTACGCCGTCACCACGACGACCGACAAGAACCGGGGCACCGACATCACTGCCGTCGCCGGGCTGCCCGCAGGGGCAACCTTCCTCTCGGACTGCGTCGTCTCCACCGCGACTGGCAGCGTGTCGAACACGCTCACGATCACCACAACGGGGGCGACGCCGGTCGGCACCTCGACGCTCACGCTCACGGTCACCTCGCATAACGGCACGGCGTGCGCCAGCGCCGTGGATGCCACGAACAACTCGGCGACGGTGTCCCTGGTCGTCGCTGCAGCGGCCAAAACCAGCCAGACGATCACGTTCCCGGTCCTCGCGGGCGTCCGGCTCGAGCCAGGCCGCTCCCGTCCCCGCGGCCACGGCCTCCTCCGGCCTCGCGGTCACGTACTCCACGACCTCGACCGCATGCTCGGTCACGAGTGGCGGCTCCATCACGCTCCTGCATGCCGGCAGCTGCGCGATCGGCGCTGACCGGCCGGCGACGTCACCTACAGCGCGGCCCCGCGGGTGAGCCGTACGTTCGCCATCGCCCAGGGCGACTGGGTGTTCACCCCCGGGGCGCTCGCCGACAAGACGCTCGTGCAGACTCCGGTCACGGTGGCCGCGACCGCCGGCTCCGGCCTCGCCGTCTCGTTCACCTCCAACAGCCTCCCGGTCTGCACCGTGGCCGGCACCTCGGTCACCCTGCTGTCCGTCGGCACCTGCTCGATCAGCGCGAGATTATCAGGCGGGCAACGGGGACTGGAACGCCGCCGCCCCCGTCACCCGGACCTTCCAGGGTCACCCAGGCCAGCCAGGCCACCCTGACCCTCACCGGCACCTCGTCCACCGCGGTCTACTACGACACCCAGGCCCTGGGCACCACGGGCAGCTCGGGCACCGGCGGCGTCACGTACGGCACCAGCACCCCGGCGACCTGCTCGGTTGCCGGCAGCGTCCTCACCCTTATCGCCTCGTCCGGCACCTGCACGGTCACGGCCACCAAGGCGGCTGACGCCACCTACAGCTCGGCCACCTCGGCGCCGGTCTCGATCACCCTCGGCAAGGCGACCCTGGCCGTCACCCCCGACCCGCACGTCGGTCGTCCACGGCTCGCCCGCCCCCGCCTACACCATGAGCGTCACCGGCTTCCGCAACAGCGAGACCACCGGCAGCGCCGCGGGCTACGTCGCACCCTCCTGCAGCTCGGCCTACACGACGAGCAGCCCGGTCAGCCCCCCGACACTGACGGTCAGCTGCTCGGGCGGCAGCGCCACGAACTACACGTTCGACACCAGCGCCACGGCCCAGCTGACGGTCACCCAGGCCAGCCAGGCCACCCTGACCCTCACCGGCACCTCGTCCACCGCGGTCTACTACGACACCCAGGCCCTGGGCACCACGGGCGGCTCGGGCACCGGCGGCGTCACGTACGGCACCAGCACCCCGGCGACCTGCTAGGTCGCGGGCAGCGTCCTCACCCTGATCGCCTCGTCCGGCACCTGCACGGTCACGGCCACCAAGGCGGCTGACGCCACCTACAGCTCGGCCACCTCGGCGCCGGTCTCGATCACCCTCGGCAAGGCGACCCTCGGCCGTCACCCCCGACCCGCAGTCGGTCGTCCACGGCTCGCCCGCCCCCGCCTACACCATGAGCGTCACCGGCTTCCGCAACAGCGAGACCACCGGCAGCGCCGCGGGCTACGTCGCACCCTCCTGCAGCTCGGCCTACACGACGAGCAGCCCGGTCAGCCCCCCGAGCACTGACGGTCAGCTGCTCGGGCGGCAGCGCCACGAACTACACGTTCGACACCAGCGCCGCGGCCCAGCTGACGGTCGCCCCAGGCCACGTCCAGCACCGTCGTCAAGCTGCCCCGCGAGCGTCACCTACGACGGCAGCGCGCAGCACCCCGTGCACCGTGTCGGTCACCGGCGCAGGCGGCCTCAGCCTGCGCGCCCACTGCCGTGTACGCCAACAACACCGACGCGGGCACCGCGACCGCCGGCTACAGCTACCCGGGTGACGCCAACCACACTGCCAGCTCGGACAGCACCACGTTCGTCATCGACCCGGCCACGTCCAGCACCGTCGTCAGCTGCCCCGCGAGCGTCACCTACGACGGCATGCGCGCAGACCCCGTGCACCGTGTCGGTCACCGGCGCAGGCGGCCTCAGCCTCGCGCCCACTGCCGTGTACGCCAACAACACCGACGCGGGCACCGCGACCGCCGGCTACAGCTACCCGGGTGACGCCGACCGCACTGCCAGCTCGGACAGCACCACGTTCGTCATCGACATGGCCGACCCGACGGTGAACATCAGCGGCTGGTCGGGGCACGTACGACGGCAACCCCACACGGCGCCAGCGGCACTGCCACGGGCGTCAAAGGCGAGGATCTCTGAGCCGGGCTCGACCTGGGCGCCTCGCTACACGAACGTCCCGGGCGGCACCGCCGACTGGACCTACACCGACGCCACGGGCAACTACAACGACGCCTCGGGCTCGGTCGGCGATCGTTATCGCCAAGGCCGACGCGACCATCGAAGGTCACGGCCTACAGCCGTGCACCTATGACGGGCGACGCCGCACACCGCCACCGCCACGCGCCACCGGCGTCAGCGACGAGAACCTCTGCGCGGGACTCGACCTGTCAGCGAACCACGTCACACACGGCGCCGACAGCTACACGGACACCTGGACCTACACCGACGCCACGGGCAACTACAACGATGCGACCGGCACCGTCGCGGATGTTATCGCCAAGGCCGACGCGACCGTCGAGGTCACGCCCTACAGCGTGACCTATGACGGCGACCCGCACACCGCCACCGCCACCGCCACCGGCGTCAGCGACGAGAACCTCTCCGCGGGACTCGACCTGTCAGGAACCACGCACACCGGCGCCAACAGCTACACGGACACCTGGACCTACACCGACGCCACGGGCAACTACAACGATGCGACCGGCACCGTCAGCGACGCGATCGCCCAGCGGGCCCTGCACGTGACAGCCACGGCCGACGACAAGGTCTACGACGGCAGCACCGCGGCTGTCGTCCGGCTGTCCCGATGACCGTCTGCGACGGCGATCTCCTCACCCTGGGTGCCGCGTCGGCCACCTTCGCCAACGCGAACGCCGGCTCCGACAAGGCCGTCACGGCTTCCGGCATCGCCATCACCGGTGGCGCCGATGCCGGCAACTACACGCTGGCCAACACCACGGCCTCGGCCACAGCCTCAATCGCCAAGGCCGACCCGACGGTCGAAGTGGACGGCTGGACCGGCCATACGACGGCAACTCCCACGGCGCCGGCGGCACGGCCACGGGCGCCAAGGCGAGGCGCTTTCCGGGCTCGACCTGGGCGCCTCGTACACCGGCGTCCCGGGCGGCACCGCCGACTGGGCGTACACCGACGCCACCGGCAACTACAACGACGCCTCGGGCTCGGTGGATATCAAGATCATGCCGGCAGCGCAGACGATCGTGTTCGGCAGCCTGCCCGATGTCACGTACGGCGCGACCAGCTTCAAGCTCGAGGCAACGTCCGCATCCGGCCTTCCGATCGCCTACGTCTCCCTCACGCGGAGCGTGTGCACCGTCACCGGGGACACGGTCACGATCGTGGGTCTCGGGACCTGCACCATCGAAGCCTCCCAGGCCGGCGACGCCAACACGGCGCCCGCGGTGCCCGTCACGCAGAGCTTCGAGGTGCAGGCGGCCGACGACACGACACCGGAGACCAGCACCTTGCCGGGGCTGGCCGGACCGATCGGCTCGGGATCCTTCCCGCTCCCGCTGCTGGTCGGGCTCGTGCTCGCGGTCGCCCTCGCCTCCGTCCTCCTGCTGCTGGGCTTCCGGGCACGGCGCATCGCAAGGGGGAGGACCACCCGCAGTAGCCGCTCCCGCCTGGCGCAACCAGGGCAGAGTCGGCAAGGGCCCCGCATCCGCGGGGCCCTTCCGGATTCCCCGGCATGGACCGCCGGCGACGAGTCAGGGTCTGCCGAGGGCAAGCGCAGCCCGTCCCGAGCGCCCGCCGAGGACCGGCCCGGGCTCGCGACCGGACACGGCCAGCCCGCCGACCCGAGGTGTTGACGCCCGTCATCCATCGGCCCAGTATCCGCGCGAAGCCCGCCCTGGAGGGGCGCGGGCGAGACGGTGCGGTCAGCGAGCTCTCCGGTCGAGGTTGTCCAGGAGGCGGGCGCGCACCCGTTCGAGGCGCGGCGCGGGACGGAGGAGGGGACGCGGGGCGAGATCGACGTCTTCGGGACTTGGACCGGCTTCGAGGTGGCTCGGGAGCCGCTGTTCGACCCCGGCGGCGCGCGCATCCGGGCCTAGGACGGCATCATCAGGCGATGACTGATCAACCCCCGACCGCGACCGACTTCGGGCCCGCTTGGTCCGCCACCCACGCCCGCGCTCCAGAGCCGACGCTCCGCCAGTGGCTGGACTTCGCCCTCGAGGCCTGCGACGTGGCGGACGAGATCGCGCTCCGCCATTTCCGGCGCGACCTCGACATCGAGCAGAAGCCGGACCGCTCGTACGTGACCATCGCCGACCAGGGAATTGAACGGGAGCTGCGCGAGCGCATCCGGGGGCGCTACCCGAACCACGGGCTGGTGGGGGAGGAGTACGGCACGGAGGCCGGCGCGGGCTCCACCCGCTGGTTCATCGACCCGATCGACGGGACCCACAACTACATCCGGGGCGTGCCCCTGTTCGGGACCCTGATCGGGATCGAGCACGACGGCGAGCTCCAGGTGGGCGTGATCTCGGCGCCCGCGATGCGCGAGCGCTGGTACGCCTACCGCGGCGGCGGAGCGTGGAACGCGGGACCCGACGGCGTGCGCCCGATCCACACGTCGCGGGTCTCAAGGCTCGACGACGCGCAGCTCCTCTACGGATCGGCGCGCGAGAACAACGCCAGCGGCCTGATGCCGGGCTTCGACGACCTGATCGCGTCCTGCTGGCGCGACCGCGGATTTGGCGATTTCTGGGGCTACGCCCTGGTGGCGGAGGGTGCCGCGGAGGCGATGCTCGAGACGGGCATGTCCACCTGGGACCTTGCCGGGCCGATGGTGGTGATCGAGGAGGCCGGCGGGCGCGTGACCGACGTGAACGGCGAGCGCCGGATCGACGCGCCGTCGTTCGTAGGCTCGAACGGCCACCTCCACGATGAGATCCTGCGGCGGGTTCGGCAGGCGTCCGGCTGACGGGGGGACGCGGCACAACCGGCGAGGGGCCGCTCAGGATGAGGCCCTGTGCGGACCGTCGGGACCCGGCTCGCCACCCCGGCGTGCCGACGCGATCACCGCACCACCCACGATGACCGCGGTGATCAGCCCCGCGACGCCACCGGCGACCGATTCGGCGAACGCTCGCGGCGAGACTGCCGACAAGGGCAGCGGCAAAGAGCACGCCGGCGCATCGACGCGCACCGCCGCTCGAGCCCGAGCGCGGCGGTGACACCATCCGGGCAAGCGACCCCTCGGACACGTCGCCGGTCGCCAGACCGACGACGTGCTCGGCGTCGAGCGAGAGCGCCTCTGCGACGTCGGCATCGATGAGATCGGCGACGGCCGCCACGGCCGCCGCGTCGCCGAGCGCGTCGATGACCGCGACACGGCTCTCGGCGGTGCCCTGTGACAGGCCCCAGTTGAGGGCCAGCCACGTTGGGTGGAGGCTCCCTGCCGAGTACCGGGCCAGGATCACGTCCCGGGCACGTCGCCGTGCCTCAGCGACCAGGGCGCTCCGACCCGAGGTCCGGGCCGCCGCGGCCACGATTGACCGCAGCTCGGCCCGCTCATCCTCGTCGCCGCGGACCAGTCCGACCCGCGCCAGCTCGTCCGGCGTGAGTCGGTCGAAACGGTCGAACAGCGCCTCGAGCCGCGCCCGGGCCTCGACCTCGCCGGCCTGACCGACCCGTCGTGCCGCCCTGCTGCCCCGCTGCGACTTCATGCCGCCAGCATGGGGCTCAGGCGCCGGCTTCGTCCAAGGCTTCCGACAGGATCCCCAGCGCCAGGTCGACCTCGTCCGCGGTGGTCACCAGCGGCGGAATGATCCGGATCACGTTCACGTACGTGCCGGCAGTCAGCAGCATCAGCTTCCGCGAGAAGCACGCCTGCTGGACCCGCCTGGTGAGCTCCGGGTTCGGGACCCGGCCGTCGCCCTCGCCGGGCTTGACGAACTCGACTGCCACCATGAGGCCCAGGCCGCGGACGTCGCCCACGGACGCGCGGCCCGCGGTGATCCGCGTGCAGGCCCTCGAGGAGCTGCTGGCCGCGCTCGCGGGCATTGCCGGCGAGGTCCTCATCCTCGATCACGTCGAGCGTCGCCAGGGCGGCCGCGCAGGCCACCACGTTGCCGCCGTACGTGCCGCCGTGGGAGCTCACCGGGAACCGGTCCATGATGTCCGTGCGGGCCAGGATCCCGGACAGCGGCAGGCCGGACGCGATGCCCTTGGCCATGACCACGATGTCCGGCTCCACGTCCCAGTGGCGCACGGCGAAGATCTCGCCCGTCCGGGCGAAGCCCGTCTGGACCTCGTCGGCGATGAGCAGGATCCCATGCTCGCGGGTGATCTCCCGCAGGCGCGGCAGGAACGTGGGCGGCGGCACGATATAGCCGCCTTCCCCGATGACCGGCTCCACGATGATCGCCGCCACCTTGTCCGGGTACACCAGCTGGTGGAACAGCAGGTCGAGCTGCGCCTCCCAGTCACAGGTGCATGCCCCGGGGTCATGCGCGCCACCGGCGGCCCGGAAGCAGTACGGGTAGCTTGCGTGGTACACGGAGCCGGGCAGCGGCTCGAAGGCGCCGCGGTAGACGTCCTTGGCGGCGGTGAGCGCCATCGCCTGCCCGGTGCGGCCGTGGAACCCGTAGCGGAACGCGATGATCGCCGGCCGGCCCGTGGCCACGCGGGCGAGCTTGACCGCCGCCTCGACCGCCTCGGCGCCGGAGTTGGACAGGAACGCGCTCCAGGGCCCGCCCGGCAGCAGGTGCGCGAGCCGCTCGTGGAGGCGCAGGCCGGGCTCGTGATAGACGATGTTCTGCTGGCCATGGAGCAGCTTCGCCGCCTGCGCCTGCACGGCGGCGACGACGCGCGGATGTGCGTGACCCGTGCTGGTGACACCGATCCCCGACGTGTAGTCCAGGTACCGGTCGCCCTCCCGGGTGACCAGCCAGCAGCCCTCGCCGTGGTCGACGACCAGGTTGGCGATGCGGCCCCAGACCGGCGGGACGACAGAGCGATCCGGGAGCGGATCGGTGGTGCTGGTCGCGGGCAGCGTGGCGGTCATCGGTAACCTCAGCGGCGGCGGCGGCTGTTGAGCGTGGTGAGCAGCACGGACCCGACGGCGACCACGAAGATGATCGTGCCGATGACGTTCACCTGGACGGGCACGCCGACGCGGTTCTTGGCGTAGATGAACATCGGGAACGTCTGCACGTTGCCCGATGTGAAGTTGGTCACCACGAAGTCGTCGATCGAGAGGCTGAACGCCAGCAGCGCAGCCGCGATGATCCCGGGCAGGATGAGCGGGAACGTCGACTTTCCAGAACGTCTGCATCTCGTTCGCGTAAAGGTCCATCGCCGCCTCCTCGAGGTGGCGCGGGAAGCCGGCCAACCGTGCCCGGACCGTGACCACGACGAAGCTGATGCAGAACATGATGTGCGCGATCAGGATCGTCGTGAACCCAAGCGGGAAGAACGGCGGGTTGCCGATCGCCACGAACAACGTCAGCAAGCGACGCCCCGAGGATGATCTCGGGGGTCGCCATGGGCAGGAAGATCAGGGCGTTGGTGACGCGCCGCCCCCGGAAGTCATAGCGCACCAGGGCGAGTGCGATCAGGGTGCCCAGCGCGGTCGCGATCAGCGTCGAGAGGAACGCGATCACGAGGCTGAGCCAGACGGCCTCCGGCAGTCCGTCGACCCCCAGCGGGTTCAGCCAGTACTTGAGCGTGAACCCCTGCCACACCACGTTGCTCTTGCCGGCGGGATTGTTGAAGCTGAACACGATGATCAGCGCGACGGGCAGCATCAGGTAGATGACCGCCAGCCCGGTGTAGACGAGCAGCGAGTAGCGGTCGATCAGGCGCCCCAGCCTGGCGCCCAAGCCGCGGCCCTGTTGGACTCCCGCAGCGGCCGCCGTCACCTCACAACCTCCCCGTCGAGACATCCTCTGTACCGAGGACGCGGGCGTAGATCGCGACGATGACAAGCACTCCCGCCATCAGCATGAACGACAGCGCGGCCGCGCTCGGATAGTCGTTCTGGGTCAGGAACTTGTCCTGGATCACGTTGCCGATCATGCGCGCGTTCGGATTGCCGAGGAACTCGGCGTTCACGTAGTCGCCGATCGCCGGGATGAACGTCAGCAGCGAGCCCGCGAAGACGCCCGGCAGCGATAGCGGGAACGTCACCCGCACGAAGGACTCCGAGATCAGCAGCCACCCGAGCACCCCGCCCGAGACGGCCCCGACGGCGCCCATCGCGACCGGGTTCCACTCGAAGATGACGCCCAGCACGGCGGCCAGCCCGCCGCCGACGAGCGCGCCGGTGATCCCGCCGCCCGGGCGCCATGGGCCCGCGTAGAGGTCCTTCGCGGCCTCGACCAGCCGGACATCGACCTTCTCGAGCGCGACGTAGATGGGCAGCGTCATGAACGGCAGGAAGTTGTAGGTGATGCCGGAGATGACGGCGATCGGCGTGGCGAGCAGCCGGAAGTCCTCCGGGACGAGGCCGATGGCCTTGAGCGGGCCGAGCAGGAGGCCCGAGTCGCTCAGGATGATCTTCCACGAGATCGTCCGCAGGAGGAAGCTCGTGAAGAACGGGGCCACGACGAGGAACAGCAGCAGGTTCTTCTGGGCGCCGCCCTTGAAGGCGATCGTGTATGCCAGGGGATAGGCGATGAGGAAGGTGAGCACGGTTGCCGCGCCGGCGTACAGGATCGAGCGGCCGAAGAACGGGGCGTATTGGCTCCATGCGTCGGTGTAGTTGCTGACGTTGTCGAGTGAGAAGGTGAAGCCCTGCTCGACCGTCCCCGACCAGAACGACGCGATGAACATCTGGATGCCCGGGATCACGTAGAACAGCGTCAGCCAGAGCATCCCCGGCGCCAGCAAGGCGAACGGGACGATCCATGCGTTGCGCTTCAGCCAGACGCCCAACGGGGGACCTCGTGCTGGATATGCGGGCCTGTGGTCAGCCGACGCCGATCACCTTGGCGAACTGCTGGTTGAAGTAGAGCTCGTCCGCCTCGGACAGCGCGCCGAAGATGTGCAGGCGGGCGACCCAGTCGGGCGGCGGGATGAGCATCGGGTTGTTGGCCTGTTTCGGATCGGCCTTGATCACGAGCTCGTCCGTCCCCTTGACCGGCGAGATGTAGTCCACGCCGGCGGTCAGGACCGCGTTCACCACGGGGTCGTAGTAGTAGTTGATGAGCAGCTCCGAGGTGCCCTTGTGGACTGCGCCCTTGGGGATCATCAGGTTGTCGGTCCAGAGCATCCCGCCCTCGGTCGCGAGGTTGTACCGCAGCGCGGGATTGTCGACCTGCGCGGACGGCATGTCGCCGGACCACGCCATCGCGAGGACCGCGTCGCCCGACGTGAGGTCGGTCGTGTAGGACTGGCCCTTGACGTCGCGGATCACGCCGTCGGCCTTGGCCTTCTGCATCAGGGCGACGGCGGCGTCGCAGTCGGCCCGTGTCGGCTTGGCGGGGTCGAGCCCGAGATACAGCATCGAGAGACCCACCGCGTCGCGCATCTCCGTGAGGTATTCGACCTTGCCCTTCGTCTTGGGATCGACGGTGTACAGGGCGGCCAGGCTCGTGACATCGCCCAATTTGTCGGTGTTGAAGCCGAGGCCGGTCGTGCCCGATCGCCAGGGGGCGTGGTGGCTGTTGTCCGGGTCCCAGTCCAAGTTCCGGTACACGTCCTTGAGGTTCGCGGCGAAGTTGGGCGTGTTCGTGAAGTTGATCGACTCGACCCAGCCCCGCCGGATCAGGTTGGCAGCCATCCAGTCGGTCATCGTGATGACGTCCCAGCCCGTGTCCTTGCCGGCCACGATCGCGGGCGAGATCTTCGCGATGAACTCCGTGTTGCCGTCGATGACCTCCTGGTAGTGAACCTTGGTCCCGTACTTGGCCGTGAAGGCCTCGAGCGTCGGGTGCTTCGTCTGGTCCTTGGGATCGGTGTCCATGTAGTACGTCCAGTTCGCCCAGTTGAGCTCCGCCGAGGGCGTAGCGGTGGGTCCGGGACTGGCGGTGGCGGAGGCCGATGCCTCGGGGCTGGCCGCCGAGGAGGCGACCGGGGAGGTGGCGCCCGGGGTCGCGGCGGCGACGCTCGCCGGGGCCTCCGTCGCGGAGCCCGTGCCCTTCGTGCCGCATGCGGCGAGAAAGGCAGCGAGGCCGGTGAGTGCACCGCCCACGAGGATGTGGCGGCGGCTGATCGGCATGGACGAAAGCCTCTCGAGATCCACTGGAAACGTCCTCCTGCTCATCCCGCTCACTCGGCCTCCTCCGAGGCCGGGCCTTCTGCTGCCTCGACGACGAAGGTGTGATCCGGAGACCAGGTGATGTGCACCTCGTCACCGCGAGCCCAGAGCTCGTCCTTCGTCGTGCGTTCGATGTTCTGCTCGTACACCATGACGCGCGCCCCTCCGCGCGTCTCGACCATGTACTGCGTGCTCACGCCCATGTAGGACGCATCCGCGACGGTGCCTTCCAGCTGGTTGTGGCCTGCCGGCGCCGGCAGGCCGGCCTTGTGCAGCCGGATCTTCTCGGGTCGGACCCCGACGTCAACGGTCGTCCTGCCGTACACGGCTGCGGCCGGGGCCTTGACCACGGTCCCGTCCTTGAGGCGGATGAGGCCGTGTCCATCGGCCGTTCCCTCGCACGTCCCGCCGAGGAGGTTGCTCACCCCGAGGAAGCCCGCCACGAAGCGCGTCGTCGGCCGCTCGTAGAGGGTCTCCGGGTCGCCGAGCTGCTCGTAGTGGCCCTTGCTCATCACGGCGATGCGATCGGACATCGTCATCGCCTCCTCCTGGTCGTGGGTCACGTAGATGAACGTGATCCCGACCTCCTTCTGGATCCGCTTCAGCTCCACCTGCATCTGCTTGCGCAGCTTGAGATCGAGGGCGCCCAGCGGCTCGTCGAGGAGCAGGACGGCCGGGCGGTTGATGAGCGCGCGTGCCAGCGCCACGCGCTGCGCCTGGCCGCCCGAGATCTGGGTCGGCTTGCGCTTCTCGTAGCCGGGGAGCTCCACCAGCTGGAGCATGTCCGTCACCCGGGTCTTGATCTCGGCGTCCTTGACGCCCGTCCGCCGCAGGCCGAACGCGACGTTCTCGTAGATCGTCAGGTGGGGGAACAGGGCGTAGTTCTGGAAGACGGTGTTGACCTGCCGCTGGTAGGGCGGGAGCCAGGTGACGTCCGCTCCCTGCAGCTCGATGAGCCCCGACGTCGGCTGCTCGAAGCCGCCGATCATCCGCAGGGTCGTGGTCTTGCCGCATCCCGACGGCCCGAGGAGGCTGAAGAACTCGCCCTTCACCACCTCGAGGTCGATGTGGTCGACCGCCAGAACGTCCCCGTATGCCTTCGTGACCTGAACAAGCCGAACGTCGACGCTGGGCACGGGCAGGAATAGCTCCAGACACGGGTAGCGCGGGGAGTGCGCGAGCGGGACGGGACTCTACGCCTGATCGCAACGCCGGTCGTTGCGCCCCGTGGATGGACGCACGATAGGCTGCGGACGCGTAGGGTGTCAAGACGACGATCTCGCACCCAATCGGCTGCATCGCCACGAGATTCGCACATCAGATCCCCGTCGGATCCCGAAGATCGCAGCAAGACCCCGGCTCGCTCTCGCGCCGGCGGGCGCGCGGCGGGGCGTCTCCCGGCGTCCGGCCCGTGGCGCAGGTACGATTGGGCCCGGTCCGCGCGTCGACTCCCCGGGCCGCCCGTCCCGCATGGAGCGTGCCAGACCCCATGAGCGCCATCACCGAGGCTTCCGTCCTCGCCGCCCTCCGCACCGTCCAGGAACCCGAGCTCGGCGGCGACCTGGTGAGCCGGAACATGATCAAGGACCTCGTGATCACGGGGTCCGACGCCGCATTCACGATCGAGCTGACCACGCCGGCCTGCCCACTCAAGGACCAGATCGAGGTGGAGGTCCGGCGCGCGCTGGCCCCGATCGGAATCCAGGGCGTGACCATCGAATGGGCCGCCACCGTGCGGCGCGCGGCCCCCAGGACGGCCGAGCAGCTCGTGCCGGGCGTCAAGAACGTGATCGCCGTCGCCTCGGGCAAGGGCGGTGTGGGCAAGAGCACCGTCAGCGTCAACCTCGCGGTCGCCCTGGCCAACTCCGGGGCGTCGGTGGGCCTGCTGGACGCGGACATCACCGGCCCGAACGTGCCGATGATGATGGGCATCGACGGCCAGCCCACCGCGAGCGCCAACAACAAGATCGTGCCCCTTGAGCGCCACGGCGTGAAGGTGATCTCGATCCAGTTCTTCGTCCCCGAGGGCCAGCCGATCGTGTGGCGCGGCCCGCTGATCGGCGGTGCGATCTCGCAGTTCCTGCGCGACGTGGAGTGGGGCGAGCTCGACTACCTCGTCGTCGACCTGCCGCCGGGAACGTCGGACGCCCAGCTGACGCTGGCCCAGGCGGTGCCGATCAGCGGCACCGTGCTCGTGACGACGCCCCAGGACGTGGCCCTTTCCGACGTGACGAAGGCCCTCGCCATGCTCCAGCGGCTCAATGTGCCGGTGATCGGGATCGTCGAGAACATGAGCGGGTTCGTCTGCCCGCACTGCGGCGAGACGACGGAGATCTTCGGGCACGGTGGCGGCGAGCGGTTCGCCCGGGAGCACGGCCTGGAATTCCTGGGCAAGGTGCCCCTGGACGTCACCGTGCGCCAGGGCGGGGACGCCGGCATCCCGGCCGTCGCGCAGCGCTCGCCGGGGCCGGCCGCGGCGGCGCTGGTGGCTGTCGCCGGCCTCGTGGCAGCCGAGATGAGCGTCCGCGCGGCGACCGCACAGGCGCCCGTGCTGTCGGTCTCGTAACGGGCCTGTCGGCCCAGCCGCGTCGCGGTGGCGGCCCGATCACCTGCCCGCGGCATCCGCTCGGGAGCGGCCGTGGCCATGGGCCCTCGACCGAGGGCGCCGGCTCGCCCGAGCCTCCGCCTGGCGCGTACGGCCTGCATGCGGCCCCGGTACGATCGGTGACGTGAGCCAGGTCCACGAGCTGCGCGATCCCGACGCCCTGCGCGCGGCAGTGGGGAGAGTGCCCCTGTTCCTGGGCTTGCGGCAGGAGGAGCTCGCGGCACTGGCTGCCCGGCTCCGCACCCGGCGCTACCGCCGCGGCGAGGTCATCTTCCGCCAGGGCGATCCGGGCGATGCGCTGCACATCGTCCTCGCGGGCCGGGTGAAGATCTCGAGCTCGTCCGACGCCGGTGGCGAGGCAATCCTGGCCACCCTTCGACCGGGCGAGTTCTTCGGGTCACTGGCCCTGCTCGACGGGGCGGCGAGGTCCGCGTCCGCCACTGCGGCCGACGAGACGGAGACGTTGATCCTCCCCCGCGATCGCTTCCTCCAACTGCTCCAGGACGAGCCGGCGATCCGGGACCACGTCTTCGCCGAGCTCGCGCGCGAGCTGCGGCGGCTTACCAACCACGTGGAGGAGCTCCACTTTCTCGACATCGCCGGCCGTCTCGCGGCACGGCTGGCACGGCTCGCGGAGCAGCAAGGGCAGCCGGTGGAGGGTGGCATCCGGCTCGCTGGGCCGATCACCCAGGGCGAGCTGGCGGCCATGGTCGGCAGCACCCGCCAGAGCGTGAACAAGCTGCTCGGCCTGCTGGTCGATGACGGTCTCATCCGGATCGATCGCGAGACGATCGTGGTGCTCGACCTCCAGGGGCTGCGGCGGGCATCGAGGCGGTAGGGTCCCAAGCAGCGGATGGGGGCCGCGCGACGGGAGCGGCGTCCGGCGAGCCTGCCCGACCGCTCGCGGTCAGTGCCCCGCCTGCTCCCGGAGCACCGCGAGCAGCACTGCCGTCGCGGCGATCGCCGCCCGGTCGGCGCCCATGCCGCCACGCTGGAAGGCCCGTCGCTCGTCGCCCCGGGTGCCGGCCGGCGTGGCGACGCCGATGAGCACTTGCACGTCGTGCTCGCGGTCCACGGCATGGACGGCGAACCCGACGTCCGTGCCGGCCGCCGCACGGACCCGGGCGGCCTCAGCTACGACGGCGGCCGGATCGGGCTCGCCCGCCACACCCCTGGCGCCCGGCTCATCGGTGACGACCTCGGCCATGCGGACGCTCGGTAGCCCGCGCAGCAGCGCGACCAGCGCGCCGGCGGTTCCCCGCTCGCTGGTGGCGAGGGTCCACCCCCGGGCGCCGAGGGCATCGCCCAGCGCTGCGGCCCATGACGTCCCGCCGCGCGCCCAGACGTAGTCGCCCAGGACGGGCATCACCGCCGCCTCCGCCTCGTCCGCGAGGTCGCGTGCGGCACGATCGGACGTCGAGCGCGCGCTGATCCGGATGTCCACGGCCTCGTGGCGCGCGTAGGTGGCCACGACGGGGTTCGTCGCCCGAAGGAGGGGCTCGCCGAGCAGCTCGGCCACCTGGGACTCGCCGATCCCGTGGAGCCGAAGCGTCCTGACCTCGAGATCGCCGCCGACCCCGCGCTCGGCGAGCCTCGGCAGCACCTCGTTCGCCCACATCGGCAGCATCTCGCGCGGTGGCCCGGGCAGGGTCACGACCACCCGTCCATCGGGGCGGTCGACCCACCATCCCGGCGCCGTCCCGTTGGGGTTGGGCAGCGTCGAGGAGGACGGGATCACCCAGGCCTGCTTGATGTTGACGGAGGGGAACGGGTGGCCCCGCCGCGCCCACAGCGCCTCGAGCCAGGCGAGCGTCCCCGGATCGACGGAGACCCGCTCGTCGCAGACCTCGGCCACCGCCTCGCGGGTCAGGTCGTCGGGCGTCGGTCCGAGCCCGCCGGTCGTGACGACGAGGTCCGCGCGCTCCAGGGCGGCCCGCAGCGCGTCCACGACGACGCCGAGATCGTCGGGCACGTTGGCGATTTGCAGGACGGTCACCCCGTGCGCCACCAGTGACCGTGCCAGCTCGCCGCTGTTGGTGTCGGTCGTCTCGCCCACGGTGAGCTCGGTGCCGACGGCGAGCAGCTCGGCGGCGAGGATGCGGCGCACCGGGCGTAGATCGGGATCGACTGGCCGTGCGCCGCTCATTGCCGCAGCGTACCCCGGGCGCACCCGATCGACGATCCGCGGGCGTCCACCGAGCCGACCCCGGTGGTCCCTCCGGATTTCGTGATCGCCGGGCGCGGCCGGGCCGCGGCGCGCTGGTATCATGCCGTCGGTCCCCCGCACGCCCGCCACATTCCCCGGAGGACGACCGCTGAGCTCCGAACGGCCCGACACCGATCCCTCGCAGACCCCGGGCGAGCCTCCCGGCGGCCCGGCCCCTGAAACCGGCGGCGCGGCGCCCTCGTCGGGTACCGGCGCGCCCGGGGCAGCCGGACCCGGCGGGTCATCCGGAGGGCGGGCCGGCGGCAAGGGCGCGGAGCCGCCGGGGCTGCGCGCCCAGATCCGGGCGGTGCGGGACGCGGCGGTCGCCTTCATTCGCGCGCACGTCGACCTGGCCAAGGCCGAGGCCGAGGAGATCAAGGGCGAGGCCGGTCGGGCCGCGGGCCTCGCATTCCTCGCGTTCATCTGCGTGGTGTTCGCGGTGTTCCTGGTCGTCCTGAGCACCTTCCTGTTGCTGGGCGACCTGATCTTCGGCTCCATGGGCTGGGGGATGATCCTGGGGACGGAGCTGCTGGTGGCTTCGGCCATCACTGCGGTCCTCGTGGCCCTGCGCATCCCCGGGCTGGGTCGCCAAGTCGCCCTCGCGCTGATCCCGGGTGTCATCGTCGGCCTGGTCCTCGGCCTGGCTATGCCGCACGAGCTGTTCACGCGCATCGGCGAGGCAGTCGGCACCCAGATCGACCCGGCATACATGCCTCTCGTCGTGGGCGTCGCGCTGTTCGGCATCCTCGGCGGGCTCCTCGGCGTGTACGTCGGGTTCCGGGCCGGGGGCGGGCCCGCCGGCATCATCGGCGGGTTCGTTGCCGGCTTCATCGTCGGGGGCCTCGTCGGTGCCTTCCTCTCGATCGACTTCAGCATGCGGGTCGGAGCTGCCCTCGGCACGGCGACATTCCTGGCCGCGTGGCCCATCCTCATGGGCCTGCAGGTCCAGCGCACGGGCATCGACACGGAGGAACTGGCCGCGCGGTTCTACCCGAAGACGACCATCGAGACGACGAAGGAGAGCATCGAGTGGGCGAAGGCACGACTGCCGCGCATGCCGGGGTCCTAGCGGCCCGGGAGGCGCTGGACGAGGAGCTCGTACTCCTGGAGGCCTCCTTCCGCGCGGCGATCGACGTGCCGGCCAAGGTGCGGAAGCACCCGGTGAAGGCCGCCGGTGTCGCAGCAGGCGCCGGATTTCGTCGCGCTCGGCGGTCCAGGGCGGGTCCTCCGTCGCGCCAAGCGCGTGGTCTTCGGTCCCGAGCAGCCGCTCCCCAAGTCGATGCTCCCGAACGAGATCGATGCGAGTCTGTCGAAATTGGGCACCGACGGGGAGCGCGTCCGAGGTCTGCTCGAGCGCGAGTTCGCGAGCTACCTGGAGGAGCGCGGTCCGGAGCACCGGCGTCGTGATCTGAGCCGCACCGGCGCCATCCTGGCCGTGGCGGCCCTTCGGCCGTTGGTGGTGGCCTGGAGCAGGCGGCTGGCCGGTGAGCTGTTCGCCGCCGACGACCAGGAGTACTCGAGCCGCCTGGAGCAGGTCCGCGCCCGCCTCGCCGCTGCCGCGAAGCGCGGGCAGGACTGAGACGCGCGGGCAGGACTGAGACGCGCGGGCAGGACTGAGACGCGCGGGCAGGACTGATGGGCCGAACGCCCCGGGGCTTGCGAACACGGGCCGTCCCGCGCGGGCGACTCGGGCTGGTAGGCGAGGTCGGGGTCGAACCGACACGCCGCTCACGCGGCACCGGCTCCTAAGGCCGGCGCGTCTGCCATTTCGCCACTCGCCCGTGGCGCGAGTCTACCTTCCGGGTGGCGCCTCCTCATCCCCGCGCACCCGGCCCGCCCGTCGGGCGGCCGCCTCGCCCGCCGAGCCACCCTATACTCGCCCGGCGATGAATGTGACTGCCACCCCCGCTCCCCGGAGCACCATCCTCCTCGAGGTCGAGGTTCCCACGGAGACGTTCGACCGGGCCATCCGGGACGCCACCGGACGGCTCTCGCGGCGCACGCGCGTGGCGGGCTTCCGGCCCGGCAAGGCGCCGCGCCCGATTCTCGAGCGCGTCCTCGGGCCGACGGCGGTCGTCGACGAAGCCGTCGAGCAGGTCGTCCAGTCGTCCTACCGCGAGGCGATCCTCGATCAGGGCATCGTCCCGCTGACCAACGCCGACGTGGAGGTCGTGGAGGCCGAGGAGGGCAAGCCGCTCCGCTTCAAGGCGACGGTGCAGACGCGGTTGCGCTCATGGAGCGAAAGACCGCGAGTCGAGGCTAGGACCGCCGAGGCTGCGCCCGGCGCGGAGCCACAACACTTGCTCGAACGAAGCTCGAAGGCCGAGGCGATAATGCCCCGGCCTTCGTGTTTATCGGACCGATAGACCTACGCCGCCGGCGCCTGCGTTCGCGTGCCGCGGCGGCCAATGCGCCGGACGAGGAAGAACAGGCCGAGAAGGATCAGCAGGCCGACGCCCACCGGCACGACCAGGATGATCGCCCAGACGCCCATCGTCACGATGCCCTGCCCAACACGAACGAGCGCGGCCCCGGCCTGATCGATCTGATTGCCCAGGGTCCAGTCCTGAGTGGCCTGGGTCGTGACGGTCGGACCCGGAAGCGACAGGTTCACGGTCAGGGTGCTCATGGCCGCCTGGTCGTTGAGATGGTCGCGCTGCGCGGTCAGCTGCTCGATCTGGCCCTGCGTCTGGAGTCAGCTGCGTCTGAACGGCCAGGACGTCGGCGACCGTAGTGGCGCGGGCCATGATCGCCTGAAGCGCCGACTCCGCTTTCTGCAGGTTATCCAGGCGGGCGTCCACGACCTGCATCGTCACGTCGTTCGTCCCGGTCTGCTCGCTCAGGACCTTGGATCCGATCTTCCGGAGGGCAGCCAGGGTGTCGTCCCATTTGGCCGCCGGCACTCGAAACGTCATAGTCGCCGAGGCGTACTGGTCGCTGCCCGAACGATTCGACCCGGCGACATTTCCGCCGACTGCCGCGACGGCCGATTGCGCGGCGGAGATCGCCTTGTCGATGTCCTGGACCTGGAGGTCGAGCTGGCCGGTCTTGATGATCACGCTGCCCGAGGTGGCGGCCTGGAGCGTAATGGCGTTGCCGTTGCTGTCCGTGACCGTGGACTCGCTGGAACCATTGCCGGTGTCGGGGGCCGGTTGGGCGGGTCCGGAGGTTGCCGCGGGCGCGGGAACGTCGATCAGTCCGGCGGCCTTGTTGTTTGAGTAGCGGGCGGATAGCTGCTCTGGACTGGAGGCGTTCGAGGGAGGAGCACCGAACGTGTAGCCGGCGCCCAGAAGCGCCGCGAGTGCGATTACGGATGCGAGCTTGCCGATGTGCCGCTGCCGGGCGACTCGTCGGGCAGCCGATCGCGCATTCGCCCCGAGCGAGGTGGGCGGCGAAGAGATCGGCGCGGGCTCCAGTTCAACCCGGTTGCCGTTGTCGTCGGTTTCGTCAGTCGCCGCGGTGCCGGACGCCCGGGCGCCGCTGTCGTCGATCGTCACGTTGCCACCCTCCGGTGATCTGCTGCGGGAGCTATCGCCGCAAAGACGACCGAACTGGGACAGCGGTTCCCGCGAATCTCTTGAGGGCGGCGAACAAACGCGCCGGGGCACGACTTCGCGAGACCGGATGGCGCCGTGCACCGACCGAATCGCTGTCTCGGCCGGCTAGCGAGCGGTGAGTTCCAGGTGGGCTGTCCGTTCGATCGTCTCGAGCATCGCCCGAGTGTTGTGATACGGGCACTTCCAGAAGTCGACCTTGGTGAGCCGCGGGGTGGGAACACCTTCCCGCGACACTCGCGTGTACCACTCGCCGCGCTCGTGGTCGATGGCGAACCGATCGATGAAGTCCCAGCTTTGGAGCGCCGCATCCAGATGTTCGGCGCGGCCGGAGAGGCCGTAAGCATTCAGGAAGCCGACGACGCCCTCCGCCAGCGGCCACCAATCCTTGTCGGTGTTGAGGTGTCCGTTGGCTCGGTCGTTGTAGACACCGCCGAACTCGCGGTCGAAGCCTTCGGCCAGCACCGCGTCGGCCATTCGGACGGCAAGCTCCCGAGCTCGCCGCTGGAGCGTGGGTTCCGCGAGGATGTCGGCCGCCTCGCAGAGAAGCCAGCTCGTCTCGATGTCGTGGCCGTAGCTCGCGATGTCGGCCTGTGATCGCCACTGCTCGTCGAAGAAGAGGATCTGGTGGGCCGTTTCGGCGTCGACGATGTGGTCGAGGAACAGCTCCAGCAGCAGGCGAAGCTGGGTGCGCGGGCGCGGATCGTCCCAGACCCGGCGAGGGTGGGCGTACGCCTCGAGGACGTGGAGATGCGTGTTCATCGAGAAGGGGGACGTTCATGTCCTGGTCCGACAGGCGAATGTCCGCGATCGGCTGCCAGTCGCGCCCGCGAGCCTCCCAATAGCCGCCGGCTTTCGCAATCGAACGCGTGAGCCTCGATGTCCTCGAACAGCCGGATCGCCCGGTCGAGCGCCTCCTGAACCCCGGTGGCGCGGAAGTACTCGGCCAGCCCGTAGATGCCGAACGCCTGGCCGTAGGTCTGCTTCCTGGTGTTGGCCGGCCGGCCGAGGTGGTCGACTTCCCAGTAGAGGCCGCCGAACTCCGGGTCCCAGAAATGGCCGAGCAGGTACTCGAACTCGCGATCCGCCAGCCGTCGATACGTGTGGGTCGGGGTAACGGCGGAGGGCCGACGCGAATGTCCGAGGATGCGGGCGTTGAGGACGCCACCTTTGCCTGCGGTCGGGTCCGGCTGCCCGTCGATCGAGACCGCGCCAACGAATCGGGCCTGTTCGAGATCCACCACGTGCGCGGCCCAGTAGGGCAGGATGTCGTCGCGGAGTTCCCTCTCCGCGGCCGATCGGAGGTGGCGGAGTCCTCGGTCGTGTTCATGGCCGCATGGTAGTGGCCTCAGCGGGGCGCCGGGGCCCGCAGGGTTCGGTGCGGGGCCGGGCCACCGCCGCGCGGCTCGGGGTCCCGCGCGCGGCTCGGGGCTCGCGCGCGTACTGAAGGCGTTGCTCCGGTTTACGCATGGGGGCGGTGCTACCGAAATCTGGGACATGCCGCGGCCGGCGTACGAAGCGCCGAGGCCGCTTGCGAGGCGAATTGTTAGCCGATCGCGGCTGACAACCTCTCCCTGACGGCGAGTAAATGCCTGCCTGACGAGCGTGGGCGGGAGCGCGAGCTACTTAGTACCGCCCCCACGCGTATTTCGGAATTTGGAGCTTGCGGGCGTCTCGGCCTGCCACCCTGCCCGCCAGCCTCGGCCCTCTACAGCAGGGCGAAGATCTCGGGCCAATCAGGCGCGGCGGTGAGCAGTCTGCGGGCTCGATCCTGGAGCTCGAGCGACCTGCCCGGCGCAGTCGACATGGCGTCGTTGTTGATCGCTCGGCCGAGGCGGACGAGGTCGAGCCGATCCGCATCCCAACACGACCCGATCGTGGGCTCGTCCGTGGTCAGGCCGCCAGAGTGATCCCGGCAGGCCGTGTTGAGCAGGTCGAGCCGCTGCTCGGACAGCCCGATCACCTCGGTGTTGAGGCAGCAGGCCAGGAAGCCTCCCCGCAGCCCGTGGTCCGGGTCGCGGTCGTCGTTGAAGCGCATCGAGTCGTGGAACATGCCGAACAGGAGCACGACCAGCCGATCCGCACCGGTCTCGTCGGCGAGGTACAGGCCGTGCGCGGCTACCCGCCGCCAGTGGCTTTCGCCGTGGATGTCGGACTGGTGCGAGGGCGAGAGGATGCGGATCGCGTCAAGCACGACCGGCAGCGCGGGGACGATCTCCGCGCCTGCGGCGTCTTCCATCCCAAAGCCTTCGGGCATCAACACGCTACTCCGCAGTTCGTCTCGGTCGAACTGCCAAAGCCATTGGGCATTAGCCCTGTCCCGAGGAGTTGCCCAGGGCAACTCCCAAAGCCGTTGGGCATTAGCCCTGCCCCGAGGAGTTGCCCCGGGCAACTCGCAAAGCCGTTGGGCATCAGCCCAACCCCGAGGAGTTGCCCCGGGCAACTCCCAAAGCCGTTGGGCATCAGCCCAACGGCTCGTTGTCGATGAGGCGGACGTTGCCGAAGCGGACGGCCATGGAGAGCAGGACCGGTCCCTCGATGGCCGAGACCTCGTGGAGATTTGCGGGATCGGCGCAGCTGACGTAGTCCGGGCGCGCCAGGGGCTCGGCCTCGAGGACCTCGAGCATGGCAACGCGGAGCGCCGCTCCGCTCCGTTCGCCGCTCGCGTACATGTCCTGGGCGGCCAACAAGGCCTTCCGCAAGATCGGGGCGGCCGCCCGTTGTTCGGGCGTCAGCAACGTGTTGCGAGAGCTCAGGGCGAGACCGTCGGGCTCGCGGACGATGGGCATGCCACGATCTCGGTCCCGATCCCCAGATCCAGGGCCATCCGCCGGATCACCAGCAGCTGCTGAGCGTCCTTCTGGCCGAAGTAGGCACGGTCCGCGCGGACCAGGCCGAGCAGGATCGCTACGACGGTCGTGACGCCCTCGAAATGGCCGGGCCGCGCGGCGCCTTCAAGAGGCTCGGTCAACTCGCCGACACGGACCAAGGTCTGGAAGCCCGCGGGGTAGACGTCTTCCACCGTGGGGATGAAGGCCACGTCCGCTCCGGCGGCCCCGGCTACGGCAAGGTCCGCCGCCTCGGTGCGCGGGTATTTCTGGAAATCCGCGGCTTCGTTGAACTGGCGCGGGTTCACAAAGATCGAAACCACGACGGCCGCGTTCTCGGCCCGCGCCCGGGTGATGAGCGACGCATGGCCGGCGTGGAGGGCGCCCATCGTCGGAACGAAACCGACCGGCCGGGGTGCGTTCGCCAGGGCGACGCGGAGCTCGCTTCGGGTTCGAGCAACCCAGGGTGCCTTGACCAGGCCGGGCGCTGCCACAGAGTCAGCCACCGCAAGAGGTCCCGATCGAGCGGGATGCCGGCACTCGTCTCGACCATCTCCCGCCGGTCGATCGGCGTTCGGCCGAGTATCTCCGCCAGAACCTTCTCGTCCATGGCCTGTGCTCTGGGATGGGCCCGGGAAGTTGCCCGAGGCCACGTCCGCGGAGTAGGCCCGGGCCGCGTCGCCGATGACCGTGTAGAGCTCGACGTAGTGCCGGGCGTGTTTCGGGGTGAACTCGGCGCTCATGCCGAGCATGTCCGTGACCACCTGGACCTGGCCGGAGCATCCGGCGCCGGCGCCGATGCCAATGGTCGGGATGGAGAGCCGCTCTGTGATCGCCGCCGCCAGCGGCGCCGGCACGAGCTCGAGCACCACGCCGAACGCGCCCGCCTAGCAATACGTAACTTGGTCGAGCAGCGGCGGCAGCACCACTACGTATTGCTCGTT
>CAWHHF010000002.1:0-248460 GCA_963829105.1 uncultured Chloroflexia bacterium
TACCTGAGGATCGGTGACGCCACCCTCCACCCGGTGCTCGTCCTGGGCGTCGTGTGGACGATCGCGGGAGGCCTCGAAGCCGGACTCGTCTTCGCATTCGTCGGGGGTCTCGCGCTCGACATCCTGGGCCAGCGGCCGCTCGGTTCGTCTGCATTCGCAGCCCTCGTCGCCATAGGGATCGCCTCGCTGATCGGCGGCCTCCTCAATCGCGTGAGGATCGTCGCCCCCATCCCTGCCACCCTGATCGCGAGCCTTGTCTACTCGATGCTCCTCCTCCTCACCACTACCGCGCTGACAACGGCGCCGCTCTCCGATGCGGCGCTGGCCGCCGTGGTGCCCTCCGCGCTGTACGACACGGTGTTGGCTGCCCTCGTGGGACCGCTCACCGTCGCCATCGTCCTGCGCCGCCGTGAAGCCGAGCGAATGGACTGGTGAACGACTCCCTCCTCGTCTCCCATCCCGAGCGAGATCGCAGGCCGCTTCGCTTCATCGCGTTCGGGCTGATCTGCATCCTGGTGTTCGGGCTCCTCCTGACGAGGCTCGCCTACCTGCAGCTGTCCAACGGTCCCGCCTATGCGGCCCAAGCCCAGGCGAACCGCACCGTCAATGTGGCGGTTCCCGCACCGCGAGGCCTGATCTACGATCGGACCGGAAAGCTGCTCGTGGCCAACGTCGCCACGTTCGCCGTGAAGATCACGCCGGCCGACCTGCCGTTCAGCCGCCGCCAGGAGGTCGCGAGCCGCCTGGGCGGGCTGCTCGGCATGGATCCGAGCGACATCATCGCGACGCTCGACAGCGCGCCCGGTTCCCGGTTCGACCAGGTCCGGATCGCCCAGGACGTACCAGAGGCCACGGCCCGGATCGTCTCGGAGTCCACGGACCAGCTGCCCGGCGTCGCCGTGGTCGTCGAGACGCGGCGCGAATACCCGGACGGGCCGCTGCTCGCCCACATCCTGGGCTATACGGGGCCCATCGACGCCGGCACGTTCGAGGAGCTCTCCTCCAAGGGATACCTCCCCGACGACACCATCGGCAAGGCCGGCGTGGAGGCCACCTTCGAGTCGGCCCTTCGCGGGACCTATGGCATCGAGCTGATGGAGCGCGACGCGACCGGGCGTGATGTCCAGGTCCTCCAGACCGTCCAGGATGCCGTCCCCGGTGCATCGCTGACGCTCACGATCGACCGGACCGTCCAGAAGGAGGCGACAGCCGCGCTCAAGTGGGGGATGAAGGCAGCGGGCCTGCAGCGTGGCGTGTTCATCGTGATGAACCCGCAGACCGGCGAGGTCCTGGCGATGGTCAGCCTCCCGAGCTACGACAACAACCTGTTTGCCAAGGGGATCTCCAACAAGGACTTCCAGGCGCTCCTCGCGAACAAGAACAAGCCGCTGACCAACCACGCGGTCCAGGCGCACTACCCGCCGGGCTCCACCTACAAGCTCGTGGCCGGCACGGGCGGCCTCCAGGACCACAAGATCACGGCCACCACGAAGGTGCAGACCAAGGGCTACCTGCTCCTCGGGTCCACCCGTTTCTACGACTGGAACAAGCGTGGTTTCGGGCCCTGCGACATCAACTGCGGGTTCGGACACTCGTCGGACACGTACTTCTTCCAGGTCGCGGGCATGCTGGGCGCGGATCGCCTCGCGTATTGGGGCAGGATGTACGGCTTCGGCAAGCCCACCGGCATCGACCTGCCGGGCGAGGCCGCCGGCATCGTCCCGTCAAACCAGTGGAAGATCGATGCGCTCGGCCAGCCGATGTTCGCGGGAGAGGTCTACCAGTCCGGCATCGGCCAGGGCTACGACGTGGTCACGCCGATCCAATTGATCAACGCCTACGCGGCCCTCGCCAACGGGGGCAAGCTGTACCGCCCGCAGATTGTTCGCCAGATCGTCGGGCCCGACGGGACGGTCGTCCAGCCGTTCAAGCCGGAGCTGATCCGCAAGCTGCCGGTCTCGGCGAGCACGCTCAGGACCATGCGACTCGCGGCGCGCTCTACCGTGACGCTCCGACACACCTACAACCTGGTCGACATGCCGGTCAAGGTCGCCGGCAAGTCCGGTACCGCGGAGTTCGGCATTCGCGACAGCAAGGGTCGGCTGCCGTACAGCTCCTGGTTCGTCGGGTGGGTTGGCAAGAACCCCTACAAGGCGGACTTCGCGAAGACCGACTCACAGCTCGTGTTCCTGGCCTTCGCCTACGACTCGCGGACGAAGGGGAACGCGGCGACGGAGATCGCGAAGGAGTTCCTGCAGCTGCATTTCCACATCAAGAAGGACTACCTGAACCGCGACCTCCTCAAGCGCGGCAACTTCTACCAGAGCAACTAGGGGACGATGCAACGATGCGAGTGATGCGGGCCGAGCCCGGCCGCTTCGCCGACATGACCTCTCGGTCGGTCGGCGCGGCGTGGCGCGCCTACGACCTGCAGCTCACCACCTACGCGACGCTCCTGGGCGCCGTCGGCCTCGCGATGGCCTACACGAACAGCGTCGAAGCCGGCCAGTCCGTCCTCGACGGCAGCTCGGTCTTCTCCCGCGCGCTGATGTGGTCGGCACTGGCCATCGTCGTGTTCACGATCATGACGGCCTTCGACTACCGCTGGCTCAAGACGCTGGCCTGGCCGATCTACGGGGTGAACCTGGCGCTGCTGGTCGTGACGCTGGCAATCGGCACCGGGGTCGGCGGGTCCGCTCGATGGGTCGACATCGGCCCGTTCACGTTCCAGTTCTCCGAGCTGGCCAAGATCCTGATGATGATCGTCCTGGCGGCATACCTCGGGAACCGGGAAGGCCGCCTCGACTCGCTGACCTCGATCCTCGGCGCGTGCCTGCTGATGGCCCCGGCCGTGCTGCTGGTCATGATGCAACCGGACCTGGGGTCCTCCCTCGTGCTGGCCTCGATCCTCGCCGGGATGCTGTTCATGTCCGGGGCCAGCCTGCGCTGGCTGCTTGCGATGGCCGCCGGGGTTCTCGCGGCGATCCCGATCGCCTGGACCTACATCCTCCGGGATTACCAGAAGGAGCGCATCGCCACGTTCCTCAACCCCGCCGCCGACGCACAGGGATCCGGCTGGCAGGTCATCCAGTCCCAGATCGCGGTCGGTTCCGGCGGGCTGCTCGGGACGGGGCTCACCAACGGCACCCAGAGCCGGGGCGAGTTCCTCCCGGTCCAGGAAAGCGACTTCGTGTTCGCCGTCCTTGCCCAGGAGCTGGGGTTCCTCGGTGCGGTCGTCGTGTTCCTGCTGTTCGGCGCGTTGATCTGGCGCGTGCTCTCCTGCGCCTGGCGCTCGCGCGATCCGTTCGGGACCCTGTTCGGGGCCGGTCTCGCGTCGATGCTGCTGTTCCAGGTGTTCGTGAACGTGGGCATGGTGGTCGGGATCCTGCCCGTCACCGGCATCCCGCTGCCGTTCATCTCGCACGGCGGGGCGTCACTCGTGGCGATGGCCATCGGGCTCGGCGTGATCCAGAGCGTCAACATACGCCAGCACCGCGCCGAGTGGTGACGACCCGGGCCTGCTGACGTCGCTCGGGCCGGTGACCCTGCCGGGCGTATCACCTGGTCAGCGCCGGCGGAAGAGCCCGCGGCGCTGGCGGTTGGCCGCGGGGGCCGTCGTCCGCCGCCCGACGGATCGCAGCAGCGCGTCGATCTCGGGCTGGTAGGCCCGGCCGATCGGAATCCGGTCCAGCCACTCCAGGTACTCGAGATCAGTGCGCGCGATCTCGCCCAGCGACCATCCGGCATAGCGGCCGAAGCTGAGCAGGGTCCCCGACGGGTTGCCGGGGGGCGGGCCGGCAGAGCCGTACCCCTGGGCCGTGCCCATTGTTCGTGGGTCGTACCCGCCGCCGGCACTTGAGCGCCCGGTGGTCCAGTCGGGCGAGACGCGGTCGGTGCGGTCGCCGGGGTCGGTCGTCCGCATGCCGGCGATCGGCCACCCGGGGCCCTGCCCGCCGGAGCTGTCCCGCGGCGCGGCCTGCCCTCGGCCGCTGCCCGCCGGCCCGCTCCGGTAGCCGGTGTTACCTGCCGCCGACGGCGACGCCGACGCCGACGTCGTGTTCCGGACGTCCGCGTGCGCCTCGGCCGCGGTCACCTGGGCGGAGGTTGCGGCCTCGCGTACCCGGGCGCGATCGACCGCAGCGCGGCGGATCGGGTCCCGGAGCATCTCCCAGGCCTGGTTGATCTCGACCATCCGACCCTGCGCGTCGGGGCCAGTGGCGATGTCGGGATGGTACTTGCGGGCCAGACGCCGATAGGCGGCCTCGATGACCTCGACTTCGGCTTCCGGGTCGACCTGGAGGATCTTGTACGGGTTGAAGAAGCTCATCCGGCAGGGCTCGATGAGGTCCCGCGGCGGCGCCGACCCGCATGGCGGGCAGCGCCTCGTCGGGGCCGAGGGGTGTGGCCGAGATCCACCGGGACACCTGACTGCATCGGCGCCACACTAGCATGCGTGACTGGCCATCCCGACCCCTCTGCGACCGTCCCGGGACCCTTCCCGCGCGAGCCCGTCCAGCGATGGCGGCTCGTGCTGGGGCGTGCGCCGCTGGATTCCGAGCGCGCCGGGCGTTCCCAGCAGGCGGCATGGGAGGCGGCGCTCGTGGCGTCGGGCCTGCCGCTGGCCGGGCTCGACG
The DNA here is from genome assembly GCA_963829105.1 of uncultured Chloroflexia bacterium. Lineage (GTDB taxonomy): Bacteria > Chloroflexota > Limnocylindria > Limnocylindrales > CSP1-4 > CAIXZV01. The sequence continues at coordinate 4,635 of CAWHHF010000002.1, forward strand.
GACCCCGGGGCCGGCCGCGGTTCGCCGCCGCGGCACCGCTCGCGGCAACGATCCCCGGCGAGGCCGAGCTCCTCGACATCTGGCTGACGGAGCGACTCCCCCGCTGGAGCGTGCGCGACGCGCTGCTGGCGACGCTGCCGCCGGATCACGACCTCGTGGACGTCTACGACGTCTGGCTGGGCGAGGCCCCGCTGCCGGGTCGCGTCTCGGCGTCGGTCTACCGCTCGGTTGTGGAGGCCGTCGTCGATCCCGGCGCGCTTCGTGTCGCCGTCGCCGCCTTGATGGCGGAGCCGGCGCTGCCGCGCGTCCGCCGGAAGGGCGACAGCGTGATCCCCTACGACCTGCGTCCGTTCATCGAGGACATCGAGGTGGACGAAACGGGCGTCTCGTGGACGGGCGCGGCCGGCGCGGCCGTCCCGCGGGAAGGGGCAGTTCCGGGCGATCCCCCGATGATCGTTGTCCGGATGACGCTGCGTCACGACCCCGAACGGGGCGTCGGCCGTCCCGACGAGCTCCTCGGGGCACTGTCGGAACGACTGGGCGTGGCGCTCGTCGTGCGCTCCCTGGTCCGCGAACGCCTGGTCCTCTCGATCGCAGCGGTGCCCGAGCAGCCCGCGCCGCGCTTTCGAGGGGTGCGTCTGCCGGTCCGGCGCTGAGGGACCGCGCCCAGGGCGGATCGTTGACGTGTCCCGTCGATCCGCCCTACACTCTCCGTTCGCGCCCGCGCTGGCCGCAGGCGTTTCTCCGTGTCCGCCCCGCGGCCGCCCCGCGGTCGCCACCACCCTTCCGAGGACCCATGTACGCAGTCATCGAGACCGGCGGGAAGCAATACCGCGTCGAGGTCGGAACCGAGCTCGAGGTGGAGTTGCTCGACGTCGAGCCGGGCCAGTCGATCACGCTGGAGCGAGTGCTCCTCGTCGTCGATGGAGCCGAGGCCGCCGTCGGCACCCCCGTCGTCGACGGTGCAGCCGTCGAGGCCGCCGTCGTCGGCCAGACCCGTGGTGACAAGGTCATCGCGTTCAAGTACCGCCCGAAGGCGCGCCGTCGCGTCAAGAAGGGTCACCGCCAGGACCTGACGGTGCTCCGGATCGCCGACATCCGCTTCAATGGCAAGAGTGCCGCCGCGGGCATCGAGCAGCCGGCGAGTGCACGGGCCGACGAGCGCAGGAGGCTGGAGGAGGCCGCCGCCCGGCAGGCGGCCGAGGACGCCGCCCTCGCTGCCAAGCTCGCGGCTGCAGCCGCGGCCGAAGCCCCCGCGCCCAGGCGGACCCGCGCCAAGGCGGCCGTCGAGGCGGCCGTCGCCGAGCCCGCCGAGGCCGGAGCACCGGCGGCCGAAGTCCCCGAGGCCGCAGCCCCCGAGGCCGAGACCCCGCTGTCGAGACACCCGCTGTCGAGACGGTTCCCGTCGAGGCCCCCGAGCCCGAAGCAACCGAGGCCCAGGCCGAGGCGCAGGCCGAAGCCCCCGAGGCTGAAGCCCCCGAGGCCGAGGATGCGGTGGGCACGGACGAGACCCCTCACGCGGCGCCCAAGCGGACCCGCACGAAGAAGGACGAGTAGGCGATGGCGCACAAGAAGGCGGGCTCGAGCTCGAAGAACGGCCGCGACAGCGTCGGCCAGCGACTCGGCGTCAAGGCGGGCGACGGCCAGCTGGTGACGTCCGGCTCGATCATCGTCCGCCAGCGGGGGATGACCTTCAAGGCCGGCGAGGGCGCCGGGCTCGGCCACGACTACACGATCTTCGCCAAGATCGACGGGAAGGTGCGCTTCGAGCACGAGACCCGCGACAAGAAGCGCGTCCGGGTGATCCCGGTTGCGGCCGAGCCGGCCGCGGCCGAGGCCTAGACCGCCGACCCACAGCGGCGACCACCGGCGGGCATGACCCGTACGGACGGCGCCTGAGGAGCTTTCGTGAAGCCCAACATCCATCCCAAGTACTACCAGGCGAGGGTCCACTGCGGCTCGTGCGGCATCGACTTCGAGCTCGGGTCCACCCGCGAGGAGCTGCGCGTGGACGTCTGCGGCAACTGCCACCCGTTTTACACGGGCAAGCAGAACATCATCGACACAGCCGGCCAGGTCGAGCGCTTCCAGCGCCGGCTGGATCGCCAGGCCCGCGCCTGACGCAGGGCCGGGCGGTCCCGGCCAACCCCTCGTGATCCGGACGGCGCCCACCCGGGCGCCGTCTCCGATTCCGGCGCCGTCGCCGATGCGCGGATGCGACCGGCGAGCTCTCCGGCGCCCGAGGTCGATGCCGCGGACCAGCGTTGTCGTGCCGATGCGCGGCAGTCGGGATCGACGCTCCGCGCCGCTACAGCTCCCGGCGCCGGAACGCGGCCATCGCCCCGATGAGGCAGGCGACGACCAGGACCACCGAGCCGGCCACCGCCGTCGCGAGACGCGCTCCGTCCAGGGCAGCTCCGTTTCCCGCCGCCAGCGCGATGCCCGCGGCCGCCAGGGCCGTGGGCAGGAACCGGTCCAGGGCGGGCACGACCGCGATAAGGCTGAGCCCGATCAGCGCGACGAACCCGAGCCCGGCCGCGGCCATCGTGGAGCCCGTGGCGGCCGACGCGAGAAACGTCAGCGCGGCCCACGACGTGAGGGCCAGCCAGGACAGGGCCGTCATCGCCAGCCACCCGCCGATGGGGAGCGGCTCGAACAGGATCGCCGTGTAGATCCACGCCACGGCAGAGGCCAGCAGGGTTGCGGTGCCGAGCACGGCGGCGATCGCCAGCAGCTTCGCGGCCAGGAATGCGGGCCGCCCCACCGGTTGGGCCAGGACCATCGCCGCGGTCCCGCGGTCCAGCTCACCGGAGACGCTCCCCATGGCCAGGGCGATGGCGGCCAAAGCACCGAACTGCCCGAGGTTCTTCTGGAGCTGTTCGAGCGCCATCGTCGCCGTGGGGTCCGGCAGGGCGATCGGGAGCTGGTCTCCCATGGCGAGGGTCAGGATCTCGTTGAGGTACCGGGCCGTGAGCGGGGAGATGATGCCGACGACCAGGAATAGAACGGCAACGACGGGCAGCCGTCGCGTCCGCCACGCCTCCAGCAGCTCCTTCCGCATCAGGATGCCGAAGCCGTTCATGCCGCGACCCCCTCAGGACCACCGGTCAAGCGGAGGAACACGTCCTCCAGGGTGGGTCTGGCGCGCGCCACGGAGACGACGGCAAGCTCCTCGGCTCCGACGATCTGCAGCAGCTCCCGCGCCGCGGTGGCCGGATCGGCAACGGCCACGGTCACCAGCCCGTGGTCAACGGCGACGGCCGTGATCCACGGCTGGCCGCGGAGCCGCGCGGCCAGCGACGCGATCGCCGCATCCTGTCCGGGTTCGGCCTCGATCCTCCAGACCGGGAGCGCGTAGCGGTCAAGCAGCTCGGCCAGCGGGCCCTCCACGACCAGGCGCCCGTGGTCGATGATCCCCACCCGGTCACAGATCCGCTCGACATCGGCCAGCACGTGGGTCGAGAACAGCACGGTGGACTCGCCGCGCAGGCCGGCGATCAGGCCCAGCACGTCACGCCGGCCCTCCGGGTCCAGGGCGCTGACGGGCTCGTCCATGATGAGCACCGGCGGGCGATGCACGAGCGCGCCGGCGATCCCCAGCCGCTGGCGCATGCCGCCGGAGTACGTCCCCGCCCGCCGGTCGGCCGCCGCGGTGAGGTCCACCCGTGCGAGCGCATCGGCGACGGCGCGCTCCAGGGCAGCGCCGTCCATCCCGTGCAGCTGCCCGAGGAGGCGGACATGTTCGCGCCCGGTCATCCAGCCGTAGGCCCGCGGATCCTGCTCGAGGAACCCGAGCGACCGGCGGACCGCCGGATCATCGGCCGAGACGGCGAAGCCGGCCACCACCGCGCGCCCGGACGTCGGGCGCCCGAGCCCGGCGAGCAGCCGCAGGGTCGTGGTCTTGCCGGCACCGTTGGGACCCAGCAGGCCGAACACCGAGCCTTCGGGCACGTCCAGGGTCAGCGCGTCGAGGGCGAGGACCCCCGGATAGCGCCGCGTGAGGGCCTCGATGCTGATCGCGGACGGGCCGTCCTGGGCAGGCGGGGCGGTGTCAGCCGGCCTGACCGGCGTCGCGACGACATCCACCGGGACGGCCCCCACCACGCGGACGGAGCTGCCCGGGATCGGGGCGATGGGAGCGGCCACGCCCGGAGTGATGGACGCGGGCGGCGCTGCCGGGCCCGCGGGCGTGGAACCCGGCGGCGACGCGACCGGTGGATCGTGCGGGCTGCCCCAGCCCGGCATCGCACCCGGGGCGGGTGACTCGTCGTCCGGAAGTCCCTCGACCCGGCCGACCAGGAGGTACAGGATCGGGCCGATGAAATTGACGAACACGATGATCACGGCCCACATGCCCTTGCTCCCGCCCCGGACCCGCCGGTCCATCCGGAGCAGGTCGACCACCGCGAACAGGAGCAGGCCGAGCTCGATCACCAGGAGCGGGACGACCAGGAGCAGGATCCGCGGGTCGAAGCTGCTGAGATCCGGGATGTTCACGAGCGAGGCTCCGTGGTGCCGGCGCGCGGTGCGCCGGTCGGCGTCATCATCGCCCAAGGCGGCCCGGTCATGTGGCACGGGTAAGTGAGCCGGCTCGGAAACCGGACGCCCTGAGGCTGGTGTCCTCGACTCCGTCGGTCGAGAACTCCGTCGGTCGTGCGCGGATGGCGCTGCTAGACTCGCAGCGCCCCGGGTGATGTCCCCTGCCACCGGGTCACCCAACCTGCCGGAGGAGCACGATGACGGACGACCGCGAGCGCTGGGCCCTGATCCTCGGGGCGTCCTCCGGCATGGGCCAGGCAACCGCGCTCGCCCTGGCCGCGAACGGCTACCGGATCGCCGGCATCCATCTCGACTTCAGGGCCGCCATCGCCCACGTCGACGAGGTGAGGGCGCAGATCGCCGCGCTCGGGTCCGAGGCGCTCTACATCAACATGAACGCGGCGGACGACGAGAAGCGCCGGGCCGGGCTGGCGACGCTGCAGGAGCGCTTCGACCGCTCGCGTGCAGAGGGCCGGCACCCGTATGTGCGCGTCGTCATGCACTCGCTCGCCTTCGGCTCGCTGGTGCCGTTCCTGACCGAGGACCCCAAGGCCGGCGTGGACCGCAAGAAGATGGAGATGACCCAGGACGTGATGGCGAACAGCCTCGTGTACTGGGTGCAGGACCTGTGGCGGGGCGGCTTCCTGGAGAAGGGATCCAGGATCTTCGCGATGACGTCGGAGGGCTCGACCCGCGTCGTGCCGAGCTACGGCGTCGTCTCGTCCGCCAAGGCAGCGCTCGAATCCCACACCCGGCAGCTGGCGATGGAGCTGGCGCGGCTGGGCACGGGCATCACGGCCAACACCATCCGCGCGGGCGTGACGATGACCCCGGCGCTGATGAAGATCCCCGAGCACGACGCGATCATCGAGGCCGCCACGCGGCGGAACCCCACCGGACGGATGACGACGCCCCAGGACGTGGCGAGCACGATCCTCGCGCTGTCCGGCGAGGGCACTGAGTTCATCAACGGCGAGGTCATCGGCGTCGACGGTGGCGAGTACATCACCGGGTCATAGCCGGACAGGGGAAGGGGCATTCATCCGATGAGCGGTCGGGTCCTGGTCGTCGGATCGGTCAACGTCGATCTCGTGGTCCGGACGGAACGGCTCCCATCGCCGGGCGAGACGGTCCTGGGCGGCACGTTCAGCCGCTTCCACGGCGGGAAGGGCGGCAACCTCGCGGTGGCGGCGGCGCGCCTCGGCGTGCCGGTCATGCTGGTCGCCGCCCTGGGTGACGACGCCTTCGGGTCGGAGGCGCGCGCCGCGCTGGCTCGCGAGGGAGTCGGCACGGACGTCCTGGTGACGCTCGACCACACGGCCACGGGCGTGGCCCTGATCATCGTGGACGCCAAGGCCGAGAACCAGATCACCGTGGCCCCGGGCGCCAACGCCGGCCTGACCGCGGCTCACGTTCGGGCGGCCCTGGGACGCCTGGCTCCGCACCGGGGCGACGTGGTGATCACGAACCACGAGATCCCGGCCGAGGCGGCCCGCGAGGCGCTCCGGCTGGGTCGCGAGGGCGGGGCGTGGACGATCCTCAACCCGGCCCCCGCCGGCGGGCTGGACCGGTCCGTGCTGGGCTTGGCCGACCTGCTGACCCCCAACCGCGGTGAGCTCGCCCTGCTGGTTGCCGATGATGCGCGGCGCTCGGGCCGTGCCGGCCTCGGCTCGGAGGAGACGATCAGGGCCGCGAGGACGCTGCTCGAGCCCACCAGCGAGGGGCCCGGCGCCGGCGAGGCGATGCTCGTCTCCCTGGGACCCAGCGGCGCTGTGCTCGTCCGGCGCGGCGGCCCGGCGATCGACATCAAGGCGCCGAAGGTCAAGGCGATCGACGCCACCGGTGCCGGAGACGCCCTCAACGGCGCACTGGCGGCCGCGCTGGCGGGCGGGCTGAGCCTGGAGCAGGCCGCACGCCGCGCGGTCGTGGCCGCGAGCATCTCCGTGACCCGCGCCGGAGCTCGCGAGGGCTATCCGACCCTGGAGGAGCTCACCGCTGCCATCGGGGGGATGCCCGCGCCGCGCGTGCCGGACGAGACCGACGGGACCGACGGGACCGACGGGACCGACGGCGACACGCCTGGCGGGCCACCGGCCGCCTGACCCACGGTGGCGCCGGGCCACCGCCGTGGCGGCCTTGCAGCGGGCTGGCTCAGCCCACGCGGGCCTCGGCCACCCACTCGGAGCATAGGCGGGCCTCCGGCGTCATCCCCAGGCGTCCGCCCTCGTCCACCCACCAGGCCGCCAGGCCGCGTGCCCGCGCCTCCGGGCCGATCCCGCCCCTGCCCGCGAGGAAGAGCGACTTGCTCCAGACCTCGGACCACGCCGGGTCGGGGGCGGCCACCGTGACCGCGATCAGGCCCGTCCTCGCCGCCGCCCCGCTCCGTGGGTCAACCAGGTGGTGCACCCGGCGCCCGTCCGGGGCGATCCAGTTGCGGACCCGCACCGAGGATGTCGCGACGGATCCGCGCTCGACCGCCATGACGGCCAGCGGCTCGGCACCCGGACCCGGGAGCACGGGATCCTCGATCGCGACGCGCCAGCCACCCGGCGGCGCAGTCCCGGCGCTCGTGATGTCGCCGCCCGCCTCGAGGAGGATCCCGGCGCCGTCCGGGAGCGCGCCCATGGCGGCCGCCGAGGCCCAGCGCAGGGCCAGCCCCTTCCCGATGCCGCCCGCGTCGAGCGGAGCGGCGGGCGCCCGGACGAGCGACGCCCGAGGGGTCCCCTGCGGGACCAACCGGAGGACCGGCTCACCGTCATCGGCGGACCCGGGCGCGGGGCCCAGCGTCGCGCCGTGCTCGCCGAGTCGCTCGAGGTCCACGAGCACGGAGGGGTCGAACCGGCCGGCGGTCAGCCGGCCGGCACGGTGGACCGCCGCCAGCATCGTGCGCAGCCTCCACGACACGGCCACGACGCGGTCCGTGCCCGCGAGCCGGTTGAGCGCGGTCAGCTCGCTGTCCTCGCGGAACCGCGAGAGAGCCCGATCGACCTCCCCGAACTCGGCCTGCACCAGGCCCCAGGCGAGGGTCGCGGCGTCGTGCCCGGCGGGTCTCCCGGCGTCGCCCGTGGCGGGCAGCCGGACGTGGAGCCCGAGCGGAGAGCCCAGCGCACGCGACGAGAACCCGACGATCCTGTCCGGGTCGCCGGGTTCGGGTCCGCGCTCGAGAGCGGGCGGGTGTGAGGCCACCATGACTGCGTGTCGGGCGGTGGGACGCGGGCGCTCCCGGTGTCAGCCGCCGGAGGCCTTGGTCGTGGTCTTGGCGGCCGGTGCCTTGCTGCTGCCCGAGCTCCCGGCGCTCCGCACGGATACGGTGGGGAGGCTGATCCTGGTCGGGCAGGGCCGCCGCCGAGCCCTGGACCTCGGCGACAAGCCTGGCGAGCTCGTCGAGCCTGGCCTGGTAGCCGGCGATGTCCTGGCCCACCGTCTCGTACTGGCCGGCGAGGATCTGGGCCCCGCTGTCGGCCTTGGCGAGCGCGGCTTCCAGCGCGTCGTTGGCCGAACGGGCGGATGCCACTGCCGCCAGGTAGGGCTGGCGTCGGGCTGCGCTCGCTGCGTCCGAGTCAGCCTGCATCACGGACACGCCAGCCAGGGTGACCGCGTAGATCGCCGCCGAGGCACCGATCAGCATGCCCGCCCGGGTCGGGGTGTTGAGGACTGCTTCCCGCTGCAGGACCATCGGCCGGGCGGGCCGGGCCATCGGGCTCGCCACGCCCTCCCGGATGTGGCGATGTCGGGCGGGTGCCGGAAGGGCGACGGGCGGGAGGATGCGCTCAGTCGTCATGTCCGCCTCCACCGCTCGTGGTGGCCGGTGCTGCCGCGTTGACGCTGGCCTGGCGGGCCGCGGCCTGGTTCAGCGCGGCCAGGCGCGCCTGCGCGGCCTTGAGCTGCGACTGCAGCTTGTCGAGCTTGGTCCTGGCCGTGTCGAGCTGGGCCTGCAGGGTCGCTGCGTTCGTGGTGCCTCCCGCCACGGCGTCGTTCGCGGTCACGACGGCGTCGTTCAGCGCGGACAGCTGGTTCGCCACGTCGTCGATCTGGCCCGAGAGGTCGGCCGTCCGCGCCACCTCGGCTTCCATGTCGGCGTTGATGCTGGACATGGACACCGGTGCCGTGTCGAGCGGCGCGGCCTCGGCGCGCCAGGCGGCGGCCACCTGCACGGTCACGACCCCGACGCCGATCACCGCAATGGTGGCGGCGAGCACCAGGGCCCGGCGCACCAGGCGGCTCAACGGTTCTCTCGACATCAGGACTCCTCCACCAGGACGGGCGCCGGTCCGAGCCGGCGGATGGTTGTCTCGGACGGCCCGGCGGACGGTCCGATCTCGGGCACGAGGCGCTCGGGGCGCCCCCTGGCGGTCCACCAGCGATGTGCCACGCCGGCGAGGATCGGGACGCCGGTCACGAGGTACAGGGGGGTGAGGGCGCCACTGTCGGTGCCGGCCAGCAGCGCGTGGGCCCAGGCCATCAGGAACGTCACGGCTGCGACGCGGTGCGCCTTGAGCCACCAGCCGGACGGGAGCAGGCGGGTCCACTTGGCGGTCGCCGCGGTGAAGATCAGGGCGTAGAGGCCGACCGTGCCGAGGGTGACCGCGACCGGACGGAACGCGGAGAGGCCGGGCACGAGCGCGCCGACCATCCCGACGTTGGCATAGGGGTCGATCACGATCAGCGCCACATGAAGGACCAGGAATGCCCCGGTGAAGACCGTGAGCATCTCGTGCCACGGGGCCACCTGCGTGGTCTTCCGCCAGGCGGTCGCGTTGCGCGGGTGGCTGAGGATCAGGCCCAGGGCGACCTCGATGAACAGCAGCAGGTAGGCGGTGACGCCGAGGGCGCGGGAGGCGACCCAGGGACGGAGCTCCGCCGTGCGTGGGTCGGCGGCCGGCAGGATCTGGTCCGTGACGCCGAGGGCGACCAGCAGGGCCGCCGCACACAGGACGACGAGCGTGGCCGGGCTCAGGCGCATGCCGGGCCTCCCGACCTGGGCGGCGACATGGACGGAACACTGGAGCGGGGCGCGGGGAATTGCATGAGGACCCTCGTATGGCCTGGTAGTGCTCCGAGGCGGCGCGCTGCCCGAAGGTTTCATCGCTTGGGCTCCGGTCGCGGGGCGACCATGCAGGATGCCCGTGGCCGATCCAGCCGATCTGCGCCACAATGCCCCGGCGTCCCGCCCGAGCCCGAACCTTCCCTGAGCACGAAACCGGAGGCCCCCCCTGAGCGGCAAGCAGCCCACCAACCAGTCCACGCGTCGTGAGCGTCGCGCCGCGGAGCGGCAGGACCGCTTCAGCAGCGCACGCGACGAGCGTCGCGGCCGGACGCCCGCCGGGAAGAGCGGCGGATCGTCGTTCATCAACACCCGGAACATGACCATCATCGCTGTCATCGTCGGCGTGCTGATCGTGGTCGCCGTCGGCATCGGCCAGCTTGGCGGCAAGGCCTCCGGACAGCTCAAGGACCCGGCCATGGCCTACCCGGCGGCGCTCCTCGACGGGAGGAACATCGGGAAGGCGGACGCGCCCGTCACGCTGGACGTCTGGGAGGACTACCAGTGCCCGATCTGCGCCCGGTACGACCTGACGGTCGAGCCCGTCCTGGTGAGCCAGTACGCGACGCCGGGGTCGCTGCGCATCGTGCACCACGACCTCGCGATCCTCGGCCGCGGGGGCCCGGACGACGAGTCCAAGCTCGCCGCCAGCGGAGCCTACTGCGCGAACCTGCAGGGCAAGTACTGGGACTACTCCCACTGGGTCTACAACAACCAGGCCGGCGAGAACGCGGGTGGGTTCACCCGTGACCGCCTGACGTCCATCGCGACGGCCGCCGGCGTGGAGCCGGTCGCCTTCAGGGCCTGCCTCGATGACGCGGCGACGATCGCGGCGGTGGCCGACGCGACGTCCCAGGGGACCGGGATGGGGATCAACTCCACGCCCACCTTCTATATCGGCGGCCAGCAGTTGGTCGGCTTCAAGACCGCCGCCGAGCTCGGCGCGCTGATCGACGCCGAGCTGGCCAAGGCGAGCGCGTCGCCGGCGGCGTCGGGAAGCGCGTCACCCGCGGCCCCGGCGTCACCCGCAGCCTCGCCGAGCGCCACCCCCTGACGGTGACAGAAGCCGGGCGGGCCGCACGCGGTCCGCTCGGCCTGCCCCTGGTCGCGGCCACCGCCGCGGGCCTGGCGATCGCCTGCTACCTCGCGGTCGTGCGGCTGCTCGGGGAGACCGCCGTGTGCGGGCCATCGTCCGGCTGCGAGACGGTCGCCGCCTCCGGGTACTCGGTCGTGCTCGGGATCCCGGTCGCAGTCTGGGGCGTCGCGTTCTCCCTGCTCGTCGTCGGCTGTGGCATGGCCTGGTGGCGGCGTGCGGAGCGACGAGCCCTGTTGCTCGCCTACGGGCTGCTGCTCCTCGGGACGCTCGCCGTCGCCTACCTGACGTACCTGGAGCTGTTCGTGATCCACGCGCTCTGTGCGTGGTGCCTCTCGTATGCGATCTCGGTGGTGGCCTCCCTGGTCATCTCGGGGCTGGCGCTTCGCCGAAGCTGATCGACTTCGCCGAAGGCTGCCCGGATCCCCGGACTCCGCAGGCATTCACGGCCGCGGCCCACGGTCCTCACCGCCCCGCGAGCGCCCCACAGTCCTGCGACGCCCTACCGGCCCGTGGCGTACCCGGTCAGCTCCACGTAGGCCTGGCCACCCAGTGAACTCCCGGCTCGCGTCGCCGAGACCCGCTGCGAGCCCTCCCAGTACACGACGCCCGTGGTGGCCCGCGTATCCAGCTCCTGCTGCGCGACCGACGGCTCCAGCGTCACCACGAGGTCCTGCCCCGGCAGCGTCACGGTCCAGCCCGCGGGCCAGGTCACTCCCGTCGCGGGGCTGGTCCAGGAGCCGGTCCGCTGCACGGTGAAGTCGCCCGGTCCGAGGTGCCGGGCCTCGCCGGTGGCGTCCACCAGGGTCCCGTAGACGAGGGGATACGAGCCGTCGGCCGCGCGCACCAGCGACAGCGTGACGTCGGTCCCGTCGTCGAGGTTGACGGCGAACCAGTCCCAGCCACCGGCCCCGACCGAGATGAAGTCGCCCCACTGGTGGTCGAACCACGCGCTGCCGTCCACGGCCAGCGTCCGGCCGCCCACCGTGATCGTCCCGGCCGCGGTCATCGCCGTCCGGGAGTAGTAGTACGAACCGCCGGCCGGGCCGAAGTCGATGTAGCCGTCGCCTCCGTGGAGCGCCGCGGGCTTCGTGGCCGCCAGGGCGAGGTCCAGCCCGAACCCGGCGACCGGGTCGCCCTGGACCTCCGATCCCGCCGCCGTCGCCGCGAGCCGGTCCGATCCGCCGCCTCCCGTCATGGTCCACGGTGCGCGCGTGAACGTGGCGGGGTCCTGGAGATCCAGGCCCCGGATCGCGAGCGCGAAGCCGTCCGGCGCGCCCGGTTGGGTGTTCACCTGTGGTCCGATCTCCGCTCTCTGCGCGTAGTGGAACCGGCCACCGGTCTCGTCGGTGAGGGCCAGGTGCGAGGCCCAGGTCACGGGGAAGCCGCCGCGCTCGGCGCGGAACACGACGAACTCGAAGCCCCATCGCCCGCCCGTCTCGTCGCGGAGGTGGCCGGTGTAGTACCACCACTCCGTCAGGCGGTGGTGCGGCGCGTCGTCCGCGGGAAGGGTCACCGGCTGAGGGTCGGCCGGCGGCTGCGTGGCCGCGGGGGCCATGGTGACCTCGGGCTGGGCGACCGGCGGGTTGGCGAGCACCGGGCCACCGCACGCGGCGACCAGCACGGCGACCAGGGCGAGCACCGGGATCGAAAGGCGAACCGGGCGGCGCATCGGCAGGCTCACGGGGCGGTCGCCTCCAGGTCGGCCTCGACCTGGGCCTCGGTGCGCGGCAGGATGCCCTGCAGCGCCCGGTCCAGCCGGGCCGGAACCCACCAGTTCCAGCGGCCCAGCAGCCGCATCGTCGCGGGCACCAGCAGCGCCCGGACCACCGTCGCGTCCAGGGCGACCGCGATCGCCACGCCCAGCCCCAGCGCCTTGATGAGGACGATGTCCGCGAAGGCGAAGGAACCCGCCACCAGCACCACGATCAGCGCGGCGGAGCTCACGATCCGTCCGCTGCGCTCGATGCCCCGGGCGACCGCCTCCGTGTTGTCGCCGGTCCGGTCCCAGACCTCCTTCATGCGCGAGAGCAGGAAGACCTCGTAGTCCATCGACAGCCCGAACAGGACGCAGAACAGGATGACGGGCTGGGTGGTCTCCACGAACCCGAGCGGCTGGAAGCCCAGGGGTGCCGACAGGTTGCCGTCCTGGAAGATCCAGACCAGGGCGCCGAAGCTGGCCACGATCGAGAGCGTGTTCATGACCAGCGCCTTGACCGGCAGGACCACCGACCGGAGCAGGACGAACAGGACCAGGAACGTGGTCACCACGATGAACGCCGCGGTGCGCGGGAAGTCCGCCCAGACGCGCGACACCACGTCCTCCACGTCGGCGGCCCCGCCGCCCACCTGGACCGTGACGCCGGCCGGGGGTGCGAGCGGGCCGGCCGGATCTCGCAGCTCGCGGACGAGGGCGCGGCCCTCCTCGCGGTTGGGGCCGTAGGGCGTGACGATCGTGAACGCGGTGAGGTTGCCCCGCGTCGTCGCGGCGAGGGACGTGGCCACGTACCGGTCCGGCGGGCTCGTGCCGCCTCCGTACAGCAGCTGGTACTGCGCCAGCGTGAGGCGCGGGTCCACGTCGACCAGGCTCGCGACCCGGCTCACGCGCGGATCTGCGGCCAAGCGCCGCGAGTAGTCGTAGAGCTTCGCGATGTTGGCGGGCGTCGTCGCGTCGCCGGTCGTGCGGACCGCGAGGACGATCGGCGCGAACTCGCCCTCACCGAACTCGCGGGTGAGGATGTCGTAGGTCGCGCGGGACGGCACGGACGGAGGGAGGATCGTCGCGTCCGGGGCGTCGAACCGGACATGGAGGAACGGCAGGCCCAGGACCAGGAGGAACGCGAGGGTCGGGATCAGCACCGCGACGGGGTGACGCATCACGCGCCGGGCGTGGCGCGCCCACGGGCCGTCCGCGCCGGGCTCCACGGAGACCTTGCGAATGGAGAGGACGTCGATGCGGGTCCCGACGATCGCGAGCATCGCCGGCAGCAGCGTGGTCGCCGCGGCGACGGCCAACCCCACGACGATGGCGCCGGCGATGCCCACGGAGCGCAGGATCATGAACTCGAACAGCACCAGGCCGAGGAGCCCGAGCAGGACCGTGAGGCCCGAGAAGAACACGGCCCGGCCCGCGGTGGCCACCGTGACCCGGACGGCATCCGCCACGCGGTCCGGCCCCTCGCGACGAGCCAGCTCCTCCCGGAACCGGCTCGTCATCAGCAGCGAGTAGTCCACGCCCAGGCCGAGTCCCAGGAGCGTGGCCAGGTTGAGCACGAAGACGCTCATCGGGGCCAGGGACGCGACCACGAAGATGGCGGCGAGTGCGATGAGCACGGCCGCGCCGCCGACCGCGAGCGGGATGGCTGCGGCAACCACGCCTCCGAACACGACCAGCAGGGCGAGCGCCGCCAGCGGGAGCGAGATGAGCTCGCTCCGGCGCAGGTCGGTCTCGGTCACCGCCTGGACGTCGCCGTAGAAGGCGGGACCCCCGCCGATGCGGACGGTGAGCCCGGGCACCTGGTGGAGGGCGGCGGCGACGGGCGGGATGGCGTCGGGGGAGTCGTCGGGCGGGAGGTCCAGGAAGACGATGTCGTAGGCCGTGTGGCCGTCCGCCGAGACCTGGCGGGGCGCCAGGACGTGGGACAGGATGCGCGTGACGTGCGGCGCCCGGGCGACGTCCCGCGTGGCCTGCGACACGGCGGCGAGCCACTGGGGCGTGCCGGCGGTCAGCGTGTCCGAGGTGTAGACGAGCACGAAGGCGGACGGCTCCAGGCCCAGCCCCGACTGGAGGGCCTGCTTCGCGCGCGCGGACTCGAGGTCGTCCAGGATGAAGCCGCCCGCGGACAGCGCCCCGGGTGCGCGGGGCGCAAGCGGGATCGCGATCAGGATGAGCACGGCCCAAGCGGCGACGATCCACCAGCGGCGGCGGACGGCGAAGCGGCCCAGGTGATCGAAGGTCATGCGTCGTCCGGTTCGACGGGGGTCGCTCGTCGGATGGCCGCGGCGGCGGTAAACGTGTGCGTCACACGTAGCATGTTATCCGGGATCCGAAGAACGTCCTCGCGCAGGGTTCCATCCGGCCCAACCGTTCTGCTAGCATCGTCCCGCCGCGCCGCGATCACCCGACGCCGATCACGTCCGTCCGAGGATCTCCCACGTGACGATCTTCACGACCTGGTTCCAGAACTTCCCGAACAACTTCGTGATCTTCCTGATCGCGGCCACGATCGCCGGCGGGTTCGTGCTCGTGTTCCTGCGCTCGGCCATGGTCGCCGAGGGCGGTCGCCAGGGCTGGGCCCGCAGGATCACCGCCCCGCGCTCGAAGTGGGTGTTCGCGACCCTGTTCGTCCTGTGGGCGGTGGTGTTCGGCATCGGCCTGCAGCTGGTCCCCCACGAGGGCGCCAGCTCTCCCTACGGCGGCATCGGGCTCATCGCCCTGTTCAGCGGGTTCTTCATCACGATGGGCCTGATCTGGAGCGTGATCGGGGACTGACCCCGCCGCGGTGCCCCGAGCGTGGACCCCCGCCGAATTGGGCCCCGCCGGGCGCCCGACCGTGGACGTGGACGGGTTCATCCTCCTGCGCTGAAGGCGGGTGGATCTGGCGCTCAACGTCCTCAGGTTCCGCGCTGAACGCCGCCAGGCCCCGCCCTGGACAACGCGAACCCGGCCGGGAGGCTCCGGCCGGGTTCGCTGGTGTGCGCCGAGGCGTGCGGGACGGACGGCGCCGTCCCGCCGCGGATCAGGGCAGCGCGGCGACGATGGCGTCGGCGTCCGTCGCGCTCGAGCTGACCACGAACAGGATGTCGTCCTTCGGGTACAGGATCATCGATACGCCGCCGGCGCTCACCTGGGTGACGGTCTTCCCGCCCACGGTCGCCGTGGTCCCGCTGCCGGTGCTGCCCGTGACCTGGCTCATGAACTCCGTCGCGGGGACCCCCTTCACCTGGAGCGCGTAGACCATCGTCGGCGCCGTGGCAGACGAGCCGCCCGTTCCGATCCCGATCGCGAACCGGATGTCGGCAACCGTCTTGCCGTACTTGGACAGCAGCGGATCGAGGTTGGCCTGGTCGATCGGCGTTCCCGCCAGGGGGATCGAAGCGCCGTCGAAGCTGGACTTCTGGAACGTGATGCCCCCGACTGTCGTCGGGATCATGGCCTCGAGGTCGCCGGCGTTGCCGGGCGCGAGGCTGATCGCGGGCATCGACGGCGCCGCGGGGGCCTGGGTCGCCTCGGCCATGGAGGGGGCCGGAGTGGCGGCGGCCGCGGCGGTCGCGCCCGGAGCGGTGGTGGCGCCGGAGCTGGCAGTGGATGAGCCGCCGCACGCGGCGACGGCGAGGACGAGGCCAAGGGCACCCGCGAGCAGGCGTCGGTCGATGGTCATGGAGGGTTCCTCAGGTATGGGTTGGGGGGCGCACGCGTCGCCTGGACCCCGGCTCGCTCACGTGGCGACGCATTGGCATTGTACGGACCCCGACGAATCCCACCGACGACGGGCCTGCCGGTGGCAGCCGGGCCGATGTCCCGGAAAGCGCCGGGCCATCGGTGGACGGCAAGCCTCGAGGTCCCGCCGGCTCCGATCCGATCGCGGCGCCGTGGACGCCTGCGGGAGCCTCGGGTATCATCGCTGCCCATTCACGATGCATAGGATCTATGCATCGCGCGGGTCCCATGACGGGTTCGGTCCAGGTCGGCGGCGGCAGCGGGAGGTTTCGGCTGGTGGACTCGCAGGTTCAGGGGGCGGGCGTCCCGGCGGCGCTCGAGGCGGCGCCCTTCGTCAACCGGCGCGATCCCGCCAAGCGGCTCGGCCCGGACGGCAGGCCGGCCGTCAGCCGCCGGGCGCCCATCTGGGAGGACGTCCCGGACGAGAAGTGGAACGACTGGCGCTGGCAGCTCAGCAACCGCGTCAACGACCTCGAGGACATCGAGAAGATCCTGGACCTGACCGACGAGGAACGGGAGGGCCTCTCCGCGCCCGACAAGTTCCGCGTGGACGTCACGCCCTACTTCATCAGCCTGATCGATCCGAAGGATCCCACCGACCCGATCCGCCGCCAGATCATCCCGCTCGGCCGCGAGCTCCGGTCCTTCACCGGGATGATGGAGGACAGCCTGGCCGAGGATCGCCATTCGCCGGTCCCGGGCCTGGTCCACCGCTACCCGGACCGGGTCCTGATGCTGATCACCACCCAATGCGCCGTCTACTGCCGCTACTGCACGCGCAGCCGGATCGTGGGCGACGCCACCCAGAACTTCAACCGCAAGGAGCACGAGGCCCAGCTCGACTACATCCGGCGGACCCCGCAGATCCGCGATGTGCTGATCTCCGGCGGGGACGGCCTCACCCTGGCGCCCAAGCTCCTGGAGTCCGCGCTCCGCAGTCTGCGCGAGATCCCGCACGTGGAGATCGTCCGCATCGGCTCGCGGGTGCCCGTGTTCATGCCCCAGCGGATCGACGACGAGCTGTGCGAGATGCTCGCCCGGTACCACCCGCTCTGGCTGAACATCCACGTCAACCACCCCAACGAGATCACCCCGGAGCTCGCCCGGGCCTGCGACAGGATGAGCCGGGCCGGCATCCCGCTGGGCAACCAGTCCGTGCTCCTCGCCGGCGTCAACGACTGCGTGCACACCCAGCGCGAGCTGGTCCAGCGGCTGGTCGAGAACCGGGTCCGCCCCTACTACCTCTACCAGTGCGACCTGGTCGAGGGCGCCGGCCACTTCCGCACGCCCGTGGGGAAGGGCCTCGAGATCATCGAGGGCCTGCGCGGCCACACCTCCGGGTACGCGGTGCCGCAGTTCATCGTCGATGCACCCGGCGGCGGCGGGAAGATCCCGGTCATGCCCAACTACGTCGTGTCGTACTCGGACCACAAGGTGATCGTCCGCAACTACGAGGGCTACATCACCACCTACGAGGAGCCCGCCGAGTACACGCCGCACGACAGCTCGAAGTGCCAGTACTGCCGGAACCCGCGTCCGGAGCCGGGCCAGGAGGGCATCACGGGCCTGCTGGACGGAAAGCGGATGTGGATCGAGCCGGCCGGCTTCCAGCAGATCCACGAGCGCGGCAGCTCGGAGGCCCATCGCCTCAGCGACCCGTCGAAGTGGGTGCCCTACGGCGTGGGCGCGATCGAGGGGCAGTCCTCGGAAGCGGGTCGCCCGCTGGCGGTGCTGGAGGCCGGAGCGGACACGCCGGAGTAGGCGGGTCGCGTCGGGGCCGGCACGGTGTCCGGACCTACAATTCGAGCCAGATGACGAAGCCGCGGAAGAAGCAGCCGCTGGGCCAGACGATCGGCGGCGTCCTGTTCGGGTTCGAGCAGCAGGTTCTCCGGACGACGCCGCCGCCGCAGGAGCTGGTTCATCACGCCCGCCCGGATGCGCCGGTCCCGGCGGGAGACGGCGGCGTCATCACGATCGAGATGCCGATCGAGTCGCGCCTGTCGTCATCCGACGCGGGTGCCGCTTCAGTGGCGGTCGATGACGAACCGGTCACCGGTCCACGAGCCTTGGACGACCGATGACGATCGATCGCGGTGCCGTCGGGCGAAGGCCCGCCCCCGTTGGCTTCCCCGACGTTCTTCCCCAGCCGCCGGTCATCGCCGAATCCGGCGACCCGTTCAGCACGCTGCGCGTCATCGACCTCGTGGCCAGCATGGACCGCGGGCGCGCGATCCGCCTGGACGACATCGTGGACCGGCTCAATGCCATGTACCTGGACTGGCTGTTCACGCGTGCCGTGGTGGCGGACGTCCTCGTGGAGCTCCAGGCGAACTGGATGGCGGACTATCGCAACTCGTCCGGGATCGTGCTGGAAGAAGGCCCCGCGGGACCGGTCGTGACGCTCGAGGACTCGAGTCGCGTGGACCCCTGGATCGTCCGGCAGGGGCAGCGCCAGGCGGCAGCGTGCCGCGCGGCGCTGGCCGAGTTCGCGCGCCGGGACCGACCCGTCACCGGCGGCTGAGCGCCGCGCCCGGTGACCCGCCCCGTCTCCCCGCCAGAGACCGCGCTCTATGCCCCGGTCAAGGCGCTGCTCGAGGGCCAGGGCTACTCGGTCAAGGGCGAGATCAACGGCTGCGACGTGGTGGGCCTGCGGGGCGACGAGCCGCCGCTGGTCGTGGAGCTGAAGAAGACCTTCGGCCTCGCACTCGTGCTCCAGGGGATCGACCGGCTGGCGATGACCGACGCCGTCTACCTGGCCGTCGGCGCGTGGCCAACCCGCCAGCCCGAGACGCGGCGCCTGTGCCGGCGGCTGGGCCTGGGGCTGATCGTCGTGACCCACGGGCGCGCGGACGTCGTCCTGGACCCGGCGCCGTACCAGCCGCGCAGGAACCGGCGCCGGGCAGGCGCCCTGCTACGGGAGCACCACCGGCGCATCGGCGACCCGACGGAGGGCGGCGCAACCCGGCGGCCGATCATGACCGCCTACCGGCAGGAGGCGATGCGCTGCGCCGCGCTCCTGGCGGAGGGGCCGTTGCCCCTGCGGGCGGTCCGGGCAGCCGGGGACGTGCCCAACGCGGCCCGCATCATGCGCGACAACGTCTACGGCTGGTTCGAGCGGGTGGAACGTGGCGTCTACGCGCTGACGCCGCGGGGCGTGGACGGGCTCGAGCGACGCGGGGAGATCGCCTCGTCGGCTGCACAGCGGCAGCAGGCATGACTGGTGTCAGAGGCCTAGAGCATCCCCGGGTTCGGGACCAGGCGCGCCGGGTCCACCAGGCCGGGCCGGCTGGCCATGAACTGGTCGCGATCCACCACCAGGAAGCCCGCGTCCAGCAGCACGCGCAGCACGGGGCTCGGGCCCTGGAGGAACGCCCGGACCGGGCCACCGCGTCCGGTCCGTCGGAGGGCCGCGAGGGTGGCCGGGACCGGGTCGGCACCGGGGCGGACCCGCAGGCGGTCGATGACCCGCACCGGTGACGCCTGGCGCGCCCGGGCGTGGCAGATCGCCACGGCCTCGCCCCGCTCCGCCACGACGAACGAGTCCGCGGCGGCCTGCGATGCCCAGAATGCGTGGTCGATGGAGCGGTCCACGCCCGTCCACGCGAGCTCGAGCGTCGCCAGCCGGGAGGGATCCGCGGACGCGGTCTCCAGGTCGCCGGGCGTGGCCGGGAGCGAGGCGGTCGCGCCCTCGACGGAGACGGACGCCCACCAGGGCGACATCCCGGCCCGCACGTAGAGCGGCATCGCCCGCGGGTCGGCGGAGGCGAACGTCGTGCGGCGATCGGCGCCGTCGAAGAGCGCCGCCAGGAGCGGGCGGCCGATCCCTTCGCCCAACCGGTCCGGCAGCACGAACAGGTCCGCGAGCTGGACCGCGACCCCCGCGTCCACGGTCGCGCCGAAGGCGATGACCTCCCCGTTCTGCTCGGTGACCAGCGCTCGGTGGTGGGTGACGAGATGGCGCACGTAGGGGCCCACGATGTCGGCGTAGGCCACCGGTCCGTCGATGCCGTGAGCCTCGAGGACCACCCGGATCGACTCGACGTCATCGAGCGTCGCGGCCCGGATCACGCGGGCTGCGGCCACCGTTCGGGGTCCTCCGGGTCAGCCTTCCCGGGCTCGGGCAGGGTGGGCCTGACCGGCGTGGGACCGGGGGCCGCGGCCGAAGCGGGCCATCACGTCGAGCAGCCGGTCGTGGTCGAGCGCGTGGGCCGTGATCCCATCGCGCCCGCTCAGCGTCCGGGCCGCCAGCAGCGCGTTGACGACCGCTGCTTCCGTCGCCTCGATCGCCGCCTGGAACAGCGGCGAGATGGCGCGGTCCGCGATCATCTGCACGTCCACCGTCGGGTTGACATCGCTCTCGCCGGCGATCCGGGAGAGCCCGCGGTTGCCGGTTGCGAAGGCGATGAACAGGTCGCCGGAGCCGTGCGACGCGATACTGCCCATCCGGGCCAGGCCGAGACCGGCACGCTGGGCCAGCCGCTCGCACTGGTGCGGGAGCAGGGGAGCGTCCGTCGCCAGGACCACGATGATCGAACCGCCGCCGGGCCCCGCCCGGGAGGACATCGTGGACGCCGCGCTGGAGGACATCGTGGACGCCGCGTCCGTCCCGGCCGGCGCCTCCCGTCCGGCCGCCTCGCCGACGGGCACCTCCTCGTCCCATGCGCTGGGGACCTCGCTCTTCGGGATGGCCTGCCCGACGGGCACCCCGTCGATCCGGAGCAGCTCGCGCGACCCGTAGTTGGCCTGGACCAGCGCACCCACGATCCAGCCGCCGTCGGAGTCGGGGATCAGGCGCGACGCGGTCCCGATTCCTCCCTTGAACTCGTGGCAGATCATCCCGGTCCCGCCACCGACGTTGCCCTCGGCCACGGGTCCGGCGGCCGCTCCCGCGATCGCCGTATCGACGTGGTCGGGCTTCACGTGGAAGCCGTTGATGTCGTTGAGGGCGCCGTCGTACGTCTCGCCCACCACGGGCAGGGACCAGAAGTTGGGCCCATCCCCGCGGCTGCGCGCGGCGTGACCGACCAGCGCATCGCGGACCACGCCCACGCTGTGGGTGTTCGTGATGCCGATG
Source organism: uncultured Chloroflexia bacterium (assembly GCA_963829105.1). GTDB lineage: Bacteria > Chloroflexota > Limnocylindria > Limnocylindrales > CSP1-4 > CAIXZV01. The sequence goes on from CAWHHF010000002.1 coordinate 25,825, forward strand.
ACCCCGCCGAGCAGCCCGGACTCGCGGACCCATTCCAGGCCGGTCAGCTCGCCGTTGCCGTTGAGGCGGTGGCAGCCGGCGAAGACGGGCTCCGTCCAGACGTCGTCCGAATGGGGGATGACGACGGTCACGCCGGTCCGGACCGGGCCCTGCCCGACGACGAGGGGCCCGTCGCCCGAGATCAGCGTGGTGTGGCCGACCAGCACGCCGGGGACGTCCGTGATGGCGTCGAGCTGCCCTGGTTCGAGCAGGCCGATGCGCAGGCCAAGCTCTTTCGCTCGCATGTCTGCCTCCAGGCTGGGACGCGACCGCCGTTCGCGCGGCACCCGTATGATCGCGCCGTGACGCCGTTCCCGGCAGCCCATCCCGTACCGCGCCGATCCGCCGGCGTGTCCGGTCCCAGCACCGCGGCCCTCGGAGCGGTGGAGGTCTGGCCATGAGCGATTCCGGCCCGCGATACGTCTGGGTGGGCGGCGCGGTCCGTCCGGCCGCGGGGCCTCACCTGTCCGTCGCCGACCGCGGGTTCCAGCTTGGCGACGGCATCTTCGAGACGCTGCGTGCCAGGGGAGGGCGCGTCACCGAGCTCCCCGAGCACCTGGCGCGGCTCCGGCGCTCCGCGGAAGGCCTGGCGATCGACCTGCCGGCCGACGTCGAGGTGCGGCTGGCGGCCGGGGTCGCAGAGCTGCTGGCGGCCGAGGGCCTGGCCGGGGTGAACGCCGATGCATCGGTCAGGATCACGGTGTCCCGTGGGACCTGGGCGGCACGCGGGCTGCTGCCTCCGGCCGGCGAGGTCATCGTCCCGACGCTCGTCATCCAGGCCTGGCCGGTGGCGCCGGTGCCGGCGGGCCACCTGGAGCATGGTCTCTCGCTGGTGGCCTGCTCGATCCGGCGCGACCCCGCCAACCCCATCGTCAGCCTGAAGACCACGTCCCGCGCGGACTACGTCTACGCGCGCATCGAGGCCCGGCGGGCAGGGGCCGAGGACGCGCTGTTCCTGACCACGTCCGGGTACCTGTCCGAGGCGACGACCGCGAACATCTTCCTCGTCCGGGACGCACCGGACCGCATGACCGAGCTCGCGACGCCTTCCCTCGACTGCGCGATCCTGCCCGGGACGACCCGCTCCTGGCTCCTCCGCTGGGCGTCGTCGACTGGCCTGCGTCCCGTGGAGGGCTGGCTGACCCCCGACGAGCTGGCCGCGGCCCGCGAGGCGTTCATGTGCTCGTCCGTGGCCGGGATCCTCCCCGTGACCCGGTTCAACGGGCACCCGATCGGGGACGGCCTGCCCGGGCCCTGGACCCGCCGCGCACGGGCGGACCGGGAGGCATTCTTCGGCGAGGGATGAAGGCCGGGCGCTGACCGTCGGGATGTCGTCTGTCGGGCCGGTGTCTGTGGGAGTCGTCCAGCGCCGGTCCGCGGGTCGCCGCGGGTCGCCGCGGTGGTGGTCGGGGAGTGGCGCCCTGCGCCACCCTTGTGCCCGCCCGGCGCTCCGCCGCCCGTGCGCAGCAAGCCCGTGCCGGGACTCGTGGCGCACCACGCCACGCCTTCGCTCTGCCGCCAGTCTTCGTGGTGCATGACGCCACGCTTCCGACCGTCCGCGATGGGCAAACCGGGGTTCGCGGTGTTCGACGCCAAGATTCCGCGTGTCCGCGATGGCCATGCCGGAAGTCACGGCGTGTGGCGCCACGGCTTCGCCACCCATTCGCCAAGGATCCCGGTTTCGCGGTCCCTGACGCCACGCCCCGTCGGTCAGCGATGGCCATGCCGGAAACCGTGGCGCCTGACGCCACTCTGCGCGCCGTGCCTCGGCTCGGCGCCTTGCGGCCCAGGGCCTCGGCGAGGACCCCTTGCTCCACCATCCCGACACCTCGTCGGGCCCGGACGGAGCGGGTCAACCGGGACGATCCGGGGTCCGCGCCCTCCCGGTGACCTCGACCAGCCGCTCGCCCGCGGCGCACGCGGCCGCGAGCTTCCCCAGCCGCCGCTGCCGCGTGTCCGGCCGCTTCGCGCTCATCACCCAGTACGAGGCTGACCGCCGGTAGCTGGCCGACTGCGCCTCCCAGAACGCGAGGCCGCCGGGGTCTGCGCGAAGCGCCGCGTCGGCCGCCTCGTCCAGCGACCACTCCCGTTCGAACGAGTAGACCCCGGTCCGCTCGTGCCTTCGCCTCGCGAACGCCGCCTCGCCGGCCGGCGTCATCCGCCCCTCGGCCCGTAGTGCCTCGACCCGCCCGACGTTCCGGTCGCTCCAGATGCTGCGTGGACGGCGTGGCGTCACCCGGATGGCCCTGCCCTCCTCGTACGGCATGAGCACGCTGTCGATCCAGCCGAAGCAGAGCAGCTCGTCCACGGCGTCGGCCCAGGCGAACGCCTGCCGCCCGCTCGCCTTTGACCAGGTCCCGATCCACTGCTCCGTGGCCGACGCGTGGTTCGCCTCCAGCCAGCGCCGAAGCTCGGAAACCGAGGCGAAGAACAGGACGTCGTGCGGTTCGAGGCGCGCCATGTCGGACCGAAGCCTAGCCGTCCGGCCCGGCCAGCACCTAGACTCAGCGTGTGCAGCGCGACGAGCTCATCCTCCGCACGCGCCAGCTGGTCGCCGAGGGCGAGCGCCTGGAGGCCCATCCCTCGATGACGGCGCTCCAGACGTGGCTCCAGCTGTCCGACGACCTCCTGGCAACCGCCTGGGGGACGATGGACCGCTACCACCTGGCCTGGCTCATGGTCGGCAAGCCCAAGGGGATCGTGCGCGGGCGCGAGATGAACCCGGAGGAAGAGGCCGCCTACGTCCGCGAGGTCGCGTCGCAGAAGACGACCGCCCTGCGGATGAGCCTGGACGCCGTCGAGCGTCAGCGAATGCCGTTCCGCGGGGAGACGGGCGGATTGGGCGCGGGCCAGGGGATGGGCCAGGTCCCCGGAGGGCCGGCGGCCATACCCGGGGCCACACCCTCTCCCCGACGGGTGATCCCGCTCGACCCTGTCCTCCAACGGCGCCTGGAGGAAGTCCGTCGCGCGGCTGCGGATCACGCGGGTCACGCAACTGGCGCCGCTGCAGGTCACGCGGGCGGCGATCACGCTGCGGGTCACGCGGGCGGCGATCGCGCGGCGGACGTGGTGGCAGGGGAGCCCGCCACGCCCGCCTGGCGTCGCGCCCCTCGCCCGGAGAAGCTCCAGCGCTGACGACCGCCCGTCACCGCGCAGGCAGCCGCTTCTGCCGATCATCGGGGCATGCGCCAGCGCTCCGGCGGGATCCGGGAGCTTCCGAAACATCAGACCGTCCAGGATTTCCACCATCTGCCGACCACAGGAGCATTCGCCAGCTCGCCCACGGGCTACGAGGCGCTTCTGAGCGTGGGACGGTCCAGGGTTCCTGCCATCTGCGTGGTGGCGAGGGCATCTGACGGCGATGCACTGGCGAATGCCCACCAGGGCGACATCTGGGCGTTCTGGGCGCCGCGCGACGGGACCGGGACACGAGCCGGGACTCGGGTGCCGAGGGGCCGAGCCGAGGTCCAACCGAGGCGTCCAGCGGGGGCTCCGGTGCCGGGGTGTCCTGCCGAAGCCGTCAGCCGCGCGCGTTCAGCGCGCGCGGAGCCCGGCGAGCAGGCCCGCGGCACCAAGGTCCAGCACGGCCGCCGCTCCATACCGCTCCGCGATGTAATCGAGCGGCCCCAGGACACCGCCCTGCACGCCCGCCCATGCCCAGTCGACCAGCATGGCTGCGAGGATCGCCCCGACGGCGAGGCTCGCGGCCACCGCGATCCGCCGGGGACCCGGCCCGACACCCGCGCCCCAGCCGGGATCCACGAGGGCGACCGCGGTGATCCAGCCGGTGAAGGCGGCGACCGCCAGCAACCCCGCACCGAGGCCCAGTTGGCCGAGGACGAAGAAGACGGCGCCCCCGACGGCAGCCACGCCCGCCGCGATCCCGACGCCACGGGCCGACACGCCACGGGCCGACACGCCGCCCGCCGAGACCTCGCCCGCCGACACGCGTCCGCCCGAGACGCCGTCTGCAGGCGTGGCGCTCGCCGGGACCGGCACACCGTACCGTTCGCCGGGGGCGCGGTCCAGGCGCCTCCGCTCGCCGCCGGTCGCACCGGGGCCGGTCGCAGCGGGGAAGGCCCGCAGCGGGTCCTCGGCCCGCCGCGGATCGTCGACGCCTTGCGGGTCGTCCATGGACGCAGATCCTACGCGGTCGCGATCCGTGGGCGGTATCCTTCGCAACCGTGAGCCACCCCAGCCTCGGTCTTCCGCCTCGCGATCTCCAGGCCGGCTACCCGGACGCGGCGATGCGCCTCCGGACCGAGCGAACCCGCCTCGCCACGCGCGCGCTAGAGGTCGCGGCCGTCGAGGACGCCACGCTCCGAACCCGCTATGACGAGCACGGGCTCCGCAACCTCCTGCGCGACGCCGAGGTCCTGGTGGACCGCCTGGCGCTCTGCGTGGCCGGGGACGACGTCTTCTGGCTGAGGGAGTTCGCGGACCAGTCGGCCACGGTCCTCCGTCGGCGCGGCGTGCCGATGGACGACATCGTGCGCATCTGTGAGGCGGTGCGCGCAGGGGTCCGCGGAATCCTTGCCGAGGACGAGATGGGCGCCGCGGATCGCGCGCTCGACGCGGCCGTGGAGACCTATCGCTGGTACCGCCGCCTCTCCGGCGACGCGCGGAAGCGGAACCCGATCATCGACGCGATCTACAAGGGCATCTAGGAGCACCGATGACCATCAAGTGGGTCAAGAGCGACCCGCTCGTGATGAACGGCGAGCCCTTCTGCTACGGCAGCCGGCTGACCGTGCGCCAGGTGCTCGAGCTTCGCCGCAACGGCTCCACCGTCACCGACCTGCTCAAGGACTACCCGGAGCTGCGGCTGGTCGGCATCGCCTCGGCGTACGCCTATGCGGCCGAGCACCGGGAGCGGTACGACGAGTTCTTCGAGGCGGACGGCACCCTCGCCGGTCCCGGCTGCACGGACGCCGAGGCCGCCACGCTGCCTCCCGGCCTGCGGGTCCCCGGGGTCGTGGTCAAGGTCGCCACGACGGCCTGACGCCCGCGTGACGCCGGCCAAGCCAGTTGCGTCGCCACTCCGCGGCCCCCCGAGGACATGGTCCTGGGGTGGAGCCATTTCCCAGCGCGATGGTAGGATTTCCCGACCATGACCGAGCTATCGCCTTCCGCCGCCTCCACCACCACCGATCCCGCCGCCTTCGACGCCCAGCGCCGGGCGACCGAGCTGGCCATCCTCGACTCCCTGCGTGCCGTCGTGGACCCCGAGATCGGGATGAACGTGGTCGAGCTGGCGCTGATCCGGCAGATCATCCTCGGGCCGGACTCCACCGAGATCAAGATGATCCTGACCACGCCCTTCTGCCCCTACGCGGGCGCGATGATCCAGCAGGTCAAGGAGCAGGCCGAGACGGTCGTGGAGCACGACGTCAGGGTGACGCTGCTGGCCGAGCGCTGGGACCCCCGGGACGCTGGCCTCGTGTGGTGAGCGCGACGCCCGGTCCGACATCGGCGCGATGAGCCGCCTCCCGTTCGACAGCGCGGTGGCCACGGGCCGGGGCGACGATGGCACGACCGGCCTGCTGTTCGGCGGCGATCGGGTCCCCAAGGACGACCTCCGGACCGAGGCCTTCGGGGCTGTGGACGAGGCCGTCGCCGCGCTGGGCCTCGCCCGCGCGGAGCTGGGCCTCGCCCGCGCGGAGCTGGGGCTCGCCCAGGCGGGACTCGCACCCGCGGGCCCGGCGCCTGCCCGGACACCGGCATTCGCCGGCCTCGCGGACCTCGTCCTGCGGATCCAGCGCGAGCTGTTCGTGGTCGGCGCGGAGCTGGCCACCGCCCCGGGGGCGAAGGACCGCGGGCGGGATGGCGAGACGCGCGTCTCAGGGGCGATGATGGACAGCATGGATGCGATCCTCCGCGAGATGGAGGCGGCCATCGAGCTGCCGCACGAGTTCGTCGTGCCGGGTGAGACGCGGGCGAGCGCCGCCCTTGAGCTGGCCCGCACGATCGTCCGGCGCGCCGAGCGCCGCTCCGTCACCCTGGCCCTTCACGACGAGACGCTGGCCGCGGGCCGGCTCCTCCCCTACCTCAACCGCCTGGCCGACCTGCTCTGGATCATCGCGCGCGTCGCGGAACAGGGCGAGGCCAGGCAGGCGACCGCCGCCCGTCCCGGACGCGGCACGGCCAACGGTTCTCGCCCCGCATCACCCGCAAGGAGCACCCCATGAACAACCCCTCGGTCCCCGGTTCCCTCTCCCCGAGCCAACTCGGCGTCCGCCCGGCGCCCGCGCTCGTTCAGCAGCTGCTCATCGGAGCGTTCGGCTGGATGTTCGCCGGCCTCCTGCTGACCGCGGGCGTGGCGTACGTCGTCACGAGCAGCGTCAGCTTCATGGCCACGGTGGAGTCGCTGTGGCTGCCGTTGCTCATCGGCCAGTTCATCCTCGCGATGGCGATCCAGGGGGCCATCAACCGGGTCTCCCCGACGGTGAGCCTCGGCCTGTTCTTCGTCTACGCGGCGTCGATGGGGCTCACCATCGGCGTCATCGTCAGCCTCTACACGACCGCCTCGGTCGTCTCGGCGTTCATCTCCGCCGCCGGCATGTTCGGGGCCGCCGCCCTTTTCGGCGCCGTGACGAAGCGCGACCTCTCGTCCCTGGGCGGGATCGCGTTCATCGGCGTGTTCGGGATCGTGATCGCCTCGGTCGTGAACCTCTTCCTGGCCTCGTCGGCGATCGGCTGGGTGATCTCGCTCATCGGCGTCGCGTTGTTCACCGCCATCACCGCGTGGGACGTCCAGAAGATCACCCGCGGCGACTACGCGGCGTTCGCGGGATCCAAGGAGCGCGCCTCGATCATCGCGGCGCTGCACCTGTACCTCGACTTCATCAACATCTTCCTGTTCATGCTCCGCCTCATGGGCAGCCGCAGCTGAGACCGGCGCTCGCGACATCCAGGAGCCCGCGCGCCCGCAGGCAGCTGGCGCAGCCCCGAAGCGCGCGGAGCGGGATCAGCGGACGGGCAGCATCAGCTGCCCGCCACCGGCCGCCGCCATGAGCGAGCGCAGGTCGTCCGGCGGGATCGGGCGGGCGAAGTAGAAGCCCTGGCCGCGGTCACAGGCGAGCCGTCTGAGGCCCACCAGCTGCTCCTCCGTCTCGATCCCCTCCGCCACCACGTCCACGCCGAGGCCGTGCGCGAGCGAGATCACGGCCTGCACGATCGGCAGGTCGGCGTCGTCGGTCCCGATCCCGCTCACGAACGAGCGGTCGATCTTGATGGTGTCGAGCGGGAGGCGCCGCAGGTACGAGAGCGATGAGTAGCCGGTCCCGAAGTCGTCCAGCACGAGCTTCACGCCCAGCGCCCGCAGGCCCCTGAGCCGCTCCACGGACGCCTCGGACTGGTCCATGACGAGGCTCTCGGTGATCTCCAGCTCCAGCGACCGGGGCGCCAGGCCCGCATGGTCCAGGCTGGCCGCCACGTTCGCGATGAGGTCCGCCTGGGCGAACTGGCGCGCCGACAGGTTCACGCTCATCACCAGCGAGGCCGCCGCCGGGACCTGGCGCTGCCACTCGCGGGCCTGGCGGCAAGCCGTCTCGATGACCCAGCGGCCGATGGGCAGGATCAGCCCGGTCTCCTCCGCCAGCGGGATGAACGCGAGCGGCGCCACGAGCCCGCGGACGGGATGCTGCCAGCGCAGGAGCGCCTCCACCCCCACGACGCAGCCGGTGGCGAGGTCCACCAGCGGCTGGTAGTGCAGGCGCAGCTCGGAGCGCTCGATCGCCCGCCGGAGGTCGTGCTCCAGCGCGGCACGCTCGATCGTCTGGGCCCGCATCGCGGGGTCGAAGAGGATCGTGCTCCCGAGCGGGTCCGACTTGGCCCGGTGGAGGGCGATCTCCGCCTCCTTGAGCAGGTCGCCGGGATGCGTGACCACCGCCCGGTCCACCGCCAGGCCCATGCTGGCCCCGACGCTGACCTCCCGGCCGTCGAGGTCGAACGGTTCCGCGATGGCCGCCTCGATGCGCGCCGCCACCAGCTGGGCCTCGCGGACGCTGCGGACCGCACCGAGCAGGATCCCGAACTCATCGCTGCCGAGACGCGCGACCGTGTCGGTGGAGCGGGCCGCCTTCAGCAGGCGCTGGCCGACCTGCGTCAGCAGCAGGTCGCCCGCGGCATGGCCCAGGCTCTCGTTCACGACCTTGAACCGGTCGAGGTCCAGCAGGATCAGCCCGATCCTCGTCCCGGACGGGCGCCCGGCTGCCGGCCGTTGTGCCGCTTCGAGCTCCTCCGCGAGCCGGTTGAGCAGCAGGGTCCGGTTCGGCAGCCCCGTCAGCATGTCGTGGACGGCGGCGTGCGCCCGGCCGCGGACCTCGGTCTGCGCCCGCTCGAACAGGCGGCCGTTGTCGAGTGCCACGGACGCCAGCTGGCCGAAGCGTGCCAGCGCCCCAACCTCCCGCTCCGAGAATGGCCTCCCGACCGCGCCCGACGCCAGTCCGATGAGCCCGAGCGTCTCGTCGCCGGATGTCAGCGGCACGGCGCACACGGCGCCGAACGCGCCCCGCGGGAGGTCGTGCGCCCGGTGCGGGTACGCGTCGTAGTCGTCCACGACCACCGGGCTGCCGCTCCCCACCACTGACCAGCCGACGCCGGCGCCCTTCGGCAGGTGGTAGCCCTCGAACGCCTCGAACAGGCCGATCCCCACCCGCGTGACGAGGTCCACGTCGCCCTCGCCGTCGTCCTCGAGCAGGTACAGGAACCCGTGCCCGACGCCCACCAGCGCGGCGGCACGCTCCACGATCTCGTGGAGGACCTCTTGCGGCTCGAGGCGCTCCAGCAGCTTGATGGTGGTGTCGTCAACGGCCGCGAGGTAGAGGTCACGAGTCGGGTCGTCGGCCGTCCCCCGGGTCCGCGTCGCCGGCTTCGCCAGGTACAGCGCGCGGTCGGCCGCGGCCACCAGGGCATCCTTGTCGCCGCCGTGGTCCGGGTACACGGCGACACCCACGCTGGCGGAGACCGGCGGTCCGAACGTCTCGGTGAGGGTGGCGATCGCCGTGCGGACCCGATCTGCGACCTCCCGGGCACCGGTCTCGCCCACGCGGGGCACGAGGATCGCGAACTCGTCGCCGCCGTAGCGGAAGACGCGGTCGCCGTCGCGGACCGCGCCGGCCATCGCCTGAGCGATCCGGGCCAGCAGCGCATCGCCCGCGGGGTGGCCGTGCGCGTCGTTGTAGGACTTGAACGCGTCGAGGTCCACCATCAGCAGCGCGAACCGCCCCGGGCGGCCGACCCATTCACCCAGCTCGCGCTGGAACGCGCCGTGGTTCCGGAGGCCGGTGAGCGCGTCGTGCGCGGCCTGGGTGACGACGGCTCCGTGCGCCTCGGCGTTGCGCAGCGCGATCGAGGCCTGGGCCGCGAACAGCTGGACCAGCTCGAACTCGTCCCGCGAGAAGTGCGACTCGACGCCGCCCATGCGCGCCATGTTGAGGGTGCCGATCACCTCGCCCGCGATGAGCAGCGGGCAGACGATCATGGATTCCGGCTCCTCGGGCGTGCCGGGGATCTGGATCGAGCGGGGGTCGAGGTGGGCGTCGTTGGCCAGCACCGCCTCGCCGTTGCGGATCGCCCAGCCCGTGATGCCGACGTCCAGCGCCCCCTCGTGGGACATGATCAGCTCCGCGAACCGGTCCCGGGCCACGACGGCCCGCCGGACCCAGGCCACCCGGTCCACGCGGTAGATCGTCAGCGAGTCGTAGGACATGACCGCCTTGAGCGAATCGGCGATCATCTCGAGCACGCTCGACGGGTCCAGCGTCGACAGCAGGCGCTCGTTGACCTCCAGCAGGCGGCGCTGGCTCTCGAGGCGGTGGGCCAGCTCGTGACGCTGCCGGCGCACCTGGTCGAACGCCTCCGCGTTGACCATTGCCTGGGCCGCGAACCCCGCGAAGATCTCCAGCGTCCGCTCGTCCTCCTCGTCGAACTGGTCGAAGCCGGCCTTGGACACGACGATCACGCCCACCACGCGCGACTCCCACGCCATCGGAACCAGCAGGATCGACTCGGCGCCGCGCAACCCGCCCACCTGGACGGCCCGCGGATCGGCCGCAGCATCGCCCAGCCGCATGGTCCGGCCGTGGAGCGCGACCCACCCGGTCAGGCCGTCGCCGATCCTGACGCGGATCTGCTCCATGGACGGCCGGCCGATCCCCATGAACTCGCCCTGGAACGCGATGGGTTCGCAGACCTGGTTGGCGTGGTCCACGCGGTAGACGCGGATCGTGTCGTAGCTGGTCAGGCGGTCCGCCTCCGCCACGATCGCCTCGCCGATCCCCGCGACATCCTGGATCCGGTTGAGCCGCGACGAGAGCTCCTGGATGGCGCGGAGGCGGGCAGCACCCTCGCGCACCGAGCTGAACAGGCGGGCATTCGCGACCGCGGTCGCCATTCCGCTCGCGAACGACGTGCACAGCTCCATCTCGTCGGGCGTCCAGTCGTATGGCGTGCGGTGGTAGAGCGCCAGCAGGCCGGCCGACTCGTCGCGGAACACGAGGGGGACGAAGTTGATCGTGCGGAAGCCCAGGCGGGCGTAGATCTGCGCGAAGCGGGACGCCGCCTCCGGGTGGGCGACGACGAGGGGCCGGCGCTCCGCGAGCGCCCGCAGCGCGGCGGAATCGTCGTCCTGGTCCAGCGCGCAGACGGCCTCGATCAGCTCCGGGTCCAGGCCCCGGTGGGCGGCCAGGCGGAGCGGGTGGCGGCCCGGATCCATGAGCCAGAGTGCGGCGACATCGGCCCCGAACAGCGCCTGGGAGGAGTCGAGGACGTCGTCGAACACCTCGGTCAGCTCCAGGTTGGCGCTGACCTCCGCCACCACCCGCCGCAGGGCCACGGCCCGGGCTTCGTGGGTCCGTGCGCTGGTCGGGCGGGCTCGCGCCGACGCGACCCGGCGCCGGATCGGGGTGCCTTCGTTGAGGGCAAGCGCCATGTACGGGTACCGAGACCCTCGTTCCTCGCCAAGATCGGTCCCGGAGACGGGCCGTGACAGGGTGTCAGCACGCACCGTAGGCGCCTGTGCTCCCGGGAACGATAGGCCGGAGGTACCCCGGCGGGGCATGACCTCGCGGCTCCCGCCGCTCCCATCCGGCCCTGCCGGGACGCCACCGCCGTCCCCGACGATTGCCCCGGCACGGACGCCAGGCGCCTGGTTGCAGGGAGGACGACATTCATGAAGGTGCTCGTGACCGCCGCCTCGCGGCATGGAGCCACGACGGAGGTGGCCGCGACGATCGGCGCGGCGCTCCAGGCGGCAGGTCTCGAGGTATACGTGCTGCACCCCGCCGAGGTCTCCGGGCTGGACGGGTACGACGCCGCCGTGATCGGGAGCGCGGTCTATCTCGGGCGATGGATCGGGCCGGTCAGGGACCTGGTCGGGCGGGAGGAGCGGGCGCTGTCACGGATCCCCGTCTGGCTCTTCTCCAGCGGACCGGTGGGGGATCCGCCGAAGCCCGACGTGGAGTGCGCGGACGCCACGCGGCTCGCGGCGCTGATCGGGGCCCGGGAGCATCGCGTGTTCGCGGGCGACGTGGACCGCTCGCGCCTGGGCCTCGGCGAGCGGGTGATCATGGCCGTGGTGCGGGCACCCGAGGGCGACTACCGGCAATGGCCCGAGATCGAGGGGTGGGCGAACGACATCGCGGGGTCGCTGGCGGGAGCTCCGGCGGCCGTCTGAGCACGGGCGGGCGCCGGGAGCGCGGCGAACCGCCAAGGCCGTGGCGAACCGGCGAAAGCTGCGGCGAAACCGCCAAAGCCGTGGCGAAACCGCGGAACCTGCGGCGAAGTGGCCCCCCGATCAGGGCGGAACGGCCGTTCGGCGGACGGCGGACGATGCGCACCATGGGTCTTTCACCAACTCGTCGCCGCGCCGAGACGGCGACAAACCGAGGGTCCGTGAACCATGAGCCTCGACGCGACCGCCGGACGCGAGCCCGTCCCGTTCCTCCCGTTGCCGCCGCTGACGGCGGGTGCCGCGCGGGCGGAGGCCGAGCGCTGCCTCTACTGCTACGAAGCCGCCTGCACCAGCGCCTGCCCGACCGGGATCGACGTGCCGTCGTTCATCCGCAAGATCGCGACCGGCAACCTCGAGGGCAGCGCGCGGACGATCCTCGCGGCCAACCCGCTCGGCGGGACGTGCGGGGCGGCCTGCCCCGTCGAGCGCCTGTGCGAGGGTGCCTGCGTCCGGACGGCGCTCGATCGGCCGATCGCCATCGGCCGACTGCAGCGGTACGCCGTGGAGTCGTACGACGCCGCGGGCGGCGCCTTCTTCACCCCGGGCGAGGACGCCCCTGTGAGCGCCGCGATCATCGGTGCCGGGCCGGCCGGCATCGCCTGTGCCGCGGAGCTGCGCAAGGCGGGCGTCGGGGTCACCGTCTACGACGCCAACCGACGGGCCGGTGGCCTGGGCGACCACGGGATCGTCCCCTGGCGTCTGCCCCGCGAGACCGTCGCGCTGGAGGTCGCCCAGGTGGAGCGAGCCGGGGCACGGTTCGTGCTGGGCTCGGTGGTCGGGCGGGACGTGGAGGCCGAGGCGCTGCTCGCGGGCAACGACGCGGTCGTGGTCGCCGTCGGCCTGGGTCACGGCAAGCGCCTCGGCGTCCCCGGCGAGGACCTCGCGGGTGTCGTGGACGCGCTCGAGGTCATCGGGCAGGCGATCGACGGGCTCGACGAGAAGGCGCTCGTCGGCCGGCGGGTGGGCGTGATCGGCGGCGGCAGCACGGCGTTCGACGCCGCGGCCGCGGCGGTCCGCCTCGGCGCCGAGGAGGTCACCCTCTTCTATCGCCGCAGCGCGGTCGAGTGCCCGGCGTACCCGCATGCGATCGACCTCGCTCGCTCGCTCGGCGTCGTCGTCCGCTGGCTCACGGCGCCGGTGGAGATCCACGGCAGTGGCGGCCACGTGCGGAGCGTCGCCTTCGACGCGATGACGCTCGGCGAGCCGGACGCGTCCGGACGCCGACGCCCGGAGCCGGTCGGCGACTCCCGGTTCGAGGTCGCGTTGGACACGGTCGTGCGGGCCGTCGGCCAGGAGGGTCCGACCGGCATGGCCGGCGTCCTGGGGGCGCTCGGCGTGCCGGTCCGGAGCGGCGTCGCGGTCGCAGATCCGGCCACGGGCCGGACGACCAATCCCAAGGTCTGGGCGATCGGCGACATCACCAGCGGCGGTGCCGAGGTCGTCAACGCGGTCCAGGCCGGCAAGCTGGCGGCACGCTCGATCGTGGGCGCGCTCGGCCTCGGCGGCCCGCGCATCGTCCCGGTGCGCACGACTGATGCCACCGTCCCGGGCGTGGACCTGTTCACCGACATGGCGGGCATCCGGAGCCCGAACCCGTTCTGGCTGGCCAGCTGCCCCATCACCAACAACGCCGAGATGGTGATGCGCTCGTTCGACGCCGGCTGGGGCGGCGCGGTCTGGAAGACGATCGGAGAGCCGATCCGGAACGTCACCGCGCGCCTCGGCACGTTCGAGCACGGCGGGCGTCGGCTCGTGGGCATCAACAACATCGAGCTGATCAGCGACCGCCCGACAGACGTCAACATCGCGGAGATCCGCGAGGTGAAGAAGCGCTACCCCAACCACGCGGTGGTGATCAGCCTGATGGTCGAGGCGAAGCGCGAGGCCTGGCATGAGATCCTGGCCAAGTGCAACGACACCGGCGCGGACGGCTACGAGCTCAACTTCGGTTGTCCCCACGGGATGAGCGAGCGCGGCATGGGCGCTGCGGTGGGCCAGGTTCCCGAGTACGTCCAGATGATCACCGAGTGGGTGATGGAGAAGGCCGAGCGCCCGGTCCTCGTCAAGCTGACGCCGAACATCACCGACATCCGCTACCCGGCTCGCGCGGCCAGGGCGGCCAACGCCGACGGCGTCGCGCTGATCAACACGATCAGCAGCCTGATCGGCGTCAACCTCGACACGTGGACGCTCACGCCCGATGTCCGGGGCAAGGGCTCGCACGGCGGCTACGCCGGTCCGGCGGTCAAGCCGATCGCGCTCAACATGGTGGCCCAGGTTGCCGCCGACCCGGAGGTCGGGCTCCCCGTCTCAGGCATCGGCGGCATCGAGACCTGGCGCGACGCGGTGGACTTCCTGCTCCTCGGCGCCAACACTGTCCAGGTCGGCACCAGCGTCATGCACTACGGGTTCCGGCTGATCGACGACCTGGTTGACGGCCTGTCGACCTACCTCAAGGCGAAGGGTCTCCAGAGCCCCGCCGAGCTGGTGGGCAAGGCGCTGCCGACGATCACGGACTGGGGGCACCTGGACCAGGACTTCCGGCTGCTGGCCAGGATCGACCAGTCGAAGTGCATCCACTGCAACCTGTGCTACGCCGCCTGCAACGACGGAGCGCACCAGGCGATCCGGTTCGAGGACGCGGGCGCGACGCGGCGGCTGATGGTCGAGGACGACTACTGCGTGGGCTGCCGCCTGTGCCAGTACGTGTGCCCCGTCGATGACTGCATCACGTTCGAGGAGCTCGAGGGGGCGGCGGCCATCCACTGAGGCGCAGAGGGTCCAGGCCGCGGGAGCGAGCCGATCGCGCTCCCCGCGACTCCGGTGACTCCCGTGACTCCGCTGTGGGTCACCGGGGCGCCCGATGAGCGTGACTCGCGGCTCGGATCGGCGATTCGGCCGGCGAGGTGAGCGTGAGCACCCCGGCTGTGACCCATCACGGAGTCACGAGCCGCCCATGCTCCCCGCCGTGCGGTGGATACGATGAGCCCCGCACCGGATCCTTCGCCGGCACCGGACGGCAGATCCCGGCGTTCCGCCACGAGACCGACGACCTTGACCGTACCCCTGGCGCTCCCGTCCTTCGTCACGCCCCGGATCGAGGCCAGCCCGAGGCTGACCCCGTTCCTGAAGTGGCCGGGCGGCAAGTCGCAGGAGCTGCCGGCCATCGCCGCCGTGGCGCCCGACCTGGCTGGGCGCCTGGTCGATCCGTTCGTCGGAGGCGGATCGGTGCTCCTGGCGACGCCACCGGAGGTGCCGGCCTGGGCCAACGACGCGTGCCCCGAGCTGATCGGGCTGTTCGTCGCCGGTGCGCGGCGAGACGCGGAGGTGCTGGCCGCGATCACCGGCGTCGCCGCCGCCTGGGACGGGCTGGGGACCCTCGGCGCCCTCTACGAAGGTCTTGCCCGGGCCTTCCCGGCTGGCACGGGCGCAGATGTGCGAGCCGAGCTCCACGCCCACCGGGTGGCGCTGCGGGCGGTTGCCGACGACGCCGGCCCCGGGGCCGCGGACCTGTTCCTGGGGCGCGTGGCCGGCGAGCTGCTGGCGAAGCTCGCGCGCATGCGGGGGGTGCAGTCGAAGCTCGGCCGCGACCTGTCGCGCCCCGATCTCCTCGCCAACATCGAGGGCTCGATCCGGTCGTCGCTCTACATGGCCCTGCGCGCCCGCTACAACGGGGCTCGACTCGCCGGGCGCTTCGACTCGCTCAGGCTCGCGGACTTCTTCTTCCTGCGGGAGCTCGCCTACGCCGCCATGTTCCGCTTCAACGGCCGGGGCGAGTTCAACGTGCCGTACGGCGGCGTCAGCTACAACCGCAAGTCGCTCGGTGCCAAGGCGGATGTCCTGTTCGGGGATGCGATGCGCGAGCGGCTCGCCGGCACGACGTTCCGGTCAGGTGACTTCGAGCCCTTCCTCGAAGCCGCGGCGGTCACCGCGGACGACTTCGTGTTCGTCGACCCCCCGTACGAGAGCGACTTCAGCGCCTACGACAACCGCGCCTTCGGGACCCACGACCAGGTCCGGCTGCGGGACGTGCTCGTCTCGCTGCCGGCCAGGGTCATGGTGGTCGTCAAGGACACGCCGGCCATCCGGGAGCTCTATCCGCCGGATCGCTGGCACGTGCTGCAGGCGGACAAGACCTACATGTGGACGATCAAGTCACGCAACGATCGGGTCGCAACGCACCTGACGATCACCAACTACGAGCCTGACGGGATGCACGCGTCCCACGGGATGCACGCGTCCAACGGCGGCCTCGGTCGCACTCCATCCCCTCGTTGACGCGTTTCGCGAAGAAGGTCTAGACTCAATCCCGAGGGAAAAGGTCGGAATTCCCCGGCGCGGCGGCCCCCTCGCCGCGGGCGTCCCCCGGGGAACTCCGGCCGCCTCTGCCACGAGGCCAACGAGGATCGAGCCCTGACCAATCGAGCGAGCTTCCACGGATCCGGCGCCGTCGCCTTCAGCTCGAAGGGCGAGTACGGCGTCCGCCTCATGGTCCAGCTCGGCCGGCGGTACGGGACCGGACCGGCCAGCCTGGCCGAGATCGCCCTGGACGAGGACCTGCCGCGGGCGTACCTGGAGCAGCTCGTCACGAGCCTCCGGGATGCCGGGCTCGTCACGTCCACCCGAGGTGCCCGCGGCGGCTACGAGCTCAACGCACGCCCCAACGCCATCCGGATGAGCGACATCCTGCGCGCCCTCGAGGGGCCGATCGCCCCGATGATGTGCGCCTCGGACGAGCCCGAGCACCGGGCCTGCAGCCGGTCCGCCGCCTGCACCGTGAACCTGCTCTGGGTCAGGGTTCGGGACGCCATCTCCGGCGCCCTCGACTCCATGACCCTCGCGGACCTGGTCCCGGTCCGACACCTGACGCTCGACCCGACCGACCCCCTTGACCAGCGCGACCCGGGCGAGCCCGCCCCGGCCCCGGTGCCGGCCGGCCTCGCCTGACCCAACCGACCACCCGACCAGCCCACCCGCCGACCCGGCAAGCGAACCAGGAGCCTTCTTCGTGACCGAAGCGACCGACCGCGAGCTCGTCATCCGCGACCTGCGGGTTGCCCCGGCCGCCAAGCCGGAGCTGGAGATCCTCAAGGGGATCAACCTCACCATCCGGAAGGGCGAGACGCACGCGATCATGGGGCCGAACGGGTCCGGGAAGACCACGCTGTCGTACGCGCTGATGGGTCACCCGGCGTACCTGGTCAAGGGCGGCGAGGTCCTCTGGAAGGGCTACAACCTCCTCAAGCTGTCCGCCGACAAGCGCTCGCGCCTGGGGCTCTTCCTCGCCTTCCAGTACCCGACCGCCATCCCCGGCCTGTCCGTCGCGAGCTTCATCCGGAGCGCGCTCAACGCCCGGCTCCAGGGCCTGGACAAGAACCCGGACATCGACCCCACCGATATCACCCGGGGTGGCGTCTCGATGCTGGAGTTCCGGCGCAAGATGCGCGAGAAGATGGCCATGCTCAAGATGGAGGACGGCTTCGCAGCCCGCTACGTCAACGACGGGTTCTCGGGCGGCGAGAAGAAGCGCCTCGAGATGCTCCAGATGGCCATGCTGGACCCGGAGTTCGCGATCCTCGACGAGACGGACTCTGGGCTGGACATCGACGCGCTGCGAATCGTGGCCGAGGGCGTCAACGCGATGCTCAACCCCAACATGGGCGTCCTGCTGATCACGCACTACCAGCGGCTGCTCAACTACATCACACCGGACTACGTGCACGTGCTGGCCGAGGGCCGGATCGTCACCTCGGGCGGCAAGGACCTGGCGCTGCGGCTCGAGGAGGAGGGCTACGGCCCGATCCTTCGCGAGAACGGGCTGGAGATCGACGTCCCCGACGAGGCGCTGACGCTTCCGCGGGAGCCCGAAGCGGCCGGCGCCGGCCGGTAGCAGCCCGACGAGCCGGACGACGCTGACCATGACGACGACCACGACGACCAGCGCGACCATGACCCCCCGGGTGGAGCCGGACGCGGACCTGACCCCGCTCGATCCGGTCGCGCTCCGGGCGGACTTCCCGATCCTCGGCCAGCAGGTGCACGGGCACCGCCTGGTCTACCTCGACTCGGCGGCCACCTCGCAGAAGCCGCTCGCGGTCATCGAGGCGATGGACACCTACTACCGCGAGTACAACGCGAACGTCCACCGCGGGATCTACCAGATCGCCGAGCAGGCCACCGCCGCCTACGAGGGCGCGCGGGCGAAGGTCGCGAAGCTGATCGGGGTCCGCGACGCGCGCGAGATCGTCTGGACCCGCAACGCCACCGAGGCTGTCAACCTCGTGGCGTACTCGTGGGGCCGCCGCAACATCGGCCGCGGGGACGTGATCGTCCTCACCGAGATGGAGCATCACGCGAACCTCGTGCCGTGGCAGATCCTGGCCCAGGAGAAGGACGCGGACCTCGAGTTCATCCCGATCACCGATGACGGTGTTCTCCGCCTGGACGTGTTCGACGTCCTGCTCCGCCTCAAGCCCAAGCTGGTCGCCTTCACCCACGTCTCGAACACCCTGGGCACGATCAACCCGGTCGTGGAGATGACCCGCAAGGCCCACGAGGCCGGCGCGCTGGTGCTCGTCGACGGGGCGCAGGCGGTCCCGCACCTGCCGGTGGACGTCACCGGGATCGGCTGCGACTTCTACGTGTTCAGCGGCCACAAGGCGCTGGCCCCCACCGGCTCCGGGGTCCTGTGGGGCCGTCGCGATCTGCTGGAGGCGATGCCCCCGTTCATGGGTGGCGGCGACATGATCCGCGAGGTCCACCTCCGGCGTTCCGAGTGGAACGAGATCCCGTGGAAGTTCGAGGCCGGAACCCCGGACATCTCCGCCCAGATCGGCCTGGGCGCGGCCGCGGACTACCTCCTGGGAATCGGGATGGACCGGGTCCAGGCGCACGAGCAGGTCCTGGTGGCGTATGCGCTGGACATGCTCCCGCGCGAGGTGCCGGGGATCCAACTGTACGGGCCGGCCGCGGGGTTGCGGGGCGGCGTGGTCTCGTTCAACCTGCCCGGGATCCACCCGCACGACGTGGCGCAGGTGCTCGACCGGTTCGGGATCGCCGTGCGGGCAGGGCACCATTGCACGATGCCGCTCCACGAGCGCCTCGACCTCGCCGCGACGGCGCGCGCCTCGTTCCAGGTCTACACGTCCACGGCGGACATCGACGCCCTGGCCATCGGGCTCCGCGAGGTCGTCACGCTGTTCGGCACGGGCGGCTGACCCCCGCCGACAGGGCGACCAGGCGCCGCACTCCCGTCCGAGACGGAGCCCACAATCCCCACCCTCAGGGTCGGAATTCGGGCCGCGCGCTACACTCGGAGTGCTTATGGACGACCTGTACCGCGACTACATCCTGGAGCACTACCGGAGGCCCCACAACTTCGGGGTCCTCGAGGAGCCGTCGGCCACGTACGAGGGGGCCAACCCCCTGTGCGGCGACCGGATCACGATGCAGCTCACGCTGAAGGACGGCGTCGTGACCGAGGTCGGGTTCACCGGCCGCGGCTGTGCGATCAGCCAGGCCTCCGCCTCCCTGCTCACGGACGAGGTCAAGGGAAGGCCCGTCGAGGCCGTCGCCGGCTTCGGGGCCGCCGACCTGCTCGAGCTGCTGGGCATCGAGATCAGCCCCGCCCGCCTCAAGTGCGCGATGCTGAGCTTCGAGTCCCTGCAGCACCTGCTCGCTGAGACCGGCGTCAAGCCGCTCGCGACCGATCCGGGCTGATCGCCGGAGCACCGCCGCCGCCATGCCCAGGACCTACGCCGAGCTCCTGCAGGATGCCCGCGCCGAGATCCGCGAGGTCACGCCCGCGGAGGTTGACACGCTCCGCCGGCGCGGCGGGATCGCGCTGGTCGACGTCCGCGAGGCGGTCGAGTGGGACCAGGGCCACCTGCCCGGGGCGACGCTCGTGGCCAAGAGCCGCCTGGAGCAGGACATCGAGGCGGCGGTACCGTCGCACGAGACGCCGGTCGTGCTGTACTGCGCCGGCGGCGTCCGCTCGCTGTTCGCGGGCCAGACGCTGGCGGCGATGGGCTACACCGACGTCGTCTCGATGAGCGGCGGCTTCCGGACCTGGAAGGACCAGGGTCTCGAGTGGGTCCAGCCAGCCGTGCTGACGGACCAGCAGCGGCTCCGCTACAGCCGCCACCTGCTGATGCCCGAGGTCGGGCCCGCCGGCCAGGCGAAGCTGCTTGGCTCCCGGGTCCTGGTGATCGGCGCGGGGGGCCTCGGGTCGCCGGCGGCGCTGTACCTGGCCGCGGCGGGCGTCGGCACGATCGGGATCGTGGACTTCGACGTCGTCGAGCTGTCGAACCTGCAGCGACAGGTGGTCCACGCGACCGCGCGCGTGGGCGAGAGGAAGGTCGAGTCCGCCCGCACGTCGATCGCGGCGCTCAACCCGGACGTCACGGTGGTCGGTCACGAGGAGATGCTGGTCGCGGGCAACGTGGACCGGATCATCACCGGCTACGACGCGATCCTCGATGGCACCGACACGTTCGAGACGCGCTACGTCCTCAACGACGCGGCGGTCGCGGCCCGGATCCCGGTCGTCCACGCATCCGTCTACCGCTTCGAGGGGCAGCTGACGACCTTCATCCCCTACGAGGGCCCCTGCTACCGCTGCCTCTACCCGGTGCCGCCCCCGCCGGAGCTGGCCCCGGGCTGCTCGGTGGCCGGGGTGCTGGGCGTCGTGCCCGGCATCATGGGCCTGCTCCAGGCGAACGAGATCCTGAAGCTGGTGCTCGGGATCGGGGACACCCTGGCGGGACGGCTGCTCCTGTTCGATGCCCTCGAGACCGAGTTCACGGAGCTCACGCTCCGGCGCGATCCCGCCTGCCCGGTCTGCTCCGATGCCGCCCGCGAGGCGCGCGCGGCCGGGGTGCCGCCTGCGGCTGGGGTGCCGCCCGCGGCCAGAGCGCGTCAGCCGCCGAGGAGGCTCCCGCGGTTGAGCGTGACCCTCGCCGTTGCGTCCGTCGGCGAAGTGGCCTTGTCGCTCGATGGAGCACGGGCGATCCCCGGTTGAGCCTCCCTGGGCCGGCGGAGGTCGTCCTGCCGCGCGCGATCGCCGACGCCATCACCGCCCAGGCGCGCGCTGAGGCCCCGGACGAGGCCTGCGGGCTGGTCATCGGATCAGCCCCGGCGAGCTCTGGCGGCGCCGCGCTGCGGTACGAGGCCTGCCGCAACGCCGCCGCCTCGCCGGTCCGCTACGAGATCCATCCCGACGACCTGTACCGGCTCACAATCGCTGCCGACGATGCCGGCGAGACCCTCTGGGGCATCGTCCACTCGCACGTCAGGTCGCCCGCGGTGCCGTCCGGGACGGATGTCGGGCTCGCGCTCTATCCCGACGCGCTCTACATCCTCGTGTCGCTCGCCCGGGACCAGGCGGACCCCGCCTCCGGCGCCCCGTCACTCCGGGCGTGGTGGATCGCTGACGGGCTCGCGCAGGAGGTCCCGCTGGTGGTGGCATGACCGACCGCCGGCGGTTCGCCTGGCCCATCGCCGGCATCATGGCGCTGGTAGGCGGGACGATGCTCGGCTGGAACAGCGAGCTCCTGGAGGCCATCGCGAGCCCGCCGCCACTCATCCGCGCGGTCCTGGTCGGCGTGTGCGCGGTGACCACCCTGTGGCTCGTGACCGAGGCCGTGCGGCGGCTGGAGGCCGGACGCACGGCGCCGGACGGGTCCCTGTCCGGCCGCGACCTGGCCGTGCTCATCCGCGGCGTCCGGTTCGTCTTCCTGGCCGTGGCCGCGTTCTCGGCCGGCCTTGGGTGGTTGCTGGGGCACCCGCTACCGCTCGTCGTCGCGCTGGTGATCGCCGGGGTTGACGTGCTCGAGACGTCGCTGCTGCTCCTGGTGGTGGCCTTCCGGCCGGAGCGATGAGTGGGCCGCCGTCGCCGCCGATGTGCGGAGCCTCCTCGCAAGCGGGTGTGTTGTCGGCTCGTCGGTGCCCGTGGTGCGGGGCGGAGCGGCGCCGGGACGGAGCGGCGCCGGGACGGAGCGGCACCCAGGCGGAGCAGGCAGGGTAGGCTGTGGGCGGCCCACCGCGAAGGAGTAGCGCATGAACGCCAGCGACGTCCGCACCGGCTCCACCGTGTCCCACCCGCTCGCTCCTGACGAGCTGCGTCGCATCGACGCCTACTGGCGGGCGGCGAACTACCTCTCCGTCGGGCAGATCTACCTCCTGGACAACCCGCTGCTGAAGCAGCCGCTGGCCCCGGAGCATGTGAAGCCGCGCCTCCTCGGCCACTGGGGCACGACCCCCGGCTTGAACCTGATCTACGCGCACATGAACCGCGTGATCCGCAACTGGGACCTCGACGCGATCTACGTCATCGGTCCGGGCCACGGTGGCCCGGGGATCGTCGCCAACGCCTATCTCGAGGGCACCTACAGCGAGGTCTACCCCAGCATCACGCGCGACGAGGACGGGATCCGGAAGCTGTTCCGCCAGTTCTCATTCCCGGGCGGGATTCCCAGCCACGTGGCGCCCGAGACCCCGGGCTCAATCCACGAGGGCGGCGAGCTGGGCTACGCGCTCTCGCACGCCTACGGTGCCGCCTTCGACAACCCGGGTCTCCTCGTCTGCGCGGTCGTCGGCGACGGCGAGGCGGAGACCGGCCCGCTGGCGACGAGCTGGCACTCGAACAAGTTCCTCAACCCGGCGACCGACGGCGCCGTCCTGCCGATCCTCCACCTGAACGGCTACAAGATCGCCAACCCGACCGTCCTCGCCCGGATCCCGAACGAGGAGCTGGCGGCGCTGATGGAGGGCTACGGCCACAGGCCGTACTTCGTCGAGGGTGACGATCCGGCCGTCGTCCACCAGCTGATGGCGGCCACGATGGACGCGGTGATCGAGGAGATCAACCGCATCCAGAAGGCGGCCCGCGAGGAGGGTGTCACCGAGCGCCCGCGGTGGCCGATGATCGTGCTCCGGACGCCGAAGGGCTGGACGGGGCCGAAGACGATCGACGGCAAGCCGGTCGAGGGGACCTGGCGCTCCCACCAGGTCCCGATGAGCGAGGTCCGCAAGAACGCGGACAACCGCGCCATCCTCGAGGCCTGGATGCGCAGCTACCGCCCCGAGGAGCTGTTCGACGACCAGGGGGCGCTGGTCCCCGAGCTGGCGTCCCTGCCGCCCAAGGCCCACCGGCGCATGAGCGCGAACCCGGTCGCGAACGGCGGCGGTGTCCTCCGCGACCTGCGGCTGCCGGACTTCCGCGACTACGCGGTTGACGTCCCCAAGCCGGGGGCCACGACGGCCGAGGCCACCCGCGTGCTCGGGACGTACCTGCGCGACGTCATCGATCGCAACCGCGAGACGTTCCGGCTGTTCGGCCCCGACGAGACGCAGTCCAACCGGCTCGGCGCCGTGTTCGAGGTGACCGACCGCCAGTTCGACGCCCAGATCCTCGCCACCGACGAGTTCCAGGCGGTGGATGGTCGGGTCATGGAGGTCCTGTCGGAGCACCAGTGCCAGGGCTGGCTGGAGGGCTACCTGCTGACGGGACGCCACGGCCTGTTCAACTGCTACGAGGCCTTCATCCACATCATCGATTCGATGTTCAACCAGCACGCCAAGTGGCTCAAGGTCACGAGCGACATCCCGTGGCGCCAGCCGATC
The DNA here is from genome assembly GCA_963829105.1 of uncultured Chloroflexia bacterium. Taxonomy (GTDB): domain Bacteria; phylum Chloroflexota; class Limnocylindria; order Limnocylindrales; family CSP1-4; genus CAIXZV01. The sequence goes on from CAWHHF010000002.1 coordinate 49,220, forward strand.
GCGTCGCTCAACTACGTCCTCAGCTCGCTCGTCTGGCGCCAGGATCACAACGGCTTCTCCCACCAGGACCCGGGCTTCATCGACCACGTGGTGAACAAGAAGTCGGACGTCATCCGCGTCTACCTGCCGCCCGACGCGAACACGCTGCTCTCGGTGGGCGACCACTGCCTGCGCAGCCGCCACTACGTCAACGTGATCGTGGCCGGCAAGCAGCCGTCGCCGAACTGGCTGTCGATGGACCGGGCCATCCTCCACTGCACGCGGGGGATCGGGATCTGGGACTGGGCGAGCAACGACCAGGGCGGCGAGCCCGACGTCGTGATCGCGTGCGCCGGTGACACCCCAACGCTCGAGGCGCTGGCGGCGGTCGACCTCATCCGCCAGCACCTCCCGGAGCTGAGGGTCAGGTTCGTCAACGTCGTGGACCTGATGCGTCTCCAGCCGGAGTCCGAGCACCCGCACGGCATGTCCGACTCGGAGTTCGACTCCCTGTTCACGACCAACAAGCCGATCGTGTTCGCCTACCACGGCTACCCGTGGCTGATCCACCGCCTCACCTACCGCCGGACGAACCACGCGAACCTGCATGTCCGCGGCTACAAGGAGGAGGGCACCACCACGACGCCGTTCGACATGGTCATGCTCAACGACCTCGACCGGTTCCATCTCGTGATCGACGTCATCGACCGGGTTCCCGGTCTCGGGCCGAGGGCCGGCCATGTCCGCCAGCTGATGGTGGACAAGCGGATCCAGGCGCGCGCGTACACGCGGCTGGAGGGCGAGGACGCCCCCGAGATCGCGGGCTGGAGCTGGCCGTACGGCGAGGGATGAGCACCGGATGACCAACCGATGAGCCACCGATGATCCGCCGGATCCTGGTCGTCAACGCGGGGTCGAGCAGCCTCAAGCTGCGGGTGCTCGGCCCCGACGACGCGGTCGATGGTGCCGCCGACCTGCCGGCGCCGCGCGGCGTCACCGATGCCCGCGACCTGGAGGATGCGATCCGCGGCCTCGGTCTGGTGGATGCCGTGGGCCACCGGATCGTGCACGGCGGGACGGCCTTCTCGGGTCCCGTGCTGATCGACGCGCGCGTCGTCCGGCGGCTGGAGGCCCTCACGGATCTCGCGCCCCTGCACCAGCCGAAGTCCCTCGCCGCGCTCGCGGCCGTGACCGCCGTGCTCCCGGATGTGCCGGCCGTCGCCAGCTTCGACACCGCGTTCCACGCCACGATGCCCGCCGCCGCGTTCACCTACGCCCTTCCGCCCGAGTGGCGCAGTCGCTGGGATCTCCGCCGCTATGGCTTCCACGGGCTCTCGCACGCCTACGCCTCGCGGCGGGCGGCGGAGCTCCTGGGGCGGAGCCAGGACGGCCTGCGGATCGTGACCTGCCACCTGGGCGCCGGCGCGTCGCTCGCCGCGGTTCGGGACGGGCGGTCCGTGGACACCACGATGGGCTTCACGCCCCTCGACGGACTGGTCATGGCCACGCGTTCCGGCAGCGTCGATCCGGGGCTCGTCCTCTGGCTCGCGGAGCACGCCGGGATGCCCCCGGCGGAGCTGGCGGCCACGCTCGAGAGCCGGTCCGGCCTGCTCGGCCTCGCCGGCACGGCCGACATGCGGGAGATCCTGGCGGGCGCCGGCGAACGTGACCCGGAGTCTCGCCTCGCGCTCGACGTCTACGTGCACCGGCTCCGGGGTTCCATCGCCGCGATGACGGCCGCTTTGGAAGGGCTGGACGCCCTCGTGTTCACCGGCGGCGTGGGCGAGCGGGCGCCGGCCGTCCGGGCGCTCGCGGCGGACGGGCTCGGGTTCCTTGGGGTGGCCCTCGACCCGGCTCGCAACGCGTCGGGTCCCGCCGACCGGGAGATCGGGGCGGACGGTGCGCCGGTCCGGACCCTGGTCGTCGCTGCCCGGGAGGACGTGGAGATCGCGCGCGAGGTGCGGGGCGTCCTCGGGCCGGCCGTCCTCGGCCCGGCCGGGATCGCGTAGGGTCTCGCCGCTCCCGTCAGCGGGCGGCGCGGACGATCAGCGGGCGGCGCGGACCCTCAGCGGGCGGCGCGGACGACTCAGCGGGCGGCGCGGACGATCAGCACCGAGCAGGGGGCGTGGAGCATCACGTTCCGGGCGACGCTGCCGAGGAACAGCCGCGCCAGCCCGGTGTGGCCGCGGGTACCCATCACGATCGTCCCGGTCTCCCGGGCGATGGCAAATCGCACGATCTCCGCGGCAGGATCGCCCGCGAGCACCACGGGCGTGGCCAAGAGGCCTGCGTCCGCCAGCCGGCGGGAGGTCGTCCGGGACTCCTGCGCGACCTCCTCCCGGGCGTCGTCCACGGACTTGGTGTAGGAGTCGAGCACCTGGTCGTACAGGCCGGGCGTGAAGCCGGCCGCAACCGGCACGGCGACCCGCGCGACGCTGACCACGCTGATCTCGCTGTCCGCGAACAGCGGCCAGGCCGTGATCACGGCTTCGGCCGTTCGAGCGGACCTTGAGCCGTCGTCGGCGAATGCGACGGTGCCGAGCGTGCCGCGGCGTGCGATGAGGACCGGGCACGGGGCGTGATAGACGACCTCGGCGGCCGTACTGCCGAGCACCATGGTGGCGATCGTGCCGTGTCCCCGGCTGCCAACGACGACGAGATCCGCCTCCATGGCACCGGCCTCATCGACGATCGCGCTGGCGGGCCGGCCGCGGACCAGGAAGCCCTCGAGCCGGAGACCGGGGCGCCGGAGGCTGACCTCGGCACGCTCGATGGCCTCGTGGAGGAAGCCGGCGTCGCGCGACTCCTCCGACTCGGTGTTCGTGGCGGAGTCACCGATGGTCGCCCACGACATGGAGAGGACATCGAGGAACGGTTGCTGGATCGCGATCACCCGGACGACGGACCCCGGCGGGAGCGCGAACGTCGAGACGAGCTCCGTGGCGCGGTCGCTGGAGACCGAGCCGTCGACGGCGAGCAGGATGCGCATCGGGCACCTCCGATCGGTGTCATCGTCGGTCGGCCGGCGTCCGGATGGATCGGCCGAACGGCCCGAAGCCGGGACCCCACGGGGCCGGTTGCACGATCGTGCGGTCGCCGGACGCGGTTCCGGCATGCCCGGCGCGGCCGGCCCATGCCCGCCGTCGCCCGGACCAGGCGCCCGGCGCCCGCCGCGAGCCCGCCGACCCGCCGCCGTCTACGCCCGAACGGCCGCCGCGAGATCGCCCACCCGTTGCACGAGACGGCGCAGGAACTCGGCAGCATCGGCGTCCACCGCGACGTCCGCGTTCGGCCTCCGGCCCCACAGACCCCGCCAGTCGGCGATGGTCTGGCCGTCCGCGCGCCCGCCGGCCGTGTCCACGTCCACGGCGACCGCGTCGGACCGGCAGAGGCCGGGATCCAGCGCCACGGCGACCACGAGCGGATCGTGGATGAAGGCACCGTAGAAGCCGTCAGACCGGGCGTGGAACTCGAAGTACCAGCGGAGCGCGTCCGCCACGAAGCGCACGATGGGGTCGCTCGCCCCGGAGCGGCGGCCGGGGGTCGCGGCCCGGATCGAGCTCGAGACCCCGCCGAGGGCCAGGTCCCCGTCGAGGGCGAGGTCCCCGTCGCGGGCCAGGTCCCCGTCGAGGGCAAGGTCCCCCGTGCTGCCGGCCCGTGCCGCCAGCGCGGCGACGTCCGCGGGGAGGATCCGCGCCCGTTCGGTGACGTCCAGGCCCAAGACGAGCGCCCGGGTGGCGAGCGGGTCCGCGTCGATCGATGCCTGCCACGCGGCGAAGGCGATCCTCGCCGCCTCCGGGTCGCAGTGGATGTTCCACTCGGATGCCGGAGTGGTGTTGCCCGGGACCCGGAACGCGCCGCCCATCGCGATCCACCGCCGCAGCAGGCGCGGCAGGTGCGGCTCCATCAGCACGGCGACCGCGAGGTTCGTGAGCGGGCCCAGCGTGACCAGCGTGATCTCGCCCGGTCGGCGCCGGGCCTCGGCCACGATCAGGTCCGGCGCGGACCGCCCGGACAGGGATCCCGCCGGATCCGGCAGCTCGGCGTAGCCGATGCCGTGCGGGCCGTGCGTCTCGGGCGTGATCTCCAGGGCTCGGATCAGCGGCACCTCGCGCCCGACGGCCACCTCCACGTCGCCGCGGCCCGCCAACTCCAGCACCCCGCGCGTGTTCCGCTGGACGTCCCCGGCGTTCGCGTTGCCCGAGAGGCACGTGACCGCCACGAGCTCCGCCTCGGGGCTGGCGCAGGCGTAGAGGAGGGCCAGCGAGTCGTCGATCCCCGTGTCGACATCGAGGATCAGGGGCACGCGGCGGCTGCTCACGGCGCCTTCTGGACTCATCACGGCGCCTTCTGGACTCATGGCGCCTTCGGGTTCACGGCGCGACAGCGCTCGCTGAGCGGGCAGATGTCGTGGGCGGGGTTCTGGGCGTGGCACATCGCCCGGCCGTGGTGGATCAGCAGCACGTGCGCCTCGTACATCTCGTCCGGCTCGAGGATCCCGAGGAAGAGGTCGTGGGCCTGGTCCGCGGTCACCGTCTCCGGGATCAGCCCGATCCGCTTCGAGACGCGCTCCACGTGGCGGTCCACCGCCATCACTGGGGCGCCGAAGCAGAACGCCAGCACGATGGAGGCGGTCTTCTTGCCGATGCCGTCGATGGCCGTCAGCCAGTCCCGGGCCTCGAGGGCGGGCATCTCGCCCAGGAACTCCAGCGAGTAGTCGCCGCGGCGCTCGCGGATGTACCGCAGCGTTGCCTGGAGGCGCGGTGCTTTCTGGGGCGCCAGGCCGCCGGGCCGGATCACTTCGACCAGCTGGGGCAGGGGGGCGTGCTCGACGGCGGTCCAGTCGGGCGGCGGCGCCACGGACAGGCCCTCCCCGCCCCAGCCGATGCCGTGCTTGTGGACCTCCGGCGCCCTGTCGCTGGGGTACGCGACGCGCAGCGCCTCGTAGGCCTTCTCCGCGTTCACGTCCGCCGTGTTCTGGGTGAGGATCGTGAGGATCAGCTCGCTGGTGGGGTCCAGGCGCGAGGTCCACGTCTGCTCGCCGTAGGCCGCGGTGAGCCCGTCCAGGACGAACCGCTGGAGACCCGGCCGGTAGCGGCGGAGGTAGGACGCCCAGTGCCTGACGGGATCCGCCGGCTTCCGGGTGGGCCGCTTCTTGGCCGCGGTGGGCTTCTTCGCCGCGGGCGGCTTCTTCGCCGTGGGCTCCGTCCCTCTCGCAGGCGTGGCCGTCACCAGATCGTCTCGACGTCGTACCGCCTGATCATCGTGTCTGCAGTGAGGATCGGGATGGATTCGAGTCGTCCCTGCGCGATGAGAAGTCGGTCCCACGGATCGGCGTGGATCGACGGGAGCATTGCCGCTTCCGTGGCGTGCTCCACCGTCACCGGCAACGGACGCAGGCCCAGGGTCGCGATCCGAGTCCTGATGTAGGTGGGCGGGTCCTCGGGCAGTCGTAGATGACCCTTCGCCGCCTTCACGGCGATCTCGTAGGCGCTTGCCGCGCTGAGACAGAGATCGTTGTCCGGGTCACCGATGAGATGTCGCGCCATGTCCGAGAGGCGATCGCTGTCCATGACCGCCCACAGGAATGCGTGCGTATCGAGAAGGACCTTCATGACTGCGGATCCGCCCCCGGCTCGATGGGGCTGTCCGCCCAGTCCTCCAGCTCGGGCAGCGGATCGTCGAAGCCGTCTTCGATGATCACCTTGCCGCGATCGATGCCGATCGGTCGCTGCAGCCGGGTCTCAGGCTCGATCGCGACCAGCATCGCGACCGGCGTGCCATCGCGGGCGATCGTGATCCGCTCTCCCAGCCGCGCGCGCTCCACAAGCCGCGAGAAGTGGGTCTTCGCCTCGTGGATGTTGACCGTGGTACCCATGATGCGATGGTGGACTAATGGGTGGACTAGGTCAAGCCGGTTCGCTCAGCGAGACACGTCCCAGCGAGACCAGCCGCGCGATCCGCTCGCCGCAACGCTCCACCGGCGCGGCGCCGGCCGCCATCGCCTGCTCCACGGTCTGCGGCCCCTCGCTCACCGGCACCACCGTCACGCCGATCGCCCCCAGCGCCTCGATGCCGTCCACCGTGACGCCGCCGCCGACGGCGATGCACGGCACGCTGGCGGCGCGGGCCCGCTTCGCCACCCCCAGGGCCGTCTTGCCGAAGGCGGTCTGGGCATCGATCCGGCCCTCGCCGGTGATGACGATGTCGGCGGTCTCGAGCGCCTGGTCGAAGCCCGCCTCCGCCATGACCAGGTCGATGCCGGGTTCCAGCCGCAGCGAAGCCAGGTGCCCTGCGAGGCACAGGAACCCGAACCCGAGCCCGCCCGAGGCGCCGGCACCCGCTATGTCACGAGCCCGGCGGCCGGTCGCCGCCTCGAGGGCGTCCGCGAAGCGTTCGAGCCGACGCTCCAGGACCGAGACCATCCCGGGCGTCGCGCCCTTCTGGGGCCCGTAGACGGCTGCCGCCCCGTCAGGCCCGAGCAGCGGGTTGGAGACATCGCACGCGATCCGGAGGCTCGTCTCGGCGAGGCGCGAGTCCAGGCCCGCCAGGTCCACCGCCGCCAGGTCGTCGCTCACGGTGGCGCCCAGGGCCCGGAGCGCGCCGGCGCCACCGTCCGTGGTGGCACTCCCGCCGATTCCCAGGGCGATCTCACGGATCCCCGCGTCGAGGACCGCCCGGAGCAGGTCGCCGGTGCCGGCGCAGGTTGCCTTGACCGGATCCCGCTCGGCGGCCGCCACCCGGGACAGCCCGGATGCCGCGGCCATCTCGATCACCGCGGCGCGCCCGTCGTCCCTCGCCAGCCATCGTGCCCGGAGTGGACGGCCGAGAGGATCCCGCGCGTCAGCCTCCCGCCATCGCCAGCCGCCCGCCGCCTCGATCGCCACGAGCGTGCCCTCGCCGCCGTCGCCGAGCGGGGCGAGGCGGATCTCGTCATCCGGGCGGGCCCGCCGCCAGCCCGTGGCGAGCGCCCGAGCGACCTCCACGCCGGTGAGGCTGCCCTTGAACGAGTCGGGCGCGACGAGGATGCGCAACGGGCGGGTGCTCACCGGGCGATGGACGCGATCGCCGCGTCGATCGTTCGCGCAACGTCGTCGCCCCCGACGATGCCGCCCCGCTCGACGCCGCCCCGCAGGAGGCCGCCGCGCACGGGGCCGCCGCGCAGGAAGCCGCCGCGCCGGAGGCCCGCTCGCCCAGCGCCCGCTCGCCCAGCGCCCGCCGGTGATCCTGTCATGTGCATGTGGGCAGCTGGAGGCGCGGTTGGGTGCCGCCGCGCACCGCGGACGGGTCCAAGGACGAGGCTTGGACGGTGCGCTGCGCCGCTCATGTGCACGAGGCCCGACAAGAGTGCCACGCACCACTTACCGCGACGCGCAGGCGGTGTGGCTCCCCTGGACGTGCACATGAAACGATCATGGCCACGCACTGGGCCGGGGCCAGGCGACGGCCGGGGCCAGGCGACGGCCGGGGACGCAGACGACGGCCGGGACGAAGGCGACGGCCGGGACGCAGACGAACTGGGCCGGGACGAAGGCAACGGCCGGGACCAGGCGACGGCCGGGATGCAGACAAACGGCCGGGACGAAGGCAACGGCCGAGACCAGCGACGGCCGGGACGAAAGCGACGGCCGGGACGCAGACGAACTGGGCCGGGACGAGACGAGCGGCCGAGACGAAGGCAAGGGCCGGGACCCCTGTGGACACCCTACCCGCCGGCCCGCGGCTGGCCCGGCTCGCCCGGCTCACCCGGCTCGGCCGGCACCAGGTGCACCCGCCGCTTCTCCAGGTACTCGGGGATCCGTATCATCGGCGGCCGCTCGTTGTCGGCCAGCTCCTGGATCTCCAGCGAGAGCCGGCCCCGGCCGGACCGCGGCAGCTTCATCGTGGAGCCGAGCTCCGCGAACAGCCGCACCCGCTTCCGCTCCTCCAGGCGCTTCATCACCGCCTGCAGGATCACGAACGACATCCGGGACAGGCCTTCGAGCTCCTGGTTGCGGTGCACCCGGCGCTCGAGGTCCACCTGGCCCAGCCCGTCCAGGCCAGCGCGCTCCGCGATATCGATCAGGTGGCCGATCTCCACCGCGTATCCGGTGAAGAACGGGATCTGCTCCATGAGCGAGCGCCGGCCGGCGTACTCGCCGGCGAGCGGCTGGATCAGCCCGGACAGCTCCGGGAAGAACAGGTTGAGCAGCGGCCGCGCGACCAGCTCCGTGACCCGTCCGCCGCCGCCCTCCGTGAGGATGCCGGCCTCCACGATCGGGCGCTGGTAGTAGCCCTTCACGTACTGCAGCCGCGGCTCCACCAGGAGCGGCCCGAGCGTCCCGTACACCATCCGGTGGTGCCAGTTGCGGACGTCCGTGTCCGCCCAGACCACAATGTCGCCGGACGTCTCGTAGAGGGATTTCCAGAGTGCTTCGCCCTTGCCCCGGAACGAGCCGTACCGCGCAAGGACGTCCGGGTGCTGGACCACGCGGACACCCTCGGCGGCGGCGATCTCCCGGGTGCCGTCGGTGGACGCGGAGTCGATGACGAGGATCTCGTCCAGCAGCGGGAAGCGCTGCTGCATCTCGCGGATGGCCCGGCGGACGATCGGCCCGATCGTCTCGGCCTCGTTGAGCGTCGGCAGCACCAGGCTGACGGTGAGGCCCTGCTTCTCCTTGAACGCGGTCAGCCGCGCCAGGTCCGCGAACTCGCTGTGGTGGAAGTTAGCCTCCGCGAACCAGCGATCCACCCGCGCAGGGACGGCCCGGGACTCCTCGGCGGCCCGGTCGGCGGCCGCCAGTGACTCGGCGCGCTGGACAAGCTGCTCGAACGTTCCGCGCCCGATGGGCTCCCGCGTCTTGACCACGATGACCGTGGGCCTGGCCCGCTGGGCGATGGCCTCCGGCAACGCGCCGAACAGCGAGGTCCCGGGCTCGCCGGGCGGGGCGGAGGCGCCCATGACCACAAGGTCCGCGGATTCGGCCTCGCGCAGGATGGCGGTCCGCACGTTCCGGGTCTCGCGCAGGATGGGCTCGGAGCGGGCCGTGACGTGCTGGCGGGCGAACACGGCCAGCGCGCGCTCCGCCTGCGCCCGCACCGCCTCGGTGACGCCGGACGGCACGAGATGCATGACCACCACCGTGGCGTCGTGGCGGTGGGCCAGGGCGTCGGCGAACCGCAGGGCCAGCTCCGCGTGCGGGCCGCCGCGCACCGGCACCAGGATCCGGCGGATCTCGCGGGCGCCGCGCTGCTTGACCACCGCGATGTCGCACGGGGACTCGCGGACCACCTCGTCGATGGTGGGCGAGATCACCGGCGTTCCCGCCTCGTGGTGGGGCCCGGACTTGCCGCCCCAGCCGAAGATCATCAGGTCCGCTTCCTGCTCGGCCGCCGCCTCAACGATCCCGGCCGAGGCGTGGCGCCCGATCCGCACCAGCGGGTGGATCGTCGTCCCCTCCGGGACGTAGTCGAGGACCTTCTGGAGCAGGCGGCGCGCCTGGCGGGCCCGCGTGGCACCCTCGGACAGCGGCATGCCCTCGGGCACCTCCACGATGCCCAGCGCCGTCAGCTCGCCGGTCCGCGGCTCGAGGAGGGACGCGCCGATCCGGATCAGCTCCTCGGCGGTGACGGGGTTGGCGACCGGGATCAGGATCCGCGAGGGCAGCGGCTCGCCGCTCATCGCGGCGGCTCCCCGGGCGCGCTCGGCGGCTCCGCGGGTCCGAGCCGCGCCTGCGCGCCCCGGCGCCCGCGCCTCGCGCCGCCGCCGCCGCCACCGCCTCGGCCGCCACCTCCTCCGCGTCGGCCTCCGCCCACCGCTCCACCAGGTACGGCTTCAGCAGCTCGAACTCGCGGGCCTGGCGCTCCACGCGCTCCTCGGCATCGGCCGTGGTCAGGTTCCTGTTCTCGATGACGAAGCTCCCGACGCGGCCGAAGTAGATCGGCACCAGGGCCGCGACCAGCCGCGCCGTGTCCACGTCCCCGCGTCGCGTCGCCAGCACCAGGTCGTAGATCACCCGCGCCCACAGGTCGTCGGGGAAGTGGAAGGTCGCGAGCGCCTCGGCCATCTCCACCGTGGTCGGGTGGGCGGTCGCGCCCTCGCCGCCCAGGCCGAGGCGCCGCGACGCCGCATCGGCCAGCGTGCCCGCCTCCGCCGCCAGCACCAGGACGGCCTCGGCATTCAACGGGTCGAGCATGCGGCGCCAGGCGTCGGCGAGGGTCAGCGAGCCGGCGTGGAGCTCCGAGAGCAGGCGGATCGCGTTCACCTCGAGCGGCGGCGGATCGACGATCCGCTCGAAGCCGTAGGCCGGCACATCGTGGCTGCCGCGCACGTTGCGCCAGGCGTCGGGATGCGCCGCCGCGAGCCGCAGGATCGTGCCCACCACCTGGCGGAACATCGGGCCGAGGTCCGAGCCCGGGTCCTTGGGATCGTGGACCTTCGCCCCCAGCCGGGCCTGGCAGACCGCGAAGCCGCCGGTGACCGCCGATGTCGTCATCCAGATGTCGATCCCGAACTTGCTGATGTCCTCGGTCCAGTCGTCCAGGTCGAGATAGTGGCGCACCAGGTCCCCGCTGACGCCGAAGTCGCCGCCGATGGGCTGCCGGATCCGGTGGCCGTAGAGGGCGCGGGTGAGCGGGTAGGTGACGGTGTTCGTGATCGTCCCGTCGTACTTGTAGCGGGCGTAGAGCGGGGCGACGAAGTCGTAGCCGCCCTTGAGGATCGGGCCGGCGAGGAGCTCGATCCACTCCGGGACGATGCTGCGCAGGTCGCTATCGACGACCACCAGAGCCTGGACCTCCAGCGCCGCCGCGATCTCGAAGATCGCCCGCAGGGCCGCGCCCTTGCCGCCGATGCCGTCGATCTCGGGGTAGGTGAGCGTCACGCGGTCGAGGCGGTTGGTGGGCCGGACGAGCAGGATCGACTCGACGTAGTCCGGCGGCTCGGTCTCGATGACGACGCGCTGGGTGCCGTCGGGCGAGCCGGCGTCCGAGTTGACGAGCACGGGCTTGAGGTCCGGAAAGTACTGGACCAGCCCGGCATGCGCCGCGCGCACCACGTAGCCGATGGTCGCGGCGTTCTTGAAGCTCGGGATGCCGACCATGATGTCGGCGCGCCCGAGCCGGACGATCTCTTCCCGGATGGCGGGCGCCAGGGTGGACTGCGGCACGTCCCGACCCTACCACCACCGGGAAGGGCCGGGACGCCTCATTCCGGCAGCCGGCCCGCCGTGGCGGTTAGCGGTCAGGGCGCGGAACGGCCGGGACGCACGAGGTGCATCCCGGCCGCTGTGGGCTCCGCTGGTATCCCGGGCTTATGGCACGTAGTCGTACTCGTCGGCGCTGGTGATCTTTGACGAGCCTCCCGGCGTGGACACTTGGATATCCACCGTCCCGGCGCCATGCGCCGGCGCGACCGCGCTGATGGAGGTGTCGCTGACCACGTGGAACGACGTGGCGGGGGTTCCGCCGAACGTGACGGAGTACGCCTCGGTGAAGTTGCTGCCGCCTATCGTGACGCTAGTCCCACCCGCGACGGCGCCGCTTGAAGGCCCAACGCTTGTCACGATCGGCTGCGGGTACAACTGGACGAGCCGGCTGCCGCCCGCGAGGGCCAGCGCCGCGGAACTGAACACGTCCGAGAGTTTGGCCGGATCCGGCGTGCAGTAGAAATGATCGCCGTCGGCATTCTCGTCAACGCCAGAATTCGCGATGGTGTCGCACTTGTTGGTGTTGATGACGCTGGAGTTGGTCGCCATCGCTGCCAGGGACTGGACGACCGTCTTGCCGTGCCATGGCCCGGACGTGTCGGGACACGCAGACCCTGCGTTGTTGGAGGCGAAGAACCCGATCGTGAAAACCTCGATCCCGGCGGCCTTGGCGGCACTCGCGGCCGTTTGCGCCTGCTGGCACGTGTAGTTCTGCGTCTGGGGGGTTCCGTCCGTCTCGAAGATGATGCCGGTGGTGACGGTAGGCCTGGCGTGGGCGGGCGTGACGGAGGTGCCCACGAGATACGCCCTGGCGAAGTCGAACGGTGAGGCCTGGTCGGTGCCGCTGTAGAGGTCGTTGGGCGGGAGGACGCACCGGATGGTCCTGGCGATCGTGCTCGATAGGTTGACCGAGCCGTCGGCGTTCCGGTACGACTCGGTGACGTCCGCGTTGATCGTGCCGGTCAGGCCCACCGGGATCCACTTCGGCATGTTGGCATCGAGGAAGGCGTCGGTGTACGGAGGGGTGGTTGTGGGGTAGCCGGCGGGGTAGGTCTCGACCGGCATCGGTCGCACCGCGATCAGCTGCGCGACCCACGGGGCGCTGGCGGTGATGGTCGCCGTCTTGTTGCCGGTCGCCCCCGCGGTCGAAGCCGTCGTCCGGGTCGCGCCCTCTGTTCGCGGCCCGGCGGCATTCGGGTGAGCGATGTCGAACTGCTCCGTCAGGGCTGAGGTTCCCGACGGGGTGACGGCCGAGTTGCTGTCGGGGCTGAAGAAGCCCACGAGCGTCGTGTCATCCACGGTGGTGGTGACGCCGTTCGCGGTGAGCGTGGTGCCGGTTCCGGTGTTCCCGCTCGACAGGTCGATCGGCTGGTCAGTATCGACGCCGGTCAACCGGAGGATCCCGCCGGAGGCGCGTGCGCTCGGGGACAGGTTCCACGTGTAGGACGTGACCGATGCATCGGCCGCGGTCGCGAGCTTGGAGAATGTCGCCTGGCCCACGTTGTTGCCGTTATCGGTCCGGCGGATCAGGTCCCAGCCTGTCGGTGGCGTGATGGTCGTGCCGGACCCGCCGTCGACGGTGATCCCGGCCAGCATGAGATCTCCCGCCGCGGTCGAGGCCGGCTTGTTGATCACGAGCGTCGCAGCTCCGGCCGAGACGTTCGTGCCGGTCGGGTGGCTGGTCCCGACCGCCGGCGCGGTCAGCGTCCCGTTCACCAGGATCTTGCCCATGGCACCGTTGGAGCAGGCCGTGAGCTGCGAGCTGGGCCCGATCATGCCGAGGGCGACGTGCTGGATGGTGGGGTCGTACGCCTTGAGCACGGCGTCGGCACCGCTGACCAGCGTCGACTCGAGGCCCGCCATGGACAGCGTGCGGTCGATGGTCAGCACGACATCGACGGGCATGGTCGGCCCGCATGGCCCGGTGCACGCCGCAGCTTGGATCGTCCCAGTGTCTCCGCTGTTGATCCCGACCGCCCGGCCGAAGGTGTACTCGCGGGTCACGTGATCCTTCAGGACGACGGTGTTGCAGGTATCACCCGCCGCCGGATCGCAAGGAGCCCAGCACAGGGCAGCGGTGCACACCCAGTCCGATGCCAATGGCACCTTGCAGACCGCCGGAATGTCGATGAGGTGGGGGAGTCCCGTCGTCTTGTCCGCCCCGATGATGCAGCGGAAGTCGATCTGGTCCTGGGGGAGGCCGAGGCCGGGAAAGTTGGCCTCGGCGAAGCTGACGGCATCCCCCTTGACCAGGCCAACGTTCGCACTGGTCGCGGGAAGCCTGCGCGCGGCTGCGAGGGCCCCGGCGTCCAGGGCGTTCTGCAGCCGGGCGGCGTCCGTCCGCAGGAGGCCGGCGTCGATGACGATGGCCGCGAGGACCATCAGGAGCACGATGACGAGCGTGAACAGGACCAGGATCTGGCCCCGCGCGCCGTCCTTGCGCTCCCGGGCGTGGGCCAGGTTCAGGATCCCTCGGGGTCCGTACAGCATCATCTGAGCCTTTCTACTCGGCCATGAACGTTACGTCGGACGTGAACGTGATCGGTGTTCCGTACGCCAGCGGCCAGATCATGTGATAGGTGTATTCCGCATGCACCGTGACGCTGTCGCCGTTCTTCACGCCGTTCTGGGCCGCAGGCGGGATGGTCGTGTTCTTCGCGCACGTGATGCCCCCTCCCGCCGCCTTTGTGCAGGTAACGGTGATCGGGCTGGGGTTGAGCCCGCCGGACGCCGCCGTGACGCGGGCCTTGACCGCATCGGTGCATGCCAGCGCGGTGCAGTTGGTCGACCCCAGGCGCGCCCCCTCCCGGGTCGCGTTGACGAGCGTCATGTAGGAGTAGAGGCCCATCCCGAAGTCGACCATCCCCGCGAGCAGAAGGATGAACAGGGGGAGGACTAGGGCGAACTCCACCATGGACTGGCCCCGCGAACGATGCCGGCGGGCGAAGGAACTCGTGCGACTCGGAAGCGGCATCCCGATGCCCTACTGGACCATGAACTTGGCCGTGTAGCCCATCGGGATCTTGGTCTGGAACGCCAGCGGCCAGATCATTTGATAGGTGTACGACGCCGTGACGCTGACGCTGCCGCCGCCCTTCGCCCCGCCCGAATCGCAGCTGGTACCTGCCCCGCCAGGCGTGGTGCAGGCGAACGTGAGTCCACCGACCGGCAGATTGACCCGCGCGGTGATGGTCGAGGTACACGGTGGAGAGGTCTCGCCGCACAGGTCTGCCCCCAGGCGCGCCCCATCCCGGGCGGCGTTGATGATCGTCATGTAGTCGTAGAGCGCGATCCCAAAATCGATCATCCCCGCGAGCAGCAGGATGAACAGCGGGAAGACGAGAGCGAACTCGACGATGGCCTGGCCGCGTGAGCGGTGTCGACCGGTGGATGGGCGTCCCCGGAAGAACTTCAAGCGCGTGACTCCCCGGACTATCGGCGCGATGAAGGGGAATAAGGTCCTGGGCGAAGGAGCCGGACTTTAGACCCCTGACCTTGGGATCATCCTTGCAGGGAGTGCCAGGACGCACCACCCAGACGTGCCGCCGAGTCGGCGCGCGGATCCCATCGGGAGGAGACGTCAACCCGGTGGCCGTCCGGGTTCGCCCGGCGCTCTAGGCGCTCAACCACCGCCCCTGGCGCTCCCCAGCGGCGCCCGCTCACCTGGAAGTACCACCCCCTGGCGCAGAAGGGCCTCTTCCGCACACGGGTGACGCGCTGCATCGTGGTGTGGCGTGAGAGGCGCGGTGACGCGCTTTCGCGTGCGCCATCGTCTCGCGCAGCACCATTCGTCTCTTCGTCCACACCGCCGGAGCATCAGCGTTGCGGCCAGTCAGGATCATCCGAGCCACTCCCCGGGCAGCCGGCCCGCCTTATGGCGCGGCCGCGCGTCGCCGCCCGGCCGGCCAGGCGCTCGTCGAGTTCGCCCTGGTCTTCCCGATCATGATCACGATGATCATGGGGATCCTGGAGTTCGCGTTCGTGTTCAACGCGCTGCTCTCGGTGGGGTTCGCGACGCGCGATGCGGCGCTGGTCGCGGCCGAGGCCGGCAATGCCTCGGGCGCCGACTGCGCGATCCTCAAGCAGATCGAGGTGGACGTGACGGCGCCGGCCGACCGATCGCGGATCACGCAGGTGGTCATCTACCGGTCCGACCAGAACGGGGCCGTCGTCGGCGGACAGCAGAACCTGTACTCGCGCACCGGATCGACGACCTGCACGATGCCCGACAACACCACCGTCACCGTCCCGTATTCCGCGTCCTCCAGGACGTATCTCGAGGCCAACCGCTGCAACGTCCTGGCCGGCTGCCCGGCCATGGGCAGTGGACGGACCCTCGACACGATCGGCGTGAAGATCACCTACCAGCACACGTGGGTCACGCCGCTCTCGAACCTCGTGTCACTCAACGGGACCGGGACGACGATCGTCCAGTCCAACGCGATGCGGATGGAGCCCGTGCTGTGAGCGGACGGGAGCGCGCGGGACGAGGGCGCCCGGGGTGGCTGCGCGGGTGGCATCGGTCGAGCGTCCAGCGCGGGCAGAGCCTCGTGGAGTTCGCGTTCGTCGTCCCCCTGTTCCTGCTCCTCCTGCTGGGGATGCTGGAGTTCGGGATCGCCTTCACCCACGATCAGACCCTCGCCTATGCCACCCGTGAAGGCGCCCGGACGGGCGCGGCTCTGGCCGACGGCAATACCGCCTACCCGTGCTCGACGGCCAATTTCGACGCACCGATCGTCGCCGCCGTGCAGCGCGTCCTCGAGTCGCCTGGTTCGCTGGTTCATGTCAACGACGTGACCTCGCTCAAGATCTACCTCGCGAACCCGGACGGGACCGCGTCCTCCTCCTTCAACACGTGGGAACTGGCGGTGGGCGGTGGGCCGACCGTGGACGGCAGGGCCCTGGACTTCAGACAGACCTCGACGGGTTGGCTTCCCTGCAACCGCCTGAACGGGGTGAACGCGGACGGACTCGGCGTCTCGATCACCTACAGCTACCCGTTCCAGACGTCGCTGGGCGGGATCTTCCGGTTCATGTTCGGGACGTCCTGGTCCTCGCTCACGATGTCGGACAAGACCGTCATGAACCTCAACCCGACCGCCCAGTAGGAGCGCACGATGCCTCCGACGCTCGAAGTCCTGTCCGGCCGCTCACGACCCCGGGCACGCGAACGGTCCCGCGGACAGGTCGCGGTCATCTTCGCGCTCTCGATCGTGCTGTTCGTTGCGCTCTGCGCGGTGGTCGTGGACGTCGCGTTCTACTGGGTCACCACCCTGAAGGTGCAGCGTGCGGCAGACGCCGCCGCCCTGGCCGGTGCCGTGTATCTCCCGGGTGACAGGACGAGTGCCTACGCGGAGGCACGCGCTTCCGCGACCCAGAACGACTACACCGGCAGCGGAGCCATCACCGTCACGCCGGTCCAGGACACGGGTGATCCCCGGCAGTTGGACGTCACGATCGCCGCGAGCTCGCCCGCCTTCTTCGCCCGCGTCCTCGGGATCACGTCGTATCCCGTGACGAGATCGGCAAAAGGGATCTACGTCCTGCCCGTTCCGATGGGCAGCCCGCTTGCCTACTACGGGGTCGGTGACTTGTTCCTGAACAAGACGACGCCGACCACGACGCCCGGGTTGACGGAGCAACTCGGGGGCCCGCGCTGCGACGGCGACGCCGTCCAGCGTATGGACCTCGAGCGTGGCACGCTGGTCGGCGGCGGTGAACGCCGCCGACTCCGCATACGCCTACACG
Organism: uncultured Chloroflexia bacterium; assembly: GCA_963829105.1. GTDB lineage: Bacteria > Chloroflexota > Limnocylindria > Limnocylindrales > CSP1-4 > CAIXZV01. Next base: position 66,133 of record CAWHHF010000002.1, read on the forward strand.
ACGACGAACACCCAGGCCCAGCAGTGGTCGACGTTCGGCCTGCTCACCAACCTCGCCGCAAACGAGGACCATCACCTCCGTGGACGGGATCCGGGTGAAGCTGACGAACGTCGCGTCGTGTCTGCCACGTGCGGCGACCACGACGAACACGATCGCCGTGGCACTGTCCGGCGACGGGGCAGGCACCTGGACGACCGGCACGAACAGGTGACTGCGCAACCTGACGAGCCTCGAACCAGACGTTCACGTTCGGCGCGACGAACCAACATGACGGCTTGGCCCGGTCAGACGTGGAAGCCAGACCGCCCTTTCCGATGGCAAGTTCCGGCTCCGGCTGACGGCAGCCAAGGGCTGCGCGACGACTGGCACGCAACTCCGCGTCGATCAGATCTCCATCCAGGCCAACTACACCTACTCGCGGACCAAGATGGTCACGACGATGGAGACGACGGACGGCGTGACCCGGACGGGACTTCCTGCCAGCCAGGGCGGCTGGGGCGCGATCATCACCAAGGGCGGCGAGCAGGGGAACGGTGATGCCTACGCGCCCGCCAACAACGGCGCCGGCGCGAACGCGAGGTATCGACGCGCTCGGCTACAACTACGCGATCAGCCTCCCGTCGGGCGGGATCGTCAAGGTCTTCGACCCGGGTTCTGCGCGATGGGCTCGAACGGCGTCGGTGGCTACATGGGCGTCGGCGACCACTGGATCAGCACGGCCGCAGGCACGCCGGCCTCGACGTACTACACCCTGTGGAACACGAACGACAAGGTCGGGCTGCCTATTCGGCGTGGACGCAGCTCTACACGTCCGGTGCGCTGTTCGAGGGCCAGACCGGGTACGACCCCAGCCAACACGCTGGCGCCGCAACCGGCACGCTCTCCGGCGGCGAGCCACAGCGGCTGTGACGCCTACCACAACGCCTGGTGGACGATCCCGACCGGCAATCTCGGAAGCGGTACCTACGTACTCCAGGTCCAGACGTCAAAGACCAGTGCCGCCCAGCGGCAGTACCGATGCGAGTGTCAACGACAGCACCGAGCGCCGAGAACATGTGGGCGATCGAGGCGGTTGGTGGAGGCTCGCCGCAGGTCTACGGCAACGGCCGGATGACCGTCTACAACAACCTCTCCTATGACGCGGCCGTCGGCGGAACGCAGACGCAGCAGTTCTACCTGGCCAAGATCGACCAGGCCACCGGCGCCGGCAAGACGGCCCTGATCGACCTGTTCGACCCAGGAGACCTGGCCGGCGGCGCCACGGGCACGCTCCGGGTCTTCAGCCCGGACGGCGGAACGTTGCACGCGGTGAACTTCAACTACACGACGGATGCCAACTGCACTCGCCTACACGGGAACGAGCGCGGTGTTCCGGCACCAACGTCGGCTCGATCACCACCACGTCCCCCAGCGGGCAGGCGACGAACAACACCTGGATCCATATCAGCGTCCCCCTGGCCAGCACCTACGGGCAGGCGGGCCTGTGGCAGGGCGGCTGGTGGAAGATCCAGTACACGATCGACAAGGGTGGCAACGACACGACTACCTGGGAGGTCTCGGTCTCGGGCAACCCGGTCCACCTGCTGGTGCCCTGACCGCCGCGCCGGGCCCATCGGGCCGTCGCGCGTCGGCCGAATCCCCGGTCGGTCCGATCAGTCCCCGTAGCCGTCCGGGTGCGCCCGGCGCCACGCCCAGGCGGAGCCGATCATCTCGTCGCAGGGTGGAGCGGCGGGGTTCCCAGCCCAGGATCTCGCGTGCGCTTCGCGCTGGACGCCACCAGCACGGGCGGATCGCCGGCCCGGCGTGGGCCCACGATGTGCGGGATGGGCCGGCCGACAACGGTCTCCGCGGCCTGCAGCACGTCCCGGACGGAGAATCCGGTCGAGGTGCCGAGGTTGCAGATGAGCGGGGCGGCCGGCGCCGACGCGGCCGGGCCGGCCGGGCCCGTCCGCGGGTCGCCGGGATCCGTGGCCAGGAGCGCCGCCAGGTGGGCGTCGGCCAGGTCCGCGACGTGGATGTAGTCGCGGATCGGCGTGCCGTCCGGGGTCGGGTAGTCGTCGCCGAACAGCGTCAGCGCGGGTCCGCCTTCCGCGGCCCGGAGCATGTTGGGGACCAGGTGCGTCTCGGGCCGGTGGACCTCGCCCAGGCGCTCCGTTGCGCCCGCCACGTTGAAGTAGCGCAGGATCACGCTCCGGAAGCCGTAGGCGGCGCCGTACCAGTGGAGCGCGCCCTCGAACGTGCGCTTGGTTTCGCCGTAGGGGTTGATCGGCCGGAGCGGGGCATCCTCGGGGATCGGCGTGGAGTCCGGGGTGCCGTAGACGGCAGCGGTCGACGAGAAGACGACGCGTCGCACGCCGGCCGCGCGAGCCGCCTCCAGCAGGGCGACGCCGCCGGCCACGTTGTCGCGGTAGTACCTCGCCGGGTCCTGGACGCTCTCGCCGACCAGCGAGCGGGCCGCGCAGTGGAGGATGGCGTCGATCCCCTCACCCTCGAGGAGGGCCCGCACGGCGGCCTCGTCGCCGTAGGAGACCGTTCACCAGGCGCGCGGCCGGGTTGACGATCGCGGCGTGGCCGGTGGACAGGTCGTCGAGGACGACGACGTCGTGGCCGGTGGCGAGGATCGCATCCACGGACACGCCGCCGACGTAGCCGGCACCGCCGGTGACCAGGACCTTCACGGGTTGTTCCTCCGGAGCAGGCGGTCGATGACGCCGCGACGGGGCGCCTCGGATGGGATCGGCTGGGCAGCAGCTGGTTCGGCAGCAGCGGGTTCGATCGGCTCGGCAGCGGCGGGTTCGATCGCGGCCGAGCCAGGGTCGGCTTCGGACTTGGCAGCGTCGGCATCGGCAGCGGCCGTCCAGTACGCACCGGCGCCGGCCGTCCCGTCGGCATCGGCAGCGGCCGTCTCCGCAGGCTTCGCTTCGACCGCCGCCGGCGCCTGTCCGCGATTGGCGAGGATCTCCTCCAGCCGGGCCGCCAGCCGGGCCGCCGCCACATTCTCCGGGTCGATCGCCAGCGCGCGCCGTGCCTCGCGCAGCGCTCCCTCGTCGTCCTCGCGCTCCAGGGCCACGCGGGCCAGGCCCACCACAGCGATGGAGTTCTGCGGGTCGGCCTCGGCCGCCTGCCGGTACAGCTGCTCGGCCTGATCCACCAGCCCCAGCGTCAGGAGACGCTCCGCCTGGAGCAGCAGCTCGATCACGCGTCGCCGGTGTCTGCGTCCATGTCCGCAAGCATGCCCTGTGCCAGCAGCAGCAGGGAGCCGCGCTCGTTGAGGACCGGATCCGCGATCACGGCGTCCACCAGGCCGTCGATGATGCGGCCGAGCCGGGGCCCCGGGACGAGACCCAGCTCTCGCATGAGGTCGGTGCCGTCGATGGCGAGGGCGTAGCGGTCGAGGACCGCCTCGGCCGCGAGCTCCGCGTCGATGCGGGCGCGGTAGGCGCGGATGTCCGGGTCGTCGGGATCCATGCCGCTGCCGATGTCGTCCGCCCGGCGGAGCGCGAACAGCGCATCCAGGTCCATCTTGCCGATCCGCTTGATGAACCTGCGGATCGCTGCGTCCGTCGCCAGGGGGTCCACGGTGAACATGTGGTAGCGCACGAGGTGGGTGACTTCCGCAGACGCCGTGCGCGGGTAACGAAGACGACGCAGCAGCTCGTCCGCGAGGCGCGCGCCGACCACGTCGTGGTGGTGGAAGTGACCGTCCGAAAGGGTGGCCGGCTTGCCGATGTCGTGGACGAGGGCGGCGAGGCGAACGACGGGCCGGTCCACGGGCGTGGCGTCCACGGTCTTCAGCGTGTGGTCCCAGAGATCCTCGCCCGGCACCTTGTTCTGCGAGATGCCGCGCTGGGCGGCGAGCGCCGGAGAGATCACGCCCAGCAGCCCGGTCTCCTGGGCGAGCCTGAGCCCGACCGACGGTTGCGGCGCCGCGAGCAGCTTGGCCAGCTCGGCACCGACGCGCTCGCCCGAGAGGTGCTCGACCAGGGCCGCGTTCCGGGTGATCGCCGCCAGCGTGGCCGGCTCGATCTTGAAGCCGAGGGTCGCCGCCAGCCGCACCGCGCGGACCATGCGCAGGGCGTCCTCGCCGAAACGGGCGTCCGGGTCGCCGACCGCCCGCAGCCGGCCGGCCGCCAGGTCCTCCAGGCCCCCGAACGGGTCCACCAGGCCGTTCGGCCCGGCGTCGCCCGCAGGGCGGCCCCAGGCCATGGCGTTGACGGTGAAGTCGCGGCGCGCGAGGTCCGTCTCGACCTCGTCGCCGAACTCGAACCGGTGCGGCCGCCGGAAGTCGGCGTACTCGTGCTCGGTGCGGAAGGTGGTGATCTCGAACACGTCCTCCTCGCGGCGAACGGCCACCGTGCCGAACCGGTTCTCGTAGACGGCACCGGGAAAGAGCGCGACGAGGCGGTCCGGGCGGGCATCGGTCGCCATGTCCCAGTCCGCGGGGGTGCGGCCCAGGAGGGTGTCGCGCAGCGAGCCACCTACGATGAACGCGCCGTGCCCGGCGGCGTGGATGCGGTCGAGGACGGCGAGCGCCCGGGCAGGGACGACGGTGGCCACGCGCACGGCGGCATCGTCCCGCAGCGCGGCATCGTCCCGCACGGCGCCGCGGTCCAGCGGAGCGGCATCCTCCCGCACGACGCCGTGGTCCATCGGAGCGGCGTCGTCCCGCATGGCGGCATCGTCCCGCACGGCGGGATTCGGGGCCGCCATCGGGTGGCTAGTTTCGACCGAGGAAGAGGTAGCTCCGCCAGGCCTCGTTCCGGTCGTCCTCCAGGTACGGGGTGAACAGCGAGTAGACGTCGCTGCGGGGCTCGAACGGCTGGCGTCGTAGCCGGAGGCGCGCCTCGTCCGGGGTCTGGCCGCCCTTGCGATGGTTGCATGGCTTGCAGGCGGCGACCAGGTTCTCCCAGCTGTGGGCGCCGCCGCGATGTCGCGGCACCACGTGGTCCAGGGTGAGGTCGTTGGCCACGCGTCCGCAGTACTGGCAGGTGTGCCGGTCGCGGGCGAAGATCTCGCGCCGGGTCAGCTTGACGCGCGGACGCGGGCGACGGATGTGGTGCTGGAGACGGATCACGGACGGAGCCCGGTAGGTCGTCCGGACCGTGCGGATCTCGGCGTGGTCGTATTCGATGACCTCGGCCTTCGCGCCGAACACAAGCCGAAACGCCCGCGGGATGTTGCAGACGTTCAGGGGCTCGTAGTTCTGGTTCAGCACGAGCACGACCCCGTCCATGCCCGAACGATAGCAGCGCGCTCCGTCGGGCGCCTCGGAGGCGGATCCCCGGGGTCGGCCGCGTGCCGCGGGATCAGGCGGGCGGGCAGGTGGCCCGGCACATGGCACCGAGACCGGACGGTCAGACCAGCGGCGGGTCCGCCGCCCGCTCGATCCGGGCGATCTCGACCTCGATCCGCCCGACCTCGATGGACGCCTGCTCCCACTCGTGGCTGCCGGGCTCCGCGGCGTTGCGGAGGCGCCGGGCCTCCTTGTGCCGGACGAGGAGCGCCTCGCGACTGGTGGCCGGTTCGACGTCGCTGGCCGGTTCGACGTCGCTGGCCGGCGCGACATCGGTCGCCGCGACGACGTCGGCGGCCTGCTCGGATGCGGACATGGTTCCTCCGTAGGGTCGATTCGAAGGGTAGCGCGCGGACTGCCTGTCGTTCAGCGGTCCGGGCCGGACCACCCGTACGGCCATCCCGGGTGCCACCGGGCCCTCGCGCAGGACCCGCGCCAACCAGTGGGTATCCTCGGGGTGCGAGTCGCGACCGGTCGGTGAGGCCGGCGGTTCCGCGAACGGGTACGCGGTCGTCACGCCCGGCGTGGCCGGCTCGGTCAGCTCGATCAGCGCCCCCGGCCCGTCTCCACCACCATCACCACCCTCGCCTCCCTCTCCGAACGCCAGCCGGTCGGCGGGCGCAAGTGAACCCCAATCGACCCCGAGCAGCGTGAGGTTCTCCCCGTGCGCACCCGGGAAGGCCGCGACGCCCTGCTCCCGGTCACGCTCGATCGCCTCCTGCGCGTACAGCCGGATGGCCCGGTCAGCGCCGCCGAAGCGCGGCTCCGGTTCCACGCGCCCATCGCCTTCGAGGCCCGTCCGGAGGATGCGCGACCCGTCGACGGGCGTCTTCGGCACCTCGCCCGGGCTCACGTTCACGGACGCGATCAAGCCGACGGCCCCTGGCTCGGGGGACCGGCACGCGGCCCAGTGCACCTCTGTGCGGTACGGCAGCTCGAACTCGGTCCGGCCGGCCGTGTCCGGATCGGTCGCCAGCAGCTCGCGAATCTCCGCGACGAGGCCGTCGCGGACGGGGGCCGCTGCCGCTGCGACCGTGCTGACCGAGACCACCCGGTCCAGGACACCGTCAACCGTCAGCCGCTGGACGTGCCGGAACGCCGCCGTCTCCAGCGGCTCGAAGAGGGCGCATCGGTCGACGCGTTCTCGCCACCCGTGGTGGGAGCTCGGCGCCTCGCCGCCCGTGGCGGCCTCGATGCACTCCCCCAGCCGCTTCACCCAGGGCACCGACTCGTCGCGCAGGTTCCAGGCGAGCACCAGGCGACCACCGGGCCGCAGCGCGCGGTGGATCTCCGAGAGGGAGCGAATGGTGTCGAACCAGTGGAACGCCTGCGCCGCCACGACAGCATCGACCGACCGACCCGGCAGGGGAATTGCCTCCGCCGTGCCCTCCAGCAGCTCCGCCTCCGGGACGGTCGCTGCCAGCCTGGCCCGCATCGCCGCGACCGGCTCGATCGCGAGGATCCGTGTTCCGGAGGGAACGAGCTGGCGGGTCAGCTTGCCGGTCCCCGCCCCGAGCTCCAGGAGGACGCGGCCCGGCCGGAGGTCAAGCCGGTCAACGATGAACGCGACGGCGTCGGCCGGGTAGTCCGGGCGGCCCCGCTCGTAGGCGTCGGCGGCCGCATCGAAGCCGAGCGAGGCCATCGGGTGGACGGTATCGGTCATGCGCGGACTCTAGCCGGGACGCCCCCAACCTCGCGCGCGCGGCGGTCCTCGGGTCTCGTCGGCAGGCGGCCGCTCGGGGGTCGCGGGCGGCGCGGGCGGCGCGATGTGCGGAGCCTCCTCACGAACGGGACTGGTCGCCAGCGCCACGCGGAGCGGGCGTGGCTCCCTTCGCTGGCCCCCCGCTCTTCGCCGGCCTGCCAGCACCCAGTGGCCGCTCCGCTGCCCCCGCGGATGACGCCTTGACCTTCGCGGCCGGCCCGGCTACCTCGTCCACGATCCCGACCACGACCGCCCGCAGGGGGCCGTGGCTCTCACCCACGATCTGGCGCGCGGACGTGCCCTCGTCGAGGATCAGCACGAGCTCGCCCGCGCCGGCACCCACGGTGTCCACGGCGATCAGGTATCCGCCGGCCGCCTCCCCGGACGGCTCGACCAGGTCGCACAGCAGCAGCGTCCGGTCCTCGAAGATGGGGGCGTTGATCGTGGACACGACCGTGCCCACCACGCGCGCGAGCTTCATCGCCCGCCTCCAAGGACCGGCGCGATCGCGTCCACGATGCCCACGATCGCGTGGTCAACGGGTGCGAACCGGTCCTCCATGGCCTCCGCCGCCTCGCGGGCTCCGACGACGTACACCAGCTCCCCGGGTCCCGCCATGTGCACGGCGTCCGCCGCGACCACCGCGCTCCCGACCGGCTCCAGCGTCCGGGTGAGCGGCTGGACGATCAGCAGCCGGACGCCGTCGAGTCCCGGCGCCTTCACCGTCGCGACGACGGTCCCGATCACGCGACCGAGCTGCATCGCTACGGCTCCACGGCCGCGACCCGGGTGCGGAACCGGGGGTCGGTCTCAAGCTCGTGGCGCATCTCGCGGTGGAGCTGCGAGATGACCCGCCAGACCGGCGCCCGCAGGCCTGCCCGCGCGACGCCAGCCGCGCCGCCGGCCAGGTCCGTGACGTGCTCGCAGGCGATGGCCACGGCGGCCTCGACCTCCGAGACCGGCCCGTCGAACAGGAGGTAGCCCTTGCCGCCCAGGCCATCTCCCAGGCGCAGGTCCAGGAGCTGCACGTTCGCGCCCTTGACGCCGGCGTCCGCGGCACAGATGACCGAGGCGACGGTCTCGGTCTCGATGATGCCGAGCGCCTCGCCGGCCCCGGCCTGCCGGACCCCGCGGAGCGCGGCGACCACCTGGGCATGGACGTTGGGCAGGAACACCGTGTCCAGGAGACACGGCCCGCCGACCTCGCGCCCGGCCGCGAACGCCTCCTCCACGTCCCCCACGGACCCGCCGACCAGCACCAGGTACCTGCCCGGGTGGATCGTGCCGCTGCGGAGCACGTCGATCGGGGCGCGCTTGGCCATGGCGTCGCCGGCCTCGATGCCGACGGCGATGGAGTCGAACTCCAGCAGGGCGATCGCGGGCTGGAGCGGGTCGGGCCCGGCCATCGGGGCGGGCTCGCGCAGGCCGGCCGTGGGCGTGATGGTCGCCTCGAGCGGGTCGAGCCCGGCTGCCAGGATCGGCGGGTTCGGCATCAGACGATCCGCAGCGCGCCGACGACGGTGATCCGCCGCTCGCGCGAGAACGTGCGCGGCCGGGTCATGCCGTCGCCCGAGGGGCTGGCGATGGACACGGTCGCGAAGCCCTCCCCGCCCTCGCCCAGGCCCGCGAAGTTGGGCCCGTTGGTGACGAAGATCGAGCAGTCCATCGCCCGCGCCATCCGGGTGATCGTCTCGACGTTGGTCGAGTGGATCGACGCCGTGTGGCGGAACCCGTGCTCGGCGCGAACCGCGAGGTCGATCGCCGCGCCCACGTCCGGGACCCGGACCACGGGGAGCACCGGCAGCATCTGCTCGGTCCAGACCAGGCTGTGCTCCGCGGGCACCTCGGCCACCAGCAGCCGCGGTTCCGCCGCCGGACGCACGCCGATCTCGGCCAGGATCCGCGCGGCGTCGCGCCCGATCCAGGCCGGGTTGATGTGCCCCGGCTGCCCCGGCGCGCCGAGGTCGGTGAAGATCACGCGCTCCAGGCGACGAAGCTCGTGCTCGGCGAGGACATAGGCGCCGCTCTGGGCCATCGCGCGGACCAGCCGGTCCGCGATCGACGAGACCGCGATGACCTCCTTCTCGTCCGTGCACACGATGTTGTTGTCGAAGGACGCGCCCCTGACGATGTCGGCGCCGGCCTTCTCGACGTCCGCCGTCTCGTCCACCACCGCCGGCGGGTTGCCGGGACCGGCGGTGATCGCGCGCTTGTCGGTCCGCAGGGCCTCGCGCACGACGCCCGGGCCGCCGGTGACCAGTAGCACGCGGACGTCCGGGTGGGCCATCAGGGCGCGGGCGCTCTCGATGGTGGGCTCCGCGACGGAGGTGACGAGGTTGGCCGGTCCGCCGGCCGCGATGATCGCCCGGTTGACGATGCGGACGGTGGCGTTGGACACCCGGCGCGCGGACGGGTGGGAGTTGAACACCACCGCGTTGCCTGCGGAGACGACGCTGATCGCGTTGTTGAGGATCGTCGCGGCGGGATTGGTCACCGGCGTGATGGCGCCCACCACGCCGAACGGCGCGAACTCGGTGATCATCATCCCGCGGGCACCCGAGACAGCCTGCACCTCGAGGTCCTCCGGCCCCGGTGCCTTGGTGGCGACGAGCCGGTTCTTCACGGTCTTGTCGTCGACACGGCCGAGGCCGGTCTCCTCCACGGCCAGCCGGGCGAGCATCTCCGCCTGCTCGGCCGCGGCGCGCCGGACGGCCTCGATGATCACCTTCCGCTCGTCGAGCTCCAGGCGGGTCGAGCGGAACGCCGCGGTGGCGGCGGCCACGGCCTCGTCGAGGCGCGCGAAGACGCCGTCACCCACCGCGCCCGTGGCCGGGGCGGCGAGCTCGGCCTGGACGGCCATGCGCCGGCCGGCCCCGGGGTCGGGCGAGCCGACACGCCGGCGCACCCGGTCGATGATGTCTGCGATCTCGCGTTCGTCGAGCACGTCGTCGTTCCTTCAGGATCGCGGTTCAGATTCGCCGTGACGGCGCGTCCGAGGCCTCCGGAGGCCATCTGCCACGGCTACTTGCGGTAGATCTCCGTGCCGCCGACCTCGAACGTGTCGACGATGGCCATGATCACCGCGTCGCACGGTCGGTCCCTGGTGACCTCGGTCTGCCGCGCGGAGCTCCCGCTCGCGTACAGAACCACCTCTCCAACGCCGGCACCCACCGTGTCCACGCCCACGACATAGCCGCCGGTCGGCCGGTTGTCCGCGCCGAGCTGCTGCACGATCAGGAGCCGCCACCCTTCCATCAGGGGTTCCTTGCGGGTGGCGACGACCGTGCCGGCGATTCGTCCGAGAAGCATCGGTTCCTCCAGGGCCCATGGGGCCCGGGTCACGGGGGCGGCCGGTCCGACCGCCCCCCGAGGGTCCGTTCGAAGGCGCGTGTCAGCCGAGCTCGGCCTTCGCCTCGTCCATGCGGCCCAGCGGCAGCACGGTGTCCACGTTGGCGTGCGGCCGGGCGATCACGTGGGTCGCAACGACCTCTCCGACCTTCGCGGCGCTGCGGGCGCCGGCCTCGACGGCGGCCTTGACCGCGGCGACATCGCCCCGCACGACGGCGGTCACGTACCCGCCGCCGGTCTTCTCGTAGCTGACCAGCTCCACCTTGGCGGCCTTGACCATCGCGTCGGCCGCCTCGACCACCGCGGCGAACCCGCGTGCCTCGATCATGCCCAGTGCATCTGCCATCGGACCCTCTCCCAGTTAGTGCCTGCTCCGGTCGGCCGGACGGCCGCCGGGGTTGTCGTTTCGATCACGCCTTCGCGTCGCGCCCGTCGATCGCCTCGATCGCGGCCACGGCGGCACGCCAGCCGACGTCGATGTCTGCTTCCTCCCCGCCCAGGTACACGCGGCCCATCGAGCCGAACGAGCGGACCTCGAGGATGTTGATCCTGGCCGCCTTCTCGGCCTCGTTGGCGGCGAGCGCCGCGTACGCGGCCGGTTCCATCTCGAGGACGTAGAGCGTCTGGCCCCCGATGATCATCTGGCCATGGCGCGTCCGGTTGATCAGCTGCGCCTGGTGGTCGTCGATCCGGCGGATGATCTGGCTGGACAGGATTCGGGGCTTGATCCGGTCGGTCTCGGCCAGGCCGATCTCGGCCAGGATCGCGGCCCCGGCCGCCCGCACCTCCGCCTGCGAGGGCGAATGGATCTCCAGCAGCCCGAAGTACCGCTCGATGATCTGCATGCCCGGCTTGACCGAGGTGGCCTTGAGGGCGATGTCGGTCAGCCGGTTGATCTCGATGCCCGGCGAGACCTCGACGTAGAGCGAGGCGTCGTCCGGCAGCGGCAGGAAGCCCTGCGCCACCGTCCCGAGGAATGCCGCATATTGGGCCTGGAGGCTGTCCAGGAAGACGTACGCGCGAAGGTCAATACCTGCCACCGGTCTCACCTGCTCCCGTCACGATCTTGACCCCGGCCGACGCCCCGATCCGGGTCGCCCCCGCGGCGATCATCTCCTCGACATCGTTCCTGGTCCGGATTCCGCCCGCGGCCTTGACGCCGATCCGCGGCCCGACCGCCTCGCGCATCAGCGCGACGTCGAACACCGTGGCGCCGCCGGAGGCATAGCCGGTGGACGTCTTCACGAAGTCGGCCTTGGCGTCCTTCGCCAGCCGGCAGGCGATCACCTTCTCCGCGTCCGTGAGGAGCGCGGCCTCGATGATCACCTTGTTGAGGGCGCCCGACTCGTGGCACGCGTCCGAGACCATGGCGATGTCCTCACGGACGAGGTCGAACAGGCCGGACTTGAGCGCCCCGATGTTGATCACCATGTCGATCTCGCGGGCGCCGTCCCGGATGACCTGGCGCGCCTCGTGGGCCTTGATCTCCGAGATCGTGGCGCCGAACGGGAAGCCGACGACCGAGGCGACGGCGACGCCGGAGCCCTTGAGGATCCCCGCGGCGCGGGAGACCCAGACCGGGTTGATGCACACGGAGGCGAAGCCGTGCTTCATGGCCTCGGCGCACAGCCGGTCGATGTCCGCGGCCGTGGCGTCGGGCTTGAGCAGCGTGTGGTCGATGTACTTCGCGAGGTTCACCGGGACATAGCCCGCCTCCCCGCTGTAGCTGACGCGGGAGGCGCCGCCCGCCACGACCTCGGCCACCTTGGGCGCACACCGGGCCGCACACCCGCCTGAGCAGGTGGCGCAGGTGGCGCCGTCCGCGCCCGGGCCGGCGAGGGTTGCCAGGACCTGGCGCGTGATCGCCTCGATGAGCTGGGCGCGATCGTCGGGCGGGGCGGTCATCGGGGGGAGTCCTCGTTCTTGAAGCGGCTGTACCGCTGTTCGATGCCGGTGATCCTGGCGACCCGCCGGCCGTGCCGTTCGGCGCCCCACGGGGTGGCGAGGAACGTGTCGACGATCTCGAGGGCCAGGCCCTCGCCGATCATCCGGGCGCCGAGGGTCAGCACGTTGGCATAGTTGTGCTCCCTGGCGTTGCGGGCCATCGAGGTGTCGTGGGCGTTCGCGGCGCGCACGCCCGGGACCTTGTTGGCGGCGATCGCGGAGCCGATCCCGGCGCCGTCGATGACGATGCCGCTGGCGCATGCACCGTTTGCGACGAGACGGGCGACCACGTGCGCGAAGTCGGGGTAGTCCACGGCATCCGGGCCGTTGGTGCCGCAATCGGTGACGCCGAAGCCCTTGTCCGCGAGGTGCTTCGCGAGGATGGCCTTCAGGGCGAAGCCGCCGTGGTCGGCGCCGATGGCGACGGTCTTCGGGTTGGCGCCGGGGACGGTGGGTGCACCCTCGGTAAGCGGCGCTGCCTCGGCAGGCGGCAGAGCCTGGGCCGGTAGCGCGCCTCCCTCGACCGCCTCGAGCGCACGTTCCACCAGCTGGCGGACCACGGTCTCGTCGGGGAGATGGTGCTCAGCCATGAGCCAGCACCCACTCGGCGGTGGCGTCGTCGCAGGCGAGGACGTTGACCACGCCCGCGCGGATCGCGGCGAGGGCGATCGGGCCCCGCCCCGCGCCGGCGGCCACGCCCATGCGGAACGGCTTCCGGGCGAGCTGGTCCAGCCGGAGGCCCACGGTCCGCCGGTCCAGCTTCGGCCAGGCAACCTCTCCGCGGTTGTCCAGGAAGCGCCCGATGACGTCGCCGACCGCGCCCTTCGCGCGGAGGCGTGCCTGCTCGTCCTCGTCCACGAACCCGGAAGCGAGGTGCGGGCTGTCCGGTGCCGGGATCCCGAGGCCGAAGATCGCGGTTGGGGCGGAGCGGGCCACGTCGATCGTCTCGCGTATCGAAGGGTCCTGCATCAGCGCGTCGCGGAGGTCCGCGGTGCCCACGATCGCGGGCGCCGCCAGGCCGCGGAACGTCGCTCCGGAGGTCGCGGCGAACCGCTCGAGGATCTCGTTCGCACGCGTGGGCTGGGTGGAGCGGGACGCGGCACCGTTGAGCTGCACGATCTCGGTGGCCTGCGTCCAGCCATCCGGGAGGCAGCGCGCAACGGCAAGCATCGTGCGACCCCAGGAGACGGCGACGACGCCGGTCGGGCGGCGGGTGGCCAGGAAGTCGACCGCCGCGTCGGCGACGGTGGCCCTCGCCAGGTCGTCGGCGTCCTGCCCTGCGCCGGTCGCCGCTGGGACATCCGCAACCACGGCGGCCTGGAGCCCGAAGCGCTGCACCAGCCGCTCCTCGAGGTCGACGACGCGCGCGTCCGGGTGGACGACCTCGATCCGCACGATCTCCTCGCGGAGCGCGCGGTCCAGCAGCCGACCGACGCGGAAGCGGCTCAGCCCGAGCCGCTCGCCGATCTGTTCCTGGCTGAGGTTCATCCGGTAGTACATCTGCGCGATGCGCACCATCAGCCGCGTGTCGCTCGTGCCCCGACGCCGCGCTGCCTGCACGGATCCTCCGGTTCGCTCTCTCTTACGCTCATATGAGCAGTTGCCTACTCATATGAGCATTCGCTGGCAATCTACGCCTTGCTGTCGAGCCTTGTCAAGAGCATGACCGCGGTGGAAGCCTCGCTCGCCGTGCGCTGGCGGCGTGTTCCTACTGATCCCGCTTGCGCCTCAGCGAACGGAGGCGTACACGGCGTTCAGGACCGCGTCGATCGGCTGCGCCGGCAGGCCCCAGACGCCGGTCAGGTACACGGCGACGAGGTCGTGGCCCGGATCGATCCAGAGGCGCGTCCCGGACATCCCGCCGTGCCCGAACGCCGACGGCGATGCCGGCGATGCCACGCCTGGCTTCCCCCAGCCGATGGCGTAATGGTCGTCCGTCAGACGATCAGTGGTCACGCCGAGACCATCGACGGTCACCTCCCGCGTCGCCAGGACCACGAACGCGGGAGCCAGGACCCGCGCGCCTTCCAGCTCGCCGCCCTGAAGCATCGCGCGGCCGAACCGCAGCAGGTCCGCCGCCGTGCTCCACAGCCCGCCGCCCGCCATGCGCAGCCCGATGTAGCCGCCCAGCACCCGCGACGCCGTCGCGGGTTCCAGGAGCTGCGGTCCCGGCGCGACGTCCCAGCCGCCCACGACCACCGGGGCCATCCGGGCGGCTCCGACCTCCCGCGGGTCGAAGACCGTGTCGGCCATGCCCAGCGGATCGAGCACCTCTTCGCGCAGCACCCCTTCCAGGGGCCTGCCGGTCGCGCGCTCCACGGCCTCGGCCAGCAGGTCGAAGGTGCAGGTCACATATCTGAACCTTGATCCGGGCGGGGCTTCCTGGGGTAGGGCGAGAGTGCGGCGCAGCAGCTCGGCACGGTCGCCGCCAGCCAGCAGCAGCTGCTCGATGTCGACCTCGCCCAGGCCGGTCGTGTGGGTCAGGACGTGCCAGGCGGTGATCGGGGGGCGGGCGGGCGCCTCCAGCTCCGGCAGCCACGTGGACAGCGGCGCGTTCAGCGAGAAGCGCCCCTCCTGGACCAGCCGCAGCACCGCGGTGGTGACGATCGGCTTCGTGATCGACGCCAGCAGGCAGACGGCCGCGGGGCCGACCGGTGGCGCGTCTCGCGGCGGGACGGCTTCGAGGCGGATCGTTCCCGCGGCGTTGGCGACGCCGAGGATGACGAACGGCACGGTGCCGTCCTCCACCTGGCGCGCTGCGAGGGCGAAGGCGTGGTCGAGGGCGACGGGATCGAGGCGATGGGCGGGCATGGGGACACGATACGCCGGGGCAAACGGGCGGACGGCGGGTGGCCGCACTACCGCCGGCCACCGCAACACCGGCTGGCGGTGGGACGTCAGGCGGCCGGGACTGTGGGGGGCCGCCCAACCCCCGCCCGGCGCAGGAATCCTCAGATGCAGCTCTGGCGATGCATTGGCAGACTGCTGGCGGGAGACCGAAAAGACCGGTGAGCGTGAAACCTTCCAAACGGTCCCCCGAGTGCGTCATGGTCACGGCAGTTGACGGCGCGGTGGGCCCGAATGACCACCACGACAGCATCCGGGGGCCCTCGGGAGGTCATTGACCGGGTGGCCGATCGGCGTGCCGGACCGCCCGGGAAATCGGCTATCGGGCGGGGTCAGGTTTTGGCCCGGCGCGGTAGCATGCAGGAGTGACCGACGCCGTCTCCGCCCCGCTCGTTCTGGCGACATCGCGTCCGGCCTCGCCCATCGCCGAGGAGATCCGTCTCGAGCTCGCCAACGCCTGGGGCGAGATGGGCGCCGCCTGGGGTGTCGCACCGGCGATCGCGCGCGTGCACGCCTACCTGATGGCTCGCCAGGAGCCCCTCACCGAGCGCGAGGTCCGGGAGGCCCTGAACCTGAGCCACCGCGCCGCCAGCCTGGCCCTCGCCGAGGCCGAGGCGTGGGGGCTGGTCGAGCGCGTCGCGGAACCCCGACGCGTCGGCAGGCGCGGACCGGCCGGCACCGCGTACCTGGCCATCGGGGACCACTGGCGCTGGTTCGGCCGCGTCGTCGCCGAGCGGAAGGTTCGCGAGGGAGACCCGATCGTGGTGGTGCTCGAGCGCACCCTGGCCGACACCAACGCCGCCCTCGCGCTGCACCCCGCCGAGGCGGAGCTGGTCCGCCTGCGCGAGTGGCTGGCGACATTCCTCGTCTTCGTCCGCCTCTTCGACCGCGCCGTCGGGCTGGTCAGCCGCCTCGAGCCCACGGAGCTCGAGCGCGCCCTGCGCCTCCTGGGCGAGGTTCCCGACGACACGATCCTGCGCCTGGTCCGCCTGCTCGATGGGCTCCCCGACGAGGATGTGCTCGGCCTGGTCGAGGCGCTGAGCCGCCTCTCGCCGGCGTCCGCACGCCGCGCCACCACGCTGATGTCCGGGGTCGTCCGCACGCTGGTGCGGTAGCCGGGCGCGGTCCCGGGCACGGGCCGGAGAGGCATCCGGGCGCGGTCCCGGGCACCGGCCGTGCGGTGGCCGACGATCCTCGACGAACCTTTCTCGTGACGGGACTGGGTCGGCTCGTGTCGGGCCCGTAGCACCGTGAAGGCTGCCGAGCGCGCGGAAGGTCGCGACCGGCCCTCGCAGTGCCCGCGGAAGGTCGCGAACCAACCCGCGTCGGGCCCTCCCGGGCCGCCGTGCGATAATCCGGGCGTGACGCCGGACCGAACCGGTTCGAACGGGCGAGGACCCCGCGGCAAGCCGGACGGCCGACCCCTCACGCGTCCTCTCGGAGAGCCCAAACCACCATGACTGAAACATCCACGTGGGCCACCAAGAAGGGCCTCGCCCAGATGCTCAAGGGCGGCGTCATCATGGACGTCGTCACCCCGGAGCACGCCCGCATCGCCGAGGACGCCGGCGCCGTCGCCGTGATGGCGCTCGAGCGCGTCCCATCGGATATCCGCGCCACCGGTGGCGTCGCCCGCATGTCCGATCCCGAGATGATCGAGGGGATCATGGCGGCGGTGTCGATCCCGGTCATGGCCAAGGCACGCATCGGGCACTTCGTCGAGGCGCAGGTGCTGGAAGCCCTGGGCGTCGACTACATCGACGAATCCGAGGTTCTCACCCCGGCCGACGAGCGGAACCACATCGACAAGCACGCCTTCAAGGTCCCGTTCGTGTGCGGCTGCCGGAACCTCGGCGAGGCCCTGCGGCGGATCAACGAGGGCGCGGCCATGATGCGCACGAAGGGCGAGGCCGGCACCGGCAACGTCGTCGAGGCCGTCCACCAGCTGCGCGACGTCCTGGCCGAGATCCGGCGCCTCCAGGGCATGCGCGAGGACGAGCTGTTCGTCGCCGCCAAGGAGCTGCAGGCCCCGTACGAACTGGTCCGGCAGGTCGCGGCCGATGGGCGCATGCCGGTGGTCAACTTCGTTGCCGGCGGCATCTCCACGCCGGCCGATGCGGCGCTCGTGATGCAGCTCGGCGCCGAGGGCGTGTTCGTGGGCTCCGGCATCTTCAAGTCCGAGGACCCGGCCCGCATGGCCAATGCCATCGTCCAGGCCACGACCCACTTCCAGGACGCCCGGATCATCGCCGAGGTCTCCAAGGGCCTGGGCGCGCCGATGCGCGGCATCGCCATGGAAGCCATCCCGGACAACGAGCGCCTCGCGGTCCGCGGCTGGTAGGGGGACGCGTCGGCGGAGCGCCGGCACCGTGAGGCCGGCCGGATGAGGATCGGGGTGCTGGCCCTGCAGGGGGCCTTCGCGGAGCACGTTGCCGTCCTGCGCGCCATCGGCGTGGAGGCGGTCGAGGTGCGCCTGCCGGAGCACCTGCACGACGTCGCCGGGCTCATCCTGCCAGGCGGCGAGAGCACGACCATGCGGCGCCTCATCGACCGCTGGGGCCTGCGCGGGCCGATCCTCGACCTGGCCGCGAGCGGTGCGCCGCTGTACGGGACCTGCGCCGGCATGATCGTGCTGGCCAGCGAGATCACCGGCGGCGAGGAGCCGATCCTGCCGCTGCTGGACGTGACGGTCACCCGCAACGCCTTCGGGCGCCAGCTGGACTCGTTCGAGACCGAGCTCCGGGTACCCCTGCTCGGCGCGCAGCCCGTGCACGCCGTGTTCATCCGGGCGCCCGTGATCGAGCGCGTCGGGTCCGAGGTGGACGTGCTGGCGAAGCTCCAGGACGGGCGCGTGGTCGCCGTGCGGGAGCGAAACGTCATCGCGACCTCGTTCCACCCGGAGCTCGCGGGCGAGACGCGGTTCCACCGGCTGGTCGCAATGCTGGCGTCGGAGCATGCTGACCCGGGCGAGGGCAGCGGCCGCCGGCCGCACCCGACCCGCCGCACCCAGCAGGGGAGGTGAGGAGGATGGCGCGGAGCACGGGCAAGGTGCGAGCGGCCCGCCTGACCGACCTGGCCGCGCTCGGGGAGCTCAGCAGGCTCGCCCAGGACGGAGGCGAAGGGATGCGGTCGCTGGGCCTCCCGGTGTCCGGCCCGCCGATCGGCATGTTCAGCCTGTTCCGGCTGCCGCTGGGCGCGTTCCAGCCCCACGACGTGCTCTACGTCTTCGACCGCGACAGCCACATTGCCGGGCTCCTCCGCGTCGAGCGCGAGAGCCAGCGGGACGAGTGGACGGTGGTCGAGCTGGACGCGGTGGGCGGCCTCGACGCGGGCGACGTGCGCTTCCGCCTGGTCCAGCACCTGCTCCGCGACGGGGCGAAGCGCGGGGCCGTCCGCTTCCACGTGGCCTGCGCCGACGCCGACGACAACGTCGAGCTGTTCATGCAGGCCGGGTTCGCGCGCTACGGGGACGAGCGGGTGCTGTTCCGCCCGGCCGCCCACCCCCTGCCGGCGGCGATGGGCGACGAGGAGGCCGGCCAGGCCGGGATCCGGCCGGCCGTGGCCCAGGATGCGGTCGCTCTCTCCCGCCTGTACGCGTGTGTCACCCCGGCGCCGGTCCAGCGCCTCGAGGATGTCCGGATGGCGGACTGGGAGCGCCAGGGCCGGGAATGGCGGGTGCCCCGGTCATCGCTGGTGCCCATCCTCCGCTTCGCGGACGTGGAGGGGTACGTTCTGGAGGCCCGGGGTGGCGGACGCGACGGGACCCAGCTCGACGCCCTGGTCCAGGTGGGCGTCGCCAAGGAGGACCAGCCCCACTACTTCAAGGTGCTCGCGCGCCCCGAGGCGGACGTGGCGCCCCTGATCCGGTACGCGCTGGGCGTCATCGGTGCCCGGGCAGACGTGACGTCGTTGAGGGGACGGGGCGTTCTCGCACCCGTGCGAACCTACGAATCGCCGACCGACCGGCGCCTGGAGGAGGAGGGGTTCGACGCGATTGCCACCGTCACGCTCCTCCTCAAGGAGACCCTGGTCCGCGTCGAGGAGCCGCGCCTCGTGCCGGCCGGCGTCCGGTAGCGGATCACAAGGAGGCATTGCAAGCGTGGGACCCGTGGACCCGCACCGGGAGACGATCGACGACCTTGACGTGCTTCTGGCGGCGCTGCCGCCGGAGATCGTCGCCGCCGTCAACGCGCTCCCCGATCGCGAGACGCTGATCGAGGTCGTCCTCGACCTGGGCCGGAGGCCCGAGGCGCGCTACCCGGCGAGCGAGGTCACGCTCCTGGATCGCGAGATCGTGGACGCGGACCTCCGGTACGTCGTGGACCATATCGGGCTGTTCGGCGACGACAACCGGGCGGGCATCGAGCGGACGCTGCACCGGATCAGCGCGATCAGGAACCGCAGCGACAAGGTGGTCGGGCTGACCTGCCGGATCGGGCGCGCCGTCTACGGGACGATCGAGATCATCACGGACTTCGTGGAGAGCGGCAAGTCGATCCTGATCATGGGCCGGCCCGGCATCGGCAAGACGACGATGCTGCGCGAGGCCGCCCGCGTGCTGGCCGACGAGCAGGGCAAGCGGGTCGTGGTGGTCGACACGTCCAACGAGATCGCGGGCGACGGTGACATCCCGCACCCGGCGATCGGCAAGGCGAGGCGGATGCAGGTGCGGACGCCCAGCCTCCAGCACCAGGTGATGATCGAGGCGGTGGAGAACCACATGCCCCAGGTCATCGTCATCGACGAGATCGGGACGGAGCTGGAGGCGCAGGCCGCGCGCACGATCGCCGAGCGCGGCGTGCAGCTGATCGGCACTGCGCACGGCAACAACCTCGACAACCTGATGCTCAACCCCACGCTCTCGGACCTGATCGGCGGGATCCAGAGCGTGACCCTGGGCGACGACGAGGCGCGCCGGCGCCGCTCGCAGAAGAGCGTCCTCGAGCGCAAGGCGCCGCCTACGTTCGACGTGATCGTGGAGATCCAGGACCGCGAGAAGGTGCTCGTCCACTCGGACGTCGCGCAGACCGTGGACGCGATGCTGCTGGGCGACCCGGTGTCGGCGGAGCTCCGCTGGCGCGACGAGGAGGGGGTGCACCGCTCCCAGTCGCGGCCGAAGCCGTCGGCGCGGGAGGCCGTCGGCGGGGGCGCCGACCGGTTCAGCGGGCTCACGGGATCCGGCGCGGGAGCCTGGGGCCGGGAGCCGGGCTGGCGTGGGGCGTCCACGTACCGGACCGGGGGGTACGCCGGCGAGGACCGGGGCCCGGCCGCGGCGCGACCGGGGTATCGGCCCGGGCAGTCCGGCGGCTGGCGCGCCGGGCGAGGGGCGTCGGACCGCGGCGGCGACCGCGGCGGCGACCGAGGGGCCCGCAGCCCGGAGGGGGACCGATCGGGCCCCCTGAGCGTGCTCCCGGGCGAGCGGTTCGCCGCGCGGCCCGGCTGGTCGCCTTCGCCGGGTCCGCGGACCGCGCCAGGCCCCGCGCCTCAGCTGCTCGTGCCCGGTGGGCCGTTCGTGGCGGGGGAGATCGCCGACCGCGGGCCGCTGGAGCGTGCCGAAGCCGCGGCCGCGGCCGCGGAGGTCCGGGCCCGCGACGCCCGGGAGCTGGCGCGCCAGAAGGCATGGCGGGACCAGGCCGCGCGGGCGCTCAACACGCTGCGCGAGGACGAGGGAACGCGGCCGGTCAACGCCGCCGAGCTCGAGGCCGCGGAGGAGCAGCGGATCGCCAGGATGGTCCCGGGCGAGATCGGCCAGGGTCCGGGGGCCGGGTTGGCCGTCCTGGACGACGCCCTCGACGGCGGGTTTGACCGCGCCCTTGACGGCGGGTTCGACGACGACGCGGGCGACTCGGAGGACGACGAGGCGCCGTTCGGATCCGGGGCGCGGCAGGTGGAGGGCGGGCTGCTGCCCACGCTGCGCGTGTTCCCCCACGGGATCAGCCGCAAGCGCCTGGAGCAGGCGATCCGGGACCTGCAACTTCCGGTGGTGATCGCCCGGGCGCCGGACGAGGCGGACGTGGCGATGACCCTGCGCAGCGAGTACCGGCAGAAGCCGCCGGCGCTGCGCGAGGCCGAGGATCGCGGCATCCCGATCTACGTCCTCAAGGCGAACACCATCGTGCAGATGCAGGCGTCCCTGACGTCCGTCTTTGCGCTGGAGGTGGACCCGCGCGAGGCGGCCCTGCGCGAGACGGAGCAGGCGATCGGGCTGGTGATCAAGGAGCAGGAGCCGGTGGAGCTGGCGCCGCAGAACGCCTACATCCGCCGCCTGCAGCACCAGATGGCCGAGCGCGCGAACCTCGTCTCGCGCTCACGTGGCCGCGAGCCGTACCGGCGCGTCCGCCTGTACCCCGACGCCGCGAGGCCCGCCTGGCGGTAGCGGCCCGGGCGACGGTGCGGCGCCGGGGCCCGGCTGGCCCCGACCGGGCTCGTTGGGCCGGCGTGGAACCGCGGCGCTCGGCCGCCGTGGACGCCCGCCCGCCTGTCGTCCCGCCCTGCGAGCGTCGTATCCTCGGAGCGTGATTTCCTCCCGCGCCGCCGCGATCGACGATCCGGTGATCGGCGGCATCCCCGGTTACCCGGACCTGCCGCCCACGCCCGCGACCGGCCTGGACGAGGCGGAGGTGCTCCGCCGCCGCGAGGCGGGTCTCGGGAACGCGCCACCACCCCCGACCACCCGGACATACGCGCAGATCGTCCGCGAGAACGTCTTCACCTTCGTCAACAACATCCTGTTCGGGCTGGGCCTTGCGCTCGTTCTCGTCGGGCGGCCGACGGACGCCCTCGTGTCGCTTGCCGTCATCTCGACCAACGTGATCGTCGGCATCGTCCAGGAGATCCGCGCGAAGCGGACCCTGGACCGGATCGCGCTGCTGACGCGTCCCACGGCGGCGGCCATCCGGGACGGCGAGGTGGTGCAGGTCTCGCCGGACGACCTCGTGCTCGGCGACCTCATCGCGCTCGAGGCGGGCGACCAGGTGGTCCTCGACGGGCGGCTGGCGACCGGTGCCGCCGGGCTGGACGAGAGCCAGCTGACCGGCGAGTCGGACGTCGTCCGCAAGCGTCCCGGCGACGAGGTCTTCAGCGGCTCGTTCGCCACCACCGGGTCTGCCCGGTACGTCGCGGAGAAGGTGCAGGACGCGAGCTTCGCCAACCAGATCACGGCGGGCGCGCGGTCGTTCCGTCGCGTCATCACCCCGCTGCAGGCCGAGGTCAACCTCGTCATCCGCGTGGTCCTCCTGATCGTGCTGTACCTGGAGCTCCTGCTGGTCGTGCGCGGCCTCGTGCAGTCCGCCATCCTGGGGGACGTCGTGGCGAACGCCACCCTGCTGGCCGGCCTCGTCCCGAACGGCCTGTTCGTCTCGATCGCGGTCGCCTACGCCCTCGGGGCCGTCCGCATCATCCGGTTCGGCGCCCTGGTCCAGCAGTCGAACGCGATCGAGAGCCTGAGCCACGTGGACGTCCTGTGCCTGGACAAGACGGGGACCCTGACCGCGAACAGGCTGTCCGTCGAGGCCGTGGCCGGCCTCGGAGGGGCAACCGAGGACGAGGTGATCGACGCCGTCGCCGCGCTCGCGGCAAGCGCCACCGCCCGCAACCAGACGAGCGGGGCCATCGCCGCCCGTTGGCCGGTGGCGCCGCTGCCGCTCGCGGGGGAGGTGTCGTTCTCGTCCGCCCGGAAATGGAGCGCGTGCGCGTTCGAGGCCCCTGCGACCGATGGCGCCGGCCGGGCCGATGAGGGTGCCGAGGGCCGCGGCGGCCTGCCCGGGATCGTCGCGATCGGGGCCGCCACATTCCTGCACCCGTACCTCGCCCACGGTCCGGATGGCGAGGCGGAGGCCTGGGAGGAGATCCTGGCTCAGGCCGCCCGGTGGACCGACAGGGGCCTGCGCGTTCTGCTCGTGGCCACGTACCCAGACGCCGCGGCCCTGCCCGACGTCGGCGACGACGACGCGAGCGCCACCCTCCCGCACGGCATGCGCGCGCTCGGCCTGGTCGCCCTGGCGGACGAGCTGCGCGACGAGGCCGCCGCCACGCTCCGCGCGTTCCTGGACAGCGGCGTCGCCGTGAAGATCATCTCCGGCGACGACCCCGAGACCGTGGTTGCCCTCGCCCGACAGGCCGGCCTGGGGCCCGACATCCCGTTCCTCTCCGGCCCGGAGCTGGCGGCACTCGACGACGCGGACCTCGTCAAGGCCGCCGACGACACCATGGTCTTCGGCCGGATCACGCCCGCGCAGAAGGAACGCCTCGTGGACGCGCTCCGGGCCGGCGGTCATTACGTGGCGATGATCGGCGACGGCGTGAACGACGTCCTCTCGCTCAAGAAGGCGAACCTGGCGATCGCGATGGGCAGCGGCAGCCAGGCGACGCGTGGGGTGGCCGACCTCGTGCTGATGGGCGATTCCTTCGCCGCGGTCGCCCAGGCGGTCGGCGAGGGCCAGCGGATCCTCAACGGGATGCAGGACATCCTCAAGCTGTTCATGACCCGCATCGCGACCGTCGGTTTGGTGGTCGTGAGCTCGCTGGTCGTGGGGGCATTCCCGATCGAGCTGCGCAACGCCTCGGCGCTGACCGTGTTCACCGTGGGCATCCCGAGCGCGCTGCTCGCGGTCTGGGCCCAGCCCGGACGGCGGGTGCGCGACAGCCTCGGGCGGACCCTCGCGCGCTTCGTGGTCCCGGCGGCGGTCGTTTCCAGCCTCGTCGGCCTGGTCGTGTTCTACGGCGTGTTCGCGCTCTACGCCCCGGACCCGGCTCACGTGGTTGCGGCCGGCCGGGGTGCCCGAACCGCGCTGACGTCGTTCCTCGTGTTCTCCGGGTTGTCCCTGATCCTGTTCGTCGAGCCGCCGGTCCGGTGGTTCGCGGTCGTCGAGCCGCTGACGGACGACCGGCGGCCGGCGCTGCTGGCGATCGGGCTCGCGGTCGGGTACGTGCTGACCCTGGTTGTCCCGCCGGCCCGAGGGTTCTTCCAGCTGGTCGTCCCGGGGCCACGCGAGGCGCTGATCGTGGCCGTCGCGGTGGCGGCGTGGGTGCTGCTGGTCCGGACGTTCTGGGAGCGCCGGCTGGTGGACCGGTTCCTCGGGCTCGCCTGAGCAAGGCGCGCCGCGAGCCGTGGCCTCGCGGATCGGCCGCTGCGCGAGGGCGGAGCTTCAGCCTGCTCCGGCTATGTAGGCCGCCACGACCTCGCTCAGGCGTCTGCTCCGGATCGGTTCGAGGACGAGCTCGATGTCCGTCAGGGCGAAGTCGTCGCCCTTGAACAGGAGCGGTTCCCCGAGATCGCGCGCGAGAGCGTAGGCGAAGCAGTCGCCCATGTTGAGCCTCGCCGGGTGCCCGGATCCGCGCCCGAACTGCTGGTACGCGACCCTGGCGATCCGCGCCTGCTCGACGGTGAACGGCACGACCTCGATGTGGGAGGCGCGGATCACCGCGTCGAGAGCATTGGAGAGCACGGGATCCCGACGTCCATCGATCAGGGCGGCCAGCCCGACATAGCCCGCGGCGGACAGGCGCCGCGCCGGTGCTGCCCTCATGGTCACGACGAACGCTGCCGCCTCCGGCTCGCGGAGCAGGAGTGCGACCAGGACGGAGGTGTCGATGATCATCTCGGCAGCCCCATCTCGTCGTACAGGAGTGCGTCGAAGTCCTGGCTCAGGTAGTCGTGGCCCAGGCGGTCGCCGAGCTCGCCCCACATCTCGAGCACTCCTTCGACGTCGAACGGCGGCTCCGGGCGCTCGGCCCTCAGCTGTTCCAGCCGCACGCGAACGGCGTCGGTGATGGCTTCGGTCAGGGACGTGTCCAGCAGGGCAGCGAGCTCCCTGACCAGCCGGACCGTCTCCTCGTTCTTGATGTTGAGGCTCATGGGTAGAAGTCTACCATGTCGAAGGTAGACATATACCTCTACACCTTGGGCGCGGGCTCATGGCGGGTCCGCGCGGCATTTCGCGGCTGCTCGCACCACGAGCGCCCGCGGCTGTCACCCGATCGAAAGGTAGCCGGGCGCACGATCTGCTCGCGGGGCACGGGTCAGGATCGCCAGTGGATGGCCGGTCCTGCCGCCAGTCACCACACACTCCCCCGCGCCGTCACGACCGGTCCCTCCCCCCCGGGACCGGTCGTGACGGCTGAGACATCGATCGCCGGTCCGTCAACTCCCCGGGGCTGGTGACCAGGTCCGACGCCAGCGCCCGGCCGAATGTCTCGGGGGCCCAGGCGGGTCGGCCGGGAGCGGCTCAGGCCTCGTCCCGGATGACCGTCAGCCCGCGGGCGTGGGCGAGTTCCAGCACATAGCCGGCGGCGCCCATCGCCGGGTCGCTCTCGCGGTCCGGCGACTCATCGCCGTCATCGGCGCGCCCGGTTCCCCCCAGCAGGCGCAGGGTGCCGCCGTCTGAGGCGAGCCGGTCCAGGATCCGCTCGAGGTCATCGGCGTCCACGGCCACGAACCGCTGGCCGACGTCCACCGAGATGGAGCCGTCCGCCTCCGCGTACACCGTGAGGTCCGATCCTCGGCCGTCGCGGTTCCCCATCGCCCGGCTACCCCGCCGCGGTGGCGCCCGTGAACGAGAACGAGGAGAGCCGGAGCGACGGCACCACGCTCCCACCCATGAGCCCGCGGATGCACCGCCGGTCCCGGCTCACCGCCTCCACGTTGGCGAGCGCGTCCAGGTACGACATCGTGAACCGCAGGTTCCGTACCGGGCCCACGATCCTGCCGCCCTCCACCAGGAAGGTCCCATCCCGGGTCATGCCGGTGATGATCACCCTCTTCGGGTGGACCGGGTTCGTGTAGTGGAAGCGGGTGACGAGGAGCCCACGGTCGAGCCCCCCGACCAGCTCGCCCATGGAGGCGTCGCCCGCGCTCATCACCATGTTGGTCGGGAATGGTCCCCATGGATTGGGCGCCGGCAGCCCGTGGCCGGTGGATGCCCGGGCCGCCCGGGCGCCGGTCTGCTGGTCGTAGGCGAGGTCCCGGCAGACGCCGGCGTCCAGGAGCGCGAGGCGCTGCTTCGGGACGCCCTCGGCGTCGAAGCCCATCGGCAGGCCGGCAGGGTCGCGTCCGTCGTCGGTGATCGTGACGAGGGGCGAGCCCACCCGGCGACCGGCCTCCCAGAACGAGCGGTCCTCCTGGACGGCGAGGGCCGAGAAGCCCAGGTACCCGAGCATGTCCAGCAGGTCCACCACGGCGTAGTGGTGCAGGACGACGGGGTAGTCGCCGGGCTCGACGGCGACCGGGTTGGCGCTGGCGCGGGCCCGCTCGGCGGCCTCCCGGCCGATCGCGGCGGCGTCGATCGTGGTGGCGTCGATCGCGCACTGCTCCGCGTATCCCGTCCCGTCGTGCGGACCCATGGACACGGTAAGGAGCTGCGACGTCGTCCGACGCTCGGCGGCCCGGATCCCCTTCGAGTTGACGACCGCGATAGCCTCCGCGTCGGTCGAGAACGAGCCGAACGCCGTGACGCCGGCGGCGTCGGCCCCGGCGATGACGGCCTTCGCCCCGTCGGCTCGCAGCTCCGGGCTGGCGCCCGCCGTTCCGTCGGACCAGGCGATCTCGAGGGGCTCGGCGCCGTCTCCATCGGGCAGCCCCGGCCAGTCCTCCAGCTCCTCCACGTTGGCCGCGATCGCAGCCGCCCGTTCGACCAGCGCCCGAACACCCTCGGCATCCGTGCGACCTGTGGACGCGACGCCCACGCGGCGGCCCCGGACGAG
The DNA here is from genome assembly GCA_963829105.1 of uncultured Chloroflexia bacterium. Lineage (GTDB taxonomy): Bacteria > Chloroflexota > Limnocylindria > Limnocylindrales > CSP1-4 > CAIXZV01. Next base: position 92,967 of record CAWHHF010000002.1, read on the forward strand.
CCGGAGGTTGATGAAGACCTCGGTGCTCGAGACATTCTGGTGGATCTCGCTGTTGGCGAAGCGGGTGAGGGACGAGTCGCCGCGCACCACGAGCGCCTCGGCCTCCGTGGCGCCGGCCGTCCCGGCGAGACGGACGACGTCCTCCGCGAGCCGGAGCACCGCGGCCGGATCCGCGTTGTGCTCGTCTTGCCCGCTCACGCCACGACCCCCACGCGCACGTTGCGGAAACGGGCGCCCGAGACCCCGTGTCCCACGTGGCCGGTCTGGCCCGGCTCGCCCTTGCCGCAGTTCGGCGTGCCCCACATCCGCCAGGAGCTCGCGTCGCCGACCGCGTCCATCGAGCGCCACAGCTCGTAGGTGATGCCGGTGTAGGTCCCGTTGCGGAACAGCCGGCCAACCTTGCCGCCCTTGACCTCGCGGCAGATCTCCGTTCCGAACTGGAAGTTGAGACGCCGGTCGTCGATCGACCAGCTGCGGTTGGTCTCGAACAGCAGGCCGTCGTCCGTGTCGGCCACGATGTCCTCGAAGCTCATGCCCGGCTTCGGCAGCAGGTTGACGTTCGTCATCCGGATCAGCGGGATCCGGTTCCAGCCATCCGCGCGCATGGCCCCGCCGCTCCGGCGCCCGATGCGGGGGGCGGTCTCGCGCGAGCTGAGGTAGCCGGTGAACATGCCGGCCTTCACGAGGTGGACCTGCTGGGCCGCGACGCCCTCGTCGTCCCAGCCGAACGTGCCCAGGCCGCCCGGGACCGTGGCGTCGGCCACGATGTCGCACAGGTCGGAGCCGTAGCGGAAGCCGTCGAGCATGTCGGGGGTCAGGAAGCTCGTGCCGGCGTAGCTGGCCTCGCTGCCGAAGGCCCGGTCGAGCTCGGTCGGGTGGCCGCAGCTCTCGTGGACCTGCATGTAGAGCTGGCTCGGGTGCAGCAGGATCGTCCGGGTCCCGGCGGGGAGGGGCGGGGCGGCCAGCAGCTCGACGGCCTCTGCCGCGGTGCGCTCGGCGTTGGCCTCCAGGGCCAAACCCCGGATCCACTCGTAGCCCGCGGAAGCCCAGGCGCCGCCGTTGTCCGGCCAGCTCCGCCGCTGGTGCTCGTCGCCCTCGATCGCGTTGGCCTCCAGGCCGCCGCCGACGTGGGTGATGACCTGCTCGGTGTAGCTGCCGTCGGAGGCGGCGAAGGTCTTCCACTCCCGCTGCGCGGCGTACAGGGACTCGGTCCACGCGATGTCCTTGACCGCGTGCATCGCGCGGTCCGCGGCGAGCAGGTCCGCGATCTTGCGCTCCAGGGGGACCTGGAACGGATCCTCGACCACGGGGGTCTCGAACCGGCCGTGGGCGGGCGGCCGGTCGTCCAGCACGACGGCGTTCCGCAGGGCCGTGGCGCTCGCCCTGGCGATCCGCACCGCCTTCGCCGCGACGCGGTCCGCCTCCACGCCGCCGAGCTCGTGGCTGGCGGCAAAGCCCCAGGCGCCGTCGACCAGGACGCGGACGCCGAACCCCTCGCTCTCGCCCGACTGGACGCCCTCCACCCGCGTGGACTTGATGTGGATCGATTCCTCGAGGCGCCTGACGACGCGCACGTCCGCGTAGCCGGCGCCCAAGGCGGTGGCGGTGTCGAGGGCTCGGCTCGTCAGGTCTCGCATTGCGTGCGGAGGGTATCGCGCCGGCCGAACCTTGGCGCTAGGGCGATTCACGTACTGGTCGCAACCTGCGGAGAGCGAGCCGGTTCGGCCGCGGGTGAGGTGCCGCCGTCAGCCGGGCGGTGCCGTGGCACCGCGGCAAGCATTGTCATCCGGCCTGAAGCGAGTGCAGGTTGCACGGCGCCGAGGGATTCCGCGCGGCCGGGCTGGTCGGCCCGCCCCATCGCCTACGGATGAAAGTGTCAAGCCCCGGACGGTGTTGTACTGTCTGAGCGGACGCGGTCGATCGCCTGGCGAAGGGCGGGGTCACGGGGATCATGCCCGCCGCGCAGCCTTGCCCGACCCTGGTCGTGGCTGGAACCAGTCGCTCCCCGTTGCGACGGCCGCGTCCCTGCCCGTCCCGCCATCCGATCGAGTGCCCGGTGCTTGAAGGCCGTCCGCGCTCGACCGGCGCGAACCGGCAGTCCTCGTCCTTGGTGAGCAGGTGCCAGACCAGGACGGCCAGCTTGCGCGCGGTCGCGACGATCGCGACGCCGCCACCCCGTCTCGCCTTGAGCCGGGCATGGAACCCCGCCAGCGGTCCCGGGGAGCGGACCGCGGAGTGGGCGGCCTCGCACAGCAGGCCCCGGGCATGGGCCTGGCCCGCCCGGCTGATGTGGCCACGCACCGCCGGCCGGTCGCCCGACTGGCGGACCCGGGGGTCGAGGCCGAGATAGGACACGAGCTTGGCCGGCCGGTCGAAGCGGCCGATGTCACCGACGACCGCGAGGATCGAGGCCGCGGTGACGAGGCCGATGCCCGGGATCGTGAGCAGCCGCCGGGCCCGGGGGTCGTCGACGACGGCGGTGGCGATCGCCCGCTCGGCGGTCGCCACCTGCTCGCACAGGACGGCGTCGATCCGCACGGCCGCATCGACGGTCAGGCGCTCGTCGGGCGGCAGCTCGAGCGAACCCAGCCAGGACCGGCCGCGCACCCCGAACAGGTCGGTCACCGGCGGCCGCACCAGTTGCCGGGCGAGGACTGCTGTGACCCGGTTGCGGACAGCCGTCCGGTCGTGGACGAGGCCCGCCCGGTGCGACGTCAGCCGGCGCAGCCGCCGGGTCGCCTCGTCGGGCTGCCACACCGGCGGCAGGTAGTCGGCGGCCAGGAGCTCGGCGAGCGTGGCCGCGTCGATGTCGTCGGTCTTGCGCTTGGCCGAGGCGATCGCCTTGGTGCGCAGGGGGTTGGACACGACGACGCGACCCGCATGGCGACCGAGCAGGTCCGCGAGGGCCCAGGTGTTGGTCGATGCCTCGAGGGCGACCGTGTCGTCCGGTCCCAGGGTCGCCGCGAACGACCGGAACTCGTCGCCCATCGCGAGCCTCGGCAGCCGCTGGGCGGTCCCGCTGCCCTCGACAACCGCGACGTGGGCGAAGTCGCGCCCGACGTCGAGACCGATGAAGCGCATGGCGTTGCTCCTCTGTGAAGCTGACACCAGCTCGGGCGACACGACACCTACGGATCCGCGCTCAGGAGGCGCAACCGGTCAAGTCGCAGGGGCGGCCAGATACACTCTCGGACTCTCGCGTCCATAGGGTCAGCGGCCTGCCCGTCGATGGTGTCCCTCGATACCCCTCGTCCGGTGAGCGCACGGTACGCCTGCCTCGAGGAGTCGGCACATTCATAGCCGATACACTCGGGGTCGTGTCTACGACCACCGCCCCTCGGGGTCTCTTCATCACGCTCGAAGGTCCGGACGGGTCCGGGAAGTCCAGCCTGATGCCGCGCCTCGCCACCGTGCTGCGCGACCGCGGCTGCGACGTGGTCACGACCCGGGAACCAGGCTCCACCCCACTCGGCGAGCAGATCCGCCGCCTGGTCCTGGACACGGCGCCGAGGATCGACCGCACCGGCCGCGCGGACGCCCTGCTCTTCGCCGCTTCGCGGGCGCAGCACGTGACCGAGGTCATCCTGCCCGCTCTCGAGCGTGGCGCCGTGGTCCTCTGCGACCGCTACGCGGATTCGTCGCTGGCCTACCAGGGCTCGGGTTCGGGGGTGCCGATGGACGAACTGCGAGCCGTCCAGCACTTCGCCACCGGCGGCCTGGTGCCGGACCTGACGATCCTGCTGGACCTCCCGGTGGCGGCCGGGCTGGGACGGAAGGCGGACGAGGTGACGCGCTTCGAGGCCTACCAGGATCTCGCCTTCCACGAGCGCGTGCGCGCGGCGTTCCTGCGGTTCGCGGCAGACGAGCCGGATCGGTACGTCGTGGTGGACGCGAGCGGCGACGAGGCGGCCGTGCTTGCGGGGGCCCTGGAGGCGCTGGACCGGATCGCGGACCGGCTGCCCCGCTCGTCAACCTGACGGTCGCGCAACCTCGCCGATCGTGGCCCGCCCGTCCGCGGTCTCAAGCGCGGCCCGCGCGGCGGCCAGCAGCCCTCCCGCGTCAACGCCGTCCTCCGGGAAGTGGGCGACGCCGGCGCTGGCGGTGACGGCGTGACCCTCGACGGCCTCGAGGTGGGCGATGCCGTCCAGGACGCGGCGCGCGACGGTCACGCCGGCCGCGCCCGGTGCGACGAGCACGAACTCGTCGCCACCGGTGCGGGCGATCGTGTCGACGAGGCGGACGTTCTCCGCGAGAATCGCTGCCACCTGGCGCAGGACCAGGTCCCCGGCCCCCGAGCCCGCGGCGTCGTTGAGCGCCGTGAAGCCGTCGATGTCGAAGACGGCGACGGAGACCTCGCTGCTCTGCCGCTGCGCCCGGGCCACCTCGAGCTCCAGGACACGGGCGAGCGTGCGTGAGTTCGCGAGGCCCGTCAGGGCATCGGTATGCGAGATCCGCTCGAGCCAGTCCCCTCGCTCGGACACCAGCGAGGCGGTCCGGAAGGCGCTGATCGCGGCCGCGACGAGATCCGCGGTGGCGACCAGGAGCGTCTCCTCGGCCGTGCTCACCTCGTGCGACCCGGCCCAGCCAAACGACACCACCCCGATGCCGCTCTCGGTCCCGCCGGCGCCCGCCACCACGAGCGGGAGGTCCGCGACGGTCATCGCCCCTCCGTCCGGCTTCGGCTCCGCGCGGCCGAGCGCTCCGATCCGATCCGCTGCCGCACGGTGGATCGGGTGCGCCGGGTCCCCCGCCAGGTCGGCCAGGAGGGCCGCGATCGCCGCCTCGTCCAGGCCCAGGGTCACCAGCAGCTCGAGATCGCCGCGCTCCGGGTCCTGCCCGAAGACCGTGGCCGCGGACGCGCCGATGGCGGCCGCACCGGCCTCGACGATGGTCGCCAGTGCTGTGTCCAGGTCCGCGGCTCGCGCCAGCGCCGCGGCGCCGGCCGAGAGGACGCCGAGGGGACCGTTGCCAGGGACGCCCGAGACAGGCGAAGTGGACACGTGTGCCTCCGAGTGCTGCCCGCTCGAACCCGGTCGCGAGATCGGCCCGGGCGTCCAGCGCGCCCGGGCGGGGCGATTTGGATCGTACACCGGCGCTCCCGGGGGGTTCGGGCAAACAGACGCACCGACGCCGTTGTCGGTGGGCTATTCTCCGCCACGTGAAGCTTGTCGTGGCCATCGTGCACAACGAGGATGCCGGCACCCTCGTCAACGCCCTGCTGGAGCGCGAGTTCAGGGCCACCCGGCTCCACAGCTCGGGCGGGTTCCTCAAGCAGTCCAACGCCACGGTGATGTTGGGCGTCGAGGACGACGAGGTGGACGAGGTGATGGGCATCGTCCGCGAGGCCTGCCACGCGCGGACGCAGATCGTGAACCCGATGCCGCCGATCATGGAGCCCGGCGAGTTCTTCATGCCGTACCCGCTCGAGGTCGAGGTGGGCGGCGCCACCGTCTTCGTCCTCCCCGTGGAGCGCTCCGACCGCCTGTGAGGGTCCCTGGGTGAACCGCCTGCTGCGCAAGATCCTGCTCTGGTGCGCCCGCAATCCCTGGCTGGGTGAGCGGCTGCCGAACCTGCCCGCCATGCAGAGAGCCGTCCACCGGTTCATGCCGGGCGAGGGGATCGAGGACGCTCTCGGGGCAGCCGTGGACCTCCAGGTGCTGGGGATCGGCACGCTCTACACGAAGCTCGGCGAAGACATCACGGACCCGCACGGGGCCCAGGCGGTGGTCGACCACTACCTGGAGCTCCTGGAACGGATCCAGGCGGCGGAGATCGACGGCGAGATCAGCGTCAAGCTCACGCAGCTTGGCCTGGACATCGACGAGGACGTCTGTTTCGGGCATCTGCGCGTGCTCGCGGCCGCGGCCGAGGCTCGCGGCTCATACGTCTGGATCGACATGGAGGACAGCGCCTGCGTCGACCGGACGCTGGACCTCTACCAGCGCCTGCGTGCGTCGTACGCCAACACAGGGATCTGCCTGCAGGCGTATCTCCGCCGAACGGCGAAGGACGTGGAGCGGCTCCTCCCGCTGGGCCCGGCCATCCGCCTGGTGAAGGGTGCCTACGACGAGCCGAAGTCGGTCGCCTTCAGGTCGAAGAAGGAGATCGACGCCAACTTCCTCGGCATCGCGGTGACGCTCCTCCGCGAGAGCCGGACGCGGTCGATGCGCGTGGCCCTTGGGACGCACGACGTGGCGCTGATCGAGCAGATCGCGATCCATGCTGCCGCGGCCGGCGTGGGCAAGGACGGCTACGAGGTCCAGATGCTGTACGGGATCCGGGCCAGGGAGCAGCGTCACCTCGCCCGGTCCGGGTATCGGGTGAAGACCCTGATCGCCTACGGCGCGGCGTGGTACCGGTGGTACATGCGCCGGTTGGCGGAGCGGCCCGCCAACGTGCTCTTCGCGCTACGCCAGGTGTTCCCGGACTGATCGTGCCGCCGATCGGCCTTGCTGAGCACCCTCAGGCCGGCCGCTGGTCTCCACGGCCTGCTTGCCTCCCGGCGCGGTACGCTCCGCCTCGATGAGCGCACAGATGGACGCCCTCGCCTACCCGATGCACCTGGCACGGCCGGAGATCCTGGAGGCCACGCCGGCATGAGCATCCGCCCCGACATCGTCGAGTGCTGGGTCTTTCGCGTGGCGCCCCCTGCCGGCCCGTCCGACGCGCGCCCCGACGCCGAGCGCCTCGAGGTCCTGCTCATCCACCGCGCGCCGGACCGGATCTTCCCCGGGTTGTGGCAGTGCGTGACCGGTGGCATCGAGCCGGGCGAGCGAATACCGGCGGCGGCCCTGCGCGAGGTCGGCGAGGAGACGGGCATCGCCAAGGCCGATATCGAGGCGTTCTTCGACCTGGACCAGGCCGCGCCCTTCTATGACGAGGGAAGCGACGCCGTCGTCGTGAGCGCGATCCTCGCGGTCAGGGTGCGGCCGGATGCAGCTCCGCGGGTGTCCCACGAGCACGACGGGATGCGCTGGGTGTCGGCGGCCGAGGCGCCGTCGCTGGTGATCTGGCCGTCCCACGCCAAATCGGTGCGCCGCGTGCGGGACCTGCTCATGGAGCCGGAGCTGGCGCGCTGGTTCCTGCTGGACGCGGACGGGCGGCGCGTTGCGAGGCGTCCGCTCGCCTGAGCCGTCCCGCCTGTCGGCCGCCTGCAGGCCGCCCGAGCAGCGAGCGCGCTCTTCAGTACACCTCGGGGATGAACGTCTGCTCGTCCATCGGCGGGCGGACATAACCGCGGTCCGGCTCCCTCGGCGGCAGGACGATGGGCTCCGGCGTCAGGTCCTCGTACGGGATCAGCGAGAGCAGGTGGTGGATCACATTCAGCCGGGCGCGCTTCTTGTCGTCGCCGCTGACCACGTACCAGGGTGCCTGCTTGATGTCGGTGTACCGGAACATCTCGTCCTTGGCGATCGAGTACTCCACCCAGCGCGTCCGGGACTGGAGGTCCATCGGCGAGAGCTTCCAGCGTCTCGTCGGGTCGTTGAGGCGGGCCTGGAACCGCCGCTCCTGCTCTGCATCGCTGACTGAGAACCAGTACTTCACGAGGATGATCCCGGAACGCACGAGCATCCGCTCGAACTCGGGACAGGAGCGGTAGAACTCCTCCACCTCGGCGGATGTGGCGAAGCCCATGACGCGCTCGACGCCGGCGCGGTTGTACCAGCTGCGGTCCAGCAGGACGATCTCGCCGGCAGCGGGCAGGTGCGCCGCGTAGCGCTGGAAGTACCACTGGGTTCGCTCCCGCTCGGTGGGCGCCGGCAGGGCGACGATCCGTGCGACCCGGGGGTTCAGGCCAAGCGTGATCGTCTTGATCGCCCCTCCCTTCCCGGCGGCATCCCGACCCTCGAAGATCACGACCACCTTCAGGCTGCGAGCCCGGACCCACTCCTGGAGCTTGGACAGCTCGATCTGGAGCTTCCGGAGCTCCTCCTCGTACGCCTTCCTATTGAGCTTGGGACGCCTGGCATCGCCAGCCTCGGCCGGCCCGTCCTCGGCTCGCCCGCCGCTCCCCTTGTCCTTCGCCATCGCAGCCCACCTCTCGCTGGATACCCGACTGTCGCCGCAGGATGCGCTCAAGTATGGCCCCGTCCGCGTGCCGGGTAGACTGTGCCTGAGCGACGGAGGGCCCCTACCGAGTGCGCGAGAGGACGTGGCGATGACCGAGACGCTGGCGAACCGCCGGATCTTCCGCTCCAAGGTGGATTCGATCCGCCCGACCTACGGGTTCGAGGACGTTTCGCTGGCCCCCGGTACCGACACCGTGGACCCCGGGGACGTGGTCCTGGTGCAGGACTTCTGCGGCATCCGCCTCGAGATCCCGGTCCTCGCGGCGGCGATGGACGCCGTCGCGGACGTGCGGCTCTCGGGCGAGCTCGCGCGCCTCGGTGGCCTCTCGATCCTGAACCTCGAGGGCGTCCAGTTCCGCTACGAGGATCCGGCCGACGTCCTGGACCGGATCATCGCGGCCCCCGACGATCGCGTGCAGGAGGTCCTCGCCGAGGCCTACGCCGCGCCGATCCGCGACCATCTGGTCGCCCATCGCATCGCGGAGCTCCACGCCGCCGGATCGCACGCCGCCATCTCGGCCACCCCCGCCGTCGCCCGCAGGTACGGCCCGCTGTGCGCCGCATCCGGTGCGGACCTGTTCCTCCTCCAGTCGCAGGTCTCCTCCGCGCGACACCTCGCCACCGGCTACGAGCCGCTCGCCCTGGCCGAGTTCACGCGCTCCATGCCGATCCCCGTGGCGATCGGCAACACGACCAACGCGTCTGCGGCGTTTCTGCTCATGGAGCAGGGGGCGGCGGCGATCTTCGTGGGTGTGGGGCCCGGCGCCGCCTGCACCACCCGCGAGGTCCTCGGGATCGGCATCCCGCAGGTCACCGCCATCGCGGACGTCGCGGCGGCGCGGGACCAGTACCACGCGGAGACCGGGCGGTACGTGCCGGTGGTCGCGGACGGAGGCATGAAGAGGGGCGGCGACCTCGCCAAGGCGCTCGCGTCGGGCGCGGACCTGGTGATGCTGGGCTCGCCGCTGGCGCGCGCCGCGGAGGCGCCCGGCCACGGCACGAACTGGGGCATGGCGGCGCCGTCGCCGGTGCTGCCGCGCGGGACGCGGATCAGGGTGGGGACCTCCGGACCGCTGGACCAGATCCTGAACGGACCGTCGCACGTGACCGACGGCACGCAGAACCTGGTAGGGGCGCTTCGCCAGTCGATGGCCGCCCTCGGTGCCCGGACGATCGCCGACATGCACGACGTCGAGATCGTGTACGCCCCCTCCGTGGTGACCGAAGGGAAGTCCTGGCAGCTTCGCGGGAAGTAGGGTCCGGCTCGCAGAGTCCGCCGTCTGGGCGGGATGGCCGGGAACGGCCCGAACAGGTCACCCGGGGCGCCCGCGGTTGTGCGCCGCGGGCGCCCCGGGCCCGAGCTACTTCAGGACGGCGTACGTGACGGTGACCCGTCCGTACCACACCCACGCACCGCCCGCGTTCGCCCAGATGTAGAGCCGCACCTTGGTGCCGCTGCGGTTCTTGGTGACGGACCCGGTGACCGACTTCCAGGTCCGCGAGGTGGGGAGGGCTGCTGTCGGCGACGCGCAGCCCGTTCCGATGTCCGTCACGCACCTTGTGTAGTCCTGCGGCCCGAACCGACCCACCGGCTTGTTGGCTTTCGCGTTCACGGCGAAGACCAGCTTCTTGTAGACCGTCGCCGTCGGCAGCGTGAACCGCCAGCAAGCCCAGTTGCCGCCCACGCAGTCAAGCTGGTCCGCGTTCTTGGTGAGGGTCTTGGTGTACGTATACAGCCGCTTCTTGGACAGCGTCACGTAGGTCGTGAAGGTCTGCCGGGCCGTGCCCGCGGTCACGGTTGAGAGCACCTTGTACTTGCCGGCGGCCAGCACCGTGCCGGAGCTGTTGCGCCCGTTCCACGCGACGCTCCAGGAGCCGGTTCCCAGGGCGACCGATGCCGTCTTCACGGTCTTGCCGGTCGGGGAGATGACCTTGATGGCGACCGACTCCTTCTGGAACCGCACGCCGCGCAGCGCGACGGTGTCCCGGTAGCCGTCCTTGTACGGGTAGAAGGTCGCGTACTGGACGCTCGCCGACGCCATGACCACGTTGATCTTCGAGGCTGCAGACGAGCCCGCGGCGTGGTCGGTGGCGGAGCCGGGATCGTAGGCCGCAACCACAGTCCGGGTCCCGGGAGCCCAGGCCGAGGTGTCGAGATCGGCCGTCGTCGCCGGCAGCGTGATGGTCGCCTTCACGACGCCGTCGACCTTGACCTGCACGGTCCCACCGCTCACGGCGAGGGACCCGGTCGTGCCGTTGTCGGCGACCGCCACGGTGGCCGTGACGATGTCGCCCCTGCGCGCGGTCTTGCCCGATGCATCGTGCGGGCCGGAGAGCCCGAGACTGACGGCGACCGGTCGGGGCCCGACCGTCACCTCCTCGCTCAAGCTGTTGGAGGAGTCGTAGGTCGAGTCGCCCTGGTACTCGGCAGAGATGTCGTGGGTCCCGAGCGGCGCGTCGGCCGGAACGGTGTAGGTGGCGGTGGATCCCGTGAGTGGGACGGTTGCGACCTCTACGCCGTTGTCGAAGAACTTGACGTCGCCGGTGGCACCGACCGGCGTGACCGTCGCGGTCATGTCCGCCGTGTGCCCGACGGGCTTGGGATCGAGGCTGGGCGCCCCGAGGGCCGTCGCCGAGGAGGTGACCCCGACCGCCAGGACCGCGGGCGGCGCCGCCACCCCCGGCAGCAGCGACAGGGCGATGGCCAGGGCGGCACCCCGGCGGGCCAGTGTCGCGGAGACAGCACCCATGACTGACCTCTCCCCTCGATCGGGTATCTGCGCGGACCCAGCGCCGGGCCGCGGGCGGCGTGATCGGCCATCCGACCTTGAGACGCGAGAACGTCGCAGGCGTTACATGGCCGCCCCGAGACTCGCGCGACCGGCGCGGCGCAGACCGCGGCCGGCACCCACCCCACGCGGGTAGACTGCTGCGAACACGTCGAGCGCGAGCGAGGAGGGGTCGTTGACCGAGCCGGAGCAGGACCAGCAGGCCTCGAGCGGGGGTGCGCCGGAACGCGGCAAGACCGTCCACGGGGAGGCCGCCAACGCGGGTCACCGGGTGCTCGCGCCGGACGACGCAGAGGTGGAGGCGTATCTCGAGGTCGCGCTGGATGCCCCGGCACCGCAGCGCACGCCCGAGGATCGTCCGCCGGCCGGGACCATCGTGCCGGAGCCCGGCACCGTCGCCGTCCTCGACTTCGGCAGCCAGTTCGCGCAGCTGATCGCGCGCCGCGTCCGCGAGCTGAACGTCTACTCCGAGCTGCTCCCGCACGACACGCCCGTGGACGAGCTGATCCGGCGCGGGGTCAGGGCGGTGATCCTGTCCGGGGGGCCGGACTCCGTCTACGACGTTGACGCCCCCAAGGCGGACGCCTCCATCTGGAGCGGCCGTCTCCCTGTCCTCGGCATCTGCTACGGCGCCCAGCTGATGGCCCTGGAGCTCGGTGGCGACGTGATGCCCGCCGCCAGGCGCGAATACGGGCCGGCCACCGTCCAGGTCACCCGGGACGATGGGCTGTTCGCCGGCATCGACCGGGAGCAGCCGGTCTGGATGAGCCACGGCGATTCGATCACGCGCCTCCCCGAAGGCTTCCACGCGACCGCGCAGACGGACTCCACGCCGTACGCGGGCCTGGCCGCCCCGGACCGGAGCCTGTACGGGATCCAGTTCCACCCCGAGGTCGTGCACACGCCTCGCGGCAAGGACGTCCTGCGCAACTTCGTGACCGGCATCGCCGGCCTGCAGCCCAGCTGGACCCCCGCCAACTTCGTCGAGACGACCGTCAGGTCCATCCGGGAGCGGGTGGACCGGCACGCGGCCGGGACCGGCTCGCAGGGCCAGGTGATCTGCGCGCTGTCCGGTGGCGTCGACTCGGCCGTGGCCGCGGCGCTCGTCCATCGTGCCGTCGGAGACCGGCTGACCTGCATCTACGTGGATCACGGCCTGATGCGCAAGAAGGAGTCGGAGCTCCTGCGCGTCACCTTCGAGGCCAACCTGGGCATGCGTCTCGTGATGGTGGATGCCCGCGAGCGGTTCCTGGCCCGCCTGGCCGGCGTCACGGACCCCGAGGAGAAGCGGCGGATCATCGGCGACGAGTTCATCCGGGTGTTCGAGGAGGAGGCGGCCAAGCTCGGGCGCATCGACTTCCTGACCCAGGGGACCCTGTATCCGGATGTGATCGAGTCCACGACGCCGGAGACCAAGACCGCGCAGAAGATCAAGACCCACCACAACGTGGGCGGGCTGCCGGCCGACCTCCGGTTCCAGCTGATCGAGCCGCTCCGGTACCTGTTCAAGGACGAGGTGCGGCTGGTGGGCGCGGAGCTGGGCCTGCCCGACGCGATGATCCAGCGCCAGCCGTTCCCGGGTCCGGGCCTGGCGATCCGGATCATCGGCGAGGTGACCGCGGAACGGCTCGACACCCTGCGCGACGCTGACTGGATCGTGATCGACGAGATCAAGGCGGCGAACCTGTACCGCAGCGTGTGGCAGTCGTTCGCGATCCTCACCCCGGTCCGCTCGGTTGGCGTGATGGGCGACGGCCGCACGTACGCGAACGTCGTGGCCATCCGGGCCGTGACGTCCGAGGACGGCATGACCGCGGACTGGGCCAAGCTCCCGTACGACGTGCTGGGCAAAATCAGCAGCCGGATCGTCAACGAGGTTCCGGGCGTGAATCGCGTCGTCTACGACATCAGCAGCAAGCCGCCGGCGACGATCGAGTGGGAGTAACGGCATAGCCCATCCGGGGGAGTAGGCATGTTGCACCGGGGGTCCACAATGAACGCATGGCTGATCCGATGACCGGTCCCGTCACCCGTTGTCCATGGTGCTCTGCCGAGCTGCCCATCCCCGGCGCAGAGCGCTGCCCGACGTGCGGGGCCGCGCTGGTCAGCACGACGGGCATGCCGGACGCCGAGATCAGGGGCGTGACCACGGTCGACCCGGAGGCGATCCTCGCCGCCCGGTCGGAGGGCGCCCGCCCGATGAGCCGGTTCCTGTCCTTCATCACGGGCGATGCGCCCCCGGAGACGGGAGGGCCCGCCAGCCCGGAGTCGCTGGCCCCGCCGCCCGACGACGTGCGTCGCGAGATGCTCCGCCTGGAGTACGAGGCACGCCGAGCCGATCTCGAGGCCGAGACCGTCGCGCTGAAGTCGGACGAGCTCGCCCGCCGCGGGATCCACGTGTCTCAGCTGGGCGGGGACGTCCCCGAGGAACCCGGCGAGGCGCTGGAGGACACGGCGGATGCGGCCGCCGCCGGGCCAGTTGACGTTGCCGCCGTCGGCCCGGAGGACGCGGCCGCCACCGGGCGCGAGGCCTGATCCGGCCACACCCCGGGTATCCTCGGGCCGTGCCCGAACGCCTGCCGCATCCCGGTCCCTCGTACCTGCGCGAGCAGGAGGTACGCATCGGCGATCGCCGGCTCTCGGCCGGCATGGCGAAGCCCGCGGACGGCCCGGACGGCTGGTGGATGGCCGTGCTGTGGGTGGCAGACGACAAAGGCGTGGTGAGCTTCCGCGAGGTAGCGCCCGCCTCCGGCCCTCCGCCCGAGCCACCGCTGCGCCGGCTGGGACCCGCGCTGGCCGGCTCGCTGTCCGGGCTGATCCTCGAGCAGGACGGGCGGCTGTCGATCCGTCTGACGCCCCTCGTGCCTCCCGAGGACGACACCCGTCCCTGGCGCTGCCCGCTGGTGATCCGCACGGCCTTCCGCTGGGAGCCGGCGCTGCTGGCGACCCTGAGCCCGAACCAGGTGGCGGACCGGGTCCTAGGCGGGTTCCGACGCGCGGTGGAGTCGCTGCACCACCCCTGAGGCGGAGCCGGCCCCGGTCTCGGCACGCCGCCGAGCTCGGGCCGCCCCGCCACCAGTGTGCACCCACGACGTCGCCGCCGGGTGGCACCGTGAGCGCCATCGCCCCGGGATCCGGCACCCCGTCCGCCCTCGCCGGCGGCTCGAACCCGGGATGGGGCCGCCCGTCCTCGCGGAACAGCCTAGACTCGGTCCTGATGAGCGACCTGTTCGACGAGTTCATGCGCGAGTTGCAACGCCGCCGCGCCCAGGCCGAGGGCAAGAACCCCGACGGCAGCCCGGACGGAGCCGGGACCGACTCCGACGAGGAGACCGGGGCCGGTGCGCCGGCGGACGCGGTCGACGACGCCCCCGATGCGTCCGCCCGCGACACGCCTCACGACGACGTCGGGGACGACGACGCCGCACGCGACCACGATGGCGAGGACGACGGACCGGACGAGCGCGCCGACAACGAACCCGTCCCGCTGCGACCGCGCCACCGGTCGGGCAGCCGTCGAACCGGCGGCCAGCCGGCGGGCACGCGCCCGGGAGCAGGCGCCCCGCCGGAGGGTCCTCGATCTCCCCGGCCCGTGGGCGGACCAGACGACGGGGCCGGCTCGATCTCCGTGGGCGGGATCCTTCGCCGGGTTGGCATCGTGGTCGTCATCGTCATCGCGGCCATCGTCGTGCTCCTCGTCGGGTTCGGCGTGGACCTCTGGACAGACGCGATCTGGTACAAGAGCGTGGGCTTCGACGGGGTCTTCTGGACCCGCCTCGGGGCGCAGGCCGGGCTGTTCGTCGTCGGCGTCGTGGTTGCGCTCGTCATCCTGCTCGGCAACCTGTGGCTGGCCGGTCGCCTGGCACCCCCGCCCGACCCCGAGCGGCCTGGCCGTCTCCGGGTGATCACGGACCGGCTCACCGAGGCCCAGCGCCAGGCGGAGCGGAACTCGCGCATGAGCGGCGGCCCGGGCGGTCCCTTCGGCGCGGGCATGCGCGGCGGACGCGGCGAGGCTGTCACCTTCGGCTTCGATGCCGGCGCCATGCCCGACTTCGGGCCAATGGCGACGTGGGTCATCGCCGGCTTCGCCCTGCTGCTTGCCATCGGAATCGGCGGCGCCATCTCAGGCGCCTGGGACACGATTCTGCTGTGGGCGAACCGGGTGCCATACTCGACCACCGGCACCGTGCCCGACCCCGTCTTCGGCAAGGACATCAGCTTCTTCCTGTTCGAGCTCCCGTTCTTCCGGCTCATCCAGTCGCTGCTCAACGGGATCCTGCTCGCGTCGCTCGCGGTGGTCGGGGCGCGCTACCTTATGGCCGCCACGCGCGGCGGCGAGGTGTTCATCACCCGCGTCCGCGTCCATCTCGCGGTGATCGCCGGGCTGTACCTGCTGTGCGTCGCCTTCGGCTACCAGCTGGACAAGTACGAGCTGGTCTACAGCCATGCGGGCGTCGCGACCGGCGTCTCCTTCACGGACGCCAACGCCCGCTTCATGGCCTATGACGTCCTCACCTTCCTGTCGGGGATCGCCGGGGCTCTCCTCATCGCCGCCGCGTTCACCCGCTGGATCTGGCCCCTGGGCCTCGTCCTGGGCGTCTGGCTGTCGGCGTCGGTCATCCTCGGGGGTCTCTACCCCGAGGCAATCCAGCGGTTCACCGTGGACCCCAACACGTATGCGCAGGAGCAGCAGTACATCGCGAACAACATCGCGATGACCCGCCTCTCATACGGACTGGACTCGTGGCAGACCGAGAACTACTCGGGCAACCAACCGCTCAGTCAGGCAGACATCGTCAACGAGGCCGACACCTTCACCAACGCCCGGTTGTGGGACTACCGCCCGCTGCAGACAACGCTGGACCAGCTCCAGACGGTCCGCCAGTACTACGACTTCTGGGACGTCGACACGGACCGGTACATGATCGATGGCACCTTGCGGCAGGTGATGCTCTCCGGCCGCGAGCTGGCCATCGCGAAGAACCCGTCCGCCACGAGCTGGGTGAACGAGCGGGTCATCTACACCCACGGCATCGGCGTGGCCATGGTCCCCGTGAACGAGGTGACCAAGGAGGGCCAGCCGCAGCTCTGGATCCGGGACCTTCCGCCGGTCTCCTCCGGCGGGGCGCCGTCGATCACGCAGCCCCGGATCTACTTCGGCGAATCGGACGATCACTACGTGGTGGTCCGGGCGGCGCAGGCCGAGTTCGACTACCCGCGCGGCTCCAGCGAGGGCAGCGGCGACGCGACAACCAGCTGGACCGGGACGACCGGCGTCCCGCTCGACTCCACGCTCAACCGGCTGCTGTTCGCGCTCCGGTTCAAGGACCTGGACCTGCTCATCTCGGACCAGATCCGCTCCGACAGCCAGCTGCTGTTCCACCGCACCCTGTCCGAGCGCCTGGGCCGGATCGCACCGTTCCTGCGCTACGACAAGGACCCGTACATCGTCGTCGACGACGCCGGCCGTCTCGTCTACGTGCAGGATGCCTACACGGTCAGCAACCGCTTCCCCAACGCCTCCAGCTTCGACACCAGCCTGCTGGGGCCGACGTCCGGCCTGGCCGGCGCGGACCTCAACTACATCCGGAACAGCGTGAAGATCACGATGGACGCGTACGACGGGACGATGAAGTTCTACGTCTCCGACCCGTCCGACCCGATCGTGCGTGCCTGGGAGGGCATCTTCCCCGGGCTGTTCCAGCCCATGGCCGACATGCCGGCCGGCCTCGTGCCCCACCTGCGCGTCCCCGAGGAGCTGTTCAATGTCCAGACGCGGATGTACGGGCAGTACCACGTCACGCAGCCGCTGACGTTCTTCAACAACACGGACCGCTGGACCGTGCCGGATGCCCAGACCAACGAGCAGAGCCTCCCGTCCGAGGCGTACTACGTCGTGATGCGGATGCCCGGTGAACCGGTCGCGGAGTTCCTGCTCCTGCAGCCGATGATCGCCGCCAGCCGGCCGAACATGATCGCGTGGGTGGCGGCGCGCAACGACGGGACCGAGTACGGCAAGGTCCGCACCTACCAGTTCCCGTCGGATACCACGATCTTCGGCCCGGCCCAGATCGAGGCGCGGATCGACCAGAACCCGACGATCAGCGGTCAGATCACCCTGTGGAACCAGAGTGGCAGCCGGGTGATCCGGGGCAACCTGCTCGTCGTGCCGGTCGGCAACTCGCTCATCTACCTCCAGCCGGTCTACCTGCAGTCCACCTCGGCGGCGTTCCCCGAGTTCCAGAAGATCGTCGTCGCCAGCCCCACGACCGTCGTCTGGGGCAACACGCTCGGAGAGGCGCTGACGGCGCTCCTTGTGTCCCAGAACGTGAGCGTGCCCGGCGCCACGCCGTCCCCGGGTGCCACGCCCACACCGGCCCCAGGCCCCACCGCGACCCCGGCTGCGGGGCCCACGGGCACTCCCGGCTCCGGGCCCACGGCGACCCCGGGGTCGACGCTGCCGCCGGACGGCACCATGCCGACCGACCTCAAGGGGCTGATCGCGTACGCGAACCTGCATTACGACCTGGCCCAGGCCGCGCTCCGGAACGGCGACTTCGCTACCTACGGGACCGAGATGGACAAGGTCAAGGCCGCGCTCCAGAGGATGGGCGCGCTCAGCGCGCCGGGCGCCAGCCAGCAGCCGTGACCGCGGCCGTGACCGCGGTCCAGGACGCCGGCCCCGGCTCCGGGCAGGACGCCGACCAGGACGCCCGCCAGGGCACGGGGCGTGGGACCGGCGATGGCACCGGGTCGGGCGTCGCCCCCGGCTCCGGGCAGGGCGCCGGCAATGACGCTGTCGAGGCCGGTCGGGACGCCGGCCTTCGCGCCATCGAGACCGGCCCGGCCCCGTCGGGCCGCGTGCCCTGGCGGTCTGCGCTGGTCGGCGCGTTCGTGGTCACGCTTGCTCGTCCGGCGTCCTGGGCGTTCGGGCTGGCGGGGTTCCTCGCCGGCGGCGGGCTCGTCATCGTCACCTGGCCGATCATGGTGCTGCCCACGCCGACCGGGCTGCAGAACGCGCTGGGCACACCGGTCAGCTCGCTGGTCTTCGGATCACCCTCGGCGCCGCTGGTCACGCTGATCGTGGCGGCGATCGTGGTCTCGGTCACGGTCCTGGCCGGCGCGCTCGTGGCCGGCTCCTGGGCCGAGCGGCAGGGGATCGAGACGGCCCTGGACGCGGCCGCGGACGAGGGGCTGATCGGGGCCGCCCCGGACCTGGTCGGTGCGCCCGGGACCTTCCGGGTGGCGCTGCTCAGGCTCGCCTCGCTGGTGCCGGTCGCCGTGGCGCTCGTCCTCGCGTGGCAGCCGCTCTACGACGTCACATACCGCGAGCTCATCCTGCCGGATGACCTGGCGACGCCGCTGCCGGTCCGGGTGATCCGCTCGGTGCCCTGGCTGCTGGCCGGGATCGCGGCCACCTGGCTGGTAAGCGACACGGCCGCGGCAGAGGGCGTGCGACGGCTGGTCCTGGAGCGGCGATCAGTTCCTGTCGCATGGGTGCTGGGTTGGACTGACCTCGTCCGGCGCCCCATCCGCGTATTCGGGGCAGCCTTCGCCGGGCTCGCGGTGCTCGTGTTGCTGACGGGCCCGTCGCTGATGCTGGCTGCGATCGGATGGCAGCGCGTGCAGGATCTCGTCGGGACAGGGCAGCCGCCCGCCCTCGTGCTGCTCGCGGTGCTCGTCTGGGTCGCGATCTGGCTGGGCGGCCTCGTGCTCACGGCGGTCGGCGCCGCGTTCCGGTCCGCGGCCATGACGATGGAGTCCGTGCGCCGCCCCTGATCGCGGAGACGGTTCGGGCGGCCGGCGGCCGCCGACACACGCGGCGCGTCACGCACGATCCAGCCCGGGCGTCGAAGGTCCGCCCGGGACCCCCCGCGCTCCCTGTTACACTGCCGTTCGCCCGCGCGCCCTGAGGGCGCGACCTGCCCGCTGAGAGGCCTCACGCCAGCGTATGCCTGACATCCTGAAGACGATCACCGACGCGATCGGCGGGATCTTCGCGAACCCGATCGTGCAGCTCTCGATCCAGATGATCGCGGTCTACTTCATCATCCTGTGGCTCGCGGCTGCCTACTGGGCGTTCCGCGACATGCAGCTCCGAAGCGAGAACCCGATCCTGCCGTACGTCGCCGCGGCGATCATCGTGGTCTTCACGCCCGTCCTGTTCGTGTTCGGGATCGTCGTCTACCGGATCGTGCGGCCCCAGGAGAAGATCGGCGAGATCTACGAGCGCAACCTGGCCGAGGAGGCGCTGCTGGCCGAGGTGGAGGCGGTCCATACCTGTCCGGCCTGCCATCGCCGGATAAACGACGAGTGGATCATCTGCCCCTCCTGCCGCACCCGCCTCAACCGTGTGTGCGCCAACTGCGGCCGCCTGGTCGGTCTCGACTGGTCGCTCTGCGCCTGGTGCGGCAAGGACTTCGAGCGGACGGGCCTCGCCGCCTACGAACCGATCTCCCCTGGCCTGGGTGACCTCGACGCCCTCGACGCCCCGGCGACGGCGGCCGTCCCGGGTTCGACCCGGCCCGCGCGCTCCGGTTCGGTCCGGCAGCCGCCGCGCCCCGCCCCGGGCCAGCAGGGCAGCTCGAGCTCGCTTCCGGAGCGTTGACCGAGCCGGGCGATCCCGTGGTCCCCGGCGGCTCCGCGATCCCGGGCGATCCCGTGGTCCCCGGCGGCTCCGCGGTCCCGGGCGACCCCGCGTCCGACGGCGAGGCTGCGCCGGACGGCACGCTGAACGCGCCTCCCGATCTCTCTGCGGCCCCGGGGCGCGATCGCTTGCCCGATCCGATCCCCGATCCCGCGTCCGGTCCCGCGCCCGGTCCCGCGCTCGACCAGGACGTGGCGCCGGCCCGGCTGCCGGTCTTCGGTCTCGAGGGTCGGTCCGCGCCGGGCCTGTACCTCGTCGGCTGGATCGCCACGGTCACGGGCCTGGGCGTGCTGCTGGTCTCGATCCTCGCCGCCGGCAACGAGGCCGCGCCGTGGCTGTTCCTCGTGGGGCTCCTCGTCGTCACGGTCGGGGCGTTCGCCGCCACCGCGTCGCAGGCGGTGGAGAACGGCCGTCGAACCGACCTCGCCTATCGCGGGCCCTCGCCCGTGCTCGTGTTCCTCGTCGTGTTCCCGGTGACCCTGATCGGCATCCTCGTCGTCCTCGCACCCCTCTCCGCCCTCGGCCTCGACGTCCAATCCCCGATCGCCACCACGATCTCGCTCGCGATCACCACGCTCGTGTACGCCGGCGTCGTGCGCCTGCTTGTCGTCGGCCCGGGGGCGCTCAGCTGGCGCGACATGGGCCTCGTGATGCCGGCCGGGGCCGCCGTGCGGGACCTGCTTGTCGGCGCCGTGTTCGCGGTGCCCGTGCTGGCCGTGACCCTGCTGCTCGGCGGGCTGCTGGCCCGGTTCCTGCAGCCATCCGCCAGCCCGCTCCCGGCAGCCGGCAGCACCCTCGGACTGCTTGCGAACCTCGTGTCCGCGGCCATCCTGGCGCCCATCGGGGAGGAGCTCTTCTTCCGCGGCTTCGCCACCACGGCCTGGGCGAGAGCCATCGGGGCGGGTCCCGCGATCGTCCGCGGCGCCGTCTTCTTCGCGCTCGTGCACGTCCTCACGCAGCTCGACGCGTCGTTCGCGGAAGGCGCCCAGCGCGCCCTGTTCTCGTTCGTCGCGCTGATGCCGGTGGCGCTCGCGCTCGGATGGCTGTTCCTGCGCCGCGGGTCCCTGTACGCGGCGATCGGGCTGCACGGGGCGTTCAACGGGCTGCAGCTGATCCTGCTGTTCGCCGCCGCATCGGGGTCCTGACCCGGCGACTGCCGCAGGCGACCCGAGGCGCGCCGTCCCAACCCCACGGACGTGCCGCGCCGGCGCCCGAGTGGTCCCCGGCAGGGCGATCGCGGCAGCAAGTGCTGGTCAAGCCGCGCGTGAGTCCCCGGTAAGGACCGGCGCGTAGTCTCCGTCGTGTTCCCGGGTCCGGACGGCGGGGGAAATCGGCGGGCTTCCGTCGTTCGGGCCCCGGGGACGCCCCGGCAATCCCTTCGATCAACCGGTCACCCACCCGCCGCCAGCAGCAGGCGGGGACATGACCGACGTCGAGGGCCCGGTCGCGGAGGCGCCGGATCACCGGCCCGCGACCCGATCTGTGCGAGACCTCCCGGCCGCCGAACGCCCGCGCGAGCGGCTCGCCCTGCGCGGGCCCGGCGGGCTCTCGGCGGCGGAGCTGATCGCGGTGGTCTGGGGCACCGGCGCCGGCGGTCACAGCGCGATGGACCTGGCCGAGGAGGCCCTGGCCCGGCACGCGAGCGTCGGGGCGCTGGCGCGGGCCACGGACGCGGAGCTCGCGGCCATCCCGGGGATCGGGGCGGCCAAGGCGGCGAGGCTGGCGGCGGCGTTCGAGCTGGGGCGGCGTTCCGTGGCGGACTGGCCGGCCGGCCGCTGGACGATCCGGTCACCCCGGGACGTGGCGGACCGCCTGGTCGTCGAGATGGGCCGCCTGGAGCGCGAGGAGCTGCGCGTCCTGAGCCTCAACGCGAAGAACGTGGTCCAGCGAGTGTCGTCGGTCTACGTGGGGAACGTGTCGGCGTCGCTGGTGCGGGTTGGCGAGCTGTTCCGGGACGCCGTGCGGCTGGACGCATCCGGCGTGGTCCTCGTCCACAACCACCCCAGCGGCGACCCGACCCCCAGCCCTGACGACCTGCACCTCACCGCCGAGGCCATCGCCGCCGGACGCCTGCTGGACGTGGACGTGCTGGACCACGTGGTGATCGGGCACGACGCCTGGGTCTCGCTGCGGGACCGGGGGGTGAGCTTCGACAGGACGGGTCCCGCGCGGGCCGCGTAGGGCGACAGGGACGGTCGGGCTTCGGGGTGCCCCAGCCGTCGCCCCGCCATGGGGCAGGCCACCGGCCCGATGTCCCGTCGGCCGAACGTCAGGCGCGCAGGCCGATGTCGGAAGTCAGCCACCCCCAGCCGGAGACTCATGGTCGGGACGCATCAGGCTTGGCCCAGGACCCGCTCCTTGAAGGCGTTCACCCAATCCGGTAGGCGTCCGAGCAGCTATCGACGGCCTTCCGTGTTCCGCTCCCTTGCACGCGTGCATCTCCACCGGCACCCCGGCAGCAGGAAGCACGATCGATCCCTGCAGGGGCGTCGGTCCGCGACGGGCGACGCGTGCAAACAGCCTCCCGATGGAAGACGTGCGGGGGTCCCGAACACCCGGGATTCCGGTCGCAACCGCGTGGTACGGTAGCCACCACTGGATGGATGGAGGCTCGCAATGATCCTGGTCGTCGGGGCAACCGGCCAGCTTGGTGGAGCGATCACGAGGGCGCTGCTGGGCAAGCGCCGGGACGTGCGCATCCTGGTGCGACACGACTCACCGTCGGTGGAGCTGGCGAAGCAGGGGCTGGCGACATCCGCCGATGCGTTGATTGGCGCCGGAGCGCAGCCGGTGTACGGGGATCTCAAGGATCCGGAGTCGCTCGGCGCGGTTTGCGCCGGGGTCGACGTCCTCATCACGACCGCGAACTCGGCGCTGCGCGGCGGCCCGGACACCATCGAGACGGTCGATCTCGCCGGCAACCGGAACCTGATCGAGGCCGCGAAGGCGGCCGGCGTTCGCCAGTTCATCTTCGTCTCGGCGCTCGGCGCGGCGCCGGAGCATCCGGTGCCGCTGTTCATGGCCAAGGGCCGCACGGAGGAGCATCTTCGGGCGAGCGGGCTGACCTGGACCATCCTCTCGCCGACGGCCTTCATGGAGGTCTGGCCGGCCATGGTCGTCGGCATGCCGGTGGCGATGGGCCAGCCGGTCACGCTCGTGGGCGCGGGCCGCAGCCGCAACTCGTTCGTCTCGGCAGGCGACGTCGCCGCCTACGCCGTCGCCGCCGTCGACAACCCGGCGGCGACCGACCAGCTGGTCGTCATCAGCGGCCCGGAGGCGCTCTCCTACCGCGATGTCGTGGCCGTCTACGAGCGTGCATTCGGCCGGACCATCCAGGTCAACTCGGTGGCGCCCGGCGAACCCGTACCCGGGCTGCCGCCGACGATGTCCCAGATGCTGGCCGGGATGGACTTCGACGTGATCGTCGATTCGGGTGCGGCCGCGAGCACCTTCGGAGTCCACCAGACGAGTCTCGCCGAGCTCCTCGGGCGCCCGCCCACCGCCGTTCCGGGCTGACCGTCGCCCACGGGCGGGCCGGATCCGTGAAGTGCCAGGAGTGCTCCTGCGGCGATCACCGGGGCGCGCGGTTCTGCGAGCACTGCGGGCATCCGGTGCCGGCTATCTGCCAGGCGTGTGGCCAGGAGGTCAGCCGCACTGCCCGGTTCTGCGGGGGGTGCGGGAGCGCCCTGCCGGTCTCGGCCGGAACCACTGGCGGCGGCCCGGGAGGCGGCTCGCTCGCGACCGTTCCCGAGCGGTTCACCGCGCACCGGCTCGCGATGCCCCTGGTGCCCCAGGGCCGGGTCCGGGCGGCCGACGACGAGATCCAGGGCGAGCGCAAGCCGGTCACGATCATGTTCACCGACATCGTCGGCTCGACCGCCCTCGCCGAGCGGCTTGACCCCGAGGAATGGCGTGAGATCCTCGTCGGCGTTCACCGGCTGGTCGGCGAGGCCGTCCATAGCTACGAAGGCACGATCGCCCAGCTGCTCGGGGACGGCGTCCTGGCGTTCTTCGGGGCGCCGGCGACGCACGAGGACGATCCGCTCCGGGCCGTTCGCGCGGGCCTGGACCTGCAGGAGTCGATCGAGGCATACGCGGCGACGCTGCCTCCTTCGATCCCCACGCTGCGGATGCGGGTCGGGATCGACACGGGAACCGTGGTGGTCGGCCAGATCGTGCACGAGCAGCAGGTCGAGTACACGGCCACGGGTGACGCGCTGAACCGGGCGGCGCGTCTCCAGGCCGCGGCCGCTCCGGGTGCGGTGCTGGTCTCGGATGCCATCTTCCAGGGGATCCGCCACGCGGTCATCGGGGTGGACCTGGGCCCGATCGCGATCAAGGGCTCGGAGTGGCCACTGCGTGTCCACGAGATCCACGGTCTCGATGGCGCGGGACGAGGCGGGCGCCCTGTAGCCAGCACCAGGGCCGCGCTGGTCGGTCGAGCGGCCGAGCTCCAGGCACTGGCTGCACTGACGGCAGCCGTTCGGGCGGGCGTCGGGCGCGTCGCGGTCGTGATCGGAGAACCCGGCGTCGGCAAGTCGCGACTCATCGACGAATGGCGACGGGACGCCGGCCCGGGGATCCGCTGGGTCGAGGCCGAATGCCTCTCGTACGGCGAGGGCCTCCCGTACCACCTCGCCATCGCGCTCGTCCGGTCGCTCATGGGCGTCGCCGCCACCGCGACCGAATCCGACACCGCGGCCGCCGTCGCCGCCCTGACCGGCAGGCTGCCCGGGCCAGACGGCGACGAGGCGCGAGCCTTCCTGTCCCACCTGCTCTCCCTGCGCCTCTCGGGGCCCGATCTCGAGGCGGTGCAGGGCGTCAATCCGCAGGGCTTCCAGGTCCGCTACACCGAGGCGCTGCGGCGCATCCTCGTCACGATGACGGCCGAGGGCCCGGTGACGCTGATCCTGGAGGACATCCACTGGGCGGATTCGGCCTCGACCGCCGTGCTCGCCAGGGTGCTGCCCCTCGTCACGTCCGCCCCCCTCCTCGTGTGCTTCGTCACGCGGCCCGACCAGGCGACACCGGGCTGGGGGCTCGTGACCGCGGCGCGCGACCTGCTCGGCGCCGGGCTCACCGAGCTCCGGCTCGCGCCACTCTCGACGCCCGAGGTCGTCGCATTGATCTCGGGGCTGGTGCGCTCCGGTGCCCTTCCGGCCGACCTCCAGTCGGTCATCCTCGAGCGCGCCGAAGGCAACCCGCTGTTCGTCGAGGAGATCGTGAGCGTCCTGTTCGAGCGGGGCGCGCTGCGTCGCGACGCGGCGGGCCAGCTCGAGGCGATCGACGGAACCGCGGCGAACGACATCCCGGACACGCTCAACCGGCTGCTGCTCGCGCGCATCGACCGGCTCGCGGACGAGCCCAAGCGGACACTGCGCGTCGCGTCCGTGCTGGGTCGCGAGTTCCTCGTCCGCATTCTCGACGAGGTTCTGGCCGGCAGCGGCCGGCCCCAGTCGCGGGCGGCCCTGATGAGCCAGCTCGGCGCCCTCGAGTACTCCAGCCTGATCGAGCTGGTGGCCGGCCGGCCCGAGCTCGGCTACCTCTTCCGGCATGCGCTGGTGCGGGAGGCTGCCTATGCGGCCGTGCTGAGGGCGGATCGCCGGATGCTCCACCGCGCCGTCGCCGAGGCACTCGAGAAGGCCTACCCCGATCGGCTCGATGAGTTGAGCGCCACGCTGGCCTACCACTTCGGGCGCGCCGAGGCGCGGGACCGTGCGCTGCACTACCTCGTGCGCGCTGCGGACCAGGCGCGCGAACGCTTCGCGAACGCCGAGGCGATTGCGCTCTACCGCGCCGCGCTCATCCACGCCGATGCGACGGCCGACGACACGATTGCCGGCGACGGGACTGCCGATACCGGACGCGTCGGATCGTCGATGGGCGGTCCATCCATCGCCCTCCGTGAGCGGCTCGGCGCGGTGCTAACGCTCACCGGGCAGCACGAGGCGGCCCGCGCCGTCCTCGACGGCGCGCTGCAGCGGTTGCCGGCTGGTGCGGTCATCGACCGCGCCCGGGTGCTCCGCCGGATCGGCGACGCCTGGATGGAGCCGCGCCAGATGGAGCAGGTGTTCGCGTCCTTCGCGGCAGCGCAGGAGCTGCTCACGGGACCCAACGCGGAAGCGGCGCCGGGCTGGCGGGCCGAGTGGCTCGCGCTCCAGCTGAGCCGGCTCTGGGCGATGTACTGGGCGAACGACGTGGCCGACATGGACGTCCTGGCCCACGAGGTCCGGTCCGTGGTGGCGACGATCGGGACGCCCGTGCAGCAGGCGCGCTACCACGTCCTCCTGGTCCTCGAGGCGCTCCGGCGGTCCCGCTTCTCGCCCGACGAGGCGGCGCTCGAACGCGCGGGGACGGCGCTCGCTGCCGCCCGTGCGTCCGGCGAGCTCACCGAGATCGCCTTCGCGGAGTTCGTGCTCGGCTTCTGCCACATGTGGCGCAACGAGCTGGACGACGCCGAGCCGCACATGGCGATCGCGCTCGAGGTCGCCGAGCGGATCGGCGACATGGGCCGGCGGGTCATGTCGCTCACCTACCTCGCCACGGTCCGGCGCCGTCGTCGCGATGTCGCCGGCGTCCGGGATCTCCTCCCGCGCTGCCTGGCAGCGGCCGATGACGCGAGGATCGGGCTGTACGCGGTCGTCGCGCGGGCCAACGAGGCTTGGGTCGCCTACCAGGGGGGTGACCCGGCAGGAGCGGAAACGGCTGCACGTCCCGCCCTCACGGCGCTCTGCAGCGCCCGCTTCCCCGGGGCGAGCTTGGCCGCATGGCCGCTGCTGGCCGTCGCCCTCGATCGCGACGACATGGAGGTCGCCCTCGGCGCGGCCCGCACCATGATCGAACCGTGGCAGTCCCGCCAGCCCGAGGCCATCGAACGCTCGCTCGCCGAGGCAGTTCGTCGCGCCGACGCGGGCGACGTTCGCCCGGGTGCCCGCGATGAGCTCGGAACGGCGCTCGGGGCCGCCCTCGATTCGGGCTACTTCTAGCCTGGCTGCCCCTCGTCCGTCGCGGCTTCGGGGCAGCGAGCGGCCCGCGGCGCCACCGCCGCGGGCCGCTGGATCGCGTTCTGGGGCGATACAGGTCAGTAGCGGACCTTGCCCAGGTACCTCGCGGCGGTGATGCCGGTCGAGAGCAGCGACGACCCGTGAGTCACGCCGGCCCCCGTGGCGCCCGTGAAGCGCCCCGTGCCCCCTGCCACCACCCAGGTCATGTCGAAGATCGAGGTGAGGCCATCCGGGGCGTTCACCAGCCGGAACGTGCCCCTGTGCACCAGGCGCAGCTCGTCGCCGTTGGCGGCCGTGAGGGTGATCGTGCCCGGACCGAATGTGCCCGTTCCCGACGCCATGTCCACGAACGTGCAGTGCGTCACCGAGACGGATGTGCGGCCGAGATGCAGGAACTGGCCCGTCCCGGAGGCCGAGTAGCGCCAGCTGGCGCCGGCCGGACAGGTGGTCGGGGCGCCGAGGGTGTCCGTGACCCTGTCGTGGCCGGCGAAGAGCCTCGCGTGACCTGCGGCCGCGGTCGGCGCAGCGAACGCCAGGCCTGGACCCGGCCATCTACGGCCCGCTCGAGGAACGATGCCGGGCGGGGCTGGGTGACGACCAATTCGAGCGGCTCGTCGACCGGGGATTCGGCCTGACCCACGCCGAGCTGATCGACATTGCGGCCGCGGCTCGATGAGGGAGCGTCGGCGCCACGACGGGGCCGGGTCTCGGCGCCGGGTCTCGATGCCGGCCAGGAGGACGACGCCGACGAGTGAGCCGACCAGGCCGGCGATGGGGGCCCACAGCAGCGGATCGTCAAGCGGGTAGCTGTCGTTCCCCCGGCCGGCCAGGAACGCAACGACCGCGAGCATCCAGACCGTCGCGATCCCGACGGGAACGAGCCAGGCGATCGTCGCCCCGCGGGCGCCGGTGCGACGACGCCAGAGCCAGCGTACGGTGGCCAGCAGCCCCACCCCGGCCAGGATGGGGATGGGCAGGAAGAAGACGGGCCCGATGACGACGTCGCCCGGCCAGTGCTCGCTGGCGCCGGGCAGCGCCGCGTTCGCACGCCCGGGGCGCACGTTCCCGGCCGCTGCTCGTTGACGGGGTCCCAGTTCGACCGCGCCGGGCTCCATCATCGCGCCCAGCCGGCGGCGCCCGCCGTCAGTCCGGCCGGAATCCGGGCCCGCCGGGATCGGGGGTGGACGGCGCCTCCGCCACGGGGGCGTCTGGCTGTGTCCAGTCCTTGAGCCGGTGGGGCGTCACCCACCGCAGGTTCTCGGCGGCGAGATCCATGTCCCGGTACCACTCGCGTGCCCACCAGACGGAGACGGCCGCGGCGCCCGCGAGCAGGAAGCCCGGGTAGTTGGCCAGCCCCAGGGACACGATGCACCAGGCGATGCCGAAGGTGAGGGCGACGAAGTAGCCCGTTCCCCGGAGGGCCCGGCGTCCGATCCTCACCTCCATGACCCCGAGGGCCGCCATCCCGAGGGCGACCACGAGGGAGGCGACGAGGAAGACCGGGCCGCTGATCAGCCAGTCCGGAAAGGGGAGAGGCGGGTAACCCGGGCGCCCGAGGTGCAGCTGTGACAGGAAGGCGTCCGCACCGTTGTCGACGGGGAAGAATCCGGTGTAGACGATTGCGATGGCGATGGCGATCGTCAGGCAGCCGCTGGCCATATGGGCGATGCCGGCGCAGAAAGCCGCGACGGGGCGATGACTGCCAGACACGGATGCGGCCTTCCTCTCGCGGACGGCGACGCGCTTGTCGGCGCGGATACCGGCGACGTCCATCCTAGCCCGCCGCTTCCGCACGGCACCAAGCCTGGCCCGAAATCTCACCTGCGCAAAAGCAACCAGCGGATGATGCGCCCCGCGTTGCGCAGCTGCGACCTGGCGGATGAGCGGCGATCCGCGGAGGCGCCGATCGGGTCGGCGGGGCACGCCCGGCGCCCGGTCAGCGCGGACCCGGGACTACCGGTCATGGCCGCAGCGGATCGCGCCGGTGTCCTGTGCTTTCGGGGCATGGGAGTGGCCCATCACGGCCCGATTCGGGACCGCCCCGATGCCCATGACCGGGAGTCCCACCGGCGCTTGGCGCACCGGGGGAACAGGCTCATTGGGGCTCAGACCGCCGAGGCCACCTGCAGCCCCTCGAACACGGCCTCCTCCACCGTCCGGGGCGCGAGGCAGTCGCCGATGCCGTGCACCTGGATCTGGAGGCCGGCCGACCGGAGGTCCGCGCGGGTGGAGAGCCCGTCATACAGCGGGGCGTCCGCCACGTGGCCCGCCGCCAGGACCAGGGCCACCACGTCCTCCACGATGCCGCAGCGGCGAGAACAACCGCGGGAAGCAAGTGGGGCCGGGGACTCCGGCGGGATCGTCCTGGTGGCTCATGCCGCGGATCGTAGTGGTGGCAGGGGCCGACCCGCCTCATGCGCCCGCAGCGCGCAACCGGTGGCTGCTGGCGGATACTGGCCACCGGCGCATGCTGGCCGGCTCAACTCCACTGCCGTGACCAGCCGCCACCCGGACCACGACCACGAGCCAGGGGCCACCAATGACCGACACGGCCGACGTCATCGTCATCGGCGCGGGCGTCCAGGGCGCCAGCCTCGCGTTCCACCTCGCGTCGCGCGGCGCGAGCGTCGTCGTCCTCGAGCGGTCCACGGTCGCCGCCGGGGCGACCGGGCGGTCCAGCGGTCTCGTCCGCATGTACTACGACCTGCTGGCGGAGACGCGGCTGGCCTGGATCTCGTACCCGTACTTCCGGGACTGGGCGGAACGCGTCGGCGGCGAGTGCGGCTTCACCCGGACCGGGTTCCTGTGGATCGAGCCCCCGTCCGGTGACGACCGGCTGCGCGCGACCGTGGCGGACCACCAGGCGCTGGGGATCGAGACGTCCGTGGTGGACGCGGCGGAGATGCGCCGCATCGCCCCCGGGCTGGCGGTCGTCGATGACGAGCTGGCGGCCTACGAGCCGGGCTCGGGATACGCGGATCCGTCCGGCACGGCGTCGGCGTTCATGCACGGGGCGCGCGACCGGGGAGCCCGGCTGGTCCAGGGGGCGGAGGTCACCGCGATCTCCGTGGATGGCGGCCGGGTCACCGGGGTCACGACGAGCCGCGGGTCCTTCGCGGCGCCGGCGGTGGTGAACGTCGCCGGCGCCTGGGCGGGGCGCATCGCCAGGCTCGCCGGGCTCGACATCCCGATCACGGTCTGGCGCCACGACACGGGCTACCTCGGCGCGCCGGCCTCCGTCGCGCGGCCGATCCCCGTGGTCATCGACAGCGCGAACGCCATGTACCTCCGTCCCGAGGGCCCGGAGCTCGTGCTCATCGGCCTCGAGGACCACAGCGGGATGGGTGGCTCACCGGACCGCGAGACCTCGGAGGCGGATCCCGACTTCCGCGATCGCGCCACCGAGCGGATCATCCGCCGCGTGCCCGGTCTCATCGACGGCACCTTCCGAACCTCGCACAGCGGGCAGGACGGCATCACGCCGGACCAGCGGCCGATCCTGGGTCCCGCCGGACCCGCCGGGTTCTACCTGGATTGCGGGCACAGCGGCACCGGGTTCAAGACGGCGCCGGCGGTGGGCCTCGGGATGAGCCAGCTGATCCTGGACGGGAAGGCGACGTCGGTGGACATCGCCCCGTTTGAGCTCGGGCGTTTCGCCGAGGGACGGCACCTGGCGGGCGAGCACGGCGGCCATCCGATCTGGAAGTAGGCGTGAGGCGGCCACGTCCAGCCTTGGCTGACCGTAGCTACCGGCCCGCCTGCCCGGGATCGTCGCGCGCCTCATGGAGCCGGACGCCGCCGCCCGCCTTCTTGACGATCTGCATGGTCGCGTCAGCCTGCTTCATCAGGGTCCGCGTATCGGCGACGGCACTCGCGGTGGTCACGATGACCACCCCGATCGAAGCCCCAACCTCGACCACCCCGGCCGACGTGAGGATAGGTCGACGGATCGAGGCCTCGACACGGCCGGCCAGTCGCCGCGCACCCTCGTCGTCGAAGCTGCCCGCGAAGAACGCCCCGAACTCGTCCCCGCCGGGGCGTGCTGCGAGGTCCGTGGCACGGATCTGCTCTCGCAGCCGGCGCCCGATCTCGCTCAGCACCTCGTTGCCGACCGCGAAGCCGAGCTTCGGATCCTTGTTGATGGGCCCGAACTTGTCGAGGTCGATGGCGAGCAGCAGGCCGCCGGGGGCGATCCCGCGCCGGATCCGGCCGAACATCCCATCGAGCGACCGTTCGAATGCGCGGAGTCGCGGCAGCTTCGTGAGCGGGTCAGGTCCCTCCGCGTCCGCCTGTGGCCACACCGCGAGAATGATGACCGCCAGCGCCAGCGGCGCCCACCAGCCCACGGCCACGTAGGCGACCGTGAACACCCAGGCAAGCCCGATCTCCGCGACCGTGATCCGCCCGAATGCCCGCACGAGCAGCTCCACGAGGTCGACCGCCGAGAGGTGCTCGCGGAGGATCACCGTGCCCGCGGCGATCGCGTTGGCCACCAGCGCGAGGACCAGCGTTCCGGCGGCGGTCGCGATGAGCGTGGCGAGGTGGCGATCGGCAAGCCGGGCACCGAGCGCGCCGTCGAGGACGAGGACGGTCAGGCCTCCGACGACGGCCGCGAATGCCGTGGCGGCGTGGTTGGCGAGTGCGCCGTACCACGGCCCGGACTCGAGCTCACGGCGCTCCAGCGTGGACAGGAAGGCGACCCAGGCGCCCGCCGTCGGCCCGCCGAGGGCCATCGCCGCCGCGATGAACGGGAAGTGGAAGGTCCACACGAGCAGGCCGCCAGGCGCCGGCAGGACCTTGAGGGAGCCGACCAGTCCCAGCGCAATCCACAGCAGCACGCCGCCGTTGGCGTTCCCGAGCACGGTGCCATCCAGGCCCGTGTCGATGGCGGGCAGGAGCGGGACCGTCATCGTGGTCCAGGCCAGGGCCCCGAGACCGGCGGCGATCGTCGCCGCCGTGTAGGCAAGCAGCGCGGTCCGGCTGGTCACCACGCCAGATGCCCGGCCACCTCCGGGCCCGGCTGCAGGCGTCGGAGTCCGGTGCCGGGTGAGGGCTTCTGTTCTCGGCAGACGTGGGAATCCCAGGCTCACTTCGAGCGTCTGGACGTCCATCAGGGGCACACCCGTGTACGACCGAATGCGGATGGGGGACCGATCCGATGACGGCGAGCCTCCACTCGCCACCAGGCCGCCGGCCGGGATGAGGGCGCATCCCGAGTTGCCATCGACCTGTCGTCCCTCCAGACGACGGTGGGGCTCCCCGTCTTGGCTGCCGGCTCACCGCACCGCAGTCATCCTCAGCCACCGCCTCCGCCCCGGGCAGGGGGTCGTCGGTACCTCCCGTCCGGCCATAGGTACCAGTGGGCTCGCAGGCGGTCCGGTTGCGCCACGCAACGGTGCACCGAGGCGCCGGGGAGGGCGTCCGGACCGGGTTCGGGGATCGCGGGCGGGCACGGGTATACTGCGTGAGCCCTGGCGCCCTTCCCGTGCGCAGGCTCCGACCGACGCGCCTCTCCGCGGCCTCAGCCGCTCCGCCCGCGCCATCGACGGCGTCGGCGCTCACGCAGCAAGGATCTGCCTCCCCTTCATGCTCGACCGCATCCTCGGCCTCTTCTCCCGGGACATCGGGATCGACCTCGGCACGGCGAACACCCTGGTGCACGTCCGCGACCGCGGGATCGTGATCTCGGAGCCGTCCGTCGTCGCGATCGACGCCAAGACGAAGCGCGTCCTGGCGATCGGCGCGGAGGCCAAGCGGATGGTGGGCCGGACGCCTGCCTCGATCATCGCCGTGCGGCCGCTCCGCGACGGGGTCATCAGCGACTTCGACGTCACCGAGCAGATGATCAAGTACTTCGTGAACAAGGTGCACGACCGGGTGGGCCTGATCCCGCGGCCCCGGATGCTGCTCGGCATCCCGTCCGGCGTCACGGAGGTGGAGAAGCGCGCCGTCCGCGACGCGGCCCTCAACGCTGGTGCCCGCTGGGCCCGCCTGATCGAGGAGCCGATGGCCGCCGCGATCGGTGCCGGCCTGCCGGTATCGGAGCCGTCCGGCTCGCTGATCGTGGACATCGGCGGCGGCACCACCGAGGTCGCGGTCATCTCGCTCGGCGGCATCGTCGTCTCGCGATCGATCCGCATCGGCGGCGACGAGATGGACCAGGACATCGTCGCCTACGCCCGGCGCGAGTACAACCTGTTCCTGGGCGAGCGCACCGCCGAGGACATCAAGATCGCGATCGGGTCCGCGTACCCCGGCGAGTGGGACGTCCAGCGGGTCACGCTCCGGGGCCGTGACCTGCTCACCGGTCTCCCGCGCGCCGTGGAGGTCGGGGCCGACCAGATCCGCGAGGCCATCGAGGGGTCCGTGAGCCAGATCGTGGACACCATCAAGGACACGATCGAGGAGACGCCACCGGAGCTGGTGGCCGACATCATGGACCAGGGGATCGTCCTCGCCGGCGGCGGCGCGCTGCTGGCCGGCCTCGACCGGCGCGTTGCCGAGGCCACCCAGATGCCGGTCCATATCGCCGATGATCCGCTCACCTGCGTGGCGCGCGGCACGGGCGTCGTCCTGCAACAGCTGACGAACCCGTCGATGGCGCGCGTCCTCGTCGCCGAGACATACAGCCGTCCACCGCGCTGACCGCCGGCCCGGACCGCCCCTCCGTCGGGGACGAGCCCGGGTCGCCGGCTCCCGGAGCCAGCACGATGACCACGCTCCTAGCGAACCGCCAGACCCGTCGCCGGGGGATCATGTTCACGGTCCTCCTCGCGATCACGCTCCTGTTCATGGCGTTCTCCTCCAACCCGTCCGTCCAGGAGGTGCAGCGCGGGTTGTCGTTCGCGCTCCGGCCGTTCCAGGGTGCGCTGGCCTCGGTTGCGGACGGCGTCGCGAGCATCGCCACCGCCGTCACCGAGATCGACGCGCTCCGCGTCGACAACAGCGCCCTTCACGCCGAGAACGAGCGCCTGGCAAACGAGAACGCGCGCCTCCAGGCGATCAAGGCCGAGAACGACCAGATGGCGGCGCTCCTCCAGCTCCAGAACGGGTTCGACCACGCGACCGTGGCGGCGCGGGTCATCGGGCGCGAGATGCTCGAGACGCGGCGCATCGTGACCCTGGACAAGGGGACGGACGACGGGCTCAAGCAGGGGGACGTGGTCATCGTCCAGGGCGGTGCCCTGGCGGGCCGGGTGACGGATGTCGGGCCGACGTTCGCGAAGGTCACGCTGATCAGCGACAGCGCGTCCACGGTCGTCGGCCAGCTCCTGGCGTCCGGGGCGACCGGGGTGATCACGGGGCAGGCCGGCGGGGTGCTGGTCATGCAGGGCATCGACTCGGCGGTCCAGATCGGCGTGGACGAGGAGGTCTTCACGGCGGGAATCGAGCTGGCGGGCGGGATCCGGTCGCCGTACCCGAAAGGCCTGGTCGTCGGGTCCGTGGTGGACGTCCAGCGTGACGCCAACGACGTGATCCAGACGGCGTATCTGACCCCTGCGGCGAACCTGGACTCGTTCGAGCTGGCCCTGGTGATCACGGACTACGAGGGCGGTCTGCCACCGCTTGACCAGCAGGCCGTTCCCTGCGGGACGTCTGGGACGCTGCCGGATGGCGAGGTGCCGTGCTACACGCCGACGCCCGTCCCGGCGAAGACAGTCAGGCCCGGGGCGAGTCCCAGCGCCAAGCCCTAGGCCCGGACTCGGCCCTGGGACCCCGGCACGCCGCCTCGCCTGATACGCTCGCGCCCATGAAGGGTCTCGTCCTGGCAGGCGGCACGGCCACGCGCCTGTTCCCGCTGACCATCGTCACGAACAAGCACCTGCTGCCGATCTACGACCGGCCGATGATCTACTACCCGCTCGACACGCTGGCCGGCATGGGGATCCGCGAGACGCTGGTGATCGTCGGCGGGAAGAGCGTGGGCGACATCGTGGAGCTGCTCGGCGACGGGCGTCACCTCGGGCTCGACCTCACCTACCGCTACCAGCGTGGCGCGCTCGGCATCGCGCACGCCATCGGTCTTGCCCGGGACTTCATCGGGGACGACCCGTTCTGCGTCGTCCTGGGCGACAACATCCTGCGCGGCCCCGTGCTCCACGAGACGGCACGCACGTTCGCGGCGGGACCGTGGGGCGCCGGCACGCTCCTCTACCGCGTCCCGGACCCGGAGCGGTTCGGCGTGGCGGAGCTGGACGCGACCGGCAGCGTCATCGGCTTCGAGGAGAAGCCCAAGCAGCCCAAGAGCGACCTGATCCCGATCGGCGTGTACTTCCTGCGCCCGGGTGCGTTTGACGTGATCGAGACGCTTGCCCCCTCCGGCCGCGGCGAATTCGAGATCACGGACGTCCTGAACCACTACATCCCGGGCGGCGGCCTGTTCACGCGCGTCTACGAGGGTCACTGGACGGATGCGGGCACGGTCCCGTCGCTGCTTCGAGCGGCCGAGCTGGCGGCGGCCGACGACGAGGCCGGCATGCTGGCACCGCCCCCGCCCCACCCGGTCGACCCGAGGTGACGACCGGTCTCGCCGCCCCGGGCGCACACCTCCTGGTCACCGGTGGTGCCGGCTTCATCGGCAGCGAGCTGGTCCGGGCGGTCATGGCGCGCCGGGACGGCACCCGGGTCACGGTGCTCGACAAGCTCACCTACGCCGGCAACCTCGCCAACCTGGCGCCCGTCGAGCAGGACCCGGAGCAGGCCCGGCGGTACGCCTTCGTCCTGGGCGACATCGCGGATCCGGACGCGGTGGCGTCCCTGGTGGCGCGGGCCGACGCGGTCGTCAACGTTGCCGCCGAGACGCACGTCGATCGCTCGATCCTGGACCCGGAGGCGTTCCTGCGGACCGGCGTCCTGGGGGTGCACGTGCTGCTGGAGGCCGTCCGGCGGGAAACCGATCGCGCCCGCGCCGGCGAGCGGGCCGCCGCTCCGCGGTTCCTCCAGGTCAGCACCGACGAGGTCTACGGGGACATCCCCGAGGGTCGAAGCGTCGAGACCGACAACATCGCCCCGCGCAGCCCGTATGCGGCCGCCAAGGCCGCCGGCGAGCTGCTGGTCCGCGCCTACCACGCGACCTTCGGCCTGGACGCGGTGATCACCCGGGGCTCCAACACCTACGGCCCGTACCAGCATCCCGAGAAGCTGATCCCGCTGTTCGTCACCAACGCGCTCGCGGGCGAGCAGCTCCCGATGTACGGCGACGGGATGCAGGTCCGCGACTGGCTCCACGTCTCGGACCACGCGGAAGGGATCGAGTTCGTGCTCCGCCACGGGGTGGCGGGCGAGGCCTACAACATCGCCGGCGGCACGGAGCTGCCGAACCGCGAGGTGATCGGGCGCCTGCTCGCCGCGGCCGGCCGCGACTGGTCGCTTGTCCGCACGGTCCCGGACCGCCCGGGACACGATCGCCGCTACGCGATGGACGGGTCGAAGCTGGCGGCGCTCGGGTGGCGCCCGCGGGTCACCTTCGACGAGGGGCTGCCCGACACGGTCGCCTGGTACCGCGATCACCCGGACTGGGTGGCGGGGGCCAGGAGCGGCGAGTGGGACGGATACTACGCACGCCAGTACGGCGATCGGCTGGCGGCGGGCCGGGCGGTGGACGGGGCCGGCTAGCGATGCGGGTCGCCGTCATCGGGGTGAACGGGCGGCTCGGGCGCGCGCTGGTCGAGGCCCTCCGGGACGCGCCCTTCGCCGAGCCCGGCGGGCCGATCGGGTGGGACCAGCCGGAGCTCGAGCTCGACACCCTGACCGAGACGTCGGCCGGGGTGCTGCTCGATGCCGGGCGGCCCGAGGTCGTGATCCACACCGCCGCCTGGACGGACGTGGACGGCTGTGCGCGCGACCCGGAGCTGGCCATGCGCCGCAACGGGACGGCCGTGGGCGAGCTGGCCACTGCCTGCGCGCGGCGCGGCATCGATCTCGTGTTCATCTCGACGAACGAGGTCTTCGACGGCCGGCGAACGGACGGCGTCGGCTACGCGCCCGACGACGAGCGGAACCCGATCAACCCGTACGGCGCCGCCAAGGCCGCGGCCGAGCGGCTGGCGACGGCGGCCTTCGACGCCGACGGCGCCCGCGGACGCCTGGGCATCGTGCGCACCTCATGGCTGTACGGCCCGCCCGGCGGTGACTTCCCGGCCAGGATCGCGACCGCCGCGCTCCGGGCGCGAGCCGCAGGGACACCGCTGCAGGCAGTCGCGGACGAGATCGGCGTACCCACGTACACGCCGGATCTCGCCGCGGCGATCGTCGAGCTGATCGGGGAGGACGGGATCACCGTCGCGCCGGCACGCACGGCGATCCACCACCTGGTCAACGCCGGCCGCGCGTCACGCGCCGACTGGGCCCGCGAGGTCGTCCGGGCGACCGGGATCGGAGTGGAGGTGGTCGACGTCCCGGGTTCCGCCTGGCAGCGTGCCTCGACCCCGCCCGCCTGGGCCGTCCTGGAGCCCACGCCGCTGCCGTCGGGCAGGCCGATGCGCCACTGGCGCGAGGCATTCGCCGCCGCCGCCCCGGCCCTCGTGGAGAGCCTCCGCAGCGGTTGACCAGCGGTTCGTGGTCCGCACGGCAACTGCACCCCGCGGCCCCGGACGCATCCCGCCCGCATCGAGGGCCCCACCAAAGGACCATCGCCGTCGGGACCATCCCGCGATTGGCCCGGCGGACGCGCGCGTGCAGGCTGATCGTGCCTTCATCCCTGTCCGCTCGTCCCGCAGGACGCTCCTCGCCCGATCGGAGCCCATCCAGTGCGCAAGCTTGTCCTGGTCCTGGCCGCCGTCATCCTCGCCGGCCTCGGCGCGATCACCCCGGCCACGGCCACCGGCGTCTCGGCCGCCACCGGCACCAAGGTCGCGATCATCGTCGGAGCCACGGGCGGCACCACGCCGTCCTACCGCTCGAACGCCGACCAGATCTACGCCGAGGCGATCAAGTACACGTCGAACGTGGTCAAGGTGTACAGCCCGAACGCCACCTGGTCCAAGGTGAAGGCCGCCGTCAACGGCGCCTCGATCATCGTGTACCTGGGCCACGGCAACGGCTGGCCGAGCCCCTATACCTACGACCCGAAATACACGACCAAGGACGGCTTCGGGCTCAACTACGACCTCAACGGCGACGGCAAGCTCACCGACAGCGAGTACAAGTACTACGGCGAGCCGTCCATCCGGACGCTGACCCCGGCACCGAACGCGGTGGTCCTGCTGTTCCACCTCTGCTACGCATCCGGCAACTCGGAGTCGGGCGGCTCGGCGCCGAGCCTCTCGGTTGCGAAGCAGCGCGTCGACAACTACGCGTCCGCGTTCCTCGCGGCCGGCGCGCGGGCCGTCATCGCGAACGGCCACAGCCACGACCCGTACTACATCCGGGCACTGTTCACGACCAGGCAGACGATCGAGCAGTACTGGCGCAACGCCCCCGACTTCCACAACCACGTGCTGTCGGGTTCGTCGTCACGGTCGCCGGGCTACACGTACCTGATGGACCCGGACTCGGCCTCGCCGTCCGGCTTCTACCGCTCGCTGACCGGCAGGATGTCCCTCACCACCGCGCAGGTCACGGGCGCCAGCTACGCCAGCACGAGCGCCGACCCCGCCACCCTCGTCGTGCCGGGCAACGCCAGCCCCGTGCTGGACGGCGCCCCCGTCTACGGCAGCCTCGAGAACGCGGTGAACAGTCTCGCGCCGGCCGCCGTCCTGGCGATGACAGACAAGGTCCGCATCGACGCGAAGGAGAGCGCGACCTCGCTCGCCGGCGGGTCGCCGGTGTTCCGCGTCCACACCGACGATGGCGTCGAAGGCTGGATGACGGGCTCCGCGCTCCGGCCGCGCGACTCCACCGCCCCGCGGGTCTGGGACGTGGAGGACGGCACCGGCGCCTTCTCGCCGAACGGCGACGGCTCCCGGGACTCCTACCAGGTCTCGGTCCGCCTCTCTGAGCCCTCTTCGTGGACGCTCCGGATCGAGGACGAAGGTGGCCGCGAGCGCGCCTCGGCGAGCGGAAGCGGCGACACAGCCGCCCTGACCTGGGCTCCGGATCCCGGCTCTATGGCGGACGGCACCTACAAGTGGAGGCTCGAGGCCAGGGACGGCTGGGGGAATGGCCCGCTGCAGGCGGACGGAACGTTCGTGCTCGACACACGGGCGCCGGACGTCTCGGTGTCGGGGTCCGCGTCCGGAGCCGCCCCGGTCTTCTCGCCCAACGGTGACGGCTACCGGGACACGATCGGCTTCACGGTGGGGTCCAGCCAGCCGGGCAGCGTGCTCGGGACGGTCCGCGATGCCTCCGATGCCAAGGTGGACAGCCTCGCCGTCGCCGTCGGTGCCGGCACCGCCACCCTCGCCTGGGACGGCCGTAACGCCGGCGGCGCGGTCGTCGCGGACGGGCTCTACACGATCACCTTCACTGCCGAGGACGCGGCGGGGAACCGGAGCGAGCCGCAGGCACGCCCCGTGGCCGTCTACGGAGCCCTGAGCCGGGTGCGGGTCTCGAAGACCCTGTTCTTCCCGCAGGACGGGGACAACCTTGCCGCGAAGGTCACCTTCGCGTTCGATCTCGCCCGCGTGACCACGGTCGCCTGGACGGTCGTCAATGCTGCCGGCACCCAGGTCAGGACGATCATGGCGGACCAGTCCCTCGCGGCGGGCCCGCACTCGTGGGCCTGGGACGGGCGCAACGACGCCGGCGCGTTCGTGCCCC
This sequence comes from uncultured Chloroflexia bacterium, assembly GCA_963829105.1. Taxonomy (GTDB): domain Bacteria; phylum Chloroflexota; class Limnocylindria; order Limnocylindrales; family CSP1-4; genus CAIXZV01. The sequence continues at coordinate 132,175 of CAWHHF010000002.1, forward strand.
GCGGCGTCTACACGACCGGTCGTGCGCGCGACAGACGGCGGCCTGGTGGCGACCCAAAGGGTGAGCGTGCGCGCGGACGCCTTCCGGATCACGCCCAGCGACACCACCCCGGCCCGCCGCCAGCGGATCACGGTGACCATCACCAGCGCCGAATCCCTGAAGGCGGCCCCTCGGCTGGCCGTGTACCAGCCCGGGATCGGCGGCTGGAGCGTCGCGACCAGGAAGGTCGCGACCGGCGTCTACCGGGTCACGATCACGCTCAAGGCGAGCTCCAAGGGAACGTCGCGCCTCAAGGCCTACGGCAAGGACAGCGGGGGACACTCGCAGGACTCGTCCCTCTCCATTCCGCTGCACTGACGTCGCGCGGGGCCCCGCCGCCTGGACGCCGCCTGGACGCCGCCCGGACGCCGCCCCGAGGCCGCCCCGGACCCCACCACACCACCGCCCACGCCCCCGTACCAGGACCAACCGGGACCATGAGGGGATTGGTGATCGAGCCCGCCGATGCCTAGAGTGAGCATCTCCCGCCGGGGAGGACCGGCTGCGCAGAGGATCGGCCGTCGCCGACCGGGGCCCCCGGCATCCCGCGCACCGCCGTCCCGCGCCGCGTGGGCTCACCCGAGAGGTCCGACGTGCATCGACCCCACCGCGCGCTCCACCGCCCCCGCTCGCTTGCGTCCGGCGTGCTGGTCGCGTTCCTGGCTGCAGGGCTGTTCCCGGTGTCCCCGGTGAGCGCCGTCGTGCCTGCCTCGTCGGCCGCCGATGCCTCCGTTCCGGTGCTGGACGCCGGCCGTGACGGGACCCCGGATGGCACCCCCCGGCTCACCCCTGCCGATGCCGCCGGGGCGGACGACGCGCTTGGCCAGCGTCCCTCGATCGCGTACGAGGAGGCGATGGCCCACGCGGCCGACCGGATCGAGTTCCAGCCCGGCGGAGTCGTCGAGGTCGGCTTCAAGCCGCGTGCCGGGGATCGCTGGCCGGTGGACGGCCGCCTTCCGATGGCGCTTCCCGCGGGCCGCGCCACGGGCCGCCAGATGGCCGCGACGAGGGAGGGGACCGCGTGGGCGGACGTGAGCCCCGCGACCATTGCCCCCGGCACCGGCCCGAGGCTGGGCATCGTGGCAGATCCACCGGCGACGCCCCGCCCCGGCGTCATCCGCGAGCCGGGGCCATCACCGGCCGCCACGTCCGCTCCGGTCGATGCGCCCGCGGGCGGCCCGGCCATCCCGGCCACGCGCGCCGCGTACACCGCCCCGGGTCCCGCCCCCGTCATCGACCTGGCCGCCGCCTCCGGGCTGACCCGCCAGGTGTTCGGCTTCCTCCCGTACTGGGAGGTCTCGGGTGCCTCGTCCACGCTCAACTACGACGTCCTGTCCACCATCGCCTACTTCTCGGTCGGCGCCGACGCCAAGGGCAACCTGCGCAAGAAGAACAGCGACGGGTCGACCACCACGGGTTGGGGCGGCTGGACGAGCTCCTCCCTGACCGCGGTCATCAACAACGCCCACGCGCACGGCACCCGGGTCGTGCTCACCCTGAGCGTGTTCGCCTGGACGACCTCGCAGGCCTCCGTCCAGAAGGCCATGCTGGGTTCCGCGGCCGCGCGCCTCAACTTCGCGAAGCAGGCCGCCGCCGCCGTCCGCGACCGCGGCGCCGACGGGATCAACCTCGACTTCGAGCCCCTGGCGCGCGGCTACTCCGACGAGTTCGTGGCGCTGCTCAGGACCGTCCGCTCGGAGCTCAACAAGGTCCGTTCCGGCTACCAGCTGACCTACGACACGACCGGCTCCATCGGCAACTACCCGCTGGAGGCCTCGGTGGCGGCCGGCGCGGCGGATGCGATCTTCATCATGGGCTACGACTACCGGTCGGCCGGGTCCACCTACGCCGGGTCCCTCGATCCGCTCTCTGGCACGGGCTACGACCTGGCCGACACGATCAGGTCCTACGCCGCGCGGGTGAGCCCGTCCCGGCTCATCCTGGGCATCCCGTGGTATGGACGCGCCTGGTCGACCGTCTCCGACGCCGTCCGCGCGAAGAACCAGAGCGGTGCGAAGTACGGCTACAGCACCGCGGTCAACTACGAGAACGTGGTGGGTCTCGTGGCCAAGTACGGCCGTCGCTGGGACGCCGCGGAGCAGAGCCCGTATATCGCGTACCGGCGCCAGAACTGCACCAGCCTCTATGGCTGCGTCACCAGCTGGCGGCAGGTCTACTACGACGACGTCACCTCGCTCAAGCTGCGGTATGCCCTGGTGAACGACTACAACCTGCGCGGCGCCGGCATGTGGGCGCTGGGCTACGACGGGGGCCACCAGGAGCTCTATCGAGCGGTCTCGGAGTCGTTCCTGGTGGACAAGGCCGCGCCGCAGGCCGGCGTGAAGATGCTGGCTTCGACGCAGGCCGACGAAGGCTTCGTCGTGAGTTGGGCGGCGCGCGACGCGACCGGCGTGGCGTCGTACGACGTCCAGGCCTCCACCGACGGCGGAGCCTGGGCGACCTGGCTCACCGGGACCCACGCCACCAGCGACGTGTGGCTCGGCGACGACGGCCACGGCTATGCGTTCCGCGTGCGCGCCACGGACGCCAAGGGCAACATGGGCACCTGGAACGTCGCATCCGTGCACCGCTCGACGCCCGCGATCGCCGTGGGCGGCTTCGGCCGCGTGTCCGCGAACGGCCTGGCGTACCGGACCGGTCCCGACACGGCCGCCGGCAAGCTCGGAACGCTGTCCGCCGGCACGATCGTGGCCTTCACGCGAGGGCCGGTCTCGGCCGACGGGCTCACCTGGTACGAGGTCACCCAGCCCATCGCGGAGTGGTCGCCCGTCTCGTTCGTGGAGCGCGGCGTCTGGCTGGCGGTCCGCTCGTCCACCACCACGTACGTCACCGCGTACCGGGCCCCGAACAGCACGACGGTAGATGCGGGGCTGCGGGACCTCGACTTCGGCGCCGGTGGCGCTACCGGCGCCCCCAAGGCGGGCCTCCGGGCGTTCTCGCCGGACGGTGACGGCTCCCGCGATTCGCTGCGCCTTCGCTGGACGGCAACGGTCACGATGGAGACCCTTGCGCTGAAGGTCTACCGCCCGGATGGGACACTGGTCGGCAGCCGCACGCTCCCCGCCACGGCCGCCGGGTCTCACACCTGGGACTGGGACGGGAAGATCGGCGGCAGGGTAGTCCACGACGGGTCGTACGTCCTGCAGCTGGTCGGCACCGCCGCCGGCAGGACCTACCGGGCACCGTCCGCCCGGCCCGCGACCCCGACCCAGCGGGCCATCTACGGGATCACCGTCGACACCGTCGACCCGGTGATCACGACCGCCACGGCCTCGTCCCCGGTGATCTCCCCCAACGGCGACGGGACCCTGGACTCGGTCACCTTCGCCCTGGCCGCCACCGGGGCGACGCACTGGGCCGTGCGCGTGACCGATGCCGCGGGCGCCGTCGTGCGCTCGGTGACCGGCACCGGCGCCAAGGCCAAGTTCACCTGGGCCGGCACCAGCGACGGGGGCGCCCGGGTCCACGACGGGGCCTACACCGTCACCCTCGCTGCCGTCGACGACGCCGGCAACACCGCGACGCGGGCCTTCCGGGTCGCCGTGGACACCCTGGCTCCCTCGGTGGCCCAGTCGGCCTCGCCCGCCGCCTTCTCCCCGAACCGGGACGGTTCCGCCGATGCCACGGTGCTCGCCTGGACGGCATCCGAGAAGGCGACCGGCACGGCACGGCTCTACCGGGGCACGAAGCTCATCCGCTCCTGGACGGTGACCGCCCGCACGGCGTGGTCGGCCACCTGGGACGGTCGCACGGCCGCCGGAGCCGCCGTAACGGACGGCCGCTACGTGTTCCGCGTGGACGTGAAGGACGCCGGAGGGAACCGGACCGTGGTCAACCGGACCGTCACGGTGGACCGGACCGCCGGGTTCCTCCGCTGGTCCCGGTCCTTCTATCCGCAGGACCGCGACACGCTCCTTCCCACCAGCCGCGTCAGCTTCGTCCTCACCCGGACGGCAACGACGACGCTCCGCCTCTACGACGCGAGCGGCGTCCTGGTGCGCACGGTCTGGGCGAACCGCGTCCTGGCGGCCGGGACCCGCTCCTGGACCTGGAACGGCAGGCTTGCCGACGGCAAATACGTGCCACAGGGCCGCTACACGGCGCGACTCACCGTGACCTCCGCGCTCGGCACGCAGCAGCTGACCCGGCCCGTCTGGGCCGCCGCGTTCGCCGCGACGCCGCCATCGACGCCCGTCCGCGCCGGCCAGAGCGTCACGATCCGGTTCTCCGCGATCGAGCCGCTCTCCACGCGGCCGGTGGTGTCCTGGCGCGGGCCGGGCAAGCCTGCGGTGACGAAGACGGCCACGCGCCTCGCGGATGGCAGCTACACGGTGACGTTCACGGTGGCCGCGGGATCGGCCGGGGCAGGCAGCATGACGATCACGGCGAAGGACGCCGCCGGCCGGGTCAACACGATGGCGCTGTCGATCCGGGTCGCCGTGTAGGCCTGGCGGGTACACTCTCGCGGACGTGACCACCGCACCGTACCCGCCCTCCGGACCCGCGCCCGGGCCGGAGCGTGTGTCCCAGGTCGCGCCGCTGCCCGTGGCCGATGCCGGGGCGGCGCCGGTGCCCGAGCCCGCGGCCGCGCCGGATGGGTCTGCGCGACCGGCGACGGGTCAAGGGCCGGATGCACGCGGCTCTGGCGCCTGGGTCGTCATGCCCACGTACAACGAGGCGGGCAACCTGCCGGGAATTGCCGCCGCCATCCTCGAGATCCTCCCGGGCGCGGTCCTGCTGGTCGTGGACGACGGCTCTCCCGACGGGACGGGAGGTCTCGCGGACGGTCTCGCCGCTGCCGACCCGCGCGTTCGCGCCCGCCATCGAGCCGCCAAGCAGGGGCTCGGACGCGCGTATCTCGACGGGTTCCGGGTCGCGCTGGCGGCCGGCGCAACGTGCGTGGTCCAGATGGACGCCGACTGGTCCCACGATCCGGCGGCGCTGCCGGCCCTCGTGGCGCCGATCACGGACGGGCGAGCAGACCTGGTCATCGGGTCGCGCTACGTGAGCGGTGGGGGTGTCGTCGACTGGGGGATCTTCCGGCGCATGGTGTCGCGCGGCGGTTCGCTGTTCGCCCGGATCGTCCTCGGTCTGAGTCCGCACGACCTGACGGGAGGTTTCAAGGCCTGGCGCGCATCCACCCTCGCCGCCGTCCCGTTCGAAGGCGTGCGTGCCGGCGGATACGTGTTCCAGATCGAGATGACCTACCGCGCCTGTCGCCTCGGAGCACGCGTGGCCGAGGTCCCGATCGTCTTTCGCGACCGCCGGGTCGGCCAATCCAAGATGAGCCGGCGGATCATCGTGGAGGCTCTGATGGTGGTCCTCACGCTCCGATGGGACGAGCTCCGCGGTCGCGGACCGGCCCGACCCACCCGGTGACCGGTCCCGAGACCAGTCGCGTGGCCGGGACCGGGTCTCAGCCAGGGAGCACGGGCCGCCACGGCTGGCGCCCCGGATCCGTTCCGGTGGAGCACGCCGCCGTCCCCGGGGTGCGGATCGTCATCGACATCCGGCCGCTCCAGGACCCGGAGCGCGCGCCGCTCACGGCCGCCTACCTCGACGGGCTGCTCGGGGCATTGGACGCCGCCCCACAGGAGGGCGAGTCGTTCGCGTTCCTGCTGGCGGCCGGCCGCGACGACCCGACCGGCCGCTGGACGAACCTGGACGTCATCGGGCGCCGGCTGCTGCCGCCGACCCGGTTCCTCCGCTCCGGGGCGCTGACCGTCGATCCGCTGATGCTCCGCGGCGCGACCATCGGAGCCGGGTGGCGGGCCGAGCGTGGTGGGGCATCCGGTGCCGTCTACCACGCGTCCGGGGGCGCGCTGCCGATCGCCTCCCGCATCCCGGTGGTTGCCGCGCTGCTCGACCTGGCGCCCTGGGCGATGCCGGACGAGTACCAGCGCGGAACCTCCGCCCGCTTCGGGCAGCGCCTGCGCGCCCGCATCCTCCAGGACGCCGCCGCCGTCCTGGTGCCGGGCCGGGCGAGCGCAGCGGACGCGCGGCGCCTGCTGCACCTGAAGCCGGCACGCCTCCGCGTCGTGCCCCTGGCCGCCCGACCCGCCTACCGTCCGGAGGCCACCGCCGGGGCAACGGCCGAGCGCACGCGCCTGGGGCTCGGGGCCCGCTACGCGGTCTACGCCGGCAGGTACGACGCCCGGCAGGACCTGCCCACGCTGCTGGACGCGCTCGGCCGCCTTGCCGGCGAACCGGCGCCGGCGGGCGTCGCCGCCGCGGACTGGCCGCCGAGGGTCTGCCTCGTCGGGGCTTCCCCGGCTGATCGCGCGTCGCTGTCGCGCAGCGCGGGGCGGGCAGGCGTGGCCGAGGCGATCGTCTACGCCCAGGGCCTGCCCGAGGAGCGCCTGGCCGCGCTGGTGGCCGGAGCCCGGATCCTCATCCTGCCCGTTCGCTCCGAGGCCTCCGGGCTGGCGGCGCTCGACGCCCTCGCGGCCGGGGTTCCGGTCGTCGCGAGCGCCGTGGGCGTGCTGCCCGAGATCGTGGGAGCCGCCGGGATCCTGGTCGATCCCGGCGATCCGGCGCGCCTGGCCACGGCGGTCCGGGCGGCGTGGGCGGACGACGATCTCCACGGAATGCTCGCGACGGCAGCCCTCCAGCGTCCGGCGGCCGGACGAACCTGGGCGGACGTGGCGCAGGAGACGCGGGCGATCTGGGCCGAGGTGGCCGGCCGGGCGCCGCTCATCTGACGGGCAGGACTTCCGGCCCGTCAGCGGCCGATCGGGTGGCCGCCGGGGTCAGGGCGTGGACGAGGGCGTGGGCGTTGACGAAGGCGCGGCCGTCGGCTGGGGCACCGCGCCGTTCTTGATCGTGATCTTCGTGCCCAGCGGCACCACCTGGACGAACGTCTGCCCCATCGTGAGGGTCGCCTGGGTCCCGTCCGGCAGGTAGAACTTCGTGGGCGCGGTCATCGAGGACTTCCGCCAGGTTCCCTTGACCGCCTTGCCGTTGGTGGCGATCCAGGCCGTGCCCTTGCCGGTGTACTTGGCCTCCAGGCGGTGCTTCTTCGATCCATCGTTGAGGGGCGCAAAGCTCATCAGCATGATCACGACGTTCTTGGGGGCGATCCGCTGCTTGGTCCCGGCGTCGACCTGCTTGCCTTCGACGGACACCGACCGCAGCCAGGTGTTCGTGGCGCGGTTGTAGCTGTAGCTGATCTTGTTGGCGAGGTAGGGGATCGCGAGCTTGCTGCCCTGTGGCCGCTCGGCGAGCGGGGCGTCGGGGGCGAACTTCCAGGCCGCCGTGTAGGTCCTCGGCTTCGCGCCCACGGCCTTGGCCAAGGCCCGGATCTTCTTGGCGTCCGAGTACACGTTGTGTGGCGCGAAACGGGTCTTGATCCGGTACAGGTACCGGCCCTCGTAGCGGAAGTCGTCCGCGTTGTACACGACCTTGCCCTTGCCCTTGGATGAGTTGAGCAGCGCCAGCGCCTGCGGCGAGCCCCCGGCGTGGACATAGACCGCCCGCCATTCCGCGGCCCAGGCGATGAAGTAGAGGCGCGAGCTGCGGACGGGCCCGACCGATTTCGGATCGGTGTCCTGGAACAGGGCCATGTAGCGAGGGATGCCGCCCTCGGCGGGCGCCTGCCAGACCACGCTCGCCTGGCTGAGCCCCGATTGCGGGCGGGCGAGGAACTGGTCGTCGATCATCACGGCGATGACCGGGCGCTTGGCGACGGCCTCCGTGACGGGCATGCCCGTCAACGGTGCGGGGACGATCCGGGGCGTCGGCTTGGGGGTGGGGGTCGGAACAGGGGTCGGGGTCGGGATGGGGGTGGGCGTCGCGCTCGGCGTCGGAGCCGGGGTCGCGGCGGGCGCGGCCACCGTGGTCGTGGCGGTCGGCGTGAGGGTCGCGAGGGCGACACCGGGAGGTGGCGAACCGGCCGGGCTCGCGATCAGGCTCGCGGCTCCGACGCCGGCCGCGACGCCGGCGATCATGATGATGACGACCGCCAGGATCGTGACCCCTCGCCTCATCGGTTGGTTCTCCGGTGCGCTGCCGCGGTCTGGCCCCATGGCATCTCGGGGTGTCAGCCATCTGCAGATCCCAACCGCCCCCGGCCCCCGGGGCGGTCACCGGTCGAGCCGCTCGGCGCGCCCGGTCCGGCCGCAGGATAGCGGAAGCGCCGGAAGAGCACCTGCACGTTAACACGAAGGATGGCCGGCCGGGCAGTCCGCGCCGGGACGGCCGGCACCCGGGGCTCCCCGTTCCGCGGCAGCGGATCGCCGGTTCGGGACCTCCGGCCGTGGGCGAGGCACCATGGCCGGAGGTAGGCTCGCTGCCACCAGCCCGCCGCCACGATCCAGCCGAGGACCCCCATGACTGACGAGACGCCCATCCCCGCCAAGCGGTCCCGCAGGCGCAGGCCCGATGCCGTGGACGGGGCGCCGGCCGCCGGCGTGCCGCCGGTGGACCAGGAGGGCGCTCCCGCACCGGTCGCCCAGCACGACCCGGCCGGAGCCCCCGTCCCGGAACCCGCCGGCCCAGCCCGCGAACCCGTCGCTTCCGAGGTCCTCGTCCCCGCCCCCGAGCTCGAACCGGCTGCCCCCGAGCCCGGATCGGCTGCCCCGGAGCCCGGAGCGGCTGCCCCCGAGCCTCCCGCTGCATCCGCCAGCATCGCCAGCCTCCGGCTCGAGCGCGGTGGGATCGGGGAGGCCACGGCCGATACGGTCGAGGTCCGGATGGGTGGCATCGGCGCGTTGGAGGCGGACGAGGTCTTCGTCCAGTGGGGTGGCGTCGGCGCCGCGAGGGCCCAGCGCGTGGGGGTCGAGTTCGGCTCCGTGGGTGCCGCGATGGCCGGCGAGATCCACGTGACCCAGGGCCTTGCCGGCAGCATCGTGGCGCGCGAGGCCACGATCGAGCAGGGCATCGTCCGGACGCTCGTCGCGCAGCGGGTGCATATCGCGCGACCGAGCGCGGTGCTGGTGATGATCGCCCAGCATGTCTCCGGCGAGGTCCGGCCGCTCCTGGACTGGCGGGGCGCGCTGGCGTTCGGCGCGGCGTTCGGCCTGGTCTCGGGACTGCTGAAGCTCGTGCGCCGCCGGGGCTAGGGCGACCGCGGGGCAACCGGAGCCGGGAACCGGGGCTTGCGTCTCGGGAGGACGGGAGGTCCGGAAGCCCGGCTCAGAGCCTGCGGCCGACCTTGGCCGGCTGGCCCTTGGCCGCCGAGAAGACGCCGGCCGCGATCTGCTCGGCGCGACGTTGTGCCGAGCGCTCCTGGTGGAGGGCGACGACCTCCAGCGGCGGACCCTCGATGACGATGTGGCCCTTCTCGATCAACATCGCCCGGTTGCAGTACTCGGTGACCCAGTTCATGTCGTGGGTCACCAGGACGATCGCCTTCGCCTCGCGCACCAGCTCGCCGACGCGCTCCTTGGACTTCTCGCGGAAGGCGGCGTCACCCGTGGACAGGACCTCGTCCAGGAGCAGGATGTCCGGCTCCACCGCGGTGGCGATCGCGAAGCCCAGGCGGGCGCGCATGCCCGACGAGTAGGTCTTGATGGATGCGTCGATGAAGTCGCCGAGATCCGCGTAGGCGACGATCGCCGGCAGCTTCTCCTCCACCAGCCGATGGTCCAGGCCCATGAACGCGCCGGCGAGGCGGATGTTGTCCGTGCCGCTCAGGTCCTCGTCGAAGCCGACACCCAGGGTGAGCAGGCTGGAGATGTGGCCGTCCACGGCCACGTCCCCCTCGGACGGCGTGATGATCCCCGCGAGCACCTGCAGGAGGGTGCTCTTGCCCGCGCCGTTGGGCCCGATGACGCCCAGCGACTCGCCGTGGCGCACCGTGAACGAGACGTCGCGCAAGGCCCAGAACGAGGTCTCGCCCTGGCGCTTGACGCGCCGGACGACCGTCTCCTTGATCGTCTGCTTCTTGGTCAGGCGCAGGTTGTACCTGACGCCCATGCCCTGGGCATGGATCGCGATCTTCTCCGAGGCGAACGCGGGGACCGAGATTGTCACAGGACCTTCGCGAAGGACGGCTCGAACCGCTTGAACACGAGGATCGCGAGGCCGAGCAGGACGACCGACACGAGCAGGAGGACCAGGAGAGGACCCCATTCCGGCGCCCGGCCGTAGTAGATCAGGTCCCGGTAGGCACCCAGGAGGTACGTCCAGGGATTGAGGCTGAACCAGACGTTGACGATGCGGTGCTGCTCGGAGAGCTTGGCCACCTCGTCCAGGCCGTAGAGCGCCGGCGACAGGTAGAACCAGAAGCGCATCAGGTGTTGGGACAGGTTGCCGATATCGCGGTAGAAGACGTTGGCCGCGCCCAGCGCGGTCGCCACCGCCAGCGAGAACACCAGCTGGACGAAGGCGACCACCGGGATCAGCAGGAGCCATATGGACGCACGTTCCGGGTAGACCAGCACGATCAGCAGGCTCAGCGGGATGAGGCCGAACGCGAAGTTGACGATGCCGGAGACGGTGGTCGCGAACGGCAGCACGAGCTTCGGGAAGTAGATCTGCTTGATCAGGCGCTCCGAGCCCACGACCGACCTGGTGCCGTCCCGGACGGTCGACTCGAACCACTTCCAGGGCAGGATCGCCGAGAAGATGAACAGGGGGTAGGCCGGGGTGCTGGCGCCACGGTTCAGGATGACGCCGACCAGCACGTAGTAGATGAGCATCTGGAGCAGCGGATCGACGATCCACCAGACGTTGCCCAGCAGCGTGTCGGCGCCGCTCTTCTTGAGGTCGGCGCGGACCAGGTAGGCGATGAGCCGCCGCCGGGACAGCGTCTCCCGGATGCCGATGCGGATGAGCGCGAACGAGCCGGGGCGTACCGACGACGACCGGAACGAGGCGGGGACCTCGGATCTGGCAGTCACGGCCGGGAGGGTAGCACAGGGGGCACGCCGCCCCGGCCCCACGCGGGCATGGGGTACCATCGCGCCGCGCCGTTCATCGCACCAGACCTGTCGCGGCGACGGCCGCCACCACGAGGATCCTCCGGCCCCATGACGTCTCGCGCCAAGCCGGGTTCGAACCGTTCCCGCACGTGGGACGATCGGACCCGGCGCTCCATGCTCCTCAACATCGGTTTCGGCCTGACGGTCGTCGCCGCCCTGCTGCTGCTGCTGCTGGCCGGTGGCATCGCCTGGTATGGCGACCACCTGGCCGCCGCTGCCACGGTGAACGGCCAGACGGTCACCAAGGACGCGTACAGGAACCAGCTGGCGATCGACGGGTTCCGGATCGACTACCTGTCGCGACGCATTCGCACGCTCCTGGCGGCTGGCCAGCTGCGGTCGTCGGACGCGACCGCCCGCCAGGACCTCCTCGACCAGAGCACCCAGCAGGCCTCGACGATCGCCCTGGAGCAGCTCGTCGATGGCCAGGTCCAGGCCGACCTCGCCGCGAAGCAGGGCATCACCGTGACAGATGCCGAGGTGGACGCCCGGTTCACCCAGGAGGCCACCACCCCGGAGGTGCGCCACGCCTGGATGATCGAGGTCAAGCCCGAGATCCCCGCGGGTGCGACGGCCGCCACGGACGCGACGAAGGCGGCCGCGAAGGCCAAGGCCGATGCCGCGCTGGCTGACCTCAAGGCCGGCAAGGACTGGACGGAGGTCGCGAAGGCGGTCTCCACCGATGCGTCCAAGGACCAGGGCGGCGACATCGGCTACGTGGACAAGAACTCGTCTTTGGATGTGGCGTTCTCCGCCGCCATCCAGGCGGTCGCCCTCAACGGCGTCACCGACGTCATCGAGGGTGCCGACGGCACCTACCGCATCGGGCGTGTCACGGACATCGTGGCACCCGTGGTCGACGCCACCCTCGCGGACCAGGTCAAGGCCGCCGGGATCTCGATGGACGACTTCCGGGCGACCCTCCGCCGCGACGTCACGCGGACCAAGCTGAGCGATGCCATCACCGCGCCGTACCTCGTCGCGGGACCGCAGCGCCAGGTCTCCGAGATCAAGCTCGCCGCGGACATCGACCCGAGCACCGGCATCCCGACCGGCAAGGAGTCCGAGGCCGGTGCCGTGAAGATCCGGCACATCCTCTACTCGCCGAACGGCGATCCACAGGCGGCCGCCTCGCTGGCGCCGGACGACGCGGCGTGGAAGGCCGCCGAGGACGCGGCGAACGCCACCTACCAGAAGCTCCTGGTGAACCCGGACCTGTTCGCCTCGATCGCCAACTCCGACAGCAACGATCCCGGCTCGGCGAGTCGCGGCGGAACCTACTGGTTCACCAAGAACGACGGCCTGATGCAGCCGTTCGCCGACGCGATCTTCCAGGCAGGGCTCAAGCCCGGCCAGCTGCTCCCCCCCGTCAAGACGGACGCCGGGTGGCACGTCATCCAGTTCCTCCACCCCGCGCCGGACGCGGACTGGGCCGCCAAGCTCAAGACCGATATCGACAGCGGCACGACCTCGTTCGCCGAAGCGGCCAGGGCCAACTCGGACAGCGCCGACGCATCCGCGGGCGGCGACATGGGATGGGTCACCAAGGGCCTCCTGCCCACCGAGGTCGAGAACGCCATCTTCGCCGCGCCGATCGGAAAGGTGAGCGACCCGGTGACCATCGCCGGTGACGGGCTGTACTTGTTCCTCGTGAACCAGGAGCAGACACGCACCCCGGACGCGAACCAGACGGCGACGCTCAAGGCCACCGTGTTCCCGAACTGGTACTCCGCCCAGAAGGCCGGCTACGACATCACCCGGGATCCCGTCATCACCGGCTCCGCGACGGGTTGACGCAGGTCGAGAGCCGCCCGACCATGCTGGACGCGCTCCTCGCCGAGGCCAGGCTCCGGTGGCGGCTGGACCCGGCCGCCGGCTTGGCCGTGGTCGTCGCCGAGCGGTTGGTCGCCACCCCGATCGAGCCGTCGCTGCCCCTGGTGATCGTGCCGGCAGCCCGGATGCGCGTGTCCCTCGAGGACGGGACCGCGCCTGCGCCCCTCCCGGGGCGTCACGGTCCGCGGGGGGCGGATGCGGTGGCGGTCCTGCGCCGCCTGTACCGGGGCGATCACCCGGTCGGCCGGTTCGGCGTTCCCGGTGGCACAACGGTCGGGGAGCTGGTGGCCGCCGACCTTGTCGCAGCCCCTCTATCTCGGGCCCGTGGCGCCCGTCGAGGATTCCGCCTCGCCCTGGGGCATGCCCTGGATCTCGAACCGCCTGCGCGCCCCGGACGGCTGCCCCTGGGATCGCGAGCAGACCCACCAGACGCTGCGCAACCACCTCCTGGAGGAGGCGTACGAGGTCTACGACGCGCTCGAGCAGGGCGCCACGCCGGAGCTCGCGGGGGAGCTGGGCGACCTGCTGCTCCAGGTGGTGCTTCATGCGCAGCTGGCCGCCGAGGCAGGCGTCTTCGACATGACCGACGTGTGGGCCGCGATCGCGACCAAGATCGTTCGCCGCCACCCGCACGTGTTCGGTGAGGCCGAGGCGCGCACCGCGGCCGACGTGAACCGCCAGTGGGAGAGGATCAAGGCCTCGGAGCGGGCAGCCGCCGCCGACGAGACGGGCGCCGACGCGCCGAAGAGCGCGCTGGACGGGATCAGCCGTTCCCTGCCCGCGCTGGCGGCGAGCCAGGAGATGCAGGAGCGCGCCGCGCACATCGGCTACGACTGGCCGTCGATCGACGGGGTGCTGGACAAGGTCCACGAGGAGGTCGTGGAGCTGGCGGAGGCCGAGGACCAGGCGCACCGCGCCGAGGAGCTGGGCGACCTGCTGTTCGTGCTGGTCAACGTCGGGCGCAAGACCGGCATCGAGGTGGAGGGCGCGCTGCGCGCCGCCAACGACAAGTTCCGCCGGCGGTTCCGGCACGTGGAGCTGGCGGCCGCGGCCCGCGGCATCGCCCTCCGCGACTGCTCCTTCGAGGAGCTTGATGCGCTCTGGGACGCCGCCAAGGCGCACGAGCGCGGGGAGGCATCGGCATGAGCATCGGCAATCGGCCCTACCTGCGCGCGGACGGACGCGGACCCAACGACATTCGCCCGATCTCGATCGAGCTGGGTGTCCAGAAGTGGGCCGAGGGCTCGTGCATCATCCGCTTCGGCGACACGCAGGTCCTGTGTGCGGCCACCATCGAGGACCGGGTCCCGCCGCACCTTCGCGGCAAGGGCACCGGGTGGGTCACGGGCACCTACGAGATGCTCCCGCGGGCGACCGCGGAGCGGTCCGAGAGGGAGAGCGCCCGGGGCAGGATCGGCGGTCGCACCCACGAGATCCAGCGCCTCGTCGGGCGCTCGCTCCGGGGCGTGGTGGACCTGGCCCGGCTGGGCGAGCGGACGGTCACCGTCGATTGCGACGTGATCGTCGCGGACGGCGGCACAAGGACCGCGTCCATCACCGGCGGGTACGTGGCCCTGGCGGCCGCGCTCATCACCTACGGCATGGAGCGGCACCTGGTGGGGCACGTCGCGGCGGTCTCGGTCGGGATCATCGACGGGATGAAGCTGCTGGACCTCGACTACAGCGAGGACTCGCACGCCGAGGTGGATTTCAACGTGGTGGGCACCGACGCCGGCGCGTACATCGAGCTCCAGGGCACGGCCGAGGGCAGGCCGTTCGACCGCGCGTCGCTGGACGAGCTGCTGGACCTGGCGAACGTCGGCCTCGGGCGGCTGTTCGAGGCACAGGCCGCGGCCCTCGCCGCGGTGCGTCGCTAGTGGGGGAAGCGGTCGCCGTCCGCTTGACTCACGGGGGAGTCAAGCGGCGGATGTCCATGCACGCCTCGACGCGCCGACCAGCCGTTCAGGCCCTGGCCCCCGCACGGGACACCTCGACATGACTCATGTGCGAGTCAGCCGCGCCGTCGCCACCAGCCCGGCGGCGTCCCGGCGCCAGCTGCTCGTCGCAACCCGGTCCCGGCACAAGCTGCGCGAGCTCCGCGAGCTGCTCTCGCTGGGTGCCGGCGTGGAGCTCCTGTCGCCGGACGACGCGGGGATCCCCGACGAGCCCGAGGAGACGGGCGAGACGTTCGAGACCAACGCCCGCATCAAGGCCCGGTTCTACGCGACCCGCTCCGGGCTGCCCACGCTCGCCGACGACTCCGGCCTGGAGGTCGATGCCCTGGACGCCGGGCCGGGCGTCCGGACGCGGCGCTACGCGGGCCCCGACGCGACCGACGCGGACAACAACGCGAAGCTCCTGCGCGAGCTCCACGGGCTGGCTGCCGACCGCCGGGGTGCGCGCTACGTGTGCGTCCTGGCGCTCGCCCTGCCGGGGGCGACCGGACCACGGGGCGGCCTCCGGATCGTGACCCGCCGGGGGACGTGCCGCGGGCGGATCGCCACGGAGCTGCGCGGTGACGGCGGCTTCGGCTACGACCCGCTGTTCGAGCCCTGGGCGGAGCCGCCGGGTGGCCGGACGCTGGGCCAGTGGAGCGCCGAGGCGAAGAACGCGATCTCGCACCGTTCCCGCGCGGCCGCCCGCATGGCGCCGGTGCTCCGCTCCCTCGGGTTGTAGCGCAGCCTCCTCCTCAGGTCCCGGTCACGGTCCGGGCAGGGGGAGGCGTGATGTCCTCCCGCCTCGTGCCGTGGGGCGCCTCGGCCACGGCGGCCGGCGGCCGTCGCCGGCGCAGCCGCAGCAGGTCCGACACGAGCTCCCGCTTCATGAGCTGGATCGCCTTGGCCGGGTCCACGCCCTTCGGGCAGACCTGCGAGCACTCGCCGGCGAAGTGGCAGCGCCAGGGCCCGCTCGCACCCGAGAGCGTCTCGCGGCGCCGCTCGAAGCCGGAATCGCGCGTGTCGCTGTTGTACCGGTGCGCCTGCCCGAGCGGCATCGGCCCGGCGTAGTTCGGGTCGGTCGCGGCCGTGGGGCAGGCGGCCATGCAGCACCCGCACTTGATGCAGTAGCTGAACTGGAGGTACTGCTCCAGCTCGTGCGGCGTCTGCCGGTACTCCCCGGTCGGGTCGTCCTGCTCCTGCGTGTCGTCCCGGAGCAGGTACGGCATCAGCTCCCGGTGGGTCTCGAACATCGGGCGCAGGTCCGGGACCAGGTCCTTGATGATCCCGAAGTTGGGCAGCGGCCCGACCGCGACGACGTCGTCGCCGAGCTCCGAGATCTGCGTGTTGCAGGCTAGTCGGGGCCGTCCGTTGATGAGCATCCCGCACGAGCCGCAGATGCCCATGCGGCACGACGAGCGCCAGGCCAGGCTCGGGGCGCTCAGCTCCTTCACCCTCCACAGGCCATCGAGCACGGTCATGCCGGGCGCGGCCTCGATGCGGTGATCCTCCCAGTGCGGCTCCCGGCCCTCGCCGGGCTCGAAGCGGCGGATGCGGAAGGTGACCTGCCTCGGGCTGGTGTCGGCCACGTCAGCCTCCCATCCCGCCGGCCGCGCCGGGCGCGGCAACGGCCGCCCAGGCCCCGAAGACGAACAGGGCCAGGCCCAGCAGCGAGAGCGCGACGTCGATCGACCGGCGAAGCCCGGCGCCCGGGTTCAGCTCGAGCAGGATGTTCCGCAGGCCGTAGAACCCGTGATAGAGCGCCGCTCCGAGGAGGAGGACATAGGTGGCCGTGAAGAACAGGCTCCGCGCCCGGGCCGCGACGCTCGCCCAGTCCGTCGGCTCCGTGACGGCGCCGAAGATCCCGAGCGTGTTGTTCAGATGCATGATCACCATGTGCAGGCCGAGCAGGACGAGGATCACCACGCCTGCCCCGATGTGCCACGTCCAGAGCGTCCGATCGCGCATCTCGGGCTCCTACCGCAGGACGAAGAAGTCGAGGCCGCCCCAGAGCGCGACGACCGCGGCGATCATCACCACCGCCCGCGCCAGTCGCCGCTGCCGCCCGACCGAGGTCGCGTAGGGATAGACGGGCTCGATCGGCCGCCCGACGGCGAAGCCGAGCTCGATGATCGCGAGGCGGATCCCGTTGACGGCGTGGAACGCGAAGGCCGCGAAGACCAGGTACTCGCCCAGCCGGAACAGGGGCCCCGACACCGCGCTCATCGCCTCGTCCCAGCTCTCGGGTCCGAGGGCGCGGGCCGAGGTGACGAAGATGTGCATCACGAAGTAGGCCAGCAGGCCGAGCCCGGTCAGGCGATGGACCGTGTACAGGTAGCGCTCGAAGCCCCAGCGCCCGCCGCCGACCCAGCCCCGGATGCCCAGCCTGTTCGGATGTCCGCGGGATGTCATGCCTGCCCTCCGGGACTAGTACTTGCGCTCGACCGGCTTCCACATGTCGATGGTCACGGGCTTGTGCTCGAAGCGGGGCCCGGCGGCGGTGGCGAAGGCCAGGGTGTGCCTGAGCCACGTCTCGTCGTCACGGGTCGGGAAGTCCCGTCGGGCGTGCGCGCCCCGCGATTCCTCCCGGGCCAGGGCCCCGGCCACCGTCACCTCCGCCAGGTCGAGGAGGTTCTCGAGCTCCAGGGCGTGGATCAGGTTCGAGTTGTAGACCGGCGACTTGTCGGCCACGGGGGCGTGCTGGGCGCGGGCACGGATCTCGCGGATCCTGTGCAGCGCCGTCGCCAGGTCCTCGCCGTCGCGGAACACGCCCACGTCGTCGTCCATCGTCGTGCGCAGCTCGCGCCGCAGGGCGTAGAGGTTCTCGCCGCCCTCTCGCGCCAGGACCGCCCGGACGCGATCCTCGGCCCGCCCGGCCTGGTCCGCGGGCAGCGGGGCAGCCGCGTCCAGCCCCGGCAGCGCCGCCGCGATCTCCCGCCCGGTGATGCCGCCCCAGACCAGGCACTCGGCCGTGGAGTTCGAGCCCAGCCGGTTCGCGCCGTGCAGCGAGACGCAGGCCGCCTCGCCCGCCGCCCAGATGCCGGCGACGCGCGTCAGCCCGTTGATGTCGGTCTCGATGCCGCCCATCGAGTAGTGCGCCACCGGGCGGATCGGGATGGGCTTCTCGATCGGGTCGAGCCCGAGGAACTTGATGGTCACCTCGCGGATCAGCGGCAGTCGGGTGTTGATCCGGTCGGCGCCGAGGTGGGTGAGGTCGAGCTCGAGGTAGTCCTGCCCGTCGGTCGTCTTGAAGCCGCGTCCGGCGAGGATCTCCTCGGTCTCGGCGCGCGAGACCATGTCCCGCGGGGCCAGCTCCATCAGCTTGGGTGCGTAGCCCGCCATGAAGCGCTCGCCCCGGTTGTTCCGCAGGTAGCCGCCCTCGCCGCGGCAGGCCTCGGTCATCAGGATGCCGCTCGGCACCAGGCCCGTCGGGTGGAACTGCAGGAACTCCATGTCCTCGAGCGGCAGGCCGGCCCGGTAGGCCATCGCCATGCCGTCACCGGTGACGGTCTGGGAGTAGGTCGTGAAGCCGTACAGGGTGCCGCCGCCGCCCGAGGCGATGAGCAGCGCCTTGCCGCGGATCGCCACCGTCTCGCCCGTCCCCGCGTCCATGCCGACCAGGCCGGCGAAGGCGCCGCCGCTCACCAGGATGTCGGTGACGAAGAACTCGTCGTACCGGGTGAAGCTGCGGTAGCGCTGGAGCTGGTCGTAGAGCGTCTGCATCTCGAAGAAGCCGGTCTTGTCGGCAGCAAGCGTGGCCCTCGGGTAGCTGTGCCCGCCGAACGGGCGCTGCGAGATGTAGCCGTCGTCGTCGCGCGTCCAGGGGATGCCCCAGTGGTCCAGCTGGTCGATCTCCTTCGGGATCGTGTCCACGAAGGTCCTCACGACATCCTGGTCGGCCAGGAAGTCCGAGCCCTTGACCGTGTCCCAGGCGTGAAGCTCGCGGGAGTCGCCCAGGTCCTCGCGCAGCACCGCCGCCGTGCCGCCCTCGGCGCAGACGGAGTGGGCCCTCATGAGCTGGACCTTGGAGACGATGCCGATATCGACCCGGCCCTCGAGCCGCCGGGAGATCTCGACCGCGGCGCGCAGCCCGGCCAGCCCGGCACCCAGGATCACCACGTCGTGCACCAGCTCGCGATCCACCGGGGAACCTCATGAGACCTGATGGGACGCCGCTGTTCACCCCGATCGTGCCGTCACGGCGGCCCGAGGCGATGTGCCAAATGCCTCCACCTGTGCGCCGGAGGTCACTCAGCGATCGGATCGGCGGCGAGACGGGCACGCACCGGGCACCAGCCCACCTTCAGCGCCGGAGCGATCGGGCAACCTTCTCGCCGGTGACACGCCGTCGTCTATCGTGCTGGTGGTGAGATCTGCCACGACGCCGGAGCTCCGAACCCGGGGCGGTCCGGGGACCGTCTCGGCGCGGGCCGGGAACCGTCTCGTCGCGAAGATCACCGGCGTGAACGCCGTCGCCGTCGTGTGCGTGATCGCGCTGGTCGTCTATCTCCGAACGCTCCTGCCCGGCGTCGGCTTCGGCGATTGGGCCGAGGCCCAGATGATCCGGCGCGACTCGGCATCCTTCATCCGACGGGATACCCCCTGTACCTCCTGCTGGGCAAGCTGTTCAGCTTGATCCCGGTCGGCTCGGTCGCCTATCGCGCGACCCTGCTGTCGGCCGCGGCCGCGGCTGGGGTGGTCGCGGTGACCGTCCTCATCGCGCGCCGCCTGGGGGTGCGCCCCGTCATCGCGATCGGCGCCGCGCTGTCCCTTGCCGCCACCGGGACCCTGTGGGAAGAGGCGACCTTCTCGGACATGAACGGCCTCCATCTCCTGCTCGTGGCGCTCCTGCTCCACCGGGCCCTCGTCTGGCGCGCGGAGCGGCGCGATCGGGACCTGGTGATCGGTGCCCTCCTCGGCGGCCTGTGCGCGTCCAACCACGGCCTCGCGATCACGGTCGTCCCGCTCGTGATCCTGTTCGTCCTGGTCGATGCGCGGCGGGAGATCTCCGCCCGGCCGGTCGTCCTCGTCAAGGCCGCGGGCGCCTTCGTGCTGGGCCTCGTGCCGTACGTCTACCTGCCCCTGCGGGCGATGGCCGGACCGCCCGACATCTACGGCCAGTTCCTGACGTGGGACGGGCTCTTCAACCTCGTCAGCGGAGCGCAGTTCCGGGGCGACATGCATTTCACGTCCATCGAGAGCCTCCAGACCGCGTGGGCCGCCCTGCCGCGGGTCATCGACGGTCTCGGGTCGCGCTCCAACCCCGCCTTCCTCGGGATCGGCCTCACCGGCGTCGCGATCCTCCTGCTCCGCGACCACTGGTTCGGGCTGCTCCTGATGGTGCTGGGGGCCGTCAACGTGTTCATCTATGCCAACTACCTCGGCAACCTCTCGCACTACCTCCTGACGACCTGGCTCATCCTCGCGATCGGTGTCGCCGTGGCCGCCGAGACCGTCGTGGGCCTTGTTGTCCGCCGGGTCGGTCCGCAGGCCGAAGTCGTCCAGTACGCGGTCCTGGGGCTGGCGCTGGCCCTGCTCACCTCGAACTGGGCGGCGAACGACCAGTCGGCCAACCACACCGGCGAGCGGTTCGCGGCCGACGTGTTCGCGGCGCTGCCCGAGGATGCCGTCCTGCTCACCTACTGGGACGCCCTGACGCCACTGAGCTATGAGCAGTGCATCGAGGGAGTCCGACCGGACGTCAGCCTGCGGGCCTTCGACGAGCGGTCGGTCGTCCCCTGTGACCCCATCGAGGCGCCACTCGACGAGGTCGCGCGCCGGAGACCCGTGTTCGCGCTCCTCGTCCAGGACGGCTCCCTGGCGGAGCGCACGCACATGACCCCGGTCCGGGTCGCGACCTTCCGCCTGCCGTGGGGCAGGCGCTATCCGGACATCGACCGGAACCTGTACCGGCTCCTCCCGGACGACGTCTCGCCCTGAGGTCGGACCCGTCAGGCGGATGCGCCCTCGAGCTCCTTCTGGTCGGCGGGCTCCGACGTGATCGCCCAGCCGCCGAACAGTGCGACCCCCTCGATGCGAAGCGTCGGGGCGTCGTCCGGCCGGTCCACCTTCGACCGCCCGTCGCCCGCGCCGCCCAGCCCCTTGAGCCTCGTCTCGACGTTCCAGCCCTCGGGCACGACCAAATTCCCACCCCCGAACATCGCGTTGACGCGGAGGGTGGCCCCCGCGGGATCCAGCGTCGCACCCCGGAGGTCCAGCACGCCGCCGCCGAACCACGTCGTCACGCTGCCGCCCCGGAACGCGCCCGACGTGCTGCGGAAGTCCAGCTCCGAGTAGGTGGCGACCAGGTCCACCTCGTCGGCGCCGGGGTCCGGCGCGGTTGCACGCCGGCCCTTGATCGCGGCGAAGGCCATCGCTGCCGCCATGAAGGCGAACCAGCCCAGCAGGATCATGCCGATGATCCGGAAGATCGTCTTGTACATCACTCTCCCCTGTGCTCCACGGACCTCAACCGCCGGTCCCGAAAGGATGCTCCCGTTCGCCGGTCGCGGCCAGTCCGGATGCCCCGACCCGCCGGGATTCGCCCGATCCGGCCCGGTCGAGTAGGCTTTGGGCCTCTCGTGCTCGATGGGCGCCCCGGTCAGCGCCCCGGTCCATACGGCCGTCCGACCCCGAACCACCTGTCCCCAGCGCCCTGACCGGGCCCCGCAGATCGTGCGGGAAGGGCCCTCAGGAGCGTCACTCCCCATGTCATTCGATGCCCTCGGGCTTTCGCCCGAGCTCCTCCGCGCCGTGTCCGACGAGGGCTACACGGAGCCCACCCCCGTCCAGCGCGAGGCGATCCCCCTCGTCCTCGCCCGCCGCGACATGCTCGCCGGCGCGCAGACGGGCACCGGCAAGACCGCGGCCTTCGTGCTGCCGATCATCCAGATCCTCCACGAGACACGGGTCGTGCCGCCCGCCGGGCCGCCCGCCATCGCCCAGGTCTCGCCCGCCCTCCGCCAGCGCGGCCGCAACTCCGGGGCGGTCCAGCAGGCGTCGCGCTCGACCCAGGCCACCGCGCGCCCGCCGGTCCGGGTCCTCGTGGTCGTCCCGACGCGAGAGCTCTGCATCCAGGTCGAGGAGAGCGTCCGCACCTACGGCGCCCGCCGCCCGATCAAGTCCACCACCATCTACGGCGGGGTGGGCTTCGAGCCCCAGGCGGCGAAGCTCCGCGGCGGCCCCGAGATCGTGGTGGCCACCCCGGGACGCCTGCTCGACCACGTCTCCCAGCGGACGATCGACCTGTCGCGCGTCGAGATCCTCGTCCTGGACGAGGCCGACCGCCTCCTCGACATGGGCTTCATCCGCGACATCCGGAGGATCATCGACCTCCTCCCGCCGAAGCGGCAGAACCTGCTGTTCTCGGCCACGTTCTCGGACGACGTCCGGTCGCTGGCCGGCGGCATCCTGGTGACCCCGGCCTTCGTCCAGGTCACGCCACGGAACACGACGGCCGAGCTCGTCGACCAGCTCGTGATCCCCGTGGACCGCGAGCGCAAGCGCGACCTGCTGCGCGAGCTGGTCGCCCTGGGGCGCATCGACCAGGCACTGGTGTTCACCCGGACCAAGCACGGCGCGAACCGCCTGGCCGAGCAGCTGGTCAAGGACGGCATCAACGCCGCCGCGATCCACGGCAACAAGAGCCAGTCCCAGCGGGTCAAGGCCCTGACCGACTTCAAGGAGGGCCGCGTCGCCATCCTCGTGGCGACGGACATCGCCGCGCGGGGCCTGGACATCGAGCAACTGCCCCACGTCGTCAACTTCGAGCTGCCGATGGTTCCCGAGGACTACATCCACCGTATCGGTCGGACCGGGCGTGCCGGCACGGACGGCCAGGCGATCTCGCTCGTCTGCGTGGACGAGGCACCGCTCCTGCGCGACATCCAGTCGCTGCTGCGCCGGACGATCACGTCCGAGGTGATCGCCGGCTTCGAGCCGGACCGCACCGTTCGGGCCGAGCCGATCCGCCTGCGGTCCACGCCGGCCGAGCGGGCGATGCACGCCGCGGCGCGCGGTGGCGGTCGCGATGCCGTGCGAATCGACCGCGGCGGCGCACCGCAGAACCGCGGCGGGGCGGGGTCCCGTCGCCCGACACCCACCCGCGGCGCTGGCTCGGGCTCGGGTTCCGCGTGGGGAGGCACCTTCGAGGCGGCCGGCACGCGCGGCACCGGCGGCCCGGGTGGCTCGTTCGACAGCCGGGGCGGCTCGCCATCGCGTGGCGGCGGCTCCCATGCCCCGGCACGCGGTGCCGGCCCGTCGCGCCCGCGACGCCGGCCGGAGGGTCGCGGCACCGGCGCCCCGGCGCCGGGCAGCAGCATCGGCCGGGTGGTCACGGGTCCGGGCTCTCCCTACCGCGGGGACGCCCGGCACGCGTCCGGCGGCGGCCACGCGCCCGGCGGCCATGCGCCCGGCGGACACGGTGGCAGCGGCCATGCGCCCGGCGGACACGGGTACCCGAGCGGCGCACGTGCCCTCCCCGGCGAGCGCATCCACCGCCTCGAACCACGGGGCTGACCCGGGTCCATTCGCGACTCACGGCTGGTCCGGCCCCGGACGGGCCTGCATCAGGCCGGCCGCATCCCGCCCCAGCCGTCGCCTCCGTGCCCACGCGCCTCCCGGTAACAATTCCGGCGATCACGCGTCGCACCGATGTACGACGCTGGGCTCCCGGAGAGGTGGATCGTGGCGACCGAGGCGAGATCCCGAGGATGGCGGACGGCCCTGATCCTGCCAGTGGCCATGACGCTCGCCGCCTGCGCCTCGGGCTGCTCGAGCCCCAGTCACCAACCCGCGACGACTGGAGCGCCGGTCACCGGAGCCGTGGACGCGTTCGCAGGCCTGACCTACCGGCTCGACCTCCCCGCGGACTGGGTCGTCCTTGGCACCCCGGCGTATGACGGGGCGATCGATGCGTCCCCGGACGTCGTTGCCTGGCTGAAGAGGCTGGACCTCGGCGGCCAGAACGCCTTCCGCGCCTACGAGCCCTTGCCCGGCGCCGCGGGTCTGCGGCTCGCGATCAATCCACTGCTGGAATGGAACCCGTCACCGCTCCAGGAAGAGGGGGCGGTCGCCGCCCTCCCTGGCGTGACCGGGAGCGTCTCCAGCGACGTGCTGGCCACCGGTGCCGACTGGAAGGCCTTCGGGTACCGCTGGGACGAGACGATGGACTGGGGGAACGGGTCCCCATCCGCGCGAACCTGCGACGGCTACTTCGTCATGGCCCAGTTCAACCCGGTCAACGTGGTCTTCTGCTACCCGGCCGGGTCGAACCGCCAGGCCGAGATCGACGCCCTCGTGAGCACCTTCGAGGTGCTCGGCAACCCGGTCGTCAGCCTGCCACCGGGCGGCACGCCGACGCCGTCGCCTACGCCCTACGACAAGTTCGCGTCGCAGGAACCGTTGCCGACCTTCCACGCGGATCCGGCGCTCGAGGCGCTCCTGCCGGACACCATCGACGGGCGGCCCGTGACCAAGGAATCGAGGACCGGCGTCGAGGCAGGGAAGACCGACACCGACCCCCTGCTGAAGGCGTTCGGCAAGCAGCCGGCTGACTACGCGGACGCCACCGGCACCCTGATGCCGGGGGCCGACCAGCCCGCGGCCATCCTCGGCGTCTCCCGGCTACGCGGCGTGCCGGGCGACCAGCTCCTGGCCTTCCAGCTCGCGCAGATGCCCGACGCCAAGGTGTCCCAGGTCTCGCTCGGTGGCCACCAGGTGACGTACGTGGAGTACGGCGCCTGGCCGATCTGGATGTACGCGACCGGTGATTACGTGTACGGGGTCGGTCTCGCGGGGGAAGAGACGGCGGCGACCTTCTTTGCGGCCCTGCCCTGATCCGGATCAGCGTTCCGGATCTGCCGTGATGCTGTCCTGGATCCGGTGGAGCAGGTCGATGTAAGTCCGCAGCTCCGCATCGGACAGCGCGCTCATCCAGGTGGTCTCGCTGCCATGGATGATCGTGCGGACCTGCTGGATGACCTCGAGACCGGTCGGCGTGATCTCCACGACAAGGCTCCGGCGGTCGGCCGCGTTCGCGGATCGTCGGACGAACCCGCGCCGCTCCAGCGAATCGAGGAGGCCGGTCACGGTGGCGCGGGTGACGATGAGCCGGTCACCGAGCTCCGAAGGGGACATCGGCCCGTGGTCGCGCAGCTGCCCGAGGACGAGGCCACCCGCGGCGCTGACGTTGAGCGGACGCAGCTGGCGGCCGATCCGCTCGAACGCCATGTCGGCCGTCCGGATCGTGTTCATCACGGCCTCGGTCGCCAGGACGTTGGCGTCCGGGGTCTGATCGTGGAAGTCGGCCGGCATCTGGATCTTGGACACGGCGCAATGATACGGGTATTGACAATACGGTGCCTAAGCATATAGTTAGGGGCCTAACGACCGGCGGCAAGGTCCGGTCCGACCCGGGAAAGGAAGCGTCCCATGGCCAAGGTGATCGTCCAGCACCACGTGACCGACTACGACCGCTGGATCGCGGTCTTCAACGAGCACCAGGTGGTCCGCCAGTCACACGGCGCGACGGGGCACTCCGTCAACCGGGTGGCGTCGGACCCGAACACGATCGTGATCGTCAACGATTTCGCGACCCTCGAGGGCGCGCTGGGGTTCGCCCAGGACCCGTCGCTCCCCGCCGCCATGGCGAAGGGCGGTGTGGACGGCGCGCCGCAGGTCTGGATCGCGAACGAGGCCGACGTCGCCGCGTACTGAAGCCGGCAAGCCACCGCAAACTGGGCGTCGAGGACCTCCTCCCCTCGGCGCCCTTTCCCTGTCCGCGCCTCACTTGGGGCGCGAGCAGCTTGCGCAGGAAGACCTCGCCCTGGATCGGGTTCTCGACGAATGGATTGCCCGATCGAACGAGCTCGAAGTACCCGATCCCGTCATACGCCCCGGCACCCTTGCACCAGGACACGAACTCGTGCGCCCACCCGCTTCGTTCGTCGGCTCGCGAGGCGCGGCCGATGCAACAGACAAAGAAGGGCGCCGCGAGGCAGAAGAGCCTTCGCGGCGCCCGGATCGCTTCCCTGCGGGATGGCGGTCCTACTGGGTGCCTGTCCTGGAGGCTTGTCCTACTTGTAGACGAGCGTCCCCTGGTCGGTCAGGGTCATCGTCAGCTGGCTGTTGGCGATCGCGTAGCTCGCGGTGGTGGTCAGCGCGAGGATGTAGAGGTCGGAGTACGAGCCCTCGGCGCACGCGACCGTCGTCGTCGGGCCGGGCGTGAGGGTCAGGCCGCCTGATGCCGTCGCCGTGTAGCCGCCGTTGACGGTGTTGCAGTCGGCCTTGGCCGAGAACGTGCCGTCGGTCTTGAACGTGATGGTGTAGTTGGCCTGCTGATCCGGGGGCACGACGCCCTGGAACGCGGGGTTCGTCATCGTGATCGCCGTCAGCTGCCAGGTCTTGCCGGTGAGGCCGGCACCCGGCGCCTGGGTCGGGGCGGGCGTCGGGGCGGGGGTCGGGGACGGGGTCGGCTTGGGCGTCGGGGCCGGGGTCGGGGCGGGGTCGGCTTGGCAGTCGGGGCGCCAGAGGGCGCCGTCGTCGGCTTCGTCGTGGGGGTCGCCGTAGGTGCCGCCGTAGGTGCCGCCGTCGGCGTCGGCGTCGGCGTCGGCGTCGGCGTCGGCCGTCGGCGTCGGCTTGGCCGTCGGCGTGGCGGTCGCGGCTGCCGCCGAGGCAGTGGCCGCCGGGGTGGAGCCGGCCGCGACGCCGACCACGAACGTGAGGGTGCCCTCGTTGGAGAGGGTGATCGTGAGCGTGTCGTTCGCGATGTTCCAGCTGTCGGCCAGGGTGAGCGCGTGCACGAACAGCGTGTCGAACGAGCCGTCGGGGCAGAGCGCCATGGTCGTGGTGCCCGGGGTGATGGTGATCCTGTTCGAGCCGCTGGTCGTGTAGGTGCCGCCGATCTGGTTGCAGTCGGCGGTCCCGGTGAACGTGTTGTCGGTGTTGAACGTGATCTGGTACTTCTCCTGGTCCGCGGGCGGGATGACGCCCTGGAAGGCGGGCGTCTTCTCGGTGATCGCGGTCAGCTGCCAGTTCTTGCCGGTCAGGGCGCTGGCGCTGCTGCCACCGCAGGCCGCCAGGAGGGCGGTCGTGCCGATGGCGAGGGCGAAGAGCGTGAGTCGTCGCATGTGCTGGCTCCTGGGTGGGATGTCCGGTTGTGCCCGGGTGATGGCCGTCTTCGTAGTCATTCTCTCGCGAGCATCGCGGCGGCCTCGCGCTCGAGATCGACGAACGGCTCGCCGCTGACATCCACGGCGACCCGGTGGATCGTGCCGCCGGTGAAGCGGAAGGGCGAGACGCCCGGGTAGTCGTCCGTGACCGGCTCGCTGCCGTCGCGGCCCACGCACAGGCCCTCCCCGGCCAGCGAGAACATGCCCGGCTGCGTCCTGATCCGGCCCTCGCCGACCTTGCGGTCCCCGTGGTACAGGGACAGGATGCCGGTGGAGACGTGGGGCGGATCCTCCCCGTCCTTCTCGAACGACGCGGCGAGGATCAGGTTCTCCCCGACCGGCAGGTCCTCGGTCGCATCGACCTTCTGCTCGAACATGCCGACGAAGCTGTTGACGTAGTGGAGGCGGTTGTCCTTGACGTAGAGGCTGTGGCCGCCGAAGCGCGCCCCCTGCGAGAACAGGACGCCCTCGGCGCCCGGCGCAGGGATGTCCACCAGCGCCCCGATGCTGAACGACCGGTTGCGGATGTTGACCGACTGTGCCTCAGGCACCTCCGAGAGGCCCGGATAGTAGGTGTAGCGGTCCCGCGGCGCCGTCATCTGCGGCCGGGGCGTCAGGATGATCTCGAGCGCCGAACGATCGTCCAGCGGGAACGCCCCGTTTCGCCCCGCCTCTGCGTACCACAGGTTGACCAGCTCGCGCAGCTTGTCGGGCTGCTCGGCGGCCAGGTCGTGGAGCTCCGAGCGGTCGGTCTCGACGTGGTACAGCTCCCAGGTGTCGTCGTTGAAGTGGCCCCAGCCCGCGATCGTGGGGTGGGTCGTGACGGCCTTCCAGCCGTCGTGCCAGATGCCCCGGGAGCCGAGCATCGAGTAGAACTGGGTCTGCCGCGCGGATGGCGCGGCGGCGTCATCGAAGCTGTACCGCATGCTCACGCCGTCGAACGGGACCTGCACGTGGCCCTTGATCCGGGCCGGCATCTCGACGCCCAGGAGGTCGAGGACGGTCGGCACCAGGTCGATGGCGTGGTGGTACTGCGTGCGGAGCTGCCCCGCCGTGGTCTTGCTGGCCGGCCAGCTGATGATGCACGGGTCGGACGTGCCGCCGTTGAACTCGTAGCGCTTCCACATCTTGAACGGCGTGTTGAAGGCCATCGCCCAGCCGTTCGGGTAGTGGTTGTAGGTCTTCGTCCCGCCGAGCTCGTCCAGCATCGCGAGGTTGGCCTCGAGGCTGTCCGGGATGCCGTTGAACAGCAGGTTCTCGTTGACCGAGCCGTCCGGTCCACCCTCGCCCGAGGCGCCGTTGTCCGAGACCACGATCACCAGCGTGTTCTCGCGCTCGCCGGTCTCCTCGAGGAAGTCGAGCAGCCGGCCGATCTGGTGGTCCGCATGCGAGAGGAACCCGGCGTAGACCTCCGCCATCCGCGAGAACAGGCGCTTCTCGTCAACGGACAGGGAGTCCCAGGGCTTGGTGTACTCGAGCGGCGGGAACATCTGCCCGTCCGGCCCCTGGCGGGTCTTCGAGGTGCCGAGCGGGTTGAGCGGCGGCAGCCCGGTGTCGGGCGGGACGATGCCGAGCTCCTTCTGGCGGGCCAGGGTCTCTTCGCGCATCGCCTCGTAACCCATGTCGAAGCGGCCCTTGTAGCGGTCGATCCATTCCCTCGGAGCGTGATGCGGCGCATGAGCCGCGCCCGGCGAGTAGTACAGGAAGAATGGCTTCTCGGGGGCGATGACCTTGGCATCCTTGATGAACTCGATCGCCCTGTCCGTGATGTCCACCGACAGGTGGTAGCCATCCTCGGGGGAGGCCGGCGCGTCAACCGGGTGGTTGTCGTAGACGAGGTCCGGGTACCACTGGTTGGTCTCGGCGCCCAGGAACCCATACCAGCGCTCGAAGCCGCGGCCGCTGGGCCAGTTGCGGCGCGTGGCCGCCACGTTCATCTCGTCGGTCGGGCAGAGGTGCCACTTGCCGACCATGTAGGTGTTCCAGCCGAGCTCGCCCAGGATCTCGGACAGCATGCCGTTCTCGGCCGGGATGACGCCGCTCGCGTTGGGGAACCCGCTGGAGCCCTCGGTGATGCAGGCCATGCTGTTGCGGGTGTGGTTGCGGCCGGTCAGGAGGCAGGACCGGGTCGGCGAGCACAGGGCGGTGGTGTGCCACTGGGTGTACCGCAGGCCGCCTGCCGCGATGCGGTCGATGTTGGGCGTCTCGATCGGCCCGCCGTAGCAGCCCATCGCCGAGAAGCCGACATCGTCGAGGACGATGTACACGACGTTGGGCGCGCCCGCCGGCGCCTTGGGGGCCCCGAACGGCGCCCAGTCGGGGACCGAGTCGCGGATGTCGACGTTGATCGTGCCCTTGAACGGTGCGCCCATGGGTCTACTCCCTTGCCGGGCCAGGGTGGCGTTTCACCCTGAGTCATCCGATTCCTGGTCAGCTGGGTCGGGCGACCCCGCTCGCCCGTGACGTGGCCTCGACCGGCACGAGGAACCGGAGCGTCGGCCCAGCGCAGAGTCTATGCGAACGTCGAGCGGCGGCCCGGCGACGGCATCCGCCTGGCGCCCGAGGTGGTGGCCGGGCGGCCCCGGGCTACCGCCCGCTGCGATCGTCTTTGCGGCACCGCTGCCCCGGGCTACCGCCCGCTGCGATCGTACGGGCGGAGGGTGCGTGCCGGCAGGTCGGAGGCGACGGATGCCGACGCCGCCGTCGACACCGGCGTCCCGAACCAGCGGCCGACAGTCGACCGGACGCCGTCGGCATCGCGCGTGTAGGCCAGGCTCGTGCCGTCGGGCCCGGTGACCGTCAGCGAGAACGTGCCGTCACTCGAATCGAGGACGCCCTTGCCGGTCAGCGGCAGGCCGCGCGAGAAGGCGCAGGCGTGCAGGCTCAGGCTGGCGCCCGTGTCGGTCGCGACGTACGCGATCCACCCGCCGTCGAGGCATCCGTACCGGAGCGTTCCGGTGCCGTCCCAGTTCCAGTAGTCGCCGTTGTTGCTGATCTCGTCGTCGACCGCCGACATCGCCGCGAGCGCGTCCGGGTACCCGGCGAGGCTCTTGGCCGGGATCGGCACGTAGGGATCGACACCGGCCCAGTCGCAGAACGTACGTCGCTGCGCGGGCACCTGCCCATCCACGAGAAACGCCGTCACGAGATCGTCGGGGCAGGCGTTGCCGCGCCCGAAGATGATGTGGGGTCCGCCGGGCTGCACGATCAGGTAGGCGTTGTTCAGGCGGCCGTAGATCCGCAGAGCACCCGCGTAGGGCGTCGCGGGATCCGTGGAGGACGCGAGGATGAACACCGGGTACGGGGTGTTGACAAGGGGCGCCGGACGAGCAGCGGTCGCCGGGTGGGCGGGCCAGTAGGCGCATGGGAGATCGCCGTAGAAGACGCTCCCGAGACGCACCTGCCGCATGCCCGCCGCTGCACCCGCCCGCAGGTATGCCGATGCGCTGGCGGCGGGGCTCCCCACGCGGTAGTCGTAATCCATGCACTCCACGGCGTAGAACATCGCGTCCGACCAGCTCGGATCGGGGACGGGCCGGAGGGTGTCGGGGTCCCGGCCGAGCGAGATGGACGCGAGCCGGGCGAGCGGCAGCAGGTTGCCCCGGGACGCCTGGGCGAGCGCTCGCTGGAGGAGCATCCGGTCGTAGGTGGTGTAGAGGTAGCCCGCGGCCGCGGTCTCGAGGTCGCCGATCGTGAGGGTCCGCTTCACGATCCTGCCCTGGGCCGTGACGAAGGGATAGGTGCGGGGCGCCTTGCGGAGCTGGCGGGCAAGCGCGTCGTACTGCGCCAGCGCGTCGCGGCCGATGACGTCCCGCCGGCATTCCGGCGTCGCGGAGCACGTGTCGAGCGTCATCGACAGGACCGTGTCGAATGCGTGCGCGTCCTCCGTGTAGTACTGGGTCGCGGTGCGTGTGAGGTCGACCGGGCCATCCAGGTACAGGGAATGCAGGCGGTCCGGATGCGCGGCCGCGTACGTCTGCGCGTACTGGGTCCCGTAGCTCTCGCCGTACAGGTCGATCTTCGGCGCGCCGAGCCAGGACCGGAACGCCTCGAGGTCCTCCACGGCCTGGCGGGTCGAGAAGAACGGCAGCTGGCTCTGCGGGACGCGGGCCTCGCCGACGCAGGCGCGGGCGAAGCGCTTCGCGGTGGCGGCGTACGCCAGGCCCTGGGACCACGACGCCGCAGGATCGCCCGGGAACGAGTAGAACGCCAGGGCCGCATCCGGGCACTGGAGCGGCTGCGAGAGGCCGATCCCGCGCTGGTCCAGGAAGACGATGTCGTAGTCCTCGACGATGCGCGGATCGAAGGCGGCCGTGTAGCTGTCGGCGGCCGCGATGCCACTCGTCCCCGGTCCACCGGTGACCGTCACGAAGACGCCCCTGCGTGCTGCACGCGAGGCGCGGTGGATCGCGAACGTGACCCGGAAGGTGGGACCGCCGGTCGCTCCGAAGTGGTCGCGCGGGACGGTCAGCGTGACGCAGGTGAAGATGCTGTCAGGGCAGGGTTTCTGCGTGGCACGCAGCGCCGCCGCGGCCGCCGGCGCTCCGGCCGTCGCCGAGCCGGGTCCCGGGAGCGAAGCGTGGGTAGCGGGAGCCAGCGGCCCGCCTGCAAGGGTGGCGACGACGACCAGGATGAGGGCGAGGCTCAGCCTTCGCATGGTGACCAGATGCTAGCAGCCGGGTCCCCCGGTGGGACCTTCGCCGAGCGCGCATACGCGAACAGTCCGGTGACACCACGCACCGGGGTCGAGGTCCATCCCCCGAGCCATCGGCGAGCGACACGCCGGTGGTCCTGGCACACGAAGCCCGTCGTCCACGGGAGTCGCCGCCGGCCGGCGGACGCGCCGGCGACCTCAACCCCCGCCCGGCGCGGCCACGAGCCAACGAGCGGCGTACGCGGGCACCGGGATCGATGCCAGAGCCGGGTACGGTCCGTCGCCGGAGATCGCATCCCTGGCGACGTCCAGCCCTACGATCCCGAGCGCCCCGCCATCGAGGGCCCGGGGCCCCTCGGTCATGTTGTGGACGGCGAGCAACGGGCCGGACGGGTGGGCCCGCACGAAGGCGAACAGCGCCGGGTCGCCAAGGTCAACGACCTCGAGCGGGGTCGCGGCGTGCAGCGCCTCGAGCGAGCAGCGGACCCGGACGAGGTGTCGCGTCCCCTGGAAGACCCGGCCGACGGCGCCATCGCCACGCCGTCCCGCGGCGCGCCGCCAGTCCATCCGGGGACGATGTACCCAGCGGCTGTCGGACGAGCGGCGTGGATCCAGCCGGTAGCTCCGGTCGTTGAGCGTCGCGATCTCGTCGCCCATGTACAGCAGCGGCAGGCCGTCCCAGCCGAGGATGAGCGCGTGGCCGAGGAGGATGCGGGCCACCGCGCGGTCGACCTGGATCGGATCACCGCTCTCCAGGGCGCGCTCGAGCCCGGCGAGGCTGGCGAAGGAGCCGCTGATCCGCATGTCCCCGGTCGCCGGGTTGTGCTGGAAGATCTCGCCCACGGCGAACGAGCCGGGGAACTCGCCCGCGTAGAACGACGAGAGGAACGCCCGGTGCTCGGGGCCGGTCCATCCGACGGCCGCCGCATCCGCCTCGGTGATGGCCCAACCGATGTCGTCGTGGCAGCGGATGTAGGTGCCCCAGGAGGTTGTCGCGGGCTTGGTCGGGAACGCCGACAGCACGTGGGTCATCAGCCGCGTGTCGCGGGTGGCGAGGGCCGACCAGAACTGGACCATCAGGCTGTTGTGGTAGGCGAGGTCGCACTCCCGCCCGTGGTTGCGGCCGACGCCCAGGTACGGGGCGAGATCCTCGGGCCCAACGATCGCCTCCGCCTTGAAGATGACGGCCGGCGCGGCGATCCGGGCACACGCCCGAAGGGCGCGCAGGAGGCTGTGGACCTCGGGCTGGTTCTGGCAGTTCGTCCCGAGCCGCTTCCACATGAACGCGACGGCATCCAGCCGGAAGACGTCGATGCCGCGGTTCGCGAGGTCGAGCAGGATGTCGGTGATCTCGACGAACAGCCTCGGGTTCGACCAGTTGAGGTCCCACTGGAAGGCGTTGAACGTCGTCCAGACCCAGCGCCCGTCCGGGAGCCGGGTGAAGTTGCCCGGGGCGAACTCGGGGAACACCTCCGGCAGCGTGGCCTCGTAGCGATTCGGTCCGCGGCGGTTCGGGAAGATCCAGAAGAACTGCTCGAACTCCGGGTCACCCTCGCGCGCACGAACCGCCCATTCGTGCTCGGCGGCGCAGTGGTTGAGCACGAGATCGATGCACACGCTGATCCCGCGCTCGCGCATCAGGCCGCACAGCCGCTCCAGGTCCGCCATGTCGCCGAGGGCCGGCTCCACGGCCCGGTAGTCCGCCACCGCGTAGCCGCCGTCGTTGTCGCCGGCTCGCGTGCGAAGGAGGGGCATCAGGTGGACGTAGCGGACCCCGATCTCCTCGAGGTAGTCGAGATGCTGCTCGACGCCGCGGAGCGTCCCCGCGAACCGGTCCACGTAGAAGACGTAGCCCACCATCTCCGGGGCCTGGAACCAGTCAGGGCGAAGTGCCCGCTTCCGATCCAGGGCGCGCAGGTCTGCGGGGCGATCCGCCCAGCGCGCCGCGAGGACCCGGACGAGGTCCTCGAGGCTGGCGGACAGGCGTGGATCCGGGCCATACGGGTCCGCCAGGCCTTCCCAGAGGTCGACCCAGTAGCGGCGCAGGCGCATCACGAACGCCTCGCTCTCGCTCGCCGGGACACCGGTGAGCGCCTCGCGCGCCAGGGCTGTCGCACGCTCCAGCCACGTCTCGCCCGCCCCGGCAGGCCCCACCTCGTCGGGCGGTCGAGGCGCCGCGCCGCGCGGGCCGGTCCTCTTCACGCCGGTGCCCGACGCGTATGGCCGCCGGGTCGCCGGCCCCAAGGCGTCAGCCCTTGACGGAGCCGGCAAGCAGGCCCCGGACGAAGTACCGCTGCAGGCTCAGGAATACCAGGACGGGCAGGATCATCGAGACGAAGGCGCCGGCCGTCAGGAGCTGCCAGTCCTGGCCCCTCGACCCGGTCATCGAGACAAGGCGCTGGGTCATGACCTGGACGTCCTGGTTGAGGCCAAGGAAGGTCTGGGCCACCAGCAGGTCGTTCCAGACCCAGAGGAACTGGAAGATGGCGAACGAAGCCAGGGCCGGCAGGGAGAGCGGCAGGATGAGCCGGCGGAAGGTCGTCATGTGCGAGGCCCCGTCGATCGAGGCGGACTCGATGATGTCCTTCGGGAGCTGGCTGATGTAGTTGTAGAGGAGGTACGTCGCCAGCGCGAGCCCGAAGCCGGCGTGGGCCAGCCAGACCGCCAGGAAGGTCCCGTTGAGGTCGATCGCGAGATAGGCCTTGAGCACGGGGATGAGCGAGATCTGGAGCGGCACGACAAGCAGGGCCACGACGGTGATGAACAGGATCCTCTTGCCCGGGAACTGCATCCAGGCGAAGCCGTAAGCGGCGAACGCAGCGATGAGGATCGGGATGACGACGGCCGGCACAGTGACCGCAAGCGTGTTCAGGAAGGCGGTCGCCATCCCGTCGCCGCCGAACAGCACCTTCTGGTAGTTGTCGAGGGTGAAGGCGCCCTGCGGGTTCGCGAAAACCGACCACCAGCCCGAGTTGCTGATCGCGTCCTTCGACCGGAAGGACGTGATGAACAGGCCGAGCGTCGGCAGGGTCCACACCACGACGAGGGCGATGACCGTGAGGTTGATGGCCACGCGGGACCAGGACAGCTTTCTCATCTCGGTCCCCTCAGATCGCCCGGTTCCGGAATTGGCGGAGGTTGTACCAGATGACCGGCGTCACCGCGGCCAGCAGGATGATCGCCAGGGCGGCTCCGCGACCGGCGTCGAAGAAGTTGAATGCCTGTTGCCACATGAGGGTCGCGATGACCTGGGTGTTGAAGTTGCCACCGGTCATCGCGATGACGATGTCGTAGATCTTCAGGGTGAGGATCGCGATCGTCGTTGCCACCGTGACGATCGTCGGCCAGATGGTCGGGATGATCAGCTTCCGGAAGATCTGCCATTCACTCGCCCCATCGACGCGACCCGCCTCGAGCATCTCGTCGGGGATGCCCTTGAGCGCGGCCCCGATGATGACCATCGCGAAGCCGACCTGGCCCCAGATCAGGATGACGATCAGGAGGATCGTGTTGAGGGGCTCGCCGGTGAGCCATGAGATCGGACCGATGCCGAAGTTGGACAGGATGGCGTTGAACATCCCGATCTGGGTCGCCCCGACCGGCTGGTAGGAGTAGACGAACCGCCAGATCACGCTCGCGCCGACGAACGAGATCGCCATCGGCAGGAAGATGAGGGTCTTGGCCGTGCGCTCCAGCCGCGAACGCTCGACGAGCACGGCGATCGCGAGTCCCAGGCCGGTGCTGACCGCCGTTCCGACCACGAGCCACAGGACGTTGTTGCGGATCGCGACAACCATGGACGGGTTGGTGAACGCGTAGATGTAGTTGTCGAGGCCGACGAACGCCTTGCCGTTCGCGTCGAACAGGCTGGCCCAGGCCGTGAGGACGGCCGGGATCAGGAGGTAGAAGGTGAGGATCGCGACGGCCGGTCCGACGAACACGAAGGGCAGGATCCGGCGGCGCCACGCGACGGGGAGCTTCTCGGTCAGCCAGTTGGCGACGGCGAACAGCAGCGCGACGCCGCCGATGCCCCAGACGATGGCGACCCCGACGATGACGATCTTCGGGGCGCCGCTGTCCTTGAGGAAGATGAAGCCGGCCCAGAGCACGATGAAGGCCACGACCGGCACGAAGATCGAGACCACGATCCGGCCGATGCTCGTGGCCAGCGTCTGGCCGACCCCGGCGCTAGGCGGGACCCGCGCAGCGTCTGCCTGTCCCATCCCCTGTGTCCTCCAGTCGGCAGGTGGTTGCGATGTCATGGGCGTTGCGGCGCCGTGGCGGAGCCGCCTGCGCGGCTCCGCCACGAGAGGGTGGACGCTACTTCGGCCAGGCCGCCTCGATGTTGCTCAACGTGGTAGCGATATCCTGGCTCCCGTTGACCAGCTTCACCGACTCCGTCCAGAAGCTGCCCTGGCCGATGGCCGCGGGCATCGCGTCGGAGCCGTCGAACCGGACGAACGAGGCATCCACGAGGGCCTTCGCGAACGACGCGTCGAGCTTCGACTTGTAGTTCGCCAGGTCCTGGCCCTTGTACGGGAAGATGGCGCCGCCCGCCTTGGCCCACGAGACGCCGGCCTCGGGGGTGGTCAGGTACTTGAGGAGGGCCCAGATCTCGGGTCGGTCGGCGAACGCGACCGCCTGGTCACCGCCGACCTCGGCCGGGGTGCCGTACTGCGCGTCGATCGAGGGCAGCGTGAACACCCCGACCTGGTTGTCGAGGTCCGCCTGCGTGGCATCCGGGAAGAACGTGGTGATGAAGTTGCCCTGGTTCGTCATCCAGCACTTCGGCGGGTTGTCGAACGCGAGCTTGGGTGCGTCACCGAAGTTGGTCTGGACGATGTACTGGGCGCCGCCGTAGACGTACTTCGGGTTGCTCCAGATGTCCATGACGTCCTGGAACGCGGTCTTCACGCTCGCATCGGTGAACGGGATCTTGTGGGAGACCCAGCTGTCGTAGCCGTCCTTGCCGACGGTCCGCAGCATGACCTGCTCCACCCAGTCCGTGAACGGCCAGCCAGTCGCAGCGCCGCTCTCGATGCCGATGCACCAGGGAGGCGTCCCGTCGGCGACCATCTTGTCCTCGAGCGTCTTCAGCTCGGCCCACGTGGTCGGCACGGTGTAGCCCTTGGCGTCCCAGGCCGCCTTGGGATAGAAGACCTGGGCCTTGAGGTTGACCCGATGGAACACCCCGTACGGCTTCCCGTCATCGGCGGTGCCCATGTCCTTCCAGCCGGGTGCGTAGTTGGCGTCGATGTTGGCGATGATGTCGGCGGGCAGCGGGAACAGCTTTCCCTGGCTCGCGTAGTTCTTCATGCCGCCGGGCTGCGGTAGCAGTGCCACGTCCGGCGGGTTCCCGCCCTGGACCTGCACGTTCAGGTTCTGCTCGAAGGACTTGTCGCCCGTGTAGACGACCTTGACGCCCGTGGCGTCCTCGAACGGCTTGACCGCGTTCGCGAAGTTGGTGGCCTCGACGTCGACGAAGGCGCCGCCAACGGTCACCGTCTTGCCCGCCAGATCGCCGCCGCTGGCGCCACCGCTCGTGGAGCTCGGGCTGCTGCTGCCACCACACGCCGCGGCCAGGAGCGCGACCGCGCCCACCATCACCGCAAGCTTTGCTCGCATGCTCTCCTCCGTCTGATGCGTACGCGCGTGTCGTCTCGTGGAACCGGTTCCACGACCTGATCGGTTCAGAATAGCGGCACTCGCAAGCATGTCAAGGGGCCACCTGCCCTCCGTATGCAAGGCTTCTGCGCGGATCGTGGAACCGCTCCCGCGTCCGGGTTATGATCCGGGCATGAGCGACACAAGGCGGGCCACGGCCACGATCGGGGACGTCGCCCGGCTCGCCGGGGTCGGCCGCGGCACGGTGAGCCGTGTCCTCAACGACCGCCCCAACGTCGACCCGGCGACGCGCGAGCGTGTCCTCGCCGCCGTCCGCGACCTGCGGTACGTTCCGAGCGAAGCGGCGCGCCGCCTCTCGCTCGGCAGGACGCAGACGATCGCGGTCGTCGTCCCGTACCTCACCCGGCCGTCCGTCGTGGAGCGACTGCGCGGGATCGAGCACGCGCTCGCCCTGGCCGAGCTCGACATGATCGTGTTCAACGTCGAGACGCCCCAGCGGCGCGACCACGTGCTGCGGGACCTCATGCGACCGACTCGGATCGACGGCGTGATCCTGGTCTCGCTCGCCCCGCACGAGGACGAGCTTCGGGTGATCCGGCACTCCGGCCTCCCGCTCGTCCTCGCGGACGCTCATCACCGGAGCGTCCCCCGTGTCGTCGTCGATGATGTCGGCGGCGGACGCCTCGCCGGCCGGCACCTCCTCGACCTCGGTCACGTGCGGATTGGGTTCGTGGGCGATCCTCTTCGCCCGCCGCTCGGGTTCTCGTCAAGCCGGCTGCGCCTGCGTGGTCTCGAGCAGGCGCTGCGTGCGGCCGGCCTGGCGATCCCCGATCGGCGCATCGGGCTGGGCGACCACGGGCGCCAGCGCGCCAGGGAGCTCGCCGACCAGCTTCTGCGTCTGCCCGAGCCCCCGACCGCCATCGTCGCGGCTAGCGACACCCAGGCCCTCGGCGCGCTCGAGGCTGCTCATGGGCTCGGGCTCCGCGTACCGGAGGACGTCTCGATCGTCGGCTACGACGACATCGAGGCGGCCGACTATCTCGGGCTCACCACCGTCCACCAGCCCCTCGCCGAGACCGGTGCGCGTGCCGTGCAACGCCTCGTCGACCTCATCGCGGGGGTGCCGAGCCCCTCCCTGCGAGAGGTGCTGGAGGTCCATCTCGTTGTGCGCCAGACCACCGGCCGGCCCGGTGCGCGACCGGGGCCGACGACAGCCGGGAGCGCCTCGAGTCGGCGCTCGCGGATCGCCGGGATCGACGAGGTCTCCTCGACGCTGAGCTAGCCCAGCCGTCAGTTCGTCCCATTCCCGTATCCCTGCAGCCCCGCCGGCCGCGACACCTCGACAGGCCGTCCCTGACAGGCCGGGGTGGCGACCATGGGCTGGCGCGCAACGCCGCTCGAACCCCACCGTTGGGCAACCGGGTAGCGTGCTGCCACCATCATGGCGTCTGACTGGCGCAGGCAGGTGGAGGAGTCGAACATGGCGCTTCAAGGTGGATCCGGGGGCGAGACCCGGGACCTGGTTCAGCAACGCCGGACCGTGCGGGCCGGGGTCGTCATCGCGGCCGTCCTGATCGGGGCGGTGGGCATGGTGCTGCTGGGGGCTGCGATGGTTCCCGAGCGGCAGAGCGACATCTGGGTCGAGATCGTCAAGAGCTCCACTTCGATCGTCGTCCTCGCTCTCGCCGGTGGCGTCGTCGGGGCGGTGCTGCGTGATCGGGACGCCGCACGGGAGGATGTCCGACGCCGCGAGGCGTTCTTGGCCGTCTTCCTCGACGACGTCGAGGCTGCGTATGACAACGTCAAGACGGCGCGCCGGCTGCTGCGCACGTACGGGTTCGACACGCCCACGGACCTCGTCGTCAACACCGACCAGGTCCTCGGGCTCCGGACGCAGATGGCCCTGCTCAACGAGGCCGAGCTGGCGTTCGAGACACACGCCCGCAAGATCGAGGCGATGCCCGGACCATTCGGGAGCAAGGGTGCCGAGCTGGTGCGGGAGCTGGCGTCCATCCACCGCTACCTAGACGCCGTGCTCCACGAGTGGCAAACCGACCCGTCGGTCATCATCGCTGGAGGGACGACGATCGCCCTGTCCGGGTGGACCTCGTTCCATGGGTTCGTCGGCTACGACCACGACGCCATCGCGGCGTTCACGGATGGCGTGGCGAACCACGTGATCGCCGTCGAGGTGCTCGCCGGCGCGACGCGGTAGCTCCCTGCCACGCGTGACCTCGCGCTGGTGGTCCCGTCGGCGTCGCCGGATCGCCTGCAGGGTGGCGAGAACGAGGGGCTCCCCGGGGAGAGCGGCCACGTGCTGCCTCGCGTCGCATCATGGACCGGCGTCAACCTGCACAGGAGGATCGACCATGCCGGCATTGGGACACGATCAGCGACTCACCTTCCTCGGGATCGCCGGGAGCCTCCGGCGTGGCTCGTACAACCGGGGGTTGATCCGCGCCGCGATCGAGCTCGCCCCCGCCGGGACGAGGGTGGTCCCGTTCGACCTCGTCGACCTGCCGCTCTACAACGCCGACCTCGAGGCCACGGGTGATCCGGCGCCCGTGGCTGCGTTCAAGCGGGCCATCGCGGCGGCCGACGCGCTGCTGGTCGCGACCCCCGAGTACAACCACTGCATCCCCGGTGTGCTCAAGAACGCCATCGACTGGGCGTCCAGGCCCGCACGCGCGTCGGTGCTCACCGGGAAGCCGGTGGCCATCATGGGCGCGAGCACCGGGCCAGGCGGCACCGCGCGAGCCCAGGCGCACCTGCGAGACGGTCTCGCCTACACGAACGGTCTCGTGCTCCCCCTGCCGGAGGTGCTCGTCCCGCTCGCCGCCGAGCGGTTCGACGATAACGTCAACCTGTCCGACGTCGCGACGCGGGAGGAGGTCCGCGGTCTGCTGGTCTCGCTCGCCGCCTGGACGCGCCGCATGGCATCGACCGGCGAGGCGAAGGCGAGCTGACGCGTGTCTCCGATGGACGCCGGCCGGCCAGACCGGCGCTTCGAAGAAGGCGCCGGCTACCGTGCGGCTTGCGTGCCTGGACCGGCTCGCCCCACCCGCCTCCTGGTTCGGTACCAGGTGAGGTACTCAAGCAGCTCCTCCCGCTCGTCGTCCGTGAGATCGGCGAACAGCGAAGCGCCGACGGCCGCGGCCGGGGTCGCTTCCGGTTCGCCGGGAACGGGGTAGCCGCACAGGCGCATCAGCTCCGAGTACGGCACGCCGAGCGCCCGGCCAAGCTGGTTGAGGATGTGCGGCGACGGGCGCTTGACCGCGTCGTTCTCGAGCTTGTTGAGGTACGCGGGTGAGATGTCTGCCGCGCGCGCCGCGTCCGCCGCGGAGAGCTGGCGAACGGCGCGCGCCCGTCTCAGGACCGCCCCGACCGATGGTTCCACCGGCGCTCCACTACTACAGTAGGTATCGACAACTACAATTGACAATACCACGATCCCGTGGTCTACTGCAAGCAGCAGCAGTGGCCGGAGCGTCGCCCGGCGGTGGTCATGCGGCCCCCGCTTCCCCGGATGTCTGATGGCATCGCGGAGGCAGCCATGCCCACGAAGACCTCGACAACTACGATCACCGAGCCCGACAACGCCGCTCTGGCGGTCGCGCCGACCACCTGGCAGATCGACCCGGCGCACTCGACCGCCGAGTTCGCGGTGCGCCACATGATGGTGACCACGGTCAAGGGGCACATCCCCTCCGTCGAGGGCACGATCTCCTTCGACGAGACCGACCTGGCCCACTCGTCGGTCACGGTGAGCCTCGACGTCGCATCGATCGACACGCGTGAGCCCAAGCGCGATGGGCACCTCCGCTCCGCGGAATTCCTCGATGTCGAGCAGTTCCCGAAGATCACCTTCTCGAGCACGAGGATCGACCACGACCGCGACGGGTACCGGATCCTCGGCGACCTCACCGTCCGCGGTGTCACCAGGGAGATGGGGCTCGGGGCCGCATTCGAGGGCCGGCAGCGCGACCCGTGGGGCGGCGAGCGTGCCGGCTTCACCGCCCAGGGCGCCATCGACCGGCGTGACTTCGGCCTGACCTGGAACCAGCCGCTCCCGGGCGCCGGGCTCATGGTGGGCAACGACGTCCGCATCTCGATCGAGGTCGAGGCCGTGCTCATGGCATAGGTCGTCGATATGACCGCCCGGTGGTGCCGGGCGGCCAGACCCGATCCACTCGAATCAAGCGACCAGGAGGAACCACCCATGGCCACGGCTGCCGCAGCCAAGACCGTCAAGCCCGCGAAGACGAAGACAACGACAGCCCCCGCCGCCCCCGCACCGACCGCCAAGAGGCTCCGCCCGCTCGGCGACCGGGTGGTGCTTCGACCAACACCCGGCGAGGAGATGACCAGGAGCGGGATCGTGATCCCGGACACGGCGAAGGAAAGGCCGCAGGAGGGCGAGGTCATCGCCGTGGGGCCGGGCCGCATCCTCGACAACGGATCGCGGGAGAAGGTCGACCTCAAGACGGGCCAGAGGGTCCTCTACGCGAAGTACGCCGGCACCGAGTTCAAGCTCGACGGTGAGGACCTGCTGATCGTCGGCGCCAAGGACATCCTCGCGGTGGTCGAGCATCGAGCATAGCCGGAGCAGATCCCGGCGCGTCCCAGGCGGATGCCACCGGGCCTCCCGCGCACCCTGAAAGGAATGCACTCGTCATGGCCAAGCAGCTCCTCTTCGACGAGATGGCCCGACGCGGCCTCAAGCACGGCGTCGACCGCTTGGCCGAGGCGGTCAAGGTGACGCTCGGCCCCAAGGGCCGCAACGTGGTGCTGGACAAGAAGTACGGGTCCCCGACGATCACCAACGACGGCGTCACGATCGCTCGCGACATCGAGCTCGAGGACCCGTTCGAGAACATGGGCGCGCAGCTCCTCAAGGAGGTCGCGACCAAGACCGACGACGTCGCCGGCGACGGCACCACGACCGCCATCGTCCTTGCCCAGGCGATCGTGGCCGAGGGCCTCCAGAACGTCAGCGCCGGGGCCAACCCGATCGCCGTCAAGCGCGGCATCGAGAAGGGCGTCGCGGCCATCGTCGCGGAGCTCGAGCGCCATTCGCGCCCGGTCGACAGCCACGCGCAGATCGCCGCCGTGGCCTCGATCAGCGCGGCCGACCCCGAGGTGGGGACGATCATCGCCGACGTGATGGACAAGGTCGGCAAGGACGGCGTCATCACCGTCGAGGAGGGCCAGTCCCTCGGCCTCGAGACCGAGTACACCGAAGGCATGCAGTTCGACCGCGGCTACCTGTCCGCCTACCTCGTCACCAATGCCGAGCGCATGGAGGCCGTCCTCGAGACCCCGGTCATCCTGATCACCGACAGGAAGATCTCGAGCGTCAAGGACATGCTCCCTGCGCTGGAGGCGGCCGTCGGACAGGGCAAGCCCCTGGTGATCATCGCGGAGGACGTCGACGGCGAGGCCCTGGCCACGCTGGTCGTGAACAAGCTCCGCGGCACCGTCTCGGTCCTGGCCGTCAAGGCGCCGGGCTTCGGCGATCGCCGCAAGGAGACCCTGCGTGACATCGCCGTCCTCACGGGCGGCACGCTCATCAGCGAGGAGATCGGCCGCAAGCTCGAGTCGATCACGGCCGAGGACTTCGGCCAGGCTCGCCGCGTCGTCGCCACCAAGGACGACACGACGATCATCGACGGCGCCGGCTCGCCCGAGCAGATCAAGGCCCGGATGGGCCAGATCAAGGCGCAGATCGAGGACACCACCAGCGACTACGACAAGGAGAAGCTCCAGGAGCGCCTCGCCAAGCTGGCCGGCGGCGTCGCCGTCATCAAGGTCGGTGCGGCCACCGAGGTCGAGCTCAAGGAGAAGAAGCACCGTATCGAGGATGCGCTCTCGACGACCCGGGCGGCCGTCGAGGAGGGCCTCGTCGCCGGCGGCGGCGTCGCCCTGCTCCAGGCCATCCCGGCGCTCGACCTCGTCGAGCTGCTGGGCGACGAGGCCGTCGGCCTCGGCATCCTGCGCCGCGCGCTGGAGGCGCCGATCCGCCAGATCGCCGACAACGCCGGCGTGCACGGCGAGGTCGTCCTCGAGCGCGTCAAGACCCTG
This sequence comes from uncultured Chloroflexia bacterium, assembly GCA_963829105.1. GTDB lineage: Bacteria > Chloroflexota > Limnocylindria > Limnocylindrales > CSP1-4 > CAIXZV01. Next base: position 175,454 of record CAWHHF010000002.1, read on the forward strand.
CCGACCGGCCACGGCTACGATGCCCTCAAGGGCGAGTACGGCGACATGTTCGAGAAGGGCATCGTCGACGCCGCCAAGGTCACCCGCTCCGCGCTCCAGAACGCCGCCTCCATCGCCGCGATGGTCCTGACCACGGAGACGCTGATCACCGACATCCCGGAGAAGAAGCAGGCCGTGCCCGCCGGCGGCGGGTATGGCGGGGACATGGACTACTAGCCGGTCGGTCGGTGCCTGCTCGCGTCCTTGCGAGCGGGGCCGAGGCACCGGACCACGCACGAGCCGGGTCATCCGTTCGCGGAGGCCCGGCTCGCGTGCTCGTGGCTTCTCGGTAGGACGCCAAGTTCGCCGGCGGCATCGCATTGCGGCGGCCTGCGTGAGGCCTTTCGGCCTGCGTGGCAGACTCCGCGCACCAAGCGGAGGGCGGCCATGTCGACAGAACGGAACAAGGCGCTGTCACGGGAGCTGTACGAGGCCGTGTTCGGGCGCGGGGACCTGGACGTCGCCGACCGTCTCCTGGATCCGGGATGCGTCAGCCACCCGCCCGGGCTCCCTGCGGCGGTCGGGACCGAGGCGATCAAGCGCCAGGCGCAGGTGCTCCGCGCGGCGTTCCCCGACCTCGCAATCACCCTGCTCGGCCAGGTCGGCGAGGGCGATCGCGTGGCGAGCCACTGGATGGGCGCGGGGACCCACGGCGGCCCGATGAGCATGCCGGGCGGGGCCATGCTGCCGCCGACCGGGCGACGCGTCGCGTTCGAGGAGATGCGCGTCGACCGCTTCGAGGCGGGGCGGATCGTGGAGTCGTGGTTCATCCCGGACCGGCTCGGGCTGATGGCCGCGCTTGGCGTGCTGGAGCCCGCGTCCCGCGAGGGCTGACCGCGAAGCAGACGAACCGCGCCGGTTCGGCCGGACGGTTCGGCTGGCCGAGATGGGGCGGGGCTCCGATCTGCCGGCGAGCCCTCAGAGAATGTGCTGCGTACGGGCCCAGACGATCGCAAGGGCCGCCCCAAGCATCACGATGCCCGCGCCGAACATGGCGAGGACGATCCTCCACTGCCTGGCGCGAGGTGCCGGTGTTGGGTCGGGGATCGGCGGGCGGGCTGCGCGTCCGGGCTCGGCCGGGTACGTCTCGGACGCACGCCGAACCGCATCACCGGCCCCATCGGAGCTCGCCGGGGCTCGTTCGCCTGCCGGCCCGACATCCACGGGCGCGACGCCTTGGCCCGGCGCTCCCGGATCGAACTGCACGACAAGCCAGCGGAGGAATGCGGCGGGGACTGCGAGCAGCATGGCGACCATTGCCAGGCCGAACAGCAGCGAGCCTGTCGAGCTGGGTCCCGCCGGCCCACCGAAGGTGGCGACGCCCACCAGGAGGGCGCCAGCGATCCCGCCGGTGACGAGTGCGAGCACCTCCGCCGCCGAACGCGCCCGACTTCCCCCGAGGATGCCGATCACGATGAGGACGTAGATCGCAACATCATCGGCGCCCGGCGGCAGCAACGACACCAGCCCGCCAAACACCGCAGAGGTGCCCGCGAACGCGCCGAGCCGCAAGCCATCTGACCGTCGCTCGCGGCTCGGGCCGCGGGCCGCATCCGCCTCTGTCATGTCGCCCCCGGCATCTCGCCCCCGGCACCACGGGCCGGCTGCGGCGGTGGGAGACTCCGCGGGAGGGTGGCGCGGGCCCACGCACTCGGCCTCCCCGAAGCCTGCTGCTCACGCGTGACTCGCGCAAGGATAAACGGGTACGCGCGACCGCGAAGCGCTGGACGGGTCCCACGGCGCACAGGGAGTCCGTCGGACCAGGGGAGCCGCCCGGGGAAGCCGGGCGGCTCGTGGGTCTGGCGAGGATGCTCCTGCTGGGGATGCAGCCGCGGCGCCTCGAACCTGTCCGCCGCAGGTGCCGGCGGGTCCCCCGCCCACGCGGGCGGGGGATGTCAGTTCGTGGTGCTGATGCGAATGGAATCCAGGACCTGTTGGACCTCGGCACGAGTCTGTGCGGTCGTGGTGGGGTATGTGTCCGACGAGATGACCAGGCGCTGCCCGCCGACATCGAGGATCGACAGCGCTGTCTGCTGGCCGGGAATGAACGAGAGGACCGCGCCCAGGGGAAGCCTCCAGACCCTGTAGCCGTCTGCGGTCAACGTGCATCCGTTGAAGCTGTCCGGTGCGGTCAGCGTGACCTGCTTGCCGCCGTAGCCATCGACGGTCACGTCGGTCGGGATCGTCGCCTTGAACCCCGGCAGGTTCGCCAGCGCGGTGGCGAGGTCGTCGACGGTCGGTCCGGGCGACGGTTCGAGCAACCCCTGGCCGGTACATGGATCGCCGTAGAGGCTCTGGGACAGCGTGAGGCTGATGGCGGCGACCCCGTTGCCGACGACGGACTTCGTCAGGAACACCGCGTATGGGCCACCGACCTTGCCCGACCAGCCGGCGGGAAGGGTGACCGTGACCGGGATGGGGAATGGGTCGCCGGCCAGGTAGCTGCCGGGCTTGGTCACGTCCACCTCGGCCGGGTCGAGGGGCAGCGCCGCGCTGCTCGGCGCCGGCGTGGACGTGGGTGCGGGTGAGGGAGGCGACGATGCGGTGGCCGCCGCGGCTCCGATCCCGGAGCTGGAGCCCCCGTTGTTGATGACCGCCGCGCCCAGGACGACCGCGGCCAGCACGACGGCGGCCGCCAATCCCCATCGGGCGCGAGTCGAAGCTCGCGAGATCATGTCGATCATCCTTCCCGTTCCCCGGGCAGGGCGCGCCTGCCGGGTCCGTGGCAAGTCGGCACGGATCGCGTCGCGGACGTGATCGGGCAGTGGTGTGGCACCGTCGAAGGTTTCGAGGTAGTCCTCCAGCCGGCCGATGAAGTCGTCGTCCCGGTTCATGCCGTGCCTGTGTTCCTCTCGAGTTGCGCTTCGGCCTCCAGGGCCTCACGCAAGTACTTCAGTGCGTAGTGGAGGCGGGAGCGAACCGTGCCGATGGGCGTCCCCATGGCCGCGGCCGCCTCAGCCGGCGAGAGCCCTACGTAGTGGACCAGCACGACCACCGTCCGGTGCTCGACGCTGAGCCGCCGGAATGCGTGGTCGAGCTGCTCCTGCGTCGCCACATCAGTGGCAGGATCCGGGACAACAGGTCCGTCGAACGTCAACAGCACGAGGTTGCCGCGATGACGTCCCTCGCGGCGCGCTTCCGCGTTGCAGGCGTTGACGAGGAGCCGGTAGACCCAGGCCTCGAACCGGTCCGGATCCCGCAGTTGGGGCAAGTAGCGCCACGCGTCGAGCAGGGCACGTTGCGTGGCGTCCTCGGCCAGGTATGGGTCGCGCAGGATCCGGCGCGCAACCGAATGGAGACGGTTGCCGACGCGTTCGATCAAGGCGTCGAACGCCGCTTCATCGCCGTGCATCGCTCGCTCGACGAGTCTCCGCTCCATTCATCACCCCTGGCCGACCCCCGTCCTGGGGAGGCCGGTTCGAGGAGTATGAGTCGAGATCGATGCTGATTCGTTCAAACCCGATCGCTCCGGATCGATGGAGCGGTGGATTCAGGGCCCACCAGGTCAGATGCCGCCGCAGCCGCACATGCGGGGGCAGGGTCCGGCAGTGGAGGTAATTGTGCGTCGCTCGCTCGCGAAGCACATGCGCTTCGCGGGCACGAAATCAGTCGGGCGTGGCGCAACGGTCGCGCACGTGCCTTGGGAGCCGACGGGGCCTATGCGGCCTGGGGTCAGGGGTCCCGAGCACGAACTGGTGAGCGGCGTAGGCACCGATCATTGTGCGGTTCGCGCGCTCCCGCCGATCGCGATCCCACCGCCGGGCGGCACGAACAGACTCACGCCCTCCGATTCCGGCGTCGCGCCAACGTGGTCGTTGCCTGTCACGAGCGACCGTCGCCTGCCATCAGTTGGCACGACGACCAGCGCCCCGAGCGTGACTCGGGGCGCCTTGCGACTTCGGCCGGTGACGCGACTATTCGCCCGCCAAGGCGGACCTGTGGTTCGCGGCAGCCTCGGCCGCCGTGTGCCGGGAAGGCTACGGCCGCCCAGCCGCCATGTCGTATTGCAGGTAAACGACATGGGTTCGCGTGTACTCGAGCACGCCGTACTTGCCGTCCGCGCCCCCGATCCCCGACTTTCGCCAGCCGGCATGGAACCCCTGCATGTTCTCCATCATGTTCTCGCGATTGACGTATGTCTCCCCGAACCGGAGCTCGTTGCACGCTCGCATGATCACGTCGACGTTCTTGGTGAAGATCGACGACGCAAGACCGTAGATCGAGTCGTTCGCCCAGGCGATCGCTTCGTCGAGGTCGTCGAACGCCACGACCGGCATCACCGGCCCGAAGATCTCCTCGCGGACGATCGCCATGTCCTGGCGGCAGTTGGCGATGACGGTCGCCGGATAGTAGTGACCTTCCGGCCTGTCCTCGGCACGCTTGCCGCCCGTCACGACCTGGCCGCCATCGGCGGTGGCACGTTCTACGCGTCCGCTGACCGCCTCCAGATGCCGCGCGCTCACGAGGGGACCCAGGTCGCGGCCTTCGTCGACAAGCGCGTTCCCGTACGTCGCCTGGCCCATGGCCCTGGCCAGCCGGTCCGTGAACTCCGCGGCCACCCTCGCGTGCACGTAGGTCCGGTCAGGTGCGCCGCACACTTGACCCGTGTTGAGCAGGCGGCCGGCCTTGACGGATCTGACCGCCAGGTCCAGGTCGGCGTCCGGCATCACGATGACCGGATGGCTGCCGCCGAGCTCCAGGCTGACCTTCGTGATGTTCTTCGCGGCGAGCTCCATGACCCGGGAGCCCGTCCTGATGCTGCCCGTGACGGTCACCATGCCGATGAGCGGGTTCGCGGCGAGCTCCTCGCCGACGATCGGGCCGTAGCCGCACACGATATTGACGACGCCGGCGGGAACGCCCGCCTCGTCGAAGATGCGGCCGAGCTCGAGCGTGCTGTTCGGCGTGATCTCGCTCGGTTTAACCACGATGGAGTTGCCCGTGAGAAGCGCCGGTGCCACCTTCCGCGCGAGGACGTAGAGCGGGAAGTTCCAGGGAACGATGCCCCCGATGACGCCGATGGGCTGCCGCAGCAGGAGCTGCATGTCGTTCGGCTGGTCGCTCGCGATGACCTCGCCCTCGATGCGGCGCGCCCACTCCGCCGTGTAGTCGAAGTAGTTCGCCGTCCCGTTCACTTCGCCCCGGGCCTGGTCGAGGGGCTTGCCCTGCTCCTCGGACAGGGTCCGGGCGAGGTGCTCGGCATCCTTTCGGATCCCGTCGGCAATCCTGTGCAAGCAGCTCGCGCGTTCAATCGGGGCCAGCCGCCCCCACGGGCCCTGTGCCCTGTCCGCGCACTCGATCGCTTCGCGCGCATCCTCAACAGACGAGTCCGGCACGTTGGAGACGACGGCACCGGTGGCCGGGTTCTCGACGGGCAGCGTCTTGTCGCCCTGCGCTCCGACGAACCGACCGTTCACGTAGTTCCGATAAAGCCGGGTTGCGACAGCCATTTGTGACCTCCGAGTCGACCCTCCGCATCCGGGATGCGGCGTAAACCTTGGGGCAGGGCGCGAAGCCGCCGGTCAGCCGCCGGCCAGCTCCGCATCCGCCACTGACACCACAGGCGCTGGCGGCTAGCCGAGAACGAGCGCTGAGAGGCTCAGGTCGGCATGGGTGGGAATGCCTGGCACCGAGACGCCCTGCTCCCCGAACGCGAGGTAGCCGATCAAGGGCATGTGCCCGACGGCGTGCTCGACCTCGGCGGGGATCTCCCTGATCCGGTCGCCGAGGGCGATGGCGCGACCGCCGCAATGGGCGAGGACGATGGCCTTCGGATGGCCCACGTCCTGGACCGCCTTGTACGCGACGTCGCCGGCCTCGGCGATCAGCCCGTTGACGGAGGCCTCACCGAGCTCCAGGACCATGCCGGGGCTCATGGCCGCCCCGAAGTCCATCGACCCGTCGGGGTTGCTGTTGACTGGGTGGGCGGAATACATGATCCCGTCCTTATGGAAGAGCAGCGGGTACTGCACGCTGAACGACACGAGCGCGCCGCCGCCGATCTCGGACTCGGGTCGGGCGACCCACTCCGAGTAGACGTCCATGGCCCGGCGACCGCCGAGCTCGTACACGGTGCGCCCCGAAGCCTTGCTGACGGTGGCCGTCTTGCCGGTCGGTCGGTAGCCGTTCGTGAACGCGTAGCCGATCGGCCCTCCGAGCGCCGCCACGGCGAAATGGTTCTTGTAGGCGTGACCGTTCGCGAACTGCTGGAAGTTGCCGTCGGGAGAGTGGTCTGACGACGATCCGCCGACCACCGGCACCCCCGGGGCCACCTCGGCGATCCCCCGCAGGATCTCCTCTTCAGGACCCATGAAGGCGATGGTCAGCAGGGCGCTGGCCTGACCGCCAAGGTGCTCGAGCGCCGCCCGAGCCGCCTCCTTGCCGGCTGCGAAGCCGTCGCCGTCGGCGACGGACGCCACGCCCACCTTGGCCAGCCGGTCCGTGATCAGCATCAGGCTGGCCGCGCCACCTTCGCCGGTGACCCAGCGGTCGTCCTGGAACACGCCGGTCGAAGAGGATCCGCCCCACAGGGGCACGCCGCCCAGTCGCTCCGACACGCCGGCCACGAGGCTCTCCGTGTCGTACTGCGTCGTCGCGAACAGGATGGCAAGCGTCGGCGTGCCATCGAGTCCTGCCTTCGCCTGCTCGACCAGCTCGGCGGCCGCCGCGTTCGCATCGGTGGAAGTCGTGCTGCCAGTGCCAATTACGCTCATGAGACCGCCTCCTGGGTGACTTCGAAGGGGACCTGCCCGGAACCGGGCAGCCGTCCCGATTGACTGATCTGGCCGAGGATCGCCGCGCCGAGCAACGAGGACTGGTTCTGGAGGACGTAGTCGAAATCGCCGGTCCAGCGGCGTCTGGCTTCGAGCATTCCGCGGATCCTCGCCCCGCCGCCCGAGATCCCGACCCGCCGGCCGATGGGGACGAGCTCGGCGACGTCCCGCAGGTGCCCGCCGAGGTACGACGCGTTGCCGCGGACGAGGCTGAGCAACAGGTCCTCACGCGTGGTCTCGAGCGTCAGGCCGGCGAACCCGGCGGTGAGTCGCTCGAGGGAGTACCGGCTGCCGCCGAGGTACGGCACGTATTCGGGAAGCTCGGCTTCGCGGGTATCCGGGTCCGGACCGCCGAAGAACTCGTCGAGCACGCGTGGGACGTAGTCGGTGTAGAACATGTCGTCGCCCAGCTCGCTGCAGGCGACCCGACGGAACCAGTCCAGCGCCTCGCCACCGGCATTGAGCACGAAGAACGTGAGCCAGCGACCGGGGAGGACGTGGCACCGGACGTTGAATGTGGGCGAGGCGATCGGACGGTCGGTGCAGACGTTGGCGATGTCGCACGTTCCGCTGATGATATTGAGGTCGCCGGGCTCGGTCAGACCCCCGGACAGCGCAGCGAGCACCGCGTCGTTCCCCCCGCAGAGCACCGAGCAGTCGCGAGGGAGACCGAGCTCATCCGCGACCGCGGGAAGCAGCCGCCCGACGGGCTGATGCGAGTGCATGAGCGGCGGCAGCCTGTCCTCCGGGATGCCGGCAAGGTCGAGGATCTCCCGGTTCCAGGTGAGGTCGTTGCGGGCCGTGTTGTAGAGGCCGGTGATGGACGTCGTCGAGGGATCGATCGCCCAACGGCCCGTCATCCGCTTGACGAGATAGGTGTTGCAGTGGCCGAACTTCGCGGCTGCGGCCCAGACCCCGGGTTCTTCGTCCCGGAACCAGAGGATGGACGACAGTGAAGATCCGCCCGATACCGGAAGGTTGCACGCTTCGGCCAGGAACCTCCTCTCTCCGACGAGCTCGCGAATGGCCGCCGACTGCGCACGGGAACGTCCGTCGAGGAACAACACGGCGGGCGCGAGCGCCGTGCCGTCCGCGGCCATGGGCGTGAGCCCCGGCGTGGTGACGGAGAGCGAGACGACGCCGACCCCGGCCAGACCGGACGCTAGCTCCGCGCAGCAATCGCGGAGCGCCTCCCACCAGGCTTCAGGCTCGAAGTCCGCCTTGCCCCGATCGTAGATGTGCGGGGTGTAGGTGCGCCGCGCCTCGCATTGCACCTCGAGGTCCGCATTGAACACCCCGAGCTTGAGCGCGCTCGTCCCGACGTCGATGCCGAGAATGTCGCCGCTCACGACAGGAGACCCTCCCCGACAAGGAGCGCCCTCAGCGCCTGGACCTGGGCCGGCTCCAGGGGCAGGAGGGGCCGTCTCGGGACTCCTCCCCGGAGGCCGGCGAGGGTCATGGCCGCCTTGACGCCCGCGACCCCGTGCGCTCCGGAGATCGCCGCGTTGATGCGGCTGACCCGGACTTGCAGCGGGACGCCGTTGATCTCGTCGCGAGCCTGTCCGCAGCGGAAGAGGTCGAGCGCAAGCTCCGGAAAGGAGTTGGCCAGCGACACCGTGCCGCCCGGGGAACCGCCCATCATGGCCCGGAAGAGGAAGTTCGCCGAGCCTGCCAGGACGTGGAAGAACGGACCCTGGAACCGCAGGAAGGCGTCGATCCCGCTGGTCGCACTGTCCTTGAGACCCACGATGTTCGCATGGGCCGCGAGGCGCCCGACAAGCTCGGGGCTCAGGGTGACCCCGCAGAAGCCCGGGGCGTTGTAGAGGAGGAGCGGGATCCGCGCTACGTCGGCCAGCGACGAGAAGTACCTGTACAGGACCTCGTCCGTCATCTGCGCCCGGAAGTAGCCCGGCGGCAGGAGGAGCCCGAAATCGGCTCCGAGGTCGGCGGCGGCCGCGAGGAAGGCCTCCGCCTCGCGCTGCCCGTCGTATGCGGCTCCGGCCAGGACCACCTGCCCGGGCCCCTTGTGCCGGACGACATCGTCGAGGACACGCCGCTTCTCGTCCTCGGCCAGGCTCCTGTTCTCCCCGTTCGACCCCAGCGCGAGGTAGCCGAGGATCCCGGTATCCGCGTAGCGGGCGAGATTGAACTGCAGGGCGCCGTGGTCAACATCCTCGTTCGCAGCAAAGGGGGTGCAGATCGGCGCGAAGACGCCCGAGAGCCTCGCCTGGAGCTCCAGGGGGAGCATCAGGTCGCCTCGCCTGTGGAACCGCTGCGACCCTCGGGCGGGCCGCCCGCGTCGGCCCCCAGCTCGCGGGCGATCGCCGCGGCAACGGCGCGCACGCGTTCACCGAAGTACGGGAGGCGATCGCGGATGCGGAAGTACGGTCCGGAGACGCTGATCGCGCCGACCGGCCGGCCGTCAGCTCGAACGATCGCGGCCCCGACGCACGCCCCGAACGGCTCGTTCTCGCGGTCGTCGGTGGAGTAGCCGCGGAGCCGCGTACGCAGGATCTCCTCTCGGAACGTGGGCAGATCCCGGATCGTCCTGTCGGTCCGAGGTGAGAAGTCCATCCGTGCGTACGTCCCCTCACGTTCCTCGTCCGGCTGCGCCGCGAGCATGGCCTTGCCAAGCGAGGTCGAGTGAAGCGGCATCGTCTGGCCGATCGCCGAGACGAGCTGGATGCTGTTGTCGGCTTCTAGCTTGTCGACGTAGACGACCCGCAGATCATCCAGGACGCCCAGGTGGACGGTCTCGCCGAGCTCGTCGCGCAGTGCCGTGAGGTGCGGTCGCGCGACGCTCCGGAGGTCGAGGCGGACGGTGGCCCGGTGGGCCAGCCACAGGATCCTGCCGGTCAGTCGATAGCGACGAGTCGTCTCGTCCTGGGTCACGTACCCGGCCTCGATGAGGGTCCGCAGGATGCGCAACACGGTCGCCTTGTCGAGGTCTACCTGCTGGCCGAGCGCCGAGGGCCCAAACCCGTCCTCGTCGGCGCGCGCCAAGGCCTCCAGGACGTCGAGACCTCGGCTCAGGGTGCCGGTCACCATCGTTTCACTCAGTGAACCCATGGTTCGGTGAACGCAACCATTGTAGCGCACGGTGCCGAACCGCGTGGCCCGTTGTCCGCGTGGCCAGTGCTGTTGGTCGCGGCTCACGAGCGGGACAGGCGGCCGGCGCGCAGCCAGGACGAGACGGCGCGCAGCCTGCGCCGTGAGCGCTGTCGGCCTGTCTTCAGGGCGTCGCCCAGGAGGCACATGCGCTTCCCGGGCACGAAATCAGTCGGGGCGTGGCGCAACCGTCGCGCACGTGCTTTGGGAGTCCCCAGGGCCGGAGCGGTGTAGGGTCGAGGGTCCTGAGCACGAACCGCTGAGCGGCGTAGGCACCGATTATCAGGGGCTATCCGAGCGGGCCCACCCCCCTCTCTCTGGGCCGCAGACTGCCGGCCGACGCTGGAGCTGGGCCTCGCCTTTGCTCGCGCGGCGACGTCTCACCGCCATCCACCGCCCTGCGCTGGAGCCTTTGCCAGACGATTGCCCCCAAAGATTGAACCGCCGGGCCCTTGCCGAGGGTCATAAGGTGTAGGGCCGGTCAGACGACCGGTGCGTCCCAGGTGGCAACAATGCGGCAGCAGCTCGTCGAGCGAGCGAGGCGAGGTGATCGCGACGCCTTTGCCTTGCTCGCCGCGGGCGAGGTCGACCACCTCCACGCAATCGCCCGGCTCGTGCTGCGCGACCCCCATCTCGCCGAGGACGCCGTCCAGGAGGCCCTCGTCCGGTGCTGGCGCCAGCTGCCGAAGCTGCGGGACGTGGAGCGCTTCGACGCCTGGCTGTACCGGATCCTCATTCGCGCGGCCACGGACGAGTACGGACGCCGGCGGCGACACGAGGCGACCGTGCAGGCCATCGCCATGGAACCGTCCGTGGCGGACGGGGCTGGCGACCTCGCCGACCGGGACGAGCTCGAGGCCGGCTTCCGGCACCTCTCGATCGACCACCGGGCGATCGTCGTCCTCCACCACTACGCCGGCCTGCCGTTGCCCGAGGTCGCGGCCGCCCTGGGCATCCCGCCGGGCACCGCGAAGTCCCGCTACCACTACGCGATGTCGGCCCTGCGGGCGGCCCTCGAGGCCGACGCCCGGGTCGGCATCCCGGGGGAGGCACTGGCATGAGCGAGCCGCGCGACCTCGACCGGATCGTGACCGACTGGCTGCGTGCCGAGGCGCCGACACGGGCGCCGGGACGCGTCTTGGTGGCATCACTCGAGCAGTCCGCAGCAATCGGCCAGGAGCGGCCGTGGGTCAGCCTCGGGCTCGAGGCGTGGCGCGGTTCGTCGCCCAGGCTGCGCTGGGCGATCGTCCTGGTGGCGCTCGCAGCGGCGTTGCTGACCGCCGTCGCGGGCGCCGGAGCGCTCCAGCGAACGCCTTCGAAACTGACCCTGTCGCCGCCGGCCGACCTTCAGGCGTTCGTCCTGTCGACCTACGACCGGATGCCCGCGATGCCGCCCGCGGCGATCACCACGCTTACCGATGGCGCAGTCAAGGGCCGCATGTACGTCGACAGGTCGGGCGCGGTGCGGATCGAGCACTACGCGACGCCCGACGCACAAGAGCCTGACGCCTACAAGATCCTCAGCGGGACCACCATGGGCCAGCTGGCGATCGTCGGTGCCAGGAGGGTCTGGGTCGAGCAGCAGGGGGCCATCTCGGAGGACCCCAGGGTGTTCCTGCTGGCCGAGATGCTGGGCGGCGCCTCGTCCGGCCAGCCAGGCTGCGAGGTCACGCGCAACGACGGCGAGGCCGGCAAGGGGACCTCGGCTTCGGGATGGACGTACGTCGACGCCGAGTACGTCGCCGGGCGGCCCGCCTTCCATGTCGCCTGCGGCGGCGGGGACCTCTGGATCGACGTCCAGACGCGGCTGGTCCTGCGGAGCCGCGGGCCGCTCCGCGACCAGGCCCTCCAGCCCCTCCCGGGCGCGTCCCGGGTGATCGAGGTGACCGACCTCGCGTTCGGGGAGCAGCCCGCCGCGCTCTTCGAGATCGTCCAGCCGTCGGGTGTTGCGCAGTTGTCCGCCGCGGCCTACCAATGCCAGCTCCTACCGACAGGCTGCCCGCCACCCGCCACGCCGGTCCCCGCGTATACGCCGCCGCCCGGGGCAATCGTGGGTCCGCTGCCACCCCTGGCACCGCTCCGCGCCAGGAACGGCTGGATTGCCTACTCCACGGACGGCCAACTCCCTGGCAGCACCGACGACACGACCGGAAGCGACATCTACCTCGTCCGCGAGGGCGGTGAGCCGAGGTTGATCGCCGGGCGGGACGGTGGGACGACGCGGAACGTCTGCCCCGCGTTCTCGCCCGATGGCACGAGACTCGCCTACGGCGTGGCATCACCCCAGGGGCGCGTCGTCGTCGTGCTCGGGGTGGACGCGAGTGGTGTCACTGGGGCACCCGTTCGGATCACGGTCCCGGGTCCGGGGCCGGGCGTGTGCGCCCGGTGGTCGTCGGATGGCACGCACCTGGCCTACGTTGATGGCGGAGTCGTCGTCGTTCGAGGACTCGACGGCTCGACGCGGGCGAGCGTTGCCGGCGACCCCGGCGCCGGGGACTTCGCACCCGCGCCACAGTGGAGCGACCCGGTCCTCTCTCCATCGCGCGAGTGGTCGGTGCGTCTCACCGACAGTGGCATCGTCGTCGCCCACCCCGACGGCACGTTCGCCCACATCATCCCGCTGACCTACGGCCCTTATTCGATCGCAGCGTGGTCGCCTGACGGCCGGCAGGTGCTGCTGATGGAGGACGTCAGCGGCCATGACTTCACGATGCACGCGATCGCGGTGGACAGCGACTTCAAGGCCACCATCGTTGCAGCCGTGAGAACGAATGGGGCGCGGTCATGGCCGGGTTCGGCCGACGTCTCCTGGCAGCCCGTCTTCCCGTGATCAGACAACTCCGCGAGAGCGCGGCAAGTAAGGAGTCCAGACAGATGCGCGCGTCCCATCGCCTCTTCCCCGTGTCGTTCACGATCGCAGTCGCGCTGCTCGCAGGCGCGTGCTCCGCCGCCGCGGGCCCTCCGACGACCGGACCTTCCGCCGTCCCGTCGGCCGCGCTCGCTGCCCAGCCGACCGCGCCCCTCGCCCCGACGCCCCTCCCGACGCCCTCCGCCCCGACTCCACCTCCCTCCGCCAGTGTGAGCTCCACGCCGACACCCGCCCCGACCTTCGCCTACGACGCGATTGCCCTGACGGCCGGCCCGAATTCGCCGCGGGTCGTGGGAACAGGCACATATCCCGGCTACACGGTCATCGTCCCGGCCGGTTGGTACGACGTTTCGGGCCACCACTTCGTCCAGAAGTACCCAACGGTCGGTGGGCCCGTGCTGGGCCTCAGCGTCTGGGACGTGGGGCAGGTGTTCCGCGACCCCTGCCACTGGCAGGGCCAGGGGTTCGATCCCGGGCCGAGCGTCAGTGCGCTTGTCGCAGCGCTCGTGGCCCAGCCGATGCGCAATGCGACCAGGCCGACCGACGTGACCCTGGCTGGGTACAAGGGCCAGTATCTCGAGCTGTCCGTCCCGGCCGACCTGAAGTCGAGCACGTGGACCAACTTCGACGACTGCGATGCCGACGCGGGCGGCTCCCACGACTTCCAGGGCTGGCTGGGCAACGGCATGGGCAACCGCTACGAGCAGGTCCCGGGCCAGGTCGACCGCTTGTGGGTCCTTGACGTGAAGGGCCAGCGCCTGGTCGTCGACGCCACCTACTCACCCGACACGACTCCCGCCGACCGGAACCAACTGCAGCAACTCGTTGAGTCACTCCGCTTCGGCACCTAGTCGTGGCGCCACCATCGAAGACCCTCTGCCCGGCGTCGGACGACAGTGTCATGGGACTGGCGTCGTCGCTGCCTCGACCTGGGGTTGGGCCGTCGGCGACCGAGCATCGTGCGCAGCGAGCGCTGTAGGCTAGTCTCAGGTCGTCGCTCGCGAAGCACATGCGCTTCCTGAGCACAAAACCTGTCGGGGCGTGGCGCAACGGTCGCGCACGTGCTTTGGGAGTCCCCGGGGCCTATGCGGTGTAGCGTCGGCCCCTCCACGCACGAACCGCCGAGCGGCGTAGGCGTCGATTATTGGGGGCTTCGCGAGCGTGGCTCGCATCCTTGTCATCCGCGATCCCTGCCGTCCTTCGCCTTCACGCGGCAGCGGCGCCTGGGATCGGCTGGCCGCCCCTCCTGCGCAGCCGAACGAGGCCGATCACGAGAAAGATCATGCCCGCGACGGGCGCCACGATGATCAGGCCCGCGAGCGCGTTGGCGAGGAGCCCCCCGGCGTCCGGAGCGGGCGGGCACTGGCCCCACCTGCATACGGTCGCGAGGTCGTAGTGGGCGAGGGCGTTGACCGGCACGGTGCCGAGGACCACGCGGCATAGCCGGCGAGGGTCTCCGCGAGGCTCCGGCGCCAGGCGGCCACGACGCCGAGGACGACGGCCTCGATCAGGAAGACGGCCGTGCCGACGTAGAGCGTCTGGACGCCAGCGAAGTAGAAGTGGTCGAAGTCCCCCCACGCGTGGCCGACCTCGACAATCAACGCGCCGCTCAGCGCGACGACGCCGAAGCAGAGCAGGAACATCGCGAGCGGTCGTCTCGACATCGACGTGCCTCCGGGCAGCCCTTCCGGGACGCCATCCACGGGTCGGTCTCATGGGTCATGCTGCGAGGCCCGGCCAGCGACTTGTTGACGCGCGACCCGACAACCTGTGGCAGCAGGTTGCCGCCCGCACGTGGTAAGCCTCGGCGGCGGCCGGGCGACTTCTCGATTGGCTTGCGCGTCGTGGACCCTCCCGGGACACCTCGCCTCGCGGATCGGTCTCGCCAGTGGCTCGGCGCGGTCCCGGCGGCGGGAGTTCGGGCCGCGCGTCATCGCTCCCCGCGAACGGGGCCGATGGACCCGCCGCTGGACGATGCCCAGTGGCCTTCGACCCGAAGCAGCCGAGGGCCCCGTCGCGGGCGGCCGCAACCCATGCGGGACCCCGGGCGCCGGTCATCGTGCGCGGCGAGCGCTGTAGGCTAGTCTTGTGGCCGTCGCTCACGAAGCGCATGCGCTTCCTGAGCACGGAACTCGTCGGGGCGTGGCGCAACGGTCGCGCACGTGCTTTGGGAGTCCCCGGGGCCTATGCGGTGTAGGGTCGGGGGTCCGAGCACGAGAGCGGCGAGCGGCGTAGGTGTCGATTATTGTGCGGTTCGCGAGCACGAGACGAGGACCGCCAGCTCGATCATTCCTCGCGAGCCTGGCACTCCACGTCGTCGACGAGCAGGGCCAGCGGGCGACCGGGGTGCACCTCGCTCTGTGGTCGAGCACTAATCGATGCGCGTCACCACAAACCGGGGTCGGCACCACTCCGGGTCGGCGTCAGGTCCACCTTCGATGAAGCTGAACCACACGCATCCGGCGGCCGCAGGATGGTCGAAGATGCCGGTCACGTTGGCCACATGGCCAACGCGCAGCGCATCGACCGACGTCGAAGCCGGGTCGAGGTTGAGAGGAAGCACGTCCCCTTCTTCCGGGCACGGATCGACCCACGGGTCATAGAGCTCGATCGGACTCGGAACGTCGGCCAGTGGGTCGTAGACCCCGTCGAACATCGGTGGGTCATGACCGGCGTCAGCCTCCTCCACGGAGCAGGTCGCGAGCAGTGCCGTGACGGTGATCGGGACGCCGCTAAAGCACGCGAGCCGGACCCCGTCGGGCAGAGCAGCAAGACCGGCTACCGTGCTCGGCGTGACCGGGCAGCCGGGCGCGCTGGCCAACGGCTTGATCCACGGCTTGCCGGACTTGCTCGCCGCCGCAACCCAGCCCGAGTCCTCATACCTCGCCGACAGTGGCATCACCTCGTACCACTGGTAGCCACTCGCACGAACCGGACCACGGAGCACGTAGAGCTGGTCACCCCGCTGCAACCAGGGCTTGTAGCCGTACGACGACTTCCCGGTTCCCGGCTCGCTCTTCACCACCAGGTCGTTGGTCGCCACGACGGCAATGGTGTCCGGGGCGAGCTTCCGTGACGCGGCATCCGGCGTGCTCGTCGCGCTCGGGGTGGTCTCGGGGGTCGACGTGGGCGTTACCACGGGAGTTGGCGCCGGTGTGACCGCTGCCAGCGGGGACGCGAGCGGCGATGCCTCAGGGGTGGCCCGCGGCGACGAAGCGGGCTGTGCTTCCGCGCTACACGCCACGAGGACCACGCTCAGGACCGCGACCAGGGTCGCCCACCGCCCAGCCATGCCGAACTCCCGCCCACGCCCGGAATGCCTGCCGCGCGACTCCGGCACAACGCCGGTTCAGTGCCGGGACGACGGCGTTCCAGATGGCGGCCAGACGGTGATCGGCTCGCCACGCAGTCACCAGTGCCGATCCGCGTGTTGTCTCGGTGCCAACGGATCGGGACCGGCTCGACACTGCGCCCGTGGCTACCCGGCACATCAACCGAATATCGTGCGCTACGAGCGCCGTAGGCCCTCTGCTATCGCGTCAGACGTGCGCTGTGTACCCTGTCCGCGCACGGATCTTGTCGGGGCGTGGCGCAACGGTCGCGCACGTGCTTTGGGAGCACGAGGTTGTGGGTTCGAATCCCACCGCCCCGACCATCTCACGATGGTGTGTCTGGACGACCGTACGGTCGTCTCAGGTGGCTTCGCCCGGTTCCGCCATCCATGTGTCGTCCGCAGGCCGGAAGGATGTCCGAAGGGCGATGCAGCAGAGGCTCGGCTCGGGAGCCAGCTCCACGGCGAGGTCGGGGATCCCCAGGCCGGTCACGACACCCTCCGCCCAGGCAAGGTTCATCCCGCACGTCAGGTCCGGGTGCTCCGCGGCGAGGGCGCGGTAGGGACAGTTGCCGAGGCTGATCCTGCCATCCAGCGCGACTTGGGGCTCGAAGCCTGCCCCGCGCAGCGCGTCGACGACGAGAGCCAGCGGACGCCCTGAGTCCCCACGCCGGCCCGCCTGTCGCCGGGCTTCGATGCCCGTCGCGGTTCCCCGTTCGCGGGCTACGCCGACCAGCGCCTCGATCCCCGACGTCCCGACGAGTCGGGCCAGCGCCGTGGCCATGAGGTCTGCAGCGACACCGTAGCGGCGGGGTGGCAGCGAGATCTCGACCTCGCGCTCGGCCCTCCGATAGAGCTTGGCCGGACGCCCGGCGCCGGGACCGGTCCGGCCGCTGAGGCGGCGGTACTCCGTCTCGAGCAGCCCGCCTGCCACGAGCCGATCGAGATGGAATGCCGCCAATTCGCGGCTGATCCCGAGGGTCGTGACCGCAGCGTCCCGACCGACCGGCTCGCTGCTGGCAACCACCAGCTCGTAGAGCCTTCGGCGGGTGGGTTCGGCCAGCGCCGCGAGGACCTCCATCGGATCCCCGGCATCCGGCCTTGTCGACATACCCGCATCGTATCAGTAACATGAATTATCAATAGACTTGACGGAAGAGCGGGGCCGACACGGAGCCCGATATCCCCATTCCCGATATCCCAATTGGAGGCAACGATGCTGGTACGGATCGGCAAGGCGGCGGATGTCGCCGCCGGACAGATGCGCGTCTACGACGTCTCCGGCACCCCGGTGACCGTGGCGAATGTCGGCGGTGGCCTGTACGCGTTCGACGACACGTGCACCCACGAGGAGTGCTCGCTCGCGGACGGCGAGCTGGACGGGACCACGGTGACCTGCGACTGCCATGGCAGCCGGTTCGACGTGACGTCCGGTGCTGTTCTCGGCGGGCCGGCCGAGCTGCCCGTCCGGTCGAGGGCGGTGCAGGTGGAGGGCCCGGACCTCCTCGTCGAGGCGTAGCGGAAGCCGTCGAACGAGGTCGACCCTGGTCGGCGCCGCGAACCAATCACCGGGCGGGTCCAACCCGCCCAGGGCGCGAACCGTGAACCGCGGTGTCTGTCGTCCCGCGTGGCAGCTCCGGTCCACCGCGGCCCGAGATCGTCGACGGCGACATCCGGATCGTTGTGGCCTTCGTACGCCTTCTCATGCAGCCCTCAGCAACCGCGCGCAGACTACGCGCCGGTTGCCGCGCGCCCGAGTCGATCGGGCTGCGTGCGTCCCAGCGGAGCCTGCCTCCCGATGACCTATCTGCCTGACCCGCCCCCCGATGTCGGCGCCGACCCAGCGCCGAGCGCCGAGCCGCCACAGACGGCCGGCCGGGGGCGTGGAGCCAGGTTGCGACGGGCCGCCCCGTTCGCGGCCGGGGTGCTGGTCACGCTCGTGATCGTCCTCGCGGTCCAGGCGATGACGCCCAGGACGCCGCCGCTCACGACCGCCGACGTGAACCAGGCGATCGCCAGCGCCCTTGCCTCCCAGACGCCCGGTCCGCCGGTCTCGCAGCTGGTCTATGACGCCGTGCGGCCGTCGATCGTCCTGATCGAGACGGACGGCGTGGATGCGAACGGCAAGCCGGCCACCGGCGAGGGGACGGGCGTCATCGTGAACGCGCAGGGCGAGGTCCTCACGGCCCTGCACGTCGTCTCGGACGCGACGACCATCCACCTCACCTTCGCCGACGGCAGCCAGAGCACCGGGACGATCACGAGCCGCACGGAAGCCACCGACATCGCCGTCGTCACGCCCGCCACGCTCCCGGCCCAGGTGGTCCCCGCCACGCTCGGCAATCCGGGCTCGATGCAGATCGGCACCGACGCCTACGTCGTCGGCAACCCGTTCGGCCTCGTGGGCTCTCTCAGCGCCGGCGTCGTGTCCGGGCTCGACCGGTCGTTCCGCGACCCGGTGACCAACGAGGTCCGCCAGGGCCTGATCCAGTTCGACGCCGCCGTCAACCCCGGCAACTCCGGCGGCCCGCTGCTCGACCGCGGCGGCCGTGTCGTGGGCATCGTGACGGCCCTGATCAACCCGACCAAGGAAGACGTGTTCATCGGGATCGGCCTCGCCGTCCCGATCGACGTCGCCGGCGGCGGCGCCGGCCTGCCACCGTACTGATCCCCCGAGGAGGAACCGATCCCCGTGGACCCCGAAGCGAACAGCCGCCCGTCGGACGGCGCCCTCCCGATGGAGCGCCTGCTGTACGAGGTGAAGAAGGTCATCGTCGGCCAGGACCACCTGCTCGAGCAGATGGTCGTCGCCCTCCTGGCCCGCGGCCACCTCCTGGTCGAGGGTGTCCCGGGCCTGGCCAAGACGCTGGCGATCAAGACGCTGGCGCAGTCCATCGGCGGCGACTTCAAGCGGATCCAGTTCACGCCGGATCTCGTGCCGGCGGACCTCGTCGGCACCCGGATCTACAACCAGAAGACGGGCGAGTTCACGACGTCGCTGGGGCCCGTCTTCACCAACCTGCTGCTCGCCGACGAGATCAACCGCGCGCCGGCCAAGGTCCAGTCCGCGCTCCTCGAGGTCATGCAGGAGCGGCAGGTGACGATCGGGCACGAGACCCACGCCGTGCCCGAGCCGTTCCTCGTCCTCGCGACGCAGAACCCGATCGAGACCGAGGGCACCTACGCCCTGCCCGAGGCGCAGGTGGACCGGTTCATGCTCAAGGTCATCGTCGGCTACCCGAGCCCGACCGAGGAGTTCGCGATCGTGGAGCGGATGACCGGCCGGCTGGAGGCCGTCAGGCAGGTCCTGGGCACCGCCGACCTGATGGCCCTGCAGCGCGCCGCCGACGAGGTGTACGTGGACCCGGCGATCTACGACTACGCGGTCCGCCTGGCGGTGTCGACCCGGACGCCCGGCCGGTTCGGGATGCCGGAGCTGGCCCGGTTCATCACCTACGGCGCGAGCCCTCGGGCCTCGATCAACCTGATCCTCACGGCCCGGGCCCTGGCCTACCTGCGCGGCCGTGCCTACGTGCTCCCCCAGGACGTGTCGGACATGGCAGCCGACGTCATGCGCCATCGCCTCGTCCTGTCCTACGAGGCGCTGTCCGAGGAGGTCTCGGCCGATCGGATCCTGTCGACCATCCTGGGCCGGGTTCCGCCCCCGACCGCCATCCTGTCGGAACATGCCGGCATCCGCGCCTGAGCGCGTCCTCCAGCGCCTGGACTGGCACGTCGTCCGGCGCCTGGACGGCCTGCTCCAGGGCGAGTACCGCAGCCTCTTCCGGGGGGCCGGCATCGACCTGGCCGGGCTGCGGGAGTATCAGGCCGGCGACGACGTCCGCTACATCGATTGGAACGTCACCGCCCGGATGGACACGCCCTACGTCCGCGAGTACAACGAGGACCGCGAGATCACCGCGTGGTTCCTGGTGGACCTCAGCCCCTCGGTGGACTTCGGCACCGTGGGCGATGACCGCCTCAAGCGCACGGTGCTGATCGACTTCGTCGGGACGCTCGCGAGGGTGCTGACCCGGCGCGGCAACCGGGTGGGCGCGATCGTCTACGGCGCCCGGGTCGAGCACGCGATCCCCGCGGGGCGCGGTCGCCTGGCGGTGCTGCGGCTGGTGGAGGACCTCCTGGACCAGCCGATGCTGGACGCCTCCCCCGCGACGGACCTCGGCGTCCTGCTCGAGGAGGGGCTGCGGACGATTCGTCGCCGGTCGCTGGTCGTGATCGTGTCGGACTTCATCAGCGCGCCCGGCTGGGAGCGGTCGCTCTACCTGCTCAACCGGCGCCACGAGCTGCTCGCCGTCCGGCTCGTGGACCCGCGCGAGGTGGAGCTGCCGGACGTGGGGACCGTCGTCATCTCCGATGCCGAGACCGGCGAGCAGCTGGAGGTGGACACCAACGACCGGGCATTCCGGGCCCGGTTCGCGGCCGCGGCGCAGGCTCGCGAGGCTGCCATCAACTCCGCCATCGGGCGCGCGGGGGTGGACGTCATGACGCTGTCCACCGAGGACGACCTCGTCCGGGCGATCGTGCGGATGGCGTCCCGCCGGCACCGACGGAGGCCCCTGGCGTGACGTTCCTCTGGCCGCCCCTGCTGCTCGCGGTGCTGCTGATCCCACTCGGGATCCTGGTGGCCCG
The DNA here is from genome assembly GCA_963829105.1 of uncultured Chloroflexia bacterium. GTDB lineage: Bacteria > Chloroflexota > Limnocylindria > Limnocylindrales > CSP1-4 > CAIXZV01. The sequence continues at coordinate 196,224 of CAWHHF010000002.1, forward strand.
GCGGATCGAGCGCGGGCGGCGCGGCCGCGTCGCGGCCCTGGTCGGCGCGTCACCCGCCGGCTCTCCGGCAGCGAAGGCCCGCGCCCGGCGGCCGCTCGACCGCCTCGCGCCGGCGCTCGTGGTGATCGGGATGGTGGTGCTCGTCGTCGCGCTGGCCCGCCCCCAGGCGACCGTCGCCCTGCCCCGTCTCGAGGGCACGCTGATGCTCACCTTCGACGTATCCGCGAGCATGGGCGCGACCGACGTCACACCGTCCCGCATGGGCGAGGCGAAGGCGGCTGCGAAGGCGATCGTGGATCGGCAGCCGCCCGGCGTCGTCATCGGCGTCGTCGCGTTCAGCGACGCGGGGCTTGCGGTCCAGCCGCCCACCAACGACGAAGCCAAGGTCCAGGCCGCCATCGATCGGATGATCCCGACGCGGGGGACGTCGCTCGGCGGCGGGATCCTGGCCTCGCTGGACGCGATCTCCAAGGCTGCGGCCGGGACGCCGTCGGACTACTACAGCAACCTCTCGCCGGCACCGACCGCCTCGCCGCAGGCCGTCCCGCCCGGCAGCGATGCCTCGACGATCATCGTCCTGTTCAGCGACGGCGAGAACACCACGCGCCCGGACGCGACGACGGCGTCGCAGGCGGCGGCGGACCGCGGCATCCGGATCGTCACCATCGGCGTCGGGACGGCGGCGGGCGCGACCCTCGATCTCGAGGGCTTCAAGGTCCAGTCCAGCCTCGACGAGCCCGCGCTCCGGCAGATCGCGGACACGACGAAGGGCGCCTACTACACGGGTTCCGACTCCGCGGCGGCCGCGACGGCGGTCTACGACGAGCTGGCGCAGCAGCTGGTTGTGCGCAGCGAGCCGCTGGAGGTCACCGCCCTCGTCGCGGGCCTGGGGCTGCTCCTGATCGTGGCGGGCGGCGCCCTGTCGCTGGCTCGCACGGGGCGGCTGCCGTGACGCGGCCGGCTGCCGTGACGCGGCGACATTCCCGCGCGAGCCCGAAGGCCCGAGGAGGCGGCCGATGACGTTCCTGTGGATCGGGCTGCTGGCCGTCGTCCTGGCCGTCCCCGCCCTCATCCTGCTGTACGCCTGGAGCCAGCGGAGGCGCAAGCCCGTCGCCGCTCGGTACTCCAGCCTCTCGCTGATCCGCGAGGCCGCTCCCGGGCGCCGTCGATGGCGGCGTCACCTGCCGTTCGCCCTGTTCGCCGTGGGCGCCGCGGTCATGGTCATCGCGCTCGCCCGGCCGGTGGTCGTCCTGAGCGTGCCCAGCAACCAGACGACGATCCTCCTCACCATCGACGTGTCGGGCAGCATGTGCTCGACCGACATCGATCCCACCCGGCTGCAGGCCGCGGAGGAAGCCGCCGTGGCCTTCGTGGACGCCCAGGCGTCGGACACCCAGATCGGCGTCGTCGCGTTCAGCGGGTTCGCGGCCGTGATCCAGCCGCCGACGTCGGACCGCCAGGCCCTGGTCGACGCGATCCGGAGCCTGACCACCGGCCGCCGGACGGCGATCGGCAGCGGAATCCTGGCGGCGATCGACGCCATCTCCGAGGTCGACCCGGCCGTGGCGCCGAGCATCATCGAGGGCCGCCCGGGGGTCGCGCCGACGCCGGTGACGCCCGGTGCGTACGCGCCCGACATCATCGTGCTGCTGACCGACGGCTCGAACAACGCCGGCGTCGATCCGCTCCAGGCTGCGCAGCAGGCCGCGGACCGTGGCGTGCGCGTATACACCATCGGCTTCGGGACGGCCGCCGGCGGCGGGTTGGATCCGCAGTGCCGCGAGCAGTTCATGGGCAACGAGCCGTTCGGGGCCGGACAGGGCGGCGGTCAGGGTGGGTTCGGCGGAGGCGGTGGCGGCGGTGGTGGCGGCGGCACGGGCGGGTTCCGGCGCGGCATCGACGAGGCGACCCTCAAGGCCATCGCGGCCGCCACGGGCGGCACCTACGCGCCCGCGGAGAGTGCCGGCGACCTGCAGAAGGTGTTCGCGGACCTGCCCACGAGGCTGATCACGAAGCACGAGACGACAGAGGTCAGCGTCGCGTTCGTCGCCCTGGGCGGCCTGCTGTTCGGCGCCTCGCTGCTGCTCGGCCGGGCCTGGCGGCCGATCCCGTAGGTCCGGGTCGGCGATCCGGGTCATAGCCAGGTCAGCGGTCGGGTCAGGGATCGGTGCCGGCAATCCCGGTCGGCGGTAAGGGCCGGCGCTCGCAGGTCAGCGGTCCCCGAAGCATATCCTTCGTGCGCTGCTCCGGTCCGATCGCTCTGCCCTCCCAGGCCCGCAGCCCGACGCCGCTTGGGCACGCGGCGGCGTCCGCGGAGCGGTGTAGGCTAGTCCCCGGTGCGCGTCTGATCGTCCACCGTGACGGCCGGATCGCCCCGCCAGTGAAGCGAGGCAGATGAACCGAAGCGGATCGCAGGGGTGTGGCTCCTCGGAGCCGCGGTTCTGCTGGTCATGCTCATCGTCGCCGGCGTGTTCGGGATCGCTGACGCCGTCCAGGCCGGGCCCCAGAAGATCGCCGCCGCCTCCAACGGACGGCCTTGGGCGCCCAAGATCGATGCCGGCGTGGTGACGGTCCACGCGGACATCGCCGCCCATTGACAGGACGAAGCAGGACACCCGCGGACGCACGGAGACCAATGCCAGGCACCTTCTCGGCACCGACCCCCGCCAGCCTGACCCGGTGCATGCTGTGTGACGCGGTGGAGTTCCGCCACGTCTGCCCGTATGCATCCGGCGAGCCCGTGCCGCCCCTGATCGCCTCTTCTCCGGCCTGGAGCGAGCGTTTCGCCTTGTTCGCGGTGGTGGGCTTCGTGGGGGCACTGATCAGCGCCGTCGTGGCGCCCCCCCTGGTCTCCTCTCTCCTCGCCTCGCTCGCCGTCCTGTGCCTGGTTGCCGCCGGGGTGTTCTGGGCCATCCCGACCCTGTACGTCGGCAACAAGCCCGCCGCCACGGCCACGGTGGCCACGGCGGAGGAGGATCCGCGCCTCGCCCTGCGTGCCGCGCTGGTCCGGGCCAGGGGCAGGGTCTCGCCGGCGCTGGCGGAGCACCTGCGCCGCGTCCGGGCCACCATCGATGCCGGCCTCGCCCACGCGGACAAGACCTCCACCGGCGACCTCGACACGCACATCCTCCGGGAATCGGCCCTTCACTACGTGCCCGAGGCCATCGACTACTACCTCAGCCTGCCGGCCGACGCTCCCCGCACGTTGGAAGGCCGGACGCCCGAGCAGGAGCTGGACTACCAGCTCGGGCTGATCGAAGTCCGGGTGCAGAAGGTGCTGGACGGCAGGGCCCAGGAGCTCGTCGACGACTTCGAGACCCACGGCCGCTTCCTGCGCGAACGGCTGGACGCCGGCACGGGCTCGCTGGACCTCCGGACGACCTCCGCCGCCGGGAATGCGGTCGCAGCCGAGCATGCCGCCGCAGGCGGGAATGCGGCCGCTGCCGAGGATGCCGCCGCAGCCGGGATGGTCGAGATGGTCGAGCAGGCGGAGCGAGCCGAGCCTGCCGCAGCCACCGGGCAGCGCGAGCGCGAGCGCGAGCGGGAGCGCGCATGATCGCCCCCACGCTCATTCTCTCCGCGGTCCGCAGCCCTTCGAATCCGCAACGCGTGGGAGCGCCTCGATGACGGACTCTTCTCTCAACCTGGGGGCACCTGTTGCCCCCGCTCCCGTGGCCGCCCCGGCGACCGCTACCGCGGAGCTTGCCCCGCCGGCGCCGGTCGCCGCCGTACCCACGGCACAGGCGAGCGAGATGGTCAAGCTCGACACGGCCACGGTCAGCCGCCTGGACGGGATGGTTGAGGCGTACCTGGCGGCGATCACCTCGCTCGACGTCCACGGGGGCGAGTTCGCCGCCAGGGTCAAGGACATCCAGAAGCTCGGCGACGAGGACATCAGGGCCGCGGCGGGCGTGTCCAACCGGATGCTGGACAAACCGATGGCCGCCATGACCAACGGCGGGCTGACCCAGGCCTCGGAGGTGTCGCGCTCGCTGCTGGACCTGCGCAACACGGTGGAGGCGCTCGATCCGGGGCGCCAGGGCGACCTCCTGAGCCCGCGCAAGCTGCTGGGCGTCATCCCGTTTGGCGACCGGCTCCGCGACTACTTCGACAAGTACCGCTCGAGCCAGGGCCACATCGACGCGATCATCAAGGCGCTGTTCTCCGGGCAGGACGAGCTGGTTCGCGACAACGCGGCGATCGAGCAGGAGAAGGCGAACCTGTGGGCCGTCATGGGCCGCCTCCGCCAGTACATCTACCTGGGCCAGAAGCTGGACGCCGCCCTCGCGGCGCGGATCGCGGACATCGAGGCGTCGGATCCGGACCGGGCGCGGGTCCTCCGCGAGGACATGCTCTTCTACGTCCGCCAGAGGGTGCAGGACCTGCTCGTCCAGCTCGCGGTCAGCGTGCAGGGCTACCTCGCCCTCGACGTGATCCGCAAGAACAACGTCGAGCTCATCAAGGGTGTCGACCGCGCCACCACCACCACCGTGTCCGCCCTGCGCACAGCGGTCATCGTGGCCCAGGCCATGGCCGACCAGAAGCTGGTGCTCGACCAGGTCACGGCCCTCAACACCACGACGGGCAACCTGATCGAGAGCACGTCGCGCATGCTCCACGACCAGTCCGGGAAGATCAACGAACAGGCGGCGAGCGCCACGATCGACCTCGCCAGGCTGCAGGCGGCATTCGTGAACATCTACGCGACGATGGACGAGATCGACACCTTCAAGGTCCGTGCGCTCGACAACATGGCAAAGACGGTGGAGGCGCTGTCGGCCGAGGTCACGAAGTCCCAGGCGTACCTCGACCGCGTCCGCCGGAGCGAGAACAGCGAGGCGCTCGGGGGCCCGCCGGAGGCCGCGGTGTAGCCGAGCCCTCACCCGCGCGATCGGCGGCGGCCGGCTCCACGAGGACGGGCCGGTCGTCGTGGATCTCGGCCGCGAGGCTCGTGGCGCCGGGCGGCATGGACGCCACCAGCGCTGGGACCAGGACGCGGTCGAGCCAGGTGAGGCCTGCGTCACCGTTCCCGGGGTGCCGTGATGCGACCCAGGCCACGAACTCCGGACTGAACGTCAGCGTCACCCCGGTCCGGGCGAAGCGCACGGCAAGGGGAGCGAGCAGCGTCCGCTGCACGTCGTCCGAACCCGAAAGCCCCGCCGCGGGAGCCTCTACGACCAGGTCAGTGGCCGCGAGCAGGTCCGGATCGAGCAGGTCGCCCGCGGTCGCCGGGCTCGTCATCAGCACAACCGTGGCACCGAGCGGCAGCTGCCGGCCCATGGCGTCGGTGAAGGCCCCCGCCTCGAGGGCAGCCACGATTGCCTGGCGAATGGCCCCCGCACAGCGATCCACGTTGCGCAGCACGACCACCGAGAATGGGGAGCGGGTCAGCTCGTGGAGGGGAAGCGGGCGTTCCGAGCCGATCAGGCCGGGCGCCGAGCCCAGCAGTGTCGAGATGGCCGAGTCGTCGCCCATGCCGCCAAGCTCGATGTCGATCCGCGCGGTCGCGCGCCCGTAGATGCTGGTGGCGATCGCGGACGCAAGGTCGTCGGCCATCGCGGCGGCCGGACCGGCGAGCAGGACCGACGCGTTGGGGCGCTCGGGCCGGGCATCGACGCCGCGCAAGGCGGACCTGAGCCGGCCGAGGAGGCCGTCGATGGCGGCCTGGTCGAGGGTCCCGGCCGACACCAGGGCGGCACGGAGCGACGCCAGGGCGGCTCCCGGATCGAGCGGCATCCCGACCATGCGGGCCACGACCAGTCGCACGACCGGCGGATCGACAGCCGTCAGCCCGTGGGTCAGCGCGTAGGCGACGGACTGCTCGATCAGGTCGACGCCCTTGTCGGGGAAGGCGCGGTTGGGGATCCACTGGGTGGCCAGTGTCGTGATCTCCGCGAGGGCGGCATCGTCCAGCGCCACGCCCCGCGCACCGGCCAGCCTGTCGCGAACGCCGCGCAGCACCGCCGCCACCGCGGCCTCGTCCATCGGGGTCACGGAGATGGGCGAGAAGCGCCGGGCGATCGCGGCCTCCGGCTCGATGGCCTGCTGGTACTCGGGCCCGGTCGTGGCGCCCACGCAGGCGATCTCGCCCCGCGCCAGGGCAGGCTTGAGCGCCTCGCCGAGCTTGCGGACCCCGGGGCTGGTGAGCAGGTGGATCTCGTCGAAGAAGACGATCACCTGCGGGTGCGACGCCTCGGCCAGGAACGCCGAGAGGAGCTCCGGCTCGGCCTCGATGGCATCGGCGAGACCCGTCAGCGGAACGTCGAAGAGGTGCCGGTCACGGAGCGGCCCCGGCACCGCCCCGGACTCGAGGCGGATGGCGAACCCCTCCACGATGGCCGTCTTGCCGGATCCCGCCGGGCCGAGCAGCAGCGGGTTGCGCTTGGTGCTGCGCATGACCGTCTCGATGACCAGGTCGATCTCCGCATCGCGGCCGATCACCGGGCCGATGCGGTCGTCGCGCGCCAGCGCCCGCAGGTCGCGCCCGAACCTGGCGAGGGTGGGCGTCGCCGAGACGCGACGCTCGTACAGCTCCGTGACGCGGACCGCCGCGGTGCGATCCACGCGCCTGCGCCCGGCAACGAGCGCGTTGGCCACCGCGGCCTCGAGCAGGTCCAGGGCCTTGTCCGGGAAGCGGCGGTTGGCGATGCGGGTGTCGGCGAAGGCCAGCAGCACCTCGATCGCGGCATCCGATACGCGCACGCCGCGGGACCCGGCCAGCGCATCCCGGACGCCGAGCATGATCCTGCGGGTGAGGTCCCGGTCGATCTCCCGGATCGTGAGCGTCATGAGCTGGCCGGCGAGCGATGGGCTGCGCGCGATGCGGCGTCGCTCCTCGTCGGGGGTGGTCGTGCCGATGATCGAGATCTCGCCGCGCGAGATGGCGGGGCCCAGGATGGCGTCGGCTCCGATGGCGCTGCTCTCGGTGGCGCCGGCACCCGCGAGAAGGTGGATGTCGGGGAAGAAGAGGATGACGTCCGGGCGCATGGCCTCGGTCACGAACTGTCCGAGCCGCTCCTCGAGCTGGCCGCGGTACTGCGTGCCGGCCGTAAGGTCGCCGGCGGAGACCTCGATGATCCGGCGGCCCTTCAGCAGCGCGGGAACATCGCCGGCCGCGATCCGCGCCGCCAGCCCTTCGACGATGGCCGTGCGGCCGGTGCCCTCGGGCGCCACGATCAGCGGGTTGTGGCGCCTGCTCCGGACGAGGATCTCGATGACCGCATCGATCTCGGCCTCCCGCCCGAGGACGACCGGGAGCTGGCCGGCGCCGGCGAGAGCCGTCAGGTCACGACCGACCTTGTCGAGCAGCGGCGTGGGCGAGCCCGATGCGGGGGCAGGCGATGACGAGGACCGCGATGCGGACCCGTCGCCAGATGGCAGGGGTGCCGCAGTCGTCACCGGCGCCCCAGCCGTCACCGGCGCCCCAGCCGTCGCCGGCGCCCCAGCCGTCGCCGGCGCCCCAGCCGTCGCCGGTGCCGCAACGGTCGCCGGTGCCGCAACGGCCGCCGGTGCGGGGGTCTGGTCGGGCGCCACGTGAGGGGTGCGCGCTGGTTCCGGATCTCGGGTCGAGGGCCGGGACGGGACGGACATCTCGGCCAGCCGACGGGAGAGCCAGTCGAACGCGAGGCTGACGTCGCGCGGAACGGGATCGTGGTCGGCCATGGCGCAGATGTTAGGCCGTCCCGCGGGGGACGGACGTCCCCATCCACGTCCCCTCGCGTTCCCAGCAGATCGCGTCCCACGCGTGGCGCGTACGGAAAGCGCCCTGTTCGTTGACGATCGGCCGCGCCCGCGCTGACGCGGGCGGGCCTCCGCACGATCAGGGGGTCGGTTGCAGCGCCGCCTGGTACGCATCCCGCAGGAGGAGGACGTCGCGCGACCCGTCCGCATCCACGCGCCAGAGCTCAGGGGGCGGCGCGAAATCGCCGATGTCCAACCCGCGCCTGCGCACCAGCAGGCTCTGCCCGTCGGGCATCCACCCCGCGAGCAGGTCGCCCTTGATTCGGATGCCCCGGCCGTCGCTGAGCGGCAGACGATCGGCGACGACCCCGGCCCCAGCCTCCACCCATGCCAGGCGTGAGCCGTCCGGCGACCACTGGACATGGGAGAGTCGTTACGGTGGCTGGGGGGAATCGGGCAGACCCGTTACGGTCGGCTCGGTCCCATCGACCTTCCTGCCCGTGGCGACATCGAAGATGGCGATGCCCCATCCGCAGGGGCTCGAGGCATTGCACGGAGGGCTGTAGGCCGTGGCAATCATCCGGCCATCGGGAGACCAGATCGGCTTCGAGACGCTCGCGATATCCGGCGACGTGAGCCGCATCGTTGCCCCGCCGTCCATGGGCACGACGACAACGCTGCGCCCATCCATGTCGACAACGGCGAAGTGCATGTCGTCCGGTGACCAGCCCGAGTTCGACGTGACGTAGGGGCCCCAGTCCGCCGGGGCTGTCGCCCCCGTGTCGAGGTTGGTGATCAGGTACTGTGTCGCGTCCGCCCACGCGACCCGGTGGCCCAAGTGAGACCACTCGGCCCGCTCCACCCGGTCCATTGTCCACACGACTGAACCATCGGTCCTGAGCACGGAAGCCTGCCAGCCGTCCCCAACAGGCGCGTGCAGCACCAGGAGGAGCGTCCCGTCCGCGGACCAGCCCAGGAGGTTGACGGGATTCGTGCCGTACAGATGCCGCGGCTGCGAGCCGTCCGCCCTGGCCAGGTAGACCCCGTCGGACCTCGTCACCGCCAGCAAGGGCTCAGCGGGAACCTCCCGGAGCAGTGCTGCGGCGACGAGCGCCCCACCGATCGCCGCCAGCAGCGCCGCCGCCAGCAGGAGCGCCCAGCGCGCCGCCCCCTTCGGCCAGGCGATCGCGAGCCTGCGGACCGGCCGGGTCGCGACGGCGGCGCTCGCGATCGCGGCCGCATCGAACGGCCGGGTGGCCAGCGCCGCGCGCGCCTGCATCCGCGCCGCAAGCGTGGTCTCGAAGTCGAGCGGCTCAGCCATGGTCAAGCTCCGTCCGGAGGCGTGCGAGGAGGCGGGCGAGACGCGCCCGCGTGCCGGAGGCCGAGCGGCCGGTGGCGCGGGCGATCTCGAAGGAATCGAACCCCGCGACATAGCGCAGGGCCAGGAGGGTCCTGTCGTCGGCGCCGAGGCGGGAGAGTGCGTTCGCGAGGTCCACGTCGTCGACGTGCCTGTCCGGATCCATGTCGTCGGCGGCGAGGTCCGCGGCCACGTCCAGCTCCACGACGTGGTGGCGGCGCCGCGCCCGGGCCAGCCCGCGGGCCTCGTTCGCGGCGATGGAGACCAGCCACGAGCGGAGCTTCTCCGGGTCTCGCAGGCTGCCGAGCCGCCGCCACGCGATGGCCCAGGCGGCGGCCGTCGCCTCGTCGGCGAGGTCCAGGTCGCCGGCAACGATGAACGCGACCCGGGCCATGGCGTCATGGTGGGCGGCGACGATCCGGGTGAAGGCGAGCTCGTCCCCCGCGATCGCGCGCTCGACCAGCGTCGCCGCCGGCCCTCGCTCCAGCTCCCCGATGATGGTCGCCATGTCCCGCTGATGCTGCGACGGGCCCCGTGTGATTTACAGGGGCGTCCGGGCCGTCGCCGATGAGCCCAATCACCCGGCGACTCAATCACCCCGGCGACTGATGAAGAGTGAATCACCCGGCGGCCAGATTGCCTCTACTAAGCAGAGCAACCATGCACGCGGGCGGCGTCGACGCGCGGTCTGAATTCCGGCCGCCGGGACCGCGCCGAGCCATGGCGAGACTGGCCCGCGTCCAGGCGTCCCGAGGGGTTGGCGATGAGCGTCTACGGTCGGGCCTGCCAGGTGGCGTTGGTCCTCATGCTCTGCTCGCTGCTCGCCGGGTGCGGCGCGACGGCTCCTTCCACGCCGTCACCATCGGCGCCACCCGCGGCGGTGGCCGCGACGCCGATCCCGGCCACCGCCGAACCCGTCACGCCGATCCCGGCCACCCCCACACCGGTCACGCCGGCACCCCCGACCGCGGCTCCCAGCGTCGACCCGAATGCGTTCACCGTGCGGACCTTCTACACGACGTACGTCCCGGACGCGTTCTTCGCGGTCGACGCTGCCGGCAACGCCTACCTGCCGGGCGGCACGGAGGGCGCGGCCCTCGTCAAGGTCGGTCCCGACGGTGCCCCGCTCGCGCGTTGGACCGGCAAGGACATCGTCCCCGGGCAGCCGGACACGGTCGGTGGCGTCGTGGTTGACCCCAAGACGGACGATGTCTGGCTGACCGACATGGCCGCCGACAAGGTGGTCCGCCTCTCGGGCGACCTCGTCGAGAAGGACAGCTGGGGGACGACCGGACGCGAGCCGGGGATGCTCACGGAACCCGCGGGGATCGCCCTCGACGGCACGGGCAACGTCGTCGTGGTGGACTTCGGCAACAGCCGGATCGAGACCTTCAAGCCGGACGGCACGTTCCTGCGCGCCATCGCGATGCCGCCGGGGGTGAGCGCGCCGATCGATGTCGCGGTCGACAAGGACGGCACGCTCCTGGTCTCGGCCGCCGGTTCGACGTTGGGTGATGGCCGGGTCCTGCGGCTGAGAACTGACGGGTCGGTGGTCCGGCCGTATCGGCCGGAGAGCAAGGGCCCGATCAGCCGGGGAAGGTCTGGTGGTTCCCGGATGCGATCTGCTGACGCGAACGGCGGCGTTCTCGTCGCCGACGCCTGGCTGGGCGTGGTCAAGCTGGACGCGAGCGGGAAGGAGGTCAGCAAGACGCTGATCCCCGGCGCCGGTGACTCCGCCACCGCCGCTCGAATCGCACCCTCGGGCAGCGTCTACACCCTCGCGTGCCAGCTGGAATGGACGGGCTGCACGCTCGCCCGACTGGACCCGGCCGGAACGGGCTACGCGACGACCTCGACCGTGAAGCTCGACACCCCGACGGCGCCCGGCAAGATCGTCAGCGTCGACGGGCACAACCTCCACGTCTTCTGCACGGGGACCGGCAGCCCGACCATGCTCTGGATCCCGGGTTACACGGACCCCGGCTGGGGGACGTCGGCGCAGTACCTGCTCGGGCGACTGGCCGAGCTCGGGCGCGTCTGCACGGTAGACCGCCTGGAGACCGGGTTCAGTGACAGGACCGGCGAGGACGACATGCTCCACTGGATTGCCGACGTGGACGACATCCACGGGGCCCTCGCGGGGGCCGGCGAGAGCGGTCCCTACGTGACGGTGGGCCACTCTTACGGCGGCCTGCTCGCCCGGATCTTCGCCTATCGCTATCCGTCGGAGATCCAGGGCGTGGTCGCGATCGACCCCTCGCATGAGGACCAGTTCGACCAGCCCGTCCCCAATCCCGATGTCGCCTCTCCGTGTGTCGGTTCCTCGTGTCCGTTCGCCGAGGATGTTGCGGCCGTGCGGGCGCTCAGGGGTGGCCAGGTGGCCGGCTCACTGGGTGCGCTCCCGCTGGTTGTCATCGGCCACGATGCGAGCCTGCCCTACTTCGAGGGTGCCTACGACGACACCTGGCTCAAGCTCGGCGTCGACACGGCGACGGCATCCTCCAACGCAGTGCATGTCGTCGCGACGGGCTCGTCCCACGCGATCCCGTTCACGCAGCCCGGCCTCGTGATCGAGGCGGTGCGCGAGGTCGTGGATGCGGCGCAAGCGCGGCCGACCACACGCTGCCGGCCTGCGGCAAGGCCCTCACCGGCCTCGGCGGCACCTGCAGGTAGCGCTCCAGGCGATCGCGCGCGCTGGGCGATCGGGCAGTCACGACCCCGTCGTCCGGCCCCATCTCCCGGCGCACTAGCCTTGCTCCTGGGCGAAGCGGCCTCAGATCACCAGCGACGCGACCAGCATGCCGTCGCGCTCCGTGAACGAGAAGCCCTCGTCCGCGAGCAGCTCGTGCATGCCCACGTTGTCCGGGGCCAGCTCCGCGAGCAGGCTGGCCACGCTCTCGCCGTGAGCCACGGCCACCGCGGTCCGCACCATCCGGGCACCGACTCCTCGGCGCTGCCACGCGTCCGCGATCACCATCGTGAGCATCCGGTCGTCGCTGGCGTGGACGCGCGTGATGCGGGCCACCCCAATGATCTCGGGGCCATCAATGCCGTCGACCTCCGCCACCAGCCCGAACTGGCGGTGGTAGTCCACGAAGCAGATACGGGTGAGGCGCTCGTGCGAGGCCCGCTCGGAGAGCGGCCGGTTCTTGCCGTAGCGGGCGCGGACCGTCGCCTCCGACAGGCCGGCATGGAAGCGGGCGAGCCCCGGCTCGTCCTCTGGGCGGATCGGGCGGACCGTGAAGGCCGCCCCGTCGTCGGTGGTCGTGTCCGTGGTGTACTCGTGCGGGTAGGGGCGGATGGCCAGGCGGGGAAGGTCCGCGTCCGCGATGTCCGCCGGGTGGAGGACCACGCGGGCATCCAGCGCGATGATCCGCTCGGGCGAGGCGAGCAGCGGGTTGATGTCGATCTCGGCGATGCGCGGTTGCTCGGCGACCAGCTCGCTGAAGCGGACGAGCAGCGCCGCCAGGACGTCCTTGTCGATGGGCCTTCGCCCGCGAACGCCCTTGAGCACCTGCGAGATCGTGGTCTCGTCGATCAGGTGCTTCGCCAACGTGGTGTTGAGGGGCGGCAGGGCCAGGGCCCGGTCCTTGAACACCTCGACCAGCTGGCCGCCCATCCCGAACAGGAGCACCGGGCCGAACTGCGCGTCCGGGCTGCTGCCCACGATGAGCTCGTAGCCGGTCCAGTTGATCATCGGCTGGATCGTCACGCCCTCGAAATGCTCCGCGCCGACCTTCTCGGTCACGGCGTCGCGGATCTTCTCGAAGGCCTCGCGAACGGCCTCGTCGGTCCTCAGGTTCAGCACCACGCCACCGACATCGGTCTTGTGGGTGATGGTGCGGCTCAGGAGCTTGGCCACCACCGGGTAGCCGATCGCCCGGGCGGCGGCGACCGCCTCGGCCGGCGTCTGGGCGAGCTCGGTGTCCGTGATCGGGATGCCGTAGGCGGCCAGGACCTTCTTGCTCTCGTACTCGGTGAGCAGGGTGCGGCCTTCGGCGGCGACGTCGGCGATGATCCGGTCGACCTCCTCGCGGAACTCTCCGCGCTCGGGCGCCACCGGCAGGCGCGGGGTCTCGTAGAGCGACCGCAGGTTCGTGTCGTAGCGCCAGAGATGGTTGAACAGGACGCAGGCCGTGTCCGGGTAGGCGAAGGTCGGGATGCCGGCCTCGCGCAGGATCCGGGCACCCTCCTGCACCTCCTCGCCGCCCATCCAGGAGGCGAGCACGGGCTTGCCCTCGATGTGGGCGTGCTTGACCAGCGCCTTCGCCGTCGCCGTGGGATCCGTCATCGCCTGCGGGGTGAGGATGACCAGCAGGCCGTCGGTCTCCGGATCCGCGGCGGCGATCTCGAGCGCCTTCGCGTATCGATCCGGGGGGGCGTCGCCGATGATGTCGATCGGGTTGTTGTGGCTCCACACGGAGGGGAGAACCGCGTTGAGGGCCCCCATCGTCTCGGGTGAGATCTCGGACAGCTCGCCGCCGCCACCGATCAGCGCGTCCGTGGCGATGACACCCGGGCCACCCGCATTGGTCACGATCGACAGCCGCCGGCCGCGCGGCCGGGGCTGCTTGGCGAGGATCTCGGAGACCTCGAACAGCTCGCTGATGGAGTTCACGCGCAGCACGCCCGCCCGACGGAACGCCGCGTCCAGCACGTCGTCCGAACCGGTGAGGGAGCCCGTGTGCGATGCCGCGGCCTTCGCCGCCTCGGCCGTCCGCCCGGGCTTGATCACGATGATCGGCTTGGTCAGGGCCACCTCCCGGGCGGAGGAGAGGAAGGCTCGGGCGTCGCCGATGGTCTCCATGTAGATGACGATGCTGTCGGTGTTCGGATCGTCGCCCAGGTAGTCGATGACGTCGCCCCAGCCCACGTCCAGCATCGAGCCCAGCGACACGATCGAGCTGAAGCCCACGTCCTCGTGCGCCGCCCAGTCCAGGATGGCCGTGAGCAGCGCGCCCGACTGCGAGATGAAGCCGACGCGGCCGGGGTTCGCGATCCCGGCGGCGAAGGTGGCGTTCATTCGGTCGATCGGGTTCATGATGCCCAGGCAGTTCGGGCCCACCACCCGGATGCCGTACCTGCGCGCGGCCTCGAGGACCTGGCGCTCGAGCTCCACGCCCTCGGGCCCGATCTCCTTGAAGCCGGCGCTGATGATGATCACGCCCTTGATGCCCGCCTCCCCGCACTCGGCCATGAGGCCGGGCGCGCTCTTGGCAGGGGTCACGATCACCGCGAGGTCGATCGGTTCGCCGATGGAGCCGATGGACGGGTACGCCTTCACGCCGAGGATGGCCGGGCGAGTGGGGTTGACCGGGTACACGGTTCCGCCGAACGGCGACGAGAGGAGGTTCCACAGGATGGTCCGGCCGACCGAGCCCTCCTTCTCGGTGGCGCCGACGACGGCGATCGAGCGGGGATGGAAGATCGCGTCCAGTGGCTCGCGGTCCGAGCGGAGGACGTCGGCGGACAGGTCGCCGGCGGGATGGGAGGTGATCATGACGGCCTCGGGGGGTTCGCGGTCGTGAACAGACAGCGTGCGGGGTGATGCACCATCACAGGGTGGGGCAGGAGAGACCCTGGCGTGACGGGCCGATCGGCGCGCAGGGGCAGCCTTCGGGTCGCATTCGCGGGGCCCATTGGCCCGACCCCGGTGGGCCACCTGGGGCGATCCGGCACGGAGGCTCTCCCGTGGCGGCTGTTCTAGACTCTGCGTGCGTCCCGCCCGCGCGTCGCGTTCCATCGCATGAAGGTTCCAGCACATGAGCGCTGTCGTCGCCCGGCTCCGCCGGGTCCACCCCGGTGTCATCCTCGCCATCCTCGACGTCATCGGCCTCTGCATCGCCCTCTACCTGTCCACGGTGGAGCTTGGGGGCGGCGTGCCCTACTGCGGCCCGCTCCACGGCTGCGAGACCGTGGCGCTGAGCGAGTACTCGAGGATCCTGGGGATCCCGGTGGCCGTGTACGGGGTGGTCCTGTCCCTGGTCCTGCTGACGCTCGCCATCGCGTGGATCCGGACGAACCGGCCCGCGCTGCTGGACCTCCATTACGGGCTGTCGCTGATCGGCGTGATCTTCGAGGTCTACTTCCTGACGCTCCAGGTCTTCGTGATCCACGCGGTGTGCATCTGGTGCACCCTCTACGGGATCTCGCTGATCGCCCGGTTCCTGGTGGTGATGGTGATCTGGGTCAGGCAGGGGCGGCTGGCGGTGCGGCTCGGGCGCTGAGGCTCCCGCCCGGGCGCGCGTCCGTCGCACCGGCGTCCGTCGCGCCGGCGTCCGTCGCGCCGGCGTCCACCCACCGGCGTCCCAGCAGCCGCGCCGTCGCAGCCGCGTCCGTCGCAGTCGCGCCCGTCGCCTGGCACCCCGTCGTACCGCGCCGGGCGCCGGCCTGTCGACTCCCAGGCGACCAATTCGGGCATGCGGACCTCTCGCGACCCGCCCGGCCGGCCCGGGCCGCCGGCCTGTCGACTCCCAGGCGACCAATTCGGGCATCCGGACCTCTCGCGACCCGCCGGTGTCGACTCCTGGGCGAAGGACGCGGCCGGCTGAACCTGCGACAACCGGATAAGCGCCGGTGAAGCCCGATTTGGTCGACTGGGAGGCGACACCCGCCTTGCAGTGAGGTCGACATGGGCAGCACCATCCTGGAGCGGACCATCGCTGAACGTCAGCGTCTCCTGCGCCGCGCCGTCGCCGACGAGCTCCACCGGGTGCGGCTCGACGAGGGGCTATCGCTGCGGCAGGTCGGGGCGGCGGCGGGACTGCACGCAAGCCATCTTCCGCGGCTCGAGGCAGGCGAGCGGCAGCCGAGCCTGGACTCGCTCGTGGCAGTCGCCACGGCGATGGGCCACGAGGTCTCGATACGCCTGTACCCCGGCACTGGTCCGCGCGTCAGGGACCACATCCAGGTGCGGATGATCGAGGCGCTCCTGGCCTCGCTTCATCCCCGCTGGATCGCCCGGCTCGAGGTTGCCGTTTACCGGCCGGTGCGTGGGGTGATCGATGTCGTCCTGCAGGATCGGGAGTTGGGTGGCGTCGTGGCGGGCGAGGGGCACAGCGTGCTGCACTCAGTCGAACGCCAGGTCCGCTGGGCCGGCCAGAAGGCTGACGCCCTCGCGTCGGCGCGCGGCCTGCCGTGGTCCGACGGGCGGGACCAGCCCCAGATCGGGCGCCTCCTCATCCTCAGGTCAACGGCAGCCATGCGGAGCCTGGTTCGGACGCTGCCAGTGACGTTTGAGACCGCCTATCCGGCGACGACAGAGGACGCCGTGGACGCGCTCACGACCTCGGGGCGCCCCTGGCCGGGCCACGCGATCGTGTGGGTCCAGGTCGACGGTGCCGCGACGCGCCTGCTGGCCGGGCCGCCGCGCGGAGTCCGCTTGTGACGGCCCGCATGAGCGCCCGACCCGCATGAGCGCCCGACCCGCACGAGCGCCCGTCCCGCACGAGCGCCCGTCGGCCGAGCGCCCGTCCCGCGCCCCCGGGCTCACGACGCTACGGGCGGGGTGGCCTCGGCGCCCGGCTCGATTGCGCCTGGGCCCGGCTGGATTGCGCCTGGGCCCGGCTCGATCGCGCTCGGTGACGGGTTGACGGTCGGCGACGGATCCACGTCCCCGCCGGACTCCAGTGTTCCGGTCGGGTCGGGGCCGGGAGGCGGCGAGGGCTCGATGCTCGCACCCGGATCGCCCGGCGCGCCCGACGGTTCGGCCGAAGCCGACGGTTCGGCCTTGGGCGATGTCTCCGGGCTCGCGGTGGGCGATGTCTCCGGGCTCGCGGTCGGGCTCGCGGTGGGCGATGTCTCCGGGCTCGCCGTCGGGCTCGCGGTTGGCGATATCGTCGGGCTCGGGCTCGGGCTCGCGGTCGGAGTCGGGGACGGGGTCGGCGTCGGCGTCGGCGTTGGCGTCGGACTCCCGCCGGTCCACGTGGTCGTCGCGCCGTTCGCCCAGAGCCATTCGCGCGGCGCCAGGCCGGACGCGTGGATCTTCGCCGCGATGGTCCGCCCGACGTACCGGAAATGCCACGGCTCGTACTTGTAGCAGGTGGCCCGCGGACTCCTGGCCTTCGGGTAGCTCATGACCCAGCCATAACGCCAGCTGTTGACGGCGAGCCAGTGGCCCGCGCGCGTCGTTCCCCAGTCCCGGTAATACCAGGGTGCCGCGCCGCCAGGCGTCTTGAAATCCATCGCCGTGCCCAACTGGTGCTCCGAGTGTCCCGGCCGTGCCGAGGCCAGCAGCGCCTGCCCGCGGCCGGCTGCCACCACCCAGCTCGCGAACGTCGCCACCTGGTTGGCATAGCTGCGGTAGGCAGACTCGATCGCGAAGGTGGCACCCGCCGTGCGGGCCGCGCGGAACATCGCCGTGAGGTCCGCGAGCGCGATACGCCGGATCGAGCCCCTGCCGGAGGCGCCGGAGCGCGATGCCGGGACCAGGTCGGGTGGCGCGTAGCCGGCCGTCAGGCGGAGCTTCGTGTCGAGGACGCTCCGGTACCAGTCCGTCGTCGCGCGGTAGCGGGTCAGCGTGTCGCCCACCGTGCAGGGCGCCGTGATCCCGGCTTCGGCGGGCTTCGGTGCCTGTCCGACGGTCAGGGCGAGCGCGGCGGCAAGCAGCGCGACGACCAGCCGCGATCCGGGACGCGTGCACATCGGCCGATCGCGAGAAGGAGACGGACGAGCGGTCGCCATGCGAGAGACCGTAGGGCTCATCGCTGGCCGGGCCTATAGCCCAATCGTCGGGCCGTTGCCCGCGAGAAGAAGCCCGGGCAAATCGGCCTCGTGCAGCAGGGCCGCGCAGGGAGCGATGGCCATGGCGGCCTGTCCCGCGATCGTGCAAGGCGTCGTCATCGTCCCCTCCGTCCTCGGCTGGACATTGACTGGATTGGAGGATCGCATGCTCGCGGGCGTCCCAGAAGGGCCGGCGGCGGGCCCGGCGGGGGGCCGAACGGCCGAAGGAGTGCGGAAGACCGTTCCGCCGATACGAGGCGGGCCGGCGAGGATCCGCGCCCGCAACGCCTCCTGGGTCGTGTTCGCCCCGTCCGCCTCGAGCCACCCGTGGCACCGGCCTCCGCGTGGACGCGGGCGATCACGGCGGACGCCCCTGCGTCGTCGGCCGGGGTGACGCCGTCCACGACGATCTCGAGGTGACGCTGGCCACGCCCGGCGGAGATGGTGCACACTCTGTGACCGACGCGGCTCGCCACGCCAGCGAATGCGAGTCTGGTCCGTCATCGGAGGCATAACACGTGGTTGCTCGTGCTTTGACAGCGGTCTGCTCGCTCTTACTCGTGCTGTCGCTTGCGGCCTGCGGGTCGGCTGCCAGCACCACGACGCAGCCCGCGGGCGGGATCGTCACGGTCGGTGGAGCCTGGGTGCGCGCCGCGCAATCCGGCGGAACGTCCGCCGCCTACATGACGATCACGAACGGGACGCTCTCGGCCGACAGCCTTGCCGGCGTCTCGACGCCTGCGGCCGCATCGGCGAGCCTCCACGAGACCGTGACAGTCGCGAGCGGCATGCCCGGTGCGAGCGGCATGCCCGGTGCGAGCGGCATGCCCGGTGCGAGCGGCATGGCCGGTATGACCGGCATGCAGCCCGTGGACTCGATCAGTGTCCCGGCCGGCGGCACCGTCACCCTTGAGCCGGGTGGCTACCACGTGATGCTCGAAGGGCTGACGGGGGACCTGGCCGCGGGACAGACCGTGCGGCTGACCCTGACATTCAAGGGCGCCGGCCCGATCGAGGTGTCCGCGGAGGTCCGCGCGAACTGACCGTCTCGTGACCCCCCATCCCGTCGCGCCGAACGCCGCCCCCCCGCCCGCGCCGCTCGACGACCGCGGCGCGCTCGACCGCCGCGCCGCGGTCGTGGGCGTGGTCATGCTCGCGTTCCTCGCGCTGCTGGCGGCCGGGCTGCTGGCACTCGTGCTGCGCGACGACGCGGGGGGTCTCGGTGGCGCGGCCCGGTCAACCCCGGGCCCTGCCTCCTTCGCCTACGCGGACGTGCGGCCCGCGCCCGCCCTGGAGCTGACGGACCAGAACGGCAACCCGTTCTCGCTGGGGTCGCTCCGGGGCGAGCCGGTGCTGGTCTTCTTCGGCTACACGCATTGCCCGGACGTGTGCCCGGCCACGATCGGCAACGTCAACCAGGTGCTCCTGTCGACGGGCGACGGACCGCGCGCCGTCTTCGTCTCGATCGATCCGGAGCGGGACGACGTCGCCGCCATGAACCAGTACCTCCGCTACCTGCCCAAGGCCTACGTCGGGCTCTCGGGCTCGCCCGCGGATGTCCGGCGCAACGCGGACGCCTGGGGCGTGAGGTACGCGCGGATCGACAACGGTTCCGCGAAGGGCTACGCGATGGCCCACACTGCCGACGTCTTCCTCGTCGATGCCCAGGGCATGCTCCGGGCAGACTTTCCGTTCGGGACCAAGGCCGGCCCGATCACGGCCGCGGTCAAGGCACTGATGGCGGAGACCCCGGCCGGGACCTCGGCACCGGCAGGCACCGCGATCGGGGCGGCGAGCGGCGCCCCGCCAACCGCGGCGCCGGCGACCGCGGCACCGGTCTCGGCGGCACCGAGCGGCGGCATCGCGCCCACCTCCGCCGCCCCAAGCTCCGTACCCAGCTCCGCCCCCACGCCCAAAGCGGCAACCCCTTCGCCGACCGCCCCCACGGCCGTCATCCCCGCGCCCGGGGCCGGCGGCCTGCAGCCGCTCGTGGTCTCGAGCAGCATCTGGGCCGGCGGTGCCAGCCCGGTCATCCTGACCATCACGGACGCAAAGGGCGCGGGCCTGGACGGCTCGGTCTCCATCCACGTCCGCCTCGTCGGCGCCGACGGCACGGCGGCGTCCCCCGACGTCCCTGCCACCGCCGTCCGCCCGGTGGGAGAGACGACCGTCTCGTTCGTCCCCGTGCTGGACATCCCCACGCCCGGCCCATGGCGGCTGGACGTCCTGGCCGCTGACGGGCGGTCCGGGTCCGTGCAGATCCAGGCCCTGGATCAGGGCAGCACCGCGCCGCTCGGCAAGCCCGCCCCGGCCGTGGCCACGCCCACCCTGGCCGACGTCGGCGGAGTGGTCCTCGCCGTCACCACCCAGCTGGACCCCGACCTCCGGTTCTCCCAGACCTCGACGGCAGACTCGCTGGCCGCCGGCAAGCCCTACGTGTTGGTCGTGGACTCGGCGCAGTTCCGCGTCTCGCCTGCATGCGGGCGCGCGCTGACGATGGTCCGCTATCTGCTAGACCGATGGCCCAACGTGACGTTCATCCACCTGGAGCCGTTCGAGTACCAGATCATCACCAACACCGCGGTTCTCAGCGGCACGCTCACCAACCCGCCGCTGAACCGCTACTCGCGGGCCTTCGGCATCGGTCCCGCCCCGTGGCCGGCGACCGCGATGCCGTGGATCTTCGTGGTCGACGGGCAGGGGATCGTGCGCGCGAAGTACACCGGCATCCTCGGCAGCGCGGACGTGGACGTCATCCTGAGCCTCATCACCGGCAGCGGGGTGACCGGCGGCTGACGCGGGGACGGCGGCTCCGCCTGCACTCGGGTTGGTCACGCGCACTCCGGCCGGTGTAGGGCCGGGCGTTCAGCAGCAATCGCGCGCGGCCAGCTGGATCGCGATGAGCTCGTCGCGGACCTCGCGTGGGACCGGCAGACGCTCTCCCGTGGCGATGCGCTCGAGGACGAGCGTCCACCGTCCGTCGACCGGATCGCCTGCCGGACCGCCGGCAGCCTGGCCGCCCGGATCCGGATCCACCGGGCGGATCCGCACGGCCATGTCGAAGGAGGACGGCCGCACCTCCACGACGGAGACGGCGAGCAGCGCGCGAGCCATCGAGCGTTCGCGGTTTGAGGTCGCCGCGACCGGCCCTTCCGCCACGCGAACCACCGCGGACTCGGAGCGCAGGAACCCCCCGAGCACGGGGCAGCGTTCGAGGTAGGCGCGGCGAGCCCGTTCGAAGAGATGCTCGGTCGTGACGAGGCTCGCCAGATCGTCCGCCCGAGTCACGTCCGCCCGGGTCACGTCCGCCCGAGTCACGTCCGCCCGGGGCGCATCCGCGGGCGCAGCGTCGAGTTGGAAGACCAGACCCCACCGGGTCACCATGTCGCTTCCCACGCCGCAAGGCTACGTCCGCGGGCGGCCTGATGCTACGGTGGCCGCATGATCCCCCGACGACCGGGCCGCCCCCTCGGGGTCGGCGTCCAGCTGCCCGAGATTGAGCGCGAGGCCCGCTGGCCGGAGCTCCGTGCCATCGCCCGAACGGCCGAGCAGGCCGGCTTCGACTCCATCTGGGTCGGCGACCACCTGCTGTACCGCTTCGCCTCCGGCCAGACGCGCGGACCGTGGGAGGCGTGGACCACGCTGGCCGGTCTCGCAGAGGCGACCGAGCGCGTCGCCCTCGGACCGCTCGTCGCCGCGACGGCGTTCCACAGCCCGTTCATGCTGGCCAAGCAGGCGGCGACCGTGGACGAGATCTCCGGCGGCCGCCTCGTGCTGGGCCTGGGCGCCGGCTGGAACGCCACCGAGTTCGCGGCCCTGGGCGCGCCGTTCGACCACCGGATCAGCCGGTTCGAGGAGGCGTTCACCATCGTCCGGACGCTGCTCGCCACGGGCTACATCGATTTCGAGGGCGCCTACCTCACCGCCCGGCATGCAGAGCTCCTGCCGCGCCCGGCGCGTCCCGGCGGCCCACCGATCCTTGTCGGGTCGATCGGGCCGCGGATGCTGGCGGCCACCCTCGCCCACGCGGACGCATGGAATGCCTGGTACGCCGACACGGGGAACCGCCCTGAGGGTGTGCCACGGTTACGGGCGATCGTGGACGCCGCGGCTGCAGCCGCGGGACGGGATCCAGCGGCGATCGAGCGAACGGTCGCGGTCCAGGTTCGGGTCGAGGGCGGCACGGGCCGGATCATGGGCGACCAGGATCCGCGGATGACGGTGCCGCCGCTCGAGGGTTCCGCGGAGGTCATCGCGGAGGCTCTGCGGGCCTACGCCCGCGAGGGGATCGGCCATGTTCAGCTTGTCGTCGACCCGATCACGGAGGCATCCGTGGCGGGGCTGGCACGGGTGCTGGAGCTGCTCGACGCCGGGTGAGCCGGTCGCCGACGGGGGTGGCGGTGAGCCGGTCGCCGACGGCTGGCGACCAATGAGCCCGGCGCGGACGGCGATGCTGGGTCGGCTCCGGGCCGTGTCTGCCAGTAGCCGATGCCGACGCCGACGCCGGGTCGGGACTCGGACGGTCCCGCGGCCCGGCTGATTGACCGCCACGACGCGCCGTCCCGGGGGGCGTCCCCGCCGTCGCGTCCCATCGTGTCCCGGGCCTCGGGACCGTGTGCCGCACGCCGATCCGCGTGCTAGCATCCGCGCCCGGTCCCCTCGAGGATCCCGACCCGGATCCCAGCCAACCTACCGCGGAGCCGTCGATGACGCCTCTCCCCACCGACACCGCGCATCCCGCCGGCGTTCGGCCGTGAGCGACCGGTCGCGTACCCGGTCCGAGGTCGTATCCGAGCTGGACAAGCGGATCATCGAGCACCTCCAGCAGGACGGCCGGCGACCGTTCACTCAGATCGCGACTGACCTTGGCGTGTCCGAAGCCGCCGTCCGGGCGCGCACCAACCGCCTGATCGAGAAGGGGATCCTCCAGATCGTCGGCGTCACGGACCCGCTCAAGGTTGGCTTCCAGCAATGGGCCATGATCGGCGTCAAGTGCGAGGCCGATCGCCTGATCGAGGTTGCAGAGGAGATCGCGGCCTTCCCGGAGACGGACTACGTGGTCGTCACCGCGGGCACTTACGACATCCTGGTCGAGTGCGTGGCGGAGGACACCGAGGCGCTCCTTGTGTTCCTGGCCGAGCGCCTGCGGAAGATCAAGGGCGTGCGCGAGACGGAGACATTCGTGTACCTGCGCCTGATGAAGCAGAGCTACCAGTGGGGCACCCGGTAACTCCGGAACAGCATCGGCCTCCTGGGCAGCGACCGACCCAGCTCCGGGCCCCTTGCGGTGGGCGGCGACACCCAACTCGCGCTGACAGTCCCCGGGCGATCTTGCGGCACGGTGTCGCCCTCGATGCGAGAGGGTGCAGTTTCGTCGCCGCTCTCGACACCCTCGGGCCCATCCGCTAGGTTCGCCGTACCCTGTTCCCGCAGCTAAGTGCAGCCGGATCTGGCCGCAATGTCGGCAGGAGTCACATGAGCGCCCGTCAGAACGCCATCGAGTCGATCGCCAACCACAAGGTCGCCCCCACCCAGGCCTACATGGAGCACGCCGGCGCGGACATCTATGGTGAGTACGTCTTCCACGAAGGTGCCCAGCGGCAGTACCTGGCCAAGCCGATCTTCAGGCGCCTGCGGCGAACCATCGACGGTCTCGAGCCCTTCGACCCGGTCATCGCCGACGCGGTCGCCCACGGCGTGAAGGAGTGGGCGCTGGCGCGCGGCGCCACCCACTACACGCACTGGTTCGTGCCGATGACCGGCTCCACGGCCGAGAAGCACGACTCGTTCCTGACCCCCCTCGGGGATGGCCAGACCATCGCCGAGTTCTCCGGCCGGAACTTGCTCCAGGGCGAGCCCGACGCCAGCTCGTTCCCGTCCGGCGGCATCCGGGCCACCTTCGAGGCCCGCGGCTACACGGCGTGGGACGTCACGAGCCCGATCTTCCTCCAGGTCGAGCCCAACGGCGTCACGATGACGATCCCGACGGCGTACGTCTCGTTCACCGGGGAGGCCCTGGACCACAAGATCCCGTTGCTGCGGTCGCAGGAGGCGCTGGGCCGGGAGGCGCTGCGGGTCCTCCGCTGGTTCGACAACACGACCAGCAGCCGCGTGTTCACCAACATCGGCCCGGAGCAGGAGTACTTCCTGGTCGACCGGCGCCTGGCCGAGCAGCGGCCTGATCTCGTGCTCACCGGGCGCACCCTGTTCGGCGCCCCGTCGCCCAAGGGCCAGGAGCTGGAGGACCAGTACTTCGGCCCCATCCGCGAGCGGATCCTCGCGTTCATGATGGACCTCGATCGGGAGCTCTGGCGGCTGGGCGTCCCGTCCAAGACGCGCCACAACGAGGTGGCTCCCGGCCAGTTCGAGATGGCGCCCGTCTACGAGCCGACCTCCGTCGGGTCCGACCACAACATGATGGTCATGAGCCTGATGCGCCGGCTCGCCCAGCAGCACAGCCTCATGCTCCTGATGCACGAGAAGCCGTTCGCCGGCATCAACGGATCCGGCAAGCACAACAACTGGTCGATGGCGACCGACGACGGGGAGAACCTCCTCGACCCGGGCCACGACCCGCACGCCAACGCCCAGTTCCTGGCGTTCCTCATGGCGGTCATCCGGGGCGTCGACGTCCACGCGGATCTCATCCGCGCGAGCATCGCGGACGCGGGCCAGGATCACCGTCTCGGCGCCAACGAGGCGCCGCCGGCGATCATGTCGATCTTCCTTGGCTCTCAGCTCCAGGACGTCATCGAGCAGCTGGAGCAGGGCACCAGGTCCGCGTCCAAGCGCGGGGGCCACGTGGAGCTGGGCGTGACCTCGTTGCCGGTCCTGCCCAAGGACGCGACGGATCGCAACCGGACCTCGCCGTTCGCGTTCACCGGCAACAAGTTCGAGTTCCGCGCCGTCGGATCGTCCGCCCCGATCTACTGGCCGCAGACCGTCCTCAACACCGCGGTGGCCGACTCGCTCGCGCAGCTCGCGGACGAGCTCGAGAAGCTCAAGCACGGTGATTTCGCGGGGCTCACGACCATCCTGTCGGGCATCGTTCGTGACCACAAGCGGGTGGTGTTCGAAGGCAACGGCTACTCCGAGGAGTGGCACGCGGAGGCGGCCCGTCGCGGGTTGCCGAACAACCGGACCACCGTGGACGCGCTGCCCGCCTTGACGACCCCGAAGGCCGTGAAGGTGTTCTCGAAGTTCGGGGTGCTCTCGGAGCGTGAGCTCCTCGCCCGAGCGGAGATCAACTGGGAGCGCTACGTCAAGGTCCTGAACATCGAGGCAAACTGCTCGCTGGACATCGCCAAGACGATGGTCCTGCCGGCCGCCGCGCGATACTTGGGCCAGCTCGCGAAGGCCTCGGCGTCGGGGTCCCGCGGCATCGCCGCCGTCTCGGAGAAGGTGGCGACGCTCGCCGACGATCTCGTCGATGCGATCCACGCCCTCGAGCATGAGCAGCACGCCGCCCACGAGGCCACGTCCGTGCATGACGAGGCCGCCGCGTTCGTCACCGAGGTCATTCCCGCGCAGAACGCGCTGCGGGCGGTGGCGGACGAGCTCGAAACGCTGGTGTCCGACGAGCTCTGGCCATTGCCGAAATACCGCGAGCTGCTGTTCCAGTACTGATCACCGGACCGGCGCGCCAGGAGCGGCCAGGCGCGGCGCCGGAAGTCCCTTGCCGCTCCACGAAGCTCCTCGGGCGTTGGCCGGAGGGGCTTCGTGGGGTCGTCGGTAAGGCGCGGGACGCGCCGTCCGCGGAAGGTCCCACACGGCACCGTCCCTGGGGCGAGCCCGCGCCCGCCGTCGCCGGCCCGCGGCTCCCGTCGCTGGCCACCGACAACCCCGCGGCCCCCGGCAGCCCCGCGGCCCCGCGACAGCCCCGCCGGCCACCGACAACCCCGCGGCCCCCGACAGCCCCGCTGCCACCGACAGCGCCGCGACCCGCGACCGCCCCGCCGGCCACCGATAGGCCCGCGGCCCCCGGCAGCCCCGCTGCCCGTGTAGATCAAGCGCATTCCGAGAAGGGCTAGCTGGACCTACCTACGGGGTCGAGGATCGCCTTGGGAAGGCCCGCATGCTTTCTTGGGCTGGCGACCGTCGCAGGCTGCCGCCGGCGCGCCCTATCCCGGGATAAGTGCCGGTGCAGACGTTCGCGCAATCCTTCTTGGTCTGCACTGACTTGGTCTGCACTGTCTTGGTCTGCGCTGGACTCGCCGGTCACGGAGGCGATGCGCCCATGCCCGATCGACACCTTCGCAGGGCGGGGACCGCCCGCCGGGCCGCACGCGATCGCGCGCGGTACGTGTTGCACCGCGCTGGGATGATGCTGCGGGATGCACGCCTGGCGCTCGGCCTGAGGCAGCTGGACGCTGCCGGGCGGGCCGGCGTGAGCCAGTCGTTCTGGAGCCGCATCGAGCGCGGGGTTACCACCACCGTGTCCGTGGAGACCCTGGCCTCGTGCGGAGCCGCAGTCGGCCTCCAGCTGGCGGCCTTCTTTGAGCGGGCACCCGGCGCCAGCTTCCCACGCGACATCGAGCACCTGCGGCGCCAGAGCCTGGTCGTCGGGATCGCGGCGATCGGCGGGTGGCATGCCGAACCGGAGGCACCCCTCGTGAACGACGGCCCGCGGCCACGCAGCATCGACGTGCTCCTGACCAGGGACCCTGCGCGCGAGGCCGCGGTCGTCGAGGTCTGGGACCTCCTCATCGACGGCGGTGACGCGATGCGCGGCCTGGACGCCAAGGTGCTTGCGACCCGGGCGAGGCTCGGCCCTGAGTGGCGTGTCCAGGGTCTGCTCCTCCTCCGCCGCACCAGCCGGAACCGGGCCCTGGTGCGGACTCTCATGCCCTTGATCGAGGCACGCTTCCCGGCGTCGTCAGCGGCTTGGCTGAGGGCGCTGACCGACACGGGCGCTCCCATGCCGAACGCAGCCGGCTTCGCGTGGACCAGCGTGGCCGGCGACCGTCTGATCGCGGCCCGGCTCCGGTAACCCGATCGAGAGCCTGGGTGGCCGACGATGCGGTTGCCGGTCCCGGCGAGCGCCCCGTGGGGGACCGGCTCCTCGAAAGGACCGCCGCCATGCCCACCCACAGCCGGTGCCGAAACCCTCGCGGGTGACCTCGTGGCCGAGACCGACAGCTCCATCACCGCCACGCTCGAGAACGGCTCGAGCCTCACCGGTGCCATCGACCAGGCGCCTGGTCCGTGACCGGTGACTCGCGCCTGACCAGCCTGGACGACGAGACGGGCATGTCCGGGACCACGATCACCAACATCACCGGCAACGGACACACGGTCACGTACGACGCCACCCTGGCAGCTGACGCCTGGCTCAACGGCGCCACCCACACCCTGGCGGGTGGTGGGAGGCTGACCCCAGCCTGAACTCTCCCCTCCCGACCGAAGCGAGCCCGTCGGCGGCGGCGAGATCGCGCATTCGTTGGGCTGAGTACCGCGTCCGAGCGTGCGCTGCGGCGGGCCTTCCCAGCCTCTCGTTCGAGTCCGTGTCCGGCATGGGGTATCATTCGCCCGCCCTCAGCGGGCACTTTCGGTCGGGGCGTGGCGCAGCTTGGTAGCGCGCATCGTTCGGGACGATGAGGTCGGAGGTTCAAATCCTCTCGCCCCGACCATTTCGACCTCATCAGGTCCAAAGGCCTCGGCAAGGCCGTGGTCCAGCGCTTCCTGCGTCGGTTCGAGCTTTGCCACGCTGACCCCGAGCACGCGGATGCGCTCGAAGAGCGTCGTTGCGAGGGCCCGCCGATCGTCGGGGTCCGCGTCGGCCCACCATGCCGGAAGGTTCTCGAGGTAGCGGCGGACCTCGTCGGGGGGCAGCGTCGGCCGTTCCGAACCGCCCGCAGCCTCCGTCTCTGCGACGTCGAGTTCGCGCATCGTCTGCTCGAGGACCAGGGGATCGCGATCCCGCCGGTACGTCGAAAGCGCGCGTTCGCGCTCCTCCTCGATCCGGGCCAGGCGCAGCCGGTTGGGCTCCGTCCCAGCCCCGCGGGTATACGCACCCGCAGCGGCCTCGACGTCGCGCGCGCCCAGGCGGACTCGTTCCAGGACAAACGGCACGATCGCCTCGTACTCGTCGCGCCCGTAGCTCTGGCCCGGGATCCGCGCATGACGCCCGCGGACCGCGCCGCCCGGGGGTCGGGCAGCCATGAACGCCGCACACGCCTCGAGGTGGCGGTAACGGTCCTTGTCGCCGACGAGCCGGCGGCCGCAGGCGGCGCACGCGAGCATCGGCAGGGCATAGGTCCGGCGCGTCTCGGGCCGCCCCGGCGAGCGGCGGTTGCGGGCAGCCCGCAGGTCCGCCACCCGGCGCCAGGTCTCCTCGTCGACGACCAGGTCCCAGTTCGCCGCCGATCCGTCGCGCAGCCGGCCCAGGTAGAGCGGCGAGGTGAGGATGCCGCGGACGGTATGGACGCCGAGCCCCAGGCGCCCGGAGACCTCGCGGTCGGTGAGCCCCGCCGCCGCGAGCGCGTATGCCCGGACCGCCGTCCCGATGCGCTCGGGGTCGATCTCGATGACCCTGGCTTCGCCCGCCCGACGGAAGCCGAACGGCGGATGGCCGCCCGGGTCGCCGTGGGTGTCGCGCTTGGCGGCATAGCCCGCGCGCACGTTGCGGCTCTGCTCGCGCGAGTTGATCTCGGCGGCCTTGCACTTGTCGACGAAGCGCTCCCAGTCGGCAGGGTTGGACGAGAGGATCCGGTCGTCGCAGATGTACACGACCACGCCCTGGCGATGGAACCAGCGCCGGTAGGAGAGCGCGAGCGCGAGGTCGCGCATGTAGCGCGCGGTGTAGCCGACGAGTAGGACATCGAACGCGCCCGCCTCGGCCGCGGCGAGCATGGCCCGGAACTCGGGCGTCCGGGTCGCCGGCGGATCGTCCATCGAGTCGGGGCCCGACCAGCCCGAGCGCCCGACCGTCCAGGCGAGCCCGGTGTCCGCGAGCCCGAGCCCGGCGATCGCCGTGTCCTGCATCCGGCGCTGCGACGGCGG
This sequence comes from uncultured Chloroflexia bacterium, assembly GCA_963829105.1. Classification (GTDB taxonomy): domain Bacteria; phylum Chloroflexota; class Limnocylindria; order Limnocylindrales; family CSP1-4; genus CAIXZV01. The sequence goes on from CAWHHF010000002.1 coordinate 224,983, forward strand.
TCCCCATCGGTCGAGCTGGCCGGGCGTGCTCTCGCGGATCCAGCGGGCCGCCCGCAGGCCGCGCAGCTCCGTCGCCTCGCGCGGGAGGCGACGGAGCACGGGAGCGTGGAGCGCGCTCACCGGGCGGAAGCGCCGGTGCGGCGGCGGACGCGGCGGCGGGTGCGGGACGGGGTTCGGGGGTCTGGCATCGGTCGTACGGTCATGGCGGTAGGTCGGCGGACGCGCATCGTACCCCGTCGCGGGTCTGCCTTCGCGCGACGCTCGGCGATGTGCCGGAGGCCCTCGGCGAGGACGAACGCGAGCCGGCAGGTTCCGGGATCGTCGTCGTGCAGCGACCCGTCGAGCGTCCGGCTCTCGGGCGCCGACGCCGCGCCGGACCGTGTCCGCCTCCGGGCGGTGCGGCGTCGCGGCATCACGCGAGCGCCTCGTCATGGAGCTCGAGCCCACCCTCACCGAGGAGCCGGAGCCAGGCGTCGGTGCCGACAGGCGTCGGACAGCGCCGGGGCTTCGGGTCGGCCAGGAGGCCCCGTAGCACCGAACGCCTGGGTTCGGCCGTGAGCGCGCGGATCGGCGCGTCGTAGCCGTGGGCCCAGAGGTCGGGCAGCAGGACGACCCAGGCCTTGCCCGAGAGCCCGGGACGCGCGATCCGGCGCCCGATGGCCGCGAGGCGGGCCGCGCGCTCGGGCGAGCCCGTCACGAACAGGACGCACCAGGTCCTCGACCACAACGCCTTCTCGTACCGCGCGAGCTTGTCCTCGATGACCGGGCCGTGCTCGGTCGCCTCGTCGATCTCGAGGCACAGGACCGCAGACCCGGTCGGTCCGGCGACAGTGAGGACCCCGTCGGGGTAGACGCCGCGGAGGGTGTCGTGGCACATCGACTCGGTGAGCCAGGCGGTCAGGGCGGGACCCGGGTCGGGCTCGCCCTGCTGCGCCGCGAGCAGGGCGCACACGGTCTCGACCCCGTTGAGGCTGTGGCGGAGCTGGGTCCCTGCCCGGCTGCGGGTGAGCGGGTCGTAGTGGAGGCGACGCCGCCCGCGGGGGCTGATCCGGAAGGCGAACGGGGCACCGCCGCGGGTGACCGGTGGCAGGACGGCCCGTTCGAGGTAGCCCGCCCGGTAGAGGCGGGCGAGGCGCTCCTGCGCCGTCTGGCGGCGGTGGTAGACGAGGGTGGTCAGCTGGGTGGTCGTGGCGACATCGGCGCGATAGAGGATGCGCAGGGCTGCGCGGTCACGGTAGGTGAGGAGACCAGGGTCCACGATGACTCGGGAGGGAGGAGCCGGCGCGGCAGCGAAGGCACCGATCATGGGTGTGTGGGGTCCCTGCTCGCGGCCGTCGCGATCGAGCACGAAACCCCGTGCAGGGACGGCGTGCCCGGAACGCGGTCCGCTGTCCCCATCCCTGCCGGACGGGAGGCGTGTGAGCGACTGCTGTGGCTGGCGTTGCTGGCGTGGACGACGCTGATCATGGTGTGGGCGACCTCATAGAAGGACTGCGCGTACCTCGTTTTCGACGGAGCTGGCCGCGTTCAGGACCTGCGAACCGGTTGACTCTGCAGGAGCTCGCGCACGGGAGCTCCCAGCGGGGTCAGCACCGGTCCGCCTGACCAGTCGCAGCGCAGGCGTCATGCCGCTCGTGCCGCGGGACCGTCTCCGGCCGCCGGGGCGTCACCCCTGGCGCGGTCGCGATGGGTGGCGGCTCGAGGAAACGAGGTGCGCCACCGGGACGGATACCCGCGGACGACCGACGCGACGTCAGCCGCCGAGCTCCAACCGTACGCCGGCGTCCGCCTCGGCTCAAGGGGGGCTTGTGTACAGGCATGCGTCACAAGGGTCGCCACTGGACTCACATCAGCCATCGAGCCTTCACTCGCCCAGCCGACCTATTGCGTCGCCAACACGGCGGAGATCATCGACGATCCGGTGCGTCCCATCTGCAGTTCGACGGGCCGGCGTCGGTGGCCGGCAACAGGACCTGTGGCCCTATCTCGCGTCCGTTCCGACGAAGCATCGTTCCTGTGCGCCTGTACGGACGGCTCCCAATCTCGCCGCCGACCGGGGCTCATCGCATCGACTGACTCTGGGGGATCACATGCGACTGCTGGCGTGTCAGGCTCTGTCCATCGCGATCGCGGCGACGCTCGTCTCGTCACCGGCTGCGGCGCTTGCCGACAGCCGCTCCGCTGGCTACCAGCCCGCAGGAAACGGCTGGGTTGACAACGCCACCGACCCGAACGCCACCACAGCTGCAATGCTCGCGGACGCGATTCGGTACCGGACAGAGATGGGCCTCAACGCTGAACCCGACTTCGTGGCGACGATCGAACGCGACCCGTCGGCCGACCGCTCCTTCGGTGTTGCACTCACGCCGATCGAGCTCGCCGACATCAACGCCCGCATGGCCGTCCAGGAGGCGATCGGTCCTCTCGCCGAGTTCGTGGATGAGCATAGCGACAGCCTCGGCGGGTGGTACCTCGACCAACTGAAGCACGCCCAGATCGTAATCCTTGGGACGTCGGACGCTGGCGAAGCGATCTCCGCGGCGCAGGCCCTCGCGCCTAAGGGTGCGACAGTCCGCGTCGAGATCGTGAAGAACCCCCGCCGCGCACTCGATGCGGCTCAGGCGCAGATCGACGCGGCGTCCCCGTCGATGCGCGCCGCCGGCGTCGACATCGCGTACACGGGCATCGATCCGAAGGGCAACGCGGTCGAGGTTGGTGTCGTCGGCGGCACCCAAGACCAGCTCGACGCGGTTGCCGAGCGTTTCGGTGCCAACCAGGTCCACGTCATTGGGGCCGAGCAGGCGCGAGATGTCGTTTGCGTCGATCGTTCCACCTGCGATCGCCCAATGGGCGGACTCTACGCGAGCAACCTTGGGGCCTGGCGCTGCAGCAGCGGCTATTGGGTGCGGGGCAACAACAGCGTCCCGGGCTACGCCTTGCTCACTGCCGGCCACTGCTACAGCAGCAGCTGGACGCAGTGGTACGTTTACGACGAGAATCACCTCTACCTCGGCTCAAACGGCGCCCACTCGTACTCGAACGGCATGAACGCGGACGCCATGCTTATCAAGAGCACCTACACGGGTACCCGAAACCAGGTCTTCATCAGCGCAACCCAGCAGCGTGGAATGACCGGCCGGTACCTCAACAGCGCGCTTGGTCAGGGGGTGTCTTCGTGCGGCTCATCTGCCGTCAGCGGCTATCACTGCGGCACCATCGACCTCCTGAACTCGACGCAGTATGTCGCCCACGGCGGTGGGCCGGTCTATACCGAGTACCACATGTGGCGATCGACGTTTTCGTCCAGCGAGGGTGATAGCGGCGGTGCCGTGCTCTATAGCTACAGTCTCCAGGGTATCGTCGACTCGGTCGGGAGCAGCAAGACGTACTGGTCGACAGTGGAGTGGATCAACTCAACGCTTAACGTCTTGCCTTGCCTGAACGCGACCTGCACCTCCTAATCGGAAGTCGGTGGCGCGCGCATGAGGGCCTGGTTTGCAGCTGCGGCACTCGTTCTCGTTGTCGCGTGCAACCCGACGCCACAGGGGGTCGCTCTGCGGACCGCTGATCGCGGCGGCGCACCGAGCGGCGGGCTCCTGTGCCCGCTGGGGCAGCGCATCCCGTTCGTCATACACGGGGATCCCGCCTCCCCGACACACGTCTGGGGCGAGGTCACCGCCACGGGCCGGACCGTGCGGTTCGAGATCGAGTGGCCGGCGGGCTTCCGAGCGCGGTACGCGCCGATGCTCGAGGTGCTCGACCCATCGGGCAGGGTCGTCGCTCGCGAGGGCCAGACCGTGAGCGACGCACAGGGCGGAGGCGATCCGGATTTCGCGCTCTGCGGAATTGGGGGAGTCGTGTACAACTGAAGCCCATGCCGCGGGCGCCCCTTTCGTCGCCTTCGGCGCGCCGCTGGCGGCGGTGGCGCGGGCCAGGGACCGCGTGCGCGGTACCGCCCTCACGTTGTTCGCCATCGGGGCCCACGTCCCGGGCACCGGCCGCGTTCAAGACAGCCGGGAAAGGGCAGCGCCGCTGACGAGCATCGTTATCGTCGTCGCCAATCCTCTCGCCCCGACTCTCGCCCCGACCAAACCCAGCTCATCGTCGAGCTCCGGCTCCGATCCGGCTGGCTCCGTACCGAGAGCCGCGAGATGCGGCAATGCCTGCGTGCGACGCTTCCGGCTCCCTTGGTGGCAAGATCCCGACAACGAGCCTGGATCGCGCGGGGTGCGCCGGGCGTCGATGTCGAGGCGGACCGTGGAGGACGGGAGGTCATGACCATGAATGCGACGTCCGAGCGCGGCCTGCCCACCAACGTGACCCCCGCGGTCACTTCTTCGTCGTGACCACGGACGCGGCGAGCTGTGGCAGCTCGCGAGGCTCGTCGAGCGCGGCGGGCTCCGGGTCATCGTGGAACGGACGTTTGCGCTGAGCCGGGCCCGGGAGGCCTGCGAGTTCGCCCAGCGCGAGCACCCACGAGGCAAGGTCGTCCTGCGGGTCCGCGATTGACCGCCTTCGCCACGCACCTCGTAGCCCTCGGGACACCGGCCCACCGTGTCCCCGTGCGCGCCGCATGCGCGCCGGGTTCCGTGTGACCCATCTCTCCGGTCAGCGCGGCATTTCCACCGACTTCGGGCCGGAGGGGCTCGCCGGCCAGTGATCGGGCGACCAGTCCCCGTCCGGGTCCGTGGTCTGCCCCACTTCGATCAGGTGACCGTCGGGGTCGCGGAGGTAGCAGCGGATCTCGTACTGGTGCTGTATCGGCGGGGTGAGGAATCGGGCACCCCTGGCGCTCCACTCGCGGTACACGGCCTCGATGTCCCTGACCCGGATGTTGAGGAAGCTGCTGACCCTGTCGGGATCGCGTGGCGCCTCGAGGGTGACCGCGGGCTTGTCGTCGGTCGGGCCTCCGCCGACGTTGATGATCACCCACGTGTTGGAGAGTGCGACGTAGGTCAGCCCTCCGGGGCCTGAGAAGGCCACCCTGCCGCCGAGGACCTCGGTGTAGAAGCGCCGCGAGCGCTCGACGTCGTCCGAGACGATGAAGTGGGCCAACACGATCCCCTCTGGGGGCGGCGGGAGCTCGGCCATCTGACACCTCCAACGGTTGCGACCCGAGGATTCTGCCCCCGGCGTCAACCACGACAGCGCCCGCCCGGCTGGTGAGGTCGCCGCCCTCTGGCACGCGCCGCCGGCTGCCGGAGCCGTCGGTCGCCAACGCGCGGCAGGAGATGGTCGACGCGATCCAGTTCCTCGCCCGGACCAGCTGCCAGTGGCGCTACAGGAGTGGGGCACCCTCGTTCTCCGAGGGAACGCCAGCTACGCCTGGCGCTTCGCCACGCCCGCCCGGACGATGGCCTCGACGGCCGGCGCGTCGAACGCGTCGCCTTCGTACCAGTCGATGCCGCGCCGCTGGCCGCTGTCGAGGTACGCGTTGAGGAGGCGGTTCGGGTCGGGCAGCAGCGCGCCGTCGCTCATCGTCAGGCGGACCCGCTCCTTGAGGACGTTGACGTGGCACACGATGCCGCCGTGCTCGAAGCAGGGGGTTCCCGGGAGCTTCGCCGAGACCCACTTCCAGGTCTCGACGATGTCCGGATCGGCGGCATGGATCGCCGCACGCAGCCGAGCCACCATCTCGCCCTTCCAGCCGGGCGTCGAGGCGATCAGCTCGTCCAGCCGCGGGTTCCGATTCGTCTCCATCGCTCGAGACTATGTCACAGCAGCCGGGAGATGCATCTATTCCGCCGGCGCGTCTGCCGCGGGAGCCCTCGTCAGTCGGGCGACGGCGCCGCGCCGCGCTCGAAGGTGACCCTGTACCAGCGAGCGCCCGTGGTGCGGCCCGCGATTCCCAGGAGCGTCAAGGTCTCCACCGACTTGACGAGATAGCCGCGCCTCCTCATCGCGGCCGTGTCCGCCTCGATGCGGGCCGCGAGCTGCTCCTCGGACTGGAGCCCGACTCGCAGGCCGAGCGCGGCGAACAACGGGGCGAGCAGCAGGTTGGCCCAGACGAGCAGGCTGTCGCGGCCGTACTCGCGGACCACCAGTGCGCGCGGGGAGCGGCGCAGGAGTCCCTTCGCGGCTCCGCTCATGCTCGAGATGGCGGCCTCCAGACTGTCGACCCGACGATTATCGACCCGAGCCCTGCTTCACGCGCTCCGGAGCCATTCGCACGGCTCGGGAGGCCCGGCGGGGCGCATGGTGACAGGGACGTCGTGGGTCGCGGGGTCATCTCTGAGCCGGGGCTCGCTAGGATTGCCGGATGCTCGAGATGCGGGGGCTGACCAAGCGCTACGGCGCGACCCTGGCCGTGGACGGCCTCTCGGTCGACGTCCGCCCCGGGTACGTGACGGGGTTCCTCGGCCCGAACGGCGCCGGCAAGACCACGACGCTGCGGCTCGCCCTGGGACTGGCGGAACCAACGGCTGGCACCGTCCTGATCGGCGGACGTCCCTACCGGCGCATCGCTCGCCCATTGTGCGAGGTTGGTGCGCTTCTCGACGCCGGTGCGGTCGACGGAGGGCGGTCGGCGGCCGATCACCTCGGCTGGCTTGCGAGAAGCCACCGGATCGGTCGCGGGCGCGTGCGGTCGCTCCTCGAGCAAGTGGGCCTGGGCGGCGTGGCGCGACATCGCGTCGCGACCTACTCGCTCGGGATGAAGCAGCGGCTGGGGATCGCCGCTGCCCTGCTCGGCGATCCGGCACTCCTGCTGCTCGACGAGCCGGTGAACGGCCTTGACCCCGACGGCGTTCGCTGGCTCCGCGACCTGCTGCGGTCTCTCGCCCTCGAGGGCAGGACCGTCCTCCTCTCGAGCCACCTCATGAGCGAGATGGCGATCACGGCCGACCGCCTGATCGTCATCGGCCGCGGCCGGCTGATCGCGGACACCACCGTCGCCGAGCTCGCCGGCCGGTACGGACAGGGCGTTGTGGTCCGCTCGCCACGTGCCGTAGAGCTGGCGTCCGCCCTCGAACAAGCCGGCGGGATCGTGACGAGCGGGCGCGACGCCGACCTCCTCCGGGTCACCGGGATCGACGCCGCCGCTGTTGGCGTCATCGCGGCACGCCTGGGGATCCCGCTGGTCGAGCTCACGTCGGGCGGGGCCTCGCTGGAGGACGCCTACCTGGCGCTCACCGCCGAGGCGACCGAGTTTGCCGCCGGACCGAACTTGCGGAGTGGTCATGGCTGACATCCTCGCCGCGGAGTGGCTGAAGCTCCGCACGGCTCGGTCGACCTGGCTCGTCCTCGGCGTCCTGGCGGTGTTCACGGCCCTGATGCTCGCAGTGGCGTGGTACTTCGTCGCGACCTGGGACGGGCTGGCGCCGGAGCGCCGGGCGAACGCCGCCCTGGGATCGCTGCCGACCTTGATGGGCTGGATCGCGTCGCTGGTCATGGCCGTCTTCGGCGCGGTGGCCATCACCTCGGAGTGCGCCAACGGGATGATCCGGACCACGTTCCTCGCGATGCCGAATCGGGCGCAGGTCCTCCTCGCCAAGGCCATCCTAGTGGCGCTCGTCACCTTCGTGGCCACCGAGGGATCGCTGCTGGTCACGCTCCTGGGCAGCGCCGCCATCCTGGGCGACCGGCCGATCGGCGGCCAGACGCCGCTCGATGCCGGCGGGCTGGCGCTCGTCATCGCGATGGGGCTGTCAACCGCGACGTTCGCCCTGATCGGGCTGGGGCTGGGGGCGATCACCCGATCAGGCCTCGTGACGGTCGTCGTCCTCGCGCTGGTCTGGTACATCGTCCCGCTCGTCGCGGCCCACGTTCCGCCGCCGTGGAACGACGTGCTCTCGTCGCTCGTCCCGGGCGCCCTCGCGGGTCAGCTTGCCGCCACCGGCAACGCGGACTCGGTCTTCAGCGCCCTGCTGGCGCCCTGGCAGGCGGCGCTGGTGATGCTCGGCTACGCCGTGGTCCCGCCCGCCCTCGGCGCTGCCGCGCTCGTCCGTCGTGACGCTTGAGGCGACGCAAACCGCGCCTCGCGTCGCGTGCCGGGAAGGTGCCGTCGCCTGCCTGCCCGCGGACGTGAGGCCGGCGCCTCACGCGCTCCGCAGCCACTCGCATGGCTCCGGCGGCTCGGCGAGGCGCATCGTGACCGGAAGGTCGTTGGTGGAGGGGCTATCCCTCTCGCCCCGACGAGATCTCATGGAATGTCGAAGCCGGACCCCTGCGGTCCGGCTTTCCTCTTGCCGGGAGTGGGGTCGGCGCTCCTACCGCTTCGCCACGGTAGCGGTCGGCGATGCGACTGGCCACGATCGGGTGTACGACACGGTGTCCACCGGCCGTCGTTGGGTCCTCAAGAGCGGACGGCGGCCACTGCCGGCTGTTCCGCGTGCCCTGCGTCTTGCATTCGACGCGATCCTGAGCAAGACTACTCAACATGGTGAGTAGTCCAGATCCCGCATCTCCGTATCGCCGCCCGCAGGCCGCCGAGCTGGCCCGGCGCCTCGCCGAGCCCCGGCGGTTCATCCAGGTCGTCGCCGGGCCAAGGCAGACGGGCAAGTCGACGCTGGTTGCCCAAGCGGTCGAAGGGCTGCCGGTCCCGGTCCGTGTCGTCAGCGCCGACGAACCCGCGCTCCGGGGGCCGGAGTGGATCGCGGCGCAGTGGGAGGCGGCGCGCCTCGAGACCGGGCCCGCCGGCGCCGTGCTCGTGATCGACGAGGTCCAGAAGGCCGCCGGCTGGTCGGAGTCGGTCAAGCGCCTGTGGGACGAGGACACCCGGGCCGGGCGCGGGCTGCGGGTGGTCCTGTTGGGATCGGCGCCCCTGCTCGTCGAACAGGGACTGTCCGAGAGCCTCGCCGGCCGGTTCGAGGTCATCCGCGTCCCGCACTGGTCGCTCGCAGAGATGCGGGCCGCCTTCGGGGTCACCCTCGACGAGTACATCTACTTCGGCGGCTACCCGGGTGCCGCGCCCGCTGATCCGCGACGAGGCCCGCTGGCGGCGGTACATGCTCGACTCGCTGGTGGAGACCACGATCAGCCGCGACGTGCTGCTGCTTACCCGGGTCGACAAGCCCGCACTGCTGCGACGGCTGTTCGAGCTCGGCTGCCGGTACTAGCGGGCAGGAGCTCAGCTACACCAAGATGCTCGGCCAGCTCCACGACGCGGGGAACACGACGACCCTCGCCCACTACCTCGAGCTGCTCGCGGGTGCAGGCCTGCTCACGGGCCTGCCGAAGTTCTCGGGCAACGTCATCCGCCGGCGCGCATCGAGCCCCAAGCTCCAGGTCCTCAACACGGCACTCGCGACGGCGCAGTCCGCCCGCTCGTTCGCCGATGCCAGGGCGGACGGCGAGACCTGGGGGCGCCTGGTGGAGTCCGCGGTCGGCGCGCACCTGGCCAACGCCGCGGCGACCGGCGAGCTCGAACTCTCGTGGTGGCGCGAGGGGGATCGCGAGGTCGACTTCGTGTTGTCGGGGCCGGGAGGCCTCGCCGCGATCGAGGTCAAGAGCGGGCGGGGAGGCGCCGCGCATCCGGGGATCGCCGCGTTCACGGCCGCGTTCAGCCGGGCTCGGCCCGATCCGGCCGCTGCTCGTGGGCGGCGACGGGATCGGGCTCGAGCGGTTCCTGCTCGAGCCCGCGGAGCGGTGGGTGGCGCGATAGGGGAGCTCGGGCTCGTCAGCGTTCGCGGGAGTCGGCGCCCTCGTCCAGTGCCGGGGCCAGCATCGATATCGTCGTCGCTAACCCTCTCGCCCCGACCAAACTCAAGACATGTCGAAGCCGGACCCGCTGGCGGTCCGGCTCTTTTCGCCGGCCCGTGCCATCGCTCCAGCATGCCCAGACCGTATGCCCGCGCCGCGCGTCGCCGCAATGGAGGTGTGTACGGTCAAGCGGCACGTCGAGCGCTGCTCCCTCGTCGGGCCTAACGAAGACCGATGGACGACCTGCGTCCGGGCGCGGTCGCCCGGGCGTGCAGGAGAGCGATCGCCGCCGTCCGGCCGGCATGGGTCAGCGCCGTGACCGCCGGCTCCACCTGCCGCCCGTCCTCCCACCGCGGACGCGTCTCGTCGAGCAGGCCGAACAGGCGCCAGTGGAAGAGCGCGCGGTGGACGCTCCAGCCGGCCTGCTCCGCGGTGACCGGCTCGCTGCCGGCCATCCAGCCCTGCGCCACGATGACCGGACCGACGGCCTGTTCGAGGGCATGATCGACTGCTGGGCCGGCGAGCAGGCGGTGTGCGACCAGTTCGCTGAGCATCGCGGTGTACTCGTCCTCGCACGCAAGCGTCGTCGCGACCCGGTGGAAGAGTGCGACGGGTTCGTCGGCCAGCAGCGCGCCGCGCCGGGTTGTGCTGAGGTGCCGAGACCGCCGTCCGACGAGGCGCAGCCGGGTGCCGGTGTCACGGAGCACGCCCAGCTGGTGGACGTCGACCTCGCTCCGCGGCCGTCCGTCGAACGGCCACCAGTCGAAGTTGCCAGCGGCCTCCACCAGGGCGGGCGGCAGGTAGCCCGCCTGGGTGAGCGGCACACCCCCGCGGCACCGCTCCAGGAGCCAGCGCATCGGGGCGATCGAGGCGGCGGCGTCAATGGTCTCGACGATCACGGGCTCGAGGAGGTCGATGCCGGCGCGCGCAGCCTCCCGCCAGGCGCGCAGGGCCGCTGGGCGCCCTTGGGTGACCCAGGAGTCGGCCCGCTCGCCGAGGACCGCCGGCAGGTGTGTCGCCCCGCCATCAGCAGCAGGGGCCAGGAGGACACGGTCGCAGATCCCGGCAGCGACCTTCCGCCACGACCCCCTGCCTGGTTGGAGTTCGCCCGCCACGATCGCCCGCTCCAGCGCCGCCTCGACCGCCTGCAGAGCCCAGGCCTCCTCCAGTCCGAAGACCTCGCCCCAGGCCAGGAGCTCGGTGTCGGGCGGCTCGACGGCCGGAGGCGGTGGAGGCGGCCCGGAAGGCGGCGAACCCCTTCGCGGCGCCTCCTCCCAGGCGTCGAGCACGGCCGCCGTCGTGGTCGATCGAGCGATGGCCGCGTAGCGGTCGAGGCCGAGGAGCGAGAGAAGGACGCTGGCCGCCTCGGCGACCGGCCGCCACGTGTCGTCCGGAGACCGCCGTGGCAGGTCGTCCCAGAGGTACCGCTGGAGGCCGGCCTGCGTGATGCGCTCCTCGCCCTCGCCGGCTGTCAACCCATCGGCGGCCACCCGCATCCAGCGCGCGAGTGCGGGGTCGTGGCGGCCGACAGACGCGATCACCGCGTCCATGGACTCGGCCGTCACCTCTGGCCAGCTCCGGGCGGCAGGGTCCCATGTCCCTTCGGCGACCCCGCCCGCGAGGACGGGATCAACGAGGGCGGCCGCCAAGCTCGTGCCCGGCGCCGAGGTCCGGATCGAGCCCGATGTCGCGGGCCATGCGCCCGAACGGCACCCGCCAGTCGGCCGCGGGACGGGGCAGCCGTGCCGGCAGCGCGTGCGTCGCCCGGTGGTTGAATGTGACGTCGAGTGCAGCCCGAAGGCGCCGTGCGTCGAGGGCGGCCTCGCCGGCGATCAGCGCGAGGTCGACGAGGTCCTTGACGCGGGTGCTCGCGAGCATTCGGTCTCCGTAGGCACGGGTGTAGGCGTGGACCTTCTCCGCGACCGCGAACTCGAGCGGGAGCGCCCGGACCACGACAGGGTCGATGCCGGCGAAGGCCAGCAGGTCGGGCCCGTGGAGCCGGTCCGGCTCGACGCCGGTGGGCGTGTCGAATCCGACATCGAGCACGAACTCGTCGAAGGTGCGACCCGCGAGCTCGGCGACCACGTGATAGCGGACCGCGGCGCCGTCGACGAGCCGGTCGAGTGTGCCCGTGCGCTCGATGGCGAAGCTGAAGAAGTCATCGAGGTCCAGGGCCTGGGCCGCCAGCAGGTCGGCGGTCGCGGAGGCCTCGTCGCCGCGCGTGGCGAGATCGACGTCCCTGGTCGTCCGGGCTCGATCCCCGAACCGGTAGTCGAGCGCGAGAGCGCCCTTGAGGATCCAGCGCTCCGGGGCCACGGCCACGAGGCGGGCGAGCAGCCTGTCGAAGACGACCTCCTTGCGAAGCCGGGCCAGCGATGACCCGCCGGCACGGCTGGCAGAGCCCAGCCGCGCCTCCAGCGCCTGGCGGAACGGGGGCGCGGACGCGTACCTCATTCTCCAGATTTGCCAGCGCCCGACAGCGCGGCCTCGACCAGCCGCTGGACCCGCCGGCCGCGGGCCCTCGCGGCCTCGCGGAGGAGCGACGGGGTCGTCACCCCGCGCACCAGGGCGGTGTGCACCGCCGCCGTGACCTGGTCGGGCGCGACGCCCGCAGCAGCGACGTCGATGATCGTGCGCGCGGGTGCCGTCACCCGCATGCCGCGGCGCGAGACGGTGTCAATGCCGCCGAGCGGATGCGTCGTCGTGTGGATGACCACGCCGTCCTGCGGCACGAGGCGACGGCGGCTCCGTGGCACCGTGAGGTGCACCCGGTCAGCGATGGTGTCGGCAAGGTCGAGGACCTCGAGCGCGGACTCGTGGGACACGACCGCGTCGGGCGCCTGCCGGAGCCACGCCGCGACGATCTCGTCGCCGGGCTGGGCGGGGTAGTCCCGAAAGCGGTAGAGACCCCGGGCGATGCGCACGAACCTGCCGGACCGCAGGTGATGGCTGAGCAGGGCGGAGCTGAAACCCTGCGCGGCCGCCTGTGAGGTGGTGAAGCAGCCCGCCTGCGCGGAGGCGACGGTGAACAGCGCCTCGTGATCCGGAGACGCACTGCTGTCGTTCATAGACGTAATCATACTTCGGAATGCAACGACATAACAGGCATGTCGTCAGCGGGCGGCTATTACCGAGATGTGACACAAGAGCCTTCCAGCCCTGTGCGTCTGCGCACCGGTGACCGGGCCGACCTGCAGCGGCGGCCGCGTCGCAGCGAGGATCCTCGTCACCGGGGCTCGAGACTCTGCACGACCAGCCAGCCCTCGGCCCGTCCGCAGTAGATCAGCTGCTCGGTGCTGAGGCCCGACCGCGCCCGCAGGTCGGCGAGGTGGCGTTTCGCGGTGCTCGGCCGGACGCCGACGCGCGCCGCGGCGTCCGCCACGGAGCCGCCAGCGGCGACGAAGGCGGCGAGGACGTCGATCTGGCGCGCCGTCGGCGTCCGTGGGAGCGAGCCGCGCAGGTACCCGTCTCTCACGGAGCTCACGCCGGGCTCACCCGGCTGCGCGTGATCAGCCCGAGGACCACCGCCGTGACGGCGAGGATGGCGCCAATCTGGTCGGGTGCGAGGTTGAGGCCGAACGCCACGACCAGGGCGATCACCGCCTGGACGAGGGCGAGGACCATCGCGGGCTCGCGGCCGAAGATCGTGCCGGGCTGGGTGTCCATGTCTCCTCCCGTCACTTCACGCGGACGATGTCGCCCGGGTGGATCAGCCCCGGGTTGGTGCGATACGTCGCGTTCTGCGGGAAGGCGAGCAGCTTCGCCAGCGTCAGCCCGTGCGCCGTGGCGATCTCGCCCAGGGTGTCGCCTCGCACGACGACGTGGTTCACGATCGCGGGCGGCGGCTCCAGGATCGCGTTCGCCCGGTCGATGACACGCTTGAGGCGCGCCTCGCGGGTCGCTGCCGGCCACGGGTCCGACGGGCGGTTCACCGTGTTCACGTCCCGGTGGGCGATGACCGTCGATCGGTTGACCTTGATCCCGGTCGCCTTGCTGGCGGCTGCGACGAGCTGGGCGACGGCCTCGAACTGCTGCGTCGAGAACGGCTCAGCACCGCGGCCGCACACCTCCAGGCTCTCGTAGACCCACTCGTTCATGTTCACGCCCGACGCGACCGCGGCCTTGACCGTCGGGATCGTGAGGTCGGGGTGGTCCACGTCGCCCTGGCTCCAGGCGGCGTACTTGCCGGGCAGGATGGCGCGGACGATGGAGCCGTCGCGGTCGATGTACGCGGTCGCGGACGGCCCGGTGCTGTGCGCCCTGTTGGCGTAGTTGCGCTCCGCCATCGCGGTCGCCGTATTGGCGGTCTGGTGCAGGCACGCGAGGATCGTCGGCTTCCGCCGGCGCGCGGCACCCTTGGGGTAGCCGTAGGCACCGTTGGTCAGCAACGCGGTCACGAGGTTCATGGCTCAGGTCCCCCTCACGGCAGGCTCGGGTTCATGGCCTTCGCGATCGCGGCGACGACCTGCAGGACGACCGCGATGAGCGAGATCAGCGAGGCGCCGAGCGCCCAGCGGGCGAGGACCATGGCGCCGTCGGCCCGGTCGCGCCAGCGGCGGAGGTCGTCGAGCTCGCGGTCGTGGGCATCGAGGCGGAGGAAGATGCTGTCAGCGGAGCGCTGCATGTTCGCCCGGCGTTCGGCCCCCAACGCCTGGTCCTTGGCGATCGAGTCCACGGTCGTGGTCAGGTTCTTGAGGTCGGACCGCATCTCGAGGAGCAGCTCGCGCTGCGTGATGCCGACCACGTCGCTGCCGTCACCCGTCACAGGCTGCCCGTCGTCGGGCGGTGCCGTCGCATCGCGAGGCGGAGGGGGAGGTGCCGGCCATGTCGGAGGCCGGCGGCCGGGTCGGCACTGTGGAGGGTGCGGCCGACCAGTAGGCGGGGCCCCGCCGCAGCGGGGCGGCTCGGAGCATGGAGGCGGACCACGCCCTGAGGGTGGACGCGCGCGGCCCGCCCGGGTATCGGTCAGTTGACCGAGGGGGTACCCGGCGGGGGGACCGGGAGCCGGTGTGGATCGGACCAGCGCGCCGTCATGCCCTCAAGCGTGCGGGCGCGGCGGGCCGGTGACTACTTGGCCGTTTGGCCATGCCTGCCGACAAGCTGCTCGCCTCGCGCGGGCGCGCGGCTGCATCTCGCGTGAGACGGCGCTACTCGGTCGACGCGGACAGGTCCAGCCGACGCGGGACCACCAGGTAGGCGGCCACGCCGACGACGAGCACGACCGCCGTGAGCGGCCAGGAGACGGAGTCGTCCCCGCGCGCCGCGATGAACGCCCAGCGGGCCGGGTGCTCGATGTCCTCGCCCCGGCCGAAGACGGCGACCGCGAGGAGGAACAGGGCCGGGGCGACGGGCGCGAGCCGCCAGCCCGACGAACGGGACGGCGAGCAGCAGGAACCCG
The DNA here is from genome assembly GCA_963829105.1 of uncultured Chloroflexia bacterium. GTDB lineage: Bacteria > Chloroflexota > Limnocylindria > Limnocylindrales > CSP1-4 > CAIXZV01. The sequence goes on from CAWHHF010000002.1 coordinate 240,020, forward strand.
AGGTAGGTCAGGGTCGCGCGGGCGGCGACGATGCCCGGCAGTCGGCCAGGCCGACCGCGTGGAGCACGACGGCCGCCGAGCGCGACTGCCGCCGACGCGCCCACGGCGAGCGCGAGGTCGGCCCGAGCTGATGCGGCCGGACGCCCGTGACCTCCAGGCGGCCGTCGCCCCGGGCGCAGCCCCAGCCGACCGACCGCCGGCACGGCGATCGCGAGGAACGCCCCGGCCATCATCGTGGCGCCCGGTCGGGCTCGGGGTCGCGCCCAGCGACGAGCCCGGCCACGCGAGGAGCGCGACGACCGCGGCCACGACGGCTGCGATGACCCGAGGCGCCCCGGACCCGCAGGTAGAGGCTCACGGCCGGACGGTGAGATCCACCTCGACCTCCTCGCAGGTCGCCACGAGGGCGGCGGCGTGCGCCGACCCAGGCCCGCCGCGCCTCGGGCGACACCTTCCAGAGGGCGTCGACCGTGGGCAGCGGATCGAGCGTGGTGCCGGGCATGCCCTGCGTGCGTAGCCGTAGTCCTCGAAGAGGCGGCCCGGCGACATGCCCGCCGGCGGCGGCATACCAGGCCTGGAGCCACGTCATCGCGCCGGCGCCGGTCGTGCCCATCTGGGTTCCCGTCCGGGGATCGATGCAGACGGGGTAGGGCGGGGTCATGGCCACGCGCGAGGGCGCGGATCACGTCATCGGGCGCGGGTCCCGAGAGACCCCGAAGGCGAGCGACCCGGCAGGCGCGACGGAGCGGGCGGCCTCCGTGAAGATGGCCGGCGCCGTCGATGCCCGCGGCGAGCCAGCGCGCTGCGAACGTCCGACGCGACGGCGGCGAGCGCGTCGGCCTCCGGGGCGTGCTCGGGCCACAGGCAGAGCGTCAGGCCGGCGCGCTCCCGGCAGGTCGAGTAGGGCCGGGTCCCTGGCCACCACGGGCGCGTAGGTCATGCCCGAGACGAGCCCGACGCCAGGACGGACAGGCCGGAGGCGAGGCGAGGGGGAGGCTCTGGCACGGCCAGATCGCCGCGCGCTGCCGCATCGACCGCCACCCCGCGACCAGGACGGCCGCCGCGACGATGACCCGATGTCGACCAGGACCGAGGCGACGACCGCGGCCGGTGCCAACGTCCTCGGTGAGCCCGCAGCAGTCGCGGAACATCCCGGTGAGGTGGCGGAGCCACACTGGGTTCGATCGCGGGCACGAAGGCGAGCCACACGAAGGGCAGCAGGATCCCGACCGGCACCGCGACCGGGACGGGCAGCAGGATGCCGGCCGCGAACCCGACGGCGGCCCACGCGACGAGGTCGAGCACGCCGACCGCGAGGAGCGGTCAGATCGGGCACGGTCGCGCCGGAGCGCACGAGCAGCACGGCGACGGCGGCGAGGAGCGCCACGACGCCGACCAGCACAGACGGGCAGCACGGCCCAGCCGGCGACCTCGAGCTGGGAGCGGACGGCGGGCGACCACCAGACGGCCCGGCGCAGTCGGGCGCCCTCCCAGGCGGCCGTGGCGGCGGTGAACCCCGCGATGAACGGGCAGGGCGCCCGTGCCCATCGCGGTCGCGCCCAGCCCGTAGTGGTCCGACGGGTAGAGCGCGGTCCCGTAGGCGCCGGCGAGCAGGACGATCGGGAGCGCGAGCCAGAACGCCGGCATCACCCGCAGGGAGGTGCGCAGGGTGACCATCAGTCGCCCGCGACCAGCGTCCCGTAGGCGGCCTCGGCGGGATGCGCGCTGCCGGCGGGCGCCAGCGCCATGAACGCGGCGGGGGTGCCGGAGAACGGCAGCCGGCCGTGGTCCATGACGACGACGGTGTCGAACAGGTCGGTCAGGTCGTCCACCTGGTGGGTGGAGACCAGCACCGGCACGTCGCGCGATATCTCGCGCAGGACGTCGCGGAAGCGTGCGCGCTGGTTGGGGTCGAGCCCCGCGGTCGGCTCGTCGAGGAGCAGCACGTCGGCCTTGTGGACGAGCGCCTGGGCGAGGCCGACGCCGGCGCTGCTGGCCGCCCGAGAGCTGCGACGTGCGGCGGCCCGCCTCGGCGGCGAGGTCCACGCGCTCGAGCGCCTCGCCGGCCGCCTCCCACGCCGCGCGGCGGTCGAGGCCCTTGAGCCACCCCGCGTAGGCGACCTGCTCGCGGCACGTGAGGCCGGCGATCGCCCGAACCTGCTGCGGCATCCAGCCCACGGCGCGCCGGAACGCGGCCCGCTCGCGGCGGGCGGTGCTGGAGGTGGCCCCGAGGCGCACGCTGCCCGACGGCAGGCGTCAGCGCGCTCGCGCCGAGGCCGAGCAGGGTGGTCTTGCCGGCGCCGTTGGGCCCGAGGAGCACGGTGCGGCCCGGCTGGCACCTCCCAGGAGAAGTCCTCGAACACGCGCGTCCCAGGGCCGCGCCCGAGGCCGCCGGAGCCGTAGGAGAAGCTCACCCCGTCGAACCGCAGCGTCATCGTCCCCCTCTGTCGGTTGCTTCCTCTCGGGCATCGTTGCGGGCAAGTATCGCCGACCGCGGGGAGGCCGCGATCCGTAAGACCCGGACGCGGCCATCCGGCATTCACCGGACACTGGATCGGCATTCGAGTTCGTTCGAGCAGGCTAGTTATCGTCCGAGTCGGCCGTGCCCTCCGGCTCCGGCAGCCGCGGCGCCAGGATCCACACCAGCTGCGCCGTCGTCTCAGCCCCTACCTTCGACCTCGCGTTCGCCAGGTGGTGCTTGACCGTCGAGTGCGACAGGCCGAGACGGTGGGCGGCCGCCTTCTCGGAGCCGGACGGGAAACGGGGAGTGGGCGTGGCCCGCCCCAGCGCGCCGTCATGCCCTGTAGCGTCGGGCAGCGGCGGGCGGCTGACTACTTGGCCGTTTGGGCCATGCCGTGGGGTCGCGGCTGCCCTTCGCCCCGCTTCCCGCCCCACGTCGCCCCGTCCGCATCCTCCCCTCGAGGAAGCTGACTCGCCACAACTGGCGGGTCAGGGGCACAGGTCCGTCTTGTACCAGTTGGGGTTGATGCCAGTGACCGCCTCGTGCTTCCCCGCCTCGGGTAGCCTCGTCCAGCGGGGTGCGTAGTAGTAGAAGACGCACCTATCAGCCGCGAAGAAGCTACCGGACCCGATGCTGCCGTCCGTGCCTCGTTCGATGTAGATCCACGCGATTGGTATGCCCAGACGGGAGAAGCCGTCCTGCAGCGTTGCCATGTCCTGACGGGCGCGCTCGTCAAACGCCGAGCGCGAAGGAGGCGGGTGGCCGTTCGCCCACCCACAGGAGTCGTCCGGCATGTTCGAGGTGAAGGCGCCCCGGGAGTATTCGAAGTACTGGCACTCGGGGTTGGATTCCAGGGTCAGCACGTTCACGGACATCCGCTGCATGCGTGGAAACATGCCCTCCAGGTCGGCGACGTCCACCTTCGCCTTGGCGGCGCAGCCGCCAGCAGCCAACGCGGTCATGGCGAGACTCAGAACGGCCAACCAGCGCCTCACGTACATGTCACCGCGACCAACGGCGAAGGACCCGTGTGACGGCCTCCTGTCTGACGATGGCAGGGGGGCGGACAAGTAGGGACATCAGGGAGCCCATCCGTGCCCTGAGTGTCCGCGACGAACCGAGGCCCCTACGGGCTCGCGGGCTCCATGGTGAACACCGGCCCTTCGCCCTGCGGGAGGCCAGGCTCGATGCCACGGGGCTGCCCAGCGCACGCCGGAAGTGCGTCCTCGGCGACGGTCCCGCTCCGCGCTTCGGGGTCGGCGGTGCTCGAGACGACAAGCGTGATGGTGCCAGCCGAGACGGTGCCCCGCGCGTTCACGATTGGCATGTCCCACACCAGCGCGCCGGCAGGAGCGTCCCACGTCTGGCCGTTGATCGCCATCTCGACCCCCTTCTTCTGCGCCGTCTGGTAGTCGGCCTGGGAGGTGGTGGTCGAGCCGCACGCGCGGATGACGAGCCCGGGTCCCACGGTCAGGACCGCGTCCGTGCGGTTGGCGATCGTGACCTGTGGGGGCGTTGGCGCGCCACATCCGGCCAGCAGGCCGGCGAACACGATCCCAAGTGCGACGAGCGCCTTTCGATCCACGCGATTCCCACGATGCAAGATGGAACCCGCCTAACTGCCGATGACCCTTTGCCATGGGTCGAGGAGGACCGCCCGGTCGGCCTCCGACAGGTCGTCGGCATACATCAGGGCAGCGGCAGCGTCGAGGATTGTCGGCGCTGCTGCCTTGCGAACGTCTGCCAGCATGAGGTCCGCGAGACCGCTGCCAGCCTCGTCACCCACGATCGCACCGAGTCTCGTCGCCCATGTGGCGACCTCGTGGCGCAGACGGTCCAGCTCGCGGCCTCCATCCTGCGACCCTGCCGCGGATTCGATGGCCCGCCACGCGGCACGGCGAGCGACCGGGTCCCTCTTCTGAGCGCCAGCGAGCGCGAGCAGCTCGCCGCGGTCCAGATACGGCAGCTCCGCGAGCAGGTCCGCCACGTCGTCCATTGAAGTCTCGGTCATGTCGCCACCCAACGGCGGCCCGCCAACGCAGCCGCTCGAATCGATCGTCAGTGCGGGCGGAGCGCCCAGTCAAGGGCTGAACGACTGTGCGAGGCCGGGCGGCGCGGCGCAGTTCCACAAGCTCTCAGCTCAGGCGATGTCGTCGGGCTCCGGCAGCCGCGGCGCCAGGATCCACACCAGCTGCGCCGTCGTCTCGGCCCCCCCTTGGAGCGAGCGTTCGCCAGGTGGTGCTTCACGGTCGAGCCTGCGCGGGGTTGACGTCAGCTCTGAATTCCGCTGGTCACGAGGCGCATGCGGCCATGAGCTTCGGGTCATCGCGGGCGTCGGCCTCAAGGCGGTCGTTGAGCCGTTCGCCCCATCCGCGGCATTCAGAGTCACCACCCGCGCACCGCGGCACTCCACTTGGAGCCGCCCCCGCGGCTTCCCCACCCGGCTCTTGACCGCACGGCCGCGGGTTTCGACGATGGGCAGGATTAACACGCCTTTGAGCCGAGGGGGACCGGGGCGACTGGCAGCCTCGCTGGTGCTAGCGGCGCTCATGCTGGCTGGTTGCGCGAACTCCGACACGTCCCTCTACGTCTCGAACCACACCGGCAAGACTTTGTATCTCGCCGTCGAGCAGAGCGACGGCATGCGATTCGTCGCGAAGGTCGCCGACAGCGCGGACGGGCTGGCCCTGTTCTGGGAGGGCGGGGTCAGCGTGCCGGTGAGCGTCCTCGACCTGTCCTGCACGGTCCTGGGCACCTTCGAGCCGCAGTCCGACGGCACGTTCGTTGTCGCCGCGGTCCCGTCGCTGACCGCGAAGATCCAGAGCCAAAGGAAGGGCCTGTTCGAGCCCTTGTCCGACGCCGTGGCCCTTACCTACGACTGCGGGGGCGAGTTCTACCACTGACCCGCTCGCGGTCAGGCCGCGACATCGCCTCGCGCAGGAAGCGCATCGGGCGCGTCCGCGTTCCCGCGGTTCGGGAAGCTCGCGCCCCCGCGTCTCAGGAGTGGCTCGATCCGTCCGTCTGGGCCCCGCCCTCAGGCTCCGGCAGCCGCGGCGCCAGGATCCACACCAGCTGCGCCGTCGTCTCGGCGCCGACCTTGGACCGCGCGTTCGCCAGGTGGTGCTTCACGGTCGAGTGCGACAGCCCGAGGCGGTGGGCGGCCGCCTTCTCCGACCCGGCGAGGAGATCCGGAGGTCGGTGTGGATCGGACCAGCGCGCCGTCATGCCCCCAAGCGTGCGGGAGGCCGTCCGCGATGACTACTTGGCCGTTTGGGCCATGCCTTCACAGTTCCCGGTGGTGGGTATCCTGCGCAGGGAAGTGCATGAGGCGATTGGCAACGCAAGCAGCCCCGAGGCCCGAGATCGAGGGAGTGATGACCAAGCCGCACGGAAGCCTCGCGGCCAAGCTGACGGCCCGACTCGGCATCCTCGTCATCATCGCGGGTGCTCTCACAGCCTGCGTCGCGCAGGACCCTAAGCCTCCGGTCCCTGCGCAGGTGTTGACGCCGACGACCATCGGCATCGTGGCTGACAACGTCGACAGTCCGCCGGTTCGCCTTCTTGGAGGCGCATCGTTCGCGCCAGCTGCCGGCTCGGATCCGCAGCGGATCTGGGAGTGGTCGACAAGCCCGGAGGGCAAGCCCGCCGGCATCGACGCAGGCGACCTCCTCTTGGGGGGCAGTCGCGCTGACGGATCATGGTGGTACGGGCTCGGTTAGCGTCCTGACTGCGTCAATCCTGCGCCTGTTGATCTGACGGTCGCCTCGGCCAGTGTGACCTCACGCGATGCCCCGAGCGCCACCACGAACCGGTGTCTGCAGCACGATCTGCTGCCTGGGACCGGCCGGTTCAGTCCCGTCAATCTGGCTGCCTTCGTCCGCCTACGCCTCGCCCTCCGGCTCGGGAAGCCGCGGGGCCAGGATCCACACGAGCCGCGCGGTCGTGGTCGCCCCGACCTTGGACCGCGCGTTCGCCAGGTGGTGCTTGTGTTGGCGGCCGCGCTATTTGGCGCTGATCCGGCAGGATTGCGTGAAGATGGTCCGGTAGTCGTCGATGGTGACGAGTTGACACGCCTGAACGCAGAATGTGCCCGGGCGTGATTGCGGCGCTCGCCCCAACGCGTCCGCGTGAGTCTGGGTTGCCCAAGACAAGAGTGGCACGTACTACACTCGCAAATCGAGGCCACGATCACCGCTATGCAGGCGAAGGGCGCTTCGTCGTGTTCGTGCCGATTTTGTTGTAGGTGTAGAAGTCGGACCGGCACACTGCGACCCTCTCCGGGATCGGCATCGGGAAGGCGGACTTCAGCGTGAGTTGGAATCAGACTGGGCACGAGTGGGCAGCGAGCGCGGACCGGTCAGCGTCTACCCCTGCGGAGCATGAACGGGTGATCCGACGAGTCGCAGCCCTCGCCGTCGCGGCTCTGGTGGCTTCCGGCTGCGGGCTGCGGCTGCCTCCCCCTCCTGAGCGCTCCCCAATCGTGCCGGCCGCCGCCGCCGGCACGATCGCCCGAATTCGGGGAGTACGGCATGACGTGCTCCGATCCGGTGCCGGCCGGTGACGGGTCCCGCATCGATTGTGCAATGGCACAACCCGGTCCGACCGACGCCACCCTGAGTGCCTCACTGGTGCTTCAGCAGGAGCGCCTGATGAGCGTGCAGGTCACCTTGGACCGCAACGGCTACGAGGGGATGTCCTGGAGGGACACGGTTTCCTCCTACCTCGGCGAGCAGGCGGGTCGCGCACCAGATCTGCCCGCGGGCCTGCCGGAGTGGGTCGAGGAGAATGCGGCGCATGGAGGACAGACCGTTCTCGGTGACGGCCATGAACGCTAACCGTCCACCCCGACAAGGCCGTCCTACTGGTCGCGTTTCAGCCATAGCGACAGTCTCGACGAGACGGCACTGAGCGGCACTCTTTGCCGTCTCGAGGCGGTCCCTCACTCCGTCGGCCGCGGCCACCCCGACCCGCATCGGTGGAGGACAGCTCGTGGCGACCACCCCGACCTCACGGTCGGCCGCGCGCTCGGCGGGGCGGGACGGCCGTCGTCATGCGCTCCGGAGCCACTCGCAGGGCTCGGGCGGCTCCGCGAGCCGCATCGTGACGGGAAGGTCGTTGGTGGCGGGGCTAACCCTCTCGCCCCGACCAGATCTCAAGACGCACCGAAGCCGGACCCGTGCGGTCCGGCTTTCGTGTTGTCCAGGCGTTGACCGGCCTGGGTACTCTTCCTCGAGGAGCTGTCCACATGAGCCCGTTCATCGACGATCATCGAGCCGCGCTCATCGACTTGTGCCGGCGGTACCATGTCCGCAGCCTGGCCGTCTTCGGGTCCGCCGCACGCGAGGACTTCGACCCCGACCGGAGCGACGTCGACCTGCTGGTGGAGTTCGAGCCCTTGGCCGGGACGGCTACGCCGATGCCTACTTCGGCCTCCGCGAGGCCCTTGAGGCCCTGTTCGGCCGGGACGTGGCCTGGTTGCGACTCAGGCGATGCGCAACCCCTACATCAGGGCCGACGTGGAGCGGACGAGGACGCTGGTCTATGCCGCGTGAGGCGAAGGCGTACCTCTACGACATGCGCCAGGCGGCGACGCTGATCGCGGAGTTCACCGCGGGCCTCGACTTCGAGCGGTATGAGGCCGACGCGATGGTGCGGGCCGCGGTCGAGCGCCAGTTCGAGATCATCGGCGAGGCTCTCGGCCAGCTGGCGAGGCTGGAGCCGGAGACCGCCAGCCGGATCGGCGACCACCGGCGGATCATCGCGTTCCGCAACATCCTGGTTCACGGCTACGCAGGTGTGGACGACATGCTCGTGTGGGGCATGGTGGTCACCCGGCTCAGCGACCTGCGCCGCGACGTCGACCAGCTCCTCGAAGGGGGCTGACCGCGTGGGGGTCGGAACCTCCCATTCCCGATCGACCACCCGGCTACGATCGTCCGACGCTCGGCGACGTTCATCCCGCTGCTCCCCTGATGGCAGA
>CAWHHF010000003.1:0-69011 GCA_963829105.1 uncultured Chloroflexia bacterium
GGGACTGGCCGGGACGGCGGACATGCGCAAGATCCTGGCGGCCGTCGGCGACCGCGACCCGGAATCGCGCCTCGCGCTCGACGTCTACGTGCACCGGCTGCGGGGTTCGATCGCCGCGATGGCGGCCGCGTTGGGGGGCTGGACGTCCTCGTGTTCACCGGCGGCGTGGGCGAGCGGGCGCCGGCGGTCCGGGCGCTCGCCGCGAGCAGGCTCGGGTTCCTGGGGGTGGGCCTCGACCCGGCCCGCAACGCGTCGGGTGCCGACGACCGCGAGATCGGGGCGGACGGCGCGCCGGTCCGGAGCACTGGTCGTCGCCGCCCGGGAAGACGTGGAGATCGCGCGCGAGGTGCGGCGCGTCCTCGGCCCGGCCGGGAGCGCGTGGGGGTCTCGGCCGGGCCGCGTCGGCCTCGGCGCTGTCTCAGCGGGCGGCGCGGACGATCAGCACCGAGCAGGGGGCGTGGAGCATCACGTTCCGGGCGACGCTGCCGAGGAACAGCCGAGCCAGCCCGGTATGGCCCCGGGTCCCCATCACGATCGTGCCGGTCTCCCGAGCGATGGCAAAACGCACGATCTCCGCGGCGGGATCGCCCGCGAGCACCACCGGCGTGGCCTCGAAGCCCGCGTCCGCCAGCCGGCGGGCGGCCGTCCGGGACTCCTGTGCGACCTCCTCCCGGGCGTCGTCCACGGACTTCGTGTAGGAGTCGAGCACCTGGTCGTACAGCCCGGGCGTGAAGCCGGCCGCAACCGGCACCGCGACCCGCGCGACGCTGACCACGCTGATCTCGCGGTCCGCGGACGGTCGGCCAGGCCGAGATCACCGCCTCGGCCGTTCGAGCGGACGCCGAACCATCATCGGCGAATGCGACGCTGCCGAGCGTGCTGCGGCGTGCGATCAGGACCGGGCACGGTGCGTGGTAGACGACCTCGGCGGCCGTGCTGCCGAGCACCATCGTGGCGATCGTGCCGTGCCCCCGACTGCCCACGACGACGAGGTCCGCCTCCATGGCGCCGGCCTCGTCGACGATCGCACTGGCGGGGCGGCCACGGACGAGAAAGCCCTCGAGCTTCAGACCGGGGCGCCGGAGGCCGACCTCGGCACGCTCGATGGCCTCGTGGAGGAACCCGGCATCGCGCGCCTCCTCGGACTCGGTGTTCGTGGCGGAGTCGCCGATGGTCGCCCACGACATGGCGAGGACATCGAGGAACGGCTGCTGGATCGCGATCACCCGGACGACGGACTCCGGCGGGAGCGCGAACGTCGAGACGAGCTCCGTGGCTCGGTCGCTTGAGGCCGAGCCGTCGACGGCGAGCAGGATGCGCGCATCGGGCACCTCCGATCGGCGTCATCGTCTGCCAGCCGGTCCCCGGTTGGATCGGCCGAACGGCCCGAAGCCGGGGCCCCACGGACCGGTTGCATGTTCGTGCGGTTGGCCGGGTACGGTTGCCCGGGCCAGGCGCGCCCTCCCGCGACTGGGCGCCATTCCGGCGTGCTCGCGCGCCCGCCGCGCTCCGACTCGCACGCGCGCCCGCGCGCCTACGCCCGACGGGTCGCCGCGAGATCCCCACCCGTTGCACGAGACGCCGCAGGAACTCCGCAGCATCGGCCTCCACGGCGACGTCCGCGTTCGGCCTCCGGCCCCAGAGACCCCGCCAGTCGGCGATCGTCTGGCCGTCCGAGCGCCCGCCCGCCGTGTCCACGTCGACGGCGATCGCCTCCGACCGGCAGAGGTCAGGATCCAGTGCCGCGGCGACCACGAGCGGATCGTGGATGAACGCGCCGTAGAAGCCGTCGGACCGGGCGTGGAACTCGAAGTACCAGCGGAGCGCGTCCGCAACGAAGCGCACGATGGGGTCGCTCGCCCCCGAGCGGCGGTCGGCGATCGTGACCTCGCTCGAGCTCGAGGCGCCGTCGAGCGTGAGGTCCCCCGTGCTGCCTGCTCGCGCCGCCAGCGCGGCGACGTCCGCCGGGAGGATCCGCGCCCGTTCGGTCACGTCAGGCCAGGACGAGCGCCCGGGTGGCGATGGGGTCCGCGTCGACGGCCGCCTGCCACGCGGCGACGGCGATCCTCGCCGCCTCCGGGTCGCAGTGGATGTTCCACTCCGATGTCGGCGTGGTGTTGCCAGGTGCGCGGAACGCACCGCCCATCGCGATCCAGCGTCGCAGGAGGCGCGGCAGGCGCGGCTCCATCAGCACGGCGATCGCGAGGTTGGTGAGCGGGCCCAGGGTCACCAGCGTGATCTCTCCCGGCCGCCGCCTGGCCTCGGCCACGATGAGGTCCGGCGCAAAGCGCCCGGACACGGGTCGCGTCGGCTCCGCCAGCTCCGCGTAGCCGATGCCGTGCGGCCCGTGCGTCTCGGGAGTGACCTCCAAGGCGCGAAGTCAGCGGCACCTCGCGTCCGACGGCCACCGCCACATCGCCGCGGCCCGCCAGCTCCAGCACCCCGCGCGTGTTCCGCTGGACGTCCAGGGCGGTCGCGTTGCCCGACAGGCAGGTGACCGCCACCAGGTCGGCCTCGGGGCTGGCGCAGGCGTAGAGGAGGGCAAGTGCATCGTCGATCCCCGTGTCGACATCGAGGATCAGGGGCACGCGACCGTCGCTGCTCATGGCGCCTTCGGGTTCACGGCGCGGCAGCGCTCACGGAGCGGGCAGATCTCGTGGGCCGGGTTCTGGGCGTGGCACATCGCCCGGCCGTGGTGGATCAGCAGCACGTGCGCCGCGTACATCTGGTCCGGCTCGAGGATCCCGAGGAACAGGTCGTGGGCCTGGTCCGCCGTCGCCTTCTCGGGGATCAGCCCGATCCGCTTGGAGACCCGCTCCACGTGGCGGTCCACCGCCATCACCGGGGCGCCGAAGCAGAACGCCAGCACGATGGAGGCCGTCTTCTTGCCGATGCCGTCGATGGCGGTGAGCCAGTCCCGGGCCTCGAGGGCAGGCATCTCGCCCAGGAACTCCAGCGAATAGTCGCCGCGGCGCTCGCGGATGTACCGCAACGTTGCCTGGAGGCGCGGTGCCTTCTGGGGGGCGAGGCCCCGGGCCGGATCACGTCGACCAGCTGGGGCAGGGGAGCGTGCTCAACGGCGGTCCAGTCGGGCGGCGGCGCCACGGACAGGCCTTCCCCGCCCCAGCCGATGCCGTGCTTGTGGACCTCCGGCGCCTTGCCGCTGGGGTATGCGACGCGCAGCGCCTCGTAGGCCTTCTCCGCGTTCACGTCAGCCGTGTTCTGGGTGAGGATCGTGAGGACCAGCTCGCTCGTGGGGTCCAGGCGCGAGCTCCACGTCTGCTCCCCGTAGGCCGCGGTGAGCCCGTCCAGGACGAACCGCTGGAGGCCCGGCCGGTAGCGGCGCAGATAGGACGCCCAGTGCCTGACCGGGTCCGCGGGCTTCCGGGTGGGCCGCTTCCTCGCCACGGCGGGCTTCTTGGATCCGGGGGCGGGTGGCTTGGTGGCTCACCAGATCGTCTCGACGTCGTAGAGGTTCAGCAGCGGGTCGGCCGTGATGATCGGCACGTCCTCGACCTGGCCCTGGGCGACCAGCAGACGATCGAACGGGTCGCCATGGTGGCGCGGCAGCGCACCGGCCCGCAGCGCGTGGTCGAGCTCCACCGGCAGGACGGCGAACCCGTGCTGCCGGATCCTATCCGGTACATACGTTTCCGCGGGACCCTCCAGCTCCAGCCGCCCGTCGCGCTCTTGATCGCGATCTCCCATGCCGAAGCGACGCTGACGAGCACCTCGGACCCGGGATCCGCGATCACAGAGCGGGCGCGGGCGGTCAGCTGGTCCGCGCCCGAGATCCACCACAGGAACGCCTGGGTGTCGAGCAGGACCTTCATCGCGAGCCGTCCGGCGGTACATCGACGATCCCCATGTCGTCCGCGAACTCCGGCAGCGGATCGTCGAAGTCGTCGTGGATGACGACCCGGTCGTGGCCCGGCACCCGCTGCGGCGGCGCGTCGATCGCCTGGAGGATGGCGATCGGCCGGCCGGCCCGCGCGATCACGATCCGTTCGCCGCGCTCGGCCCGCTCGAGCAGGCGCGAGAGGTGGGTCTTTGCCTCGTGGACATTCACGACCGTCATGCCGTCATGATGACTTAGTCCGATGGACTTAGTCAACATCCAGCCTCGATCTGGCAGCAGCCCGCCCCACCGAGACGAGCCGCGCGATCCGTTCCCCGCATCGTTCCAGCGGCGCAGAGCCGGCCGCCATCGCCTGCTCCACGGTCTGCGGCCCCTCGCTCACCGGGCACAACCGCGCCGACCGCATCCAGCGCCTCGATGCCGTCCGCGGTCACGCCGCCGCCGACGGCGATGCACGGGACGCCTGCGGCACCCGCACGCTTCGCCACGCCCAGCGCGGTCTTGCCGAAGGCGGTCTGGGCGTCGATCCGGCCCTCGCCGGTGATGACGAGATCGGCGGACCCGAGCGCGAGGTCGAAGCCCGCCTCCGCCATGACCAGGTCGATGCCCGGCTCCAGCCGGAGCGACGCGAGGCGCCCGGCGAGGCACAGGAGCCCGAAGCCGAGCCCGCCCGCGGCTCCGGCACCCGGCGTGTTCCGCTCGTGGCGGCCCGTCGCCGCCTCGAGTGCGTCCGCGAAGCGCCCCAGGCGCGCGTCGAGGGCGACGACCAGCCGGGGCGTCGCGCCCTTCTGGGGCCCGTACACCGCCGCCGCGCCATCCGGGCCGAGGAGCGGGTTCGAGACATCGCACGCGATCCGGATGCTCGTCTCCGCGAGGCGCGGGTCCAGGCCGGCCAGGTCCACGACCGCCAGGTCCTCGCCCACGGTGGCGCCCAGCGCCCGGAGCGCGCCCGCGCCACCGTCCGTGGTGGCGCTTCCCCGATGCCGAGCGCGAGCTCCCGGATGCCGGCGTCGAGGGCCGCGCAGAGCAGGTCTCCGGTCCCGGCGGTGGTCGCGTTGACGGCGTCCCGCTCGGCGCGGTCACGCGGGACAGCCCGGACGCGGCCGCCATCTCGATCACGGCGGCCCGCCCGTCGTCGCGTGCCAGCCACCGGGCGCTGATCGGCCGGCCGAGGGGATCACGGGCGTCGGCCTCCTGCCACCGCCAGCCACCCGACGCCTCGATCGCCACCAGCGTGCCCTCGCCGCCGTCGGCCAGGGGAGCCAGGCGGATCTCGTCGTCCGGACGCGCCCGGCGCCAGCCCGCGGCCAGCGCACGGGCGACCTCCACGCTGGTGAGGCTGCCCTTGAAGGAGTCCGGCGCGACCAGGACCCGAAGCGGGCGATCGCTCATCGGTCGACCTCCCCGCCTCAGTCGCCGCTCTCGCCCGACCCGCCGCCCGTCCGACTCGGGCGACCAGGGCCGACCAGGGCGACCCGGCCCGGTCGGTCGACCGCGGCCCGGTCGGGCGAACCGGGTTGACCGGCCCGGCGCTTCTCCAGGTACTCGGGGATCCGGATCATCGGCGGGCGCTCGTTGTCGGCCAGCTCCTGGATCTCCAGCGAGAGCCGGCCCCGGCCGGAGCGCGGCAGCTTCATCGTGGACCCGAGCTCGGCGAACAGGCGGACCCGCTTCCGCTCCTCCAGCCGCTTCATCACGGCCTGCAGGATCACGAACGACATCCGGGACAGGCCCTCCAGCTCCTGGTTGCGGTGGACCCGGCGCTCCAGGTCCACCTGGCCCAGCCCGCCCAGCCCGGCGCGCTCCGCGACATCGATCAGGTGGCCGATCTCCACGGCGTAGCCGGTGAAGAACGGGATCTGCTCCAGCAGCGAGCGACGGCCCGCGTACTCGCCGGAGAGCGGCTGGATCAGGCCGGACAGCTCCGGGTAGAACAGGTTGAGCAGGGGCCGCGCGACCAGCTCCGTGACCCGGCCGCCGCCGCCCTCCTTGAGGACGCCGGCCTCGACGATCGGGCGCTGGTAGTAGCCCTTCACGTACTGGAGGCGAGGCTCCACGAGCAGCGGGCCGAGCGTCCCGTACACCATCCGGTGGTGCCAGTTGCGGACGTCGGTGTCCGCCCAGACCACGATGTCGCCCGACGTCTCGTAGAGGGACTTCCAGAGCGCCTCGCCCTTGCCCCGGAACGAGCCGTACCGGGCGAGGACGTCCGGTGCTGGATCCACGCGGGCACCCTCGGCCGCGGCGATCTCCCGGGTGTCGTCGGTGGACGCGGAGTCGATGACGAGGATCTCGTCCAGCAGCGGGAAGCGCTGCTGCATCTCGCGGATGGCGCGGCGGACGATCGGCCCGATCGTCTCGACCTCGTTCAGTGTCGGCAGCACCAGGCTCACCGTCGAGGCCCTGCTTCTCCTTGAGCGCGGTCAGCCGCGCCAGGTCCGCGAACTCGCTGTGGTGGAAATTGGCCTCCGCGAACCAGCGCTCCACCCGGGCGGGGACGGCCCGGGATCCTCGGCCGCCCGGTCGGCGGCCGCCAGAGACTCGGCGCGCTGGACCAGCTGCTCGAACGTCCCGCGCCCGATGGGCTCCCGCGTCTTGACCACGATGACCGTGGGTCGGCCCGCTGGGCGATGGCCTCCGGCAGCGGCGCCGAACAGCGACCTGCCGGGCTCGCCGGGCGGGGCGGAAGCGCCCATGACCACCAGGTCCGCGCTTTCGGCTTCGCGCAGGATCGGCCGTCCGCACGTTGCGTGTCTCGCGCAGGATGGGCTCGGACCGGGCCGTGACGTGTGGCGGGCGAACACCGCCAGCGCGTGCTCCGCCTGGGCCCGCACGGCCTCGGTGACGCCGGACGGCACGAGGTGCATGACCACGACCGTGGCGTCGTGGCGGTGGGCCAGGGCGTCCGCGAACCGGAGCGCCAGCTCCGCGTGCGGGCCGCCGCGCACCGGCACCAGGATCCGGCGGATCTCCCGCGCGCCCCGCTGCTTGACCACCGCGATGTCGCACGGCGACTCGCGGACGACCTCGTCGATGGTCGGCGAGATGACCGGCGTGCCGGCCTCGTGGTGGGGGCCGGACTTGCCGCCCCAGCCGAAGATCATCAGGTCCGCTTCCTGCTCGGCCGCCGCCTCCACGATCCCGGCCGAGGCGTGACGCCCGATCCGGACCAGCGGGTGGATCGTCGTGCCCTCCGGGACGTAGTCGAGGACCTTCTGGAGGAGGCGGCGCGCCTGGCGGGCACGCGTGGCGCCCTCGGACAGCGGCATGCCCTCGGGCACCTCCACGATGCCCAGCGCCGTCAGCTCGCCCGTCCGCGGCTCGAGGAGGGACGCGCCGATCCGGATCAGCTCCTCCGCGGTGACGCGGGTTGGCGACCGGGATCAGGATCCGCGAGGGCAGCGGCTCGCCGCTCATCGCGGCGGCTCCCGGGCGCGCGCTGCCCGGCTCGCCGGGCCCGCCGCGCTCGGCGGCCGCCGGGTCCGCGCGCTGCCGCCGTCCGTCGGCCGCCGCCTCCTCGCGTCGCCTCGTCCATCGCTCCACGAGGTACGGCTTGAGCAGCTCGAACTCGCGGGCCTGGCGCTCCACCCGCTCCTCGGCATCGGCTCGTGGTCAGGTTGCGGTTCTCGATGACGAAGCTCCCGACGCGGCCGAAGTAGATCGGCACGAGCGCCGCGACCAGCCGGGCCGTCGTCCACGTCCCCGCGCCGCGTCGCGAGCACGAGGTCGAAGATCACCCGCGCCCACAGGTCATCGGGGAAGTGGAAGCGCGGCCAGCGCCTCGGCCATCTCCAGCGTGGTCGGGTCGAGCCGTCGCGCCCTCGCCGCCCAGGCCCAGACGACGCGACGCCGCGTCGGCCAGCGTGCCCGCCTCCGTCGCCAGCGCCAGGACGGCGTCGGCGTTGGCCGGGTCGAGCATCCGGCGCCAGGCATCGGCGAGGGTCAGCGAGCCGGCGTGGAACTCCGAGAGCAGGCGGATCGCGTTCACCTCGAGCGGCGGCGGATCGACGATCCGCTCGAAGCCGTAGGCGGGGACGTCGTGGCTGCCGCGGACGTTCCGCCAGCATCGGGATGCGCCGCCGCGAGCCGCAGGATCGTGCCCACGACCTGGCGGAACATCGGGCCGAGGTCCGAGCCCGGGTCCTTGGGATCATGGACCTTCGCCCCCAGCCGGGCCTGGCAGACCGCGAAGCCGCCGGTGACCGCGGACGTCGTCATCCAGATGTCGATGCCGAACTTGCTGATGTCCTCGGTCCAGTCGTCCAGGTCGAGGTAGTGGCGCACGAGGTCGCCGCTGACGCCGAAGTCGCCGCCGATCGGCTGCCGGATCCGGTGGCCGTAGAGGGCGCGGGTGAGCGGGTAGGTGACGGTGTTCGTGATCGTCCCGTCGTACTTGTAGCGGGCGTAGAGCGGGGCGACGAAGTCGTAGCCGCCCTTGAGGATCGGGCCGGCGAGCAGCTCGATCCACTCCGGGACGATGCTGCGCAGGTCGCTGTCGACGACCACGAGGGCCTGGACCTCCAGGGCCGCCGCGATCTCGAAGATGGCGCGCAGGGCCGCGCCCTTGCCGCCGATGCCGTCGATCTCGGGGTAGGTGAGCGTGACCCGGTCGAGGCGGTTCGTGGGCCGGACGAGCAGGATCGACTCGACGTAGTCGGGCGGCTCGGTCTCGATGACGACGCGCTGGGTTCCGTCGGGCGAGCCGGCGTCCGAGTTGACGAGCACGGGCTTGAGGTCCGGGAAGTACTGGACCAGCCCGGCATGCGCCGCGCGGACCACGTAGCCGATGGTCGCGGCGTTCTTGAAGCTCGGGATGCCGACCATGATGTCGGCGCGCCCCAGCCGGACGATCTCCTCCCGGATGGCGGGCGCCAGGGTGGACTCGGGCACGTCCCGACCCTACCACCACCGGGAAGGGCCGGCGCGCCGAGTCCGGTGATCGGGAACGGCGGGTGGAGGTTCGCGGTGCCGACGGGATGGACCCCGCTGACGCTCAGCGGCATGGCTTGGCCCCGAACCCCTCCGGGCGAGCATCCGGCCTAGTCCCCGTAGCCATCCGGGTGGAGCGTGCCGCCACGCCCACGCGGAGCCGATCATCTCCTCCAGGCCCGAGCGGCGGGATCCAGCCCAGGACCTCGCGCGCCTTCGCGTTGGAGGCCACCAGCACCGGCGGGTCGCCGGCCCGGCGGGGGCCCACGGTGTGCGGGATCGGCCTCCCAACGATGGCCTCGGCGGCCGGAGGACGTCCCGCACGGAGAACCCGTTTGACGTGCCCAGGTTGCAGATGAGCGGGCGCCGGCGCCGAGGCAGGCGCGTCCGGCCGGCCCGTCCGCGCGTCGCCGGGATCCGTGGCCAGGAGCGCCGCCAGGTGGGCGTCGGCCAGGTCCTAGACGTCGATGTAGTCGCGGATCGGCGTGCCGTCCGGGGTGGGGTAGTCCTCGCCGAAGAGCGTCAGCGCGGGTCCGCCGTCCGCGGCCCGAGCACGTTGGGGATCAGGTGCGTCTCGGGTCGGTGGACCTCGCCCAGCGCGCCGTTGCGCCAGCCACGTTGAAGTAGCGCAGGATCACGCTCCGGAACCCGTACGCGGCGCCGTACCAGCGGAGCGCGCCCTCGAACGTGCGCTTGGTCTCGCCGTAGGGGTTGATCGGGCGGAGCGGCGCGTCCTCCCGGATGGGCGTGGATCCGGGGTGCCGTAGACGGCGGCGGTCGACGAGAAGACGACGCGCCGCACGCCGGCCGTCCGGGCCGCCTCCAGCAGCGCGACGCCGCCGGCCACGTTGTCGCGGTAGTACCTCGCCGGGTCCACGGACGCTCTCGCCGACCAGCGAGCGGGCCGCGCAGTGGAGGATGGCGTCGATCCGCTCACGTCTCCAGGAGTCGCCCGCACGGTGGCCTCGTCGCCGTAGGAGCCGCGTCACCAGGCGCGCCGCGGGGTTGACGATCGCGGCGTGGCCGGTGGACAGGTCGTCGAGGACGACGACGTCGTGGCCGGCGGCGAGGATCGCGTCGACGGAGACGCCGCCGACGTAGCCGGCGCCGCCGGTGACCAGGACCTTCACGGGTGGTTCCTCCGGAGCAGGCGGTCGATGACGCCTCGACGAGGCGCCGTCGGTTCGGGTCGGCGCGGCTGCGGGCGGGCTCGATCGGTGCGCCGCGCCGGCGTCGTTCGGCCCGGTCCGGCGGCGTCGGCATGCGGCAGCGGCGGTCTCGGTCGGCCTTCGCCTCGACCGCCCCAGGCGGGCGCTGCTTGCCCGGGGTGGCGAGGATCTCCTCCAGGCGCGCCGCCAGCCGGGCCGCCGCCACGTTCTCCGGGTCGATCGCCAGCGCTCGCCGCGCCTCGCGAAGCGCTCCCTCGTCGTCTTCGCGCTCCAGGGCCACGCGGGCCAGGCCCACCACCGCGATGGAGTTCTGGGGGTCCGCCTCGGCCGCCTGCCGGTACAGCCGCTCGGCCTGGTCCAGCAGCCCCATCGTCAGGGCGCGCTCCGCCTGGAGCAGCAGCTCGATCACGTGTCGCCGGTGTCCGCGTCCATGTCGGCAAGCATGCCCTGTGCGAGCAGCAGCAGCGAGCCGCGCTCGTTGAGGACCGGATCCGCGATGACGGCGCTCCACCAGGCCGTCGATGATGCGGCCCAGGCGCGGCCCCGGGACGAGCTCCAGCTCGCGCATGAGGTCCGTGCCGTCGATGGCGAGCGCGTAGCGGTCGAGCGCCGCCTCCGCCGCGATCTCCGCGTCGATGCGGGCGCGGATAGGCGCGCACCTCCGGGTCGTCCGGGTCCATGCCGCTGCCGATGTCGTCCGCCCGCCGGAGCGCGAACAGCGCATCGAGGTGCGTCCTGCCGATCCGCTTGATGAACCGCCGGATCGCGGCGTCGGTCGCGCCGGGGTCCACGGCTGAACATGTGGTGGCGGACCAGGTGGGAGACCTCCCCGGCTGCGGTTCGCGGGTAGCGGAGCCGGCGGAGCAGGTCGTCGGCGAGGCGTGCCCCCACCACGTCGTGGTGGTGGAAGTGGCCGTCCGCGAGGGTGGCGGGCTTGCCGATGTCGTGGACGAGGGCCGCGAGGCGGACACCGGCCGGTCCGCGGGCGTGGCATCCACGGTCTGCAGCGTGTGGTCCCAGAGGTCCTCGCCCGGCACCTTGTTCTGCGGGATGCCGCGCTGGGCGGCCAGCGCCGGAGCGATCACGCCCAGCAGCCCGGCCTCCTGCGCGAGCCTGAGCCCGACCGACGGCTGCGGTGCCGCGAGCAGCTTGGCCAGCTCGGCGCCGACGCGCTCGCCCGAGAGATGGCGCGACCAGGGCCGAGTTGCCGGGTCATCGCCGCCAGCGTTGCCGGCTCGATCTCGAAGCCGAGGGTCGCCGCCAGCCGCACGGCGCGGACCATGCGCAGGGCGTCTTCGCCGAACCGGGCGTCCGGGTCGCCGACCGCGCGGAGCCGGCCGGCGGCCAGGTCGTCCAGGCCCCCGAACGGATCTACCAGGCCGTTCGGTCCGGCGTCGCCCGCGGGCCGGCCCCAGGCCATCGCGTTCACCGTGAAGTCGCGGCGGGCGAGGTCCGTCTCGATCTCGTCGCCGAACTCCACTCGGTGCGGTCGCCGGAAGTCGGCGTACTCGTGCTCGGTGCGGAAGGTGGTGATCTCGAACACGTCCTCCTCGCGACGGACGGCGACGGTGCCGAAGCGGTTCTCGTAGACGGCGCCGGGGAACAGCGCGACGAGGCGGTCGGGGCGGGCGTCGGTCGCCATGTCCCAGTCTGCAGGGGTGCGGCCGAGGAGGGCATCGCGCAGCGAGCCGCCGACGATGAACGCGGCGTGGCCTGCGGCGTGGATGCGGTCGAGAACGGCGAGCGCCCGGGCGGGGACGACGGTGGCCACGCGCGCGGCGGCTTCGTCCCGCGCGGCGGAGTCGGCCTCCCCGGCCGTGTGGGCTGGACGGCATCGTTCCGCGCGGCGCGCTCGTCCCGCTCCGCGGGGCTCGGCGCCGCCATCGGGTGGCTAGTTGCGACCGAGGAAGAGGTAGCTCCGCCAGGCCTCGTTCCGGTCATCCTCGAGATACGGCGTGAACAGCGAATAGACGTCGCTGCGGGGCTCGAACGGCTGGCGCTGGAGCCTGAGGCGCGCCTCGTCCGGGTCTGGCCGCCCTTGCGATGGTTGCAGGACTTGCAGGCCGCGACCAGGTTCTCCCAGCTGTGGGCGCCGCCGCGATGCCGCGGATCACGTGGTCCAGCGTCAGGTCGTGGGCCACCCGTCCGCAGTACTGGCAGGTGTGCCGGTCGCGGGCGAAGATCTCGCGCCGGGTCAGCTTGACGCGCGGACGCGGCCGGCGGATGTGGTGCTGGAGGCGGATCACCGACGGGGCGCGATAGGTTCGTCGCGACCGTGCGGATCTCGGCGTGGTCGTACTCGATGACCTCGGCCTTCGCGCCGAAGACGAGCCGGAACGCCCGCGGGAGGTTGCAGACGTTCAGGGGCTCGTAGTTCTGGTTCAGCACGAGCACGACCCCGTCCATGCCCGAACGATAGCAGCGCCGTCAAGCGTCCGGCGGCGGATGCGGGGCCTTCGTGCCGCGGACGCGTTGGAGGGGCCCGGCAAGCGCGAGGTGCGTCAGACCAGCGGCGGGTCCATCGCCCGCTCGATCCGGGCGATCTCGACCTCGATCCGCCCGACCTCGATGGAGGCCTGCTCCCACTCGTGGCTGCCCGGCTCCGCGGCGTTGCGGCGGCGCCGTGCCTCCTTGTGCCGGACGAGGAGCGCCTCGCGGGTGGTGGCCGAAGCGATGTCGGTGGCAGGCGCGACGTCGGTGGCAGGCGCGACGTTGAGATCGGGGCGGCGTCGGTCGCCGGGTCGGCGTCGGTCGCCGGGTCGGATGCGGACATGGTTCCTCCGTAGGGTCGTCTCGAAGCGTAGCGCCTCGAGGATCGTTCAGCGTTGTGCGCGCCGGACCACCCGCACGGCCATCCCGGGGGCGACCGGGCCCTCGCGCAGGACCCGCGCGAGCCAACGGGAGTCCTCGGCGCGCAGCTCGCGACCGGTCGGCGAGGTCGGCGGTTCCGCGAGCGGGTCCACAACCGTGAGGCCAGGCACCGCCGCCTCCGTCAGCTCGATCAGCGCCCCGGCCCCGTCTGCGTCGCCCGCCTCCTCGGCCGCCGTGCCGGCCGTCCCCTCGGCTTCGCGTGCGCCGCCCACGCCGAACGCCAGCCGGTCGCCGGGCGCAAGCGAACCCCAATCGACCCCGAGCAACGTCAGGCTCTCCCCGCGCGCACCCGGGAAGGCCGCGCCGCCTCGCTCCCGGTCCCGCTCGATCGCCTCCTGCGCGTACACCCGGATGGCCCGGTCGGCGCCACGGAGGCCCGGCTCCGATTCCACGGGCCGGTCGCCTTCGAGGCCCGTCGGGAGGATGCGCGACCCGTCGACCGGCGTCGTCGGCTCCTCGCCAAGGCTCACGTTCACAGACGCGACCAGGCCGACATCTCCGGGCTCCGGGGACCGGCACGCGGTCCAGTGCACCTCGGTGCGGTACGGCAGGTCGAACTCGGCCCGCCCAGCCGTATCCGGATCGGTCGCCAGCAGCTCGCGAATCTCCGCGACGAGGCCGTCGCGGACCGAGGGCGCTGCAGCCGCGACCGTGCTGACCGAAACCACCCGGTCCAGGACCCCGTCAACCGTCAGCCGCTGGACGTGCCGGAACGCCGCCGTCTCCAGCGGCTCGAAGAGGGCGCAGCGATCGACGCGCTCTCGCCACCCGTGCTGGGAGTTCGGAGCCTCGCCGCCGGTGGTGGCCTCGATGCACTCCCCCAGCCGCTTCACCCAAGGCACCAATTCGTCGCGAATGTTCCAGGCGAGCACCAGGTGACCACCGGGCCGCAGCACGCGGTGGATCTCCGAGAGGGCGCGAATGGTGTCGAACCAGTGGAAGGCCTGCGCCGCCACGACCGCGTCCACCGCCCGACCAGGCAGTCGAATCGACTCCGCTGTGCCGCCCACCAGCTCCGCCTCCGGGACGACCTCGGCAAGCTTCGACCGCATCGCCGAGACCGGCTCGATCGCGAGGATCCGGGCGCCGGTCGGGACGAGCTGGCGGGTCATCTTCCCGGTCCCGGCCCCGATCTCTAGGAGGGCGCGTCCCGGCCTCAGGCCCAGCAGGTTCACGATGAAGGCGACCGCGTCGGCCGGGTAGTCTGGGCGGCCCCGTTCGTAGGCGTCGGCCGCCGCATCGAAGCCGAGCGCGGCCATTGGGTGGACGGTGTCGGTCATGCGCGGACTGTAGCCGGGACGCCCCTGGCCTTGCGCGCGCGGGCCGGACCCGGCACAGTCGTTGCATGACGTCGCCAATCGCGGACGAGGCCGTGCCCCGCATGGCCCGGCCCAGGGTCTTCTTCATCCGCCACGGGGAGACCGAGTGGAATGCCCGGGGCCGGCTCCTGTCGAGGACCGACGTCCCGCTCAACGGGACCGGCGAGGCGCAGGCGGCCGCCCTGGCGGCGGGGCTGGCGGACCTGGGCTGGGACCGTGCGTTCACGTCGCCCCTGGTGCGCGCCCGCCGGACCGCCGAGGTCGTGCTCGCCGCGCGGACGGACGCACCACGGCTGACGACCGACGAGCGCCTCGTCGAGATGGACTTCGGGCCATACGAGGGTTGGACGGACGTCGAGCTCGAGGCGGACCCGGTGGCCGTGACCCGACGGCGCGACGGCGCCGAGCTCGAAGGGGTCGAGCCCCAGGCGGCGGTCGAGGCGCGGGTGCGATCGTTCTACGACGAGCTCAGGGGGCTGCCGGGGCGCACGCTCGTGGTGGGACACGGGCGCACGCTGCGGATCCTGATCGCCACCTGCGTGCTGCGGGTCCCGGCGTCTGTCGCCGGCCACCTGCGGATGCGCAACTGCCGGCCCGCGATCGTGGAGCCGGGCTCGCCATCGCTCCTGCTTGGGCTCAACCTGGGGGCACCGGGGATCGACTTCGCCTGCTGACGCGTCGCCCGGCCCCACCAACGATGTTGGCCTGGGTCTAGCCCTGCGCGGCGGGCTTCACACGGCGCATGCCGGGCTTCGTCCGGGCGGTCGTCAGCCTTCCGCCCCGCCTCGTCTCTCGGGTTCCGTCTCCTTCGCCACCGGCCGGCCCGGCCACCTCGTCCACGATCCCGACGACGACGGTCCGCAACGGGCCGTTCCTCTCGCCGACGATCTGGCGCGCGGACGTGCCCTCGTCCAGGATCAGCACGAGCTCGCCCGCGCCGGCACCCACGGTGTCCACGGCGATCAGGTATCCGCCGGCCGGACCCCCGGACGGCTCGACCAGGTCGCACAGCAACAGCGTCCGGTCCTCGAAGATCGGCGAGGTGATCGTGGACACAACCGTGCCGACGACCCGTGCGAGCTTCATCGTCCGCCTCCCCGGACCGGCGCGATCGCGTCCACGATGCCCACGATCGCGTGGTCCACGGGTGCGAACCGGTCCTCCATGGCCTCCGCCGCCTCGCGGGCCCCGACGATGTACACAAGCTCCCCGGGGCCCGCCATGTGGACCGCGTCGGCCGCGACCACCGCGTTCCCAACCGGCTCCAGCGTCCGGGTGAGCGGCTGGACGATCAACAGGCGGACGCCGTCGAGCCCCGGCGCCTTCACCGTCGCGACGACCGTGCCGATCACTCGACCGAGCTGCATCGCTACGTTTCCACGGCCGCGATCCGGGAGCGGAACCGGGGATCCGATCTCCAGCTCGTGGCGCATCTCGTGGTGGAGCTGTGGGATGACCCGCCAGATCGGCGCCCTCGTGCCGGGCATCGCGCCGCCGGCCACGTCGGTGACGCGCTCGCAGGCGATGGCCACGGCGGCCTCCACCTCCGAGACCGGACCGTCGAACAGGAGGTAGCCCTTGCCGCCCAGACCGTCTCCGAGGCGCAGGTCCAGGAGCCGCACGTTGGCGCCCTTGACACCGGCGTCCGCGGAGCAGATGACCGAGGCGACGGTCTCGGTCTCGATGATGCCGAGCGCCTCGCCGCTCCCCGCCTGCCGGACACCGCGCAACGCGGCGACCACCTGGGCATGGACGTTGGGCAGGAACACCGTGTCCATGAGGCACGGCCCTCCGACCTCGCGCCCGGCCGCGTACGCCTCCTCCACGTCCCCCACGGATCCGCCGACCAGCACCAGGTACCTGCCCGGGTGGATCGTGCCGCTCCGGAGCACGTCGATCGGGGCGCGCTTGGCCATGGCGTCGCCGGCCTCGATGCCGACGGCGATGGAGCCGAACTCCAGCAGGGCGATCGCGGGCTGGAGCGGGTCCAGCCCGGCCGCGAGGGTGGGCCGGAGCGGGCCTGCCGTGGGCGCACCGCCTCCGTGAGCGGATCGGTACGGACCGTCGGGTTCGGCATCAGACGATCCGCAGCGCGCCGACGACGGTGATCCGCCGCTCGCGGGAGAACGTGCGCGGCCGGGTCATGCCGTCGCCGGAGGGGCTGGCGATGGACACCGTCGCGAAGCCCTCCCCACCCTCGCCCAGGCCCGCGAAGTTGGGTCCGTTGGTGACGAAGATCGAGCAGTCCATCGCCCGCGCCATCCGGGTGATCGTCTCGACGTTGGTGGAGTGGATCGACGCCGTGTGGCGGAACCCGTGCTCGGCGCGAACCGCCAGGTCGATCGCAGCGCCCACGTCGGGGACCCGGACCACGGGGAGCACCGGCAGCATCTGCTCGGTCCAGACCAGGCTGTGCTCCGCGGGGACCTCGGCGACCAGCAGCCGCGGCTCCACCGCGGGTCGCACGCCGATCTCGGCCAGGATCCGTGCGGCGTCGCGCCCGATCCAGGCCGGGTTCATGTGCCCAGGCTGCCCCGGCGCGCCGAGGTCGGTGAAGATGACGCGCTCCAGGCGACGAAGCTCGTGCTCGGCGAGGACGTAGGCGCCGTTCTGGGCCATCGAGCGGACCAGCCGGTCCGCGATCGACGAGACCGCGATGACCTCCTTCTCGTCCGTGCACACGATGTTGTTGTCGAATGACGCGCCGCGGACGATGTCGGCGCCGGCCTTGTCGACGTCGGCCGTCTCGTCCACCACCGCCGGCGGGTTGCCGGGACCGGCGGTGATCGCGCGCTTGTCGGTCCGCAGGGCCTCCCGGACGACGCCGGGGCCGCCGGTGACCAGGAGCACGCGGACGTCCGGGTGGGCCATCAGGGCGCGGGCGCTCTCGATGGTGGGCTCGGCGACGGAGGTGACGAGGTTGGCCGGCCCGCCGGCCTCGATGATCGCCCGGTTGACGAGCCGGACCGCGGCGTTGGACACCCGGCGCGCGGACGGGTGGGCGTTGAACACCACCGCGTTGCCCGCAGAGACGACGCTGATCGCGTTGTTGAGGATGGTCGCGGCCGGGTTGGTCACCGGCGTGATGGCACCCACCACGCCGAACGGGGCGAACTCGGTGATCATCATCCCGCGGGCGCCCGAGACGGCCTGGACCTCCAGGTCCTCCGGCCCGGGTGCCTTGGTGGCCACGAGGCGGTTCTTCACGGTCTTGTCGTCGACGCGGCCGAGTCCCGTCTCCTCCACGGCCAGCCGGGCGAGCATCTCCGCCTGCTCGGTCGCCGCGCGCCGGACGGCCTCGATGATCACCTTCCGCCGGTCCAGCTCCAGGCGGGTCGAGCGGAACGCCGCGGTGGCGGCCGCCACGGCCTCGTCGAGGCGCGCGAAGACGCCGTCGCCCACTGCGCCCGTCACCGGCGCGGCGAGCTCGGCACGGACGGCCATGCGCCGGCCGGCCCCTGGGTCGGGCGAGCCGACACGCCGGCGCACCCGGTCGATGATGTCTGCGATCTCGCGTTCGTCGAGCACGTCGTCGTTCCTTCAGGATCGCGGTTCAGGTTCGCGGTTCAGTTCGCGTGGCGGGTTCACGGGTTGGCGCACCGCCCGGCGGCCGCGTCCCCGGGCCCGTGGCTACTTGTGGTAGATCTCCGTGCCGCCGACCTCGAACGTGTCGACGATGGCCATGATCACCGCGTCGCAGGGTCGGTCCCTGGTGACCTCGGTCTGCCGCGCTGAGCTCCCGCTCGCATACAGCACCACCTCGCCCACGCCGGCTCCCACCGTGTCCACGCCCACGACATAGCCGCCGGTCGGCCGGTTGTCCGCGCCCAGCTGCTGCACGATCAGGAGCCGCCACCCCTCCATCAGCGGCTCTTTGCGGCTGGCGACCACCGTGCCGGCGATTCGTCCGAGAAGCATCGTTCCTCCCCGGCCCATGGGGCCTGGGTCACGGGGGCGGCCGCTCCGACCGCCCCCCGGTGGGTCCGTTCGAGGGCGTCGGTCAGCCGAGCTCGGCCTTCGCCTCGTCCATGCGGCCCAGCGGCAGCACGGTGTCCACGTTGGCGTGCGGCCGGGCGATCACGTGGGTCGCGACGACCTCTCCAACCTTCGCGGCGCTGCGGGCGCCGGCCTCGACGGCGGCCTTGACCGCGGCGACGTCTCCGCGCACGACGGCGGTCACGTACCCCCCGCCGGTCTTCTCGTAGCTGACCAGCTCCACCTTGGCGGCCTTGACCATCGCGTCGGCCGCCTCGACCACCGCGGCGAACCCGCGTGCCTCGATCATGCCCAGTGCGTCTGCCATCGGACCCTCTCCCGTTCGGTGCCTGTTCCCCCCGGCCGAGCGGCCGGCGGTTGGTGGTTGTCGATCACGCCTTCGCGTCGCGCCCGTCGATGCCCTCGATCGCGGCGACGGCGGCACGCCAGCCGACGTCGATATCTGCCTCCTCGCCGCCCAGGTACACGCGGCCCATCGAGCCGAACGAGCGGACCTCGAGGATGTTGATCCTGGCGGCCTTCTCGGCCTCGTTGGCGGCCAGCGGCGCGTACGCGGCCGGCTCCATCTCGAGCACGTAGAGCGTCTGGCCGCCGATGATCATCTGGCCGTGGCGCGTCCGGTTGATGAGCTGCGCCTGGTGGTCGTCGATCCGGCGGATGATCTGGCTGGACAGGATCCGCGGCTTGATCCGGTCGGTCTCGGCCAGGCCGAGCTCGGCAAGGATCGCGGCCCCGGCCGCCCGCACCTCCGCCTGCGAGGGCGAGTGGATCTCCAGCAGGCCGAAGTAGCGCTCGATGATCTGCATCCCCGGCTTGACCGAGGTGGCCTTGAGCGCGATGTCGGTCAGCCGGTTGATCTCGATGCCCGGCGAGACCTCGACGTAGAGCGAGGCGTCGTCGGGCAGCGGCAGGAAGCCCTGCGCCACCGTTCCGAGGAATGCCGCGTATTGCGCCTGGAGGCTGTCCAGGAAGACGTACGCGCGAAGATCAATACCTGCCACCGGCCTCACCTGCTCCCGTCACGATCTTGACCCCGGCCGACGCCCCGATCCGGGTCGCCCCCGCGGCGATCATCTCCTCGACATCGTTCCTGGTCCGGATCCCGCCCGCGGCCTTGACGCCGATCCGCGGGCCGACCGCCTCGCGCATCAGCGCGACGTCGAACACGGTGGCGCCGCCGGAGGCATAGCCGGTGGACGTCTTCACGAAGTCGGCCTTGGCGTCCTTCGCCAGCCGGCAGGCGATCACCTTCTCCTCGTCCGTGAGGAGCGCGGCCTCGATGATCACCTTGTTGAGGGCGCCGGACTCGTGGCACGCATCCGAGACCATCGCGATGTCCTCGCGGACGAGGTCGAACAGGCCGGACTTGAGCGCCCCGATGTTGATCACCATGTCGATCTCGCGCGCGCCGTCCCGGATGACCTGGCGCGACTCGTGGGCCTTGATCTCCGAGATCGTGGCGCCGAACGGGAACCCCACGACCGAGGCAACCGCGACGCCGGAGCCCTTGAGGATCCTCGCGGCGCGGGAGACCCAGACCGGGTTGATGCACACCGAGGCGAAGCCGTGCTTCATGGCCTCGGCACACAGCCGATCGATGTCCGCGGCCGTGGCGTCGGGCTTGAGCAGCGTGTGGTCGATGTACTTGGCGAGGTTCACCGGGACGTAGCCCGCCTCCCCGCTGTAGCTGACGCGGGACGCTCCGCCCGCGACCACCTCGGCCACCCTGGCCGCACACCGGGCCGCACACCCGCCGGAGCACGTGGCGCAGGTAGCCCCGTCCGCGCCAGGGCCGGCGAGGGTCGCCAGGACCTGGCGCGTGATCGCCTCGATGAGCTGGGCGCGATCGTCGGGCGGGGCGGTCATCGGGCTGTGTCCTCGTTCTGGGAGCGGCTGTACCGCTGTTCGATGCCGGTGATCTTGGCGACCCGCCGGCCGTGCCGTTCCGCGCCCCACGGGGTGGCCAGGAACGTGTCGACGATCTCGAGGGCCAGGCCCTCGCCGATCATCCGCGCGCCGAGGGTCAGCACGTTGGCGTAGTTGTGCTCCCGGGCGTTGCGGGCCATCGAGGTGTCGTGGGCGTTCGCGGCGCGCACACCCGGGACCTTGTTGGCGGCCATCGCGGAGCCGATCCCGGCGCCGTCGATGACGATGCCGTTGGCGCAGGCACCGGTGGCGACGAGTCGGGCCACCACGTGTGCGAAGTCCGGGTAGTCCACGGCATCCGGTGCGTTCGTGCCGCAGTCGGTGACGCCGAAGCCCGTGTCCGCGAGGTGCTTCGCGAGGACCGCCTTGAGGGCGAAGCCGCCGTGGTCGGCACCGATGGCGACGGTGGTCGGGTCCGGCTCCGGTGGGGAGAGGGGCGATTCGGGCCGGCGCCTGTGCCTCCGTTGCCGGCTGAGCCTGTGCCGGCCGGCGCGCCTTCCTCGACGGCCTCGAGCGCACGTTCCACCAGCCGGCGGACCGCGGTCTCGTCGGGGAGGCGGCGCTCAGCCATGAGCCAGCACCCACTCGGCGGTGGCGTCGTCGGAGGCGAGGACGTTGACGACGCCAGCGCGGATCGCGGCCAGCGCGATTGGCCCCCGCCCCGCGCCGGCGGCCACGCCCATCCGGAAGGGCTTCCGGGCGAGCTGGTCCAGGCGGAGGCCCACGGTCCGCCGGTCCAGCTTTGGCCAGGCGACCTCCCCGTGTGCGTCCAGGAAGCGCCCGATGACGTCGCCGACCGCGCCCTTCGCGCGGAGGCGTGCCTGCTCGTCCTCGTCCACGAACCCCGAGGCCAGGTGTGGGCTGTCCGGCGCCGGGATCCCCAGGCCGAAGACCGCGGTGGGCGCGGAGCGGGCCACGTCGATCGTCTCGCGGATCGAAGGGTCCTGCATCAGCGCGTCGCGGAGATCCGCGCTGCCCACGATCGCGGGCGCCGCCAGGCCGCGGAACGTCGCGCCGGAGGTCGAGGCGAATCGTTCGAGGATCTCGTTCGCACGCGTGGGCTGGGTGGAACGGGACGCGGCGCCGTTGAGCTGCACGATCTCCGCGGCCTTGGTCCAGCCGTCGGGGAGGCGGCGCGCGACGGCGAGCATCGTGCGGCCCCAGGAGACGGCGATGACACCGGTCGGACGGCGGGAGGCCAGGAAGTCCACCGCCGCGTCGGCGACGGTGGCCCTGGCCAGGTCGTCGGCGTCCTGTCCCGCGCCGGTCGCCGCGGGGACATCCGCGACCACGGCGGCCTGGAGCCCGAAGCGCTGCATCAGCCGCTCCTCGAGGTCCACGACGCGTGCGTCCGGGTGGACGACCTCGATCCGCACGATCTCCTCGCGGAGGGCGCGGTCCAGCAGACGACCGACTCGGAAGCGGCTCAGCCCGAGCCGCTCGCCGATCTGTTCCTGGCTGAGGTTCATCCGGTAGTACATCTGCGCGATTCGCACCATCAGCCGCGTGTCGCTCGTGCCCCGACGCCGCGCTGCCTGCACAGGCCCTCCGGTTCGATGTGTATCCGCTCAGATGAGCAGCTGGCGACTCATATGAGCATCTAGAGGGCAATCTACGCTTCGCCGTCGCTCGTTGTCAAGGGATGACAGCGGTCGGAGCCTCGCTCGCCGCCTGCCGAGGACGTGGTCCTGTCGGGTCCCCTGTTCGCTTCAACGAACGGCCGCGTACACGGCGTTGAAGACCGCGTCGATCGGTTGCGCAGGCAGGCCCCAGACACCGGTCAGGTAGACGGCGACGAGGTCGCGGCCTGGATCGATCCACAGGCGCGTCCCGGACACCCCGCCGTGCCCGAACGCCGACGGCGACGCCGGCGACGCGGCAGCAGGCTTCCCCCAGCCGATGGCGTAGTGGTCGTCCTCGAGGCGGTCCACCGCCCTGCCCAGCCCGTCCACCGTGACCTCGTGCGTCGCCAGGTCCACGAAGGCTGGCGCCAGGACCCGAGCGCCCTCCAGCTCGCCGCCCCGCAGCATCGCGCGGCCGAAGCGCAGCAGGTCCGTCGCCGTGCTCCACAGCCCGCCGCCCGCCATGCGCAGCCCGATGTAGCCGCCCAGCACCGTCGACGCCGTGGCCGGATCAAGGAGCTCCGGTCCCGGCGCGGCGCCCCAGCCGCCCACGGCCACGGGCGCCATCCGTGCGGCTCCGTCCTGCCGTGGATCGAACGTCGTGGCGGCCATGCCCAGCGGGTCCATCACCTCGTCGCGCAGCACCCGCTCCAGCGGCCTGCCGGTCGCGCGCTCGATCGACTCGGCCAGCAGGTCGAAGGTGCAGGTCGCGTAGCTGAACCTCGATCCGGGCGCGGCTTCCTGCGGTAGCGCAAGCGTGCGACGGAGCAGCTCGGCGCGGTCGCCACCCGCGAGCAGAAGCTCCGCGAGGTCGACCTCGCCCAGGCCGGTCGTGTGGGTCAGGACGTGCCAGGCGGTGATCGGGGGGCGGCCGGGCGCCTCCAGCTCCGGCAGCCAGGTGGAGAGCGGCGCGGTCAGCGAGAAGAGCCCGTCCTGGACAAGCCGCATCACCGCGGTGGCGACGATCGGCTTGGTGATCGACGCCAGCAGGCAGACGGCCTCGGGACCGACCGGCGACGCACCCGGCGGCGGGACGGCCTCGAGGCGGATGGTCCCGCCGGCATTGGCGACGCCGAGGATGACGAACGGGACGATGCCATCCTCCACCTGGCGCGCGGCGAGGGCGAACGCGCCGTCGAGCGCGACGGGATCGTGGCGATGGGCGAGCATGAACACACGATACGTCGGGCTGGGCCCGGCATCTGACGGCGCGGCCCGCCCCACGACCACGACGAGAGCATCTCGGAATGTCGGGAGGTGATCGTCCGTGTGCGCCGGCCGGGATTCGGGGGCCCCCACGAAATCGGCTATCGGGCAGGGTCAGGTTTTGGTCCGGCGGGGTAGCATGCGAGGGTGACCGACGCCGCCTCCGCCCCCCTCGTCCAGGCGACCTCGCGTCCGGCCTCGCCGATCGCCGAGGAGATCCGTCTCGAGCTTGCCAATGCCTGGGGCGAGATGGGCGCCGCCTGGGGGGTCGCACCGGCGATCGCGCGGGTGCACGCCTACCTCATGGCGCGCCAGGAGCCTCTCACCGAGCGCGAGGTCCGGGAGGCTCTCAACCTGAGCCATCGAGCCGCCAGCCTGGCCCTCGCCGAGGCCGAGGCCTGGGGCCTGGTCGAGCGTGTCGCGGAACCCCGCCGCGTCGGCAGGCGCGGACCCGCCGGCACCGCCTACCTCGCCATCGGCGACCACTGGCGCTGGTTCGGCCGCGTCGTCGCCGAGCGGAAGGTCCGCGAGGGAGACCCGATCGTGGTCGTGCTCGAGCGCACCCTGGCCGACACGAACTCCGCCCTCGCGCTGCACCCCGGCGAGACCGAGCTGGTTCGTCTGCGCGAGTGGCTGGCCACGTTCCTCGTCTTCGTCCGCCTCTTCGACCGCGCGGTCGGGCTGGTCAGCCGCCTCGAGCCCACGGAGCTCGAGCGGGCCCTGCGCCTCTTGGGCGAGGTCCCAGACGACACGATCCTGCGCCTGGTCCGCCTCCTCGATGGGCTCCCCGACGAGGATGTCCTCGGCCTGGTCGAGGCGCTGAGCCGCCTCTCGCCTGCGTCCGCTCGCCGCGCGACCACGCTCATGTCCGGGGTCGTACGCACGCTGGTGCGGTAGCCGGGCGCGGCGGGCCGGGACGCACGGCGCGACCGAGACGGAACACGCTGGAACCGTCGGGGACCCCGCCCGAACAGTCCGCTCTCGGACGGATGGCCGCGCCCGAATCGCCCGCGCACCGCCAGCCCGAACCGGCAGCCGAGGACCCGCGGACCGCGAACAGCCGTCGGGGCCAACCGCACGGGCCGTCCCGGGCCGTCGTGCGATAATCCGGGCGTGACGCCGGACCGAACCGGTTCGAACGGGCGAGGACCCCGCGGCAAGCCGGACGGCCGACCCCTCACGCGTCCTCTCGGAGAGCCCAAACCACCATGACACAGACATCCACCTGGGCCACCAAGAAGGGCCTCGCCCAGATGCTCAAGGGCGGCGTCATCATGGACGTCGTCACCCCGGAGCACGCCCGCATCGCCGAGGACGCGGGCGCCGTCGCCGTGATGGCGCTCGAGCGCGTCCCGTCCGACATCCGCGCCTCCGGTGGCGTCGCCCGCATGTCCGATCCCGAGATGATCGCGGGGATCATGGCGGCGGTGTCGATCCCGGTCATGGCCAAGGCCCGCATCGGGCACTTCGTCGAGGCGCAGGTGCTGGAAGCGCTGGGCGTCGACTACATCGACGAGTCCGAGGTCCTCACCCCGGCCGACGAGCGGAACCACATCGACAAGCACGCGTTCAAGGTCCCGTTCGTGTGCGGCTGCCGGAACCTGGGCGAGGCCCTGCGCCGGATCAACGAGGGCGCGGCCATGATGCGCACGAAGGGCGAGGCCGGCACCGGCAACGTCGTCGAGGCGGTGCACCAGCTGCGCGACGTGCTGGCCGAGATCCGGCGCCTCGGGGGCATGCGCGAGGACGAGCTGTTCGTCGCCGCCAAGGAGCTGCAGGCCCCGTACGAGCTGGTCAGGCAGGTCGCGGCCGACGGGCGCATGCCGGTGGTCAACTTCGTCGCCGGCGGCATCTCCACGCCGGCCGATGCGGCGCTGGTGATGCAGCTGGGCGCCGAGGGCGTGTTCGTGGGCTCCGGCATCTTCAAGTCCGAGGACCCGGCGCGCATGGCGAACGCCATCGTCCAGGCCACGACCCATTTCCAGGACGCCAGGATCATCGCCGAGGTCTCCAAGGGCCTGGGCGCGCCGATGCGCGGCATCGCCATGGAAGCCATCCCGGACAACGAGCGCCTCGCGGTCCGCGGCTGGTAGGGGGACGCGTCGGCGGAGCGCCGGCACGATGAGGCCGGCCGGATGAAGATCGGGGTGCTGGCCCTGCAGGGGGCCTTCGCGGAGCATGTCGCCGTCCTGCGCGCCATCGGCGTGGAGGCGGTCGAGGTGCGCCTGCCGGAGCACCTGGACGACGTCGCCGGGCTGATCCTGCCCGGCGGCGAGAGCACGACCATGCGGCGCCTCATCGACCGCTGGGGCCTGCGCGAGCCGATCCTCGACCTGGCCGCGAGCGGGGCGCCGCTGTTCGGGACCTGTGCCGGCATGATCGTGCTGGCCAGCGAGATCACCGGCGGGGAGGAGCCGATCCTGCCGCTGCTGGACGTGACCGTCGAGCGCAACGCGTTCGGGCGCCAGCTGGACTCGTTCGAGACGGAGCTGGCGTGCCGCTGCTGGGCGCGCAGCCCGTGCACGGGGTGTTCATCCGCGCGCCCGTGATCGAGCGCGTCGGGGCCGAACGTGGACGTGCTGGCGAGGCTCGCGGACGGGCGCATCGTCGCCGTGCGGGAGCGGAACATCATCGCGACCTCGTTCCACCCGGAGCTCGCGGGCGAGACGCGGTTCCACCGCCTGGTCGCCATGCTCGCATCGGAGCATGCTGACCCGGGCGAGGGCAGCGGCCGCCGGCCGCACCCGACCCGCCGCGCCCAGCAGGGGCGGTGAGGAGGCATGGCGCGAAGCACGGGCAAGGTGCGAGCGGCCCGGCTGACGGACCTGGCCGCGCTCGGGGAGCTGAGCAGGCTCGCCCAGGGCGGCGGCGAGGGGATGCGGTCGCTGGGCCTCCCGGTGTCCGGCCCGCCGATCGGCATGTTCAGCCTGTTCCGGCTGCCGCTGGGCGCGTTCCAGCCGCACGACGTGCTCTACGTCTTCGACCGCGACAGCCACATCGCGGGGCTCCTCCGCGTGGAGCGCGAGAGCCAGCGGGACGAGTGGACGGTCGTGGAGCTGGACGCGGTGGGCGGCCTGGACGCGGGCGACGTGCGCTTCCGCCTCGTCCAGCACCTGCTCCGCGATGGCGCGAAGCGCGGGGCGGTCCGCTTCCACGTGGCCTGCGCCGACGCCGACGACAACGTCGAGCTGTTCATGCAGGCCGGGTTCGCCCGGTACGGGGACGAGCGGGTGCTGTTCCGCCCGGCCGCCCAGCCCCTGCCCGGGGCGATGGGCGACGAGGAGGCCGGCCAGGCCGGGATCCGGCCCGCGGTCGCCCAGGACGCGGTCGCCCTCTCGCGCCTGTACGCGTGCGTCACCCCGGCGCCGGTCCAGCGCCTCGAGGATGTCCGGATGGCGGACTGGGAGCGCCAGGGCAGGGACTGGCGGGTGCCCCGGTCATCGCTCGCGCCGATCCTCCGCTTCGCAGACGTGGAGGGATACGTCCTGGAGGCCCGCGGGGGCGGGCGCGACGGGACCCAGCTGGACGCCCTGGTCCAGGTGGGCGTCGCCAAGGAGGACCAGCCCCACTACTTCAAGGTGCTCGCGCGCCCCGAGGCGGACGTGGGGCCCCTGATCCGGTATGCGCTGGGCGTCATCGGCGCCCGCGCGGACGTGACATCGGTGCGCGGACGGGGCGTGCTCGCACCCGTGCGAACCTATGAATCGCCGATCGACCGGCGCCTGGAGGAGGAGGGCTTCGACGCGATCGCAACCGTCACGCTCCTCCTCAAGGAGACCCTGGTCCGCGTCGAGGAGCCGCGCCTCGTGCCGGCCGGCGTCCGGTAGCGGATCACAAGGAGGGCAGGCCAGCGTGGGATCCCTGGACCCGCATCGGGAGACGATCGACGACCTCGACGTGCTCCTCGCGGCGCTGCCGCCGGAGATCGTCGCAGCCGTCAACGCCCTCCCGGATCGCGAGACGCTGATCGAGGTCGTCCTGGACCTGGGCAGGAGGCCCGAGGCACGCTACCCGGCGAGCGAGGTGACGCTCCTGGAGCGCGAGATCGTGGACGCGGACCTCCGGTACGTCGTGGACCATATCGGGCTGTTCGGCGACGACAACCGGGCGGGCATCGAGCGGACGCTGCACCGGATCAGCGCGATCAGGAACCGCAGCGGCAAGGTGGTCGGGCTGACCTGCCGGATCGGGCGCGCGGTCTACGGGACGATCGAGATCATCGCGGACTTCGTGGAGAGCGGGAAGTCGATCCTGATCATGGGCCGGCCCGGCATCGGCAAGACGACGATGCTCCGCGAGGCCGCCCGCGTGCTCGCCGACGAGCAGGGCAAGCGGGTCGTGGTGGTCGACACGTCCAACGAGATCGCCGGCGACGGCGACATCCCGCACCCGGCGATCGGCAAGGCGAGGCGGATGCAGGTGCGGACGCCCAGCCTCCAGCACCAGGTGATGATCGAGGCGGTGGAGAACCACATGCCCCAGGTCATCGTCATCGACGAGATCGGGACGGAGCTGGAGGCGCAGGCCGCGCGCACGATCGCCGAGCGCGGCGTGCAGCTGATCGGCACCGCGCACGGCAACAACCTCGACAACCTGATGCTCAACCCCACGCTCTCGGACCTGATCGGCGGGATCCAGAGCGTGACCCTCGGCGACGACGAGGCGCGCCGCCGCCGCTCCCAGAAGAGCGTGCTCGAGCGCAAGGCGCCGCCGACGTTCGACGTGATCGTCGAGATCCAGGATCGCGAGAAGGTGCTCGTCCACGCGGACGTCGCGCAGACCGTGGACGCGATGCTGCTGGGCGATCCGGTGGCGGCGGAGCTGCGCTGGCGCGACGAGGAGGGCGTGCACCGCTCCCAGTCGCGGCCGAAGCCGTCGGCGCGGGAGGCCGTCGGCGGGGGCGCCGACCGGTTCAGCGGGCTCACCGGGTCCGGTGCGGGAGCCTGGGGACGCGAGCCGGGATGGCGCGGGGCGTCGACGTACCGGACCGGCGGGTATGCCGGCGAGGACCGGGGTCCGGCCGCGGCGCGGCCGGGGTATCGGCCCGGGCAGTCGGGCGGCTGGCGCGCCGGGCGTGGGGCGTCGGATCGAGGCGGTGACCGCGGAGGCGACCGCGGGGCGCGCAGCCCGGAGGGGGACCGATCGGGCCCCCTGAGCGTGCTGCCGGGCGAGCGGTTCGCCGCACGACCCGGCGGTCGCCCCCGCCGGGTCCGCGGACCGCGCCGGGTGCACGCCTGCCCCGATCGCTGCTCTGTCCGGCGGGCCGTTCGTCGCGGGGGAGATCGCCGACCGCGGACCGCTGGAGCGTGCCGAGGCGGCGGCCGCGGCCGCGGAGGTGCGGGCCCGCGATGCGCGGGAGCTGGCGCGCCAGAAGGCCTGGCGAGACCAGGCCGCGCGTGCGCTCAACACGTTGCGCGAGGACGAGGGAACGCGGCCGGTCAACGCCGCCGAGCTCGAGGCCGCGGAGGAGCAGCGGATCGCCCGGATGGTGCCCGGCGAGACGGAGCGGTCCGGGGGCCGGGTTCTCGGTCCTGGACGGCGGTCTCGACGGCGACCTCGAGGCCGACAACGACGCGGACGACGCCGAGGACGACGAGGCGCCGTTCGGATCCGCGGCGCGACAGGTGGAGGATGGGCTGCTGCCCACGCTGCGCGTGTTCCCCCACGGGATCAGCCGCAAGCGCCTGGAGCAGGCGATCCGGGACCTGCAGCTGCCGGTGGTGATCGCCCGGGCGCCTGACGAGGCGGACGTGGCGATGACCCTGCGCAGCGAGTACCGGCAGAAGCCGCCGGCCCTGCGCGAGGCCGAGGATCGCGGCATCCCGATCTACGTCCTCAAGGCGAACACCATCGTGCAGATGCAGGCGTCGCTGACGTCCGTGTTCGCGCTGGAGGTGGACCCGCGCGAGGCGGCCCTGCGCGAGACCGAGCAGGCGATCGGGTTGGTGATCAAGGAGCAGGAGCCGGTGGAGCTGGCGCCGCAGAACGCCTACATCCGCCGGCTGCAGCACCAGATGGCAGAGCGCGCGAACCTCGTCTCGCGGTCACGCGGCCGCGAGCCGTACCGGCGGGTCCGGCTGTACCCCGACGTCGCGAGGCCGGCCTGGCGGTAGGGGTCCTGGCGGCCGTGCGGCGTCGCGGCCCGGATGGCTCCGACCGCGATCGCTGCGCCTGTACGTGGCCTTCCGCTCCGCTGTGCGTGGACGCCCGCCCGCCTGTCGTCCCGGCCCGCGCGCGTCGTATCCTCGAACAGTGACTTCCTCCCTCGCTGCCGCGATCGACGATCCGGTGATCGGCGGCATCCCCGGTCGCCCGGACCTGCCGCCAACGCCCGCGACCGGCCTGGACGAGGCGGAGGTGCTCCGCCGACGCGAGGCGGGCCTCGGGAATGCGCCGCCACCGCCCACCACCCGGACGTACGCGCAGATCGTCCGCGAGAACGTCTTCACCTTCGTCAACAACATCCTGTTCGCGTTGGGCCTCGCGCTCGTGCTGGTCGGGCGGCCGACGGACGCCCTCGTGTCGCTTGCCGTCATCTCGACCAACGTCATCGTCGGCATCGTCCAGGAGATCCGGGCGAAGCGG
Source organism: uncultured Chloroflexia bacterium (assembly GCA_963829105.1). GTDB lineage: Bacteria > Chloroflexota > Limnocylindria > Limnocylindrales > CSP1-4 > CAIXZV01. The sequence continues at coordinate 29,483 of CAWHHF010000003.1, forward strand.
ACCCTGGACCGGATCGCGCTGCTGACGCGTCCGACGGCGGCGGCCATCAGGAACGGCGAGCTGGTGCAGGTCTCGCCCGACGACCTCGTGCTGGGTGACCTGATCGCGCTCGAGGCCGGCGACCAGGTGGTCCTCGATGGGCGGCTGGCGACCGGTGCCGCCGGGCTGGACGAGAGCCAGCTGACGGGCGAGTCGGACGTCGTCCGCAAGCGTCCCGGCGACGAGGTCTTCAGCGGCTCGTTTGCCACCACGGGCTCTGCCCGGTACGTGGCGGAGAAGGTGCAGGACGCCAGCTTTGCCAACCAGATCACGGCGGGCGCGCGGTCGTTCCGCCGCGTCATCACCCCGCTCCAGGCCGAGGTCAACCTCGTCATCCGCGTGGTCCTCCTCATCGTGCTGTATCTCGAGGTCCTGCTCGTCGTGCGCGGCCTCGTCCAGTCCGCCATCCTGGGGGACGTGGTGGCCAACGCCACGCTCCTGGCCGGCCTCGTCCCGAACGGCCTGTTCGTCTCGATCGCGGTCGCCTATGCCCTGGGGGCGGTCCGCATCATCCGGTTCGGCGCACTGGTCCAGCAGTCGAACGCGATCGAGAGCCTGAGCCACGTGGACGTCCTGTGCCTGGACAAGACCGGGACCCTGACCGCGAACAGGCTGTCCGTCGAGGCCGTGGCCGGTGTCGGCGGGGCAACCGAGGACGAGGTGATCGCCGCCGTCGCCGCGCTCGCGGCCAGCGCCACCGCCCGCAACCAGACGAGCGGGGCCATCGCTGCACGTTGGCCGGTGGCGCCTCACCCGCTCTCGGGAGAGGTGCCCTTCTCGTCGGCCCGGAAGTGGAGCGCGTGCGCGTTCAGGGCCCCTGGGACCGGTGGCGCCGGTGGGGCCGATGAGGATGCGGACGGCCGTCGCGGCCTGCCGGGCATCGTCGCGTTCGGGGCCGCCTCGTTCCTGCACCCGTACCTCGCCCAGCGTCCGGACGGCGAGGCGGAGGCGTGGGAGGAGATCCGGGCCCAGACCGCCCGCTGGACCGACAGGGGCCTGCGCGTCCTGCTCGTGGCCACGTACCCGGACGCCGCGGCGCTGCCCGACGTCGGCGACGACGACGGGGGCGCCACCCTCCCGCACGGCATGCGCGCGCTCGGCCTGGTGGCCCTGACGGACGAGCTGCGCGACGAGGCCGCGGCCACGCTTCGCGCGTTCATGGACAGCGGCGTCGCGGTGAAGATCATCTCCGGTGACGATCCCGAGACCGTGGTCGCGCTCGCCCGCCAGGCCGGCCTGGGACCCGACATCCCGTCCCTCTCCGGCCCGGAGCTGTCCGCCCTCGACGACGCGGCCCTCGTCAAGGCCGCCGACGACACCACGGTCTTCGGCCGGATCACGCCCGCGCAGAAGGAGCGACTCGTCGACGCACTCCGGGCCGGCGGTCACTACGTGGCGATGATCGGCGACGGCGTGAACGACGTGCTCTCGCTCAAGAAGGCCAACCTGGCGATCGCCATGGGCAGCGGCAGCCAGGCGACGCGCGGTGTGGCTGACCTCGTTCTGATGGGCGACTCCTTCGCTGCCGTGGCCCAGGCGGTCGGCGAGGGCCAGCGGATCCTCAACGGCATGCAGGACATCCTCAAGCTGTTCATGACCCGCATCGCGACCGTCGGCCTGGTGGTCGTGAGCTCGCTGGTCGTGGGGGCGTTCCCGATCGAGCTGCGCAATGCCTCCGCGCTGACCGTGTTCACCGTGGGCATCCCGAGCGCCATGCTCGCGGTCTGGGCCCAGCCCGGGCGGCGGGTGCGCGCCAGCCTCGGGCGGACCCTGGCGCGCTTCGTCGTCCCGGCGGCGGTCGTCTCGAGCCTCGTCGGCCTGATCGTGTTCTACGGGGTGTTCGCGCTCTACGCCCCGGACCCGTCCCACCTAATTGCGGCCGGTCGGGCTGCCCGGACCGCGGTGACGTCGTTCCTCGTGTTCTCGGGGCTGTTCCTGATCCTGTTCGTCGAGCCGCCGGTCCGGTGGTTCGCGGTCGTCGAGCCGCTGACGGACGACCGGCGGCCCGCGCTGCTGGCGATCGGGCTCGCGGTCGGGTATGTGCTGACCCTCGCCCTCCCACCGGCCCGCGGGTTCTTCCAGCTCGTCGTCCCCGGATCGCGCGAGGCGCTGATCGTGGCCGTCGCGGTGGCGGCATGGGTGCTGCTGGTCCGGACGTTCTGGGAGCGCCGGCTTGTGGACCGGTTCCTCGGGCTCGTCTGAGAGACCGCGAGCCATGGCCTCGCGGATCGGCCTGCGCGCGAGGGCGGAGCCTCAGCCCGATCCGGCGTTCCGCACAGGGCGCCCGGGCCGGGAGGAGGAGCGTCCCGGGAGCCATACCAGGAACCGGACGTAGGCGCCCGTCAGCCCGCTCAGGACTCGTCCCGGATGACCGTCAGCCCGCGGGCGTGGGCGAGCGCCAGCACGTACCCGGCGGCGCCCATCGCGGGGTCGCTCTCGTGGTCCGGGGATTCGTCGCCGTCATCGGCACGCCCGGTCCCGCCCAGCAGGCGGAGCGTGCCGCCGTCGGCGGCAAGCCGGTCCAGGATCCGCTCGAGGTCCTCGGTGTCCACGGCCACGAACCGCTGGCCGACGTCCACCGATATCGAGCCGTCCGTCTCCGCGTACACGGTGAGGTCCGATCCGGGGCCGTCGCGGCTGCCCATCGCCCGCCTATCCCGCAGCCGTGGCGCCCGTGAACGAGAACGAGGAGAGCCGAAGCGACGGCACCACGCTCCCACCCATGAGCCCGCGGATGCAGCGCAGGTCCCGGCTCACGGCCTCCACGTTGGCAAGCGCGTCCAGGTACGACATCGTGAACCGCAGGTTCCTGACCGGGCCCACGACTTGCCGCCCTCCACCAGGAAGGTCCCATCCCGGGTCATGCCGGTGATGATCATCTTCTTCGGGTGAACGGGGTTCGTGTAGTGGAAGCGGGTGACGAGGAGGCCTCGGTCGATCCCCCCGACCAGCTCGTCCGTGCGGGCGTCGCCCGTGCACATCACCATGTTGTGGGGAACGGGCCGTACGGATTCGGCGCCGGCAGGCCGTGGCCGGTGGAGCGCGTCCGGCGCTGGCGCCGGTCTGCGGTCGTAGACGAGGTCCCGGCAGACGCCGGCTCGATAAGCGCCAGGCGCTGCTTGCGGACGCCCTCGGCGTCGAAGCCCATCGGCAGGCCGGCCGGGTCGCGGCCATCGTCGGTGATCGTCACGAGTCGGCGAGCCGACGCGGCGGCCGGGCTCCCAGAACGAGCGGTCCTCCTCGACCGCGAGGGCCGAGAAGCCGAGGTACCCGAGCATGTCCAGGAGGTCCACGACGGCGTAGTGGTGCGAGGACGACGGGGTAGTCGCCGGCTCGATGGCGACCGGTGTTCGCGCTGGCGCGGGCCCGTTCGGCCGCCTCACGGCCGATGCGGCGGCGTCGATGTTCGGTAGCATCGATGGCGCACTGCTCCGCGTAACCGGTGCCGTCGTCCGGGCACATGCTGACCGTCAGGAGCTGGGACGTCGTTCGTCGCTCGGCGGCCCGGATCCCGCTCGAGTTCGCGACCGCGATGCCTCCGCGTCGTGGTGAACGAGCCGAACGCCGTGACGCCTGATTCGTCAGCCGCGGCGATGACGGCGTTCGCCCGTCGGCTCGGAGCTCCGGGCTGGCGTCGGCTGTTGCGTCGGACCAGGCGAGCGCGAGGGGCTCCGTCGATACGTCTGCATCGGGGCAGCCCTGCCCAGTCCTCCAGCTCCTCCACGTTGGCCGAGATCGCAGCCGCACGCTCGACGACGGCCGACAGCCCTCCGTCGTCCGCTCGACCGGTGGAGGCGACGCCGACGCGGCGCCCGCGGGCGAAGCGGAGGTTGACGAAGACGCTCGGTGCTCGGAGACGTTCTGATGGATCTCGCTGTTGGCGAAGCGGGTGAGGGACGAGGTCGCGGCGATGACGAGCGCCTCGGCCTCGGTTGCGCCGGCCGCCTCGGCACGCCGGACGAGGTCCTCCGCGAGCGGAGCGGCAGCGGCTCGGGTCGCGCGCGATCGCCGTCTCACCATCATGCCCGACCCCCACGCGGACGTTCCGGAAGCGGGCGCCGGAGACCCCGTGGCCCACGTGGGCGGTCTGGCCCGGCTCGCCCTTGCCGCAGTTCGGCGTGCCCCAGCATCCGCCACAGCTCGCGTCGCCGACGGCGTCCAGGAGCGCCAGAACTCGTAGGTGATGCCCGTATAGGTCGGGTTCTTGAGCAGCCGCCCGCCTTGCCGCCCTTGATCTCGCGGCAGATCTCCGTGCCGAACTGGAAGTTCAGGCGCCGGTCGTCGATGGACCAGCTGCGGTTGGTCTCGAACAGAGGCCGTCGTCCGTGTCGGCGATGATGTCGTCGAAGCTCATGCCCGGCATCGGCAGCAGGTTGATGTTCGTCATCCGGATCAGCGGGATCCGGTTCCAGCCATCGGCGCGCATGGCCCCGCCGTACGGCGCCCGATGCGCGGCGCCGTCTCGCGCGAGGTCAGGTAGCCGGCGAAGATGCCCTCCTTGATGAGCGTGCACCTGCTGGGCCGCGACGCCCTCGTCGTCCCAGCCGAAGGTGCCCAGGCCGCCGGGGACGGTGGCGTCGGCCACGATGTCGCACGAGGTCCGAGCCGTAGCGGAAGCCGTCCGAGCTTGTCGGGGGTCAGGAAGCTCGTGCCGGCGTAGCTCGCCTCGGTGCCGAAGGCGCGGTCCAGCTCGGTCGGATGGCCGCAGCTCTCGTGGACCTGCATGTAGAGCTGGCTCGGGTCGAGGATGACCGTCGTGATCCCTGCCGGGCAGCGGCGGTGCCGACAGCAGGTCGACGGCTTCTTCTGCGATGCGCTCGGCGTTGCCTGCGAGATCCAGTCCGCGGATCGTACTCGTGGCCGGCCGGTAGCCAGGCCCCGCCGTTATCCGGCTAGCTCCGCCGCTGGTGCTCGTCGCCCTCGATCGCGTTGGCCTCCAGGCTGCGCCGAGATGGGTGATGACCTGCTCGGTGTGGCTGCCGTCGGACGCGGCGAAGGTCTTCTGCTCCCGCTGCGCGGAGTACGAGCGATTCGGTGCAGGTGATGCCGCTTGACCGCTGCGTCGCGCGGTCGGCGGCGAGCAGGTCCGCGATCTTGCGCTCGAGGGGCACCGTGAACGGATCCTCGCCAGGGGGGTCTCGAAGCGGCCATGGGCGGGGGGCCTGTCGTCGAGCTGACGACGTTCCGCAGGGCCGTGGCGCTCGCCCGCGCGATCCGCACCGCCATGGCCGCGATGCGGTCCGCTTCGGCTGTGCTGAGATCGTGGCTAGAGGCGAAACCCCAGGCGCCATCGACGAGGACGCGGACGCCGAAGCCCTCGGTCTCGCCGGACGGGACGCCCTCCACGCGCGTGGACTTGATATGGATCGATTCCTCGAGACGGCGGACCATCCGCACGTCCGCGTAGGTCGCGCCGATCGAGGTGGCGGTGTCGAGGGCACGGCTCGTCAGGTCTCGCATTGCCTGCGGAGGGTATCGCGCCGGACGGACCTTTGGCGCTAGGGCGATTCGCCTACTGCTCGCGGAGTCGTCGACGGCGAGAGCGCGGGTCAGCGAGTCTGCTCGGCCGCGGGTGGGTGGCTGGCCGTCAACCGGCCCGGGCCATGGGAACCGGTGCGAGCGCGGTCATCCACGCCTCACGCGAGTGCACGCGTCCGGGTCCGGAGTGATCCCGGCGCAGTTACGCCCCGCGGCGGGGTCGTGTCCCGGGGGGTGGTGGATGTGGAGCGGTCCGTCGTGATGCCCAGCGGCCTTGTCGATGGCGTCGGTCAGGACGCGTGCAGCAGGGCCTTCGCTCGCTCCGCTTCCTTCGCGGGTCCATAATCGGGCCGCCGGTCAGTTGATCCTTGGTCGGGACAGGCTGAGCACCACTCCGGTGGCCCCGGAGCGTCCGGCTCAGCCGGCGTCAGGAGCCTCGCTCGAAATCCCCCGACCCCGGGGGGACGCTCCCCTGCCTTCCGCTGAACGTTGGGCGTTCGATCCAGCGGTTCTCTGGTCATCCCGACCGCCCCGGCTGAACGCCCGGCGTGCGAGACAGCGGTATTCGGGCCTCGGTAACCTCCAGGCTGAACGCCCGGGGTTCATCCGGCCCCGATATCCGCCCGAGTGAACGTTCCGCGTTCATCACGAGCGACCCGAGGGTCGCCCGGACGTACCGAGCGACCCGAGAGCCGCCCGTGACCAGCGAACCGACGGGTCGGCGACCCGGCCGGGGAACCGCTCCGCGCCGGACTCGAGTCCCGCAGCGAACAGGAAGGGCCGGTCGAACGAGCAGACGATCGGCCGACGGTGAGGCAGGCCGCCTCCTGTCCCGGTGCGCCGCCGCATTGGTCGGCCACCCCCCATCGCCTACACTCGGGATCGTGTCCACCACCACGGCCCCCCGGGGTGTCTTCATCACGCTCGAAGGTCCGGACGGGTCCGGCAAGTCGAGCCTGATGCCGCGCCTCGCGGCGGTGCTGCGCGCTCGCGGCTGCGAGGTGGTCACGACGCGGGAACCCGGATCCACCCCGCTCGGCGAGCAGATCCGGCGCCTCGTCCTGGACACGGAGCCGAGGATCGACCGCACAGGGCGCGCGGACGCCCTGCTGTTCGCGGCCTCGCGGGCGCAGCACGTGGACGAGGTCATCCTGCCCGCCCTCGAGCGCGGCGCCGTGGTCCTCTGCGACCGCTACTCGGATTCGTCGCTCGCCTACCAGGGCTCGGGCTCGGGGGTGCCGATGGACGAGCTGCGTGCCGTCCAGCGCTTCGCGACCGGCGGCCTGGTGCCGGACCTGACGATCCTGCTGGACCTCCCGGTGGCGGCCGGGCTGCGACGGAAGGCGGACGAGGTGACGCGCTTCGAGGCCTACCAGGACATGGCCTACCACGAGCGCGTGCGCGCGGCGTTCCTGGGCTTCGCGGCAGACGAGCCGGATCGCTACGTCATCGTGGATGCGAGCGGCGACGCGACCGCCGTGCTCGACGGGTCGCTTGCGGCGCTGGACCGGATCGCGGACCGGCTGCGCTGCGCGGAGCGCGAGGACTAGCGCTACCGGCCGGGTCCCCGCCGCGAGGCTGTGTCAGCGCGCCGCCTCGCCGATGGTGGCCCGCCCATCCACGGTCTCGAGCGCGGCCCGCGCGGCGGCCAGCAGCCCCCCAGCCTCGACGGCGTCCTCCGGGAAGCGGGCGACCCCGGCGCTGGCGGTGACGACGTGACCCTCGACGGCCTCGAGGTGGGCGATGCCGTCCAGCACGCGGCGCGCGACGGTCACGCCGGCCGCGCCCGGCGCGACGAGCACGAACTCGTCGCCACCGGTGCGGGCGATCGTATCGACGAGGCGGACGTTCTCCGCGAGAATCGCCGCCACCTGGCGCAGGACCAGGTCCCCGGCCCGCGAGCCCGCGGCGTCGTTGAGCGCCGTGAAGCCGTCGATGTCGAAGACCGCGACGGAGACCTCGCTGCTCTGCCGCTGCGCCCGGGCCACCTCGAGCTCCAGGACACGGGCGAGCGTGCGCGAGTTCGCGAGGCCCGTCAGGGTGTCGGTATGCGAGATCCGCTCGAGCCAGTCCCCCCGCTCGGACACCAGCGAGGCGGTCCGGAAGGTGCTGATCGCCGCCGCGACGAGGTCCGCCGTTGCCACCAGGAGCGTCTCCTCGGCCGGGCTCACGTCGCGCGACCCCGCCCAGCCAAACGAGACGACCCCGATGCCGCTCTCGGTCCCGTCGCCGGCCGCCACGACCAGGGGAAGGTCCGCGATGGTCATCGCTCCTCCGCCCGGCATCAGCCCCCCGCGGCCGAGTGCCCCGATCCGATCCGCGGCCGCACGCTGGATCGGGTGCGCCGGGCCCCCCGCCACGTCGGCCTCGAGGGCCGCGATCGCCGCCTCGTCCATGCCCAGGGTCGCCAGAAGCTCGAGCTCGCCGCGCTCCGGGTCCTGCCCGAAGACCGTGGCCACGGACGCGCCGACGGCGGCCGCACCGGCCCCGACGATTGCCGCCATGGCGGTGTCCAGGTCCGCGGCTCGAGCGAGCGCGGCGGCGCCGGCCGAGAGGACGCCGAGTGGACCGTTGCCAGGGACGCCCGAGACCGGCGAATTGGACACGTGTGCCTCCGAGTGTTGCCCGCTCGAGCCCGGTCGCGAGATCGGCCCGGGTGTCCAGCGCTCCCGCGCGGGGCGAATGGATCGTACACCGGCGCTCCCGGGGGGTTCGGGCAAATGGACGCACAGACCGCGCAGCCGGTGGGCTATTCTCCGCCACGTGAAGCTTGTCGTGGCCATCGTGCACAACGAGGATGCCGGCACCCTCGTCAACGCCCTGCTGGAGCGCGAGTTCCGGGCGACGCGGCTCCACAGCTCGGGCGGGTTCCTCAAGCAGTCCAACGCGACGGTGATGCTGGGCGTCGAGGACGACGAGGTGGACGAGGTGATGGGCATCGTCCGCGAGGCGTGCCACGCGCGCACGCAGATCGTGAACCCGATGCCGCCGATCATGGAGCCCGGCGAGTTCTTCATGCCGTACCCGCTCGAGGTCGAGGTGGGCGGCGCCACCGTCTTCGTCCTCCCCGTGGAGCGCTCCGACCGCCTGTGAGGGTCACTGGGTGAACCGCCTGCTGCGCAAGATCCTGCTCTGGTGCGCCCGCAATCCCTGGTTGGCCGAGCGGCTGCCGAACCTGCCGGCCATGCAGAGGGCCGTCCACCGGTTCATGCCCGGCAAGGAGATCGACGACGCTCTGGGGGCCACCGTGGACCTCCAGGTGCTGGGGATCGGCACGCTCTACACGAGGCTCGGCGAATCCATCACGGATCCCGATGGGGCCCAGGCGGTGGTCGACCACTACCTGGAGCTCCTGGAGCGGATCCAGGCGGCGGAGATCGACGGCGAGATCAGCGTCAAGCTCACGCAGCTGGGCCTCGACATCGACGAGGATGTCTGCTTCGGGCACCTGCGCGTGCTCGCGGCTGCGGCCGAGGCGCGGGGCTCCTACGTCTGGATCGACATGGAGGACAGCGCCTACGTCGACCGGACGCTGGACCTCTACCAGCGCCTGCGCGCCTCCCACGCGAACACCGGGATCTGCCTGCAGGCGTACCTCCGCCGAACGGCGAAGGACGTGGAGCGGCTCCTCCCGCTGGGTCCGGCCATCCGCCTGGTCAAGGGCGCGTACGACGAGCCGAGGTCGATCGCCTTCAGGTCGAAGAAGGAGGTCGACGCCAACTTCCTCGGCATCGCGGTGACGATGCTCCGCGAGAGCCGGACCCGGTCGATGCGCGTGGCCCTGGGGACGCACGACGTGGCGCTGGTCGAGCAGATCGCGATCCACGCGGCCGCGGCCGGCGTGAGCAAGGACGGCTACGAGATCCAGATGCTGTACGGGATCCGGGCCAGGGAGCAGCGTCGTCTCGCGCGGTCCGGGTATCGGGTGAAGACGCTGATCGCGTACGGGGCTGCGTGGTACCCGTGGTACATGCGCCGGTTGGCGGAGCGGCCCGCCAACGTGCTGTTCGCGCTGCGGCAGCTGCTCCCCGGCTGATCGCCACCCCCGCATGAGCGTCCGCCCCGATCTCGTCGAGTGCTGGGTCTTCCGCGTGGCGCTCCCGGACGGCGTGTCGGACGCCGGTCCGACGCGGAGCGGCTCGAGATCCTGCTCATCCGGCGGGCGCGGACCGGATCTTCCCAGGCCTATGGCAGTGCGTGACCGGGGGCGTGGAGCCGGGTGAGCGGGCTCCGGTCGCCGCCCTGCGCGAGGTCACCGAGGAGACCGGGCTGGGGACAGCCGATGTCGAGGCGTTGTTCGACCTCGACCAGGCGGCGCCGTTCTACGACGAGGGGAGCGACGCCGTCGTCGTGAGCGCGATCTTCGCGGCGAGGGTCCGGCCGGACGCGGTTGCCCGCGTGTCCAACGAGCACGATGGGCTGCGCTGGGTCCCTGCGGCCGTGGCGCCGTCGCTGGCTATCTGGCCGTCCTATGCCGAGTCCGTGCGGCGGGTCCGGGATCTGCTCCTGGACCCGGAGCTGGCGCGCTGGTTCCTGCTGGACGCGGACGGGCGGCGCGTTGCGAGACGCCCGCACGCCTGAACCGGGCGGGTCCCGTTCGCCGGGCGCTTCAGTACACCTCGGGGATGAACGTCTGCTCGTCCATCGGCGGGCGGACGTAGCCGCGGTCCGGCTCCCTCGGCGGCAGGACGATCGGCTCCGGCGTCAGGTCCTCGTACGGGATCAGCGACAGCAGGTGGTGGATCACGTTGAGCCGGGCGCGCTTCTTGTCGTCGCCGCTGACCACGTACCAGGGCGCCTGCTTGATGTCCGTGTGCCGGAACATCTCGTCCTTGGCGATCGAGTACTCCACCCAGCGCGTCCGTGACTCGAGGTCCATCGGCGACAGCTTCCAGCGCTTGGTCGGGTCGTTGAGATGCGGGCCTGGAACCGGCGCTCCTGCTCCGCGTCGCTCACGGAGAACCAGTACTTGATCGAGGATGATCCCCGAGCGCACGAGCATCCGCTCGAACTCCGGGCAGGAGCGGTAGAACTCCTCGACCTCCTCCGGGGTCGCGAAGCCCATCACCCGCTCGACGCCGGCGCGGTTGTACCAGCTGCGGTCGAACAGGACGATCTCGCCCGCCGCGGGCAGGTGCGTCGCGTAGCGCTGGAAGTACCACTGCGTCCGCTCGCGCTCGGTGGGCGCGGGCAGGGCCACGATCCGCGCGACGCGTGGGTTGAGGCCGAGGGTGATCGTCTTGATGGCGCCGCCCTTGCCGGCTGCGTCGCGGCCCTCGAAGATCACGACGACCTTGAGGCCGCTGCGCCTTGACCCACTCCTGGAGCTTCGACAGCTCGAGCTGGAGCGCCCCGAGCTCCTCGAGGTAGGCCTTGGCCTCCATCCGGGGCCTGCCCGTCGGAACCGACCCGTCTGCGTCTGCCGCCTGGCTGTCCGCCTCGACGGACCCTTGTCCCTGCCCTTGCCCTTGGCCATGTCCGGAACCCTCGCGGCTGGTGTCGGCTTCGGATGCGACGATGCGCCCCAGTATGGCTCCGGTCGCGTGCCGGGTAGACTGTGCCCGAGCGACGGAGGGCCCCACCAGTTGCGCGAGAGGACGTGGCGATGACCGAGACGCTGGCGAACCGCCGGATCTTCCGCTCCAAGGTGGACATCGATCCGCCCGACCTACGGGTTCGAGGACGTTTCGCTGGCCCCCGGCACCGACACCGTCGACCCCTTGGACGTGGTCCTGGCCCAGGACTTCTGCGGCATCCGCCTCGAGATCCCGGTCCTCGCCGCTGCGATGGACGCGGTCGCGGACGTGCGGCTCTCGGGCGAGCTGGCGCGCCTCGGCGGCCTCTCGATCCTCAACCTCGAGGGCGTCCAGTTCCGCTACGAGGACCCGGCCGAGGTCCTGGACCGGATCATCGCCGCCCCGGACGATCGGGTGCAGGACGTCCTCGCCGAGGCATACGCCGCCCCGATCCGCGAGGACCTGATCGCCCGCCGCATCGAGGAGCTCCACGCCGCCGGATCGCACGGCCGCCGTCTCGGCCACGCCCGGCGTGGCCCGCCGGTACGGACCGCTCTGCGCCGGAGCACGGCGCGGACCTGTTCCTCCTCCAGTCGCAGGTCTCTTCCGCGCGACACCTCGCCACCGGCTACGAGCCGCTCGCCCTCGCGGACTTCACGCGCTTCATGCCGATCCCCGTGGCGGTCGGCAACACGACCAACGCGGCGGCGGCGTTCCTGCTCATGGAGCAGGGCGCGGCGGCGATCTTCGTGGGTGTCGGGCCGGGCGCCGCGTGCACGACACGCGAGGTCCTCGGCATCGGCATCCCGCAGGTCACCGCCATCGCGGACGTCGCGGCGGCGCGGGACCAGTACCTCGCGGAGACCGGCCGGTACGTGCCGGTGGTCGCGGACGGCGGCATGAAGAGGGGCGGCGACATCGCCAAGGCGCTCGCCTCGGGCGCGGACGTGGTGATGCTCGGCTCGCCGCTGGCGCGCGCCGCCGAGGCGCCCGGCCGCGGCACGAACTGGGGCATGGCGGCGCCGTCGCCGGTCCTGCCGCGCGGCACGCGGATCAGGGTGGGCACCGTCCGGGCCGCTGGAGCAGATCCTGAACGGCCCGTCGCACGTGACCGACGGCACGCAGAACCTGGTCGGCGCGCTGCGCCAGTCGATGGCCGCCCTCGGCGCCCGGACGATCGCGGACATGCACGACGTGGAGATCGTGTACGCGCCCTCCGTGGTGACCGAGGGCAAGTCCTGGCAGCTGCGCGGGAGGTAAGGCCCGGGCCGCCAGTACCGCCGTCGGGGCGGGATGGCCGGGCGCGGCCTCGACGCAGGTCGTCGGGGACGGCCCGCGGCTGCGCGCTGCGTTGATGCGCGGGGACATCGTCGGCGTCACAGGGCTGCGGCCCGGCGCGGTCCGCGACCCGGGCCCGGACCCAGCCCACGCGGGTAGACTCTGCGAACACGTCGAGCGCGAGCGAGGAGGGGTCGTTGACCGAGCCGGAGGAGGATCAGCAGCCCGCGGCCGGGGCCGCGCCCGAGCGCGGCAAGACCGTCCACGGGGAGGCGGCCAACGCGGGCCACCGCGTGCTGGCGCCGGACGACGCCGAGGTCGAGGCCTACCTCGAGGTCGCGCTCGACGCGCCGGCCCCGGAGCGGACGCCCGAGGACCGCTCGCCCGGCCGTCGGCCTTCATCCCGCGACCCGGCACCGTCGCCGTCCTGGACTTCGGCAGCCAGTTCGCCCAGCTGATCGCCCGCCGCGTGCGCGAGCTCAACGTCTACTCGGAGCTCCTGCCCGCACGACACGCCGCTGGCGGAGCTGATCGCGCCGCGGCGTGCGGGCCGTGATCCTGTCCGGCGGCCCCAACTCCGTCTACGACGACGACGCGCCGCAAGGCCGACGCCTCCATCTGGAGCGGCCGGCTGCCCGTCCTCGGCATCTGCTACGGCGCCCAGCTGATGGCCCTCGAGCTCGGCGGCGACGTGCTGCCCGCCGGCCAGGCGCGAGTACGGCCCGGCCACCGTGCAGATCACCCGGGACGACGGCCTGTTCGCCGGCATCGACCGCGAGCAGCCGGTCTGGATGAGCCACGGCGACTCGATCACGCGCCTCCCGGAGGGCTTCCACGCCACCGCCCAGACGGACTCCACGCCGTACGCCGGCCTCGCGGCGCCGGAGCGGAACCTGTACGGCATCCAGTTCCACCCCGAGGTCGTGCACACGCCTCGCGGCCGGGACGTCCTGCGCAACTTCGTGACCGGCATCGCCGGCATCGCAGCCCAGCTGGACGCCCGGCCAACTTCATCGAGACGACCGTCGACGGCGATCCGCGAGCGCGTCGACCGGCACGCGCCGGCGACCGGCTCGGACGGCCAGGTCATCTGCGCGCTCTCCGGCGGCGTCGACTCGGCCGTGGCCGCGGCCCTCGTCCATCGCGCCGTCGGCGACCGGCTGACCTGCATCTACGTCGACCACGGGCTGATGCGCAAGAAGGAGTCGGAGCTCCTGCGCGTCACCTTCGAGGCCAACCTGGGCATGCGCCTCGTCATGGTCGACGCCCGCGAGCGGTTCCTCGCCCGCCTGGCCGGCGTCGCGGACCCGGAGGAGAAGCGCCGGATCATCGGCGACGAGTTCATCCGCGTGTTCGAGGAGGAGGCGGCGAAGCTCGGGCGCATCGACTTCCTGACCCAGGGCACGCTCTACCCGGACGTCATCGAGATCGACCACGCCCGAGACGAAGACCGCCCAGAAGATCAAGACCCACCACAACGTCGGGCGGGCTGCCGGCCGACCTGCGCTTCCAGCTCATCGAGCCGCTGCGCTACCTGTTCAAGGACGAGGTCCGGCTGGTGGGCGCTGCGAGCTCGGCCTGCCCGAGGCGATGGTGCAGCGCCAGCCGTTCCCGGGCCCGGGCCTGGCGATCCGGATCATCGGCGAGGTCACGGCCGAGCGGCTCGACACCCTGCGCGACGCGGACTGGATCGTCATCGACGAGATCAAGGCGGCCGGCCTGTACCGCAGCGTGTGGCAGTCGTTCGCGATCCTCACGCCGGTCCGGATCGGTGGGCGTCATGGGCGACGGCCGCACGTACGCCAACGTCGTCGCGATCCGCGCCGTGACCTCGGAGGACGGCATGACCGCCGACTGGGCGAAGCTCCCCTACGACGTCCTGGGCAAGATCAGCAGCCGCATCGTCAACGAGGTCCCGGGCGTCAACCGGGTCGTCTACGACATCAGCAGCAAGCCGCCCGCGACGATCGAGTGGGAGTAGGCGGCAAGCCAATGGGGGAGTTGGCAGGCGCACCGGGGGTCCACAATGTCCACATGGCCGATCCGATGACCGGTCCCGATCACCCGGTGCCCGTGGTGTTCGGCCGAGCTGCCCGTCCGGGTGCCGAACGCTGCCCGGCGTGCGGGGCGGCCCTGACGAGCACCGCGGGTACGCCGGACGCCGACATCAGGGGCGTCACCACGCTGGACCCGGAGGCGATCCTCGCGCGCCCGGGCCGAGGTCTCCCGTCCGAGGGGCCGGCTGCTGTCCTTCATCACCGGCGAGCCGCCGCCTGAGACCGGCGGGCCGGCCAGCCCGGAGTCGCTGGCTCCGCCGCCCGACGACGTGCGCCGCGAGATGCTGCGCCTGCAGATCGAGGCCGCGCGCGCCGATCTCGTGGCCGAGATCGGTCGCGCTCAAGTCGGACGTGCTGGCGCGGCACGGGATCCACGTCTCGTGCTGCGAGTCTGGGCGGCGCAGGCCGGCCTCGTGGCACCCGGCGGAAGCGCAGGAGGCCCACGCGGGGATCGACGGCCGCGGGCCGACGGCCAGCCGGGCAGCTGGCAGCGTCCGAGCCCGGAGCGCCGACGGCCGCGGCGGGCACGGCGAGCGAGAGGCCTGACCCGGCCGCACCCCGGGTATCCTCGGGCCGTGCCCGAACGCCTGCCGCATCCCGGTCCCTCGTACCTGCGCGAACAGGAGATCCGCATCGGCGACCGCCGCCTGTCGGCCGGCATGGCGAGGCCGGCCGACGGCCCCGACGGCTGGTGGCTGGCCGTGTTCTGGGTGACCGACGACGAAGGCGTCGTCAGCTTCCGCGACGTGGCGCCGGCCTCCGGTCCGCCGCCCGAGCCGCCCCTGCACCGGCTGGGTCCCGCCCTGGCTGGCTCGCTGTCCGGGCTGATCCTCGAGGAGGACGGCCGGCTGTCCATCCGCCTCACGCCCCTCGTCCCACCCGACGACGAGGGCCGGCCGTGGCGGTGTCCGCTGGCGATCCGCACCGCCTTCCGGTGGGAGCCGGCGCTCGTGGCGACGATGAGCCCGAACCAGATCGCGGACCAGGTGCTCACGGCGTTCCGGCGGGCGGTGGAGTCGCTGCACCACCCCTGAGCGCGTGGCAGGGGGAACGCGGCGCCCGTTGCCACGAGAAATCCACCGGCGGCGGCCGACGCCCCGAGACGGTGGACGCCCGTACCGCGGAAGGACCTAGACTCGATCGTGATGAGCGACCTGTTCGATGAGTTCATGCGCGAGCTGCAGCGCCGCCGAGCCCAGGCCGAGGGCAAGACCCCCGTCACAGCGCCGACGGTGATGGGCCGGTCGCCGGCGACGACACCGGCGACGACGCGCCGCCATGCCTCGGGCGACGCCGCGGGCGGTGCGATCCGGCCGCGACAGGCCGGCCGCGAGCGAGGACGACAACGCCGCGGCGACGACGCGACGGCGACGACGACGGACCGACGACGACGACGACAACGAGCCCGTCCCGATCCGATCCGCGACCGGTCCGGCCGCCGGCGCCACCCGGCGGAGCCCGGCAGGAACGCCCTCCGGGACAGGCGGGACGCCGGGCGGCCCTCGATCCCCCCGGCCCGTAGGCGGTCCCGACGACGGCGCGGGCTCGATCTCCATGGGCTGGATCCTCCGCCGGCTTGGCCTCGTCGCGGCGATCGTCATCGTGGCCCTCATCGTCCTCCTCGCCGGCTTCGGCGTGGACCTCTGGACGGACGCGATCTGGTACAAGTGCGTCGGGTTCGACGGGGTGTTCTGGACACGCCTCGGGTCCCAGTTCTGGCTGTTCGTCGTCGCGTTCGTGGTCTCGCTCGTGATCCTGCTCGGCAACCTGTGGCTTGCCGGCCGGCTGGCGCCCCCGCCCGACCCCGAGCGACCCGGCCGTCTCCGGACGATCACGGACCGGCTCACCGAGGCGCAGCGCCAGGCGGAGCGGAACGCCCGCATGAGCGGCGGCCCGGGCGGCCCCTTCGGCGCGGCGGCATTCGGCGCGGCGGACGGCCGCGGCGAGGCTGCCACCTTCAGCTTCGATGCGGGCGACATGCCCGACATCGGGCCGATGGCGACGTGGGTCATCGCGGGCTTCGCGGTGCTGCTTGCGATCGGCATCGGCGGCGCGATCTCCGGCGCCTGGGACACGATCCTGCTGTGGGTGCACCGGGTGCCGTACTCGACCACCAGCACCGTGACCGACCCGGTGTTCGGCAAGGACATCAGCTTCTTCCTGTTCGAGCTGCCGTTCTTCCGGCTCGTCCAGTCGCTGCTCAACGGGATCCTGCTGGCGTCGCTCGCCGTGGCCGGCGCGCGCTACCTCGTGGCCGCCACGCGCGGCGGCGAGGTGTTCGTCACCCGCGTCCGCGTCCACCTCGCGGTCATCGCCGGGCTGTACCTGCTGTGCGTCGCCTTCGGCTACCAGCTGGACAAGTACGAGCTCGTGTACAGCCATGCGGGCGTCGCGACCGGCGTCTCCTACACGGACGCGAACGCCCGCTTCATGGCCTACGACGTCCTCACGTTCCTGTCGGGGATCGCCGGCGCCCTCCTCATCGCCGCCGCGTTCACGCGCTGGATCTGGCCGCTGGGTCTCGTCGTCGGCGTCTGGCTGTCGGCATCGGTGATCCTGGGCGGCCTCTACCCCGAGGCCATCCAGCGGTTCACGGTCGATCCGAACACGTACTCGCAGGAGGAGCCGTACATCGCCAACAACATCGCGATGACGCGCCTCGCCTTCGGCCTGGACGCGTGGGAGACCGAGAACTACTCCGGCGGCCAACCGCTCACCGAGGCCGACATCCGCAACGAGGCCGACACGTTCACGAACGCGCGGCTGTGGGACTACCGCCCGCTGCAGACCACGCTGGACCAGCTCCAGACCGTCCGCCAGTACTACGACTTCTGGGACGTGGACACGGACCGCTACCAGATCGACGGCGAGCTCCGGCAGGTGATGCTCTCCGGCCGCGAGCTGGCCATCGAGAAGAACCCGTCCGCCACCAGCTGGGTGAACGAGCGGGTCATCTACACCCACGGCATCGGTGTGGCGATGGTTCCCGTGAACGAGGTGACCAAGGAGGGCCAGCCCCAGCTCTGGATCAAGGACCTGCCGCCCATCTCCTCCAGCGGTGCGCCGTCGATCACCCAGCCCCGGATCTACTTCGGCGAGTCGGACGACCATTACGTGGTCGTCCGGGCCCCGCAGGCCGAGTTCGACTACCCCGCGGCGGCACCACAGAGCAGCGGCGACGCGACCACCAGCTGGACCGGGACGACCGGCATCCCGCTCGATTCCACGCTCAACCGGCTGCTGTTCGCCCTGCGGTTCAAGGACCTGGACCTGCTCATCTCGGACCAGATCCGCGCCGACAGCCAGCTGCTGTTCCACCGCACGCTGTCGGAGCGGCTGGGGCTCATCGCACCGTTCCTGCGCTACGACAAGGACCCGTACATCGTCGTCGACGACGCGGCCGCCTCGTCTACGTCCAGGACGCCTACACGGTCAGCGACCAGTTCCCCAACGCGAACAGCTTCGACACCAGCCTGCTGGGGCCGACCTCCGGTCTCGCCGGCGACGGACATCAACTACATCCGCAACAGCGTGAAGATCACGATGGACGCGTACGACGGGACGATGAAGTTCTATGTCTCCGACCCGTCCGATCCGATCATCCGCGCCTGGGAGGGCATCTTCCCGACGCTGTTCCAGCCGATGTCCGACATGCCGGCCGGGATCGTGCCCCACCTGCGCGTCCCCGAGGAGCTGTTCAACGTCCAGACGCGGATGTACGGGCAGTACCACGTCACGCAGCCGCTGACGTTCTTCAACAACACGGACCGCTGGACGGTGCCGGATGCCCAGACCAACGAGCAGAGCCTCCCGTCCGAGGCCTACTACGTCGTGATGCGCATGCCCGGCGAGCCGGCCGCGGAGTTCCTGCTCCTCCAGCCGATGATCGCCGCCAGCCGGCCGAACATGATCGCGTGGGTGGCGGCGCGCAACGACGGGACCGAGTACGGCAAGGTCCGCGCCTACCAGTTCCCGTCGGACACCACGATCTTCGGCCCGGCGCAGATCGAGGCGCGGATCGACCAGAACCCGACGATCAGCGGCCAGATCACGCTCTGGAACCAGAGTGGCAGCCGGGTCATCCGGGGCAACCTGATCGTCGTGCCGGTCGGCAACTCGCTGATCTACCTGCAGCCCGTCTACCTGCAGTCCACCTCCGCGGCATTCCCCGAGTTCCAGAAGATCGTCGTCGCCAGCCCGACGACCGTCGTCTGGGGCGACACCCTGGGCGGGGCGCTGACGGCGCTGCTCGTGTCGCAGAACGGGCGCCCCGGCGTGACGCCGACACCCGGTGTGACGCCGACGCCGGGGGCCCGGCGACCCCGCGGGGCCGACGGCCACCCCGGCGCCGGCCCCACCGCCACCCCGGGCCCCACGCTGCCGCCCGATGGGACGCTGCCGACGGACCTCAAGGGCCTGATCGCCTACGCGAACCAGCACTACGACCAGGCCCAGGCCGCGCTCCGGAACGGCGACTTCGCGACCTACGGGACCGAGATGGACAAGGTCAAGGCCGCGCTCCAGAGGATGGGCGCGCTCACCGCGCCGGGGGCCAGCCAGCAGCCGTGACCGCGGCCGTGGCCGCGGTCCAGGACGCGGCCCGGGGACCGGGCGGGAGGCGGCCTGAAGGCCGGCGGGCCGGGGCGAGGACCGGCTGGCGCGGGGGACGCCGGCCCTGGCGGCGGGCAGGACGCCGGCCCGAACGGTAGGTCATCGCGCCGTGGAGTCCGCCCGGCCACGCAGCCGCCTGCCCTGGCGGTCGGCGATGGGCGGCGCGTTCGTGGTGACGCTCGTCCGTCCGGCGTCCTGGGCAATCGGGCTCGCGGGCTTCCTCGCCGGCGGCGGGATCGTCATCGTCGGCCTGGCCGATCCTGGTCCTGCCCACGCCGACCGGGCTGCAGAACGCGCTGGGCGCGCCGGTGAGCTCGCTGGTGTTCGGGTCGCCCTCGGCGCAGCTGGTCGGGCTGGTCGTCGCGGGGATCGCGGTCGCGGTCCGGTCCTGGCCGGCGCGCTCGTGGCCGGCGCCTGGGCCGAGCGGCAGGGGATCGAGATCGCCCTGGAGGCGGCCGTGGACGAGGGGCTGATCACGGCCGCGCCGGATCTGCCCGGTGCGCCCGGGACCGGCCGGGTGGCGGTGCTCCGGCTGGCGTCGCTGGTGCCGGTCGCCGTGGCGCTCGCGCTCGCGTGGCAGCCGCTCTACGACGTCACCTACCACGAGCTCATCCTGCCGGATGATCTGGCCACGCCGCTGCCGGTCCGGGTGATCCGCTCGCTGCCCTGGCTGCTGGCCGGGATCGCGGCAACGTGGCTGGTGAGCGACACGGCCGCGGCAGAGGGCGTGCGGCGGCTGGTCCTGGAGCGGCGGTCCGTTCCGGTCGCGTGGGCGCTGGGTTGGGCGGACCTGGTCCGGCGGCCGCTCCGCGTGTTCGGGGCCGCCATCGCCGGGCTCGCGGTGCTCGTGTTGCTCGCGGGCCCGTCGCTGATGCTGGCGGCGATCGGATGGCAGCGCGTCCGCGACGTCGTGGGGTCGGGGCAGCCGCCGGTCCTGGTGCTGGGCGCGGTGCTCGTCTGGGTCGCGATCTGGCTGGGCGGCCTCGTGCTCACGGCGGTCGGCGCCGCGTTCCGGTCCGCGGCCTTGACGATGGAGTCCGTGCGCCGCCGGTGATCGCGCGCCGCCGGCGGCCCGGCGGCTGCCGACGCACGCGCCGCGTCACGCACGATCCAGCCCGGGCGTCGAAGGTCCGCTCGGGACGCCGCTCGGACCCCCGGCGCTCCCTGTTACACTGCCGTTCGCCCGCGCGCCCCGGGCGCGACAAGCCCGCTGAGAGGCCTCACGCCAGCGCATGCCTGACATCCTCAAGACGATCACCGACGCGATCGGCGGGATCTTCGCGAACCCGATCGTGCAGCTCTCGATCCAGATGGTCGCGGTCTACTTCGTCATCCTGTGGCTCGCGGCCGCCTACTGGGCGTTCCGCGACATGCAGCTCCGAAGCGAGAACCCGATCCTGCCGTACGTCGCCGCGGCGATCATCGTGGTCTTCACGCCGGTCCTGTTCGTGTTCGGGATCATCGTCTACCGGATCGTGCGGCCCCAGGAGAAGATCGGCGAGGTCTACGAGCGCAACCTGGCCGAGGAGGCGCTGCTGGCCGAGGTGGAGGCGGTCCACACCTGCCCCGCATGCCGCCGCCGGATCAACGACGAGTGGATCATCTGCCCGTCCTGCCGCACCCGCCTCAACCGTGTGTGTGCCAACTGCGGCCGCCTGGTCGGCCTCGACTGGTCGCTCTGCGCCTGGTGCGGCAAGGACTTCGAGCGGGCGGGCCTCGCCGCCTATGACCCGATCTCCCCGGCCTGGGCGATCTCGACGCCCTCGACGCCCCGGCGGCGGCCGCCGTCCCGGGTTCGACGCCGCCCGCGCGCTCCGGTTCGGTCCGGCAGCCGCCGCGCCCCGCCCCGGGCCCGCAGGGCAGCTCGGGCTCGCTCCCGGAGCGTTGACCGGCGCCGTGCGACCCCGCGGTCCCGGGCGACCCCGGGTCCGGGCGACCCGCGGTCCCGGGCGACCCCGCGTCCGGCGCCGAGGCTGCACGGCGGTCACGCCGAATGCGCCGCCGGATCTTCGCGGCCCGGTGCCTGAGCCCTCGCGCCGACGCGCCGTGATCGACCGGCGTGGCGCCGGCCCGGCTGTCGACCTTCGGCCTCGAAGGTCGGTCCGTTCCGGGCCTGTACCTCGTCGGCTGGATCGCCACCGTCATGGGCCTGGGCGTGCTGCTTGTCTCGTTCATGGCCGCCGGCAACGCGGCCGCGCCGTGGCTGTTCCTCGTCGGGCTGCTCGTGCGTCACGGTCGGGGCGTTCGCCGCCACCGGGTCGCAGGCGGTGGAGAACGGCCGTCGCACCGACCTCGCCTATCGCGGGCCGTCGCCGGTGCTCGTGTTCCTCGTCGTGTTCCCGGTCACGCTGATCGGCATCCTCGTCGTCCTCGCGCCCGCTCTCGGCCCTCGGCCTGGACGCCCGATCGCCCGCTCGCCACCACCTCTCGCTCGCCGTCACCATGCTCGTGTACACCGGCGTCGTGCGCCTGCTGGTGGTGGGCCCGGGCGCGCTTGGCTGGCGCGACATGGGGCTCGTGATGCCGGCCGGGGCCGCCGTGCGGGACCTGCTGGTCGGCGCGTTGTTCGCGGTACCCGTGCTGGTCGTGACGCTGCTGCTCGGCGGGCTGCTGGCCCGGTTCCTGCAGCCGTCCGCCAGCCCGCTCCCGGCCGCCGGCAACGCCCTGGGCCTGCTCGCGAACATCGTGTCGGCGGCCATCCTGGCGCCCATCGGGGAGGAGCTCTTCTTCCGCGGCTTCGCCACCACCGCCTGGGCGCGAGCCATCGGGGCGGGTCCCGCGATCGTCCGCGGCGCCATCTTCTTCGCGCTCGTGCACGTCCTGACGCAGCTCGACACGTCGTTCGCGGAAGGCGCCCAGCGGGCGCTGTTCTCGTTCGTCGCGCTGATGCCGGTGGCGCTCGCGCTCGGATGGCTGTTCCTGCGCCGGGGGTCCCTGTACGCGGCGATCGGGCTGCACGCCGCGTTCAACGGGCTCCAGCTGATCGTGCTGTTCGCGGTCGCGTCGGGTCGTCCTGACGACGCGCGCGTCTCGACGCGATCCAGCCGAGGCGCCCCGCCGCGCCCGGGCCGCCGAGCCCGCGCGACAAGTGCGGGTCAAGCCGCAGGTGAGCGCCCGGTAAGGACCGGCGCGTAGTCTCCGTCGTGTTCCCGGGTCCGGATGGCGGGGGAAATCGGCGGGCTTCCGTCGTTCGGGCCCCGGGGACGCCACGCTCGCGCCGCTCGCTCGATCCGGTCACGCGCCCGCCGCCAGCAGCAGGTGGGACATGACCGATGGCGAGGGCCCGGTCGCGGAGGCGCCGGAGCACCGGCCCGCGACCCGATCCGTGCGAGACCTGCCCGCCGCCGAGCGCCCTCGCGAACGCCTCGCGCTGCGCGGTCCCGGCGGGCTGTCGGCGGCCGAGCTGATCGCGGTGGTCTGGGGCACGGGTGCCGGCGGTCACAGCGCGATGGACCTGGCCGAGGAGGCGCTGGCCCGGCACGCGAGCGTCGGAGCCCTGGCGCGGGCGACGGACGCGGAGCTCGCGGCGATCCCGGGGATCGGGGCGGCCAAGGCGGCGAGGCTCGCGGCGGCGTTCGAGCTGGGGCGCCGCTCCGTGGCGGACTGGCCGGCCGGTCGCTGGACGATCCGGTCACCGCGGGACGTGGCGGACCGGCTGATCGTGGAGATGGGCCGCCTGGAGCGCGAGGAGCTCCGGGTCCTCAGCCTGAACGCCAAGAACGTGGTCCAGCGGGTGTCGTCGGTTTACGTCGGGAACGTGTCCGCATCGCTGGTGAGGGTGGGCGAGCTGTTCCGGGACGCCGTGCGGCTGGACGCCTCTGGCCTGGTCCTGGTGCACAACCACCCGTCGGGCGACCCGACCCCCAGCCCCGACGACCTTCACCTCACGGCAGAGGCGATTGCGGCGGGACGCCTGCTGGACGTGGACGTGCTGGACCACGTGGTCATCGGGCACGATGCCTGGGTCTCGCTGCGGGACCGCGGCGTCAGCTTCGACCGGGTGGGTTCCGCGCGGGTGGCGTAGGGCGGCAGGGACGCCAGAGATCGTCGAAGCCGGTGGGACCCGTGGGGCGGTCGCACGGGCTGCGTCTCTTCGAGTCCTGCCGGGGGTCGCGCACACCCGGGATTCCGGTCGCGGCCGCGTGGTACGGTGGCCACCACTGGATGGATGGAGGCTCGCAATGATCCTGGTCGTCGGGGCAACCGGCCAGCTTGGTGGGGCGATCACGAGGGCGCTGCTGGGCAACCGCCGGGACGTGCGCATCCTGGTGCGACACGACTCACCGTCGGCGGAGCTCGCGAAGCAGGGGCTGGCGACATCCGCCGATGTGTTGATCGGCGCCGGAGCGCAGCCGGTGTACGGGGACCTCAAGGATCCGGAGTCGCTCGGCGCGGCCTGCGCCGGGGTCGACGTCCTCATCACCACCGCCAACTCGGCGCTGCGCGGCGGCCCGGACACCATCGAGACGGTCGATCTCGCCGGCAACCGGAACCTGATCGAGGCCGCGAAGGCGGCCGGCATTCGCCAGTTCATCTTCGTCTCCGCGCTCGGCGCGGCGCCGGATCATCCGGTGCCGTTGTTCATGGCAAAGGGCCGCACAGAGGAACATCTTCGCGCGAGTGGGTTGACCTGGACCATCCTCTCGCCGACGGCCTTCATGGAGGTCTGGCCCGCCTTGGTCGTGGGTATGCCCGTGGCGATGGGCCAGCCGGTCACGCTCGTGGGCGAGGGACGCAGCCGGAAGCTCGTTCGTCTCGGCGGGCGACGTCGCCGCCTACGCCGTCGCCGCGGTCGACAACCCGGCGGCGACCGACCAGCTCGTCGTCATCAGCGGCCCGGAGGCGCTCTCCTACCGAGACGTCGTGGGTGTCTATGAACGTGCGGTCGGACGGACCATCCAGGTCAACTCGGTGGCGCCCGGCGAGCCAGTACCAGGGCTGCCGCCGACGATGGCCCAGATGCTGGCCGGGATGGACTTCGATGTGATCGTCGACTCGAGCGCGGCCGCGCGCACCTTCGGCGTCCACCAGACGAGCCTCGCGGAGGTCCTCGCGCGCCCGCCCGCCACCGGCACGGGCTGACCGTCGCCCACCGGGCGGGCCGGACCTGTGACGTGCCAGGAGTGCGCCTGCGGCGATCACCGGGGCCCGCGCTTCTGCGAGCACTGCGGGCATCCGGTGCCGGCTGTCTGCCCGGCGTGCGGCCAGGAGGTCGGCCGGACCGCCCGGTTCTGCGGAAGGTGCGGGAGCCCCCTCCCGGAGCCGGCCGGAACCGCTGACCGAGGCCCGGCGGGCGACTCGCCCGCGACCGTTCCCCAACGGTTCGCGGCGCGTGGGCCCAAGACGCCGCTCGTGCCCCAGGGCGGGGTCCGGGCTGCCGACGACGAGATCCAGGGCGAGCGCAAGCCGGTCACGATCATGTTCGCGGACATCGTCGGCTCGACGGCGCTCGCCGAGACGCTCGACCCCGAGGACTGGAGGGAGATCCTCGTCGGTGCTCACCGCCTTGTCGGCGATGCCGTCCATCGCTACGAGGGCACGATCGCCCAGTTGCTGGGAGACGGCGTCCTGGCGTTCTTCGGGGCACCCGTGACGCACGAGGACGATCCGCTCCGTGCCGTTCGCGCTGCCTTGGACCTGCAGGAGTCGCTCGACGTCTACGCGGCGACCCTGGCGCCATCGATCCCCGCCGTGCGGATGCGGGTCGGGATCGATACGGGGACCGTGGTGGTCGGCCAGATCGTCCACGAGCAGCAGGTCGAGTACACGGCCACGGGTGACGCGCTGAACCGGGCGGCGCGTCTCCAGGGTGCGGCCGCGCCGGGTGCGGTGCTCGTCTCCGACGCCATCTTCCAGGCAATCCGCCACGCGGTCATCGCGGTGGACCTGGGCCCGATCGGGATCAAGGGTTCGAAGTGGCCGCTGCGCGTGCACGAGGTCCAGGGTCTCGATGCCACGGGACGCGGCGGGCGTCCGGCTGCGAGCGTCAGGTCCGCACTCGTCGGTCGAACGACCGAGCTCCAGGCACTGGTTGCACTGACGGCAGCCGTTCGGGCGGGCGTCGGGCGCGTCGCAGTCGTGATCGGAGAACCCGGTGTCGGCAAGTCGCGGCTCGTCGACGAATGGCGCCGGGATGCGGGTTCAGGGATTCGCTGGGTCGAGGCCGAGTGCCTTTCGTATGGCGAAGGCCTTCCCTATCACCTCGTCATCACGCTCGTCCGGTCGCTCATGGGCGTCACCCCCACCGCGACCGAAACCGACACCACGGCCGCCATCGCCGCTCTGACCGGCAGGCTGCCCGGACCCCACGGCGACGAGGCGCGAGCCTTCCTCTCGCACCTGCTCTCCCTGCGCCTTGCGGAGCCCGACCTGGAGGCGGTCCAGGGGGTCAACCCTCAGGGCTTCCAGGTTCGGTACACCGAAGCGCTGCGGCGCATCCTCGTCGCGATGGCGGCCGAGGGCCCGGTGACGCTGGTCCTCGAGGACATCCAGTGGGCGGATTCGGCCTCGGCCGCGGTGCTCGCAAGGCTGCTGCCGCTCGTCGGTTCCGCTCCCCTCATCGTGTGCCTCGTCACGCGGCCCGACGAGGCGACGCCGGGCTGGGGGCTCGTGACCGCGGCGCGCGATCTGCCCGGTGCCGTGCTCACGGAGCTTCGGCTCGCGCCGCTCTCGACGCCCGAGGTCGTCACGTTGATCTCGAGCCTGGTGCGCTCCGGGGACCTTCCGGCCGACCTCCAGTCGGTCATCCTGGAGCGCGCCGAAGGGATCCCGCTGTTCGTCGAGGAGATCGTGAGGGTCCTGTTCGAGCGGGGGGCCCTGCGTCGCGACGCGGCGGGCCGGCTCCAGCCGATCGACGGCAGCGCGGCGACCGACATCCCGGACACGCTCAATCGGCTGCTGCTCGCACGCATCGACCGGCTCGCGGACGAGCCCAAGCGGACGCTCCGCGTCGCATCCGTGCTGGGTCGCGAGTTTCTCGTCCGCATTCTGGATGACGTCCTGGCCGGCATCGGCCAGGCCCAGTCGCGGGCAGCGCTGCTGACCCAGCTCGGCGCCCTCGAGTGCTCAAGCCTGGTCGAGCTCCTGGTCGGCCGGCCTGAGCTCGGCTACCTCTTCCGTCATGCGCTGGTGCGAGAGGCCGCCTATGCGGCCGTGCTGAGGGCGGATCGCCGGATGCTCCACCGCGCCGTGGCCGAGGCGCTCGAGCAGGCCTACCCCGATCGGCTCGACGAGCTGGGCGCCACGCTTGCCTACCACTTCGAGCGTGCCGAGGCCCGGGATCGTGCGCTGTTCTACCTCGTCCGCGCTGCGGACCAGGCGCGCGAACGCTTCGCAAACGCCGAGGCGGTTGCGCTCTACCGCGCCGCGCTCGCCCATGCTGATGCGGCGGCCGACGACGGGACGGCCGATGCGGCACGCGGGGGCTCGTCCGGGCCCGGCCTCTCCATCGCTCTCCGTGAGCGGCTCGGCGGCGTGCTGACGCTCACCGGGCAGCACGAGGCGGCCCGCAGCGTCCTCGGCAGCGCGTTGGAACGGTTGCCGGCGGGGTCGGTGATCGACCGCGCCCGGCTGCTTCGCCTGGTCGGCGACGCCTGGATGGAACCGCGTCAGATGGAGCAGGTGTTCGCGTCCTTCGCGGCGGCGCAGGAGCTGCTCACGGGACCCGATGCGGAAGCGGCGCCGGGCTGGCGGGCGGAGTGGCTCGCCCTCCAGTTGAGCCGGCTCTGGGCGATGTACTGGGCGGACGACGTCGCCGACATGGATGTCCTGGCGCAGGACGTACGGCCCGTGGTGGCGAAGATCGGCACGCCCGTGCAGCAGGCGCGCTACCACATCCTGCTGGTCCTCGAGGCGCTCCGACGGTCCCGCTTCTCGCCCGACGAGGAGGCGCTCGAACGCGCGGGGACGGCGGCCGCTGCCGCACGAGGGTCCGGCGAGCTCACCGAGATCGCCTTTGCCGAGTTCGTGCTCGGCTTCTGCCACCTGTGGCGGAACGAGCTGGACGACGGCGAGCCCCACATGGCGATCGCGCTCGAGATCTCAGAGCGGATCGGCGATATGGGCCGGCGGGTCATGTCGCTCACCTACCTCGCCGTGGCCCGACGCCGTCGCCGCGATGTCGCCGGCGTTCGGGATCTCCTCCCGAGCTGCCTTGCGGCGGCCGATGACGTGAAGCTCGGGCTCTATCGGGCCGTCGCGAGGGCCAACGAGGCGTGGGTCGCCTACCAGGGCGGTGACCGGGCAGGGGCAGAGGCGGCTGCAGGGCCCGCCCTCGCGGCGCTCTGCACCGCCCGCTTCCCCGGGGCGAGCCTGGCCTCGTGGCCCCTGCTGGCCGTCGCGCTCGACCGTGACGACATGGAGGTCGCCCTCGACGCGGCCCGCACCATGCTCGAACCGTGGCAGTTCCGCCAGCCCGAGGTCATCGAGCGATCGCTCGCCGAGGCGGTTCGTCGCGCCGATGCGGGCGACGTTCGCGGGGGTGTGCGCGACCAACTCGCAACCGCGCTTGGGGCTGCCGAGGATTCGGGCTACTTCTAGCCGGGCTGGACCCTGCTCGTCGCCCATTGACCTCGGACCGCATTCGCCCGGACGACCTGCACCTCACCGCGGAGGCCTTGCGGGGCGACGCCTGCTGGACTTGGACGTGCCGGACCACGTGGTGATCGGCCATGATGCACGGGTCAGCCTTGGGGGGTCGTGGGTGCGGTCACGGACGCACCCAGCCTCAAGGGCCAGCCTCAAGGGCCTGCCCCGATCCCTGCCCGATCCTGCACCACGGGAGATCACGATGACGACGAGCACGATCGACCTGCACGGCCGCAACTTCCTCAAGCTGCTCGACTACTCGCCGCGAGGAGATCCTGTTCCTGCTCGACCTCGCGGCCAGCCTGAAGGCCGCCAAGAAGGCCGGCACCGAGGTCCAGCGCCTGCGCAACAAGGAGATCTGCCTCATCTTCGAGAAGACCTCGACGCGGACCCGCTGCTCGTTCGAGGTCGCCGCCTACGACCAGGGCGCGCACGTCACCTACCTGGACCCGCAGTCGTCGCAGATGGGCCACAAGGAGTCGGTCAAGGACACCGCGCGCGTGCTCGGCCGCCTCTATGACGGCATCGAGTACCGGGGCTTCGACCAGGCGATCGTCGAGACGCTCGCGCAGTACGCCGGCGTCCCGGTCTGGAACGGGCTGACCGACCAGTTCCACCCGACGCAGATCCTGGCCGACATGCTCACCATGCGTGAGCATTGCGTCAAGCCGATCCCCGAGATCGCCTACGCGTTCCTGGGCGACGCCGCGCAACAACATGGGCAACTCGCTGATGATCGGCGGCGCGAAGCTGGGCATGGACGTCCGGCTCGTCGGGCCGACGGGACCGCTGGCCCGACGACGGGCTCGTCGAGCAGGCCCGGGCCATCGCGGCGAAGACCGGGGCACGGATCACGCTGACCGAGTCCGTCGACGGAGGGCGTCAAGGGCGCCGACTACCTGTACACGGACGTGTGGGTCTCGATGGGCGAGCCCCACGAGGTCTGGGCCGAGCGCATCCGGCTGCTCTGGCGCCGTACCAGGTCAACGCCGCCGTGATGGCAGCGACCGGCAACCCGGACACGAAGTTCCTGCACTGCCTGCCGGCGTTCCACAACGCAGACACGAAGGTCGGGCAGGAGATGCTCGAGGCGCTTCGGCATCGCCGAGATGGAGGTCACCGAGGAGGTCTTCGAGTCGCCCGCCTCGATCGTCTTCGACCAGGCCGAGAACCGGATGCACACGATCAAGGCGGTCCTCGTGGCCACCATCGGCGACTGAGGGGAGAGCCGATGCGCATCGTCGTCGCCCTCGGGGGGCGCGCTGCTCCTCGGCGCGCACCACGCAACCTGCTGGCGGATACTGGCCGCCGGCGATGCCGGCCGCTCGACATCATCGCCCTGACCGGCCGCCACCCAGACCGCCACCGACCCAGGGGGCACCAATGACCGACACGGCCGACGTCATCGTCATCGGCGCAGGCGTCCAGGGCGCCAGCTTGGCGTTTCACCTCGCCTCGCGCGGCACGAGCGTCACCGTCCTCGAGCGGTCGACGGTCGCCGCCGGCGCGACGGGGCGGTCCAGCGGACTTGTCCGCATGTATTACGACCTGCTGGCGGAGACGCGGCTGGCCTGGATCTCGTACCCGTACTTCCGGGACTGGGCGGAACGCGTGGGCGGCGAGTGCGGCTTCACCCGGACGGGGTTCCTGTGGATCGAGCCCGCCTCCGGTAGCGACCGGCTGCGCGCGACCGTGGCCGACCACCAGGCGTTGGGGATCGAGACGTCCGTCGTCGATGCCCCCGAGATGCGTCGCATTGCCCCGGGACTGGCGGTCGCCGACGACGAGCTGGCGGCCTACGAGCCGGGCTCCGGGTACGCGGATCCGTCCGGCACGGCGTCGGCGCTCATGCGCGCGGCCCGCGACCGGGGTGCCCGGCTCGTCCAGGGGGCCGAGGTCACGGCGATCGCCGTGGCTGGTGACCGGGTCACCGGGGTCACGACGACGCGCGGGTCCTTCGCGGCGCCCGTGGTGGTCAACGCCGCGGGCGGCTGGGCCGGGCGCATCGCCACGCTTGCCGGGCTCGACATCCCGATCACGGTCTGGCGCCACGACACGGGCTACCTCGGCGCGCCGGCCACCGTCGTGCGGCCGATCCCGGTGGTCATCGACAGCGCGCACGCTATCTACTTTCGTCCCGAGGGCCCGGAGCTCGTGCTCGTCGGCCTCGAGGACCACAGCGGCATGGGTGGCTCACCGGACCGCGAGACCTCGGAGGCGGACCCCGACTTCCGCGATCGCGCCACCGAGCGGATCATCCGGCGCGTGCCCGGCCTCATCGACGGCACCTTCAGGACCTCGCACAGCGGGCAGGACGGCATCACGCCGGACCAGCGGCCGATCCTGGGTCCTGCCGGACCCGCCGGGTTCTACCTGGATTGCGGGCACAGCGGCACCGGGTTCAAGACGTCGCCCGCGGTGGGCCTCGCGATGAGCGAGCTGATCCTGGACGGGGCGGCGACGTCGGTGGACATCGCCCCGTTTGCGCTCGCGCGTTTCGCCCAGGGACGGCTCCTGGCGGGCGAGCACGGCGGCCATCCGATCTGGACCTAGGTCTGTCTTCCCCAGGCGTGTGGGCGGCCGCATCCAGCCCCGGCCGACCCCCCGCTACCCGCCCACCTGTTCTGGCGACGGGCCCGTCTGCCCGACATCGTCCTGCGCCTCGTGGAGCCTCACGCCACCACCGGCCTTCTTGACGACCTGCATCGTCGCGTCGGCCTGCCTCATCAGGGTCCGCGTGTCGGCGACGGCGCTCGCGGTGGTCACGATCACCACCCCGATCGAGGCTCCGACCTCGACCACCCCGGCCGACGTGAGGATGGGCCGGCGGATCGAGGCCTCGACGCGCCGGGCCAACCGCCGCGCGCCTTCGTCGTCGAAGGCGCCCGCGAAGAACGCACCGAACTCGTCCCCGCCCGGGCGTGCCGCGAGGTCCGTGGCACGGATCTGCTCCCGCAGCCGGCGCCCGATCTCGCACAGCACCTCGTTGCCGACGGCGAAGCCGAGCTTCGGGTCCTTGTTGATCGGCCCGAACTTGTCGAGATCGATGGCGAGCAGCAGGCCACCGGGGGCGATCCCGCGTCGGATCCGGCCGATCATTCCGTCGAGCGACCGTTCGAACGCGCGGAGTCGCGGCAGCTTCGTGAGCGGGTCCGGCCCCTCCGCATCCGCCTGCGGCCACACCGCGAGGATGATGACGGCGAGGGCGAGCGGGGCCCACCAGCCCACGGCCACGTAGGCCACCGTGAACACCCAGGCGAGTCCGATCTCCGCGATCGTGATCCGCCCGAATGCACGCACGAGCAGCTCCACCAGGTCGACCGCCGAGAGGTGCTCGCGGAGGATCACCGTGCCAGCGGCGATCGCGTTGGCCACCAGCGCCAGGACCAGCGTCCCGACGCCGGTCGCGATCAGCGTCGCGAGGTGGCGATCGGCAAGCCGGGAACCGAGCGCACCGTCGAGGACAAGGACGGTCAAGCCTCCGACGACGGCGGCGAACGCCGTGGCGGCGTGGTTGGCGAGGGCGCCGTACCACGGCTGGGACTCCAGCTCGCGGCGCTCCAGCGTGGACAGGAAGGCGACCCAGGCGCCCGCCGTCGGCCCGCCGAGAGCCATCGCCGCCGCGATGAACGGGAAGTGGAAGGTCCACACGAGCAGGCCGCCCGGCGCCGGCAGGACCTTGAGGGAGCCGACCAGTCCAAGCGCGATCCACAGCAACACGCCGCCGTTGGCGTTCCCGAGCACGGTGCCATCCAGGCCCGTGTCGATGGCGGGGAGGACCGGGACCGTCATCGTGGTCCAGGCCAGCGCCCCGAGACCGGCGACGATCGTCGCAGCCGTGTAGGCCAGCAGCGCGGCCTGGCTGGTCGCGACGCCTGATGCGCGGCCGTTTCCGGGCCCGGCTGCCGGTGTCGGGGTCCTCTGCCGGGTGAAGCCGTCGGTTCGCGGCAGACGTGGGAAACCCAAGCTCACTTCGAGCGTCTGGACGTCCATCAGGGGGCACACCCGTGTACGACCGATGCGGATGGGGGACCGATCCGATGACGGCGAGCCTCCACTCGCCACCAGGCCGCCGGCCGGGGTGAGGGCGCATCCCGAGCTGCCGTCGACCTGTCGTCCCTCCAGACGACGGTGGGGTTCCCCGTCTTGGCTGCCGGCTCACCGCACCGCAGTCATCCTCAGTCACCGCCTCCACCCCGGGCAGGGGGTCGTCGGTACCTCCCGTCCCGCCATAGGTACCAATGAGGTCGCGTGGGGCTCGGATCGCACCACGCGACGGTGCGCCGAGGCGCCGGGGAGGGCGCCGGGACCGGGTTCGGGGATCGCGGGCGGGCACGGGTATACTGCGTGAGCCGTCGCGCCCTCCCCGTGCGCAGGCTCCCACCGACGCGCCTCTCCGCGGCCTCCGCCGCTCCGCCCGCGCCATCGACGGCGTCGGCGCTCACGCAGCAAGGATCTGCCTCCCCCTCATGCTCGACCGCATCCTCGGCCTCTTCTCCCGGGACATCGGGATCGACCTCGGCACGGCCAACACCCTGGTGCACGTCCGCGACCGCGGGATCGTGATCTCGGAACCGTCCGTCGTCGCGATCGATGCCAAGACGAAGCGCGTCCTGGCGATCGGCGCGGAGGCCAAGCGGATGGTCGGCCGGACGCCCGCGTCGATCATCGCCGTGCGGCCGCTCCGCGACGGGGTCATCAGCGACTTCGACGTCACCGAGCAGATGATCAAGTACTTCGTGAACAAGGTGCACGATCGGGTGGGCCTCATCCCGCGGCCCCGGATGCTGCTCGGCATCCCGTCCGGCGTCACCGAGGTGGAGAAGCGTGCCGTGCGCGACGCGGCCCTCAACGCGGGTGCCCGCTGGGCCCGCCTGATCGAGGAGCCCATGGCTGCCGCGATCGGTGCCGGCCTGCCGGTGTCGGAGCCGTCGGGCTCGCTGATCGTGGACATCGGCGGCGGTACCACGGAGGTCGCGGTCATCTCGCTCGGCGGCATCGTCGTCTCGCGATCGATTCGCATCGGCGGCGACGAGATGGACCAGGACATCGTCGCCTACGCCCGACGCGAGTACAACCTGTTCCTCGGCGAGCGCACCGCCGAGGACATCAAGATCGCGATCGGGTCCGCCTACCCCGGCGAATGGGACGTCCAGCGGGTCACGCTCCGCGGCCGTGACCTGCTCACCGGTCTCCCGCGCGCCGTGGAGGTCGGGGCCGACCAGATCCGGGAGGCCATCGAGGGGTCCGTGGCCCAGATCGTGGACACCATCAAGGACACGATCGAGGAGACGCCACCGGAGCTCGTGGCCGACATCATGGACCAGGGGATCGTCCTGGCCGGCGGCGGCGCGTTGCTGGCCGGGCTCGACCGGCGCGTCGCCGAGGCCACCCAGATGCCGGTCCATATCGCCGATGATCCGCTCACCTGCGTGGCGCGCGGCACGGGCGTCGTCCTGCAGCAGCTGACGAACCCGTCGATGGCGCGCGTCCTCGTCGCCGAGACCTACAGCCGTCCACCGCGCTGACCGCCGGCCCGGACCACCCCGTTCGACGGGGAGGCGCACCGGGTCGCCGGCTCCCGGAGCCAGCACGATGACCACGCTCCTCGCGAACCGCCAGACTCGTCGCCGGGGGATCATGTTCGCGGTCCTCCTCGCGATCACGCTCCTGTTCATGGCGTTCTCCTCGAACCCGTCCGTCCAGGAGGTGCAGCGCGGTCTGTCGTTTGCGCTCCGGCCGTTCCAGGGCGCGCTGGCCTCGGTCGCGGACGGCGTCGCGAGCATCGCCACCGCCGTTTCCGAGATCGACGCGCTCCGCGTCGACAACAGCGCCCTCCACTCCGAGAACGAGCGCCTGGCCAACGAGAACGCCCGCCTCCAGGCCATCAAGGCCGAGAACGACCAGATGGCTGCTCTCCTCCAGCTCCAGAACGGGTTCGACCACGCCACGGTGGCGGCGCGGGTCATCGGGCGCGAGATGCTCGAGACGCGACGCATCGTGACCTTGGACAAGGGGACGGACGACGGGCTCAAGCAGGGGGACGTGGTCATCGTCCAGGGCGGTGCCCTGGCGGGCCGGGTGACCGACGTCGGGCCGACCTTCGCGAAGGTCACGCTGATCAGCGACAGCGCGTCCACGGTGGTCGGCCAGCTCCTGGCGTCCGGGGCAACCGGGGTGATCACCGGCCAGGCCGGCGGCGTGCTGGTGATGCAGGGCATCGACTCGGCGGTCCAGATCGGCGTGGATGAGGAGGTCTTCACGGCTGGGATCGAGCTGGCCGGCGGGATCCGGTCGCCGTACCCGAAGGGCCTGGTCGTCGGATCCGTGGTGGACGTCCAGCGCGACGCCAACGACGTGGTCCAGACCGCGTACCTGACCCCCGCGGCGAACCTGGACTCGTTCGAGCTGGCCCTGGTGATCACGGACTACCAGGGCGGTCTGCCGCCGCTCGACCAGCAGGCCGTCCCGTGCGGGACATCCGGGACGCTGCCGGAGGGCGAGGTGCCGTGCTACACGCCGACGCCCATCCCCGCGGCCACTCCGAAGATCACGCCGAGGCCCACGGCGAAGCCGTAAGGGTGCCGGACGAGGGTGGCCCGAGGTCAGGGCGGACCCGGACGCCGAGAGAGCTTGACCCGGCACGTCGCCTCGCCTGATACGCTCGCGCCCATGAAGGGTCTTGTCCTGGCGGGCGGGACGGCCACCCGCCTGTTCCCGCTGACCATCGTCACCAACAAGCACCTGCTGCCGATCTACGACCGGCCGATGATCTACTACCCGCTGGACACGCTGGCCGGCATGGGGATCCGCGAGACGATGGTGATCGTCGGCGGCAAGAGCGTGGGCGACATCGTGGAGCTTCTCGGCGACGGGCGTCACCTCGGGCTCGACCTCACCTACCGCTACCAGCGGGGCGCGCTCGGGATCGCCCATGCCATCGGCCTTGCCCGGGACTTCATCGGGGACGACCCGTTCTGCGTCGTCCTGGGCGACAACATCCTGCGCGGCCCCGTGCTCCAGGAGACCGCTCGCACGTTCGCGGCGGGACCCTGGGGCGCCGGCACGCTCCTCTACCGCGTCCCGGACCCGGAGCGGTTCGGCGTGGCGGAGCTGGACGCGACCGGCAACGTGGTGGGCTTCGAGGAGAAGCCGGTGCAGCCCAAGAGCGACCTGATCCCGATCGGCGTGTACTTCCTGCGCCCGGATGCGTTCGACGTGATCGAGACGCTTGCCCCCTCCGGTCGCGGCGAGCTCGAGATCACGGACGTCCTGAACCACTACATCCCGGGCGGCGGCCTGTTCACGCGCGTCTACGACGGCCACTGGACGGATGCGGGCACGGTCCCCTCGCTGCTGCGGGCGGCCGAGCTCGCCGCGGCCGACGACGAGGCCGGCACGCTGGCGCCGCCTCCGCCCCACCCGGTCGAGCCGAAGTGACGACCGGCAACGCCGCCCCGGGCGCACATCTCCTCGTCACCGGTGGGGCCGGCTTCATCGGCAGCGAGCTGGTCCGGTCGGTCATGGCGCGCCGGGACGGCACCCGGATCACGGTGCTGGACAAGCTCACGTACGCCGGCAACCTCGCCAACCTGGTGCCGGTCGAGCAGGACCCGGAGCAGGCCGGCCGGTACACGTTCGTCCTGGGGGACATCGCGGACCCGGACGCGGTGGCGACGCTGGCGGCGCAGGCGGACGCGGTGGTCAACGTCGCTGCGGAGACGCACGTCGACCGCTCGATCCTGGACCCGGAGGCGTTCCTGCGCACGGGCGTGCTCGGCGTGCACGTGCTCCTGGAGGCCGTCAGGCGGGAGACCGATCGCGCCCGCGCGGGCGAGCGGGCCGCCGCACCTCGATTCCTCCAGGTCAGCACCGACGAGGTCTACGGGGACATCCCGGAGGGTCGTAGCGTCGAGACGGACAACCTCGCCCCGCGCAGCCCGTATGCGGCCGCCAAGGCCGCGGGCGAGCTGCTGGTCCGCGCCTACCACGTGACCTACGGCCTGGACACCGTGATCACCCGCGGCTCCAACACCTACGGCCCGCACCAGCACCCCGAGAAGCTGATCCCGCTGTTCATCACGAACGCGCTCGCGGGCGAGCCGCTGCCGATGTACGGCGACGGGATGCAGGTCCGCGACTGGCTCCACGTCTCGGACCACGCGGCGGGGATCGAGTTCGTGCTGCGGCACGGGGCGGCGGGCGAGGCCTACAACATCGCCGGCGGCACGGAGCTGCCGAACCGCGAGGTGATCGGGCGCCTGCTGGCCGCGGCCGGGCGCGACTGGTCGCTGGTCCGCACGGTCCCGGATCGGCCGGGACACGATCGCCGCTACGCGATGGACGGGTCGAAGCTGGCGGCGCTCGGGTGGCGCCCGCGGGTCACCTTCGACGAGGGGCTGCCCGAGACCGTCGCCTGGTACCGCGACCACCCGGACTGGGTGGCGGGGGCCAGGAGCGGCGAGTGGGATGGCTACTACGAGCGCCAGTACGGCGAACGGCTGGCGGCGGGCCGAGCGGTGGACGGAGCCGGCTGACCGATGCGGGTCGCCGTCATCGGGGTGAACGGGCGCCTCGGGCGAGCGCTGGTCGAGGCGCTCCGGGACGCGCCGTTCGTCGAGCCCCGGGGGCCGATCGGGTGGGACCAGCCGGAGCTCGAGCTCGACACCCTGACCGAGGCGTCGGCCGGGGTGCTGCTCGATGCCGAGCGTCCCGAGGTCGTGATCCACACCGCCGCCTGGACGGACGTGGACGGCTGCGCGCGCGACCCGGAGCTGGCGATGCGCCGCAACGGGACGGCCGTGGGCGAGCTGGCCGCGGCCTGCGCGCGGCGCGGCATCGACCTTGTCGTTCATCTCGACGAACGAGGTCTTCGACGGCCGGCGAACGGACGGCCTGGGCTACGCGCCCGGCGACGAGCGGAACCCGATCAACCCGTACGGCGCAGCCAAGGCGGAGGCCGAGCGGCTGGCGACGGCGGCGTTCGACGCCGGCGGCGCGCGGGGGCGCCTCGGCATCGTGCGCACCTCGTGGCTGTACGGCCCGCCCGGCGGCGACTTCCCGGCCAAGATCGCGACCGCCGCGCTCCGGGCGCGTGCCGCCGGGACACCGCTGCAGGTGGTCGGCGGACGAGATCGGCGCACCCACCTACACGCCGGACCTCGCCGCCGCGATCGTCGAGCTGATCGGGGAGGACGGGATCACCGTGGCGCCGGCACGCACGGCGATCCACCACCTGGTCAACGCCGGCCGCGCGTCACGCGCCGACTGGGCCCGCGAGGTCCTCCGGGCGACCGGGATCGACGTGGAGGTCGATGGAGGTCCCGGGCTCCACCTGGCAGCGCGCCTCGACCCCGCCCGCGTGGGCTGTGCTGGAGCCCACGCCGCTGCCGTCGGGCGAGCCGATGCGCCACTGGCGCGAGGCCTTCGCCGACGCCGCCCCGGCACTCGTGGGGAGCCTCCGCGGCGGCTGAGCACGGCTCGCCGTCGGCCGGCGACCGCACCCTGCGGACCCGGATGCACCCCACCCGCAGCGCGGGCCGCACCAAAGGGCCACGCGGCCGGGACCATCCCGCGATTGGCCCGGTGGGCGCGCGCGCGCACGCTGAGGGGCCATTCATCCCTGTCGCCGTCTCGCAGGACGCTCCTCGCCCGACCGGAGCCCCATCAGTGCGCAAGCTCGTCCTCGTCCTGGCCGCCGTCCTCCTCGCCAGCCTCGGCGCCCTCACCCCGGCCGCGGCCGCCCGGCGCCTCGGCCGCCACCGGCACCAAGGTCGCGATCATCGTCGGGGCCACGGGCAGCGCCACGCCGAGCTACCGCTCGACGCGGACCAGATCTACGCCGAGGCGATCAAGTACACGACCAACGTCGTCAGGGTCTACAGCCCCAATGCGACCTGGGCCAAGGTCAAGGCGGCGGTCAACGGCGCGTCGATCGTCGTGTACCTGGGCCACGGCAACGGCTGGCCGAGCCCCTACGCCTACGACCCGGCCTACACGACCAAGGACGGCTTCGGGCTCAACGACGACCTCAACGGCGACGGCAAGCTCACCGACTACGAGAACAAGTACTACGGCGAGCCGTCGATCCGGACGCTGACCCCGGCGCCCAACGCGGTGGTGCTGCTGTTCCACCTGTGCTATGCGTCCGGCAACTCGGAGCCCGGCGGCACGGCGCCGAGCGCTGGCGGTCGCGAAGCAGCGCGTCGACAACTACGCGGCCGCATTCCTCGCGGCGGGCGCCCGCGCCGTCATCGCCATCGGCCACAGCCACGACCCGTACTACATCCGGGCGCTGTTCACGACCCGCCAGACGATCGAGCAGTACTGGCGGACGCGCCCGACTGCCAACGACCACGTGCTGTCGTACGCCTCCGCCGCTCGCCCGGCTACACGTACCGATGGATCCGGACTCGGCCGCGCCGGCCGGCTTCTACCGCTCGCTCGACCGGCAAGATGTGCCTCACCACCGAGCGAGGTCACCGGCGCCAGCTACGCCGACACCGGCGCGACCCGGCCACCATGGTCGTGCCGGGCAACGCCAGCCCGCTGGTGGACGGCGCGCCGGTCTACGGCAGCGCTGCGACGACGCGGTGACCGGCACGGACCCCGGCCACGGTCCTGCGCGATGACGGACAAGGTGCGGATCGACGCCCAGGAGCGCGTGACCTCCGCTCGACGACGGGTCGCCGGTGTTCCGCGTCCACACCGACGAGGGCGTCGAGGGCTGGATGACCGGCTCGGCGCTCCTGCCGCGCGACAGCGCCGCGCCGCGGGTGTGGGAGGTCGAGGACGGGGCCGGCGCCTTCTCGCCCAACGGCGACGGATCGCGGGACGCCTTGCGGGTCTCCATCCGGCTGTCGGAGCCGTCGTCGTGGACGCTCCGGATCGAGGACGGCGGCGGCCACGAGCGCGCCTCCGCGAGCGGGAACGGTGACACCGCCGCGCTCACCTGGGCGCCCGAGGCCGGCTCCGTGCCGGACGGCACGTACCGCTGGACGGCTCGAGGCCCGGACGGCTGGGGCAACGGGCCGCTGGAGGCCAGCGGACCGTTCGCGTCGACACGCGGGCGCCGGCGTCTCGGTGTCGGGCACGGCTCCGGAGCCGCCGCGGTCTTCTCCCCGAACGGCGACGGCTACCGGGACACGATCGGCTTCACGGTGGGCTCCGGCAAGCCGGGCAGCGTGCGCGGCACGGTCCGCGATGCCTCCGCGCCAAGGTGGACAGCCTCGCCGCCGCCGTCGGCCCGGCAGCGCCACCCTCGCATGGGACGGCCGAAACGGCAGCGGCGCCGTCGTCCCGGACGGCCGCTACACGATGGGCTCGCGGCCGAGGACCGGGCGGGGAACCGCAGCCAGGCCCAGGCCCGCACCGTGGCGGTGTACGGGGCCCTCGAGCAAGGTGCGGGTCTCGAAGACCCTGTTCTTCCCGCAGGACGGGGACGCCTTGCCGCGCGGTCACCTTCGCGTTCGATCTCGCCCGCGCGCCACGGTGACCTGGACGATGCGCAATGCCGCCGGCGACGTGGTCCGGACGATCCTCACCGGGGCGGTGCGCGAGGCCGGCACCGCGGCCTTAGCCGCCTGGGACGGCCGGAACGACGCGGGCGCGCTCGTGCCGCGCGGGACCTACCGCTGGTCCTCACGGCGACCGACGGCACCTTCGCCGGCGACGGCAGGCCGCGGCCGTGAGCGTCGGCCGACGCCTTCCAGCTCACGGTCTCCGACGCCACGCCGGCCCGCGGCCAGCGGGTGACGGTGACCATCACCAGCGCCGAAACCCTGGCTGCGGCCCCCCGGCTGGCCGTGTACCAACCCGGGCATCGGCGCGTGGACGGTCGCGACCAGCAGGGTCTCGACCGGCGTCTACCGGGTCACGATCACGCTCAAGGCGAGCTCCACGGGCACGCTGCGCCTCAAGGCCTACGGCAAGGACGGCGGGGGACACTCGCAGGATTCGTCCCTG
>CAWHHF010000004.1:0-12903 GCA_963829105.1 uncultured Chloroflexia bacterium
AACGTCGGCGGCACGCGCTCGCGCAGCAGCGTCACCGAGGCCTCGAGCGTCGACCGCATCGCCCGGTAGAGCGCGTCGATCTCCTCCGCCGCCAGCGTCGAACGCTTGCGGAACGGCAGGAGCCGGGCCGCGAACAGGATCTCGTCCGAGTAGGCGTTGCCGATCCCGGCGACGAACGCCTGGTTCCGCAGCAGGTTCTTGAGCTCGCCGGGGTGCCGGCGAATGCGCTCCCGGAAGACCTCGACCGTGAGCGCCGGATCCAGCGCATCGGGACCCATCTCGCCGGGGCCGCGTCCGGGCACCTGCCGCTGCTCACCGTCGGGCAGGAGGTAGACCTTGCCCATCTGGGTCGGATCCCGGTAGCGGAGGATCACGGGAGCGGCGTCCTGCGGGAGCCACGGAGCCCCGGTGAGCCAGGGGGCAGCATCGCCGGGGAGCCCGCCGGGCCGGGGTCCGAAGGCGATCTCCACCGCCACCCCGGACGGCGCCTTCTCCCCGCGGCCCGCGAGCTGGAACCGGCCCGTGAGCATGGGGTTCACCACGACCCGATCCCGGGCGAGCTCCAGGTCGAGGAACTTGCCGGCCCGCGCGACGCGCACGACGCGCTGCCCGACGAGCGCGGCAAGCTCCGCTGGGGTGCCTCGGACGGCCAGCGGCATCAGGGCGCGGGCGCTCTCGACCGTGCGGCCGGCGAGGGCCGCGTGGAGGGCATCGGCGACGACGTCGAGATCGGGCAGCTCCGGCACGGCGGCGATTGTACCCGCGTGAATCCGCGTGCTAGACTCACGCGGCCCCACGGGCACGGACAGTTGAAGAGCACGTACCAGGTTTCGTCAGCGAAGGAGCGGACCGCGACCAAGGTCACCAACGATCCATCTCCCTTCCCAGACGGCCCCGGGTGTGTTCCGGAGGCCGTTCGTGATTCCTGAGGTCGAATCCACGATAGGAGACAGGATCACCTTGACCGACGAGCAGCAGGGCGGGACCGCGCCGGCGCCGGAGGCCGCAGCCTCCGTCGACGCTCCGGCGTCCGAAGAGACCGTCGCGGCGATCGCCGTCGCCGACGAGCCCGCCATTCCCGAGACCACCCTTGACCCCGAGTCGCCCGCCGCGGAGGCGACGGCCGTAGCGTCGCCGGCCGTGGCCCCGGTTCCCGAGTACGAGGCGGCCGAGGCGCCGCCGGCAGCGGACCTGGAGCCCGAGGAAGAGGCGCCCGTGCTCTCCGCGCGGCGGCCCGGCCCCGAGCCGACCACGATGGAGGAGCTGCTGGCCGAGCAGGACTCGGACATCAAGAGCTTCAAGCACGGCGACGTGGTCGAGGGGACCGTGGTCCGGATCGACAAGGACGAGATCCTCGTCGATATCGGCGCCAAGTCCGAGGGCGTGGTCAGCAACCGCGAGCTCTTCGGGCGTCACGGCGAGTCGCAGCCCGAGCTGGCGATCGGCGACGTGGTCCTGGTGTACGTCCTCCAGCCGGAGTCGCCCGAGGGCCACGTGGTCCTCTCGCTTCGCCGTGCCGGCCTCGAGCGCAAGTGGCGCGCGATGCAGGAGCTGTTCGAGGCGGGCACGATCATCGACGCACCCGTCATCGACCACAACAAGGGCGGCCTGATCGTCGACTGCGGGATCCGCGGGTTCGTGCCGATCAGCCAGATCGTGGACTTCCCGCGCCGGCCGCAGAACGAACAGCCGCGTGACGCCGCGCAGGAGATCGCCGAGAAGCTGCAGCCGTACATCGGTCGCAAGCTGCGGTTGAAGATCCTCGAGGTGAACCGCAAGGCCAACCGGCTCATCCTGTCCGAGAAGGTCGCCCTGTACGAGGAGCGCCGCGAGAAGCGGGACGAGCTGTTCAGCAGCCTCCAGGTCGGCCAGAAGGTCACCGGCAGCGTCCGGTCCATCGCGCCCTTCGGCATCTTCATCGACCTCGGTGGGATCGACGGCCTCGTCCACAAGAGCGAGCTCTCGTGGAACAAGGTCAACAACCCCGAGTCCGGCTACCGGGTCGGCGAGGAGGTCGAGGCCGAGGTCATCGACATCAACCACGAGCGGGGCCGGATCAGCCTGTCGATCCGCCGCCTGCAGCCCGATCCGTGGGAGTCGACCGTCGCGGACTTCAAGGTCGGCGACATCATCGACGGCACGGTGACCAAGCTCGTCAACTTCGGCGCCTTCGTCCGGGTCCGCGAGGGCCTCGAGGGCCTGATCCACATCAGCGAGCTGTCGCACCAGCGCGTGGCCCACCCGGGCGACGTGGTGCACGAGGGCCAGGTCCTCAAGCTCAAGATCATCAGCCTGGACTCCGAGCGGCATCGCCTGGGCCTCAGTCTCAAGCAGGCCGAGGAGCCCCCGGCGCGACCGGCGCCCGAGCCCGGCAGCACCCCGATGGTCGCGGCCGGTGCCGGTGGCGGCGGTGGTGTGGCCGGCGGCGAGCGCCGGGAGCGGCGCGAGCGCCGGGAGCGGCCTGACCGAGGCTACGCGCCGTCGGACACGCACTCGGAGCCCGAGGGCGGCATCGACACGACGCTCGCCTCGGCCTTCGCGATGGTCCGCGACCAGCTGGCCAAGGCGGAGAAGGCCTCGGAGCCGGAGCCGGAGCCGGAGCAGGTGGTCGAGGAGCTTCTCGCCGAAGCCGTCGTCGCCGACGCCGTTGCCGAGGAGCTGGCCGTCGAAGCGGTCGCTACGGCAGCCGTTGCCGAGGAGCTGGCGGAGGAGGCCGTCGAGACCGAGGCCGCCGCCGAGGAGCTGGCCGCGGAGGCGTACGCCGCCGAGGAGAGCGGATCCGAGGCCGTTGCCGACGAGCTGGCGGCCGAGGCCGTGGAGACCGAGGCCGTCGCCGAGGAGCTCGCCATCGAAGCCGTCGCCACGGCCGCCGCCGCCGAGGAGCTGGCGGAGGAGGCCATCGCCACGGAGGACGTCTCGGAGGAGCTGGTCGCCGAGGCGGCCGCCGAGCTCGCCGCGGAGGAGGGCGCCGACAGGGCCTAGGGGCGCCCCGGGCCTGACGCGCCCAGGGGCCCTCCCGACCCCAGCACACGACCCGCCGGGCCCCGGCGGGTCGTTTCGACTTCTTCACCTCGAAATCCGTCACGGATGGGCATCCTCCGCGGCGCCGGCAGCGAACAACTGGGAGGGGCGAGCGCGCCCCGATCCCGGGGTCCGCCGAGCCCGAGGCCGGTCCGCCGCCCCCCCGGAGGTTGGGTGCTAGGATGGCCCGCAGGTCGCCTCCGCGACCAGGAAGACACGAGCCGGCCGGATGGATCGATTCGACAAGTTCACGGATCGCGCGCGCAAGGTCCTGACACTCGCCCAGGACGAGGCGCAGCGGTTCAACCACAACTACATCGGGACGGAGCACCTGCTCCTCGGGCTGGTCCGCGAGGGCGAGGGCGTCGCCGCCCGCGTCCTCGAGAACATGAACGTCGAGCTGCCCAAGGTCCGGACGGCGGTCGAGTTCATCATCGGGCGCGGTGATCGCCCGGTCGTCGGCGAGGTCGGCCTGACGCCGCGCGCCAAGCGGGTGATCGAGCTCGCGATCGACGAGGCGCGCCGGCTCGGCCACAACTACATCGGGACGGAGCACCTGCTGCTCGGGCTGGTCCGTGAGGGCGAGGGCATCGCCGCCGGCGTGCTCGAGAGCCTGGGCGTGAACCTGGACAAGGTCCGCCACGAGGTCATCCGCGTCCTGTCCCAGTCCTCCTCGGCAGGCCCCGCCCAGGAGACCAAGCGCGCCAGCAAGACCCCGACGGTCGACGCGCTGGGGATCAACCTCACCGAGGCCGCCCGCGCGGACAAGCTGGACCCGGTCATCGGCCGGGAGAAAGAGATCGAGCGGGTCATCCAGATCCTCGGCCGCAAGACCAAGAACAACCCGGCCCTGATCGGGGAGCCCGGCGTGGGCAAGACCGCCATCGCGGAGGGCCTCGCCCACCGGATCGTCGCGGGCGACGTCCCGGACATCCTGCTCAACAAGCGGGTCCTGACCCTGGACATCGGCTCCCTCGTCGCGGGCACCAAGTACCGGGGCGAGTTCGAGGAGCGGCTCAAGAAGATCATCGAGGAGCTGCGCAACACCAACGACGCGATCCTGTTCATCGACGAGCTCCACACGATCGTCGGTGCCGGCGCGGCCGAG
The DNA here is from genome assembly GCA_963829105.1 of uncultured Chloroflexia bacterium. Lineage (GTDB taxonomy): Bacteria > Chloroflexota > Limnocylindria > Limnocylindrales > CSP1-4 > CAIXZV01. Next base: position 4,130 of record CAWHHF010000004.1, read on the forward strand.
GGTGCCATCGATGCCGCGAACATCCTGAAGCCGCCGCTGTCGCGGGGCGAGCTCCAGTGCATCGGGGCCACCACGCTCGACGAGTACCGCAAGTACATCGAGAAGGACGCGGCCCTCGAGCGGCGGTTCCAGCCGGTCATGGTGGAGGAGCCCACGCTCGAGCAGACGATCGAGATCCTGATGGGCATCCGGGAGCGCTACGAGCAGCACCACAAGGTCCAGATCACGGACGAGGCGATCAAGGCCGCCGCCGACCTCTCGATCCGGTACATCACGGACCGTCATCTCCCCGACAAGGCGATCGACCTCATCGACGAGGCGTCCAGCCGCGTCCGCCTCCGCCACTCCTCCTCGCCGCCGGCGCTCCGCGCCGCGCAGAAGGAGCTGGACAGGACCACCAAGGAGAAGGACGCCGCGATCAACGCCCAGGAGTACGAGCAGGCCGCGACGCTGCGCGAGACGGAGGCCCTCTCCCGGGAGAACGTCGATCGCCTGCGTGCCGAGTGGCAGGCCAGCATCTCCGGCGAGGCGCCCAAGGTGGACGAGGAGGAGATCGCCCAGGTCGTCGCGATGTGGACGGGCATCCCGGTCACGCGCATCGCGCAGGAGGAGTCCCAGCGCCTGCTCCAGATGGAGGAGGTCCTCCACACCCGGCTCATCGGCCAGGAGGAGGCGATCGAGACCGTCTCCCGGGCCGTCCGCCGCGCCCGCGCCGGTCTCAAGGACCCGAAGCGTCCGATCGGCTCGTTCATCTTCCTCGGGCCCACGGGCGTCGGGAAGACAGAGCTTGCCAAGGCCCTCGCGGAGTTCATGTTCGGCTCCGAGGACACGCTCATCAAGATCGACATGAGCGAGTTCATGGAGCGCCACAACGTGAGCCGGCTGGTGGGGGCGCCCCCAGGCTACGTCGGCTTCGACGAGGGCGGCCAGCTGACCGAGGCCGTCCGCCGCAAGAGCTACGCCGTGATCCTGCTCGACGAGATCGAGAAGGCCCACGCCGAGGTGTTCAACATCCTCCTCCAGATCCTGGAGGACGGGCACCTCACGGACGCCAAGGGGCGCCGGGTGGACTTCCGCAACACGATCATCATCATGACCTCCAACCTCGGCGCCGCGAAGATCCAGACGAACTCCAGCCTCGGGTTCCGGGTCCAGGGCGACACGGTGGAGACACGCGCGTCGGCCTCCTACGACCTGATGAAGGAGAAGGTCCAGGCCGAGCTCAAGACGAACTTCCGCCCCGAGTTCCTCAACCGGATCGACGCCACGGTCGTGTTCCGGAGCCTCACCGTCGAGGAGATCGGGAAGATCGTCGACCTCATGCTCAAGCGCGTGCGGGACCAGCTCAAGGCGCAGGGGATGGCGCTCGAGGTCACGGTGCCGGCCAAGGACCACATCATCAGGCTGGGCTACGACCAGGCGTACGGTGCCCGGCCGCTCCGCCGCACGATCCAGAACCTGGTCGAGGACCCGCTCGCGGAACACCTGCTGCTCGGTCGATACCACGCGGGCGATTCCATCCTGGTTGACCTCGATCCCGACGCCAGGGGGCTGGTCATCACGGCCATCGAGGCAAAGACCCCGGTCGAAGCCTGACGACGGGCGGAGCGAGCCCGTGGCGCGCGCCCAGAGCCGCTTCGTCTGCCAGTCGTGTGGCGCCGCGGTCCTCCGCTGGGAGGGCCAGTGCCGCACCTGCGGCGAGTGGAACACCCTCGTCGAGACGGTCGTCCACGACGTCCCCCATGCGCGGCCCGCCGCCGCCCGCGAGGGTTCCTCGCCGGTGGCGCTCGCGGGTGCCGATGACGCGAGGGACGAGGTCCGCCGGCCGGTCGGAATCGGTGAGCTGGACCGCGTCCTGGGTGGCGGCCTCGTGGCCGGCTCCGTCGTGCTCCTCGGCGGCGAACCGGGGATCGGCAAGTCCACGCTCCTGCTCCAGGTGGCGGCCGGCGTGGCCACCGGCGCGGGGCCACGCGTCCCCGCGGCCACCGTGCTCTACGCGACGGGAGAGGAGTCGGTGCGCCAGGTCCGGCTGCGGGCGACCCGCCTGGGGCTCGCCGCGGGGCCGGTCGGCGAGGCCGTGCGGGTGGTGGCCGAGACGGGCGTGGGGCGCATCGTCGACCTTGCCCGCGCGGAGCGCCCCGGGCTGCTCATCGTCGATTCGGTCCAGACCGTGGCATCGGAGGAGCTGGACGGGCCGCCGGGCAGCGTGGGCCAGGTCCGCGAGGCGACGCTCCGGTTGATGGAGCTGGCGAAGTCCGAGGGGCTCCCCGTGATCCTCGCGGGCCACGTGACGAAGGACGGCACGCTGGCCGGCCCGAAGACGCTGGAGCACCTGGTGGACGTCGTCCTGTCGGTGGAAGGCGACCGGACCGGCGGCCTGCGGCTCCTGCGCGCCACCAAGAACCGGTACGGCTCCACCGAGGAGGTGGGGGTGTTCGAGATGGGGGACCGGGGCCTCCTGGAGGTCTCGGATCCGGCCAGGGCGTTCCTCGCCGAGCACGACACGCCCGCGCCCGGGAGCGTCGTCGCGCCCGTGCTGGAGGGATCGCGTCCGCTGCTGGTCGAGGTCCAGGCACTGGTCGCGCCGACCGGGGCGCCGAGCCCGCGCCGGACGGCCTCGGGCGTGGATCCGAACCGGCTTGCGCTCCTGGTCGCCGTGCTCGGCAGGCGGGCGGGCATCGGCCTGTCCGGTCACGACGTGTACGCCAACCTGGCAGGGGGCCTCACCGTGTCCGAGCCCGGGCTGGACCTGCCGCTCGCGCTTGCGCTGGCGTCCTCGCTCCGGGACCGGCCGCTCGTCCCGGGGACCGTCGCGATCGGCGAGGTCGGCCTGCTGGGCGAGCTGCGCTCGGTGGGGGGGCTCGACCGCCGCCTGCGCGAGGCCGCGCGGCTCGGGTTCACGCGGGCGATCGTGCCGCGATCGAGCCGTGGCGCTCCCGCACCGCCGGCCGGCCTGGTGGTGGTCGTGGTCGGCTCGCTGGTCGAGGCCATCCGGGCGGCGCTCACCGAGCCTGCCGGGGCCACCGCGCCGCGACCGTGACCGCCCCGGGCAGCGGCCGCGCGCGGGTGCGTGCTAGGCTCGGCAGTCCTGCGCCCGGTGCACGATGGGCCGCAGGTCGAACCGATCGAGGAGAGCCGTGATTCGGACGATCCGGGTCCTGGGGGCCGCGCTCGGCGCCTTCATCGGCCTCGGGCTCGCCGCCGCCGGCACCGGCCTGTTCAGCGACGTGGCCTACGGCGGGTTCATCCTGGCCGCGTGGACGGTCGCCTGGATGATCGTCGGGTTCGCGCTGCTCCCGTACCTCACGGTCGTCCCGGCGGGCTGGCTCATCCGTCGCGTGCAGGAGCTGTCCACGGCGGAGTTCGTGGCCGCGGTGCTCGGCCTGTTCGTCGGCCTCCTGCTCGGCCTGCTGCTGGGCCTGCCGCTCGCCCAGATCGACGGTCCCCTCGGCACCTGGCTGCCCCTCGGGATCTCGCTGTTCCTGGGGCTCGGGATGATGGGCCTGACCGTGGCCAAGCGGTTCGACCTGATCGCGGCGGCAGAGGCCGCCGGCCTCGTCCGGCGACCCGGCGAGGACAAGGCGAGCACCGAGGGCGAGCCGCGGATCGTCGTCGACACCAGCGTCCTCATCGACGGCCGGATTGCGGAGATCGTCGAGTCGGGGTTCATCTACGGGACGCTGATCGTGCCGCGGTTCGTGCTTGACGAGCTCCAGCACATCGCGGACTCGTCCGACACCCTCCGCCGCAACCGCGGACGGCGCGGGCTCGACATCCTCAACCGGATGCAGCGCGATCCGCACACGCCGGTCGAGGTCGTGGACGACGACGCGCCCGGGGTCGCCGAGGTGGATGCGAAGCTGGTCGAGCTGGCGAAGCGGCGCAGCCGCGTGGTGCTGACCAACGACTTCAACCTCAACCGCGTCGCCGAGCTCCAGGGCGTCCGGGTGATGAACATCAACTCGCTGGCCAACGCGGTGAAGCCCGCCGTCCTGCCGGGCGAGGACCTGCGCGTCAAGGTCATCCAGGAGGGCAAGGAGTCCGGGCAGGGGGTCGGGTTCCTGGACGACGGCACGATGATCGTGGTCGAGGGCGGCGCCCGCCTGATCGACCGCGAGCTCGACGTCACCGTCACCCGCGTCCTGCAGACGGTGGCCGGGCGGATGATCTTCGCCCAGCAGCATCTCGACTGAGGTGGCGACCCGGTCCGGCGAGCGTCCGGCGGCGGACGTCGTGGTGGTCGCCGCCGGCTCCTCCCGGCGCATGGACGGCACCGACAAGCTGATGGCCCCGATCGCGGGCCGGCCCCTCCTCGCCTGGACGCTCGGGGCGCTCGCTGGCTCGCCCGCGGTGGATCGCCTGGTCCTGGTCGTTGCGCCCGAGCGCGTCGAGGCGTACGCGGCGGCCCCGTGGCTGCCGGCCGGCGTGGCCGCCGTGGTGGCCGGCGGGGGCACGCGCCAGGCCTCGGCCGCGGCGGGCGTGCGGCACCTCGATGCCCTCGACCCCGCCGGAGGCGACCGGCCGGTGCTGGTCCACGACGGCGCGCGCCCGCTCGTCTCGACGGCGCTCGTGGAGGCCGTGGTGGAGGCTGTCGTCCATCACGGGGCGGCGATCCCCGTGGTGCCGGTGGTCGAGACCCTCAAGCGGGTGGGGGGCGGCAAGGTCCAGGAGACGGTGGACCGCGAGGCCCTGGCGGCGGCCCAGACCCCCCAGGGTGCTCGCCGCGGCCTGCTGCTCGACGCCTGGGCGCGGTTCCCGCCGGACGGTCTCCGGGAGTTCACGGATGAGGCCGCCCTGCTCGAGGCCTGTACCATCCCGGTCCATGCGATCCCCGGTGACCCCGCGAACCTCAAGGTGACGCTCCCCGACGACCTGCGCCGGGTCGAACTGGCGCTGGCGCCTCCCACGCCGCGCACGGGCTTTGGGCACGACAGCCATCCATTCGGCCCCGGCTCGCCACTTCGCCTGGGCGGGGTGGAGATCGCCGGTGCCCCGAAGCTCCACGGTCACTCCGACGGCGACGTGGCGCTCCATGCCGTCGCGGATGCGCTGCTCGGCGCCGCCGGCCTGGGCGACCTCGGCCGGCTGTTCCCGGCCGACGCCCGGACGCCGCGCGGCATCGCGAGCGATGGTCTCCTGAGCGAGGTCGTCAACCGGCTCGCCTCGGCCGGCCTCCGACCGGCGTCCGTGGATCTCACGATCATCGGTGCCCGCCCGCGCCTCGGTGCCCGGCTCGATGCCATGCGGGCTGCGATCGCCTCGCTGCTCGAGGTCGAGGAGGGGGCCGTCAACGTCAAGGCGTCCACGGGCAACCTGGCCGGTGACGAGGGCGCCGGGCGCTCGATCGCGGCCCGCGCCGTGGCCACCGTGCGAGGCCGGGGATGACGATCCGCCTGCAGGACACCCTCACGGGCACCGTCCGCCCGCTCGAGCCGCTCGAGGCCGGACACGTTCGGATCTACAGCTGCGGCCCCACCGTGTACGGGCCTGCGCACGTCGGCAACTTCCGCTCGTTCCTGTTCGCGGACCTCCTGGTGCGCTACCTGCGCTACCGCGGGCTGCGCGTGACGTGGGTGATGAACCTCACCGACATCGACGACCGGATCATCAGCCGGGCGGCCTCGGAGGGGATCACGCACGCCAAGCTGACCGGCCGCTACGCTGCGCGCTTCCTGGCCGACGTCGACGCGGTCGGCATGGCCCGGCCGGACGTGATGCCCCGGGCCACCGGGCACGTTCCCCAGATCGCCGACCTCGTCGCGACGCTACTCGAGCGCGGGCACGCCTACCGCACGGACGATGGATCGGTCTTCTTCCGCATCTCGAGCTGGCCGTCCTATGGTCGGCTCGCCCGCCTCGACCCCGAGGCGATGCGGGTGGGGGAGCGGGTCGAGGCCGACGAGTACGGCAAGGACGACGTCCGCGACTTCGTGCTCTGGAAGGGCCCCAAGCCCGGCGAGCCGTCCTGGGACACCCCCATCGGTCCCGGGCGGCCCGGCTGGCACATCGAGTGCTCGGCGATGAGCATGGCCCACCTCGGGCCCTCCTTCGACATCCACACCGGCGGCGAGGATCTCGTGTTCCCGCACCACGAGGACGAGCTCGCCCAGTCCGAGGCGGCCACCGGACAACCGTTCGTGCAGATCTGGCTGCACTGCGCCCACCTGCGCGTCGGCGGCGAGAAGATGGCCCGGCGGACCGGCAACTTCGAGCGTGTGGCAGAGTTGATCGAGGCGGGGGTCTCGCCCCGAGCGCTCCGCTACGCCCTGATCTCGGTCCACTACCGAGCGCCGCTCAACTGGTCGGACGAGTCCCTGCCGGCGGCCGCCGCCGCGGTGGAGCGCGTGGAAGCCCTGCTGGCTGCGCTCGGCGCCTACCGCGAGGACCGGGCGGACGATCCCGGCCTGTCCGCCGCGCTGGACCTCGTCCGGGCGGCGTTCGAGCGCGGTCTCGACGACGACCTCAACGTCTCCGAGGCGCTGGCTGCCCTGTTCGAGGGGGTCCGGGAGCTCAACCGCCGGCTCGACGCACGGGTTCTGTCCACGGCCGACGCCGCGCGGGCCGCCGCGTTCATCCGTGAGCTCGACACCGTCCTGGCCATAGCCGCTCCGGCCGCCGCCGCCCTGGACCCGGACCTGCTGGCGCTGCTGGACGAGCGTGCCGCGGCCCGTGCGGCGCGCGACTGGGCGACCTCCGACCGCCTGCGCGATGAGCTCCTCTCCCGTGGCGTGACCGTCGAGGACACGCGCGACGGACAGCGCTGGCGCCTGGCGGTGACGACGAATGCCTGACAACCGGCGACAGCGCGACGACGACCGGCCGGGCTGGCAGCAGCGGCCGGGCTGGCAGCAGCGGCCTGGCTGGCAGCAGCGGCCGGGCGGCCCCGGACGGCCCGGCCAGCCCGGGGGTCATCGGGCGACGGGTTCGGGGGGTGGTCCCCGTCCCGGCGACGGACACCGATCCGGCAGCCAAGGCGGTCACCGTCCGTCCGGCCCCGGCGGCTATCGTCCGTCCAGCCCGGGCGGCCCCGGCGGTCGCCCGCCGGGAGACTTCCGGGGTCCGACGGACGAACGCGGCCCGCAGCATCCCCACGATCGCGGGCCGCAGGAACCCGGCGGCCGGGGTCCGCAGCATCCCCACGATCGCGGGCCGCAGGAACCCGGCGGCCGGGGTCCGCGCGACTTCCCGGGTCCGCGCGACGCGTCCCGACCGGGGTTCGGGTTCGCTGACGTCCCAGGCCTGCATGCCCGCCCACGTCCCGGTGGGACCAACCGCCATGAAGGTACCGGTGCCGGACCCAACCCCTCCGGGAGCGCGCATCGACCCGGTGGGTTCGGTGGCCCGGGCCGCGCCCAGCGCCCCGGTGGTCGCTCGCGTCCGCCGGGACCGCGTCCGCCGGGCCCCCGCCCGTGGGAGGGTGGAGCCGCCGAGCCCCGGCCCGTCCGGCCCTGGGAGGATCGTGGCCCGGCGCCGAGCCCGGAGGGGCGCGGCTGGGAGGATCGCGCCCCGCGCCCCGGGCCGAGGCCCTGGGAGGATCGCGGTCCCGCGCCCGGCCCGGAGCCGGGGACCGCTCGCCTGGCCGGCGAGACCCCGTTCGACGCGGAGTCGCCGCCGTTCAGCCCCGCCCCACGCCACTGGGTTCCGTCCGGCCCTCGACCCGGTCGTCCGGCGCCCTTCGGGGCGCGCCCGGTCCGGCCCGGGTTCGGCCCGAGGCGCCCGGACCAGGGCCATCGCCCGGACCTGGGCCGTCGCCCGGACTTCGGACGCGGCCCCGAGTCGGCGATCGATCCTGCCGTCGCGCTGGCCGAGAACGAGGAGCTGGTCGCGGGCCGGCGCCCCGTGGAGGAGGCGTTCGTCGCCCGCCGGGAAGCGAAACGCCTGCTCGTCGTGCCGCAGCGCCGCATGGCGCTCGAGAAGCTCGTGCTCCACGCGACGAACCTGCGGATCCCGGTCGTCGAGGTCGAGGGTGGCACCCTGACGGCGGTCGCAGGCTTCGACGGCCACCAGGGGATCGCCCTCGTGGTCGCGCCCCGCCGCTGGTCGTCGCCCGACGACATCCTTGCCCTCGCCGCGCAGCGCGGCGATCCGCCGCTCGTCCTCGTGCTGGACTCGCTCGAGGACCCCCAGAACGTGGGCACGCTGCTGCGGACCGCCGAGGCGTCGGGCGTGCACGGGGCGATCTTCCCGACCCACCGCCAGGCGCCGCTGACCCCGGCGGCGGTCAAGGCATCGGCCGGCGCCGTCGAGCACCTCCGCCTGTCGCCGGTGGACGACCTCGCGGGCGCCCTCGCGGACCTTCACGCCCGGGGCCTGCGGATCGTGGGGGCGGATGGAGACGCCCCCCTCACCGCGCGCGAGGCCGACCTGCGCGGCCCGGTCGCGATCGTGGTCGGCAGCGAGGGCCGGGGCCTCGGTCCCGCGGTCCGCCGCCGGTGCGACCTCCTGGTCCGCATCCCCATGCACGGGCACATCGAGTCACTCAATGCCGCCGTCGCCGGGTCGATTCTGCTCTACGAGGCGGCCGCCCAGCGCCGCCTCGTCGAGACGCCGCCGGGGGCAGGCGACCCCCGGGGGGAGGAGGTCCCGGAGTCCGCCTCGACCGGTGAGGCTCCGGTCGCGGAACAAGCGCCCGCCGATGCCCCGCATCCCGTCGAGCTCGCCGGCGAATCGGGTCCGGGCGGGCCGGACCACGACGACGGCCTGCTGCCCGGCGGCCCCTCCGCCGGACCGGGGACGGTTCCCGCGGACCCTGCCGGGGAGGTCCGGGAAGGGTC
>CAWHHF010000005.1:0-14217 GCA_963829105.1 uncultured Chloroflexia bacterium
GGAGTCGGCGGCAGGGCCGGCGGCTTCGTCGACGGCATTGGCGGTATCGGCGGCATCGCCGGCATCGCCGGCATCGCCGGCCGGTCCGTCGGGGGCAGCGGGCGTGGCTCCCGTGGATTCGGCGGGCGCGGCTCCGGTGGGTGCGGCACCCGGCCCCGGCGCGCCGGCCGGCCCCCACGACCCGCCGGGACCCCAGCCACCCGGTGCCCAGGACGGCCCTGGAGTGGGAGCCACCGGTGCCAGCGGCACGACGAACGCGAGGATGATGTAGAGCAGGATCGTGAAGCCGCCCAGGAAGACGGACAGGATCCAGAGGACCCGGACCAGCGTCGGGTCCAGCTCCAGGTACTCCGCCATCCCGCCGGCCACGCCGGCGAGCTGCTTGTCGTACCGGCTCCGGTACAGGCGACGGGTGTTCACAGACAGCCTCCCTTGGGGTTGAGGACCACGCTCCCGACGTTGGCCGAGACGGTCACGTCCGCGTGGAATGTCGAGGTGGCGTAGGTGGGGCTCTCCCAGGCATCGGCCGATGGGACCAGCCCGTTGTAGGTGGTGGCGGCGAGCGTTGAGCCGCCCCGGATCCGCAGCCCGAGGTCGGCAGGCGCGCACACGACGAGCGAGCCCGCGTTGACGCCGAGGCTCGCGGTGAGGTCGCCGGTGGCGGGCAGCCGCACCGTGGCCTTCGCCGCGTTGACGGTGAGCGTGAGGGATGAGACGAAGGCCCCGTCCAGGTCCAGGTCCGCGTCGCCGGCATTCACGTCAAGGCGCAGGGTGTCGAGATGCGCCCCGGCCAGGTCCAGCGTCGCCTTGCCGGCGCTGGTCGCCGCGACCAAGTCCAGCGCGGTGCCGGTCGGCAGGCGGAGCCGCCACGCATCGCCACGGGCGAGCGAGGCGACGGCGCGTTGCCGGTCCGCGGACCGGATCGACAGGCGATCGGCCGAACCGGTCACGATGGCCCCGGCGCCCTCGGCGTTCGAGCCGGCGAACTGCCAGGCGTTCCCGGGTCCCGTCGTGACCACCAGCTCGCCGCACGCGAGCGAGAGGTCCACCGAGGCCGCGGACCCGAACGAACCCTGCCGCTCCGTGACCGCGGCGCCGGGGCTCGCTTCCCCGCAGGGCGCCGACCAGGCCGCGAGCTCCGGCAGGTCGGGCGCCGCCGCGATCATGGCCCCGACGAGCAGACCCGGCATGACCGCCGCGACGATGCCCCCCGCGACGGCGAATCGCGTGCGGCGGAGGATCAACCCGATGCCGATCGCGATGGCCGCGAGCGGCCAGAGCGACACGGCCCCGTTGACGGCCTCCGTGTCGATGCCGCCCACCTGGGCCAGGAGGACCACGCCCCCTGCCGACAGGAGAAACAGCCCCGTGTAGAGAAACCCGCGTCTGACGGTCATCTGGTCCACCCTCCCAAGGCGGCTGGCTCCGGGCCCGGCGCGGCGGCCGGTTCGGACGGTTTCGTGTCGCTCCCGACGCTACGGGCGCGGGCCGCCTCGAGCCAGCCGGGCAGCGGGCGTCTTCGGGGTGGGGCTAGCCCCAGTGGGTACCGCCATGGATCTGCCTCGGGATCACGCCGCGAGCGCCGGTCGCACCGCTTCGCCCGCCTGGCCGGCCATCGGCTCCGCGCGACAGTCCCGGGTGACAGCCCCGGGTGGCAGCCCGGGCGTCACGCCCCGGCGGCCGATCCCCGGGCACCTCGCCGGGACGCAGATCCCGATCGACAGATCCCGCATCACCGGTCAACGAGTGGGCCGCCCACGACACGATGCACATCGTCCAGGGGGAGCGCGCGCTGATGCGGGCGTTCATCCCGGGCTGGGTCGGTGGCGGATCCCCGTTCGCGGATCACGACGTCGACCCGCCCGCCTGATCGGTCTACGGCACGATCCGGCCGGATCCCGATGACGGCTCGTCGGGGGCTTCTGGACCGGGACCTGCGGCCGGGTCTCGTTCGCCCGTCATCGCCACGACCCGGTCCCAGAGTGCCCGGCGGTCCAGGGCGGACAGGCGGGTGGATGGCAGGCGATCGAACGGACGGATCCTCCGGTCGAGGAACAGCCGTCCGGAGAACACCCGGGCCTCGGGTGCCGCGGCCAGCCAGAGGATCGTGTCCACGCCCTCCGCGGGCGTTCGCAGGAGGCCGCCCATCCGGTTCCGGAAGCCCGGCAGCGATGCGGCCAGGCCCGGCGTGTCCGCCCATCCCGGATGCATCGCGTTGGCGACGATGCCGGTCGAGTGGAGTCTCAGGGCCCATTCGCGGATGATCGCCACCTGGGCGCGCTTGGCCCGGGCATAGGCCCGCGCTCCCTCGTAGGGGCCCTGCTCGAACATGAGGTCGTCGAGCCGCAGCGACTGCGTGTACATGCCGCCCGACGTCACGGCCACGAGCCGCCCGTCGGGGCTCCCGGCCAGGCGCGGGGCCAGACGGGAGACCAGGACGAACGGGCCCAGCACCATGGTCGCAAACGTCCGCTCGAAGCCCTCGGGGGTCACGGCCCGGTCCGCGAACATCGCGCCGGCGTTGTCCACGAGGATGTCGAGGCGTGGCTCGCGGGCGAGGATCTCGTCCGCCGCCGCGCGGACCGAGGCCAGCGACGACATGTCCCCGACGACGGTCGCGATGGCCTCGGTCCCGGTCTGCGCCACCAGCTCGGCCCGGGTCTGCTCGAGACGGGCCCCGTCGCGCCCCACCAGGACGAGCCGGGCACCCATGCGGGCGAAGGCGCCGGCTGCCTCGCGCCCGAGGCCGGAGGTGGGACCGGTGAGCACGACCGTCCGGCCGGCCAGCGACCAGGTGTCGGCTCCGTCCCAGGCGAACATGCTGCGGCGAATCGCGTAGCCCGCGCGGCTGAAGCTCGGGACGACGAGCATCTCGAGCAGGTCGTCGAGGATCGCGGGAAGGGGAGCGGTCGGGGAGGTCATACCGCAACTTCGCGCCGGCGACCCGTCCGGATCGGCCTGTCGCGCGAATGGACGGCCGGAAGGGTCCCCGAGCAGGATCCGGAAGTGAGACCGAGATGCCCCGACTGCACGAGACGATCGATACCCCGCTGCCGATCGACGAGGCGTTTGCCTTCGTCGCGGACTTCGCCAACGCCCGGCACTGGGACCCCGGCGTCGCCACGTCCGAGCGCGTCGACCCCGGGCCGGTGGGCATCGGCGCCCGCTACCGGCTGGGTGTCCGGATGCGGGGCAGGGTGGCGCCGATGGAGTACCGCATCACCGCGTTCGAGGCGCCACGGCGCGTGGTCCTCACCGGCGAGGGATCGAACGTCTTCGCGGTGGACGAGATCCTCTTCGAGCCGATTGCGACCGGCACCCAGATCGACTACACGGCCGACATCCACCTCGGCGGCTGGATGCGCCTCGTCGAGCCTTTCGCCGGTGGCTCGTTCGAGAAGCTCGCTCAGGACGCTATCGGCGGCATGCAGCGGGCGCTGGACGACCGCGCCGTCGCGCGGACGCTGGACGACCGCGCCGTCGCGCGGACGCTGGACGACCGCGCCGTCGCGCGGACGGGCGTCCGATGAGGGTCGCGATCGTCGGGGCGGGCGTCAGCGGCCTGACCGCCGCCTACGCGCTGAACCGCAACGGCCACGACATCACCCTGTTCGAGGGCGAGGGGTCCCCGGGCGGCCACGTCGCGACGGTCGCGGTGGAGACGGCCGCCGCCGCCATCAACGTGGACACCGGGTTCATCGTCTACAACGAGCCCACCTACCCACGGCTGACCGGCCTGTTCCAGGAGCTGGGCGTCGAGACGCAACGGAGCGACATGTCCTTCGCGTCGGTCTGCCGAGCCTGCGACGTGGAGTTCGGCTCTCGCGGCGCGCGCGGCTTCTTCGCGCAGCGCAGCCTGGCCGCGCGGCCGTCGTACCTGCGGATGTTCCCTGACATCGCACGCTTCTACCGCGACGCCCGGGCGATCCTCGACGCGCCCGTGCCGACGGGCATGACGCTCGGTGAGTACCTTGACGACCGGCGCTTCGGGTCGGCATTCCGTGACCACTTCCTCGTCCCGGTGACCGCCGCCGTGTGGTCCACGGCCCCCGGGCGCACCCTCGAGTACCCGGTCGACTACCTGCTGCGCTTCCTCGACAACCACGGCCTCATCGGGATCGGGCGAGCCCTGCCCTGGCGCACCGTGACGGGCGGGTCGCGCCGGTACGTCGACCGGCTGATCGGCACGCTCCCCGCCGGGGTGGTGCGGGTCGGCGACCCGGTGGTCGCCGTCTCGCGCGACGATGTCGGCGCCGGCGTCTGGACCGCGGCCGCCAGCCACGAGCGCTTCGACGCCCTCGTCATCGCCACCCACGCCGACGACGCCCTCGCCCTGCTGCGCGACGCGGACCCCGCGGAACGTTCGGCGCTGGGCGGCTTCGAGTACAACCGCAACCAGGTCGTCCTTCACACCGACCCGCGGGTGATGCCGAGGCGCCCGGACGCCTGGTCCTCGTGGAACGTCGACCAGGCGGTGTGCGACGAGCCGGGTGAAGGTGTCACGATGACGTACCACATGAACCGGCTGCAGGGGCTCCCCGGCCCAACCCAGTACTTCGTGTCGGTCAACCCGGGCAACCTCGTCCGCGACGAGCACGTGATCCTCGCCCGCGAGTTCAGCCACCCGCTGTACACGTTCCGGTCGCTCGAATCCCAGGCCGCCATCCGCGGGCTCCAGGGTCATCGCGGGACGTACTACGCCGGGGCCCACCTGGGCTACGGGTTCCACGAGGACGGCTGCCGCTCCGGCTACGAGGCGGCCGAGCGCATCGGCGAGTCCGTCGGCGACGTGATCGGGCGCGAGATCGCGGCATGAGATCGCACCTCCTCGAAGGCACGGTCCGGCATCGCCGCTCGAGACCGGCCCAGTACGCGCTGGAGCACGAGGTCTTCTACTTCGCGCTCGACCTGGACGAGCTGGACGAGGTGGATCGCTCGCTCCGCCTCGTGAGCCGCAATCGCCGGAACGCCCTGGCATTCCGTGACGCGGACCACTGGCCGGAGCCCGCAGCGGACCTACGGACCACCGTGCTGGACCACCTGCGAGCCGAGGGTGAGGACCCCACGGGCTGGACGATCACCCTGGTCACGAACCTGCGTGTCCTGGGCTACGTGTTCAACCCCGCCAGCTTCTACCTGTGCCGGGACGCACATGGAGTCCTCCGGGTCGTGGTGGTCGAGGTGCACAACACGCACCTGGAGCGACATCTGTATACGCTCCGGTCGCGGGCCGGGGGCCCGCGCTTCTCCGCCTCGATGGAGAAGGACTTCTACGTCTCTCCGTTCATCGACATGGAGGGCCGGTACACCGTGCACGTCCAGGACGAGCCTTCGCGGCTGCGGATCGCGATCAACGAGCGCCAGGGCGGCGAGCCGCTGCTGGCCACGAGCCTCGTGCTCACGCGACGACGCCTGACCAACCGGACCGTGCTCCGGATGCTGACGCGGCACCCGTTCTCCACGCAGATGACCATGGCCCTCATCCACGTGCACGCGTTCCGTCTCTGGCGGCGGGGCATCGCGTTCCAGCGGCACGGTGAGGCGATCGCCCGGGCGCGGGCCCGCAAGGGCGTGCCGGGTCCGCTGCCGACTGATGGTGCGCGGCCGATCGCGGCGGCGGAGGCCCACGGCAGGCTGGCGTCGTGAACGTGCGCGCGTCCGTCCTGCCCATCCGGCACCGCCCGGCGCAGGTCGTCACAACAGCCGCGGGGCGCATCCTGCTCCGGGCCGCGCGGCGGATCCGGGTCGGCCGCCTGGTGGTCGTGCTGCCGGACGGCCGGCGTCGCATCTTCGGTGACCGCGCCTCCACGCGGACCGCCGAGTTCCGCGTCCATGACCCGGAGGCCGCGGTCCGCCTGCTCCTCCACGGCGAGGTCGGGGCGGGCGAGGCGTACATGGATGGCCAGTGGTCCTCGCCGGACCTCGAGGCGCTCACCGAGCTGGCCGCGCTCAACTGGTCGGGCCTGGCGATGAGCGGTGCCTGGTGGCTCGCCCCGCTGGGGATCCCGCGCCGGCTCGCGCACCGGGCACGCCGCAACTCGAAGGCGCAGGCGCGCCGCAACATCGCCGCGCACTACGACCTCGGCAACGACTTCTACCGGCTGTTCCTCGACGAGACGATGACCTACTCCGGGGCGGTGTTCGAGACCGGGGACGAGTCGCTCGCCGATGCGCAGCGGGCGAAGTACCGGCGGATCGCCGAGGGCGCGGGCCTGAAGGCCGGGATGCACGTCCTGGAGATCGGCTCCGGCTGG
Organism: uncultured Chloroflexia bacterium; assembly: GCA_963829105.1. Classification (GTDB taxonomy): domain Bacteria; phylum Chloroflexota; class Limnocylindria; order Limnocylindrales; family CSP1-4; genus CAIXZV01. The sequence goes on from CAWHHF010000005.1 coordinate 6,255, forward strand.
GGAGGGTTCGCCCTGTACGCGGCGGGGGAGCTCGGCTGCCGGGTGACGTCCATCACCATCTCCGGCGAGCAGCACGACCTGGCGCGCGAGCGGGTCCGCGAGGCCGGCCTCGAGCACCTCGTCGACATCCAGCTGCGGGACTACCGCGACGTGACCGGCCAGTACGACGCCGTCGTCTCGATCGAGATGCTCGAGGCCGTCGGCGCCGAGTTCTACACGACGTATTTCGAGGCCGTCGACCGGGCGCTCCGGCCGGGCGGGAGACTCAGCCTCCAGGTCATCACCTTCCCCGACGTCGCCTATGAGCGGCAGCGCCGGGGCGCGAACTGGATCCAGACCCACATCTTCCCGGGCGGCCTGTGCCCGTCGCTCGCGGTCATCGAGCGGTCACTGCACGGCACCCGGCTGCTCATCCGCGGCGCGACCGACATCGGACCCAGCTACGCGCTCACCCTGCATGCCTGGCGCGAGCGCTTCCTCGCCAATCTCGACGCCGTCCGTGCCCAGGGCTTCGACGAGCGCTTCGTGCGGATGTGGGACTACTACCTCGCGCTGTGCGAGGCCGGGTTCGCGACCGGCCTGACGCAGGATCACCAGATCGTGATGGAGAAGGCGCGCGGCCTGGACGGCTGAGCCTGGCCCGGGGTCGCGCGATCGCGGTTCCCGCGAGGGCGTGGGTCCCGCGGGACGGCCGTCAGCCCAGGAGGACGGCGAGGGCGCCGGGTCGGACCCGTGCTTCCAGCGAGGCGGCCGGAAACGGATCCCCGTCCACCTCGGTCGGACCGGCCGGGGTCACCTCGACGCGGACGTGGGTCCCGGCCAGGCGCACGGCCGCGCCCGACGGCGAGAACCCCGCCGCCGCGGCCGTCATCAGCTCCAGCGCCCCGCGGATCCCGCCCAGGATCCCGCCCTGCGGCAGGACGAACACGTGCAGCAGCCCGTCGTCGGGCTCGATCGGCAGGCGGGGCCGAAGCACGCCGGGGATCGCCTCGCCACAGTTCGCCACCAGGACGACCACCGACTCGATCTCGGTCCGGACGCCGTCGATGGTGAGGACCGTCGGTCTCGGCTTGAGGTGTTCCAGCAGGCGGCTCGCCGACAGGAAGTACGCCGCCACGCCGTACCTGCGCTTCATCTCGGGGGAGGTGGCGGTCATCACCTGCGCATCGAACCCGGTCCCGCAGGCGACGATGAACGGAAACGGATCGAGGGGGAGCGTCGCGATCCCGGGTCCCGGCCCGGCGGCGGGTCTGGAGCCGGCGGCTGGTTCGGACCCAGCGGCAGGTCTGGAGCCGGCCGGCGTCGCGACCAGGCGCACCTCGCCCGCGTCGAACCGCCTCGGCCTGGCCGTCGCGAGCGCCGCCACGGCGGCATCGAGGTCCCTCGGCACGCCGATCGCGGTCGCGTACAGGTTCCCGGTCCCGCACGGGACGATCCCCAGCGCGACCCCGGTCCCGGCCAGGGCTCCGCTGGCATCGCGGACCGTCCCGTCGCCGCCGGCGAGCGCCACGACCGACGACCCGCCGCGGACGGCGACCTCGGTCGCCTCACGGATCGCGACGGGGTCACCCGTCTCGACGACCACCACCTCGCGGTGACCGCGGGCCCGGAGGGCTTCCGTCGCCCCGCGGACGATCCGGCGCCGGGCCTGCTCGTCGCGACTCCGGGACGCCAGCGGGCTCACGATGAGCGTGGCGAGGTCCGGGTCGGATGGCGTGGTCATGCCGCAGATCATCGGCCCTCGGGCGCGCCGCCGCTCGGCAGCGCGGGAACCGCCGGACCTGGCCTCACGCGACGCGGCCGAAACCAGCCCAGTCGGCCCGGCCGAGGACCCGGTGGTCAGCGAGGACCACGATCAGGCTCGGGAGGACCGGTCGCCCGCACGAGCCCGGGCGGGCGCCAGCGTCGGGCCTCGGCGCGGACCAGCTCCAGTGCACCGGGTGCCCGTTCGCGACCATCCCGGACGAGTCCGGTCAGCGCCTCGCCAGCGTCCTGACGATCGAGCGGAGAACGAGCAGCGCGACGATGCTGACGACGGCCCGCTGCATCATGAGGCTCCGCATGTCGACGGCGGGCTTCCACTCGACCTCCCCGTCCTTGATGACGTAGACGCCGGCCGGGCTTGCCCGCAGCCCGTACCCCATCCCGTAGCCGGAGTCACCGGCAGCCTCAGCCGCCGCCCCGTCGCCCGAGCCTTCATGCCGGGCTCCCGCCCCGGTCCCCGCCACCCGCGCCCGCGCCGCCCATGATGCTGGCCACTGGGATGACGGTGACCCCATCCTTCTCGTATGGATCGCCGAAGACGCGCTTGACGGTCATGGCCTCACGCGCGTGGTTGAGGACTTCGTTAGCGTCCATCGGGTGCACTCCTTTGATACCAGCGAGCTGCCTGCCGTCAGTGTGACTCCGATCGACATCAGTGGGTGATTCGGACGCGGCCTCGCCTACTGTGCCGTCCAGCCCCCGTCGACCGACATGACCGAGCCGGTCACCAGCCCCGAGGCGCGCGAGGCCAGGAAGACCACCGCGGCGGCGACGTCGGCGGTCGTGCCGACCCGGCCGATGGGGATCCGGGCGAGGACGCCGGCAAGGAACGCGGGGTCGTCGAGCCGCTCCGCCGTGCCCGGCGTGTAGATCCAGGTCGGGGCGATCGCGTTGACCGTCACGCCGCTCGGGGCCCACTCGAGCGCGAGCACCTTGGTCATGGTGTTGACGCCGCCCTTGCTGGCAGAGTAGATGGCGGACCGCCGGATGCCGACGATGCCCGCCTGCGAGCTGACGTTCACGATCCGCCCGTAGCCGCGCTCGACCATGTGGCGGGCGACGGCCTGGCTGGTGAAGAAGACGCCCTTCAGGTTGACCTCCATCATCCGGTCCCAGTCGGCCTCGGTGACGTCCAGCGCGTCGTGCTCCGCCCCGAACCCCGCGTTGTTGACCAGGATGTCGATCCTGCCGTGGCTCGCGACGGCGGCGTCGACCGCCGTCCGCGTGCCGGCGATGTCGGTGACGTCGAGCCGGATCGGCACCACGGTCCCCGCACCCGGCGCCGCCCAGTGGACGTCGGTCGCGGCCGGATCGCGGACGCCGGCGAGCACCGTGGCACCGCTCGCCGCGAGCGTTCGGGCCAGGTCCCGACCGATCCCACGGCTGGCGCCCGTCACGAGGGCAACCTGCCCGCCGAGGTCGAAGTCCGGTCGTAGCATTGTCGTCTCCTTCGCCCTGTCCGCCGCGGGTGGCGCCGCTCGTCTGCCGGGTCTCGTTCACCGAGTATAGGAGCGGTAGACTGGCCGATCCCGGACGGCGAGCCGCCGAGGAAGGCAGGCGTCGGGCCCTGGGCCGGGGTCTAGAATCGTGCCTTCGGCGACCGCGGGCCGGCTGGACGAGCGCGGACAGGCCGGGCTCCGTTCCTGGCCCTTGGTCCGGGAGGTTGGCATGGCAACCGTCGGTTTCATCGCGATCCACGGGCGGGCCCGGGACGTGAGGCGCCTCGAGCGGTCACCCGGGACCGGCACACGAGCCTTTCCACTGCTCCGCCTAACTGCCGCCGATGGTGGCCCGGCCGCGGTGCATCCTGCCGGGTCTGCCTGATGGCCTCGCGTGGCGGTCCGGGGTGGCGGATTCTTGGCGACGACGGCGAGCGCGACCCGCGCCGGAACCTCGCGCTGGACGAGGCCCTCGGCCGCGTCGCCAACCCGGATCGCACGATCCGGCTCTGGCGGAACGATCGCTGCGTCATCGTCGGGCGATCGCAGATCGCCGACGCGGAGGTGGACGCGGCGGCCTGCCGGGAGCTGGGCGTGCCGGTCCTCCGGCGTTTCACCGGCGGCGGGACCGTCTATCACGACCCCGGCAACCTCAACGTGACGATCGTCCTCCGCCGTGACGACCCGCGGCTGGTCGAGCGCCCGTTTCTGGCCCGGATCCCCGGTCTCTACCGGCTGCTGCTCGAGCCACTCGCGGCCGCGGTGACGTCGCTCGGCGTGCGGGCCGAGGCGACCGAGCGCGACGTGCTCGTGGACGGGGCGAAGATCAGCGGTGTCGCAGCCTGGATGGGGCGCTGGTCGCTCCTGGTCCACGGCACGCTGCTCGTGGACGCCGACCTGGCGACCCTCGAGCGCGTGCTGGAAGGCCCCGGGGCGCCGGGCGATCCGCGCTGGGAGCGGACGCGCAGCCGGCGTTCCATCGTGACATCTCTCGCCCTCGCTCTCGACGGCACGGGCAGCCGGGCGACCCGCGAGACGCTCGGCGCCGCCGCGGAGGCGGCGGTCGTGGCGCAGGTTGCCGACGCGAACGGTCGCCGCGGCTGGGTCACCGACGAGGAAGCCGCCACTGCCCGCGAGCTGGTCCGCGCCCGCTACGGACAGGCGGAGTGGCATCGCACCGGGCGCTAGCGGAGGGGAGACCGAATCCCTGCGAGGCTGGAAGTACTCACGGGGTAGTACTTCCGGGGTCTCGCCTGGTACCCCTGGGCGGCGTGTAGTGGGGTCAGGTCCAGACCGGACGACTGCAGACCGGAAGGCGGCAGTCGAAAGGTCCGGCGCGACGCCTGTCAAGGAGGGCGAGCCTCACCCTCACCCGACTCGATCACGTTCGGTCCAGCTGGAAGTGCCCTCCGGGTGGACCAGAGCCTGCCGCGCATCCGCTGCTGCGCGCCCCTCGGCTCTGGCCGGTCGGACGGCCGGCGGAGATGATGCGCGACAACGATCCTTCGGAGCGGAGCCTGAACCCCTACGCCCGCCCCGGGCCGCTCGCGATCTGGACCGGTCTCCTGGTCACGGCTGCCGCGGCTGTCCTGCACGTCCTCGCTGCCAGCGTCACGCTGCAGCCCGACATCGTCCTCCACGCCCAGGCGATCCCGGAACACCTCGCGGTGCTGGCTGGGATGGCGTCCTGGCTCATCTTCGGTCTGGCCCGCGGTATCCGGGCACACGTCCGACCGCTTCACGTCGCGCGACACCTGGCCCTCGCCGGCCCAAGGGAGCCGCGCATCGGCCGCATCGGCGGGCCGCCGGGTGACCGGGCCAGCCCCCCCCATCGCGAGGTTGTCAATCCAGTGGACAGGAGGGTCGACGCGTGCCGTTCGTGAGAGCGAACCCGAACCAGTACCTGCTCGTCGGACGTGGGGGAAGGCTCGAGAACCGCGGCTCGGCCGTGCAGGCATTCCTGCCTCCGGGGTCGATCCACGTGCTCGTCCCCGGCGCCAGCCAGGAGGCCGCATTCGAGTTCACGCAGGAGACGAAGGACGGCATCCCGCTCCGCTTCAAGGGGATCATCCTCTATCGGATCACCGACCCCGTCGCGGCCGCCCGCCTGTTCGACTTCACCGACGGATCCGGCGTGGCACGCATCACCACCCTGCTCACCCACGTATGCCTGGGCGAGCTGCGGCACGCCGTCTCCCACATGACGATGACCGAGTGCATCGAGCAGCGCAAGACGACGCTCACCGGGGTCGCCCAGTCCGCGCTCCAGCAGACCGTGCACGGCGGTGAGGGCGAGACCGGCGATTGGGGGATCACGATCGAGGTAGCCCAGCTCGCCCAGGTGTTCATCGTCGACGGCCAGCTGCGTAGCCAGCTCGAGGCCGGGGTCCGCAACGAGATCCGGCTCAAGAGCGACCAGTCGAACATCCGGACGAACGAGGAGACCCGACTCAGCGAGATGGCATCTGAGGGCAGGGTCCAGGAGCAGAAGCTGGTCGACGACCGGGAGAGCCTCCGTCGCGCAGAGCAGCTCGAGCTGGCGCATCTGGCCCGCGAGCGGCGAATGCAGGCCGAGAACCTCGCCACGGCGCAACAGGTCCTTCGCCTCGAGCAGGACCGGTTCCGAGCCGAGATGGCGTCCCAGGAGGACCGGGTCACCGCCGAGACCCCGGTCAGGCTGCTGCGGATCGCGAAGGAGCGCGAGATCGCGCTCGAGGACCTCGAGCTCCGGAGGCTGCAGAATCAGGTCGAGGCCCTCGACGTGGACCGGGAGACGCGTCTCCCGCGGGCGCAGCAGGAATTGCGCCTGCTCGCGCTGGAACGCGAGCAAGTTCCCCAGATCGTCGAGTCGGCCGCAAGGATTCTGCACGGCACCAACCTGTCGATCTACGGTGAGAACACCCAGCTCGTCGGGCAGCTGGCCCCGGTCTTCGAGGTCCTCGGCCGGATCGTCGAGCAGGCGACGAGTGGCGTCAGCCCGGCGTCGGCGGGCGACATGCCGGCCTGACGACCACCGCCCGGTCCGGCCGCCGCCCGAGCCGTGCGAGGCCGTCGTGCCGCTTGGCGGGTGGGACCGCGACGGCGATGATGCAACGACGTGGCAGCGTGGACCGACTCCCCGGCCGTACCAGACGACGTCGTTCTCTCGGGAGACGCCCCATTGGGTGCGTCGACGCGCGCGAAGGTCACGACAACGGAGGTGACGCATGTCCATGACGCTCCTGGACTGGCGCAGGCGTGTCGGCGCCATGTACGCGGAGGTGCGCGAATCCGCCGAGCGGGATCCCGTGGACACGGTGCGCCGCTTCCGGGTCCAGCGTGACCGCCTGTTTCGCGAGCACCCGGACTCGCCGCTCGCGGCCGCGGCGCGGGAGGCTTTCGCCGGGGTCCCGTACTGGTCGCACGACCCCGCCCTGCGGTTCGAGGCGGATGTCGAGGTGTTGCCCGCGGAGACGTTGACCGCCACGAGCCTCTCCGGCGAGGCCTTCCGGCTCGAACGGATCGGCCGCGTGCGGCTGCCGATCGGTGAGCTGGAGGTGTACTGGATCGCGGTGTATGGCGGCGGTGTGTTCATCCCGTTCCGCGATGCGACGTCCGGGACCGAGACGTACGGAGCCGGACGCTACCTGGTCGACACGATCAAGGGTGCGGATCTCGGCGGCTCGGGCGACCGGCTCGTGCTGGACTTCAACTACGCGTACCACCCGTCGTGCGCCTACGACCCGAGATGGAGCTGCCCGCTCGCCCCGCCGGCGAACCGCCTGGCGGTTTCCGTCCGGGCGGGGGAGCGGCTGTAGGTCCCATCCGGCGCCCGGACCGAACAGCGACCGCCCACTGCCGGCCGACGGGCCCCGCTCATGGATCTCGCCGGCGACCGGCCGCGGTTGACAAGGGTGGTCCTTGGTGGATGATGCGGGCGAACCGGTGCCTCGACAGGAGGTGTTCGTCATGGAACCGGGGGTCGAGAGCGATCAGGTTGCCGCGCACTGGAAGGCCCTGCTGACCGGCGAGGACCCGGGCCTCCGCGACGTGCGCCGGTTCTGGCGCCGCCTGCCCTCGTCGCCGCGCTGCAAGGTGTGCGCCTCGCCCTTCCACGGGCCGGGGGGAGCGCTGGCCCGCCTCGTCTGGCACGGTCCCATGCGCGACAACCCGCTGTTGTGCAAGGCCTGCTTCGGACAGATCTCACGCCACCCCGGTGGTGCAGAGCTCGAGATCAGCGTCGTGTTTGCCGACGTGCGCGGATCGACCGGTCTCGCCGAACGGTCGTCCGCATCGCAGTACCGGCGCCTCATCCAGGCCTACTACCGATCAGCCGCGACGGCCATCGACACCCACGGTGGGATCATCGACAAGTTCCTCGGCGATGGCGTGATGGCCCTGTTCATCCCGGTGATCGCGGGCGAGAACCACGCGTTGCGGGCGATCGACGCCGGGCGCGCCGTGCTGGCTGGCGTCGAGCGGGAGGGTCTGGCGCGCCGCGGGCTGGCGGTCGGGGCGGGGGTCCACACGGGTGATGCCTTCGTCGGCGTGGTCGGTGGTGACGAGAAGCTCGACTTCACTGCCCTTGGCGACACCGTCAACATCGCCTCACGCCTCGGAAGCCAGGCAGGCCCAGGCGAGTTGCTCGTGAGTCGCTCGGCTTGGGATCGGGCGGGCGCCGGCGTCCCGGGCACCCAACGCGAGATCGAGATCGCCGGTCGATCCGGGACGCTGGCCGTGGTGACGGCCCGCGCCCCTGGTGACGATGCCGACCCGGCAGA
>CAWHHF010000006.1:0-21981 GCA_963829105.1 uncultured Chloroflexia bacterium
ACGTCGTGCGACCCGTGCCGAGTGACGCCCGGCGGCGTCGCCGGACGTCTCGCGCCGCCGCCGCCGTTGCCGCCACGAGAGAGCGCAGAACCCGTCGCGCGGCGTGCGTCCCGGCTGGAACCGCGGCGCCCCGTGGCGCACAATCTGGCGCACAGCACCCGGACCAGCGGCTATCGCGCCCCCGGCGGCGCCCATGGAGGTCCCAGGAACCGTGACCGTCAAGACGTACCAGCAGTTCATCGGCGGCCGGTGGGTCGACGCCGCCTCGGGCGAGACGCTCGAGGTCGAGAACCCCGCGTCGGGCGTGCAGGTGGCCACGGTCCCGGCGTCGGGACAGGTGGACGTCGACCGCGCCGTCGATGCGGCCGCCGACGCATTCGAGACGTGGTCGCTGACCACGCCCCAGACCCGCAGCCTCGCGCTGCTCAAGGTCGCGGACATCCTCGACGCCAACGCGGACGAGCTCGGCCGCCTCGAGTCCCTCCAGACCGGCAAGCCCATCCAGGCCGCCATCGACGAGATGGCGGTGTCGAGCGACCTGTTCCGGTTCTTCGCCGGTGCCTGCCGCGTGCCCGAGGGTCTCGCGGTCACGGAGTACCTCGAGGGTCACACCTCGATGGTCCGCCGCGACCCCGTGGGCGTGGTGGCGAGCATCGCCCCCTGGAACTACCCGCTCTACATGGCGGCGTGGAAGCTCGGCCCGTCGCTGGCCACCGGCAACACCGTGGTGCTCAAGCCGGCGGCGCGCACGCCGCTCTCGGCCCTCCGCTTCGCCGAGCTGATCGCGGAGGCCCTGCCCGCCGGCGTGCTCAACGTGCTGACCGGTTCCGGTGGCGCCATGGGCGACATGCTGGTCGGGCACCCCAAGGTCCGCATGGTCTCGATCACCGGCGACACCGTGACCGGCAAGCACATCGCCACGATCGCCGCCGGCACCGTCAAGCGGCTGCACCTTGAGCTGGGCGGCAAGGCGCCGGTCATCGTCTTCGACGACGCCGACGTGGATCTCGCGGCCGAGATCCTCAAGTCCGCGGGCTACTGGAACGCGGGGCAGGACTGCACCGCGGCCTGCCGCGTGATCGCCGGGCCTGCGGTCTACGACAGGTTCGTCGCGGCCCTCGCCGACCAGGTCAGGACGATCAGGTGGGGCAACCCGGCCGACAGCGACGAGCTCGACATGGGCTCGCTGATCGGGCAGGTCCACGCGGACAAGGTCGAGGGCATGGTCAACCGTGCGCTCGAAGCGCGGGCCGAGCTGGTCGTCGGCGGCCACCGCCCCGATCGCCCCGGCGCCTACTACGAGCCCACGATCATCGCGAACCCGGACCAGGACAGCGAGATCGTCCAGGACGAGGTCTTCGGCCCGGTCGTGACCGTTCAGCGGTTCTCCGACGAGGAACAGGCGGTCCGGTGGGCCAACGACGTCAGGTTCGGCCTGTCGTCGTCCGTCTTCACGGGCTCCATCGGCAAGGCGATGCGGGTTGCCCGCCGGCTCCAGTTCGGGACCGTCTGGATCAACGAGCACTTCACGCTTGCGTCCGAGACCCCGCACGGTGGGGTCAAGGAGTCCGGCTACGGCAAGGACGGCAGCAAGTACGCGCTCGAGGACTACACGGTCGTGAAGCACATCACGATCAACACGGGCGTCTGACGATCCCGTTCCCGACCGGGGTCCGCCGGGGTTCGCGGCGAACGCGCCGTCTTCGATGACCTTCTCGCGGGCCGAGATCGCGGCCGCCGTCCGGGCGCTCGACCCGGACGACCTCGCCCTGCGCCGCTGGTATGCCCATCGGGGTGAGCGCCCCACGTCGGCGCGCCTGGCCCACGCCTTCCCACTGTCGGGCTCGGCGGCCCTGGCGCTGGTGGACCTGCGGATAGGGGAGGCCGGGGCGGGGGAGACGTCCGGCCGCGACGAGCGCTACGCGATCCCGTTCGTCCGCGACCCCGTGTCGCACGCTGTCCGCGAGGCGGCCGCGGGCGACGGTGCGTGGCGAGACCTGGCCGTGGCGATCGCGGAGGGCCGCTCGATACCGGCGCTCCCGCGCGAGCAGGGCCCGGGTCCCAAAGGCAGCCCGCCGAGCGCCGGCGGGCCTGCGGCCCACGGGGCAGCGATCGGTGCACCCACGGCCAACGGGTCGGTTGATCCGGGCCGTGTCGAGGCCGCCCTCGTGTGCCGGCCGGCCCCCGGGCTCGTGGCCGCCTGGACGGGCACGACGGCCGACCTGGCCCATGCGGTTGAGCGCCCCCTCGGCCGCGACCAGTCGAACACCTCGTTCGTGCTCGGTGACGCGCTGCTCCTCAAGGGCTACCGCAGGATCCAGGCGGGCCTCAACCCGGATCTCGAGCTGACGGCCTTCCTGTCCGAAGAGGCCGGGTTCCCCGGCGTCCCACCTCTGGCAGGCTGGGCGGAGGCCATCTCCCGCGACGGCGGTGCTGCCACCGTGGCGATGCTCCAGGCGTTTGTCGCGGACGCGGACGACCTGTACGAGACCCTGGCCCAGCGCCTCGCCTCGTTCATGGCCGGACCGCCGGAGCTCGTGAACCTCGAGGACGTCACGGGGGTTGCCGAGGACCTCGGCCTCCTCGTGGCCGGCCTCCATGCGGCCCTCGCGGAACCTCCCGCTGACGCACCGGGGCTCGCGCCACGACTCGCCACCCGCGACGAGCTCAAGGCCTGGCGGCTGGAGGCCCACCGCCAGCTGAACCGCGCCATCCCGGCCGTCGCGGCCGTGGACCAGGATGCCGCCGGGGAGCTCCGACGCCAGGCGGCCGCCATCGCCGCCCGCGCATCGCGCTTCGAGGCCCTGGCCAGCGCGCCGATCGTCATGCGGATCCACGCGGACCTGCACCTGGGCCACGTCCTGGTGGGCGACGACGGCTACCACGTCGTCGACTTCGAGGGCGACCCGCTCCGTCCCGTCGAGGACCGGCGCCGCCCGGACTCCCCGCTGCGGGACGTGGCCTCGATGCTCCGCTCGCTGGACCACGTCGCGCGCAGCGCCCGCCGCCTGGCCGAACGGCGGATGGGCGGCCCGCCGGACCGGTCGGGCCTGGACGCCGAGGCATGGATCGAACGGGCGCGGGCCCGGTTCCTCGGGGCATACGCTGAGGGCCTGTTGCGAGCCGGTTCGCCGGTCACGCTCGACCTGGACCTTCTCGACGCGTTCGAGGTGGCCAGGGAGATGGACGAGCTCGCCGACGCGGCCACCGGACTGCCATCCTGGTTGTGGGCGCCGCGCGAGGGGATGCGCTGGCTTCTGACCCACGGTGAGTGAGGCACGGCGAGCAACACCGCCGCCGACGACTCTGGCGCCGCGCGGGAGCACGCCAGATCCGCGAGTCCCGCACCGACTGAAGATGCGCGTCCAGGTGGGTCCACAGGGCTCGTCATTGACGACCGGCGGATCGCGCCGGGCGCCGGCTACCAGCCGGCGTCGATGATGCTCGTCAGACTGTGGCCACGATGATGGCCGGGGGCTGTGGCAGCCTCGCCGGTGTTGGCGCCCGGAACCTCTAGATCCCGCTGTCGGACGCGGCGCGCTACGGGGCGACGATCGGGGCCCGGTAGCGGACCGTGCCGTCGGGGTCGATCGCGAGAACGGTCGCCGTGGTCGGTTCGGTGACGCGATCGAGGGCCACCGCGTAGGCCGTCCCGTCCGGGCCGGCCACGACCGACCGGAACACGCTCCCGGCGTCGGGCAGCACGACCGGCCACCCGGGTCGGACGGCGCCGTCCGGACCGATGGCGACGATGGAGCCACCCTTACTCACGTCGTCGGCGGCCAGCAGCAGGTGGAGGATGTTCCCGGGACCCACCGCGGGCAGCGTGCGCAGGACGCCACACCCGGTGTCCTGGCCTCCGCAGCGACCCTGCCATTCGAGATGAACGGCCGCCTGGTACGGCCACCCGGCCATGACCTTCCCGGCCGGGTCGAGGGCAACGACCGTCAGCCCGGAGCCGGCTTCCTCGATCAGGAACACCGTCCCATCCGGGGACACGATGGGAGGGGCCGGCAACCAGCCATCCGGTCCCGCGCCTGACCACTGCTCGGTCTGCTCGATGTCCAGGGGGTCAGAGCCGATCGGCAGGAACTCGCCGTCGCGCGAAACGACCATCGTGCTCGTCCGCCCGGACCGGACCTGGGCGAGGTACATCCGCCCGTCGGGGCCGAAGGCGGGCTGGGATACCGAGAGGTCGAACGTGAGCGGCCACCCTGGGAGCGGGCCGGAGACGTCGATGGCCATGATCCGCTTCTGGTCGCCCGGATCGGTAAAACCCGGTCGCCCACCGGTGTCGACGAGCCGGAGGCTGCCATCGGGCGCCGGCTCGACCGCGGGCATCACGCCGTTCGGGGACGAGACGCGTGTCCCCTCGCGGCCGGAAGCGTCGGGCCCGATCTCGTTGACCCACGACGCCACGGAGGCCCCGGGCGTACCTTCCTCGCCGGTGATCAGGCGCCCCGGTACGTACAGCCTGTCGCCGACGACGGTTGCCGTCTGCTCCCAGCTGTCGCCGGTCCTCGGGTCCACCGGCCACCCCGGCATCGTTGTGCCCTGGGCCGTGAACGCGAACGCCTGGCGATTGCCCGGGAACGACTCGTCGGTGTCCGCGTCGCAGACGAGACGCACCGAGCCGTCGGAGGCGACGAGCGGCTGCCCGGTGAAGGCCCCGTACGGATCCGCTCCGCATAACCACCCGGCGATCTCGATCGGCCACCCGGCGCGCGGCCGCCCCGCTGAATTTAGAAGCGCGATGACCGATCTGCCCGGAGGGTCGTCCTGGAGCGAACGCGTCACGAGGGCCAGGACGTACAGGCCGCCGTCCGGGCCCGGGGCGAGGGCGACGGACCCGGCCTTCACCGGCAGCGAGGCGGGGGTCACGGCCGCATTGACGGCCGGCGTCGGCCACGGGCCCGGCGTGGAGGCGCCCGGCATCGTCGGATCGGGCTGGGTGGGGGCGGCGGTCGGTTCGGCGGTCTGCGGACCCGCGGTCCGGCCACCGGCGGTCGGGAGAGACGGGTTCGCCGCACCGCACCCCACCAGCACCACGGCAGCCAGGATGGCGAGAGCCAAGGTCCGGGCCGGTGGTCCGGCGGTGATGCGCATGGCTGGCACCTTCCTGGGATCGGCAACGGGGGAAGTCCCTGCCACGGACTGAGACGCTCGCTGGTGGGGCGGCGTTACCGGGAGGGGCCCATGGCCGACGCGGCGGACCGGATCCGGTTCAGCCGCCGAGCATGGTCCGCAGCTCCGTCAGCCGGTCCATCGTCTCGACGTCGAACGGCGTCCGGAAGATCAGGATCGGGTGGGCGAAGCCCGCGTCCCGGTATCGGGCCAACGTCGTCGCCGCCTCCTCGAGCGAACCTCCGGCCGAGAGATCCCGCTCATCTTCCTGCGGCAAGTGTCCGGTTAGCCAACCCGCCCAGGCTCGCTCGGCCTCGGCGCGGTTGGACCGGATGACGACGTTGAGGTTGACCGTCCGCTCGATCTCGCGCTCGTCGCGCCCAACGGCATTGCACGCCGCCCGCAGGATCGCGTCGGCCGCCGCCACCTCCTCCGGTGTCCCGTAGGCGTTCCAGAGGTCCGCGTACCGGGCGACCAGCGGCAGCGTCTTCTTCGGCCCGGAGCCGCCGATCAGGATCGGCAGGTGGGCCTGGATCGGCCGCGGTGCGCAGACCGCGTCCCTGAACGCGTAGAAGCGTCCCTCGTGCGTCACGGCCTCGCCGTCCAGGAGCCGGCGCAGCAGCGGCACCGCCTCCGCCAGGCGGTCCAGGCGCTCGCCGAAGCCGCTGCCGAAGTCGAACCCGAATGCCTCGTGCTCGCGCTCGAACCAGCCGGCGCCGATGCCCAGGATTGCGCGCCCACCCGAGACATGGTCGATCGTCGTCGCCATCTTCGCCGTGAGGCCGGGGTTGCGCAGGGTGTTGGCGCTCACCATGAGCCCCAGCCGCGCGCGTTGGGTCACCGCGGCAAGCGCGGCAAGCGTCGTCCAGCCCTCGAGCTTGGGGTCCGGCCAGGCGCCCTCGTCGGAGAGCAGGTGGTCGTCGATCCAGAGGTCGTCGAAGCCGGCGGCCTCCGCCCGGAGGACCGCCTCGCGCAGCTCGGGCCATCTGGTGCGCTGGACCCAGAACGCCGCGCCGAACCGCATGCTCATCGATCGCCTCCTCGTTCCGTATCGTAGGGGCGTGACGGGTGTCCCCCGACCCTGGACCGCCGTTCCGCTCGCCTTGTGCCCTACGGCCTCACCCGGGCTCGCCCATCCCGCAGCTCGAGGAACCCCTCTCGCTCCAGGCCAGCCGCAGCCGCGATGATCGCCTCCCTGTCGTGCGAGCCCAGCCGGTGCGGCAGCGGGAGCCAGGCACCTTCCGGCGCACCGGTGAACGAAGCGACCAGACGTCCGCGCAGCCAGCGCGTCGTCTGCGGAAATGGCGGGGACGGACGGGGCGCGTCTGCTGCCGGTACCTCTCCTCCCGACGCGCAGATGTCGAGCAGGGGACACTCGTCGCACCGGGGTGCCGTCCTGGTGCACACACCCGACGCGAGATCCATCACGGCGTTCAGCCACCGGCGCGGATCGCGTCGAGCGACGAGGGCGTCGACCGTGGCCTGGAGGTCGCGGGCCTGGGCATCGACGCCGGTCACCCGGCTCATGACCCGCCTCACGTTCACGTCGAGCGGGGCCACGGGCGTGCCAAACGCGGTCGCGGCGACCGCGCGGGCCGTGTAGGGCCCGATCCCGGGCAGCGTCTGCAGCTCCGCAACCGTGACCGGCACCCGTGCCCCGTGGTCAGCGACGACTCGGCGAGCTGCCTCGCGCAGGGACAGCGCCCGGCGGTTGTAGCCCAGGCCCGACCACGCGACGAGCAGATCATGCGTGCCGGCGTCGGCGAGGGCGGCGGGAGAGGGCCAGCTGTCGACGAACCGCCGCCATGCCGGGCCCACGCGCTCGATCCCCGTCTGTTGGGACATGACCTCCGCGACGAGGACCTCCCACGGCGTCGAGGCCTCCCGGATGAGCAGGGAGCGCCCGGATGCCGCGTGCCAGGCGAACAGACGCGCGACGAGGCGCCGGCGGGTCAGCGGATCACGCCTCCGGGCTCCTGTTCGCCGTCCGGGCACAGCTCCGCGCTCTCCTGTTGACAGCTCCACGCTCCCCTGTAGTTGGAGTGCGGCGTCCGGTTGCCCGCGTGGGTCATGTGTCCGAAGCCGGTGACGGGGAGCATTCCACAGCATCACGCGATGCGCGTCCGCGAGGCGGCAAACGGGCCGGAGGCGCGCACAATTGGCCCATGGGCCCCGACCTCGATCGCTTCGTCCTCGCCCAGCGTCCACCCGTCTACGACGCCGTGCTCGAGGAGCTCCGGCTCGGACAGAAGACCGGCCACTGGATCTGGTTCATCTTCCCGCAGCTCGCCGGGCTCGGGCACAGCGAGATGTCGCGGCATTACGCGGTCGTGTCGCTGGATGAGGCTCGGGCCTATCTTGCGCACCCGGTGCTCGGGCCGCGGCTGCGGGAGTGCGCAGGGATCCTGCTGGCAACCGAGGGGCGGACTGCGGAGCAGATCCTCGGCGCGGTCGATGCGGTGAAGGTGCGCTCGTGCATGACCCTGTTCCACCGTGCGGCGCCCGACGAGGCGGTGTTTCTCCAGGTCCTGGACAGGTTCTACGACGGCGTGACCGACCCGGCCACGGACGAGCGGCTCGGCTGACCCGAGCCGGGACCGGCCCCGGCGCGCCTGACCGGCGCGGTACCCTCTGTCCCGTGCCCCCCGGAACCACCCTCCTCCCCGCCGACGACCCGGACCTGCGCTCGCTGACACTGGACGAGCTGGAGCTCCGCTGGGCCGAGGCCGCCGCCCGGACCGCGATCTCGGCGGAGATGATGACCGGCGCCGACCGGAAGGCACAGGCCCTGGGGATCCCTGGCGAGCAGCTGATGGAACATGCCGGGACGGCGGTGGCGGCCGCCGCGCGAGCCCTGCTGGTGCACAACGGCCGCGAGGGCCGCCCGATCCTCGTCCTGGCCGGCTCCGGCAACAACGGTGGCGACGGGTTCGTCGCCGCGCGCCGCCTGGCCGAGTGGGGCTACCCGGTGATCGCGGTCCTGGTGGCGCCGGACGAGAGACCCCGGACCCGGGACGCGGCCCACAACTGGAAACGGCTGGACG
Source organism: uncultured Chloroflexia bacterium (assembly GCA_963829105.1). Classification (GTDB taxonomy): domain Bacteria; phylum Chloroflexota; class Limnocylindria; order Limnocylindrales; family CSP1-4; genus CAIXZV01. The sequence continues at coordinate 8,169 of CAWHHF010000006.1, forward strand.
ACATCGACGGCGTCACCAAGATCCACGTCCCGGTCGCCCGGGACCTGGCCATCCTGGGGCAGGGGATCGAGCGGGCCGGGATCATCGTGGACGCGCTCCTCGGCACGGGCGTCCACGGGCGCCTCCGCGAACCCGTCCGGAGCGCGGTCGAGATGATCCGCAAGGCGCGCGACGCCGGCACCCCGGTGCTCGCGGTGGACACCCCCACCGCCGTGGACCTCACGTCCGGCGACCCGTCCGATCCCGTCGTGCGCGCGGACCTGACCGTGACCTTCCACCGGCCGAAGACCGGGCTGCAGGCCCGCTTCGGCAAGGCGCTGGCCGGTCGCATCCTGGTCGCGCCGATCGGGATCCCGCAGGAGGCCGACCGTGGCTGATGCTGGAGTCATGCGGCCACCGGTGCACGCGGACACCGGACGCCGGCCGCCGCTCGCGCGGCGCGGCGCAGACCTCGAACGGCTCGCCAACGAGCGCTGGGACCTGCTCATCGTCGGTGGCGGGATCGTCGGCGCGGGGGCGCTCCTGGACGCGGTCAGCCGAGGGTTGCGCGTCGCGCTGGTGGAGCAGGACGACATCGCGGTCGGGACCTCCTCGCGCTCGAGCCGGCTGATCCACGGCGGGCTGCGGTACCTGCAGCAGATGGAGATCAGCCTCGTCCGCGAGGCGCTCCGCGAGCGGGCCCGACTGCTTCGCCTCGCGCCGCACCTCGTCCGCCTGCAGGACTTCCTGTTCCCGCTCTACGGCCCGCCGGTCGTCACCCGGGCGCTGTACACGGCCGGCCTGACCATGTACGACCTGCTCGGATCGGCGAGGTCCGGCGGCCGACACCGGCGGCTGTCGGTGGGGGAGGCGCTCGAGTACGCCCCGGATCTCGCCCGCAGGGACCTCCGGGGTGCGCTCCTCTACCACGATGCGATGGAGGACGACGCCCGCTTCACCCTCGCCGTGGTCCGGACGGCTCTCGCCCAGAAGGCCGGCGTCGCCCTCGCCGTCACCCGCGTTCGCGCCACCGGCCCGATCCTCGAGGGCGACCGGGTCGCGGGCGCGGCCGTCGAGGACCGGCTGACCGGGTCCCGCCTCGACGTCCGCGCGTCGGCCGTCCTGGACGCCACCGGCGTCTGGGGCGCGACGCCGGACCGCCCGTTCGGGGCCGGCTCGTTCAACGTGCTGCCCTCCCGCGGCAGCCACCTCGTGGTCCCGCGCGACCGGATCCCCGCCCATGGCGGCCTGACGCTCCGCGTTCACGGGCGCTCGGCGTTCATGGTCCCGTGGCCACGCCACTGGCTCATCGGGACCACGGACCACCCGTTCCACGGCGAGGTGGAGCGCGTGCGCGCGAGCGGGGCCGAGGTCGACGAGATCCTGGGCACGCTGAACAGCGCCCTGGACGTCGGGATCACCCGGGACGACCTCGTCGGCACCTACGCGGGCCTGCGCCCGCTGATCGCGCCCTCGGACGCCGGCTCCACGGTCAGGGTCTCCCGGGAGCACAGGGTGAGCGTCGAGGGCGGCGGGCTGGTCCGCGTGAGCGGAGGCAAGTACACGACCTACCGCGTCATGGCCCGCGACGCGGTGGACGCGATCCTCGGCGACGAGGCGAAGGGCAGGCCGAGCGGCACCGCCAACCTGCCCCTCATCGGTGCCGCGAGCCGCACGGCCCTCGACGCGCTGACCGCCCGCCTGGCGACCGAGGCCGGGCTCGGCCGGGAGGCCGCCCGGTCGCTGGTGGACCGTCACGGCGCCGACGCCGCCGATGTCATCGCGCTCGGCCGGGAGCACGATCTCGTCCGCCCGCTGGTCGACGGGCACCCGTTCCTCGAGGCCGAGGTTGCCTGGGCGGCCGACCGGGAGATGGCCCTCTCGCTGGACGACCTGCTGGCGCGCCGCATCCGCCTGGCTCCCGCGCTCCGGGATCGCGGCGAGTCGATCGCCCCGCGCGTGGCGGCGATCGCCGGGCACGTCCTGGGCTGGGACGTCGCCCGTCAAGCCGCGGAGATCGCCGCGTACCTCGAAGGCGCCCACGCCGAGTACGACGTCCCGCCGTCCGCATGACCCTGCGCTGGTCGTCATCGCCCTCCAACCGGCCTTGGATAACGGGGCCGTCGGGGTGACGATGACGCGAGGATGGCACCGGGCGGTCGGGCAGCGGCCGGGCCGGGCAGAGGACCCGCCGCACCCGGGCCAGAAAATAGGGTATCGCCACGGGTCGGTTCCCCCGCTAGACTGCCCGCGTTGCGCGGATCGCCGCGCGGCTCACAATCGTTCGCACGTTCGACACTTGGTCTCCTCCGGCATGCACTCGAGGACCCGGGCAAGAGGCGGCGACACCTGGAGGAGATCGGCACGTGGCCGACAAGACCCTGACCTGCTCGGACTGCGGCATGGAGTTTGCCTTCACAGAACGGGAACAGGCCTTCTACGCCGAGAAGGGATTCTCGGAGCCCCGTCGGTGCCCGTCGTGCCGCGCCAGCCGCAAGGCGGCACGCTCGGGGGGTGACAGCAGCTATGGCGCCGGCTCGTACTCGGGCGGCGGCTACGACTCCGGGTACGGCGGTGGCGGCGGCTACTCCGCCGGCGGCTCGGGCGGGTACGAGGGCGGCGGCGGCTACGGCAACCGCAGCAGCGCGCCCCGGGAGATGTTCACCGCGACGTGCTCCAGCTGTGGCCGCGAGGCCAGGGTGCCGTTCCGCCCCACCAATGGCAAGCCGGTGTACTGCTCGGACTGCTTCCGCACGCAGCGCGGCGGCTGAGCACCGATCGCACGACCGGGCCGCGGTTCCGCGGCCCGGTTTCGCGTTTCCGGGGCCGGTGTTGGTCCGGCGCGCGGCCCGACCACCGGCCGCGCGGCGCCAATGGACCGGCCGCTGGGCCGGCCACCAGGGAGAACCCGCACCAGGGAGAGCCCCACCAGGGAGAGCCCCACCAGGGAGAGTCCCGGCATGGTGGCGGCAGAGGACCCGGCCGCGGCCATGGCCCGATCCAGGTAGTACGATCGATCCCGACGTCACGTCCCTTCCATGCGCGCCACCGCACACCCGCGGCGGCCGCCCGTGACCCAGCCGGAGAACCCCCCAGCGATGGCCGTCGGCTCCTCCAACGATTTCGACCTCGTCGTCCTCGGCGCCGGAACCGGGGGCTACGCCGCCGCGTTCCGCGCCTCCCAGCTGGGCCTCAGGGTGGCTCTCGTGGACGAGGACAAGCTTGGCGGCACCTGTCTCCACCGGGGCTGCATCCCGACCAAGGCGCTCCTCGAGTCCGCGGCCCTCAACGAGCGCGTCCGCCACGCCGGCGACTTCGGCATCCGCATCCCGGGTGCAGCCGAGGTCGACTACGCACAGATCGCCAGGCGCCGGGACATGGTCGTCAACCGCATGTGGAAGGGCGTCCAGTCGCTGGTCAGGAAGTACGACGTGACGTGGGTCCAGGGCCGTGGCCGCCTCGAGGGAGGGACCAGGGTCCGCGTCCGCCTCGCTGGCGAGGACGGCACGCCGGGCACCGGCGGCGAGCGCCTGTTGAGCGCAACGGACGTGATCCTGGCCACGGGCTCCCGCGTCAAGTCGCTGCCGGGGCTCGTCCCCGACGGCAGGCGCATCGTGACCTCGGACGACGTCCTTCGGATGGACTCGATGCCCGGGAGCGTGATCGTCATCGGGGCCGGCGCGGTCGGCTCGGAGTTCGCCTCCATGTACCACGACCTTGGCGCACAGGTGACCCTGCTCGAGTACCTCCCCGCCGTGGTGCCGCTCGAGGACCGCGACGTGAGCCGGGAGCTCGAGCGCAGCTTCACGCGCCGCGGGATCAGGGTCGTCACCAGCGCCCGCTTCGATGCCGCGTCCGTCGTCGCCGATGACGCCGGCGTCAGGCTGACCGTCGGGCCCGAGGGTGGCGATGCGGTCGAGATCGCCGCCGAGATGCTCCTGGTCGCCGCGGGCCGCGCCACCAACGTCGAGGACGTCGGCCTCGAGACCACGTCGGCCGAGGTCGATCGCGGGATCGTCAAGGTGGATGGCCATATGCGGACACGAGAGCCGCACCTCTACGCGATCGGCGACATCGTGGGCGGGCTGATGCTCGCACACACCGCCGCGCACGAGGGGATCATCGCCGCCCACACGATCGTCCGGGACCCCGATGTACACGCGATGGACTACGCCAAGCAGCCGCGGGCCACCTACTGCCGCCCGGAGATTGCCTCGGTGGGCCTGACCGAGCAGGAGTGCGAGAGCCGCGGACTGCCCGTGAAGATCGCGAAGATCCCGTTCCAGGCCGTGGGCAAGGCGATCATCGGAGGCGAGTACGAGGGCTTCGCGAAGATCATCGAGCACGCCGAGACCGAGGAGACGCTGGGCGTCCACCTGATCGGGCCGCACGCGACCGACCTGATCGCCGAGGCCTCGCTGGCGCTCACCCTGGAGGCGGCCCCGTGGGAGATCGCGGCGGCGACCCACGCCCACCCGACGCTATCCGAGATCCTGGCCGAGACCGCGATGGCCGTTGACGGGCGTTCGATCAACTTCTGACACGGCGCGTCGGATGCCGGACCGGGCGTGACCGGCGCGACCCGGCGTGACCGGGCCGGCCTCGCGACCAGACGCCGCACGGAGGACGCGATGACGCTGACCGGCCAGGGCGGCGAAACGACGGCGAGCCACCTTGCCGCCTCGTTCGGGCTTGCGGACGCGGACCTCGTCGCGATGTACCGGACGCTGGCGCTGGCCCGCGCGGTGGACGAGCGGATGTGGATCCTGAACCGCGCCGGACGCATCCCGTTCGTCATCAGCGGCCAGGGCCACGAGGGCGCACAGGTTGGCCTGGCCTGGCCGCTCCGCCGGGGGCACGACTGGATCGCGCCCTTCTACCGGTCCATCGCCACCTGCCTCGCGTTCGGGATGACGCCCCGGGACCTGATGCTGGCGCAGTACGCCAAGGCGGCCGACCCGGGCTCGGCCGGGCGCCAGATGCCCGGTCACTACGGCAGCCCGGAGCATCACCTCGTCAGCGTCTCCTCGCCGGTCGCGACGCAGATCCTGCACGCGGTCGGGATCGCGCTGGCGGCGAAGATCCGGAAGCTGGACCAGGTCGCGGTCGCGATCATGGGCGAGGGGAGCTCCAACCAGGGCGACGTCCACGAGGCGCTCAACTTCGCCGCGATCCACAAGCTCCCGTTCGTGCTCATCGTGGAGAACAACGGGTACGCGATCAGCGTCCCCGCCGCGAGGGAGCTGGCCGTCATGGACGTCGCCGCGCGCGCGTCGGGGTACGGCATCCCGGGCGTGGTGGTGGACGGCACGGACGTGCTCGCGTGCTTCGCTGCGGGGCGGGAGGCGGTGGAGCGGGCGCGGGACGGCGGCGGCCCGACCCTGATCGAGGCCAAGGTGACGCGCCTCACCGCCCATTCGTCGGACGACCAGCAGACAAAGTACCGCACGGAGGACGATCTGGCCGAGGGCCGGGCGCACGATCCGCTGCCGATCTTCCGGGCCCGGTTGCGAGAGGCGGGCGTCCTGGTGCCCGAGCTGGAGGCGACGCTGGCGGCCGAGATCGCCGCCCTGGTGGAGGACGCGACCGACTTCGCCGAGGCGGAGCCGGATCCCGATCCGGCCACCGGGATGGACTTCGTCTACGCGGATCCCGCGGCCGGCGAGGCTCCCCCGCCCTGGCATCCGGGTCCGGCCACGGGCGCGAGCGCCCCGGGCCCTCCCAACGCCGCCGGCACCCCGGGCAGCATCGACGAAGGTCACCGCTGATGCCGATCCGGACGTTCATCGAGGCCATCCGGGACGGCATGGCCGAGGAGATGCGGCGGGACGCGTCGGTCATCGTGCTGGGCGAGGACGTCGGCAAGAAGGGCGGGGTCTTCCTGGCCACGGACGGGTTGTGGACCGAGTTCGGCGACGACCGCGTGATCGACACGCCGCTGACGGAGTCGATGATCGTCGGGGCGTCGATCGGCGCCGCGCTCAACGGGCTCCGGCCCATCGCCGAGATCCAGTTCGCGGACTTCATCCACCCCGCGTTCAACCAGATCGTGTCCGAGGCGGCGCGGATGCGCTACCGCTCGATCGGCGGGTTCACCGTCCCCATGGTGATCCGCGCCCCGTATGGCGGCGGCGTCCACGGCGCGCTCTACCATTCGCAGTCGGTCGAGGCGTTCTTCACCCACGTCCCGGGGCTCAAGGTCGTGATCCCGTCGACGCCGTACGACGCCAAGGGGCTCCTGCGCTCCTCGATCCGGGACGACGACCCCGTCCTCTACTTCGAGCACAAGAAGATGTACCGGTCGGTCCGGGGCGAGGTTCCGGACACGGAGTTCACCGTCCCGCTCGGGCGGGCCGCGGTGCGGCGGCCGGGGCGCCAGGTGACGGTCGTGGCCTACGGGCTGATGGTTCACTACGCCCTCGAGGCGGCCGAGCGGGTCGCCGGCGAGGGGATCGACGCCGAGGTCGTCGACCTGCGGACGCTGCGCCCGCTGGACCGCGAGACGCTGCTCTCGTCGGTGCGCAAGACCGGCAAGTGCCTGATCGCCTACGAGGACAACAGGTTCGGCGGGTACGGGGCGGAGATCGCCGCGATCGTCGCCGAGGAGGCGTTCGACTACCTGGACGGCCCCGTCACGCGGATCGCCGGGCCGGACGTGCCGGCGATGCCGTACAACCACGTGCTGGAGGACTGGTTCATGCTCAACCCGGCCCGGATCGCCGACGCGATCCGCCGGCTCGCCGCGTACTGAGCCGGCGGGTCATGCTGGATCTCGAGCCCGTCGCGGTGCGCCTGCGGGAGATCCTCGACCCGTACCGGGACCGTCTCGTGCCGGGCTCCGTCTACGGCCTCGTGACGCTGACCCGCGCCGGCGCGAAGGCCCACGGGTTCTTCGCCGGGGTGCGCGTCGCCGAGGGGCACGTCGCCTTCCACCTGATGCCGATCTACCACGACCCGTCGCTGCTCGACGGGCTCTCGCCGGCGCTGCGCAGGCACCTGAGGGGCAAGTCGACGTTCAACTTCACCGAGATCGATGAAGTCCTGTTCACAGAGCTGTCGGCGCTCGTAGCCCGCTCGTACGAGGCGTACGTCGCGGCCTGGTGATGCGGGGACACGATGGAGTGAGGCGGGTGTGAGCCCGGGTTGAGGCCCGGGTGAATGTCCGTCGCGACCATCGGGCAATGGACGATGTAGCGCTTGGACGGCGGGTACGGGCCGTCCGCCACCGTGTCGGCTGGCACGCCGGGGGAGCGCACGTCACGCTCGCCGGCCACGGTGTCACGGCTACGACGCTCCGGGACGGCGTTTGACCGAGAGCGGGCGGGCCGGCCCGGACGTCGACCGGGGTCCACACGCGGTCCGGCGTGGAGGCGGGCGCCGACACGGCGTCGCGGGATGCGCGACACTAGCCCCTTGGACCGCGTGTCCCGCGCACGCCCACCGGAGGAAGTGACCCTGTGGCCAAGGTGACGATGCCCCAGCTCGGCGAGAGCGTGGCCGAGGGGACGATCGGGCGCTGGCTCAAGCAGCCCGGCGACGCCGTCGCGAAGTACGAGGCGCTGGTCGAGGTGGTCACCGACAAGGTCAACGCCGAGGTGCCGTCGCCGTACGCGGGCGTGCTCCGCGAGATCCTGGCTCCCGAAGGGTCCGTCGTGCCCAACAACGCCGACATCGCCGTGATCGAGACGGCGGAGGAGGCCGCGTCGGGCGGCATCGCTGCCGCTGTGACGCCCGCCCCGACGCCGAGCCCGACGCCGGCCGTCGCGGCGACAGCCCCATCCGGTCCGGCCCCGGCCTCGGCGGCATCGGCAGGCGCCGTCGCGGCCCCTGTCGCCGCCGCAGCCCCCGTCGCTGACCGCGAGCCCGCCGGCGATGCCGATGCCCGCATGACGCCCGCCGTCCGGCGCCTCCTGCGCGAGAACGGCCTCGACCCCGTCCAGGTCGTCGGCACCGGCGGTGGTGGCAGGATCACCCGCGTGGACGTCCTCGCGCACGTGGAGGCGCTCCGGACCGGCGCAGCTCCCTCCGCCCCAGCCTCGGCGCCGGTCCCCTCCGCGCCGGCTGCGGCGTCCGCACCCTCCGCACCCGCCGCGCCCACCGCGGCCCCCGACATCCCGGCGATCAGTTCCGCCACCGTCCCCGAGCCCAGCATCGCGACCCCGGGCCCCATCGTCTTCCCGCCGGGCGTGGACGAGGTCCTCGTCCCGATGACCACGATGCGCAGGGGCGTGGCCGCGCAGATGACCCGGTCGCTCCAGGCCCCGCACGCGTACATCCAGATGGAGATCGACGCGACCCGCCTGGTCCAGCTCCGGGACCGGCTCAAGGGCGCCTACCAGGCCAAGGAGGGCATCTCCCTCTCGTTCGTCCCGTTCGTGGTCAAGGCCTCCGCCGACGCCCTGAAGCGGCATCCGACATTCAACGCCCACTGGACCGAGCAGGGCCTCGTCGCCCACCGGGGCATCAACATCGGGGTCGCGGTCGCCATGGGCGAGGGCCTCATCGTCCCGGTGATCCGCGGGGCGGACCTGCTGTCGATCCACGGCCTCAACGTGGCCATCACGGACGTCGCCAACCGCGCCCGGGCAGGCAGGCTCCGCATCGACGACTTCGGCGGGGGCACGTTCACGGTGGACAACACGGGCTATCTCGGCACCAACCTCGTGATGCCGATCCTCAACGTGCCCGAGGTGGGCATCGTGACGATGGAGGCGATCACCAAACGCCCGGTCGTGGTCACCGGCCCCGACGGCGACGTGATCGCGATCCGGTCGGTCATGAACATGGTCCTCGCCATCGACCACCGTGCGAACGACGGGGCCGCCGGCGCCGCGCTCCTGCGGGACGTCAAGACGTGGCTCGAGGGTGTCGGCCCGGACACGTCGATCTACTAGCACCCCGATGGCCCGAGATCTCCCCGTCCTCGACCCCAACCCCGCCCACGCGCACGCCCCCGTGGCGCAGCTGTCCATCGCCATCGGCGGCGGCGTGAGCGCCCCTGCCGCGGACGGCAGCCGCCCGATCCGCCGCCACCCCGACTGGATCAAGTCGCGGATGCCGTCCGGAGACAACTACCAGGACCTCAGGGGTCTCCTGCGGGGCCTGAACCTGAACACGGTCTGCGCGGAGGCCGTCTGTCCCAACGTCGGCGAGTGCTGGGACCAGCGCACCGCCACCGTCATGATCCTGGGCGACGTCTGCACCCGGGCCTGCGGCTTCTGCGCCATCAGGACCGGCCGTCCCACCTGGTTCGACGACGACGAGCCGCGCCGGGTCGCCGAGGCCGTCGCCGCCATGCGCCTCGACCACGTCGTGGTCACCAGCGTCGCACGTGACGACCTCCCGGACGGGGGTGCCGGCGCCTTCGCCGCCACGATCCGCGAGCTGCGGCAGCGGAGCCCGGGCATGGGCGTCGAGGTCCTGGTCCCGGACTTCAACGGCGAGGAGGGACCCCTCCGCACGGTGATGGAGGCCGGTCCGGACATCCTCAACCACAACCTGGAGACCGTTCGCCGCCTCCAGGGCCCCGTGCGGAGGCGAGCCCGCTGGGATCGAACGCTCGGCGTCCTCGAGCGAGCGAAGGTCTACTCCCGCGAGTACGACCACGAGGTCCATACCAAGAGCAGCCTCATGGTGGGCCTCGGCGAGACCCGTGAGGAGCTGGCGGAGTGCTTCACGGCGCTCCGCGAGGTGGACTGCGACATCCTCACGATCGGCCAGTACCTGCGCCCGACCAGGGACCACCTGCCGGTCGAGCGCTACTACCACCCCGACGAGTTCGCGACGATGCGGGACGAGGCCCTGGCGCTGGGCTTCAGGCATGTCGAGTCGGGGCCGCTCGTCCGCTCGAGCTACCACGCCCGGGACCAGGTCCCCGGTGCCGCGGAGAAGGCGCTCCGCCGGCGCGCCACGCTGGACGCCGAGGGACGTGTCGTTCCAGGAGCCGTCATTCCCGGCGCGGGCCCCGGCGCAGGCATTCCCGAAGGGGACGTTCCCGGCGCGGGCTGATCGCGGCTATCCTTCGGGCGATGGCCGTCCACCTGAGCCGCAAGGTTCCCCTCGCCGAGCTCCACTGCCACCTCGGTGCGGCCGTCACCCCTTCCATCATGTGGTCGATCGCCCACGCCCAGGGCATCAAGCTCCCGACCCGTGACTACTGGGACTTCCGGGACCTGATCACGGTCCACCCGCGTCGGCCCAAGAGCTTCGACGGCTACCTGCAGCTGTTCCACTGGACGGAGCTCATCCAGTCAAGCCCGATCGCCGTCGAGCGCGCGGTCTACGAGGTCATCGGCGGGGCCTACCGCAAGAACAACGTGACCACCACGGAGCTGCGCTTCAACCCGATGAAGCGGAACCGGGGCGGCGAGCAGGACCTGGACCACATCATCGCCGCCGCCGTCCGCGGGATGGACCGGGCCACGCTGGAGTACCCGGTCAGGCCGGGCCTGCTGTTCTGCCTGGACCGCGCATTCCCGTACGAGCTCAACGAGATCATCGTGGAGAAGGCGATCGCCTGGCGGGACCGGGGCGTGGTGGGCGTGGACATCGCGGGGCCGGAGTCGGCCACGTTCCGCGTCGCCGACTACCGGCGCGTCTTCCGCCGCGCCCGCCAGCACGGTCTCGGGATCACCGTCCACACCGGCGAGTCCGGGCCCGTGGAGGAGATCGCTCGGGTGATCGAGCAGCTGGAGCCGGACCGGATCGGCCACGGTGTCAAGGCAGCCTACGACCCGCGCACGATGGCGATGCTCCGCGAGCGGGGAATCGTCCTGGAAATCTGTCCCACCTCCAACCTGAACACGGGCGTGGTGTCGGGCTGGGAGGAGTTCCGCTGGATCTTCGACCAGTTCCACCGCAACGGCGTGCGGTACACGATCAGCACCGACGGCCCCGAGATGCTCAAGACCTACATCCGGGACGAGCTGGCCACCCTCGGCCGCCTCGGCATCCTCTCGGTGGAGGAGCAGCAGCAGATCGCCGCCACCTCGCTGGCGGCATCGTTCGTGCCCAACGTGTCGGACGTCCCGCTGCCCCGCCGGCAGCCCGCCACCCGCGAGGTCGTGGAGCGCGAAGAGGGCTGACGCACATCCCGCACGTGGCAGGGGCCGTCGGTCAGTCGCCGGTCAGCGCGCCGTGGCCGCCTGGCGCCTCGCAGATCCACGGGCGCCCCGGGGTTGGGGGTGGCGGACGGGGCCGGCCTGGGCCGACCCCACGCGGTACTGGCAGCACCGGTCTCCCGTGGCGATGTGCCTCTCTCGGACCACGTCCGCGCCGAGGACCTCGCTGAACAGGGCCAGCTCCGAGCGGCAGGCCGCACCGCTGCCCCGTGCAACCTCCAGCACCGCGCAGTTGTGCTGCACGAGGCGGATCCCGTCGCCGTCCAGGCGTGCCTCGGAGAGGTACCCCTGCGCGTCCTGGATGCGGGCCAGCTCTGTCACGCGGTCGCCCAGCGGGGCATCCGCAGGAAGCGCGGCGTCCAGCCGGGCTCGCAGCGCGGCGGTGGCCTGACGTCGCCGGGCGGCGAAGACCTCTTCCACCAGGGCCTCACCGCCGACCTCGATGATCGCGGCCATCAGGCCCGTCGCCAGACCGTCGTAATTGGACGGGAAGAGGTCCTGGGCGTCGGAGGTGACGTCGTAGAGGTTGCGTGGCCGTCCCACGCCGTGGCGCACGGAGGTTCTGGTGACGAGCCCGGCGCCGTCGAGCGCCCGAAGCTGCTGGGCGACCCCGCTTCGGCTGGCCCCGATGGCGTTCGCGATGAGGTCCGGGGAGGAGGGCCCGGACCGGCGCAGGTGGACAAGGATGGAGCGCCGAAGCGCGGACGGCGAGATCTGGGGGACGGCGGGCTCGGACATTCCGGGGAGAGGCTACCAAGAACCGGGCGGATGCGGGTTCGCGGGGCCTGCGGCCGGGCGGGCGAGCGATTGGAGGTCGCTCCGCGGGGCCTGCGGCCCGTCCCCCGTCCCTCGGCGGCCTACCCGTCCACCTCGACCAGGCGGACGACGAGACGGTACTGGCTGTCGGCTCCGAGGCACGTCTGGAGGGTCATCGAGGGCCTGCCCTGCGCGGCATAGGCCCATTCCGCGCCGGTGGGGCGGGTGCGCTTCCACCACGTGACCTTGTAGACGTGGATCTTGCCCTTCGAGTCGGCGTACCAGGCCTTCATGCCGACGGCGAGCCGGCCCGCCACGTACGCGTCGTGGAGGGGCTTGAACACGCCGTAGGCGTGGCCCATCAGGTAGAGGTTGTTGGCGCCCGCGCAGCCCCAGCGATACACGAGGTTGCTCGAGCGCGCTGGTCCGGCTGCACGCGTACGTGGAGATCGGACCGGCTGATCCGCAGGGCAGGGATCCACAGGTGGTTGCGGCCGGCGTATGTCGCGGAGCTCCGGGAGGGCGCTGCCGCGGAGATCTTGTGTGCGTCGCCGAGCTCCGGGAGGGCGCTGCCGCGGAGCTCTTGTGCGCTGCCGCTGGACCCTTGGTCGGTGACGATATCGTGGACCCGGCGGAGCGCTTGGGCATCGTCGCCCGAGCCGGCGGGGACGCCGCGGGCGCGGTGAGGGCTCCTGCCGCGGGCACGACAACGGGGATCGCCGACTCCTGGTCGGCAGCGGAGGCGGGCCCGACGGCGGCCTCCACGGCGGCTCCCGGCGCAGCTGCGACGCCGGTGGCCGGATCACCGGCGCCCGACGCGGCCCTGACGAGCAACGCCGGGGATGCTTCGGGGATCGCCTGCGTGCCCAGTGGGTCGACGCTGGTGCGCGCGGCGGCCGCCACCACGGTGACGGACTCGAGGGCAAGGAGGAGTGCCAGGGCGGTCGAGATGGCGCGGCGCCGGCGCGTCGTGAGCTCCATGCCCGGAGCATCGGCGCGCACGCGCACCGCCTCGATGACCCGGATGTCCTCTGGTGATTGGAACGCCGGTCAGGGTCCCGGTGGGGTCTGGTGCGGTCCGGTTCGGAGCAGGGCAGTACCTGACTGGGACCCGGCGTGCGCGGACGGGACGCCGTGGCCCGCCGAGGCCCACAGCGACTCGCGTGGGACGCGAACGGCCGACGGGCGTGGGCCGCCACCGGTAGCCGGCAGCGCCGCCGCCGGCCGCGCCGGGCGTCAGGCGCCCGGCTTACGCCGCTTCTTGAGCTCCAAGGCCTGGGCGCTGCGTTGGGACCAGGTCTCGGCGACGTCCATCGCGGGCGCTGCCCTGCCAAGTCTGGCGCGCTTCCTGAGACCGGCGACCTTCGTGCTCCAGCTCCTCGCCGGCTCCAAACGGGTGGGGTCCTGCTCGGTGCGCTTGCCGCCATCGCGGCTCATCGGCTTGCTCATCGCCGGGTCCTAGTTGATGACCATGTAGCCGACGTAGGCGGTCTTCCCGGCGGCCTTTGAGAGGTAGATGGTGAAGTAGCCGCTTCCGCACACCACGGAACGGACGTAGAGCCCCGACACGTTGGTCTGCATCGTGGCCACGACGTACGACGACGATGTCACCCCCGTCATCGTGATCTTCTTCGATGTCTGGGTCTTCGTGAACGATACGCGCGCGCTGCGGTTGAACTTGACCTTGCCCACGACCTGGAGCGCGGTCTGGGAGGTTGTCTCGGCGCGGGCGTAGACACCGACGCCAGCGGAGGGAGCTGGGATCGAGTTGTTACCGGTGTACCCATAGACGCCCACCCCGCTGGCCCCGGCATCGCCGATCACCCCGGTAGAGCCGGTGCCGTACACACCCCAGTCACCATCCCCGAAGACACCCGTGGACCCGCTGCCGTACACACCGGAACCGACGGAGGAATTGCCCCAGATGCCGGTCGAGTAGGCCGACAGGTCGGCGTACC
>CAWHHF010000007.1:0-7200 GCA_963829105.1 uncultured Chloroflexia bacterium
GGGAGTTCACTGGGTGGCCAGGCCTACGTGGAGCTGACCGGGTACGCCACGGGCCGGTAGGGCGTCGCAGGACTGTGGGGCGCTCGCGGGGCGGTGAGGACCGTGGGCCGCGGCCGTGAATGCCTGCGGAGTCCGGGGATCCGGGCAGCCTTCGGCGAAGTCGATCAGCTTCGGCGAAGCGCCAGCCCCGAGATGACCAGGGAGGCCACCACCGAGATCGCATACGAGAGGCACCACGCACAGAGCGCGTGGATCACGAACAGCTCCAGGTACGTCAGGTAGGCGACGGCGAGCGTCCCGAGGAGCAGCAGCCCGTAGGCGAGCAACAGGGCTCGTCGCTCCGCACGCCGCCACCAGGCCATGCCACAGCCGACGACGAGCAGGGAGAACGCGACGCCCCAGACTGCGACCGGGATCCCGAGCACGACCGAGTACCCGGAGGCGGCGACCGTCTCGCAGCCGGACGATGGCCCGCACACGGCGGTCTCCCCGAGCAGCCGCACGACCGCGAGGTAGCAGGCGATCGCCAGGCCCGCGGCGGTGGCCGCGACCAGGGGCAGGCCGAGCGGACCGCGTGCGGCCCGCCCGGCTTCTGTCACCGTCAGGGGGTGGCGCTCGGCGAGGCTGCGGGTGACGCCGGGGCCGCGGGTGACGCGCTTCCCGACGCCGCCGGCGACGCGCTCGCCTTGGCCAGCTCGGCGTCGATCAGCGCGCCGAGCTCGGCGGCGGTCTTGAAGCCGACCAACTGCTGGCCGCCGATATAGAAGGTGGGCGTGGAGTTGATCCCCATCCCGGTCCCCTGGGACGTCGCGTCGGCCACCGCCGCGATCGTCGCCGCGTCATCGAGGCAGGCCCTGAAGGCGACCGGCTCCACGCCGGCGGCCGTCGCGATGGACGTCAGGCGGTCACGGGTGAACCCACCCGCGTTCTCGCCGGCCTGGTTGTTGTAGACCCAGTGGGAGTAGTCCCAGTACTTGCCCTGCAGGTTCGCGCAGTAGGCTCCGCTGGCGGCGAGCTTGGACTCGTCGTCCGGGCCCCCGCGGCCGAGGATCGCGAGGTCGTGGTGCACGATGCGCAGCGACCCCGGCGTCGCGTACTGGCTCACCAGGACGGGCTCGACCGTCAGGTCGTACCGGGCGCAGATCGGGCACTGGTAGTCCTCCCAGACGTCCAGCGTGACGGGCGCGTCCGCCTTCCCGATGTTCCTCCCGTCGAGGAGCGCCGCCGGGTAGGCCATGGCCGGGTCCTTGAGCTGTCCGGAGGCCTTGCCGCCAAGCTGGCCGATGCCGACGGCGACCACGATCAGCACGCCGACGATGACAGCGATGATGGTCATGTTCCGGGTGTTGATGAACGACGATCCGCCGCTCTTCCCGGCGGGCGTCCGGCCGCGACGCTCGTCGCGTGCGCTGCTGAAGCGGTCCTGCCGCTCCGCGGCGCGACGCTCACGACGCGTGGACTGGTTGGTGGGCTGCTTGCCGCTCAGGGGGGGCCTCCGGTTTCGTGCTCAGGAAAGGTTCGGGCTCGGGCGGGACGCCGAGGCATTGTGGCGCAGATCGGCTGGATCGGCCACGGGCATCCTGCATGGTCGCCCCGCGACCGGAGCCCAAGCGATGAAACCTTCGGGCAGCGCGCCGCCTCGGAGCACTACCAGGCCATACGAGGGTCCTCATGCAATTCCCCGCGCCCCGCTCCAGTGTTCCGTCCATGTCGCCGCCCAGGTCGGGAGGCCCGGCATGCGCCTGAGCCCGGCCACGCTCGTCGTCCTGTGTGCGGCGGCCCTGCTGGTCGCCCTCGGCGTCACGGACCAGATCCTGCCGGCCGCCGACCCACGCACGGCGGAGCTCCGTCCCTGGGTCGCCTCCCGCGCCCTCGGCGTCACCGCCTACCTGCTGCTGTTCATCGAGGTCGCCCTGGGCCTGATCCTCAGCCACCCGCGCAACGCGACCGCCTGGCGGAAGACCACGCAGGTGGCCCCGTGGCACGAGATGCTCACGGTCTTCACCGGGGCATTCCTGATCCTTCACGTGGCGCTGATCGTGATCGACCCCTATGCCAACGTCGGGATGGTCGGCGCGCTCGTGCCCGGCCTCTCCGCGTTCCGTCCGGTCGCGGTCACCCTCGGCACGGTCGGCCTCTACGCCCTGATCTTCACCGCGGCGACCGCCAAGTGGACCCGCCTGCTCCCGTCCGGCTGGTGGCTCAAGGCGCACCGCGTCGCAGCCGTGACGTTCCTGATGGCCTGGGCCCACGCGCTGCTGGCCGGCACCGACAGTGGCGCCCTCACCCCGCTGTACCTCGTGACCGGCGTCCCGATCCTCGCCGGCGTGGCACATCGCTGGTGGACCGCCAGGGGGCGCCCCGAGCGCCTCGTGCCCGAGATCGGACCGTCCGCCGGGCCGTCCGAGACAACCATCCGCCGGCTCGGACCGGCGCCCGTCCTGGTGGAGGAGTCCTGATGTCGAGAGAACCGTTGAGCCGCCTGGTGCGCCGGGCCCTGGTGCTCGCCGCCACCATTGCGGTGATCGGCGTCGGGGTCGTGACCGTGCAGGTGGCCGCCGCCTGGCGCGCCGAGGCCGCGCCGCTCGACACGGCACCGGTGTCCATGTCCAGCATCAACGCCGACATGGAAGCCGAGGTGGCGCGGACGGCCGACCTCTCGGGCCAGATCGACGACGTGGCGAACCAGCTGTCCGCGCTGAACGACGCCGTCGTGACCGCGAACGACGCCGTGGCGGGAGGCACCACGAACGCCGCGACCCTGCAGGCCCAGCTCGACACGGCCAGGACGAAGCTCGACAAGCTGCAGTCGCAGCTCAAGGCCGCGCAGGCGCGCCTGGCCGCGCTGAACCAGGCCGCGGCCCGCCAGGCCAGCGTCAACGCGGCAGCACCGGCCACCACGAGCGGTGGAGGCGGACATGACGACTGAGCGCATCCTCCCGCCCGTCGCCCTTCCGGCACCCGCCCGACATCGCCACATCCGGGAGGGCGTGGCGAGCCCGATGGCCCGGCCCGCCCGGCCGATGGTCCTGCAGCGGGAAGCAGTCCTCAACACCCCGACCCGGGCGGGCATGCTGATCGGTGCCTCGGCGGCGATCTACGCGGTCACCCTGGCTGGCGTGTCCGTGATGCAGGCTGACTCGGACGCAGCGAGCGCAGCCCGACGCCAGCCCTACCTGGCGGCAGTGGCATCCGCCCGTTCGGCCAACGACGCGCTGGAAGCCGCGCTCGCCAAGGCCGACAGCGGGGCCCAGATCCTCGCCGGCCAGTACGAGACGGTGGGCCAGGACATCGCCGGCTACCAGGCCAGGCTCGACGAGCTCGCCAGGCTTGTCGCCGAGGTCCAGGGCTCGGCGGCGGCCCTCCCGACCAGGATCAGCCTCCCCACCGTATCCGTGCGGAGCGCCGGGAGCTCGGGCAGCAGCAAGGCACCGGCCGCCAAGACCACGACCAAGGCCTCCGGCGGCTGACACCGGGAGCGCCCGCGTCCCACCGCCCGACACGCAGTCATGGTGGCCTCACACCCGCCCGCTCTCGAGCGCGGACCCGAACCCGGCGACCCGGACAGGATCGTCGGGTTCTCGTCGCGTGCGCTGGGCTCTCCGCTCGGGCTCCACGTCCGGCTGCCCGCCACGGGCGACGCCGGGAGACCCGCCGGGCACGACGCCGCGACCCTCGCCTGGGGCCTGGTGCAGGCCGAGTTCGGGGAGGTCGATCGGGCTCTCTCGCGGTTCCGCGAGGACAGCGAGCTGACCGCGCTCAACCGGCTCGCGGGCACGGACCGCGTCGTGGCCGTGTCGTGGAGGCTGCGCACGATGCTGGCGGCGGTCCACCGTGCCGGCCGGCTGACCGCCGGTCGGTTCGACCCCTCCGTGCTCGTGGACCTCGAGCGACTCGGCGAGCACGGCGCGACGCTGGGCCCCGCGCCCGGGTCCGCCGATGACGGTGAGCCGGTCCTCCGGTTGGTCCCGCAGGGGACCCCTCGGGCGTCGCTCGTCCGGGCGCCCGCCGCTCCGCTCGACGCGGGCGGCATCGGGAAGGGGCTGGCCCTGCGCTGGGCCTCGGCGGCCGCCATGGGCGCGCTCCCGGACGGCGCCGGGATCCTCCTCGAGGCGGGCGGCGACATCACGAGCGCCGGGACTGCGCCGCCGGGTGGCTGGCGCGTCGCGATCGAGGATCCCGTGCTCCCGGGTCCGGGTGCCGAGCCGCTGGCCGTCATGGCGGTCGAGCGCGGATCCGTCGCGACATCCTCGGTGCGGGTCCGCAACTGGATCGCCCCGGACGGGCGCCGGGTGCACCACCTGGTTGACCCACGGAGCGGGGCGGCGGCGAGGACGGGCCTGATCGCGGTCACGGTGGCCGCCCCCGACCCGGCGTGGTCCGAGGTCTGGAGCAAGTCGCTCTTCCTCGCGGGCAGGGGCGGGATCGGCCCGGAGGCGCGGGCACGCGGCCTGGCGGCCTGGTGGGTGGACGAGGGCGGACGCCTGGGGATGACGCCGGAGGCCCGCCTATGCTCCGAGTGGGTGGCCGAGGCCCGCGTGGGCTGAGCCAGCCCGCTGCAAGGCCGCCACGGCGGTGGCCCGGCGCCACCGTGGGTCAGGCGGCCGGTGGCCCGCCAGGCGTGTCGCCGGCGGTCCCGTCGGTCCCGTCGGTCCCGTCGGTCTCGTCCGGCACGCGCGGCGCGGGCATCCCCCCGATGGCAGCGGTGAGCTCCTCCAGGGTCGGATAGCCCTCGCGAGCTCCGGCGCGGGTCACGGAGATGCTCGCGGCCACGACCGCGCGGCGTGCGGCCTGCTCCAGGCTCAGCCCGCCCGCCAGCGCGGCCGCCAGTGCGCCGTTGAGGGCGTCTCCGGCACCGGTGGCGTCGATCGCCTTGACCTTCGGCGCCTTGATGTCGATCGCCGGGCCGCCGCGCCGGACGAGCACAGCGCCGCTGGGTCCCAGGGAGACGAGCATCGCCTCGCCGGCGCCGGGCCCCTCGCTGGTGGGCTCGAGCAGCGTCCTCGCGGCCCTGATCGTCTCCTCCGAGCCGAGGCCGGCACGGCCCGAGCGCCGCGAAATCATCGGCAACCAACAGGGCGAGCTCACCGCGGTTGGGGGTCAGCAGGTCGGCCAAGCCCAGCACGGACCGGTCCAGCCCGCCGGCGGGGGCCGGGTTGAGGATCGTCCATGCCCCGCCCTCGCGACCCAGCCGGAGCGCCTCGCGGGCCGCCTCGGCCGGGATCTCGTGGTTCGTGATCACCACGTCGCCCCGGTGCGGAGCCAGGCGTCCCAGGGCCGCCCGAACGTGAGCCGCGGTCAGGCCGGCGTTGGCGCCCGGGGCCACGGTGATCTGGTTCTCGGCCTTGGCGTCCACGATGATCAGGGCCACGCCCGTGGCCGTGTGGTCGAGCGTCACCAGGACGTCCGTGCCGACTCCCTCGCGAGCCAGCGCGGCGCGCGCCTCCGACCCGAAGGCGTCGTCACCCAGGGCGGCGACCAGCATGACCGGCACGCCGAGGCGCGCCGCCGCCACCGCGAGGTTGCCGCCCTTCCCGCCGTGGAAGCGGCTGAACGTGCCGCCCAGGACCGTCTCGCCCGGCGATGGGAGCCGTTCCGTCCGGACCACGAGATCGACGTTGACCGATCCGACGACCAGGACCCGACCGCTCATCGGATGAATGCCCCTTCCCCTGTCCGGCTATGACCCGGTGATGTACTCGCCACCGTCGACGCCGATGACCTCGCCGTTGATGAACTCAGTGCCCTCGCCGGACAGCGCGAGGATCGTGCTCGCCACGTCCTGGGGCGTCGTCATCCGTCCGGTGGGGTTCCGCCGCGTGGCGGCCTCGATGATCGCGTCGTGCTCGGGGATCTTCATCAGCGCCGGGGTCATCGTCACGCCCGCGCGGATGGTGTTGGCCGTGATGCCCGTGCCCAGCCGCGCCAGCTCCATCGCCAGCTGCCGGGTGTGGGATTCGAGCGCTGCCTTGGCGGACGAGACGACGCCGTAGCTCGGCACGACGCGGGTCGAGCCCTCCGACATCATCGCGAAGATCCTGGATCCCTTCTCCAGGAAGCCGCCCCGCCACAGGTCCTGCACCCAGTACACGAGGCTGTTCGCCATCACGTCCTGGGTCATCTCCATCTTCTTGCGGTCCACGCCGGCCTTGGGGTCCTCGGTCAGGAACGGCACCAGCGAGCCGAAGGCGAGCAAGTGCATGACGACGCGCACATACGGGTGCCGGCCCTCTGCACGCGAGCGGTCGAAGCGCTCCTGCGGCGTCGCCAGCCCGGCCCGGCGCTTCTCGTCGTCCGCCGCGTTCATGTTGATGTAGAGCGCCTCGGACCCGAGCGCGGCGATCTGCGCCCTCACCTCGTCGACGTGGGCGATGGCGGCCCTGAAGTCGAGATGGATGCCGGCGATCCGGTAGCCGTTCGCGGCCAGGGCGAGCGCGGTTGCCTGGCCCATGCCGGAGGACGCCCCGAGGATCAGGGCCCAGCGCTCGCGGTCGTCCGTCATCGTGCTCCTCCGGCAGGTTGGGTGACCCGGTTGCAGGGACATCACCCGGGGCGCTGCGAGTCTAGCAGCGCCATCCGCGCACGACCGATGCAGTGCACGACCGATGGAGTGCCTGACACGCGCCGCAGCGCGTCCGGCTTCCGAACCGGCGCACTCACCAGCCACAAGGGCGGGTCGCGTTGGGCAATGATGACCCTGACCGGCGCACCGCGCGCCGGCACCACGGAGCCTCGCTCGTGAACATCCCGGATCTCAGCAGCTTCGACCCGCGGATCCTGCTCCTGGTCGTCCCGCTCCTGGTGATCGAGCTCGGCCTGCTCCTGTTCGCGGTGGTCGACCTGCTCCGGATGGACCGGCGGGTCCGGGGCGGGAGCAAGGGCATGTGGGCCGTGATCATCGTGTTCGTCAATTTCATCGGCCCGATCCTGTACCTCCTGGTCGGCCGGGTCGAGGGACTTCCGGACGACGAGTCACCCGCCCCGGGTGCGATGCCGGGCTGGGGCAGCCCGCACGATCCACCGGTCGCGTCGCCGCCGGGTTCCACGCCCGCGGGCCCGGCAGCGCCGCCCGCGTCCATCACTCCGGGCGTGGCCGCTCCCATCGCCCCGATCCCGGGCAGCTCCGTCCGCGTGGTGGGGGCCGTCCCGGTGGATGTCGTCGCGACGCCGGTCAGGCCGGCTGACACCGCCCCGCCTGCC
>CAWHHF010000008.1:0-15251 GCA_963829105.1 uncultured Chloroflexia bacterium
TCCGCCTCACGGTGTTCGCGTGACGGTCTTCGCGTGACGGGCCTCGACGCCCGCGAACAGGCGCCGGCCCCGCTGGAGCCGGATGCCGCCGGGGCGATGCCGCGATCGGTGCCACACTGGCCGTCTTGATCGACATCACGCCGTCCCCCATCCTCTTCTCCCTTGGCCCGGTCGCGCTCCGCTGGTATGGCGTTGCCTACGCGGTGGGGCTCGCGGTCGCCTACCTCGTGATCAGCCATGAGGCACGGTGGCGTGGGCTCGATGTCCGCCTGCTCCCGAACGGCATGATCGTCGTCGCCGTGGCGGCCCTGATCGGTGGTCGCCTCTACCACGTGATCGACCAGTGGCAGCTCTACCGCGACGATCCGCTCCGGATCGTGCTCCCGCCGTACTCGGGCCTCGGCGTGTACGGAGGGATCATCGCGGGCACCGTGGCGGCCGTGTTGTACGCGCGCTGGAAGCACCAACCCTTCCTGCGCTGGGCCGACGCGGTTGCACCGGGGCTGTTCGTCATGCAGGCGATCGCCCGCTGGGGCAACTTCTTCAACCAGGAGCTGTACGGAGCGCCGACGAACCTGCCGTGGGGGATCGCGATCCAGTGCATCAACCGAACGCAGGGGTATGCGTGTCCGCCGGGCTCCGACCCGGCCGCGACGCTCGGGCAGCACTTCCACCCGATGTTCCTCTACGAGTCGGTCTCGGGCCTGATCGGGGCGCTGTTCCTGATCTGGCTTTCGCGCCGGTTCGTCACCCGGCTCCGGCCCGGCGACCTGCTCCTGGTCTTCTTCATCTGGTACGGAGCGGTCCGCTTCGTCGTCGAGTCGCTCAAGGCCGACAACTGGCTCTTCTTCGGCATGCCGACCGCGCAGATCATCGCGGCGATCACCGTCGTGGGGGCCGCGGTCATCCTCGTCGTCCGCCATGCCCGGCCGCACGTGGTCGGGCCACTCGACCCGCCCGCAGAGATGGTGACCTTCCCGGGGGTTCCCGACCCGGACCCTCGCCGCTGATCCGCATGCCCGGTGACGACCCCGGGCACGGGGAGGCCCCGTGGAGCGGGGGGCGATACTCTCCAGCCGTGGGCGCGATCGCGGTCCCGTACTTCATCGGCGTGGCGATGCCCGGGCTGGTGACACCCCGGCCGTGCCTCGAGCTCTCACCGCCGCTTCCCGACGGCTCCCCGCAGCAGCGGATGGCCGTCCTCTACCGGCACCTCGCCGACCGGGTCGCCGCCGAGATGAGCCCCGTGGTCTACGCTGGGGACTGTCTCGCGGCGATCGGCGTGCTCGCCGGCCTGCAACGGGCCGGGATCGACCCCACGCTGATCTGGTTCGACGCCCACGGCGACTTCCACACGTGGCAGACGACCCGATCCGGCTTCCTGGGCGGGATGCCCCTGGCCATGATCGTGGGCAGGGGCGAGCAGGCCATCGTGGACGGGGTCGGGCTGGCGCCGCTCGACGAAGGCCGCGTGGTCCTGGTCGGTGCGCGCGACCTCGACCCGGGCGAGGACGAGGCGGTGGCCGCCTCGGCGATGACCGTGATCCCGTCGGTGATGGACCTGAGCGGCCGGGATCTTCCCCCGGGCTCGCTCCACATCCACGTCGATCTCGACGTCGTCGACCCTCGGGACATGCCCGCCCACAACTACCCGGCTCCCGGCGGGCCGTCGCTGGGTGAGATGCAGGCCGTCCTTACCCGCCTCGCTGCCACCGGCCGGGTCGCCGCCGTCTCGTTCTCGACCTGGAACCCGGCCCTGCCCGGGGCCGACCGGGCGGCCGCGGCCACGGCCGTGCTGGCCGCCGCGATCCTGCGAGGGGAAGCCGACGGCTGAGACCCGCCGGTTCCGGTCCCTGCGCGCCCCTCCGAGGGGCACGCCACGCTTGGCCAGCCTCAGCGCGCCGGGTTCACCGCACGAGCGGCCGACCGCTCCGCGCCCACGCGCCCGTCCCACCGCGCACGGAGACGGTCCCCTCGAACCCCTGGTCCAGGAGGAAGGCGGTGGCGCTCCTGCTCCGGCTCCCAGACGCACAGATCACCGCGTAGGGCTTGTCGTGCTTGAGCTTGCCGATGCGGTCCGGCAGCCGCTTCACCGGGACGTGGGTCGCCCCGGGCAGGTGCCCGCCCCTGAACTCCGAGTCCTCGCGGACGTCGAGGACGCGGACGGCACCCTGCGCCAGGAGCGCGTCGAGCTCCGCGATGTCGATTGCGGGACCGCCGAGGCGCTTCAGGAACGAGAACACGAATCCCTCCGGTGATGGTGTCGGGCGGATCCGGCCACGGGATCTGCGCCCGGAAGCATAGCCGGAGCTGGCTCGGTGGCCGGTCCGAGGCCCCTCAGCGGGGCCGTCCCGGCTGCTCGTCGAGGTGCCTGCGGATCCGTCCGGCGATCGCGTCGTCCACGACGGTGTCGGGATCACGCAGCCCGCCGAGGCTGGCCTTCACGCCCACGAGACCGGCATACAGGGGCGGGCACGTCGGGCACGTCTCGAGGTGCTCCTCGACCGCCGAGCGGGTCCCGGCGTCGAGCTCGCCGTCGAGATACGCGGAGACGTGCTGCCGCGCACGCCAGCACCGCAGTGGCTGGGCGAGGCTCGCCAGCCGGCGTTCGTCATCCTCGGCGAGCGCGCTGACCAGCATCATCCGGCCCCTCCGCAGGCGTTGTTTCGTGGCGGGCAGCCCGGCGTCCATGGCCCGGGCGATCTCGCCGGCCGTCCAGCCGACGACGTCGTGCAGGACGACCGGCAGGCGGTAGATGACCGGCAGCCGGGCGAGGGCATCCTCGAGCTCATCCCGGAGCTCGGCTCGCTCCAGGACCCGGTCCGGTGCGACCGAGTAGCGATCGTCCCGCCAGTCCGCCTCGACGGCGGCGATGTCCAGCTCGTTGTGGTGGACCCGGGACCGGTCGATGACGCGGTTGACCAGGCTGCGCCGGAGCCACGCCGACAGCGCCGCCGGGTCACGGAGCTGGTCCCGGCGGCGCCACGCCCCGACGATCGTCTCCTGGGCGCAGTCCTCGGCCTGGTCGGCGTCACGCACGAGGCGGGTCGCCAGCCGGACCAGGCGCGGCAGCTCGGCGATGAGCGCCTGGGCGAACGGGTCGGCGTCCCGGACCGTGTCGACTGCCGGTTCGGCCTGGTGATCGCCCGCGCTCATGGCACCCCGGGATCGCTCGGTCAGCGAGCGGCCCGCCTGGTGCTGACACGCAGCACCGCGTACAGCGGGCAGAAGCCAACGATACCGGTTACGACCAGGACCGCGGCGACGAGCCAGACGACGTAGAGGAGGGGGGTGGCCACGCCCCCCGCGATGGCGAGGCCGGCGAGGCCTACCCCCAGCACGATCCGGATGATCCGATCGATGGGCGATTCGTTGGTCGTGAGCTTCATGGCGATGTCCTCGCGATGTCGACGGGCGGGTGCCCGTTCCTACCCTGATGACGAGGCGATGCGCCGGATGGATACACGGGTCGGCGGTATCCATCGGCCGCCGGTTCGCGTCCTTTGGGCAAAGGCGCGAAGATCACGCCCCCACGCACAGGAGGCAGCACCGGCATGCACCGCGAGTCGCCCATTCGACCGAAGCTCACGACCCGTGCGCTCCGGCGCTGGCTGCCGCCGCTCGTCCGGCACATCCCCGACCTCGTCTCCGCGTCTCTCCTGCCGGGCCGGGTCCCGCCCAAGACCCGGGAGGCCGCGATGCTCGGGGTCACCTCGGTCAACCGCTGCGCGGCCTGCGAGGCAGTCCACGGCCGGTGGGCGAGGGAGATGGGGCTGCGGATGGACGCCCTCTCGCCGGACGAGGCCGCGGCGTATGCCTTCGGCCAGCGGGTCGCCGTGTCGGGCCCGCACGGGGCGCGGCCGCCCGTCGAGATGAGTCGCCGACACCGGCGCGAGCTCGTGGCGGTCTCCATCCTCATGGAGCTGGCGAACCTCTCGGGCAACCGGTTCCTCGCGGCCCGTCCGGCCACGCCCGGCCTGCAGGTCGGCGACCTGCGGACGGCACGTATGCTCGACGCCGGGATGCGGGCGGCCGATCGCCTCGGCCTCCGTCACGCCCGCTCCCGTGTCGTCGGCGGCGCTCGGGGTGACACCCTGGAGCTCGGGATCGGCACCGGCTCGAACCTCGCCATCTATCCCGCCGGCGCGGTTCTCCACGGTATCGACGTGAGCGCCCCGGCCCTCTCGCTCGCCGCCCGGCGCGCCGGCCGTGTTGCGCGCGCGGTGACCTTGGTCAAGGGTGATGCCGCCGCGCTCCCGTTCGAGGACGCCTCCTTCGATACTGTCGTGGCGACGTTCGTCCTGTGCTCGGTCGGCGATGTCGCGCAGAGCCTTCGCGAGGCCCGAAGGGTGCTGAGGCCCGGCGGCACCATCCGCCTGCTCGAGCACGCCCGTGCCCGGCATCCGGCCATCGGTGCGCTCCAGGATCGGTCGGCACCCGCCTGGGCCCGGGTCAGCGGTGGCTGCCGCCTCGATCACGACGTCCTGCGGGCCGTTCGTGACGCGGGCCTCGTGACGCTCGAGGAACGGCAGCGGGCCGGCGGGCTCCTGGTTGAGATCGTCGCCGCCTGACGGCTGGCGCGATCGAGCTGTGGCCACGGAGATCCTTAGGACTTGCGCAAATACGCAAGTATCGGATACCCTGTGGACGCCAGCCCCGTGCAGCCACATCATCCAGCCAAGGAGATGCCTCCCCGTGATCGCGCCGGCCGACAGGAGCCCGATCGTCGGGTGCCACGGTGCCGGCGGGGGAGTGAGCCGCAGGCGCGAGGAGAGAGCACCGGAGCACCTCCCGGCATGGCGCGATGTCCTGGCCGTCGTCGCGCACCCGGATGACGAGTCATTCGGCCTCGGCGCACTCCTTGCCACGTTCGTCGCAGCAGGGAGCCGGGTGTCCGTCCTGTGCCTCACGCACGGCGAGGCGTCGACCTTGCATGGGGTCCAGGGCGATCTCGCCAGCGTGCGCGCCCGGGAGCTGGCCGAGGCCGCCGCCGTCCTTGGGATCGCCAGGGTGGGCCTGGCGGCCTTCCCGGACGGGGCCCTGTCGCAGGTCAACCTCGAGGCCCTCGTCGCCGAGGTCGCCGGTTTCGTCGGCGCCGCGCGGCCACACGGAGTGCTCGTCTTCGACCGCGCTGGTGTGACGGGCCACCCGGACCATCGGCGCGCCACCGAGGCCGCCACGGCCTACGCGTCCATGAAGCACATTCCGGTCCTCGGCTGGACACTTCCCCGGGCGGTGGCGTCCACGCTCAACGCAGAGCTGGGCTCCACGTTCTCCGGCTACGCCGCGTCCCGGATCGACCTGCGGGTCACGGTGGACCGCGGACCCCAGCGGGCCGCCGTTGCCTGCCACGCCAGCCAGGCGCTGCCGGGCCAGGCCCTGTGGCGCCGCTTCGAGCTCACCGGAGCGTGCGAGCACGCCAGGTGGCAATCCGGAGTGACCAGCACCACCAGATCCCCGCAAGGGAAAGCCAAGTCATGAACAGCAGCAGCCCGGTGTCGTCGGGGGTTCACCACGACGCGCCGGCAGGAAGAGGTCTCGTGTCATGGAGATGACCATCGATTTCCCGGGGGGCGCGCGAGTCGACGCGCATTTCGCAGGCTTCGTCGTGCCGACGGACCAGCCGCCGTCGGGCGGTGGCCAGGGCTCGGCCCCGACACCGTTCGCCACGTTCCTCTCGACGATCGGAACGTGCGCAGGCATCTACGTGCTCGGCTTCTGCCAGCAGCGGGGCATTCCGACGGACGGCATCCGCCTCGTCCAGCGGATGCAGACCAACCCGGCGACCCGCCTGGTGAGCGACGTGCAGGTCACGATCGAGCTGCCCGCCGGGTTCCCGGAGAAGTACGCCGACGCCGTCGTCCGCGCGGCCGAGCAGTGCGCGGTGAAGAAGCACTTCGAGCACCCGCCGGTCATCCGGGTGGACAGCATCCTCGCGGGGTGATCGATCCTCGCGGGTGATCGCCGCGTGACCAGGGGCGACTGGCGGCCCGGCGCGCGGGGCTCCCGTGGAGCATGATCGTGTCTGCCCGGTTGGATGGGGTTGCCGTTGACACCGGATCCTGGGAGTCAGGGAGGAACCGGATGGCCCTCGAGGTGGAGGCGATCAACCCGGTCCGGTTCAGCTGGCTCCCTTCGAACCTCGGGATCCTCGCGCGCTGGGAGGTGACCTGTGGCTTCTGCCGCGTCCGCTTCGCGCGATTCGTCTGGGAGCTGATGGCTGGGTCGAGGCTGAGCCGGGTGATCTGCCCGGCGTGCGGGACGCACAACCTCCTGCCGCATCACCCGGCAATCCGCGGCAGGAGCAGGTGACGAACCCGCCTTCCACGCCCGGGCGAGGGCTCAGGACGGGGATCGTCGGGCCAGCACCACGGCGTCGATGGAGCGCCGTTCGTCCCCGGTTCCCCGCGTCACGGTATCGGCGGTCTCGACCGTGAGATCGACGAGGTCCGCGGCGATCTCGGCCGGCGTGAACAGGACCGCCGGATCCTGCGGCCCACCGACGCCCTCCGTGAGGTTCGACCGGTCATGACCCACGACAAGGATCCGGCCTCCGGGTGCGACGGCCTCGGCGGCGACGGCGTACACCGGGCGTCGTTCGTCCCGCGGAAGATGCAGGAACATGAGGGCGACGAGGTCGAAGGAGCGCGGCTCGGGACGCCACTCGAGGAGATCTGCCAGCACCCAGGTGACGGCGACCCCGGCCGCGGTGGCGGAGGCCCGAGCGCGCTCCAGGGCGACGGTGGAGAAGTCGACCGCCGTGACCTCCCACCCGTGGGCGGCGAGCCAGATCGCGTTGCGCCCGTCTCCCGCGGCCAGGTCCAGGGCCCGCCCCGGTGTCAGCTCGCCCGCGAGCCGGGCGAGGCTCGGGTCCGGCTCCGGGGACTCGATGGGCTCGCGGGCAGCGTGGCGTTCGTCCCACATCTCCCGTCGCGACACGGGGTTCACGGCGGCTGGAACCTCGGTTACAGGCCCGGCAGGCGGGGGATCCGGCCGAGCTTTGTCAGGCGGGCATAGCTCCCCCAGGGGTCACGATCCTATACCCAACTTGCGTAGTTGCGCAAGTACGATATCAAGCGAGTCGGGAACCACCCTGCCGCCGCGCGGTCTCCCGTCGTCAGTGCGCCCCCGGTCCCTTGACGTCTCGTCAGCGTCGCCAGGCATCGCCGGAGCGGACCGCCGCGAGCGTGCGGGCTGCGACCAAGGCCCAGAACATGACAAGGCCGACGAACAGGATTGACGCGAGCATCTCGAGCACGCCGGCGTGCCATGCCCGGGCAATGACGAGCGTGCTCGCCGTGTACGCCCCTAGTGGGAACGTGAAGGCCCACCAGCCGAGCCCGAACGGAATCGGGCCGCGTCGCAGGTACGCACCGAGCAGGACAGCCGCGGCCGCGAGCCACCAGGCGCCGAACCCCCACAGCGCCGACGCCCCGATCAGCGAGACCGCCCCCACGGCGGGCGCGACGTCGCCCCACAGGGGAGCACCGACCTGCGCGAGGCGGAGGAGCACCAGGCTCCCGACGCCGATCGGCCCGAGGCCGATCCACAGGGACGGCGCGAGCGGCGCGGCGGGCAACGGGTGGAAGACGAGCCGGTCGTAGAGCAGGGAGGCGACGAGCACGAACAGCAGGATGCCCATGCCCCAAGCGCCGTAGCCGACGGCGAGGAGCAGGCCCATGTCGGCGGCGGCGACGCGTGGCGCCAGCGGCGCCAGCACCATGGGCACGATGATCATGACGACGGGCGGGATGAACCAGCCGCCGTTCACCGCCTGAGGCTCCACGCCGTGGCTCGTGAACAGCAGCGCCGCGAAGACGACGCTCATGACGAACGCCAACACGATCCCGAAGGCGGAGAGGATCGCGACCACCGCGAACGTGGTGTCCGCGGGCAGGACGGACGGGCCGACCGTCGCGATCCCGACCGCCAGCACGAGCAGGCCGGCCGGGAACGTGCCATACAGCGCCCCCATCACCGGGCTCGACAGGTCCGCCCGGGCGGCGTCGCGGTGGCGAACCCAGCGGGCGACGTACGGGATCCCGAGGCCGAGCGCGAGGACCGCGGACAGCGCAACCATCAGCACGCCGAACGCCTGCAGGGCGCCCGCAAGTCCCGCGAGCTGCCCCGGGTTCTGGTACGCGACGATGCCCACGATCGCGGTGCCCATGACCGCGCCGTACCAGCCGGGATGGAATCCGCGAAGGCGCCTCGGCTGCGCGCTCGCGGGTCGGCCGAGATCGACCGCTGCGGCCATCTCGCCGCCCGCTACTCGCCGAGCCAGACCGCGATGTCGGCAGCCGAGGGAACCCGGCCGTAGCTCACGACCTTGCCGTCGATGACAAGCCCCGGGGTGCTCATGATCCCGCGGGCCATGATCGCGGCGTAGTCGGTCACCTTGATGATCTCGGCCTCAACACCGGCTGCGGCGACGGCCTCGCGGGCATTCGCCTCGAGGCGCTTGCAGTTGTTGCAGCCGGATCCCAGGACTTCGATCGTGCGCATGGCGTGGTCTCCTACGGCGAGTAGATGAGGAAGTTGAAGAGGTAGCCGATCATCAGGATCCCGATCGTGACGATCGTGGCGAACGCGGCGATCAGCGGGGTCTTGATGACCTTCTTGAGGATGATGAACTCGGGGACGCTGATCGCGGTCATCGCCATCATGAAGGCGAGGGTCGTGCCGACCGCCATCCCCTTGCCGAGGAGCGCCTGGACGATCGGGATGGTCCCGGCAGCGTTCGAGTAGAGCGGGATCGCGATCAGGACGACGAGCGGGACCGCGAGCGGGTTGCCGGGGCCGCCGATCGCGACCACGAGGTCGGTCGGCACGAAGCCGTGGATGAAGGCGCCGATCCCGATCCCGACGAGGATGTACGGGAGGATCCGCCGTACCAGGTCCTTCGTGTACGTCCAGGCGTCCCGGACCCGGTTCTCCCAGGTAAGTCTGATCTCGATCGACGCGCCGCCCGTGCCCTGGAGCGCCCACACGTAGTCCTCGACGTAGCGCTCCATGTGGAGCTTGCCGATGACGAAGCCCCCGACGATCGCGACGGTGAGGCCAGCGACCATGTAGACAGCGGCGATCCCGGGCCCGAACAGGCCCCAGAGGAGCACGAGGGCCACCTCGTTGACCATCGGTGAGCTGATGAGAAAGGCGAAGGTGACACCCAGGGGAACGCCGGCCTCGACGAAGCCGATGAACAGCGGCACCGCGGAGCAGGAGCAGAAGGGCGTGACGATCCCGAGGCCGGCCGCACCCACGCTGCCCACGAATTCACCACGCCCGGCGAGCACGCCGCGGACCTTCTCCGGCGGGAAGAACCCCCGGATGAGCGTGACGACGGTCACGATGCCCAAGAAGGAGCAGCAGGACCTTCGGGACGTCGTAGAGGAAGAAGGCGATCGCGTCGCCGAGGTGGGTCCCGGCCTGCAGGCCCAGCACGTCGTATGCGAGCCATGCGGCGAACGGGGCCGCCGCGAACCAGGCCACGGTCCAGCCGACGACGGCCGCCCCCACGCCCAGCCAGAAGGGGAACCGGGTTCGCCGGAGCGCGAGGGTTGTCACCGCAGAAGGCCTGCGAGCGCCTCGAGGGCCGCCGAGCAGGCGAGCTCGTCGCGCTCGTAGTAGACGCGACGCGAGTCGCCCTCGTGGCGGCTCGCCCGAACGAGCCCGGCGTCACGGAGGCGGGCGAGGTGGTTGCTCACGTTGTTCTCACGAGCCCCGAGTGCCGCCGCCATCTCGCACACGCAGTGCGGCCCATCGGCCAGCAGGGCGAGGATGCTCGCGCGCGCCCGGTCTGCCAGCAGGACCGCGACGGCGAGCGGCGTCTCGACGTCCGGGGCGCGGTACCCCAGCCGCAGGTCCGGCAGGACGGGGAGCTCAGTCGACACCCGGGACCTCCGCGGCGGTGCCGTTCAGGGAGGCCAAGGCTTCGCGGCGCGTGGTCGGGGACGTGGTTCGGATCAACATCTCAGTTGATACTGTATCAGCGCATGCTGATAGACTCACCGCCGAATGACACATCTCCGAGGGCCGAAGGTCACGGCCGCCGGTCGACACCATGCGCGAGCGGCAGGTCGATCCAGAACCGGGCGCCACCCTCGACAGGGTTCTCGACGCCCGTGCTCCCTCCGTGCGCCTCGACGATGGCGCGCGTGATCGCGAGCCCGAGCCCCGAGGTGCCCGAGCCCCGGTCCCGGCCCGGGTCCGCCTGGTAGAAGCGGTCGAAGACGTGCGCCACGTCAGCCGCCGGTACACCCGGGCCGTCGTCGAGCACCTCGATCCGGGCAAGGCTCGCGCCGCGGGGCGACGGACCGCCCCGGAGGACCACGCGACCACCCGACGGCGCGAACCGGATCGCGTTGTCGACCAGGGCCGCGATCGCCTGGCCCAGGCGCTCCCGATCCGCGTTCACCACGAGCGGCAGACCATCGGCGAGGGCGGTGGTCAGGGTCACGCCGGCGGCATCGGCCCGGGCCGCAAACGCCGCGCCGATCGACGGCAGGACGTCTCCGACCGGGACCGGCTCGAGGCGCAGGGGGAGCGCGCCGGCCTCGGCGAGGCTGATCGTGCGCAGGTCGTCCACGACGCGCCCGAGCAGGCGGGCCTGGGACCGGATCGTCTCCAGGTGCCGGTCGTCGTGCTCGTAGACGCCGTCCATCACCGCCGCGGCGGTGGCCTCGATGACCGCGAGCGGCGTCTTCATCTCGTGGGCCGCATCCTGGAAGAAGCGGCGCCGCGAGGCATCGTTGCGCTCCAGGTCCGCGGCCATCGCGTCGAACGACCGGCCCAGCGAGCCCAGCTCGTCCCCCCGGCCGGCGATGCCCGAACGCGCGGACAGGTCGCCATGGGCAACGGCTCCCGCGGCCTCCTCGAGTCGCTCCAGCGGCCTGGCCAGGCGGCGCGCCACCAACGCTCCGAGCAGCGAGGCGATCGCTGCGGCGACGATGGCGACCAAGATGATCGTGGTCGTCGTCTCCTGCTGTGCCTGGGCGAGATAGGTCCCCTGGCCGCCCCCCATCCCCGCGCCCGGACCCATGCCGCGACCCGGACCGAGCCCGTTGCCTGCGGATGGCGTGCCGGCCGCCTGCGCCGCCTGCATCGCGGCGAAGCCACGCCCCACGATGGGTGGAGCCGCGATCGCCACGGCCACGGCCGTCCCGATCGCCACCGCCGCGAACGCGAGGGCCAGGCGGGCACCGAGGCCGCGTGGCACGAGGCGGACCGCGCTGGTCATTCGCGGGCCGCGCGGTAGCCGACGCCGCGGACCGTCTCGACGTATCCGCGGCCCCCGGCCCGCTCGCCGAGCTTGCGCCGCAGGTTCTTCACGTGGCTGTCGATCGTGCGGTCGTAGGCGTCGTACGCTTCGCCGAACACTCGGTCGCCCAGCCGTTCCCGGGTCCAGGCGACGCCCGGCAGCTCGGTGAGGGCAAGCAGCAGGTCGAACTCCGCCCGGGTGAGGCCGAGGTCGGCCTGGCCGCGGCGGACCTCGCGCGCGGCCTCGTCGATGTCGAGGTCCAGGTACCGGCGCGTCGCGGGCGCCATGACCGCGGGGTCCGCGGGCGCAGGGACCGGAGCCAGGCGCCGGAGCACCGCGCCCACGCGCGCGACGAGCTCGCGCGGTTCGAAGGGCTTGGTGACGTAGTCGTCGGCGCCGATCTCGAGGCCGGCGACGCGGTCGATGACATCGTCCCGCGCGGTCAGGAGGATGACGGCAGACCGCCGGCCGGCGGACCGCAGCTCGCGCAGCACGTCGAAGCCGGACCGGCCGGGAAGCATGACGTCGAGGACGATCAGGTCGGGCTCATCGTCCAGCGCCGACGCGAGGGCCGCGTCGCCGTCGCCGGCGTACCGGACCTCGTGACCGTCCCGCACGAGGTATGACCCCACGACCTCGCGGATGTGGGGTTCGTCGTCCACGACAAGGATCGTGCTCATGGCGTGCATCATCGCAGGGCAGGCGGCGCGGAGGCCGGCCCGCCCTGCTCGGGCGAGATCAGCTCGACGGTGCCGTGCTTGCCAGCGGACATGTGCCGTTGCCGACACGCGCGCCGCGCATCATGCCGCCGCGACCGGCGCCCGCGATGCCGCCGCCTGCACCCATCCCGCGCCCCACGCCGTTCGGGCCCGCGCCCACGGCCGCGCCCCGCATGCCGCCAAGCGTGGTCTGGTTGACCATCGTCCTGGCCTGCGCAGCCACGTTGGCCTTGAGCGTCTTGGCCTGGTCCGCGGTGATCGCGCCAACCGCGAGGCGGGCGTCGATGCGCGCGGACCACTGGGCGACGAGGGCGTCGATCAGCTTCTGCGGGTCGACCTTCTGGCGCTCGGCGATCTGTGCCAGCGACAGCCCCTGCTGGCGCAGCTCGATGACCTGCGCGTCGGTCAGGCCGAGGATGGCGGCGAGGGTGCCGGCCGCCTGGACGGGAGCCGGGGTGACGACAGGTGCGGTCGTCGTCCCGGGGGCGCTCGTCATGGGAGCGGGCGGCGGCGTGGCGGCCGCGGCGGCGCCCGCCGCGAGGAGAAGGACGAGGCCTGCGCCCGCAAGCGGGATGGCGAGTCTCTTCATGCTCTGGTACCTCGATGCTGTGGCGCCTGTCGGTGGGAGGCTCCCGGACCAGGCGCCGGTTGACGGCCTCATCGTCATCGCCCTCGGTGGATCCCTCGTGGACCTGACGTGGAGATCGCGAGGGTTCTGGTCCACGGAAACCGCACCGTCGCCGGGGCCGATCTCCATCGGCGCTCCACGAAGCGTTCACGTTGGCGGGCGACGCTTGCCGGGACGTCGTCCGGCAGCGGATCGCCGGTCGACGCCTCCAGCCCAGGAGCATCGCCGTGACCGATCAGCCCGTCGCCATCCTCGGCGCGCCCGCCTCGCGTTCCCCCGGCATGGCCACGATCCGGCGGCCCCGGTGGGGACTCGCCGCGCTCCGGGGCGTGCAGGGGTTCCGCCGGGCCGTCCAGGCGTCCATGGCGCTGTATATCGCCTGGGTCGTGTTCGATCGCGCGATCTCGGTCGCTGCCGGTGCGATGGGGGTGAGCCCCGAGTCCATCTGCCCGTTCGGCGGGATCGAGACGATCGTCACGTTCCTCACGGCCGGGCGTGTTCGTGCCCCACGTGCACTCGTCGAACCTGGTGCTGGCGATCGCGGTCCTCGCCCTCGCGTTCCTGGCGCGGGGTGCCTTCTGCGGCTGGATCTGCCCGCTCGGGTTCCTGCAGGACCTCGTGGCCGGCTTGAGCGCCTTCGTCCAGCGCCGCGTTCCGGCCGCGTTCCGGGGCATGCGGGCGCTCCACCGCAAGGCGGCGCCGCTCAGCGGTCCTGGATCGGCCGCTGCGGTTCCTCAAGTACGCCGTGCTCGCGTGGGCGATCTGGGGAACCGCCGTCTTCGGGGTCATGGTCTTCCGGGACGTTGACCCGTGGATCGCCCTCCTGGACATCGGGCAGGGGAGCGTCGGGTTCGGGATGGTGGTGCTGGCCCTGACCATGCTCGGCGCGCTGTTCGTCGACCGGCCGTGGTGCCGCTACGCCTGCCCGCTCGGCGCCGCGAACGGCATCGTGGCCCGGTTCAGCCCGGTCCGACTCGAGCGTTCGGCCGCCGCGTGCGTTGACTGCAACCTGTGCACGAAGAGCTGCCCCATGGGCCTGCCGGTGGCCACGGCGACCACCATCACATCGGTCGACTGCATCGGCTGCCTGGAGTGCGTCGAGGCGTGCCCGCGTGACGGCGCCCTCGAGCTCCGCGTCGGCCTTCCCTTCGGCAGCCGGGCATGAGCAGGGAGACGATCACCATGGACTCCACGGCAACCCGCGAGCACACCGCATCACGTCGCAGGATCCCGCCCGTCGCCTATGGCCTCCTGGTGATCGCGATCTTCGGCGGAGCGATCGGCATCGGCATGGCAACGGGGACCTTCCAGACCTCCGGGCGCACGACCGCCGGCGGCGAGCGCGTCGCGCCCAGGGCGAGTCGGTCACGGAGATCAAGGGCTGGATGGCGATCGGCGACGTCGCCGATGCGTGGAACGTGCCGCTGCCCGAGGTCCTCACGGCCTTCGACCTGCCCGCCGCCACGCCGCCCACGACGGCTCTCAGGGACCTCGAGAGCGACCTGTTCTCGGTGACGGCCCTGCGCGACTGGCTGGAGGCACGGGGAGGGCAGGCCCCGTGACGGTGGCTCAGCGCAGGCGCGCCATCGTGCCGCGTTCCGGAACGCCCGAGCGCTCCGACCGCCGGGCGACCCTCGTGGCGCCCAGGGCCATCGCCGGCGTCATGCCGCGAGGTTGACGACGACCCACATCGCGGCGACACCGACCACCGTGCAGGCGATGGTCAGGACGGTCGGATGCGAGGCGTGGGCCTCGGGGAGGATGTCCGAGACCGCGAGGTAGAGGAGGAAGCCGGCGAAGAAGCCGAGGTACAGCCCGAGCGCCAGCGGCGGGATCGTGATCAGCAGCGTGAGGGCCGCGCCGGCGACCGGCGCGACGGCGTCGAGCAGCAGGAGCGTCACCGCGCGCCGTCGGCCGTTCCCGTACATCGCGGTGACCGTGTACGTGTTGAACCCGTCCGCGAAGTCGTGGGCGATCACGGCGAGTGCGACGGTGATCCCGACACCGGTGCCGGCCTGGAAGGCGGCACCGATCGCGAATCCATCCATGAGGCTGTGGAGGACGAGGGCAGATCCCGCCAGGAGGCCGACGGCGGGCTGGTGATGGTGGCCGGTGTACTCGCCCTCGTGCCCACGGTGCACGGCCATCGAGCGCTCGAGCATGTGCAGGACGAGGAACCCGCCGATGAAGGTCACGAGCGGAGCCTGGACGCTCATGATCAGGCTCGGGGCCTGGCGGAGCGCCTCGGGAAGTAGGTCGAAGCCGACGACCCCGAGCATGATCCCGGCGGCAAGGCCGAGGACGAGATGGCGACGATCCCGGACGTGGAGCGCCGCCCACCCGCCGAGGAGCGTCGTCGAGAACGAGCCGAAGGCGACGAGGACGGGCATGGTCCTACCGCTCGCCTGACAGGGTCGTCCCGCCGGACCTCTGGACAGGTATGGTGACACCCGGTCCGGCAGGAGTCGGGTCAGGGACGGCCGGGTGCGGGTCGCCTGCGGTCCGCGCCGTTGCGGGGGCCGGCTCGGCATCGTGGCCACGGTCGAGGGCGAGCACGGCGACGAGGCCGAGCACCGTCAGCACGCCGAAGACCAGGAGCCCGGCCTGGATGCTCCAGAGCTCCGCGATCCCGCCGAGCAGGAGC
>CAWHHF010000009.1:0-14359 GCA_963829105.1 uncultured Chloroflexia bacterium
AAGCGGGACACGCAGCGATTGTACCGACGGTCGATGCGAGAGCGCATCCGCCCGGTGGCCCGAGACACCTGGGCCGCAACGGATGGGTCGCGGTCAGATGGGTCGTGCGGCACATGAGTCGCGGCCCCGGTTGACAGTCGCCGTCACAATCAGTGCGGCTGTTCGGCCGCCGTGGTGCCTTCGGTGCAAGGCCGGGTGGTCCGATCGGACCCTCGACCATCGACCCGATGGGGGATGGTCGCCGCCGTCGCTCGAGGGCACGCTTGTCCGGCTGACTCGGCGGTCTGCTGTCTGACCGCAGCCGTCGCCCGCCGTCCCCTCGGTCCAGTTCGGCCTCGCGGTGCTGCCGAGACAGGGGTCCGCCATCAGCATCAACGCCACGGGTACGTCATGAACTTCATCGCCCATCTGCCCCACCGCGCTCCAGCCTTCGCGCTGGCCCTCGTCCTTGCGCTCGCGTGGGTTGCCCCGGCGGCCGCGGCAGACCCCGCGCCCAGCGAAACGCCCGCGGCGGAGTCTGAAGCACCGACCCCGGGAGCGACACGCGAGTCGTCATCGCCAACCGGGACGTCAACCCGCGCGACCGGGGCATCCACCGGATCGCCTGCCCCGACACTGGCCATTGCACAGAAGGCGGTGGCCTACGACTTGATCACCAACCGACGGACGGTCGACGTCACGCTGAAACCGGCGAACCAGGTCGCGCCATGGCAGTACAAGGTCACCATCGCGGGAAGCCTGGTCGCCAGCGGCACGACCACCGCCGCCACGTTCGTCACGAGACTGAGCTACAACTGCTCGGCGCCGAACCAGGCGCTGGCGGCGACCCTCACCGATGGGGCGGCCAGCACGGCCGGCGCCACTGCCACGCTCAACCGCAGCAAGTGCCCGGCGACACCTCAGCTCGCGCACGCTTCAGACCGGATCAAGGCCGGGCCGACGCTGACGCAGGCCTCCTTCATCACCCGACTGCGCACGGTGGGCTCCCCGGCCTTGCCCGAGGGGTCGGTCATCTACCAGACGCTCATCGCGGGTGGCATCAACCCTGCGTTCGCCCTTGGCACCTTCCAGGCAGAGAGCAGCTCGGGCAAGGCCGGCTACGCCACGATCACGAGGAACTGGGGCAACATCCTGTACTACAGCTGGGAAGTAGCCTTCGGCGCCGTCCCATATGCGCCCGGCAACGGCTACACCTACGCCTCCTATCAGACCTGGCTCGCGAGCGTCAGGGCCTACGTGGATCTGCTCGGCCGCTACGACGCCAACGGCTACACGACGGTGAGCAAAGCCAGCGCGCACTGGCTCGGCACCTACGAGGGCAGTGACCGCCACATGACCTACCTGCGCAACATCACCAGCACCATGTCGGCGCTCCCCGACGACGCGGTGCCGACCATGACGTCGCTCAGCCTGCCGACCACGAGCGATGCGACCGTCACTGCCACCTGGTCCGCCAAGGACAACGAGGCGGTCACCGGCTTCGAGCTGAGGACGCACGACGCCGGCAACGTCTGGTCACCATCGGAGGCGACGGTGGAATCGATGCGGAGCTTCACGCTCCCCAGCGGCCCGTTTACCGTCAGCGTCCGCGCCCGGGATGCGGCCGGCAACTGGTCGGCGTGGCGAGAGTCCAAGGTTGTGGTCGACGCCGATCCGCCCGCCATGACCACCCTCGTGCCCTCGCTGTACGTGCCGCGCACGGCCAAAGGCACCTTCACGGTCTCCTGGGGCGCCACGGACAACACCGCAGTGACCGGGTACTCCTGGCGGACCCGCAAGAACGCCGATGGCGCCTGGTCGACTGCGACCAGCACGACCGCACGATCGCGGACCTTCGCCCTGGGGGCTGGTTCCTGGTACATCGGGGTGCGCGCACGCGATGCAGCCGGCAACTGGTCCGCGGAGCGGACGGTTCGGGTGACCGTGCCGGTCGATGATCGCAGCTTCTCATTCTCCTCCGGGACGGTCCGCCGTACGGGCACCTCTTACTACCGCGGAACGATCACGACGACCAGCCGGTCCGGTTCGCGGATGTCGGGCACATTCACCGGTACCGCCTTCTACCTCATCGGCACGATCGGCCCCTCCTACGGCAGGATGAAGATCACGATCGACGGCACCAGCACGACGGTGGATGCCAGAACCTACAAGGGCGCCCGGGCCACCGGCAATCACTACCTCCAGATCCTGTTCTCCAAGTCGCTGCCGGCTGGTCCGCACACGTTCAGCATCACCAACCTGGCCACCGCGGGGCGGCCGACGATTGCCATCGACGGGATCGGGTTCGCCCGATGACGTCGGGTGACATCGGCCGGATGGCCTGACCGCCCGTTCGAAGATCGCCACCCTGACCGACCGCGACGCGGTTGATGCCTGCCGAGTGCGGGCCGGCTGACCCATCTTCGCCAGCCCTGAGCACCGTCGGGTTCCCGGCATCCACAGCCGATAGACTGCTCATGACCTGAAGCCCCGGCCCCAACGCGCTCGTGGACCTGATCCGCGCCTCGGTCATCGGCGAGGACGAGGCGGTCGCCGGTCCGTACGGCGTGCGGCGGGTGACCTACGCGGACTACACCGCGTCGGGACGCAGCCTCTCGTTCGTCGAGGACTACATCCGCGCGGCCGTCCTCCCGCTGTACGCGAACACGCACACCGAGTCATCGGGCACGGGTCTCCAGACCACGCGCTTCCGGGAGGAGGCCCGCCGGCTGGTGCTGGACGGCGTGGGTGGCGATCCGGCGCGGCACGCCGTGATCTTCGTGGGGTCCGGCTCGACCGCCGCGATCAACCGCCTGGTCGACGTCCTCCAGCTGCGCCTGCCGGCCGACCTCGCGGACCGCTGGGATCTCCGCAGGCACATCCCGGCCGACGAGCGCCCGGTGGTGTTCATCGGCCCGTACGAGCACCACAGCAACGAGCTGCCGTGGCGGGAGTCCATCGCCGACGTGGTCACCATCCACGAGGATCGCGACGGCGAGATCGACCTGGCGCAGCTCGCCGACGAGCTCGAGCGGTACGCCCGGCGCCCGCTCAGGATCGGCAGCTTCTCAGCCGCCTCCAACGTGACCGGCATCGTCTCGAACACGGCCGCCATCTCGCGCCTGCTCCACGAGCGCGGCGCGCTGTCCTTCTTCGACTTCGCCGCCCCCGCTGACCTCCAGGGCGTCGATGACCCCGAGCTCCGCCGGCTGCGCCTCCGGATGCTTCGGAGGGCTGCTCGGCGATCAGATCCTCGATCAGGGAGCCCTCCCGGTCCCGGTAGGCATCCCTGAGGCCGACCAGCTCGGAGCGCTGGTCGCGGAGCCGGCGGTCCCGAGCGGTGCCGAGCCTGCCCATGCACCAATGACAAACCAACGTCGGACCCGGTGCCCGGCCCGGCTACCATGGGACGAGCCACGGTGAATGGGATCGGGCGCCGGGTGTCCGCGGGCCCGGCATGGCTCGATCCGCCCATGGTCCCTTGCCCCCATGGGGCCATGGACCGCGACGTGGCCAGGGTAGAGGCTTGTCCTCACGCCAGCCCGGAGGTCGATCACCTGTGTCCACCAGCCGCGCGCCGCTCCCAGTCGCGACGGCAGTCGCCCTCCGCCCTGCCCCGGCCAATGGCCTGCGATCAGTCCTCGTGGCGCTCCTCGTGGCCGTGACGCTCGTGCTCACGGCCGCCCTGGGCTCCGGACCGTCACCGGCCATGGCAGCCACGACCCTCCAGGCGAAGTGCGCTGCCAACCTGCGAACAAGCGCCTCCACGGCGGCCAGGCTGCGGGTGACGATCCCGGCCGGTACCCGCGTCGTCGCGACGACGACGGTGACCGGTGGCCGATGGTCGACGAGCTGTGGCGGCGCTGCCAAGGGGACTCGCTGGTACCGGATCTCGTCGATCAATGGGGTGTCCGTCAAGGCGCGCTACGGGGTCACCTATCTCTACTCGGCAGCCGGCTTGTTCCGCACGTACGTCGCGCCGGTCAAGCTCGCCGCGGCCTGCAGCGGCGTGAACATCCGGACCAGCGCCTCGACGACGGCGACCGCGAAGGCACGGCTCACCACGGGCTCGCTGGTCATCGCGACCGGCACGATCACCGGCAAGGCCTGGAGCGCGACCTGCGGTTCGACCGCCTCGTCAGGCTCCGCGTGGTACCGGATCACCACGGTCAACGGGAAGGGCGTCAAAGCCCTGTACGGCGTGGACGCCGTGTACGGGGCCAAGGGGCTCTTCCGCGTCCAGGCCTCCACGCCAACCCCCACGCCGACCCCGACCCCGAAGCCCGCGCCGACCGCGACCCCCGCGCCGACGCCGACCCCGAAGCCCGCGCCGACGCCGACCCCGAAGCCCGCGCCGACCCCGACCCCGAAGCCGACCGCGACCCCCGCGCCGACGCCGACACCCACCCCTGCGCCCACGTGGATCGAAGGGATCGACGTCAGCCACTGGCAGGGGAGCATCGACTGGTCGCTCGTGGCACAGGCGGGCAAGCGGTTCGCGTTCCTGAAGGCATCGGAGTCGATGGACTATCGCGACGCCACCTACAGCACGAACCGGTCGCGGGCGAAGGCCGCCGGAATCCTGGTGGGCGCCTACCACTTTGCCCGGCCGGACGCCACGCCCGGCGACGCCGTCGCCGAGGCCGACCAGTTCGTGGACATCGCATCGCCGGCTTCGGGGGATCTGGTGCCGGTTCTCGACCTGGAGGTCAGCGGCGGCCTCGCGACCGCACCCCTTCAGGCCTGGGTCCAGGCGTTCCTCGACCGCGTGTACGAGCGGACCGGGATCCGCGCGGCGATCTACGTCTCACCCTCGTTCTGGTCGAACTACATGGGCAACACGGCGACGTTCGCCCTGGATGGCTACCAGGTCGTCTGGATCGCTCACTGGACGACCGCGTCGCAGCCGACGATGCCAGCGTCCAACTGGGCCGGCGAGGGCTGGACGTTCTGGCAGTACACGTCCGACGGCACCGTGCCGGGGATCAGCGGCAGGGTGGACCTCGACCGCTACCGCTACAAGGACTTCACGCCCGTCCAGGTGCCGTGACCGGGATGGGCCACGTGGCCCATCCCCTAGACTGCTCGGCACGATGGAGCCGAACGCCGTTACCGCCAACCCGAACGCCGCGACCGCCCACCCACATCGCCACGACGACGACCGCCCCGGCCCCAACGCGCTCGTGGAACTGATCCGCGCCTCGGTCATCGGCGAGGACGAGGCGGTCGCCGGTCCGTACGGCGTGCGGCGGGTGACCTACGCGGACTACACCGCGTCGGGACGCAGCCTCTCGTTCGTCGAGGACTACATCCGCGCGGCCGTCCTCCCGCTGTACGCGAACACGCACACCGAGTCATCGGGCACGGGTCTCCAGACCACGCGCTTCCGGGAGGAGGCCCGCCGGCTGGTGCTGGACGGCGTGGGTGGCGATCCGGCGCGGCACGCCGTGATCTTCGTGGGGTCCGGCTCGACCGCCGCGATCAACCGCCTGGTCGACGTCCTCCAGCTGCGCCTGCCGGCCGACCTCGCGGACCGCTGGGATCTCCGCAGGCACATCCCGGCCGACGAGCGCCCGGTGGTGTTCATCGGCCCGTACGAGCACCACAGCAACGAGCTGCCGTGGCGGGAGTCCATCGCCGACGTGGTCACCATCCACGAGGATCGCGACGGCGAGATCGACCTGGCGCAGCTCGCCGACGAGCTCGAGCGGTACGCCCGGCGCCCGCTCAGGATCGGCAGCTTCTCAGCCGCCTCCAACGTGACCGGCATCGTCTCGAACACGGCCGCCATCTCGCGCCTGCTGCACGAGCGCGGCGCGCTGTCCTTCTTCGATTTCGCCGCCGCGGCACCGTACGTGGCGATCGAGATGGACCCGGCGGACGACCCGCTCGCGTACAAGGACGCCGTGTTCATCAGCCCCCACAAGTTCATCGGCGGCCCCGGCACCCCCGGCGTCCTGGTCGCCCGGCGGGAGCTGTTCAGGAACCGCGTCCCGTCGATGCCCGGCGGTGGCACCGTCGCCTACGTCAACCCGACCGAGCACGTCTACCTCGCCGACATCGAGCACCGCGAGGAGGGCGGCACCCCGGCGATCGTGGAGTCGATCCGTGCCGGCCTGGTGTTCGGGCTCAAGGCGGCCGTGGGCGTGGACGCGATCCGGGAACGCGAGGAGGACTTCATCCATCGCGCCCTCCACCGGTGGCAGGCGAACCCCGCCATCGAGATCCTCGGCAGCCACCTGGCGGAACGACTGTCGATCGTCTCCTTCGTCGTCCGGCGGGGCGGTCGATACCTGCACCACAACTTCGTCGTGGCGCTCCTCAACGACCTGTTCGGGATCCAGTCGCGCGGCGGGTGCTCGTGTGCCGGGCCGTACGGTCACCGCCTGCTGGGCATCGACCTCGAGACCAGCCACGAGTTCGAGCGGGAGATCACCCGCGGCTGCGAGGGGATCAAGCCCGGCTGGGTTCGGGTCAACTTCAACTACTTCATCGGCGAGGCGGTGTTCGAGTTCATCCTCGATGCCGTGGATCTCGTCGCGTCCGAGGGCTGGCGGCTGCTCCCGGACTACGCGTTCGACGCGGCCACAGGGCTCTGGCGCCATCGCGCCGGCAGGCCGGAGCCGCCGCTCTCGCTGCACGACATCCGCTACGACGGCGGGTCGATGGCGTGGCCCTCCCACCGGCATCACGAGCCCGAGTCCAGGCTGGCGGCCTACCTCGACGAGGCCCGGGACCTGCTCGCGCGGCCGCCGGCGCCCGTGGGTGCGCCGACGATCCCGGACGGTGCGGTCGGCCCCGACTTCGAGTCCCTCCGCTGGTTCCTCCTCCCGGAGGACGTCTCCCCGATCCGGGCGGATGCGCTCGATGCGGGCGCGCTCGATGAGGGCGCGCTCGGCGGGGGGCCGCCCGGTGGCTGACCAGACCCCGGCGGTCCTGGGGCTGGACGTCGGGACCACCGAGGCGAAGGCGGCCCTCGTCGGTCTCGAAGGGCGGCTGCTCGGCCTGGGCCGCTCGGGGTACCCGACCGACCTGGGGCCGGGAGGACGCGCGGAGCAGGATCCTCGCGACTGGTGGGTGGCGATCGCATCGGCGGTCCGCGAAGCCGTGGCGGGGGCCGGGTCACCGGGCGGCGACCAGTGGCGGGTGGAGATCCTCGCGATCTGCTGCGTGGCGCAGGGTCCCACGCTGGTGGTCGTTGACACGGCAGGCGAACCCCTGCGGCCCGCGATCACGTGGCAGGACCGGCGGGCGGGTGGGACCGGGTTCGGGCTGCTGCCGAAGATGGCCTTGCTGGCCCGCGAGGACCCGGAGGCTGCGGCGCGCGCTGCGTGGCTGCTGCCCGCGTGGGATGCCGTGGGGTTGTGGCTCAGCGGCGAGGCCGCCTCGTCCCTCCAGGGGCACGAGACGGTGCCGGGCGAGGCGGAGCTGGCGGCTGCCGGGGTCCGGGCGTCACGGCTGCCCGCGGCGCAGCCCTTCGGATCGCGCCTGGGCGTGCTGTCTCCGGCTGCGGCCGGCGCCCTGGGGCTGCCCGCGGGTATCCCGGTGATCGCCGGCGTCAACGACGGGGCGGCCAGCATGCTGGGTGCCGGTCTGCGGCTCCCCGGCGACGCCGTGGACACCGGTGGCGCGTCCGGCGGGATCGCGATCTACGTGGATCGCCCGCTGACGCTGCCGGTCGCGGGCCTGTACCAGGCGCCCGCGCCGATCCCCGGCCGCTGGGTCGTGGGC
Organism: uncultured Chloroflexia bacterium; assembly: GCA_963829105.1. Taxonomy (GTDB): domain Bacteria; phylum Chloroflexota; class Limnocylindria; order Limnocylindrales; family CSP1-4; genus CAIXZV01. Next base: position 7,711 of record CAWHHF010000009.1, read on the forward strand.
GGCGCGATGGCGGCGCTCGGTGCGTCCGTCGACTGGCTGCGGACCGAGGTGCTCGGCGACCGGTGGACCGCCGAGGAGTTGTTCGCCGAGGCGGCGTCGGTGCCGGCCGGGGCGGAGGGCCTGGTGTTCCTGCCGTACCTGGCGGGGGAGCGCGCCCCGATCTTCGACGAGGGAGCCCGCGGGGCCTTCGTCGGTCTCACGCTTGCGCATGGGCGAGCGCACCTGGCTCGCGCCATCCTGGAGGGCGCGGCGTTCGCCATGCGTGACGTCGCTGAGCCGCTGGCCGCGGCCGGCGCACCGGCCCGGGAGCTCCGCATGGCGGGACGGACCAGCCCCGGCGATCTCTGGGCGCGGATCAAGGCGGACGCGCTGGGCGTGCCGGCGGCCATCCCCGTGATCGGCGAGACGGCGGTCCTCGGCGCGGCGATCATCGCCGCCGCCGGCGTCGGGGCGGTGCCGAGCCTGGAGGCAGGGGTGGCCGCGATGACGGCCATAGCGCGGCGGCTGGAGCCGGACCCCGCGGCAAGGGCGACCTACGACGAGGCGTTCCGGATCTACCGGACGCTGTACCCGGCGCTCCGGCCGCTGTGGTGGAACGGGGCTGGCGGCTGAGGCTCGGCGCCGCGGGGAGCGGATGCTCGAACCCCGCACGGCCAACGATGGCATGCCGGATCCCGGTCGTCGGTGCCAGCCACGGGCGCGGGACGGGGCCACGGGCTTGGGACGGGGCGGGGAGCTTGCTCGGGACGGGGACATGGGCGGGGGCGGAGCCGGCTGCTCTCGGCGGACCCTGCCCGGAGGGAGTGGTAGATTCCCCGATAGAGCCTTCGGGGCAGGGTGCGATTCCCGACCGGTGGTAGGGTCCCGCGACGCGGGACGAGCCCACGAGCGGCGCAGCGGCAACAGGTCCGCGGCGCGCAGCAGATCCGAGGACGAGGTCCGCCTCGTTCGCCGGAGCCGACGGTACAGTCCGGATGAGAGAAGGCCAGGGCCGTCACGACCCTCCCGGGTTCGTGTGCGTGCGCCTCCTGCCCCGTGCCGCTCCATGCAGGTACGGAGGTGGTAATGGCGACGCAGGAGGGCCCGGCGGCGGGAACGCCTCCGCTCGCACGCGCCCGTCCCCCGGTGGAGCCCGCCGGCATCAGCCTCGCCGGTGTCTCGCTCACGTTCCGCGGCGCCCGCACGACGCACGTCCTCGACGACATCGACCTGGCCATCCGGCCACGCGAGGTGGTGGCGCTCATCGGCCCGAACGGCTGCGGCAAGAGCACGCTCCTGCGGGTCCTGGGGGGCCTGATCCCACCCGACGCCGGCGTCGTGACCATCGACGGAGATCCCGTGACGGGACCGGACCCGAGGGTGGGGCTCGTGTTCCAGGAGCCGCGGCTGCTGGCGTGGCGGTCGGCGGAGGACAACGTCCGCTTCCCGATGGAGCTCGCCGGCTGGTCGAAGGCGCGCCAGGCGGCCCGGGCGGACGACCTCCTCGGCCTGGTGGGCCTGCGCGAGTTCGCCGGCGCCCGGCCCACCACCCTCTCCGGCGGAACCCGCCAGCGTGTCGCGATCGCCCGCGCGCTCGCCCTCGAGCCCAGCCTGCTCCTCCTCGACGAGCCGTTCAGCGCCCTGGACGCCCTGACCCGCGAGCGCTTCAACGCCGAGCTGCTGCGCCTCTGGGAGCGCACCGGGACCACCATCGTCCTGGTCACACACAGCATCCCCGAGGCCGTCTTCGTCGCCGACCGCGTCGTGGTCCTCTCGCCGCGACCAGGCCGGATCGTCGCCGAGATCCCGGTCGAGATGCCCCGTCCGCGGCGGGTCGCGGACCTCGACTCCGCGTTCGTGTCGCACCTGGCGGCGGAGGTCCGGACCCACCTCGTGGACACCACTGACGACAGCATCGCGATGGAGGAGGCCCGGATCGCGGCGCAGGGCGGCGCGGCGCCCGCCGCGCGAACCAGCCACGCGGAGACGGCGCCCGGGACCCCGGCCTGGTTCGACCCGTTCCGCCCGGAGGACGAGCCATGAGGCGGCGGGCCGGCTTCGTGCTCCCGGTCGTGGCCAGCCTCGTCGTGTTCGTCCTCGTCTGGCAGCTGGTCGTGTTCGTCACCGGCTACAGGTCGTTCATCCTGCCCGGGCCGTACACCGTGGCCGAGAGCTTCGTACAGGCCTGGTCCGACGGCACGATGTGGCCGCACACCCGGACCACGCTGGTGGAGGTCCTGCTGGGCTTCGCGATCGGCGCGACCATCGGCGTCGTTAGCGGCATCGGCCTGGCGCGGTCGCACCTGGCCGAGCGGTTGCTCAGCCCCTACCTCGTCGCGGCCCAGGCCACGCCCGTCCTGGTCCTGGCGCCGCTCATCGTCCTCTGGTTCGGCAGCGGTCTGCCGTCCAAGCTCGTCATCTGCACGCTGATCGTCTTCTTTCCGGTGGCCGTGGCCACCATGGTCGGCATCCGGTCCGTGGACCCGCGTCTGCTCGAGATGGCGAGGAGCTTCCGCGCCAGCGACTGGCAGACGATCAGCCGGGTCGAGGTCCCCGCCGCGCTGCCCGCGATCCTCGGCGGCCTGCGCGTCGGCATCACGCTGGCGGTCATCGGCGCCATCGTGGGCGAGTGGGCCGGCGGCGACAGCGGCCTCGGCGTCCTGATCAACATCGCCCGCGGTTCCCTGTTCGACATCCCGCTCATGTTCGCCGCCCTGCTCACGCTCGCGCTGGTCGGGGTGGCGCTGTATCTCGTCATGGTCCTCATCGAGCGCCGGCTGGTCGGCGAGCGATGAGCGCGCTCACCGTCGCCCGGAGGTTCCTTCGCCCATGAACCCGTTCCCATCCCGCCCCGCGCTGCGCTGGCTCGCTGCGCTGACGGCCGCGGCCGCTCTCCTCGTCGCGGCCTGTGGCGGGGGAGCCGCCGCGCCGTCTGCGCCCGGACCGGCCTCGCCGTCAGCGCCCGGATCGGCCGCGCCGGCGACATCCACCGGTGGCGCGAGCGCTCCCGCCAGCGCTCCGGCCACGGCGGCTGCCGCTCCCGTCGACCTCACGGTGGGCCTGGGCTACATCCCCAGCGTCCAGTTTGCGCAGTTCTACCTCGCCCAGCAGGCCGGCTACTACGCGGACGCGGGCCTCAACGTGATGCTCCAGAACAAGATCGACCCGGACCTCATCACGCTGGTCGGCCAGGGCGCCGTGGACATCGGCGTCGGAGACGGCACCTCGGTCATCCCCGCCGTGAGCCAGGGCATCCCGATCGTCTACACGGCCACGGTCTACGGCACCTTCCCGGCGATCGTGGTCGCGAATGCTGCCAGCGGCATCCGGACCGCGGCGGACCTCAAGGGCAAGAAGATCGGCATCCCCGGCAAGTACGGCACGAGCTGGATCCAGCTCCAGGCCCTGCTGAAGTCCGCCGGCCTGACCACGAACGACGTCCAGCTGGTGCTCTTCCCGGACTACGGCCAGACGGCGGCGCTGCAGCAGGGCGCGGTCGATGCCGCGACCGGCTTCATCAACAACGAGCCGATCGTGCTGAAGCGGGCGGGCATCGAGCCCGTCGTCCTGGGGAGCGACGCCGCCATCCCGCTGCCGGGACCCGGCCTGGTGACCGGGACGGCCACCCTGGCCTCGAAGCACGACGCCCTCGCCGCCTTCACCGCGGCCACGCTCCGGGCGATGGCGGACATCACGGCCGACCCGCAGAAGGGCCTTGACGCGACCTTCGCGGCCGTCCCCGACCTCGCCCAGGACCCCACCCTCCAGCGGGAGATCCTGGATGCGACGATCGCCACCTGGAAGAACACCCGCACCGGCGGTCCGCTGGGCTCCATCGACCGCGCCGGCTGGCAGCAGTCGCTGGACTTCATGACCGGCCTGGGCCTAGTGCCCAACCCGGTCACGGTGGACCAGCTCGTCAACGAGTCGCTGCTGCCGTGACGACCGACGCGGTCGCAGGCGGATCGCTGAAGGTCACCGTGGTGGTCCCGGTGTACAACCCCGGGGCCGCCCTCGAGCGGTCGGTCGCGTCCGTCCTCGCCCAGACGATGCCCCCCAATTCCTTCGAGGCGATCTTCGTGGACGACGGGTCCACGGACGGCAGCGCACGGCGTCTCGACGAGCTGGCCGCTGCGCACCGGCACATCTCGGTGGTTCATATCGCCGCCTCGGGCGGACCGGGTCGTCCGCGCAACATCGGCCTCGAGCGGGCGCGCGGCGAGTACGTGCAGTTCCTCGACGCCGATGATCGCCTCGGCGACCGGGCCCTGGACATGCTGTACGACATGGGCCGGCGGAACGGCTCGGACATCGTGATCGGCAAGCTCGTCAGCAACTGGAAGGGCGTCCATTGGGGCATCTTCCAGCGCAGCTACGAGTCCTGCACCATCGCGACGGCGCCGCTGATCGAGAACCTGACGGTCAGCAAGATGTTCCGGACCGCGTTCATCCGCGAGAACCGGATCGTGTTCCCGGAGGGATTGCGCCTGACTGAGGACCAGCACTTCGTCGTCCAGGCGTACCTGCGGGCGAAGGTCGTGTCGGTCCTCGCCGACGAACCCTGCTACTTCTACTGCGAGCGCGACGACGGGGGCAACCTGAGCTCCGAGCCGCTCCGCCCCGCCGCGTACTGCGGCAACCTCCTGCGGATCCTGGACCTGGTGATCGACGAGGTCGAGCCGGGCGACCTCCGCTCGAGGCTGCTGCGCCGCTTCTACCGGATCGAGATGCTGTCGAGGCTGGCGGGGGCATCGTTCGTGGACAGCGATCCGTCGTACCGTCGCGAGCTGTTCGAGGCGATCCGCGGTCTCGCCCTCGACCGGATCGACGACGCCGTCCACGACGGCCTCGGGCCCGTCAACCGGCTGCGTTCGACGCTGCTGCGCGCTGGCCGGCTCGATGATCTCGTCGAGCTCGCCCGCCGCGAGCTCCGTCTCGAGCTGCGCTGCCGGGTCGGCGCCGTCGGCTGGGCCCATGGCCGCCTCCGCATTCCCTTCGACGCGGACTATGTCTGGGCTCCGGGCGGTGAGACGTTCACACTCATTCGCGAGGGCGACTCGCTTGTGCTCGATCCGAGGCTCACGGACGGCTTGGAGACGGCACCGATCGACGTCACGCGGGAGGCCCCGACCTTGAAGGCGCAGGCTGCCATCCGCGAGCGGGACGGAGCCGTCCAGTGGCGCCTCCAGGCCGCCGCGGAGGTCGAGTTCGTGGATGCCGGTCCCGCCACGGGGCACGGTCGCCGGGTTCACCCGATCGTCCGCGGGACGGTCGCGGTCGATCCCACCCGGGTCGGCCCCGGCAGCCGGCCGCTGACGCCGGCGACGTGGGAGGTCCTGCTCCGGGTGGCGGGGATCGGCCTGGACCGCACGCAGCTCATCGGCCATGGGGCGCGCGACTGGCCCGCGTCGTCCGCTCCCGTCCTGGTGGGCGAGGAGGCCCTCCTCGCCACGCCCGCGATCGGCGCGGGGGCGGGCATGGCCCTCGAGATCGCCGGCACCGTCCCCGGGCTCGCCAACCTGTTCCGGAGCGAGGCACCAAGTGTGCTGCGCGATGGCCGCGTGCTGCGGCTGGCGCTGCCCGTCCTGGTCGACGACCCCGAAGGCCGCGAGATCTCTTTCGTGATCGAGGCTCCAGCCGAACCAGCCGTGCTGCCGGCCAGCGTGTCGGGGAGGGACGGCGCGATCGTTGTCCAGGCGGTTGTCGGGGCGGCGGCCCGGGGCGTGCCGGCCGGCGTCCATCCGTTCGGCGTGAGGTTCGGCGGCGGCGCCGCACCAGTGGTGCCCCTCGCGATGGCGCGCGTCGGTCAAGGCGGAGACGTCACCGTGGAGGGTCTGCACCGGGCCGGGCGGCTCGGGGACCTGGCGCTCGCCGTGCTCTGGCATGCATCCCGGGCTCGTTCATCCATGCGAGCCCTTCCCGGGCGGATCCGTCGTCGCGTGCGCGGATCGGGGCGGCCCCGGCGCGTCTGACGCGCGCCTGACGAACGTCTGGCGCGGGTGGGCGCGTCACCGCCGGGGGCACGGCGCCGCCTGTTGACGCGGGACCCATGCGGGACGCGTGACCCCTGCGGGACGCGTGACCCATGCGGGACGCGTGCCCCGAGCGGGTAGAGTTGTGCCCGGAGGGCCCGTAGCTCAGCGGTAGAGCAGGGGACTTTTAATCCCTTGGTCCTGGGTTCGAATCCCAGCGGGCTCACCACCTCGTTCCCGCCCGACTCGATGGGGCGCGCCTACGGTCCCATCCGCCTGATGGTTGCGGACCAGCTCGGGCAGCCGGATTCCACGCGCACGGTGGCCTTGCCCTCCGGGACAAAGGAGTCGCTCTCGGCGTCGCGCACGGTCTCGTCGACCGGGTAGGCGGAGGCCATGAGGAGGTCGAGCCCGTCGGAGGCGGTCAGGTAGAGGGCCCATGGGCAGCTGTCGCCGGCCGGGGAGGAGACGACGTAGCTCACCTCGTAGCGGCCGCCCTCCAGGGTGACGGTGATGCCTTCGTGGTCGCCTGCGCCCGACAGCGCGACAACGGCATCCGTGGGTGGCGGGACGTGGGTCGTGCCCGGTGTCGGCACGAGCCCGGCCGTCCCCGTCGCCGCAGACCCTGCGACCGATCGCCCCGCCGGAAGGCTCGCATCCGTGGGCAGGAGGGCGGAGCCGCCCGGTGGCGTGACCTC
>CAWHHF010000010.1:0-6675 GCA_963829105.1 uncultured Chloroflexia bacterium
TGGTCCCACGATCCCCCTCGTGCGCTGCCACGGTGCTGGCCGGAGGTGTAGCGACCCCTGCGGGCGGTTCGATGCCCCGCGCGACCGCCGGCGGGCCGCGTTCCACCCCGCGCCGGGCCGCGTCCGACCCCGGCCGCCGCCCACGTGCTCCGCGAGGCGTGCCTCGGACAGCAAGACGCGGCGCGGGCCCGAGGGCAGCCGCGCCGCGTCCGGCGTGGGATGGCAGGGCGGACCGGAGGTCAGCCCGGTGTCGAGGTCAGCCCGGAGTCGCCGAGGCAGCCGGCGATGGGCTGGGGGCCGCACCCTTGTTGGGGCCCCACGGACCGTGGCCGAAGCCGCCGGGGCCGCCGCGGAACCCGCTGTTGACGACGGACGCATTGAGCGAGCCGTCGGTCCCGAGGGTGCCCTGCGCGACGACGTAGGCGCCGACCTTGATGTCGGACAGCGTTGCCGACGTCACGCCCTGGACCTGGTAGGTGGTGGTGGTGTCGACGTGGATCGTGGCGGCGGTGCCGTCGCGCTGGGTGACCGTGATGGTGTAGCTGCCAACGGCCGTGACCTGGCCAGCGATGCTCGGCAGGATCACCTGAATGGCGGTGATGGTGTAGCTGCCGTCGGCCTGCTTGGCCTCGCTGAAGACGATCTGGTCACCGACCGCCAGGTCCGCGACGGTGATCGTGGCGGCGCCCTTGGTGATCGTCGTAGTGCTGGTGACGGCGATCGTCCGGGTCCAGCCGTCGGCGGTGGCGAGCGACAGGTTCGAGCCGTCGATCGCGGTGATCTTGATGTCGTTGAACCCGATGCCGCCGAACTCGCCGCCGCGCATCATCCCGAACGCGTGCCCGCCCCAGGGGTTGGTCCCCGGCGTGCCGGGAGCCGCGCTGGCGCCCGGGGCCGTCGTCGGCGCGGGTGATGCTCCCATCGCGACGGCGGCGCCGAGGACGACGAGCAGCGCTGCGCCGACCACGACTCCGATCCGGACCGGGAGGGACGAGCCGCCCGGGCGGCCGCTTCCCGACGGCGTCCCACCCGGCTTTCGGAGGGGCTCGAGGAATTCGATCTCGTTGGTGTCGGCCACATGGACCTCCGTTGCTGGATTGCGTCGTAGACGGGTCATGGAGGCTGGCCCACGACCCGTCGACCCAATATGGCGGCCGATCCTCACAGGGTCCTGAGAAGCCCGACAGGTTCGACCCGGCTCGGGAACCGGTCCGCCGGGGGCGAAGCTCACCAAGCGGTCCGCCGGGGGCTGTGACGAGTGGTCATCCCCGGGTGGTGAGGCCCGCTCCGCGAGCGGCTCATCCCCGAGCGGTGCGGCGGCGGGGGGCTTGGACAGCGCGGCGGCGACCGTGTGCCCCCTGCGGAGCACTCCATCCAGCGGGCACCGTGCGTGGCAGACGTAGCTTTCGTCCCGCCCGAGACCGGTCGTGCCCCCGGCGCACGTCCGTGGCGCCAAGCGCGGCCGGAATTGGCCCGATGGCGTCCCGATCGTGCGTCCCAGGCACGTCCGCGACCATCCCCGGTCCACGGCAGTGCCTGGGGAGCACGATGCCCGCGATCGGGCCGGGAGTCTATGCGCAACCTCGCACGCGCGGCTCTCTCAAGGGAGCACGCCACCCGGTCCCATCTCCCCCGGCGGACTCTCAGCCAGGTCCATGGCCGGCCGAGGACGCGGCGACTCGCCCGTCACCGACCGCCGGGAGCCAAGGCTCAGCGGGCGTCCATCTCCGGGTCCAGCCAGCCCTTCGTCTCGGCGATCCGCACGGCCTCGGCCCGGTTGTGCGCCTCGAGCTTCTGGATCGCCACCGACAGGTGGTTGCGCACGGTGCCCTCGGAGAGGTACAGCCGGAGGCGATCTCCGCGATGGTCGCGACCTCGCGCGAGGCCGCCAGGACGTCGCGCTCGCGCGAGGTCAGCGGGTTGCCGCCCTCGCTGAGCGCGGACACCGCCAGGGTCGGATCGACGGTGCGCTTGCCTTCCATCGCCCGCCGGATCGCGGTCGCGAGGGTGTCGGCCGGGGCATCCTTCAGCACGTAGCCGATCGCCCCCGCCTCCATCGCCCGCCGCAGGTACCCCGGGCGACCGAAGGTCGTGAGCATGATCACCCGGATGCCGGGGATGCGGTCGCGCAGCATCGCGGCGGCGACCAGGCCGTCAATCCCTGGCAGCTCGATGTCCAGCAGCGCGACGTCGGGCAGCGCCTTCTCGGCGGCGGTCACGATTTGGTCGCCCCGGGCCACTTCCGCGACGACCTCGATGTCGCCCTCCAGCGCCAACAGGGCGCTGAGCGCGCCGCGGACCATCGTCTGGTCCTCGGCCAGGAGCACGCGGATCATGATGGCCCTCCGGCGTCGGGGGCGCCGGCGGCGTCGGCCCGGTACGCGCGCCCATCATCGCCGGTCGGGAGGGGGACGAACACGGCGAGCCGGTACCCCGAGCTGGCGATCGGGCCCGCCTCCATGCGACCGCCGATCGCGTCCACCCGCTCCCTGATCCCGGACAGCCCGCTCCCGATCCGCTCCGACCCGAGCAGGCGACCCTCCTCGCGCGCTCGGCCGTCGTCGAGGACCTCGAGCCACGCCTCCCGTCCAGGTGTCGAGATCCGGATCAGGCACCTCGTCCCCCCGCTGTGGCGGACGACGTTCGTCACCGCCTCGCGCACGACCCAGCCCAGGAGGCTGTCCGTCGCCGGATCGAGGATCCGCGGGCTGGTCGATCTCCACCGCCACGCCCGCCGCCGACAGCGCCATCCTCGCTCCGTCCAGCTCGGTGTCGAGGGTGACGCGGCGATAGCCGGCCACGGCCTCGCGAACGTCCCGGAGCGAGCTCCGCGTGACGGTCTCGACATCCCGGAGCTCCTCCGCGGCCCGCTCCGGGTTCCGTTCCAGGAGACGCCCGGCGAGCTCGACCTTCAGCGCGATGACCGACAGGCTGTGGCCGAGCAGGTCGTGCACGTCGCGCGCGATCCTCAGCCGCTCGTCGGCGACGGCCAGGCGGGCCGCCTGCGCCTGGGCCCGCCGCAGCTCCTGGACCGCCCGCTCGAGCTGGCTGAAGGCGAGCACGAGAAGCCCGGCAAGGACGACCTCGAACCCCGACTCGAGGGCATCGATGGTCGGGGCGTCCGCAGCGAACAGCGTCAGCGACGCCAGGACGGCGATGATCGCGATCGCCGTCAGGGCGGTCCGGACGGACGGGATCCGGCCGGCGGCGGTGCCCGCGAAGATGAACAGCAGGGTCCAGTCGATCTGCGGCTGGGCGAGCGCGATCACGACGCTGATGAGGGCCAGGATGACCGTCGAGCGTTCGGGCCGCACCACCGCGTGCCCGGCCAGTTCGGCGGGAATCGCCCACACGTACAGCGTCACGAACGCAGCCACGCACGCGAACACGAACATCTCGTCGAGCACCGGCTGCCGCTCCTGGGCCAGGGCGGAGACGGGCCCGAGGAGGAAGACCATCACGCCGACGACCCCGCAGATCAGGAGCCAGCGCGAGCCCTGCTCCGCCGGGAGGGATGCGAGCGCATCGGCGACCCGCCGGCGCCGGGGCGCGCGACGGCCGCTCGACTCCAGGGGGAGCCGGGAGGGCTCCACGTCAGCGACCCAGGCGATTACGCGGGCCGGCGATTCATGCGAGCAGCGACCCGAGTGCGAGCGATTGGCCGCCAGGAGGGTGAGGTCATGGGCGCTTAGTCCTTGCCCGAGCAGGGCGCGCCAGCCGAGGTCGTCCACGACGAACGAGGGCAGCACACGCCCTATCGTAGCGAGGCCGATCGGCAGCCACCCGATGGGTTCGAGGAGCCCGCCGCCGACGGCCAGCCCCACGTAGAGCGCGAGCACGGCGGCGGCCGCCGCGCGGCGACCCAGCGACAGGCCGACCAGGACTCCGAGCATCGCGAACGGGAGAGTGCCGATCCAGAGCGACAGGATCAGCCCGGGCCAGCTCCCCGCGGCCAGCCGGCCGCCGTCCAGGAGGCCGCCCGCCCCGATGACGACGAGGATCGCCAGCCCCGCGGTGACGACGCCGGCGAGGACCCGCCCGGCCACAAGCGGCGACCGGGGGAGCGACCCCAGCATCAGTGTCCGGACCCAGCCGCTGTCGCGTTCCGCCGCGAGCCGGCTGCCACCGCAGGCAAGCCCCGCGCCCAGCGCGCCGAGGGTCGCCAGCGCCCCGAGGGTCGAGGTGCTCCGCGTGGCGTCTACCACCGCGGAATCCCCGGGCCCGCCGATGGAGGCGAGCAGGAACACGGCGTAGAGCCCGGCCGGCACGATGATTGCCAGCAGGAGGTACTGCCAGCTGCGGAGGCTCCGGACGATCTCGAGGCGCGCGTAGGCGAGCACGAGCGCGACCTGGCCCCGGGGCGACGACGGCCGCCCTGCGACCGGGTCTCCGGGCGGACTGCCGGGTGTTCCGGCCGGTCCTCCGCCGGACGCGGGGAGCCTCGATCGGGGCTGCTCATGGGAGGCGGCCCGGCAGCCCGGCGGCGTTCCGTCGTACGGCCGGCCATGGTCCATGTGGAGCACCCGGTCCACCACCGGCTCGGCCGGGTCGACGCGCTCGGCCGCGATGAGAACCGTTCGCCCTTCGTCACGGAACCGCTGGAGGTTTGCCCGGATGACGGCCAGGGCCTGTGCGTCCAGGCCGGTGAACGGCTCGTCGAGCATGATGGAGGCCGCGACCGCCCGCGACCGCAAGCGCCAGCCGCAGCTGCTGCGCCTGGCCCGGCGAGAGCCGGTTGGCCGGGCGGTCCAGAATGCCGGAAAGCCCGGTGCGCTCCACGAGGTCGTGCATTGGAAGCGGCGTGTCACGCACGGCGGAGGCGAAGCGAAGGAGGTCCTTCACGCGGGCACCATCCGGGAGACCGGCCGAGCCGAGCGCCACGCCGACCCGTCCGGATGCGACTGCGACCCTCGGGTCGAGCCCCAGGAGGCGGATCACGCCGCCGTTGACCTGGTAGACGCCGAGCGAGGCCTCGATGACGGTCGACTTCCCGGCGCCGGCCGGCCCTGTCAGGGCGACCGTCGACCCGCGGCGGACCGTGAACGACACGTCGTCGAGGATCCGCCGCCCGGCACGCACCACCGAGACGTGCGTGAAGCGGACCGCCGTGTCGGTACCCTCCACGGCGGCCGTCTCTTCGAGCTGTTCCTGTCGTACCTGCATGCGGGCTTGTCCCTGGCGCGGGGCTCCTGCCACCCGTGGGGTGAACGCCGTCACCGTAGGCGCACGGCGCCGGGCGGCAGAAGTCACGGGTGTCGGGGTGCGTCCGTGACGGATGTCATCCCGGCGGCGAGCTCGTTTCGCACCCGTGACAGGCGTCATGGATGTGCCCGGACGCAACTCATGGCTCGATCGCGACGGATGCGACTTGGGGTGGGGCGCCTGCGCGCATAGCGTCGACACCGTCGATGAACACCCGATGCAGGACACCAACCGATGCGTGAACCGTCACCCCCGGTCACGGACGACCAAGGAATGCGAGACCCGCGATGACGACACCGATGAACATGCCCGAGACTCCGGCACCCTGGGTCGACGACTTCGACCTCGGGCCCGTGGCGGGCGACGAGACGCCCCAGCGCCACCGCCGGTGGCGCTGGCTGGTCGTGCCGGTTGTCGTCGTCCTGATCGCGGGCGCGGTGCTGTGGGTCGTGAAGCCGCTCGGGACGACCGCGACGAGCCTCGTGACCGCCACGGCCACGACCGGCACGATCGTGAGCGACGTCAACCTCTCCGGCTCGGTCACGGCCTCGACCGTGGACGAGCTGTCGTTCACCTCGGGCGGAACGGTCACGGCCGTGAATGTCACGCCGGGGACCGCCGTGACGGCCGGCGAGGTCCTCGCCACGATCGACGACTCGTCGCTCCAGGCCCAGATCGCCACCGCCCAGGCGAACCTCATCGCCGCCCAGGTGCGCCTGGCGGCCGACAAGGCCGGCCCGACCAAACACGGCCAAGGCCGCCGCCCACAGCTCGGTCAGCCAGGCCAGCCTCCAGCTCTCGACGGCCCAGCAGGCGCTGAGCGACACGAACGCCAAGAACGCCCAGTCGATCTCGCAGGCGAACGCGGCAGTGGCGTCGGCAAAGGCCACCCTGGCCGCCGACAAGGCGGCCGTCCCGGTCGTCTCCGCTACGGTCGCCAAGGACCAGGCCGCGGTGAACTTTCGCCCAGGCCGCCCTCGCCGCCGCGAGGCTCCAGGCGACCGTGGCCACCCACCAGGCGCAGGCCCAGGTGAACTCCGCCAAGCCTCGGCGTGACATCGGCGAACAACAACTACAAGCAGCAGACGGCCGCCACGCCGGCCTCCCAGATCGACTCCGACAAGGCGTCGGTCGCGTCCGCCCAGCAGGCCCTCGTGTCACTGCAGCAGACCGGCGCCCAGATCGTCTCGCCGATCGCGGGCACCGTGACCGCGGTGAACATCAAGGTCGGCGACCAGGTCTCGGGCAACTCAGGCAATTCGGGCGCCTCGAGTTCCAGCAGCACGACGACGGCCGGGCAGATAGAGGTCATGGACCTCGCCCATCTGCAGGTCGCGGGTGAGGCGTCCGAGACCGACGTCCCTAAGCTCAAGATCGGCCAGCCCGCGACGATCTCCGCCGCTGGGGCTGGGCACCGAGACCGCCGTGGGCACGGTCTGCTCGCTGAGCAACGTCGGCACCCAGATCTCGGGC
>CAWHHF010000011.1:0-14807 GCA_963829105.1 uncultured Chloroflexia bacterium
CACGCGTCCGCGTCGTCACCGTTGAGTCGCCGCGAGAGCTGCGGCGCCTCGCGCTGATCGCCGAGGGCCTCGGCCGCCGCCAGCCGATCCTGCTCCGGGCAGCCGTCTCCGAGGCCGCGCGCCTCGAGCGGGTCCGCCTGGTCGGCGATGGCGGGGCCGGCAAGTTCGGGATGGACGGCGCTGACCTCCGGGCGTCGGCGGCCGAGGCCGTCGCGTCGCCGTGGCTGGAGCCGGTGGGCCTGCATGCGTTCGGGGCCTCCAACGTGCTCGACGCCGGGGCGCTCGCGGCGCACGTCGAGGCCACGGTAGAGGCTGCCCGCGAGCTCGCGGCCGGCGCCGGCTTCCCGCTGCGTCTGGTCGATGCCGGCGGCGGCCTCGGTATCCCGTATGCGACCGATGAGGACGCCCTCGACGTGGGCGGACTCAGGGCGCGTCTCGTCGCGATGGCCGCGAGCCTGGCAGCGGACCCGGCGACACGGGCCACCCGCGTCCTGCTGGAGCCCGGCCGGTTCCTCGTCGGCGCGTCGGGCGCGTACGTGTCGCGCGTCACGGATCGCAAGTCCGTTGGCGGCCACCACGTCGTCATCCTCGACGGCGGGATCCACCACGTGCTCCGGCCGGCACTGGTCGGCCAGGAGCACCGCATCCGGGTCCTCACCGGCGCCGCTGCCACGTCGGACGCAGCCTCCGCGTCCGCGCCCGGCGCAGCCTCCACGTCCGGCACCCAGCGCTTCCCGGTGACCGTCGCGGGCCCGCTCTGCTCGGGCCTGGACGTCTTCGCCCAGGCGGCCGTCATGGCGCTCCCGGACCCGGGCGACCTGGTCGCGGTGCTGGATGTCGGGGCCTACGGCGCCACGGAGTCGATGCCGTTCTTCCTGTCCCACCCGCTCCCGCCGGAGATCGCGCTGCGAGGCGGCGAGTCCTGGGTCGTCCGCCCACGGGTGGACCCGGACACCTGGCTCGGGTGGCAGGTGGGGGAGCCGCCCGGGAGCTGATCGCCCGTCCGGCCGGGAGCCGGCCTCCCGCTCGCCCGAGGGGGCCCGACGCCCGGGGGGCGATGCACGGGGTGGCGCACAATGGGTGGGTGAGCGTGCGCCGCGAACGACAGCCCCCGTCGATCGCCGTGTCGCGCGCCCAGCGGCGGCAGGGCGGCTGATGCGTCGCTACCGGATGCGCCTCCGCCGTTCGCTACCCGGGACTCGCGTACCCCGGTCCTGCTGCCATCGCACAGCGCCCGGCGTCTGGCGCTGCTCGGGCTGGGTGCGGGTGCGCTGGTTGTCCCGATCTGGGCGTGGACCACGCTGACCGTCGAGGGTCAGCGAATCGCCGACCTCGTCCTGTACGGCCGTGTGCTGGCGACGCCGGCGGCCCTGGGGGCCGCCTCGGAGACGCTGGCGACGGTCAGCCTGGCGTCGGGGATGATCGCGGTGCTCGGGCTCGTGCTGATCGGGCTCGCCCGGGGCGGGTTCGGGTTGGCGACGGCGACCTTCGTGCTGATCGCAGGGGCAAACGTGACCTCGCAGGCGCTGCAGGTGCTCCTGGACCGCCCGAACCTGCTGGGCCACCACGCCTATGCCGTCGGCAACAGCTTCCCCAGCGGGCACGTCACCCTCGTCGCGTCGCTGGGGTTCGCGTGCATCCTGGTCGTCCCCCGCCGGCTGCGGACGCCGGTGGTCATCCTGGTCCCGGTGATCGTCGCCGCGGTCGGCGTCAGCACGATCACGGCCGGCTGGCATCGCCTGGCGGACGTGGTGGGCGCGATCCTGATCGCACTGGCCTGGGCCGCGATCGTCACGGCGGCTCTCGTGCGCGCCCAGGGGTGGATGCCCAGGCGGACGTGGGGCATGGGGCATGGCGGCTGGGCGACGAGGCTCGCGGGCCTGGCCGGGGCCGGCGTCATCGTCGCGGGCATCGTCAGCCTGGTTGGGGCCGGGCTGGATCCGGCTCCGCTCGGCGGTGCGACGGCTGCCGGTGGGATCGAGCCCCGGACGTTCGTCGCCGCGCTGGTGGTCACGTTCGGGTCCGCGCTGGTCGCCTGCGCCGCGTACGAGTGGGCGATGCGTGGCGTCGCGCTCGAGGCTCCGCGCTGACGCTTCCCTCCTTCGGCACGTTCGATCTGCCGTGAGGCCCCGCTGGTATACTCCCCCTGAGTATGACGACCCGTCTTCCGGACAACCTCCAGCCCATCGAGATCGTCCTCCCCATCGAGGGCATGACCTGCGCGTCCTGTGTCAACCGGATCGAGCGGTTCCTCAAGAAGACGCCGGGGGTGGAGACCGCGAGCGTCAACCTCGCCACGGAGCGCGCAACGGTCCTCGTGGACCCGGGAACGGCGGGCCGCGACGAGCTGGTGAGGGCCGTGGAGGCCGCCGGCTACGAGGTCAGGGCCGAGGCCGTCGCCGCCGTGGGCGCCGCCGCCCCATCCCTCGAGGACGAGGTCTCCGCCGACGATGCCGATCGCGAACGCGAGCAGCGCCACACGCTCGTGCAGGCGCTGGTCTCGATCGGTGCGGCCGTCGTGTTCATGGTCCTGATGTTCGTGCCCCAGACCGTGGTGCCGATGACGGAGCTCAACAAGCTGATCCTGTGGCCGGCCACGTTCATCCAGTTCTGGGCGGGCGGTCGCTTCTATCGCGCAGCCTGGCGGGCCGGCCGGCACGGTGGCGCCACGATGGACACGCTCGTGGCCGTCGGCACCAGCGCGGCCTGGGGGTACAGCGTGTTCGTGACGATGTGGCCCGAGGTGGTCCACGCGGCGGGGCTGCAGCCCGAGACCTACTTCGACTCCGCCACGATCATCCTGGGCCTGATCCTGCTGGGCAAGTGGCTGGAGAACCGCGCGAAGGGCAACACGACCGGCGCCATCCGCCGCCTCGTCGGGCTGCAGGCGACCACCGCCCGCCGGATCCGCAACGGCGTCGACGAGGACATCGCGCTCGCGGATGTCATCGCCGGCGACCTGCTCCGCGTCCGCCCCGGCGACAGGGTGCCGGTGGACGGCATCGTGGTCGAGGGCATCTCCGCGGTCGACGAGTCGATGCTCACCGGCGAGCCGATCCCGTCGACCAAGCAGACGGGCGACGAGGTGATCGGCGCCACGCTCAACACCACTGGCTCGTTCGTCATGCGCGCCACGCGCGTCGGCCGGGACACGGCGCTCGCCCGGATCGTTGAGCTGGTCCAGCGCGCCCAGGGGTCCAAGGCGCCGATCCAGCGCATGGCCGACCGCGTCAGCGAGATCTTCGTGCCGGCCGTGCTGCTGACCGCGGCCGTGACCTTCGTCGTCTGGTTCGTCCTGGGACCCGAGCCGCGGTTCACCCTCGCGCTGACCGCGTTCATCGGCGTCGTCATCATCGCCTGCCCGTGCGCCATGGGCCTCGCCACGCCGACCGCGATCATGGTCGGCACAGGGAAGGGCGCGGAGGCCGGGATCCTCGTCCGCGGCGGGGAGGCGCTGGAGGCCGCGGGCCGCATCGACACCGTCGTCATGGACAAGACCGGGACGCTCACGCTCGGCAAGCCGGCGGTGGTCTCCGTGGTGGCGGCGGACGGGTTCACCGAGGCCGGCGTGCTGGACCTGGCGGCCTCGCTGGAGACCGGGTCGGAGCACCCGCTGGGCGAGGCGATCGTGCGCCGGGCCCGCGAGACGGAGATGGGCTTCGCGAAGGCCGAGGCGTTCGAGGCGATCGTCGGGCGCGGTGTGCTCGGACGGATCGACGGGGCCGAGGTGGTCGTCGGCTCCCGGCGGCTGATGACGGAGCGCGGGGTCGATCTCTTCACGCTCGCGCAGGCGGCCGATGCCGGCGGCGGCCGAGGGCGGGACGGTGGTGTTCGTTTCGGTCGACGGCGCGGCTGCCGGTCTGGTGGCGATCTCGGACCCGGTCAAGGCGGAGTCCGCGGAGGCGGTGCGGGACCTGCGGGCCGCGGGCATGGACGTGTGGCTGCTCACCGGCGACGCGCGCATCACCGCCGAGGCGGTCGCGCGCAGGGTGGGGATCGCCCCGGACCACGTGATCGCGGAGGTGCTGCCGGGCGCCAAGGATGCGACGATCGAGCGGCTGCAGGCAGAGGGACATCGGGTGGCGATGGTCGGCGACGGCATCAACGACGCGCCGGCGCTGGCCCGAGCGGACCTGGGCGTGGCGATCGGGACCGGCGCGGACGTGGCGATCGAGGCGTCCGACATCACCTTGGTCGGCGGGGATCCGCGGCTTGTCGGCTCAGCGATCGCCCTGTCGCGATCCACCATCCGGGTCATCCGCCAGAACCTGTTCTGGGCGTTCGCCTACAACGTGCTGCTGATCCCGATCGCGATGGGGGTGCTGTACCCGGCCTTCGGCGTCACGCTCAATCCGGCGATGGCCGCGGGGGCGATGGCGCTCTCGTCGGTGAGCGTCGTGACCAACTCGCTGCGGCTGCGCAAGGTGGACGTCCGGCCCGGGCAGGTGGCGCACCCGCGGCGTGGGCCGCTGGGCGTGGTCCGGGACGGGGCATTCCTGCTGGTCGTGGCTCTCTTGGGCCTGGCGCTGGCGGGAGGCGTGCTGGCGGCTGACCGGGCGGTGAGCGCGTCGCTGCCGCACGTGGTCGTCACGGTGAGGGACGGCGTGTACACGCCTGCGGACGTCAGCGTGGGCGCCGGCGCGTGGACGGTCATCGAGCTGGTGAACCGGGACGACGTCGTCCGGGACTGGATGGTCGATGGTGTCGCGAACATGGACATTGTCACGCGGCCGGGCCAGACGGCCGACCTGCGATTCGTGCTCGATGCGCCGGGGACGTACATGGTAGTGACCGGCGGTTCGGCGACGGGCGCCGGCCCAGGGATGGCCGGGTCGCTGGTTGTCCGGCAGCGGTAGGCACCTCCGGGGGTTCGCCGGGCGGTCGCCGGGCGGTGGCAGGGGGGTCGGAGCCACGTCGTGTCGCCTCCAAGGCGATGAATCCGGGCACGGATCGCCGAGACCGTCCGAGTTGCCGGGGAATGTCGCCACGGAGGCGACGAATTGGGGCGAGGCAGCGGGTCTGTCTCGGTGCCGCCCGACTTCGTCGCCTCCGTGGCGACGGTCCCGGGGTCCACATCGCGTCCGGTGACCCGGTCATGCGGATTCATCGCCTTGGAGGCGACACGACGCCGGGCGGCGGCAGGACCGCCAGCAACACCTCGCCGGGCGACGGCACCGTCCGGTGACACGACACCATGCCGCCCCACCACACCATGCCCCGACGGGCTGCCTTGCGTGGGTAGACTCGTCCCGTGAACGAGCAATCTGCGGTCCGCCCGTCCGCGTCCCGCATCCATGTCCCCGACGATCCGCGTGACCTGCCCGGCACGTTCCCGCACCGGTACGTCGTGGAGACGCGGTTCGGCGACACGGACGCGATGGGCCACATCAACAACTCGCGGTTTCTCACGTTCTGCGAGTCGGCCCGGATCGCTTACTGGGAGTCGGCGACGGGCGAGCCCTTCGGCCTGGTGACCCACGGCGCCGAGGAGTCCCTGATCCTCGCCGACGTGCGGGTGACCTTCCGGTCCCCCTCGTACTTCGGGGAGGTGCTGACCGTGGAGTCGCGGCTGGCGAGGGTGGGGCGGACCTCGTTCGCGCTCGAGCACCGGATCACGGCGGCGGACTCCGCGCGTGGCCGGGCGCGGCTCGTGGCGACGGCCGAGGACGTGCTGGTCCTGTACGACTACGCGACGGAGCGGCCGCGGGTCATCCCGGACAGGACGATCGCTCGCCTGGAGGCGTTCGAAGGACGGCCGCTGCGGGGCTGACCGGCGCCCAGACAACAACGACGCCCCGTAGCGCGTCTCAGCCGCGGCGTCCCCGATCGAGGAGGGCGTGGATCATGACCGGATGGTCGCGGCTGGCCGGGCTCGTCTTGACATCGGCGCTCGCCGCCTGTTCTCCGGCCGGATCGCTCGTCGCGTCCGGTGCGCCTGCATCGAGCCCGCCGCTGGAGAGCCAGGCCTCCCGCCCGTCTGCATCGATCCCCGTGCCGACGCCCGTACCGGCCGCGAGCCCGTCACCGTCCCTGGTTGCGCCGGCCAGGACCGCCACGGCCACGCCATTGCCGTCGTCCATCGCGAGCACCAAGGTTCCCCCGGTGAGCTTCAAGACGGGCGACATCGCGGTCGTCGTCGCGGACGCTGTCCGGATGAGGTCCAAGCCCAGCGTGACCACGGACTCCGAGATGTACGAGCCGATGGTGCTCAACGGAACGGAGGTGTACGTCCTGGAGGGGCCCGAGAACGGCTCCGGTTTCCCCTGGTACCGGGTGTCGCCGATCGGGACGAGCGAGCCGAGCCCGTGGGGCTGGGTCGCTGCCGCGAGCCGTGTGGGAGAGGCCTGGCTCGCGCCGGGCAATGCGACCTGTCCACCGAAGCCCACCGACGTCAGAACGGTCGCCTCGCTCGACTTCGGAACGGCGGTCGCCTGTTTCGGCGGTGAGCCGATCACCTTCGACGCCCGCGTCCTGCCGCTGAACGGAAGCATCGACCCGGGCGAGAACATCCGGCCCGCCATGTTCCAGTACCGCTACGCCCCCGAGAGCGGTGCCGCGGTTGCTGGAGGTGGCCCGCTCCTCCTGGCACCCAGGGGAACGGCTCCGGGGACGGGATCGGTGCGCGCGGACCTGCTCCTGAGGGTCGCGGAGAAGGCACCCGGGTCCAACCCGCTGCCGATCGGGGACGATGTGATCGTCACGGGCATGTTCGACCACCCTGCGGCCGCCGACTGTCGCGCCGACGAGGACTACGACGGCGATCGCGAGCCGTCGCCGGTCTGTCGCGGCCTCTTCCTCGTGACCTCGATCGAGTAGGGCCGGGAACCCGGGCGCTACGCCTCGAAGCGCCGGAAGATCGTCACCGCGTTCTGGCCGCCGAAGCCGAACCCGTTGATCGCCACGGTGTCCACCTTCGCCCTGCGCGCGACCAGCGGCACGTAGTCCAGGTCGCACTCCGGATCCGGCGTGCGGAGATTCGCGGTCGGGGAGATGACCCCGTCGCGGATCCCGCCGATGGCCGCCAGGGCGGACGCGATCCCAGCGGCGCCCACGAGGTGTCCGGTCATCGACTTGGGCGACGAGATCGCCCGGGATGCGGCCGCCGACCCGTAGGCAACCTTGATCGCGTGCGTCTCGGTCGAGTCGTTGAGCGACGTGGCCGTCCCGTGGGCCACGATCCAGTCGATCTCGTCCGGCGCCACGCCCGAGTTGCGCATCGCGTTCGTCATCGCGCGGGCCTGCCCGCGGCCGGTGGGATCCGGCGCGGAGATGTGGAACGCATCCGCGGTCAGGGCGCCACCCAGGATCTCGGCCAGCGGCGTGGCACCGCGCGCGAGGGCATGCTCGGCCGACTCCACGACGCAGACGCCCGCGCCTTCGCCCAGGACGAACCCGTCGCGGGTCGCGTCGAACGGGCGCGAGGCCGTCTCCGGCGTGTCGTTGCGCTTCGACAGCGCGGTCATGTTGGACAGCGCGGCCACGCCCATGGGCACGATCGCCGCCTCCGAGCCGCCGGCGAGGACCACGTCGCATTCACCCGTCGCGATGAGCCGCAGCGCGTCGTGGAACGCGATCACCGAGGTGGCGCAGGCGGCCACCTGGGTCATGACCGGACCGGTCAGGCCGTGCTCCATCGAGATCATGCAGCCGGCCATCGACGCGGACATGGCCGGCACCGCGAACGCGGACACGAACCGCGGCCCCTTGGTGTCGTGGACGTGGGTGCCGTCGATGATCGACTCGACCCCGCCACCGCCGGTGTTGATGACGACGCCGACGCGGTCCCGCTGTTCGATGGTCATGGCCGCGAAGTCCAGCCCGGACGAGGCGATCGCCTCCTTGCCGGCGCCCATCGCGAGGTGGATGTAGCGGCTCATCCGCCGGGCCATCTTCGGATCCATGGCCGTGGCCGGGTCGAAGTCCAGCACCTCGGCGGCGATCCGGACCTCGAACGCGCTCGCGTCGAACGAGGTGATGAGGCGGGTGCCGGTCACGCCGGCCTGGAGGTTGCTCCAGTAGGTCTCGAAGTCGTTGCCGTTCGGCATGACCGCCCCGAGACCGGTGATGACGGCACGGCGCGCGAGGTCGGACGAGGGCACGATTCACACCTTCCTGGTGACGGGCGCGGGCAGCGATGGCTGGGCAGGATTGTAGCGAAGGCCCCGGACCGGCCTCGGGTGCACACCCGGCCTCGGGTGCACGCCCGGCCTCGCGTGCACGCCCAGCCCCGCGTGCCCCGGCCGGCCCGCCGGCGGCCCTCCCGGCCGCCGGGTCATCAGCGGCCGTCCCAGCGCTTGAAGATGATGGCGGCGTTATGGCCGCCGAGGCCGATGTTGTTGGACAGCGCGTAGCGGATCGGGCGCTCGACGACCTCAGGGGTCACCCAGACGTCGGCATCCGGGTCCGCCTCGCGGAAGTTGATGGTCGGCGGGGCGGTCTGCTCCGCGACGGTCATGACCGTGGCGAAGGCCTCGAACGAGCCCGCGGCGCCCATCATGTGCCCGGTCATCGACTTGGTGGCGGTGACGAGCAGCGACTCGCGGCTGCGTGCCGTGCGGTCGCCGAACACGGCCCAGATCGCGTCGGCCTCGCGCTTGTCCCCGACCGGCGTGGACGTGCCGTGGGGGTTGATCACGTCCACCTCGTCCGCCGGCACGCCGCGCCGTTCGAGCGCGATCTTCATGGCACGCGCGGAGCCGGCGCCGCCCTCGATCGGCTGGACCATGTCGTGCCCGTCGGCGGTGGAGCCGTAGCCGACGACCTCCGCGTAGATCCGGGCGCCGCGCGCCAGCGCGTACTCGAGGTCCTCGAGGATCAGGGCGCCCGCGCCCTCGCCCAGGACGAAGCCGTCGCGGGTCCGGTCGAAGGGGCGGCTGGTATCGGCGATGGGCTCGCCGGGCCTCGGGGAGCCCAGGCCGCGCATGTTGCCGAAGCCCGCGTGCGCAACCTCGAGGAGCGGCATCTCGGTGGAGCCGGCGATCACGGTGTGGACGTCGCCGCGCCGGATGAGCTCGGCTCCCTCGCCCACGCAGTTCGTGCCGGTGGAGCAGGCCGTGACGATGCACAGGTTGTGGCCGATCGCGCCGGTCTCGATCGCGATCATCCCGGACGCGGAATCCACGAGGCCGTTGGCGATGAAGGTCGGCGCCACGCGCCCCGGACCCTTGTCCTGGAGCACGTGCCAGTTGTCGATCATGAGCTGCTGGCCGCCCGCCCCGGAGCCGAAGATGACGCCGATGTCCTCGCGGTTCGCGTCCGTGATCTCGAGGCCGGCGTCCGCGATGGCCTGCTTGGCGGCCGCCACGCCGTACCACGTGGCGGACTCGCCGCGCCGGATCGCCTTGTGGTCCATCCACCGCGAGGGGTCGAAGCCGTGGACCTCGCCGGCGGCCTTCTGCGCGTACCGGCTCGCGTCGAACTTCGTGATCACGCCGAGGCCCGAGACGCCGTTGAGCAGGTTGTTCCAGGCGGTGTCCTTGTCGTTGCCGACGGGGCTGACGACCCCGAGGCCGGTGACGACGACGCGGCGGGTGTAATCGGGCTGGCGCACGGGGCTCCTTCGATGGGGTCTGGTTCGATGTTCGAGCGGGGCTTCGGGGTTCGAGCGGGGGTCAGGCGGGCTTCGGACGCCGGGTCAGGCGCCGTCGGCCGCAGCGGTATCGGCGAACGGGATCGAGAGGCGGCCGCTCGCAGCCGGGTCGTCGAGGGCGAGCGTGACGACGTCGGAGGCGATGCGCCGGATCAGGCCGGTGAGGACGCGCCCGGGGCCGATCTCGATGAAGGTGGTGACGCCGCGTTCGTGCATCGCCCGCACCGCGCCGACCCAGTCGACGCCGGTGGTGAGGTGATCCACCAGCTCCGCGCGACAGCCGTCGGCGGTGGTGATGATGTGCGCGTCCGCATTCGCAAGCAGCGCCGGCGTCGGGTCGCGGAAGGTGATGTCCTCCAGGACCGTGCGCATGCCATCGGCCGCCCCGGCCATGAGCGGGGAATGGGCGGCGACGGAGACTGGGAGCTCGACCGCGCGCCTGGCGCCGAGCGTCCTGGCGATGACCAGGGCGGCCTCCACGGCCCGGCGCTCACCCGAGACCACGACCTGGCCGGGCGAGTTGCGGTTCGCGACGCCGAAGACGCCGTGCTCTGAAGCCTGGACGACGAGGTCCGGCAGCAGCGCGTCGTCGAGACCGATGATCGCGGCCATCCGGCCTTCCCGACCCGTGCCGGATGCCTGCATCAGGCGGCCGCGGGTGCGCACGAGACGGACCGCGTCGGCGAGGTCCAGCGCGCCGGCCGCGACGAGGGCCGAGTATTGGCCCATCGAGTGGCCGGCGACGAAGGCCGGGTCCGGGATGTCGACGGACAGGGCGTTCCACTGCGCGCGGACCGCCTCGAGGTAGGCGATCGAGGCGGCGAGGAGCGCCGGCTGCGCGTTCTCCGTGCGGTTGAGCTCCTCCTCGGGGCCCTCCCAGGCGAGGCGGGAGATGGGCTCGCCGAGCGCCTCGTCGGCAGCGGCGAAGACGGCGGCGGCCGCGGGAGATGTCTCGGCGAGCGACCGGCCCATGCCGACGGACTGGCTGCCCTGGCCGGGGAAGACGAAGGCGATCTGGTGCATCGCCTGGGATGGTAGCCGGGCGAACCTCGTTCAGCGGCCAATTCCATGCACGGTTGCAGGAATATCCGGGGAGCCCTACGCTCGGACGGTGAGGATCCACGTGTGACCGAGCCCGAATCGTGACCGAGCCCGAATCCTCTTCGGCGCCGCCGGCGCCGCCGCGCCCGGTGCGCGTCCGGCGAACCCCTGCCTCCGACCCGGCCGCCGGCCCCGCCCTGCCCGAGGCGCTCGTCCGCCCTCGCCGGCGCGGTGCCCCGAGCCGCGTCATCGCCCGCACCTTCGAGGCGGACCTGTCGGCCCCGGTCGTCGCGGCCGGGGCGCGGATCCAGAACGTTCGCCAGATCTCGGAGCGCGTGGCGATGGGCCGCGCGCTGTGGCGCGAGCTGGTGGTTGGGTTCGCCTACCAGCTGGGCGAGCTCAAGCTCGGGTTCACGCAGCTCGCCGCGCTCTACGTGCTGGCGGAGGGCGCGACGACCACCGTGGCGGACCTCGCGGACGCCATCGGCCGGTCGCCGTCCGCCACGTCCCGCCTGGTGGACGGGCTGGTCAAGCGGCGCCTGGTCGAGCGCCGGCGCGAGGAGGACGACGGCCGGCTGCGCTCCGTGTGGCTCACGCCGCGCGGCCACGCGATGCTGCGACGGGTCGATCGCGCGCGGGCCGAGCAGTTCCTGTCCGCGGTGCGGCCGATGCCGCGCGGGGAGCGGGCGCTGATCGCCATGGGCGTCGCCGCGCTGGCGACCCACGCGATCAGCCGGCGCGGGCGCCTGGTGCGTGGCGGCGGCTGAGCCTCGCGCTCGGCGGCTGAGGCTCGCGCTCGGCGGCTGAGGTTCGCGCTCCTCGGCTCAGGCTCGCGCTCGGCGGCTGAGCCTCGCGCTCGGCGGCCTGCAGCGTTCCGGCGGCGGCATCGCCCGGCTGGGGCCGGCCGGGTCGCGGGGGTAGGGCGTGGCGCGTGGCGCCACGAAGCCCGGTCTCAGCGCCGGCACGCGGCCAATCTGGCGATACCGTGGTCCGTGAGTCCGCGTTGACAGGCGCAATGGAGGATTCGGCCGTCATCCGGACGCTTCCGACCCGGTTTCGTGGCCTGGGGCGCCACGCAGGGTCGGGCAGGCGTCCGACCCCCGCGGAGCGCGGTCAGCCGCAGTAGCGAAGGACGACGTCGTAGAGGACGGGCAGACCCCAGCGGAGCGCCTCGACGCCGACCCGCTCGTCGGTGCCGTGGAACCGCTCGAGGAACCGCTCCCCGGGCTCGAGGCGCAGGGGCGAGAACCCGTAGGTGGGAACGCCCAGCTTGACGGTGGACTTCGCGTCGGTGGCGAACGGGGCCATCACCGCGACGGGGATGCCGTCCGGATCGTGGGCGCGGATGGTGGCCGCGAGGATGTCGTACAGGTCGCCGCTCGCGGGCGCCTCGACCGGCGGTGCTCCGATGAGGTGCTCCACCGTGCAGTGCGGGGCGAGGTCGCCCAGGCGGGCCGTGACCTCCTCGCGCATGTCGCCCTCGGTGGTCCCGGGCAACGTGCGGCAGTCGATCTCGATCGTGGCGAGGCCGGGGATGACGTTGTACTTGATCCCGCTGTGGATGACATCGGGGCTGATGCTGTCCCGGATCAGCGCCCGCAGGGCCCGGGCGTACATCTCGTCGCACAGCGTGCGCACGGCGGCGTCCGAGCGGTGCGGGTCGTCATCGCCGATCGACCTCGCGAGGCCGGCGGCGGCGGGCGGCAGCGAGACCGCCAGCTCGTCCAGCAGGCGGCGCATCACCGGCGTCACCCGCGGCTCGCCGGGGACGGCCAGGCGGCGGATCGCCTCGGCGGCCATGACGGCCGCGTTGTCGTCGCGGGGCATGGAACCGTGGCCCCACGTGCCGTGAACGGTGATCCGGTAGACCTCGTACCCCTTCTCGGCCACCTGGATCGGGTAGAACCGCTTCCCTGCCAGCTCCATCGAGACCCCTCCGGCCTCGTTGAGGGCGCCGGCCGCCCGGAGCGTGTCCGGCCTGTTCGCCACCAGCCACTGGGCGCCGTCGGCGCCACCGGCCTCCTCGTCGGCGCTGCACGTGAAGAGCAGGTCGCGGCGGAGGCCGGGAACCGGGTCCCTCGCCGGGTCCAGGCCGGCGTCGCGGGCGCGACGTGCCAGGAGGACCAGCACCAGCGTCTCCATCGCGACCATGGCCTTCATGTCGACCGCCCCGCGACCCCAGACGTAGCCGTCCGCGACATCGGCCGCGAACGGAGCGTGCGTCCAGAGCGCCGGGTCGGCGGGCACGACGTCGAGGTGCGACAGGAGGAGCAGCGGCTCGCCGCCGGTGCCGTCGCCGTGGAGGCGGACGGTGACCGTGCCGCGGCCGGGAACGGGCTCGATGATCTCGGGCTCCAGGCCCTCGGCCCGCAGCTCGGCGACGATCCGGTGAGCCGCGACCGTCTCGGGTCCGGGCGGGTCCGGCGGGTTGATCGACCGGATGCCGATCAGGTCCCGCAGCAGCCCGACCAGCTGGCCGTGGGCCGCGTCCCAGGTGGTGGCGTGGACGGCGGCCGACGGCAGATCCGGGCGCGGGCGTCGGGCGGGGGCGGCGGGCGGCGGCGGCGGCGTGCTCACCGGTTCATGATGCCCCGTCGCGGGGGTCCGCGGTTTCCCGTTCCCGCCATCCAGCCCATTGGCCCGCTGCAGGCGACGCGCCCACGCGGGAAGCCGATCAGCCATTCTTGAACCTTCGACGGGCGGACAACGTCTGGACGGACATGAGCGGGAGGGGCCTGGCGATCGACGAGCAGGATCGTGCTGCGCGCTCGGACGAGGATCGGGCGACCGCCTTTGCGCGGCTTGCGGACCGGCACCTCGCCGGGAGCTACCGGCTGGCCTCGGTGATCCTCGGCACCGAGCTCGAAGCACAGGACGCGGTCCAGGACGCCGCCGTGGCGGCCTGGGAGCGGTTCGGCAGCCTCCGCGAACGGGGGCGCTTCGACGCCTGGTTCGACCGCATCCTCGTGAACGGCTGCCGGGACCGGCTGCGGCGACGCGGCCGGGTTGCGCCTGATCGACCTGGAGAGCGCCCCCGAGGCGGCGACACCCGACGCGACTCACGGTCTCGCCGAGCGGGAAGCTCTGCGTGGCGCCCTCGCGCGCCTGCCGGCCGATCAGAGAGTCGTCGTGGTACTTCGCTACTACGGTGACATGTCACTCGAGGCGATTGCCGAGCGCACCGGAGAGCGGCTCGGCACCGTGAAGTCACGCCTGCACTACGGGATCGAGGCCCTGCGAGCCGCCTACGACGCGGCCGCGCGCCTGCCCGGGGAGACCCTTCGATGACCCGGATCGACGATCGCTTCGAGCGGGACCTGCGCGAGATCCTGGGGGACATGGCGCCCGACGACGCTCCAGTGGCGCTGCGCGACTCGGTGAACGGCGTCCCGTCCCGCTCCGCCCGACATCGCCTGCCCCTCGGCTGGCCCGGACGGGCCTACGCGCTCCTCGGTGCCACCGCGGCCCTGACGGTCCTCGTCGTGATCGCCGGCACAGGCTTCCTGCGCCTCCCCGGCGTCGACCAGGGGATCGGTGGGCCCGCGGCGAGCGGCTCGCCGGCGCCGTTGGCGAGCGGCACCCTCGGCCTCGAGTACCAGGTGATGCCGGCCGACGGCGTGGCGCCGACCACCCAGGATGTCGCCGACGTCGCGGCCGTGATCACCAACCGGCTCGACGCGACCGGGATCGTGGCGCCGTCCGTGACGGCGGCTCCGTCGGGCCGCATCGTGGTGGAGCTGGCCGTCGACAAGTCCGACGAGGCGACGGTCACGGCACTGCGGCAGCTGATCGGCACGACCGGCCGGCTAGACCTCGTGCCGCTGGGCACGACGCCCGTGGACGCTGGCCAGCCGGTTGACCTCGCGCAGCATCCGCCGCTCCTCTCCGGGGACCAGGTGGCGTCGGCCGGGATCGGCCAGGACCAGAGCGGGCTGCGCACGGTCGGCCTGACGCTGGACCCGGCCGCCGCCGCGCTGTTCGCGGCGTACACGCGGGACCACGTCGGCGAGTACTTCGCCATCGTGCAGGACGGGGTCGCGCTCACCGTCCCGATGATCCAGTCCGCCATCGAGGGCGGTGAGGTGCAGATCACGGGCGCCGGGCCGGGTGGATACCCGCTCGCCGAGGCCCAGTCGCTGGTCGCGATCCTCCGGTCCGGCCCGCTGCCCTTCCCCGT
>CAWHHF010000012.1:0-10985 GCA_963829105.1 uncultured Chloroflexia bacterium
TCGGCATCCCTGGCCGCGAACCGAAGCCCCAGCCCTGCGCCGGCGGGTCCGCCCGCGATCGCCTGGATGCCGGAGGCCGGAGACGGAGCGGCGCTGCTGGATCAAGCGGGCGGCGGCAGCCTCGGCGTGGTCGCGCCCATCGGCGATTGGTCCCTGGCGGTCGGAACCGACACGCACGGCACGACGATCTGGCGGGGGACGGCCGCGGGGACCTGGACTCGGCTCGACACCGACCGGTTCGCGCTCGCGGACGTGGTCGGCCTCAACGGTACCTCGCGCGGGATCGCGGCGTCGGGATCCGAGGAAGCGGGTGACAACGGGGTCACCTACCCGGCGATCTGGACGTCCTCTGACGGGTCCGCCTGGTCGGCGGCGGTCGTGGTCGGCGACGAGTTCCGAAGGATCACCGGAGTCGTCGAGCTCGGCGGCCGCCTGGTCGCGCTGGTGAGCGGCAACGGTGCCGCGACCGATCTCGTCTCGTCGTTCGACGGGCGCACCTGGAACCGGGCACCGGCCCGCGGGTTCCCGATCGCGGGCCTCTCGGATCTCACCGCGTACGGGACGCGCCTCGTGGCCATCGGGGTCGGGGAGGGGGACACCGCTGCAGCCTGGTATTCGGATGACGGTGGCGCGTCGTGGCAGGCCGCCGACGTTCCGCCGGGCGGCCCCGGATCGACGCTGGCGAGCGCGGCGCTCGGTCCAGACGGGCTGGTCGCGGTCGGATCGGTCGCAGGCACGAGCAACGTGGCCGTCCCGGCGATCTGGTCCTCGGCGGACGGGACGACATGGGCTCTCTTGGCGCGGGGCAGCGGGGCGGGGCGGTTCGCCGGTGTAGCGCACGGCGACGACGGATGGGTCGCGGTGGGCTCCAACAACGTCGGCGCGGGCCAGGGTCTGCCTGACACGGCGCAGCGCCTTGGCTTGACGGCCGTCTCCGGGGACGGCCGGAACTGGACGTTCCTGGCACCAGAGGCGGATGCCCAGTTCACCGCGGTCGCGGCGACAACCGGCGGCTGGCTCGCGGCAGGCCGGCGCGGCGCCGACGCGATGTTCTGGACCAGCGGGGACGCGACCGCGAGGTTCGACGGCGGGTGGCCGGCAATTCCTGCGCTCGCGTGTCCTCCGGCGTCGGAGACGATCGACCTCGCCAGCCTCCTGCTCATCCCCGCCGAGAAACGCCTGGCCTGCCTCGGCCGTACCGAGCTGACCCTCCGGGCCTGGGTCGTGCCGCAGGGAGGCCGCGGCGGGACCTGCGGCGGGCCACCGGCCGTCGTCTGGCTGACGTGCACGCTCAGCGTCCCGGCCGACCAGGTGGCGGCCTACCCGGCCCTCACCGGCCCGACGCTCGGGGTGATCCCTCGCCCGGGCGCGGTGGTCCCGGCGTCGTGGAGCGGCATCCTGCCCCCTCGCACCTGGGTGCAGGTGACCGGGCACTTCGACGACCCGGCGGCCGCGGGCTGCGGAGCGGCCTTCATCGTCGGTATGAGCAAGGGCGGCATCGACACCCCGGCGAAGTTCGTGACCTGGTGCCGCTCCCAATTCGTGGCGACCCGGGTGGCAGCGGTCCCATGAGCTCGTGGAAGGAGGTCACGGTGACCACGTGGGGACATCAGCCACGGCGCTGGCCGGCGCTGCTGGCCAGCGCGCTCCTGTTGGCGGCCTGCGCCAGCCCCAGTCCCACCCCCAGCCCGCCGCCCACGGCCGCCCATGGGACGCCGACCGGAGCGCCAACCCTGACACCCGCTCCGACCACGTCACCGTCGCCTTCCCTCAGCTCGACCCCCACGCCGGCGGCGTGGACGGAGCTCGCGACCTTCCGTGGCGAGATGGTCCGGGTGCTCGTGGCCGGCGGCCCCGGCCTGATCGCGGCCGGGTGCCGGGTCTCGACGAAAGTCTCCTACGAGTGTGCGAAGGCGCTCATCCGCACCTCGTCCGATGGCTCGACGTGGACCGAGGCGACGGTCGGTGACGCGGCGGGCGGCAACATCGCGTCGATCCAGAAGGTCGGCGACACGTACGTCGCCCTCGGGACGCGATATCTCGGAGGGATGGATCTCCGGGGTGGCGTGTGGACCTCCCGCGATGGGACGCGCTGGGCCCTCGTCGCCATGTTCCCCGGCCAGGTGGCCAACGCAGTCGTCGAGCGCGACGGACGGTTGCTCGGGGTCGGCACCGGGTATCCGTACGCGGGCGAACCCTGGGGGTTCACCGTCTGGGAGCTCGACGGGGTCGGGCATTGGGAGGACGGTCGCGTTGTCCAGACGCCGCAGGGTTACTTCATCCGCAGCGTCATTCCGACCTCGGGCGGCTACCTCGCCTTCGGCATGAACAACCCGATGGGCATCAATGCCGTCGTCGCCACATCGACGGACGGCCTCCGCTGGCGCGTCATGCCGGAGCAGGCGTCGCTCTCGGGCTCGACTCTCCTATCCGTCGTCGAGCGTGACCGCGGCTTCCTCGCCGTCGGACACGTCTTCGGAAGTGGCGCCTTCACCCCGGCCGTCTGGCATTCAGCGGACGCGCTCAACTGGGAGCGGATCGAGGATCCGGGAGGGCCCATTCCCGGCCAGCCCGTTCGGGCCGCCGTCGGGGACGGCCGGCTCCTTCTTCGCGGGTACGTCGTCGACGGCGAGGCGAACCGCACCACCTCGTGGGAGTCGCTCGACGGCGTCCACTGGACGACGCTTGCTGCAGGCTCGGACCTCCCGGATCTCGCCGGGGCCGAGGTGTCCGACCCGGTTGCCGTCGCCGGCCGGCGGCTCGTCGTCGCAAGCCTCGGCGCAACGGACGCGGTTCGGTCCGTGATCTACGCGCAGCCCGGCGCCCCCGTGCTGGCGACCCCGGCCCCCACGACCCCCGCCTCGGCCGTGCCCGCCAAATCTTCGACACCAACACCCAAGCCGGTTGCCGGCTGGCCCACAGTCGGCCGGGCCGGGGTCACCATGACGGGCACGGTCGAGGACTGGGACCCGGGTGGTCGGCTTCGGCTCTCGATCTCGTTGACGGGGCTTGCGCCGGGCGAGGCCGCCTCCCTCGAGGCTGCCGGGGAGTACGACATCGGGTGGATCTGCGGGACACAGCCCGAGCCATGCGGCCCGATCGGATGTGGGCCCGTCGGGTGGGACACGACGCAGGGTTCGGCCAAGGCTGCCGCTCAGGCCGAAGCCGGGACCGACGGCACGGTCAGCGTCCGGGTCGTGCTCGTCGCTGCACCCCCTGCGGCGGCCTGTCCCGCGGATTCCAGTCCGCCCTGGGTTGCGAAAGACGAGCGGTGGGAGCAGGTCAGCCTCACGGACTCTGCGCATGGCCTGCTCCTCACCCCGGACACCATCGGGCGGGGGTTCACCTACTGACGCCGCGTTGCCAAGCGCTCGGCCCCGCTGACCGGATGGGCAGGCGTCGGAGCGGGCGGACTCTGCAGCAGCGATGGAGGAATCGGCGATGGAGAAACCGGGCTCACGCTGGGAGCTCCCAGGCGCGGCCCACGGACGTCCCGGCCGAAACCGGGCCGGGAGAGGTCGCATCCACTGGCGCAGATCGACCTGGGCCCTCATCGCCTGGACGGCCGTCTGCGTCGTGTGGATGCTCTATTCCGCCTGGCTCGCGGTCAAGGTCAACCGCGAAAGCAGCATTGCGGCCGACCGGTGTGACCTGATCTCGTGCGGCTTCTACGTGGTCGTGACGGTGGTCATCGTCTTCGCCGTCTGGCTCACGATCGCACTGCCCCTCGCGCTCTACTGGTATCCGAGGCGTAACCGCGGCGCCGGCGAGGAACCGCCGCCCGACGCGCCGGGGGATCGGCCCCCGCCCACGCGCTAGTCGTTGGATCACCAGGCTCGTCGCGAGGAAGCCGCACTTCTTCGGCTACGACGTATCGGGCGCCCGGAACCACTGGCCGCTTCCCGAGTGCATCAAGGTCGGCCTGTGCTGCTGAGTCGTGGCTCGGCAGGAACATGGCTCAGGACCGGTTCCGAGGCTCCCCCGCGCCATGGCCACCGCCCCGAGCCCGGAAGAGCCGGCGTGACACCCTCCAGACGACAAACGGCGCCGCCCGAAGCGCCATCAACCCGCCGACGAACCAGAAGGGAAGACAGCCCGCTGCGCCAGAGCCCGTCGCCTGGATGCCCAGCCAGTCGATCGTCAGGCCGGTTGCGTCCGGCGGCTTGTCGCGATCCGGCGCGGGGTGTCGCGCACGGGTCCGCCTCCTGCGCATGAGGCCACCGTAGAGGCCTTGGGGAAAGGAGTCGCCTGCCGATCAGCCCGAATTCGCCCGGGTCAGGCTGGCCACAGGCGGAACGTGCACCCTACCGGCCAGGCGCGATGAGCTTGACTCACATCGAGGCGACGACCGCCCCGCCGGCGGACCGCCGGATGTAGATACATCGGCGTGCTAACGTGTCTACATGACCGATGTCGGGATCCGGGAGCTGAAGCAGCGTCTCTCCGAGTACCTTGACCGGGCGGAACGGGGGGAGGTGCTGCGGGTCACCGACCGCGGCCGGCCGAAGGCGGTGCTCGGTCCTGTACCAGGTCGCGCGCGCATTGACGAGGGGATCCGCGCCGGTTGGATCACGCCGGGCACGGGTTCGCCGCTTGGTCCGGTGCGCCGGTCGAGGTCGTCCAGGCGGGTGCTCGACGTGGTGGCCGAGGATCGCGGCGAGTGAGCACCTATGTCGATTCGAGTGCCCTGCTCAAGCGTTACGTGGAGGAGGCCGATTCGCCCGCCGCTGACGCGTTGCTGCGGGCCGATCACGAGCTCCTGACGGCCCGACATACGATCGTGGAGGTCCGGCGCAACCTCGCTCGCCTGCTCGCGGGACGCGAGCTCGCGGCCGCGCGAGCCGCGTTCGCCGACGACCTGCGCTCCTTTTCCATCGTCGAGCTCGACGAAACGACCTGCGAGTCGGCGGCGGCCATCGCGGAGTCGACGGGCGTGCGATCGCTCGACGCGCTTCATCTCGCAGCCGCGCAACGCGTCTCCGCGCCCGGGGTGGGCTTCCTTACGTTCGATCTGCGCCAGGCGCAGGCCGCCCGCGCCATCGGCATGACGGTCGTGACGGCCTGACCGCTGGGAGCGCCGCGCACCTGAATCACCGCGAAGCGAGGCTCGCCGCGGGACGTCGTGGCGGTCCATCGGGTCGCCGGCGTCTTCCTCCCACCGACTGATCTCGCTCGCAACTGCTGACGGCCCGGGGCAGAAGCTACTGCCCCTGCGCCTCGCCGAACCACGTGGTCGTCCCATCCGAGAGCAACACGCCACCCGGCAACAGGACCGCCTGCGTCGCCTGCTCGTCCGGGATGTCCCCGGTGACGGGAACGCGGCGCCAGGCGAGGCCGTCGGCGGAGGTCCAGGCACCGGCATCCGCGCCTCCCCGGACCGCGACCATACGATGGCCGTCGCCGACGAGCGCCCCGTTGGGCCCGCTGCCGCAGCCTTCGCCTGTGCAGGTGGTCGGCCCCAGCGGGGCGTAGGACGGCAGCGGGCGCCAGCTGCGACCGTTGCCCGACTGCCACCAGAGCGCGGTGCCGGGGGTTGCCTGGACCGTGCCCGTCGCGATCATCCCCGCGCGGGCCGCCACCAGGCCGGTCGCTCCCCAGCTCGGGCCGGTGCTCGCCAGGCTGAACGCTGAGGCCGTGGGCATGGCGAGCGGGTACGGGCGGGTCCACGTCGAGCCGTCGACTGACTGGAGGGCCACCGCGCGGTTATGGTCCGCGTTCACCGCCTGGACGCCGACCGCCGTGAACCCGGCGGTCGTCCCGACGATGTCCCGGACGGTCAGCCGGGCCGGCAGGACGCCGCCGGGCAGCGACCACCAGGAGAGCCCGTCGACCGACCGTGCCACACGCGTGGGTGACGTGGTGGAGGCCGCGACAAGCCCTGTCGGTCCCGCGGCGAGGAGGGGAGCCCCCAGCCCTGCGGCAGGCAGCCCGAGGTCGAGGATCCCCTGCGACGTCCATGCCCGCCCGTCGGGCGAGGTCCACGACAGCACGGGCGGACTGACCTCCTGGCACTCGATGGCGCCGCCGCAGGCGTTCGGTCCGACGATGACCGTGAGCGCGACAAGGCCCGTGCCGACTTCGGCCAAACCGACCACGAGCAGGCCCGGCCAGAACGTTGTCGCGGTGTCGAACGGCAGCGGATGCCAGTGCGCTCCATCCGGCGAGGTCCACATGGGCGTCGAGGATGCCGCCCACCCGACCGCGATGTAGCCGTCGCGCCAGCGCAGGACAGACCGCACGAGCGTCAGCGGGTCGGCGGAGCGCACCTTGCGCCAGCGGATCGCCGACCATTGGGCGTCGGGGGATGGCGGCAAGCCAGTCGTGAAGGCCGTTGCCGGTGGGGGAGATGCCGGACGGGACGATGGGCCGGTCGGTGCCACCGTGGACGGGGGCTGCGACGCGGACGATCGAGCCGCGCCCGTCGGGGCTGCCGTACCAGGTGACGCGACCGGCGCCCGGGTCGGCGTGACGCCGCAGCCGGCGAGCGCGATGACGCTCAGGACGACCGCGAGGCGCAGGCGAGTCCTCATCGGGGTGTCGGATCGGCGTCGTGACGGGGGCGGGTGACCATCGATCAGCGGCCCCTGGTGCGGACGTCGGGGTGATGCGGCAGGAGGTTGTGCGTTCCGCACTCCGGGCACGCGACCCAGCTCATCTTCGACCCGAACATCAGGTCGAGAACGGTGCGCCGGAACCGGTTCCGGCAGAATCCGCAGGTCACCTCCCAGCGGACGAAGACGACGAGGATGTTGGGAGGGAACAGACCGAGCCGGACCGGGTTGATGGCCTCCACTTCCAGCGCCACGGCCGTGTCCTCGTACTTCTCCGCTCAGTCCCCCATTGGACATATCGTTGCTTACGCAACTATATCACGTCCTCCGTGGGGCCCTGAAACCCGGACAGGTCGCATCATCGGAGGCGCCGGTCAGCCGCCTCGCCACTGGCCGAGCGCGACGGTCTGGCGACCGCATCCGACGCCGCGCTGGCGGGAGATCGGCGGCGCTATCCGGCGCCTGGAACCGGCCCCTCGCGCAGGCCGAGCACGTTGCCCGCCGGGTCCTTGAACCACGCGCCGCGGGCCGGGCCGAACTGGGCGATGAAGTTGACCGTCTTCGGCGCCTCGTACTCCTCGAACGCGACGCCTCGCGAGGTGAGGTCGCGGACGACCGCCTCGATGTCATCGACCTCGAAGTGCATCACCGTCTGACCGCTGGCTGCCGGCTGGCCGCGCCGGATCGTGAGCTGTGATCCCTTGCCAGCACCGAACCGGCAGGTTGCCGGGGTCTCCTCGAGGAGGGTGAGGCCAAGCTGGTCCCGGTAGAACGCTTTCGCCCGGTCGATGTCCGTCACCACCAGGGTCGTCACCGCGAGGAACTCGGACAGCATCGTCGTCACCTCAGCCATGTGCATGTCGCGGACATCGTCGGCCCGTGGCTCGGGGCCCCCCGCTGCGACAGCGCCAGTATGTGCGTGGGCGTGCCTCCGGTCCGCGCCGTCGTCAGCAGGTGGAACGAGCCGCGACGGCCGGTGGGGGAGCGCAGCGAGCGGACCGTGTCGTGCCCGCGCCGGCCCGATGGCATGCCGGCAATCGACAGGCCTGTCACGATGGAGCCATCGGGTCGGGCCTGTTGCCACCCTGCCGACACATCGCACGGGACGCGGTCGCGACCGCGTCCTTGATCGATGCGCAGGGTTCGAGGCAGACCCCCAATCGCCGTTCGGCCGGAGTCTTCATGCAGGCTGGCACCCCAGGCAATCCGCAGGAGACCGGGGAGACCGTCGGGTTCGGTGGGCTCGGCGCGAAGCTGAACTGGCTGCGCGCCGCGGTGCTCGGCGCAAACGACGGAGTGGTCTCCGGGGCGGGCATCACGATCGGCGTGGCGGCCGCCGACCCAACGAACCTGCACGCCATCATCCTCGCC
Source organism: uncultured Chloroflexia bacterium (assembly GCA_963829105.1). Lineage (GTDB taxonomy): Bacteria > Chloroflexota > Limnocylindria > Limnocylindrales > CSP1-4 > CAIXZV01. The sequence continues at coordinate 7,923 of CAWHHF010000012.1, forward strand.
GGCGTGGCCGGCCTGCTGGCCGGTGCCTCGGCGATGGCGATGGGCGAGTACGTGTCGGTGTCCAGCCAGCGCGACACCGAAGAGGCGCTGATCTCCAAGGAGCGCCACGACCTGGAGCACACGCCGAACGAGGAGTTCGACGAGCTTGTCGACGTCTACCGGGGCCAGGGGCTTTCCGAGGCGACCGCGCGGACCGTCGTGAAGGAGCTCAGCGACCACAACACGCTTGCTGCCCACCTGCGCGCCGAGTACGGCGTCCACCAGCAGGAGCTGACCACCCCGTGGCATGCGGCGATCGCGTCAGCGGTCTCCTTCACGGCCGGCTTCCTCCTGCCGCTGGTCTCCATGGTGCTGTGCCCGGCCCCGGTGCGGATCCCGGTCACGGTCGCCGTCGGGCTGGTCGGGCTGTTCCTCACCGGCTGGACGAGCGCCGTGATCTCCGGCTCCTCGAAGACCCGACCGATCGTCCGCAATGTCATCGGCGGCGCGATCGCGATGCTGCTCACCTGGGGCATCACCCACGCCTTCGGGGTGGCCCTGGGCTAGGGTACGAACGAGCAGTACGTCCGCTCGCGCGTCGCTATTTCGGCAGGGACGTGACCCTCTGGTCGCTGTAGCCATGCGCCGCGATCTCGGCGGCGCGGGCACGGTAGGCCTCGGGCGTCGGTGGCGTCTGGGCGCGGAACCCCTCGACCATCCGGTTGTACATCGAGAACGCGGCCGCGATGAGGACCGCGAGCTGGACGTCTGCGTCGGAAGCGCCGGCGGCCTGCGCAGCTGCGACATCGCCGGTGCCGAGGTCGCGGGGCTCGCGGCGCACGGTTCGCGCGATGTGGAGCAGGGCACGCATCTTGTCGTCGAACCCGTCGGATGACCCGAGCTTGATCGCGTCGACGAGCGGCAGGAGCTCAGTCGCCGCGTCACGTTCGAGCAGGGCGCTGGCGAACGCGCCGTGCGAGTCCATGCAGTAGAAGCAATCGTTTGCCGCTGAGACGGCGGTCGCGAGCATCTCGCGCTGGGCACGCACGAGCGTGGCCCCCGGGAAGTCGTTGACCAGGAGCTCGTCGGCGAGGCCCCGCAGGTGGAGGCCGAGGCCCGGCGTAAGCCGGATCGCGGCGATGATCCCCGGGACGTCCGGCAGCCCACCCACGATCGGCGTCTCCTGCGAGCGCGCGAGGCGCTCGTCGTCGCGTGTCATATCTGCATCCTCTCCGATGAGTCGGGTGGCGATCGCCGTCAGTATGCGGCAGTCCTTCCTTGGAACCGGGAATCCGGACCCTCGCGATCGCGATCACATCAATCAGTTGCCGGCTCCCGGTGGAAGGACGGCCACGACCAGCCATCGCGCCCCCGTTGCCCGCCGGACGGCGAACGTGAGCGCGAATGGAGCGGCCCGTTGCCCCAGCAGGGTCCCGCTCGCGTCGTAGGTCTCCTCGGTGACGGTACCCCGGGAGTCGAAGCCGAGGCTGACGCCAGTCTGGACCCCGAACGGCACAATGCGGACAGCGTGGACGGAGTCGAACCGATAGTGCTCGAGGACGGTCCTGCCGGAGGTTACCGCAGCCTGGAGCCGACCCTGCATCTCCTTGAGGCGGTCGCCGTGATCGACCGCGGCCAGGATGCCCGGATCCCGTCGTAGGAGGGCCTGGTTCTCCAGCTCCAGGTTCTCGGCGAGTGTGAGGAGGGCATCCTGGGCCGTCGAGATCGTCTGCGCCTGGTCGCCGATGCCCTGTCCGATCGTGATCACGGGGAACGTCGCCGGATCGACCGTGTGGGGGATGCCGTTGAGCATCTCGGCAGTATCCGGGACGACGAGCCCGCGCGCCGGGGTCCCCGCGGCGACGATTCCGACGCCGACGACCAGGACCGCGGCCACCGCCAGCCCGACCCGGACGGCCCGGCGGAACCGCGTGCTCGCGCCGCCGATCGCGAGATGCCTCACGTAACGGCCGATTCCGTCTGCCGACGATCGCGGCTCCGGGAGCACGCGGTCGAGGAGGGGACGCGCCGCGCAGAGCACGACGAGGCCGGCGAGGAGCCCGACCTTCGTGCCGTACTCGTCGGTCTGGGGCGCCATCAGGAGCGTCGAGGTGACCGCCACGAGGAAGCCGAACGCGACGCGCCCAACGCGGCCGGCCGGCACCGTCCTGGGATCCGTGATCATGAAGAACAGGAAGATCGCGACCTCGGGCGAGGTGACGATGGTGCGCCAGTAGTCGACGCCGCAGACGGGCGCGAACGCCCAGTTCGTGGTGATGCAGTGGCCAGACGCGGCAAGGATCCCGGTGCCGGCCGCCAGCCCGAGCCAGAACGTCGCGGCGAGCGCGAGCAGGCGCAGCCGCCTCGTGATCAGCAGGCCGCCACCGATAATCACGACGTACGCCGCGATCATCCAGGCGTTGAGCGGGGCCCACCAGAAGTCGAGCGGCTCCACACGCGTGCTGCCGAGCACGACAAAGGCGACGACCAGCCCGATGTTGGACGGGTTGAAGACGTGCGAGCCACGGAGGCGGATGGCGTACTTCGTCAGCAGCGACAGGGCCGCGACGCCTGCGAAGACCCACCAGGACGCGGTGTTCCACGGATCGTCGGGAGCCGTGCCGACGACGCGCAGGATGAGCGCGACGCCGCTGCCGGTCAGCATCGCGCTCGCTGGCCAGACGAAGGACCGGCTCTGGCGGAACGTCAGGACGATCTCGATGATCGCGCTGGCGAGGATCGCCGCCAGGATCTGCGGCACGCTCACCGCGAAGTGCAGCCCGACCTGGCCGAGCACGTGGATCGTGATGATGACCGCCGCGACGTGCAGGCGCGGATCGCGGATGCTCGGCAGGACCAGCGGGTAGGTGCTCCCTGCCACCGTGAGCGTGCGAGTGGTCATGCTGCTTCCCGGCGTGCGTCCGCCCGGGCCCTCTCCCGTCCGATCATCGCGCGGAGTGTAGCCAGCGCCGCCGGTTCGGGGCCGGTGCGTTGCCATCTCGCCGCGGGTCGGGGTGGAGCACCCGGCCCTGCTTCGACGGGTTGCCGGGCTGCCGGCCGCTGATCGTCAGTCCCGACGCGCCG
>CAWHHF010000013.1:0-9645 GCA_963829105.1 uncultured Chloroflexia bacterium
AAGGGGCTGTGGCCGATTTGTCGGCTGTCGACCGGACGGTGCAGACCGTCTCAGAATCGGACCGACGTTCCGATCGACGGCTGGACGAACGCGTCCGGCATCGTCCGGGCCAGAGCGTGGACGGCTTGCCAGCCCGTGCAATGCGCCGGCATGACGACACCGACCTGCATCTCGGCGAGTGCCGCGACGGTCTCGCCGATGATTGGCTCGAACAGACCACCCGTGAGGTGCAGCCCGCCGACGAACCCGGCGATCCGCTCTTCGCCGGTCAGTCGCTGGGCGTTCCGCAGGACGTTGACGGCGCCCGCATGCGAGCAGCCGGAGACGACGACGAGGCCCTTGCCGCGAACGTTGATGACGACGTTCTGGTCGTCCCAGATCATCGGATCCGGCTCCCAGCCGCTCTCAGCACGGGCGTAGTGGATCGGCAAGCCCCGTTCGAAGCTCGTCGAGCGCTCGACTTGGCCCGAGACGAGGACGGTCCCATCGACGAGGACGGTTGGTCGCTGCTCCTCGATGACCGTCAGGCCCTCCGCCTCGAGGTCGGCCCGGCTCGGCGGTGGGAGACGCAACTCGGCCCCGGTCGGGAAGACGATCTTGCGCTCCCGCCAAGCGCCGGGATGGATGACCAGCGGGAGCCGGCGACGACCCAGCCGTCGCGCGACGCCTTCGAGCCCACCCTGGTGGTCAGTGTGGCCATGCGATATGACGATCGCCCGGAGGTCCGCGGCGCGGACCCCGAGGACGTCGAGGTTCCGGCTGAGGACTGTCGGCGTGAGCCCGCCGTCGTAGAGGAGGGACCGGCGATCCCCGTCAGCGGCGACGGTCACGAGCGCCGCGAAGCCGTGCTCGGCGATGAGTTCGTTGGGATCGCCGAAGTCCGAGGCTCGATATCGCGCGACGCCGGGCGCGTCGGCCATGAGGACGTCGACGAAGCCGTCGACGATGATCTTCACCTCGACCGCATCGACGGCCATGACTGCGATTGGCGATCGACCAGCCATCGACTAGAGCGTGGCGGAACCCGTCGAGTTCGTCAACGGTTTGGTACCGGACGCCCGTTCCGCAAGCACCCCGGCCGGCGGGCGGCGCTGCGACGGGCCGGCGAACGGGTCAGGCGACCTCGAGCCAGGCTCGGGCGCTCGCCTCGCTGCCCTCGTGGCAGCGCGAGAGCCGTCGCCAGCGGCCAAGCTGGGCGAACGCGTCCCTAAGGCCGCTCGTGCACATGCGGGGCAAGCTGATCGCCGACGGTCGCCGACCCCGGCCTCGGCCCGGCGGATCCGCGCCGGTCGCGTCCCGGATCAGCGCGGAGCGGCCACCGAGCGGACCAGCTCGACGAGCTGCGAGCGCCGATCGGCCGTGAGGCCGCGCTGTGCCGGCAGGCTCTCCAGCCACGCGGCGAACTGGCGGGGTGCCACCACGGCGCAGTTGGCCGACCGCTCGAGCCGCCGGTCGTCGGTCACGATCGCGGCGTAGACGCGCACCAGGAAGTCGCGGTCGTACGTGCCGAGCCAGCCGCGGACGCGCTCGGCGTCACGTGCCGCGCGGTCCAGCGGGGCCTCGACCGGGATCCACCGGTCGCGCTCGCCACGGACCTCCCAGCTGGTGCCGACGTGCCGGCTCACGGACGGAGGCGGGACGTCGCCCAGGACGACGATGCCGAACGGGCCGATGACCATCTCGTGGATCCAGCGGCCGCCGGGCAGGACCAGGTCGGCGGCCACGAGATGGCTGGGTCCGAGGGAGCGGGCCAGCCGGGGCGTGATCGTCCTCGGATGCAGATCCCTGACGGCCTCCACGGTGGCGGCGAACCGGAGGACGCCGATGAGCATGAGGGCGGCCGGGACGACGATCGCAAACGCCCACGCGACCACCCCGGCCGCCGTCTGCATGGCTGACGCCCGGCCTCCCGGGATGAACGTGCTGATCAGAGGCGTGCGGAGGCACAGCATGGCGAGGGCCACGCCGGCGAGGATCAGCAGCACCGACACGAGCACCGAGCGCGCCACCGCCATCCGGTCGGCACGCGAGATGGGGCTGGGAGCGACGATGACCTGCATGACCGCATCGTCCCCGGCCGCGCGCTCGCGTGACGTGGCCGATTCGGACTACGTAGGAGGATGCGACAGTCACCGTCCCTCCACCGAACCCCACCGATTCGACCGGGGGAACGGTGCCGGCACGCACCGTCGCTTGCCGCCACCCAGGCGTTGCCCACCGGACCGTGCGGCGACTTGCGGTGCCTCGACACCCGGACCCCCGTACCATTGCGGCCCGCCTGCCGGCTGACGATGCTCCTGTGAGGATCCCGCACGCGCTCCACTGGGGCGCACAGAGGAGGCGGCCGTCACAGTGGGACATCTGCCGAGGCGAGTCGTCGCGCCGGTCGCCGGCGTGTCTGGCTGGTTGTCGGTGCGGGCGCTGCTGGCCGCGGTGCTGCTGGTCGCGACGACTGTCCTGCCGGCGCTCGCGGCGGATGGGCCCACCACCCTGTCGCGCCCCGTGGCCACGCCCTTGCACGGGACCACCGCAACCACCATCACCTTCTCGGTGACCTACCTGAACGCCGATGGCCTGGCGCCAGACTACGTGCGCGTGCAGGCGGCGGGCTCCACGTTCAGGATGACCGCGACGACGTCGTCCGAGAACTGGCTTCGTGGCGTGCGCTTCTCCGTGTCGGTGAAGCTCCCGGCCGGGAGCTGGTCCACGAGGTACGAGGCGGCCGACGTCAACGGTGCCCCGGCCTCGGTCGGCGGGCCGACGGTGTCGATCACGCCCCCGCCCACCCCCGACCCGACGCCTACCCCGACCCCGCGCCCGACCCCCACCCCGACCCCTGCACCGACCGCGACCCCGCGCCCGACCCCCACCCCGACCCCGCGCCCGACCCCCACGCCTACCCCGACCCCGCGCCCGACGGCCACCCCGACCCCGCGCCCGACGGCCACCCCGACCCCGCGCCCGACGGCCACCCCGACCCCGCACCCGACGGCCACCCCGACCCCGCACCCGACGGCGACCCCGACGCCCGCACCGACCCCGACCCCGCGCCCGACGGCCACCCCGACCCCGCGCCCGAACCCCACCCCGACCCCGCGCCCGAACCCCACCCCGACCCCGACCCCCGCGCCACGCTCGGGACCGACCCCGACCCCCGCGCCACGCTCCGGACCGACCCCGACTCCAGCGCCACGCGCCACGGCGGCCCCGACGTCCGCGCCCACCGCTGATGCGACCCCGACGCCGCGGCCTTCCGCAGGAGTTGCGGGGACTGCGGGAGCCGGTGGCGCATCCTCATCGAGTCCGGACCCCGGGAACGGCTCGGGCACGGCCGCTGGTCCCGATCCTTCGCCGACCGGTGAACCCGGCGTGGCGATGGTGGCACCGGGCGGCTCGGGCGGCGGGTCCGGCTCGAACGGCGGGGCTGCCCCGGGCGGCGGGTCCGGCTCGGCGACGCTGCCGGGCGGCTCGGGCCTCATGGCAACCCTGGCGCGCCTGTTGCCGATGGTGGTCGGTGTCACCGGCGTCGTGACCCTGATGATGGCGTTCCTGCTGTTCGGGAAGCGGCGCCGCGACCAGGAGCCGACCGCGTCCGACGAGGTGCTCGGCGCCGCCGCCGCCAGGGGCTACGGGATCGTCCCGGGCTCCGGGCTCATCGGCAGCCCCGCCCGTGTGGCCGTGGTCGCACCCACCAGCGCACCCGCGATGGCAACCGCCACGTTGGCCGCTTCCGCCGTGCAGGCCGCGGTCGCGATGGCGCCCGGGCCAGGCGACGTGGACGCGCACCTGCCCCGCTGGCGGCGCCCGTCGCTGATGGAGGCCCGCAAGACCGACCCACTCCGGTCCGCCTCCACCGCTGCGCATCTCACCTTCGACGGGTCCGTTGGGACGGCCGTTACCGGCCTCGAGCGGCGGTGGATCCGATACCGCCTGGTCAGCCTCCTGTCGCACCCCGACGAGGTCCGGGGCACGGAGATCGGCACCCTGGACGAGGGCGACCAGGTGGTCCTCCTGGAGAAGCGCGGCACGTTCTGGCGGGTCCTCTGCCCCGATGGGCGCGAGGGCTGGGTTCACAAGATGGTGCTGGGTGACGTCGTGAGCGAGACGCCTGCCGCGAACGCCGGCGCGCGGGTCACGAGTGACGAGGGCCCGGCGACCGGCAGCTTCGAGGACATGCTTCGCGCCTACTCGGAGAAGCGCCAGCAGTTCGGCGAGGCCTAGGATCCCGGGAGCTCCGGGCCGCGTCGCCGCGCAGGCGGCCTGGGGGACGGAGGCTTGCGCAGCACCACGACGTGCTGGTGGCCCGTAGGGTCGAGCCGCGCGCGCCGCCCGGGTCGTTCGATGGTCTTCGTGAAGAACTCGATCAGGCGCGCCATCAGCCGGGGCCGCTTGTTCGCCCCGCGGACCCCGCGGAGACCGTGGCCCCGCTGCGACGGGCAGGCCGTCGTCCAGGCCGACTTCGTGAACCGGAGCCACTCCTCGCCGGACGGCTCGTTCAGGTCGTTGGAAGGGTAGGGCGCGCGGGCGCGCACGGCGCCCGTGGCACGTGACCGCGAGCCGGGACGGCGATCCCGGCATGCGGATGCCCCGACCGGGACCCGACCGGCGGTGACCCTCCTACAATGCGGCCGTGCCGGGGAGAATCGTCAGCCGCCGTTTTGTCGGGCGTGAGCACGAGCTTGCGCTGGTCCAGGCAGCCGTGGCCGCCGCCGCAACCGGTTCGGCCACCACCGTCATCGTCGCCGGCGGCGCCGGGATGGGCGCGAGCAGGCTCGTGGACGAGGCCCTCGAGCGCGCCACGGCCGCATCGCCCGCCCCCATGGTCCTCCGCGGCAGGTCCCATGGTCCGGCCGACCCGCCGTGGTCCGCGGTCCTCGACGCCCTTGCCCCGGCGATCGCGGCCCGGCCCCGGGAGGAGCTCCGGGCACTGCTCCGTCGGGATGCCCGTCCCATCCTGGTCGGCCTGCCTGGCATGGCGGCCCTTGCCGCCGCGATGCCGGAGCCGCGGTCGAGCGCCCTGGAGGATCCCGAGCATCGACAACCGCGCATGCTCGAGGCCGTGCTCCGCTGGCTCGGGCGCGTCGCCGACGAGCGGCCGGTGGTGCTGGTTCTCGAGGACCTTCATCGCGCAGATGCCGCCACACGGGCCTTCGCGACCTTCGCGGCCCGGATCGCGCGGAACGAGCGGATCACCCTCGTGCTCACCTACCAGCCGGACCGCCTCACCCGGGAGCACCCGCTGCGCGAGAACCTGGCGGTCATCGAGGCCGGCCTCCGACCCCCGGTCCGCCTGGAGCTCGCCCCGTTCTCCCGGCGCGAGATCGCCGGCCTCATCGAGGGGATCGAAGGGGAGCGGCCCTCCGCGTCGGTCGTCGTCCTGGTCGCGGAGCGCTCCGCCGGTGCCCCGCTGGTCGTCGAGGAGCTGGTCGCGGCGCGCCGCGAGCTGCGCAACACGTCGCTCACCGCCTCCCTGTCGGATCTCGTTGCCGCCCGCCTCGCGCGTCGCTCCCCGGAGTGCCGGCGCGTCCTGCGCCTGCTCGCGCCCGCCGAACGTCCGATGGACCGGCGGCGCCTGGCCCGTGCGGCCGCCGCGTACGAGGAGCTGCTCGCCGTCGAGCGTTCCGGCCGGCCCGTCGGCCGGTCCGGAGGCCTGCCGCCGCGTTCGGCCACCGGCCCACGCCGGGCCACGGCGCACCTCGACCAGGACCTCGCGGCGGGTCTCGAAGAGGCGCTCGAGCATGGGCTCGTCAAGGTCGAGTCCGGCGACCTCCTCCGGATTCGTCACGAGCTGGTGGCTCGGGCGGTCGTCGGGGACCTGCTGCCGCAGCACGTGTCCAGGTACCACGCAGCGCTGGCACAGGCGTTTTCCGACGTGCCGATCGTGGCCGCGGCGCACTGGCGGGCGGCGTACCGCCCCGCCGAGGCGCGGAAGGCGGCGATCGAGGCCGGCCTCCTCGCGACCCGTCGGGAGGCGCCTCACGACGCACTCGCCGCGTTCGAGCTGGCGCTTGCGTTGCCTGTCCCCGCGCCGCCAGCCGTTGATGCGGCGTCCACACCGAGCGCGGATGCCACCCCGACGCCGCCGGCTGGCACCGCCCCGGCACCGGCCGTGCTCCTGGGCACTGCGACTGCCACGGGCGGCGCGACTGCCTCGGGCGAGGCGACCGCCGTGGACCTCACGACCACCGCCAACGGGGCCGAGTCGGTCGCCGAGCTGGCGCAGCTGGCCGCGGAGGCCGCGTACGCCTCGCTCCGCCCGGCCCGGGCCGTGGCCTACGCGGAGAGCGCCCTTGCGGCGCTCGGCGAGCGGCGGGACCGCCTTGCCCATGCCGTGCTCGAAGGCCGCCTCGGCCGCTATCGTCTCGCGGCCGGCGACGGCCCGGGTGCCACGGCCGCGCTCCGGCGAGCTGCCGAGGCAGCTCCGCCCGGCCCGTCGATCGAGCGTGCCCGGATCCTCGCCCTGCTTGCCCAGGAGCGCATGATCGCCGGCGCCTTCCGGGATGCCGAACGCGCGGCCGTCGGTGCGCTGGAGATCGCGGCCGAGATCGGCGCCGATGCGGAGCCCGAGGCCATCCACGCGACCACGACACTGGCCGTGATCCGCGGCTGGGGCGAGCACCCGGAATCGGCCGTGCCGCTCCTGCGCGATGCCGTGGAACGAGCCCGGGCTCTCGGCCTGGTCGAGGAGTGGTGGCGCGCCGGCGTCAACATGGCGGTCGTGCTCGAGGTCCTGGGCCGGCCGGCCGAGGCCATCGAGGAGGCATTCCGCAGCATGGCCGAGGCCGATGCGAACGACCTTGGCGCCGTCTACGGGAACCTGATGGCCGGGAACATCGCCGGGATCCTGGTCGACGTCGGACGCTGGGCCGAGGCGCGGGCCTTGTGCCTCCGGGCGCTCGACTGGAGCCCGGCGGGGGTTCCGTTCGTCAACGCGATCCTGAACCTTGTCATCGTCGAGACCGAGTCGGAGGCAGGCGAGGAGGCGGGGCGCCTGCTGGGCCGGATCCTCGTGGAGCTCGAGACCGGCGGCGATCTCCAGTTCGCCGTCCCCGCCTACCAGGCGACGGCGTCTTACGCGATGTGGAGCGGCGACCTCGCCGACGCGCGGCGCGCGGCGGAGCGCGGCTGGGCGCGCCTCCGTGGCAGCGAAGACTGGGTCCTCGTCGCGCGGATGGCGGCAACGGCGCTCGAGGTGGAGGCGGCGATCATTGCCGAGGCCCTGGAGCGGCGTCGGATCGGCGACGTCGCGGCCTCGCGCGAGCGTGCGAACCGGATCCTCGCGGATGCCGAGGCCGCGGTCTCCCGGGCGCGGGCGGTCGACGGTGTCGCCGCGGCACGGGAGCCGGAGGCGAGCCTCGCCACCGCCCGGGCCTTCCACGCCCGGCTCCAGGGTCGTGACGATCCGGCCAACTGGGCAGCCCTGGCCGAGCGGCTGCACGAGGTCGGCGACCCGTACCGGGAGGCCCGTGCGCGGTGGCACCAGGCCGAGGCGATCCTCGGCGCGGCGATCCCGGGCCCCGGCGGGCCGCGTGACCGGACGGATGCCCGCCTGGTGCGCGCCGACGCGCGTGAGCCGCTCCTGGCGGCGGTCTCCCTGGCGCTCGGGCTCCGGGCCCGGCCCCTGCTGCGTCGCCTGCGCGACCTCGCCGGTCGCGCCCTGATCACGTTCCCCCCGGAGGCGGAGGCCCTGCTCGGCGAGCCCGTCGCGGCACCGCCCGGCCCCAGGACGGCGGTGAGCCCGGGACCCGTGCCCGATGTGAACGTCCCGGAGACGGCGCAGGTCGCCGGACGGCTGCCGTCGGCCGGCGGGGACACATTCGGGCTGTCCAAGCGAGAGCTGGAGGTGCTGGGGCTGATCGCCAAGGGACGGACCAACCGCGAGATCGGCGACCGTCTGTTCATCAGCCAGAAGACGGTGGGCGTTCACGTGGGGAACATCCTGTCCAAGCTCGGCGTGTCCGGGCGCGTGGAGGCCGCCGCGGTCGCGATCCGGCTCGGTCTCGAGGACGGCGGCGGGGCCCCGCGCGGCCGCTGAACCCGCGGGGTCCCGCGCGGCCGCTGAGCCGGTGCCGCGGGCGGACCCGACGTTCTCCGACAGGACCGCCCGGCATTGGGTAAATTCGCAGGGTTCTACGTAGCCGGCATTCCGAGGTCCCCATGCGCCGCCCACTGGTTGCCATCGCCGCGCTCGCCGTCGCGCTTGCCCTGGGCGCCTGCTCCGGGTCGCCCGGACCGGGCTGGACCTACGCCGCGCCGACCCCGGCTCCCGCGGTCACGCCGGCCCCTTCGGGGACGGCCCCTGCCGCCCCCACCGCCCTCACGGCTTCCCCCGCCCCTGCCGCCCCCACCGCCCTCACGGCTTCCCCCGCCCCCGTCGCCTCGGCTGGACCGACGCCGGTCGCGACCGTCGCGGCATCGTCTGCGGGCGGTGCCGGTGGCACCACGGTCGACATCTCCGCGCTGAACATGGCGTACGAGCAGACGGAGATCAGCGTCCCGGCGGACACTGCGTTCGTCATCCGGTTCGACAACAAGGACCCGGGCACCCTGCACAACGTCGAGATCCGGGACGCCTCCGGCAACCTGATGTTCAAGGGCGACGTCATCACCGGGCCCGCCCAGGCGTTGTACCAGGTGCCGGCGTTGCCCGCCGGCACGTACCAGTTCGTGTGCACGGTCCACCCCATCATGGTCGGGACCCTCAGGGTCGGGAGCTGAGCCCGTGGCGGCGGTGCCCGCGCGATGACCCCGCGCGTCGACGAGGTCTGCTACCGGGATGCCTACGCGCGTTCCCTGGAGGCCCGCGTGCTGGACGTGTCGGCCGCGGAGGGCCCCCCGCTGGTCGTCCTCGACGCGACCGCGTTCTACCCGGGCGGCGGTGGGCAGCCATCGGACCGGGGCATCATCCTGCGCGCGGCGGACGGGCGGTCATGGACGGTCCGCGCGGCCAGGCGCGTCGGCGGCGAGATCGTGCACGAGCTGGAAGCCCCGGGTGACGGCGAGCTGCCGCGGCCGGGCGACACCGTCGCCGTCGACCTGGAGTGGGCGCGCCGGTATGCGCTGATGCGCACGCACACCGCGCTCCACGCCCTGTGCGGCGTCGTGTGGCGCGACTACGGGGCCCTGGTGACCGGCGGCAACATGGAGCCGGGTGCGGGTCGGATGGACTTCGAGTTCGAGCGGATGTCCGGTGACCTGGTGGGCGAGATCGAGGCGAAGGTCAACGCGGAGCTGCTGGCCGCCCGGGACATCCGCGTCAACGTCCTGCCAAGGGACGAAGCATTCGCGATCCCGGATCTGATCCGGACCAGGGTCAACCTCCTGCCCGAGGGGATCGAGCAGATCCGGACCATCGAGATCGTCGGCCTCGACCTGCAGGCCGACGGCGGCACGCACGTGGCGAACACCCGCGAGGTGGGCGGGATCCGGGTGACCGGCTACGAGTCCAAGGGCCGGATCAACAAGCGGATCCGCCTGGAGCTGACGGACCCCGCCGAGTAGCAGCCCGGCTCGGATGCCGGAGGCCGGGCGCCCTCCCGCGGCACGCCCCCGAGGCGCCGGCCACGGCGCCGTGCGGGTTCGGCGGGCAGGGCCTCGTCTACACTCCGCTCACGGCCGTGATGCGGCCGCTCTTGATGGCGGCGG
>CAWHHF010000014.1:0-8197 GCA_963829105.1 uncultured Chloroflexia bacterium
GGGGTGCTCCGCGACGCGCTCCTGGACACCTCGACGGGCTCCCGGACGCCGGCCGACGCCACCTTCCGCCCGTCGGCGGCTCCTCGCGACGTGGTCTCCGCCTGGGCGTCCCGAGCGCGAGCGCCCCGGGGTCCGAACCGCCCGCCCCGGCGGAGCGTCCGGCCCTCGCGGACCCGCGGACGGCACCCCATCCTGCCGGCATGACGACCGCCAGCCTCGTTCCCGATGCCTTTCCGCCGCTCTCCGATCCCCCGCCCGCCGGAGGTGGCTGGGCGATCGCCGAGCCCCTGATGCACCGCGGCTTCAAGGTCCTCAACCGGTGGTTCATGATCCCCGTCCACCGGGCGGGGCTCGGAGCCTGGATCTCGACCCCCATCGGCGGCTACATGCTGCTGCTGCGGGTGCGCGGGCGCAAGAGCGGCGCCATCCGGGAGACCCCGCTGAGCTACCTCGTCGCCGAGGGGGCTGCCTGGGTGCTGGCCGGGTTCGGGCGCCGGACCGAGTGGTACCGCAACCTGCTCGCCGACCCGCAGGTCGAGGTCTGGATGCCCGGCGGTCGCCACGCCGCGACCGCCGGCGAGGAGCTCGACCCGGCGGTCCGGGCCCGGATCCTGCCGCGGCTCGTGAGGGCCACGGGCGCACCCGCCTTCATGGTCGGCCTCAACCCGTGGACCGCGGCCGACGAGGCCGTCATCGCCGCCCTCGCGTGGGTCCCCCTGGTCCGGATCGTCCCCGACGACCGCCCGCTGGAGCCGGGTCCCGACGACCCTGGCGGTCGGGCGTGGATCTGGCGCCAGGCCGTGACGCTCGGCGTCTCGTGGCTGGCATGGAAGCTGGCCAGGCGAGCGACCGCACGCATCCTGCGCTGAGCCCGCCGGCGCCGACCCCGCCTCGCTGCCGGCGGCGGGGTCCGGCGTCCGGACCGCGTCCGGACCGCGGCCGCGAGCGTGCGGTGGCGGTCAGCGTGCGGCCGGATACCCGAGCGCGGTCCAGGCAGGGCCGCCCGGCGCCTCGATCAGCTCCACGAGCACCCCGTGGCAGGATCGCGGGTGCAGGAAGGCTACCGGCCCCTCGCCCCCCTTCCTCGGGGAGCTGTCGACCAGCTCGATCCCATCCAGCTCGAGCCTGATCAGCGTCTCGGCGATGTTGTCGACCTCGAAGCAGACATGGTGGAAGCCCTCGCCCTTGGCGGCCAGGAAGCGCGCGACGCCGGTCGTTTCGTCGGTGGGCTGGACCAGCTCAACCCTGGACTCCCCCACCGGCAGGAAGGCGATCCTGCTCCGGTCGTGCTCCATGTCGACCACGAGATCGACCGGGAGACCGAGGGTGTCCCGCCAGAACCGCAGGGACCCCTCGATGTCGGCGACCACCAGCGCCACGTGGTGGACGCGCCCGAGCCCGCGGATCCGCGCCGGCAGGTGTGAGACGTGCCCGGTCGGCTCTGCCATGTCGATCCTCCTCAGACCGTGATCAGCTCGCGGTGGACGCCGAACGCCCCCCGCAGCCGGTCGGCAATCTCGCCCACCGTTGCGTAGGCGGCCACGGCCTCGATGATCGGGGGCATCAGGTTCCCGCTGCCCCGTGCCTCCGTCTCGAGGCGCCGGAGGGCCGCCTCCCAGGCCGCCGGGTCCCGCCCGGACCGGACCCGCCGGACGCCCGCAACCTGCCGGCGCTCCCCCTCGGGATCGATCCGCAGGAGCGCGGGACGGAGTCCGGGCTCCTCGTCCCTGAACTTGTTGACCCCGACGACGATCCGTTCTCCACGCTCGATCTCGCGCTGGACCCGGTAGGCGGACTCCTGGATCTGGCGCTGCTGGAAGCCGCCCTCGATCGCGGCGAGCGTGCCACCCATCGCGTCGATCTCGGCCAGGTACGCCGTGGCGGCGGTCTCCAGGTCGTTGGTGAGCGACTCCACGAACCAGCTGCCGGCGAGCGGGTCGGGCGTCTCGGTGACCCCTGCCTCGTGGGCGATGATCTGCTGGGTCCGGAGGGCGAGCCGCGCGGATGCCTCCGTTGGCAGGGCCAGGGCCTCGTCGCGGGAGTTCGTGTGCAGGCTCTGGGTCCCGCCCAGGACGGCAGCCAAGGCCTGGAGCGTGGTCCGCACGACGTTGTTGTCGATGGACCGGGCGGTGAGCGAGGAACCGGCGGTCTGGGTGTGGAACCGGCACATCATGGACCTCGGGTTCCGGGCCCCGAACCGCTCCCTCATGATCCGGGCCCACATCCGGCGTGCCGCCCGGAACTTGGCGACCTCCTCGAACAGCTCCGACCAGGCGGCGAAGAAGAACGAGAGCCTCGGGGCGAACTCGTCCACGTCCAGGCCGCGGGCGACGGCGGCCTCCACGTAGGCGATCCCGTCGGCCAGCGTGAAGGCCAGCTCCTGGGCGGCCGAGGCTCCGGCCTCGCGCATGTGGTAGCCCGAGATGCTGATGGTGTTCCACCTGGGCAGCTCCCGGGAGGCGAACTCGAACACGTCGGTGACCAGGCGCATCGACGCCCGCGGCGGGTAGATCCACGTCCCGCGGGCGACGTACTCCTTGAGGATGTCGTTCTGGGTGGTCCCCGAGATGTCGCTTCGCGCCACCCCCTGCCGCTCCGCCGCCGCCACGTAAAGGGCCAGGAGAATCGCCGCCGTGGCATTGATCGTCATCGACGTGCTGACGGTGCCCAGCGGGATGCCGGCGAACAGGGCCTCCATGTCCGCCAGCGACGAGACCGGCACGCCGACCCGGCCCACCTCCCCTTCCGCCTCGGGGGCATCGGAGTCGTAGCCCATCTGGGTCGGCAGGTCGAAGGCCACCGAGAGGCCCGTCTGGCCCTGGTCCAGCAGGAACCGGAACCGGTCGTTCGTCTCCGCGGCCGTGGCGAAGCCGGCGTACTGGCGCATCGTCCAGAAGCGCGACCGGTACATCGTGGGCTGGACGCCCCGGGTGAAGGGATACTCGCCCGGCAGCCCGAGCTCTGCGACCGGGTCGAACCCCGGGACGTCGTCGGGGGTGTAGACATCGGCGATCGGGATCTCCGAGGTGGTCACGAAGGCCGGGCGACGCTCCCTGGACGAGGCCACGACCGCCGCCCGGGTGGTGGCCCGCCATCGCTCGACGGCCGAACCGGTCGCGGGCTCTGGGCCGTGGCCTGTCCCATCGCCGGCGTCACCGTCGCCGGCGGCCGCCGCCTGCGCCTTCACCTCGTCGCTCACCCGGACCTCCGCTAGCCGATCACCACCAGCAGGTCGCCAACCTCGATGTTGGCACCGGGGGCGACGCTGACGCGGGAGATGGTGCCATCTCTGGGCGCCCGAAGCTCGTTCTGCATCTTCATGGCCTCGACAACGAGCAGCTGCTGGCCGGCCGTCACGGCATCGCCGGGCGCCACGGAGACGGCCACGACCTTGCCCGGGATGATCGCCTTGACCTCCAGCGGACCACTCCGGGTGCCGGCGTCGCGGCCCCGACTCGCTCTCTCCCTCAGGGATGCAGTCCGCTCGGACTCCGTCTCCACCTCGAAGCGGAAGCCGTCCACCAGGACCTCGCGGCGACGGGATCCGGCTCCCGTCGAGGCCGAAGGCTCCATCACGACCCGGGTGACGACGCCTGCCTCGTCGAGGACGAACCGGCCACCGCCCGATGGGCGGAGCACGACATCGACCGGCACGCCGTCAACCTCCACGGCCTGTCTTTGCGCAAGGACAGCCTGGATGTCCGGATCCGGCAAGACCGGCGGAACCGCGACCCCGCCGAGCGGGCCCAGGCCCACGGTCGGGTTCGTCATCCGGAGCGGCTCGCCCACCGGGCCGATTCGGAGCGCGGGGTTCTCGCCCGCCGGACCTGCGGCAAGTCGGACGCGGACCGAGCGCGGGTCGACCGTGGACGAGGACACGCCAGCATCCTCACCCGTTCCGGCGTTGCCTGGGCTCGTCAGCTCGGCCATCGATCGACTCCCTGCCCGCGGCCGGTGCGTCGCCATCCACTTCCGCCTGCGCGGCCGTCCTGCCCCTCCCCGTCGCCGGTCCCAACGGCGGTCGCCGGCGGGACCCCGGCACCGCGAACGTCGTCCAGCGCGGCGACGCCCGCCGCGAGCAGCGCCCGGTGTACGGCCTCCCGGCGGGCACCATCGCCGTCCCAGTTGGCCTCCACCCAGCCGGTTGACAGCTCCACCCGACGGAACGCCTCGCTGCGGGCGACGGCCCGGTGGAACGGGACGGTTGTCTGAACGCCTCCGATCTCCGTCTCGTCGAGCGCGCGGCGCAACCGGTCGATGGCGGCGTCGCGGTCGTGGGCGTGGACCATCAGCTTCGCGATCAGGTTGTCGTAATCCGGTGGCACGCGATCCCCGGGCTCGATGTGCGAATCGATGCGAATGCCAGGACCGGCAGGCATCACCCACCGCCCGACACGCCCGGGCGTGGGCGCGAACCCGCGTGATGGATCCTCCGCCGCGATGCGGGCCTCGATCGCGTGACTGGACGGGGTGGCCGCCCGCTGAGCCGCGGCGACAACCTCGACGCTCAGCGGCGACCCGCCGGCGATCCGGAACTGCTCACGAACGATGTCCACGCCCGTGACCAGCTCCGTCACCCCGTGCTCGACCTGGAGTCGCGTGTTGACCTCGAGGAACCAGAAGCTGCCGTCCGGGTCGTAGAGGAACTCACAGGTCGCGGCGTTCCGGAGAGAGGCTGCCTCACCGAGTCTCACGGCCAGACCGTGCAGGTGGCGGCGCTGATCCCCGGTGAGCCCCGGCGCCGGCGCCTCCTCGACGAGCTTCTGGTGACGTCGCTGCAGTGAGCAGTCCCGCTCGCCGAGGGCGACGACATGACCATGAGCGTCGGCAAGAAGCTGGACCTCGATGTGTCGGGCCGGAATGATCTCGCGTTCCAGGTACACCGACCCATCGCCGAAGGCGGATGCCGCCTCGCCCGAGCCGGACACCAGGGCCGCGGGCAGGTCCTCTGCGCGGGTGACCCGCCGCATGCCGCGACCCCCGCCACCGGCGGCAGCCTTGACCAGCAGCGGGAAACCTATCCGGCGCGCGGTCGCGATGATGTCCGCCACCCGATCCGGACGGCCGACCTGCGCGGGCTCGAGGGTTCCGGGCACGGCCGGAACGCCCACCCGGGCCGCGAGACGCCGGGCATGCAGCTTGTCGCCCAGCGCTTCGATCGCATCCGACGCCGGTCCGACGAAGACGAGACCGGCGTCCTCCACCGCCCTGGCGAACGACGCGCGCTCGGCCAGGAAGCCATACCCAGGGTGGATCGCCTCCGCACCGGATGTGACCGCGGCCCGGACCACGGCGTCGATCCGCAGGTAGCTGTCCGAGGGCGCGGGCGGCCCGATCCTGATCGCGAGGTCAGCCAGCCGGACATGGGCCGCCGAAGCATCGGCGTCGCTGTAGATCGCCACCGCCTCCATGCCCATCTCGTGGCAGGCCCGGATGATCCGGACGGCGATCTCGCCCCGGTTCGCCACGAGGACGCGCCTGAAGGGCGGTGCTTCGACCGTCACCTGGGTCTCCCGGTGCCCGTGTCCTTGCGCAAAGACGGGCCGTCCACATCAGAGCGGGATGTTGCCATGCTTCTTCCTGGGGTTCGTGTCGCGCTTGTCCGCGAGGACCTCCAGCGACCGGATGAGCCGGGGTCGGGTCTCGCGCGGAAGGATGACCTCGTCGATGTAGCCGCGTGCAGCGGCGACGTAGGGGTTCGAGAACTCGGCCTCGTACTCCGCCACCAGGCGTGCGCGCTCCCCCGCAGCGTCGTCCGCGGCCGCGATCACGTCCTTGTAGATGATGTTGACGGCGCCCTCCGCACCCATGACCGCGATCTCCGCCGTCGGCCACGCGAAGTTCATGTCGCCGCGGATGTGCTTGCTGCTCATGACGTCATAGGCGCCGCCGTACGCCTTGCGGGTGATGACCGTGACCTTGGGCACCGTGGCTTCGCAGTATGCGTACAGCAGCTTCGCGCCGTGCCTGATGATCCCGCCGTGCTCCTGTCCGACACCCGGCAAGAACCCGGGCACGTCGACGAAGGTGACAATCGGGACGTTGAACGCGTCGCACGTCCGCACGAACCGGGCAGCCTTCACCGACGCGTCGATGTCCAGCGCACCCGCGAGAACCGCGGGCTGCTGCGCGACGATCCCCACCGGCCTTCCGCCGAGACTCCCGAACCCGATGATGATGTTGCCGGCCCATGCGGGCTGCAGCTCGAAGAACGCGCCGTCGTCCACGACATGCCGCAAGACCTCGTGCATGTCATAGGGCCGCGACGGCTCGTCCGGGACGACGGCGTCGAGCTCCGGGTCCATCCGGCCGGGGGGATCGGCAGACGCGATCCGCGGAGGATCTGCCAGGTTGTTCTGCGGCAGGTGGGCCAGCAGCCGGCGCACGTGGTCCATCGCCTCGGCCTCGTCCCTGGCCGCGAGATGCGCCACACCACTCCGGCCGGTGTGGACCGCGGCGCCACCGAGCGCCTCCGAATCGACCTCTTCGTGGGTCACGGCCTTCACGACGTTGGGGCCCGTGACGAACATGTAGCTCGTCCCTTCGACCATCACGGTGAAATCCGTCATCGCCGGCGAGTAGACGGCACCGCCGGCGCACGGACCGAGGATCACCGAGATCTGCGGCACGACGCCAGAGGCGAGCACGTTGCGCAGGAAGATCTCCGCGTAGCCGCCGAGCGAGGCCACGCCTTCCTGGATCCGTGCCCCGCCCGAATCGTTGAGACCGATGACCGGCGCCCCGACCTTCATGGCGAGGTCCATGATCTTGCAGATCTTCCCGGCATAGGCTTCGGACAGCGAGCCGCCGAAGACCGTGAAGTCCTGGCTGAACACGAACACGAGGCGGCCGTCGATCATCCCGTGACCAGTGACCACCCCGTCGCCCAGGAAGTGCTGCCGGTCCAGGCCGAACTCGGCGGCGCGGTTCGTGACAAATGCGTCCAGCTCGACGAACGAGCCGGGGTCCAGCAGGAGGTCGAGGCGCTCGCGCGCCGTGAGCTTTCCCCATGCGTGCTGGCGCTCCATCCGCACCGGCCCCCCGCCCAGGAGAGCCTCGGCCCGCATCCGCTCGAGGCGCGTGATCCGCTCGGCGTTCTTCGTCACGTGCAGGGTTTCCTCCGGTTGCTGGCTGGTCGTCTTTGTGCAAAGACGTCCGGGTCCAGCCATCATAGACACTCGCAGGCTGTCGCCGGTGCGCCGATTGGACGTCGGCGGAGCGGCGCACCCGTCGGTCGGTGCGGCGTCATTCCACCCGACAAGCGGGCCCCCGACTGGTGCGCGAATGCCCGGATGCCTCCCGCGCGCGGCGGACGAATCCCGTTGGGATATCCACTTAACGGTGCACAACCCGCGCAATGTGTGGACAACCTCGCGACGCGCGGCAGGAGAGCGCGGTAGCATTCCTCCACTCGGACCGGCCGCCGGTCCCGTCCCCACTCTCCCGACCTCCGAGGTGACGCCCTTGACGCACGTGATCGCCATCGCCAACCAGAAGGGCGGCGTTGGCAAGACGACGACCGCGATCAATCTCGCGGGCGCGCTCGCGGAGGAGGGGCGCAGGGTCCTGCTCATCGACATGGACCCGCAGGCAAACCTCACGGCCGGCGTGGGGATCAACCTCAACACCGTGCAGCGATCGATGGCCGATGTGCTGGCCGACGGACGGTCCACGCTGACCGAGGTGATCCTCCCCACTGACACGACCGGCCTCGACGTGGCCCCCGCGCACATCGATCTCGCCAGCACCGAGGGCGAGCTGTTCACCGCCCTTGGACGCGAACAGATCCTGCGCGAGGCGATGCGCGATTGCATCGACGTCTACGACTACGTGCTCATCGACTGCCCGCCGAACCTGGGGCTCCTCACGGTGAACGGCCTGGTCGCCGCGGACAGCGTGATCATCCCGGTCCAGACGCAGTTCTACGCGATGAAGGGCCTCAACAATTTGGTCAAGGTCATCAACGCGATCCGGTTGAAGCTCAACCGCGACCTGAGGATCCTCGGCCTGTTGCCAACCTTCTTCGACGGACGCACGAATCTCGCCAAGGACATGCTGGATGAATTGCGAGTCGTGGGCGATCACCACGTGTTCCACAGCATCGTGCGCACGAGCGTGAAGCTGGGCGAGGCACCGCTCGCCGGGCGGCCCATCACCTCGTATGCCAGCTCGTCGGACGCCGCCCGTACCTATCGTG
>CAWHHF010000015.1:0-21203 GCA_963829105.1 uncultured Chloroflexia bacterium
CCGGGCCGAACGTTGACGGCAGTTGCGGCGGACGCGGAGGCGGCCGGCACGAGCAGTGCCAGCGTGAGCCCCGTGGCGGCGAGAGCGGCGAGACGACGTCGCATGATCGAGAGATCCTCCGGGTTGGGCGGGTTGATCCGGGTGGCGGGACGGTGGACGCGTGCGGCGCGTCCTACCGAAGCGCGGGCTGGCCGCGGTGCCTGATCGATGAGACGAGCGCCCAGAGGCCCGAGACGATCAGCAGCAGCGCGCAGACCAGGAAGCCGAACCAACCGATGGCGCCGACCATTCCGGGCCGCTCGGCCCAGTAGGTGTCCGGCTGTCCACTCGCCGACAGGACGAACAGGATGACTGCCGCGACGAGCAGCACGGGCGTCGACTTACGGGTGGGGTGCACGTGAACCTCCTCCTCCGTTTCAGGATCCGGTTCCGAGGTGGGAACCGGACGAGGAGCCAGCGTCGGGCCGGCGCCGGCCCTGTCGTCATCCCACGGTGCCGGGCATCCACCGCAGGTCGCTGACGCGACGCGACCAAGGGATGACGGGGCCCGGGCGAGGCCCTGTAATGTGGCCGGGTGAGGGCGCTGGGCTGGCTGACCGCGGACGGGAGGTGGGCGCGGGCGCGCGCCGTCGGTCCTCGACGGGTCTGGTGGCGCTCGCGCTCCTGGTCATCGCGCTCGTCGAGGTCGCGGGCGGCGTGTTCCCGGGTCCGGTCGGGGTCGCGGCGGCGGTCCAGCTGGGGGCGATCCTGCCCGTCGCCTTCCGGCGTGTGGCGCCGTGCCGGCGATCGCCGTCACACCGCGGTCCTCTTGCATGGACGCAGTGCGCACAATGGGCATGGCCGGCGGCAGCACTGCGAACGCGGGCGACGGTGCTGCTGCTCGCCTACTCGGTCGGCCGACACACAGGAGGGGCGCAGGCTGCTGGCGGGTGCCGCCTTCGCGCTGTGGTGATGGCCGGAGGGTTGCGGGCGGCGGGCCAGACGTTCCGCCTGGGGGATTGGGCCTACCTCCTCATCCTGTTCGGCGGGACGCTGGGCCTGGGGGTGGCGCTGCGGGTCCAGACCGAGCGGTCGATCGCGCTGGCCGTGGCGGCCGACCGGGCCGGCGCATGCAGGCGGCGGCGGCCCAGGCGGCCGTGCACGAGGAGCGAGCGCGGATCGCGCGCGAGCTGCACGACGTGGTCGCCCACAACGTGGGCTGATCGTCCTGCAGGCGGGCGGCGCGCGGAGCGTCCTCGCCAGGGACCCGGAGCGGGCCCGGACGGCGCTCCGGCAGGTGGAGGAGACCGGCCGCCAGACGCTGACCGAGATGCGCCACCTGGTCGGCATCCTGCGCGAGGACAGGACGAGGAACGGCGGCCCCTGCCGCGCCTGGAGCGCCTGCCCGCCCTGGTCGACGAGGCCCGGGCCGGCGGGCTCACGGTGGAGCTGGGCATCGAGGGCGCCCCGGTGGAGCTGCTGGCCGGCCTCGAGCTGGCGGCCTACCGGCTCGTCCAGGAGGCCCTCACCAACGTGCGCAAGCACGCGCCGGCGTCGCACGTACCGGGTGCGCCTGGGCTACCGGCGCGACCGCCTGCGCATCGAGGTGAGCGACGACGGCGGAGCCGGCCGGCGCGGCCGCCGCTCCCGCCGGGATGCCTCCGACGCCGGCCATGGCCTGATCGGGATGCGCGAGCAGGTCCAGGTGTACGGCGGCCGGATGCAGACCCGGTCGATGCCCAATGGCGGCTTCCGGGTCGAGGCCGTCCTGCCGCTCTCGGGTGAAGCCGCATGACGATCGAGGTGGCAAGGTGAAGGCACTCGGCTGGCTCATCCGCGAACGGAAGGTGGGCGAACGGCGTGCGCCGTCGGTCCTCGACTGGCTGGTCGCGCTCGTGCTCGTGGTCATCGCGCTCCTCGAGGTCGTGGCCGGCATGTTCCCGGGTCCGGTCGGGGTCGCGGTGGCCGTCCAGGTGGCGGCGATCCTGCCCGTCGCCTTCCGGCGGGTGGCGCCGCTGCGGGCGATCGCCGTCAGCGCGGCGATATTCGACCTCTCCGCGACCTTCGGCGTTGTCTACGGCGCCGGCGGCAGCGTGGCGGCAGCGGGGACAGAGTTGCTGCTCGTCTACTCGGTGGGCCGATACACGCGGGGGCGCAGGTTGCTGGCGGGCGCCGCCGTCGCGCTGCTGGTGGCGCTGGAGCTGCGGGGGTCGGCCGGCAACCGACACTGGACGACTGGTGCCTACCTCCTCATCCTCGTCGGCGGGACGCTGGGCCTGGGGGTGGCGCTGCGGGTCCAGACCGAGCGGTCGATCGCGCTGGCCGTGGCGGCCGACCGGGCCCAGGAGGAGCAGGCGGCGGCGGCCCAGGCGGCCGTGCAGAGGAGCGAGCGCGGATCGCGCGCGAGCTGCACGACGTGGTCGCCCACAACGTGGGGCTGATCGTCCTGCAGGCGGGCGGCGCGCGGAGCGTCCTCGCCACGGACCCGGAGCGGGCCCGGACGGCGCTCCGGCAGGTGGAGGAGACCGGCCGCCAGACGCTGACCGAGATGCGCCACCTGGTCGGCATCCTGCGCGAGGACGAGGACGAGGAACGGCAGCCCCTGCCGCGCCTGGAGCGCCTGCCCGCCCTGGTCGACGAGGCCCGGGCCGGCGGGCTCACGGTGGAGCTGGGCATCGAGGGCGCCCCGGTGGAGCTGCCGGCCGGCCTCGAGCTGGCGGCCTACCGGCTGATCCAGGAGGCCCTCACCAACGTGCGCAAGCACGCGCCGGCGTCGCACGTCCAGGTGCGCCTGCGGCTACGAGCCCGACCGCCTGCGCATCGAGGTGAGCGACGACGGCGGACCGGCCGGCGCGGCCGCCGCTCCCGCCCGGGATGCCTCCGACGCCGGCCATGGCCTGATCGGGATGCGCGAGCGGGTCCAGGTGTACGGCGGCCGGATGCAGACCCGGTCGATGCCAATGGCGGCTTCCGGGTCGAGGCCGTCCTGCCGCTCTCGGGTGAAGCCGCATGACGATCGACCTCATCATCGTGGACGACCAGGCGCTGGCCCGAGCCGGGCTGCGGATGATCCTCGAAGGGCAATCCGACATGCGCATCGTCGGCGAGGGGTCCGATGGGGCCGAGGCCGTCAGCCTGGTGCGGCGCTTCCGGCCGGCCGTGGCGATCCTGGACGTCCGCATGCCGCGCGTCGACGGCCTCGAGGCGACCCGGCGGATCGTCGCCACCGTGCCCGCGACCCGCATCCTCATCCTCACGACCTTCGATCTCGACGCCTATGCCTTCGAGGCGCTGCGCTCCGGCGCGAGCGGGTTCCTGCTGAAGGACGCGCCGGCCGAGGACATCGTCCATGCCGTCCGCACGGTCGCTCGCGGCGAGGCGACGCTGGCGCCAGCGGTCACCCGGAGGCTGGTCGAGCACTACGCCGCGCGGCCGCGGCCGGATACCTTCCCCGCGCTGGCGACCCTCACCGCCCGCGAGCTCGAGGTGCTCCAGCTGCTGGCGACGGGCTGCTCGAACGCCGACATCGGCGACCGGCTCGCGCTCAGCGAGGCGACGGTGAAGACCCATATCGGCCACGTCCTGGACAAGCTGGGCGTCCGCGACCGGGTGCAGGCGGTGATCTACGCCTATGAGTCGGGCCTCGTCGAGCCGGGAGGCTCGTCTCACGGCCAGGCTGGTGCCGTGCTGCCCTGATCGGCCGCGTCCCGACCCGCCTCCGTGATCGCGCCCATCTGCTTCATCAGGTCGTGTCCGTCCACCGGAGGCTCCGGCCGAGGTCTCGGGGGAGCGGTCCCATGGTTCGCGTTCTCCCGCGAAACCTTCTCGCCGGTCGGAGCCTCATCGAGGTGAGACCCCCGGGTCGCGTCGGTCGTGACCGTCCCCACCGACCGCGGCCCGTCGAGCGGAGCAGCCTTGACCGCGGACCCCACCGCCAGCGCGACTCCTGTCCGGGCCTCCGCTCGGCGATTCGCCGGAGCGCCTCCGCGCGCACCTGGCGCGGCTCGGCCCGCTGCCGCGCGGAGGGCCCGCCGCGACCTGATCGCCGACCTCGAGTCGAGCGGCCTGCTCGGCCGTGGCGGGGCCGGGTTCCCGGTCGGGCGGAAGTGGCGCGCGCTGGCGGAGCGCCGGGGTGGGCGGGCGGTCGTGGTCGCGAACGGCGCCGAGGGGGAGCCCGCGAGCTTCAAGGACCGGACCCTGATGGCGCATCGCGCCGCACCTCGTGATCGACGGCGCGATCCTCGCCGCCGAGGCGATCGGCGCGGACGAGATCATGTTCTACATCGGCGAGGAGCACGGGCCGGCGGTCGCCGCCATGAGCCGGGCGGTCGAGGAGCGGCGGGACGAGCATCCCCGGCCGAGCCGGCTCGTGAAGGCCCCGATCAGCTACGTCGCCGGCGAGGCGACGGCGGCGGTCCACTACATCGACAGCGGTGACGCCCGCCCGACGACGACCCCGCCGCGGGTCTCGGAGCGCGGCGTCCGCGGGCGCCCGACGCTCGTCCAGAACGTGGAGAGCCTGGCCTATGCGGCCCTCATCGCGCGGTTCGGGGAGGGCTGGTACCGGTCCGCCGGCCGGTTCGAGACGCGCGGGCACGGCCCTGATCACCGTCACCGGCGCGGTCCGGGACCGGGGTCCGGGAGATCGAGCTCGGGACGACGATCGGGGAGATCGCCGAGGCGGCCGGAGCGTCGGCGCCGCGACCGGGCGGTCGTCCTCGGCGGCTACTTCGGGACCTGGGCCCGCGTCCACGATGCCTGGGACCTGCCGCTCGACCCGCGGCGATGCGGACCGCCGGCCTGACGTTCGGCTGCGGGATCGTCGGCACTTCTGCCGACCGACGTCTGCGGGGTGTCCGCGACGGCCGAGATCATGCGCTTCCTGGCCGCTGAGAGCGCCGGCCAATGCGGCCCCTGCCTGCTACGGGCTGCGGGCCCTGGGCGACGCGACGCGCACGGATCGCCGACGGGCGGGCCGGCGCCGAAGACCTCGAGCGGATCGAACGGAGGACGGGGCAGACGGCGGGCGGGGGGCCTGCCATCACCCGGATGGCGCGGTCCAGCTGATGGCCAGCGCCCTGAACGTCTTCGGCGACGAGTTCGGCATCCACGCCCGGACGGGCACTGCTCCGTGACCGGGTCACCGGATCGCGGCCGCCTAGGATGGACGTGCGAGCTCCGGGTCGACTGGATCAAGTGCGACGGCTACGGCCTGTGCGGCGACTTCGTGCCCGAGCTGATCGACCTGGACGAGTGGCGCTACCCGATCCTGCAGGCGGGGCCGGTCGACCCGGGACACCTCAACGAGGCCCAGCGCGCGGTGGACTGCTGCCCGATGAAGGCGCTCATCCTCGAGCCGGTTCCCGCCGAGCGGCGGCGGTAGCGCGGGCCGGCGCCCGCGAGCGCATCGCGATCCCTGGCCGGGCGTTCGCGCGTCGCCGGCCGGCGGGACACGGTCGCAGCAACGGGTAGGAATGCGGGCGGCAGGCGTCTGCGAGTTGGCGGCCGGTGGACTGCGGCGGCCCGCCCGTCGGCCACAATGGCAGCCCGGGTGCGCCGTGCCCGCGAGGGGCCGGTCCCGGGCCGGGCGGACGTTCGAGGACCCGCATGACCGACGTGACGATCGAGACACGAACCGGCGGTATGCCCGCCTACGTGGCCCGGCCCGCGGGTGACGGGCCGTGGCCGGGCGTCGTCGTCATCCACGACGCGGGCGGCATGAGCCGCGACATCCGCAGGCAGGCCGACTGGCTGGCGACGGCCGGCTACCTCGCCGCGGCGCCGGACCTCTTCTCGTGCGGCAACCTCTTCCGATGCCTGTTCGCGACCATGGGCGACATCCGCGCCGGCCGGGGCCGGGCATTCGACGACGTCGAGGCGGCGCGCGACTGGCTCGACGGCCAGCCGGGCTGCACCGGCCGGGTCGGCATCGTCGGGTTCTGCATGGGCGGCGGTTTCGCCTTGGCGCTCGCGCCCGGGCCACGGGTTCGCGGCGGCGAGCGCCAGCTACGGGGCCATCCCGCCGAGCCGCTGCGGCGCTGCGCGACGCCTGCCCGATCGTCGCCAGCTACGGCGCGCGGGACCGCTCGCTGCGGGGCGCGGCGGCGAGGCTGGACGAGGGCCTCGACGGCGCTCGGCGATCGACCACGACGTCAAGGAGTACCCGGCGTGGGGCACTCGTTCATGAACGATCACCGCGACGAGCGACGCCCCTGCTGTTCGCGCTGATGGGCCGGATCACCGGCGGCGTCGACTACGACGAGCCCGCCGCCACGACGCCCGCGGCCGCATCACGGCGTTCTTCGACCGCCACCTCCGGGCCGATCTCTGACCCTTCCCGCCGGCGGAGGTCCGGAGCTGGTGCACGACCCACAGCATCCGGCTTTCGCGGAACCTCGCGGCCGCAGCCGTTTGTGATGTGGACACATCGCTGTGGTAACGTGTCTACATGACCGATGTGGAAATCCGGGAGTTGAAGCAGCGTCTCTCCGAGTACCTGGACCGGGCGGAGCGGGGGGAGGTGCTGCGGGTCACGGACCGCGGTCGGCCGAAAGCGGTGCTCGGACCGGTACCGGGACGCGCACGGATCGAAGAAGGGATCCGCGCCGGCTGGATCACGCCGGGCACGGGTTCGCCGCTTGGTGCGGTGCGCCGGTCGGCGGCGTCGCGGCGGGTGCTCGACGTGCTGCCGAGGATCGCGGCGAGTGAGCACGTATGTCGATTCAGCGCCCTGCTGAAGCGCTACGTGGAGGAGGCCGATTCGCCGCCGCTGACGCGTTGCTGCGGGCCGATCGAGAGCTGCTGACGGCTCGCCACACGATCGTGGAGGTTCGCCGCAATCTCGCTCGCCTGCTGTCGGGACGCGACCTCTCGGCCGCGCAGCTCGCGTTCACCGATGACCTGCGTTCCTTCTCCATCGTCGAGCTCGACGAGGCGACCTGCGAGTCGGCCGCCGCGATCGCGGAGACGACCGGCGTGCGAACGCTCGACGCCCTTCATCTGGCCGCCGCACAACGCGTCTCCGCGCCCGGGTTGGGCTTCCTGACCTTCGATCTGCGCCAAGCGCAAGCGGCACGCTCGCTCGGCCTGACGGTCGTGACGGCCTGACCGAGACGAACCGCCCCGGACGAGAGGCCGCGAAGTGATGCTTCATCGAGGGGGGTAGGCCAGTGACGACCGGCAAGGCCTTCAGTCCAGGCTGGCAGTGGAGACAGTCGGAACCCTCAACGCTGAGGTCGGTATGGGAGGGGCAAGCCCTCACGGCGCCAGCGCGATGTGGTCGATCGACGTCGTGCCGACAGCTCGTCGAAGGCATAGTTCATAACGCGCGGCGAGGTGAGGGCCGTGAAGCGGTCCTGGCTGAAGGGCACCATCGGGACGACGACCTCCATGAGGTACTGGTCGAAGCCCGCGTCACACGCGAACCGGGCGGCACCGGCAAGCACAGGCGTCGAGCCGGTCGTCCACATTGGGGACGGAGGTCACGTCGTAGCCCCACGCGCGCAGCTGCTCGGTGGTCGCTCCCACCAGCGACGGGCTCACGCCCGCCAGGAGACCGCTGCGGAACGACGTCAGGACGGAATCGCCGGTCGGGTTGGTATACCCGAGCCCGATGAAGACCGGGACCTTCTGGGTCGGGTCCAGGGCGGAGTCGAAGAAGGTCTTGATATCCGGGACGGTGACCACGAGCTCGATGCCCAGAAGCGCGGCGAATTCCGCGATCGCCTTGCCGGCATCGCCGAACCCATCACGGGTGACCGCCTTGATCTGCCGGCAGGCGGCGACGTCGCATCGCCCGTCGCCGTTGGCGTCATACCGGGAGAGCATCATCTCGGCCCGGGCGGCAGCGGGATCCCCGCGTTCGCCGGCGCTCGCGTACGGGTCGTAGTCCATGAGCAGGCCGTCCTCGGCGCCGTCGGGGGCGATATGCCCGATGACCCCGGCGGCGGACGGCCCACCGAGGAGATCCACCAGGGCCTGCTTGTCGATGATCCGGTTGAGCGCCTTCCGGACGTGGACGTCATCGAACGGCGGCACGGCGAGGTTCATGATGACGTACCTCGTCAACGGCGTGCGCTCCACGTGCGTGCGGCCGCGGGCCGGGTCCGCCTCGAACGCGGCGTACACGTCGGCAGGAACCGTCGGCGGCGTGACGGGGTTCCAGACGAGATCGGCCTGTCCGAGGTCCATGGCGGTGACCGCCGCGCCAAACGAGCCGAACGTCGACATCTCGATGCGGTCGACGTAGGCGGGCCGGAGCGCGTCGGTGCCCGCATCCACGAAGGGTTCCTGACGAGGGTGACAGGACCACTCTGGTTCAGCCCGGATGCCCGCTGCCGCCGGGAGGCGGGCACCGTGAAGTCGAGACCCTCCGAGCCCTCGAGCATGTACGGGCCGGACGAGACGAGGAAGGACCCATAGCTGCATCCCGGCACCTTCTGGGTCATGGAGCGGCCGCCGGTTCCCTCCGCAACCCCGAACCGATCGCCGGGCTTGGCCGGGTTGGGAGGGATGGGCGCGGTATTCGGCGCTGCCAGGGCTGCCGCCAAGTCACCCGCGGGACGCACCAGCCGGATCACGACCGTGTTCGAGTCGGGCGCCGAGAGGCCGGAGATCGACGGCGCCGACCCGGCGGCGTATTCGGCTGCCCCGACGATGTCCATGACCCGTGTTGGCGCACCCGCGCCCTTGTACAGGGACAGCGAGCGCTGGAGACTGCGAACCACGTCCGCGGAGCTGATCTCAACCCCCTCCAGCGGCGGTCCCCAGTGGAGCCCCGGCCTGAGACGGATCGTCCAGGTCAGCCCGTCCGCCGACACGTCCGGGAGCGCTGCCGCCAGGTCGGGCTGCACCCGCGCCCCGCCCTCCTCGATCGACAGCCCGTTGGAGGAGTACAGCGTTCGTGCCAGGCAGCAGCGCAACAGCTCCCGCGACCCTCGCGAACTGTCCTGGACCGGATCGAGGAACCACTCGGGTTGATAGGCGAAGTTGTCGATCTCCCCCCTGGGGACGGCGATCCGCAGGATCCCGCCACGCGGGCTCACGGCCTGTCCGCCGGCGGTGGGGCCTGCCGGGCTCGACGACGCGGTGCCGCACCCCAGCAGGAGCAGGACGGCGGCAAGCAGGGCCGGCGCTCGACTGGGCCGGCTCATTGCTGGACCGTCACCCACATGGTCTCGCCCGCTGCGACGACGCTATCGGCGGCACCAGCGAGCGGGATCGTCGCCACCACTGCCCGGGACGTGGGGTCGACCCTCAGGAGCGAGCCCTGGGTGGTCGCGATCCAGACGGCATCCGCCCCGGCCGCGATGCCGCGCGGCGTCTGCTCGAGCACGACCGTGGCCAGCAGGCCGTTCGACGACGCGTCGATGACCGCGAGCGAGTGGCCGGAATCGCTCGTGACCCATGCGCGTCCGAAGCCGATGGCGATGGCCGTGGGCCGGTCCGGCACGGCGATCTCGGCCGTCTTCTCCATGGTGAGCGGGTCCAGCCGCCAGACCGTCCGATCTCCGGCGTTCAGGACCCACACGGAACCCTCACCGGTCGTGACCGCCACGGGCTGATCGGCGAGCGGCACCGTCTTGGCGACCGCGCGCGTCGCGACATCGACCCGGGTCAAGTTGTTGCCGATGCCGTTGATAACCCAGACCCCGCTGTCATCGAGGGCGATCCCGTCCGCTCCACTGCCGATCGGGATCTTCTGCTGCTGCGGCTCCGCGCCGGTCGCGACCCGGAGCAGGGTGCCCCGGTCGCGCCGCTGACACCGAACCCGAAGGTGATCCAGATCGCGCCGTTGCCACCGGCGATCCCGGTCGGCGGGCCGGGCAGCCCGGTCGTCCTCGGCGGGCCGCCGGCCATCGGAATCCCGGTGAGCAGCCGGTCGGACTGGCTCAAGACCCAGACGGTGTCTCCATCGGCGGAGATCCCGGTGGGGCTGTCGCCCGCCGGGACGACGGCGGCCACCGCGTTCGTCGCCGGATCGATCCGGACCGCGCTGTTCGGCTGGAGAACGGGCGCCGGCGTGGCGGTGGCACGGACGAGGAGGCCGACGGCCGCCACGACGACCAGGGCGGCGCCCGCGAGCCCGGCCCCGACCACGACCCTGCGCGGCGGCTTCCGCCCCGCCGCCGCGTCAGTCCCGGTATAGGCTGCCCCGGGCGCCACCATCTGGGCTTCCGCGTGCTGCCACTCCACGGCGAAGACGTGCCACTCGCCGGGGACCCCTTGAACCCGTGGACGCCCCGGTCGATGAAGGCGACGTCGGCCCCGGCCGTGAGCTCACGCACGGTGCTCGTGACGAGGATGTCGCCGGGACCCGCCAGCGCGGCGGCCCGAGCGCCGATGTGGACGGCGATCCCCGCCAGGTCGTTGCCGCCGTGCTCGATCTCAGCCGTGTGGATGCCGGCCCGGATGTCGACGGCCGAGTGGCTTCACCCTCTGCACGAGCGCCTTCGCACACTGCACGGCGCTCGCCGGGCTGTCGAAGGTCCCAGCAGGCCGTCGCCCGTGCCGCGCACGAAGGTGCCGTGGAACCGGCCGACGATCGCCCGGGCGATCCTGTCGTGCTCGGCGATCAGGGTCCGCCACTTCGCGTCGCCCATCGCCGCGGCGGCCGCGGTCGAGCCGACGATGTCGGTGAACAACACCGTGGCCAGGACGCGGCGCGAGCCTCCCCTCCGGCGCAGCATTGGCAGACTGTGAGCCGTGCCCACCCGGAAGGCAAGTACCTGTTGACCTTCGACCGACGAGCACCTGCCGACGCTGACCCCCGGACTCGGGTCGGATCGCCGTCGCCGGGCCTCGCGGCCGGGGCAGCCGCACGGAGACGGCGACCCCGGCCTCGCGGCCTCGATGTCCGGGTGGGCGCGGTCACGGATGGCTTGCCCAGGCCGCGGATGGTCCAGCGGCGGCCTCGCCCGCTCCCTCAGTCCTCGCTCAGGCTGCGCTCGGGGCCCGCAGCCCGGGTTCGTGTCGCCGAGCGGGTCCCTTCGTGCCGGAGCATCCGCCACGCCGCCAGGAGCAGGGCTCCGTAGCCGAACAGGGTGGCGATCCCGGTCACGAAGGGGACGATCCCCGCGACGGCCAGGACGATGACGCCAGCACGGCCGCGCGGTAGGGGCGGTCCGGCTCCGCGGCCCCGCGCATCCTGATCATGATCCAGTCGCCGATCCAGATCGCCGCGACGATCCAGGCGAGGAACGCGACCCCCGGCAGCAGGATGAACAGCACGGCCAGGCCGATCGGGGCGCCGACCACGGTGGCGATCAACACGATCGCGAGCAGCGGCAGGGCGATCGCCCCGCGAGGCCCGCGACGAGCACGGGACCCGGCTCCCGGCGGATGAGCGCCTCGGTGCCGCGGACCTGGCGCGCGCCGAGGGCGGCGACGAGCAGCGCGGCCGCAATCGTGGCGAGGACGAAGCCGAGGAACAGCAGGATGAACGCCGGGATGAGCAGGAGGCCGAACGCGGCCAGGAAGGCCGCCAGGTCGCCGTTCAAGCTTCGGACCGACCCCTGGACCGTCGCGCCCGGCTGCTGGGTCACGACCCCGTCGAGGGTGCGAACGTACCGGTCACGGTCGTGCCGGCCTGCAGGTCCGCGCTGCCGTTCACGACAACGAGCGTCCCGGCCGTGGCACCCGCGAGCGTCGCGGTGCCCCGGCGACGACGATGGTGCGCACGTCGCCGCTGATCAGGCATCGCCGCCGACCACGACCAGCGTGTTGATCTGGTCCCCGGCAGGGACGTCGACCGCGTGGTTCACGGACACGAGGACGCTCTCCGTCCGCGGGAGGGGATCCGCGGCGAGGACGGCGGGTGCGGCAAGGCCGAGGAGCATCGCGACCGTGGCCGCGATGATGAGCAGGCGTTTCATCGGTATCCCCTTCCGGCGGAGCTCGTTGTCGTGCTCGACGTGTTCGTGCCGACTTGTCGCCCTCGACGCTAGCGCCGGGGTCTCCTGCGTCCAAGCCGGGCACCCGGCCTCTTGGGGGTGGGGCTATCCCCACGGCGGTCGAATGGGCGGCGGTAGCTAGCGACAGCCGGACGTTGCCGGAACGCCGGTTGTTCGCCCCCGGAGGCCGGTCGTTCCCCGTGCGTGACCCGATCGTCAGGCATGGGTGAACAGCAGCTGGAGCTCCATCGTGCCGCTGTCCGCGACCGACAGCACCGCGAACGACGACGGCGGCTTGATCCGTAGTCGGCGAACGTGATCGGCAGCGAGCCGGCGATGACGATCACCCGCCGGAGCGCTTCGCCTGGAGCGGCACCTGGACCGTCCGGGTCTGGCCATGCAGCGTCAGCTGCCCCGATGCCGTGCCGTGACGACCTGGCCGTCCGATGGCAGCGCACCGAGCTCGATCGGCTGGTCGAGCACGAACGTGGCCGTCGGGTACGTTGCGGTCTGGAGGCCCTGGTCCCTGAGCTGCCCGTCGCGTCCGGCGGCGTCGCTGGTGAGCTGGCTCAGGTCGGCGGTGATCGTGGCCGCCGTCACCGACGTGCCCTGCAGCGTGAACGTCCCGCTGACCGCGGATGTCCGGCCGACGGCGGTGTTCGCCCCGAAGCTGGCGAGCTCTTCCTGCACGCGGTAGCCGACGAACGCGGCGTCCGCGCCCGTGCCGATGGACGTGTTCACGGTCCACGTTCCGTCGAGGCTGGCCGGCGCGGGTGAGGACGACAGGGTCAAGCCGGCGATGTTGACCGCTTCGGGGCCCGCCGGCCGGAAGAACAGGTACCAGCCCCCGAAGGCGGCGGCCGCGACCATGACGGCCGCCGCCACGATGCCGATGATCAACAGCCGTGTGAAGCGCGGCGACCTGCCCGAGCCTGGCGGTTCGACCTGCCTGCGAGAGCGACATTGACCGTACCCCTGGACTCCCGGCTTGGCTCCCCCGGAGTCTCTACGTCGGGGCCTCTCGGCCGGATCTCGGCTTCGAGGGAGCGGGCGCCGGCGCGGCCCTTCACGCGCGAAGACGCCCGGGCGGGACCCGGGCGTAGTCGCGCGGACCTTCGAATGAGCGTCCACGCCGGGCGAGACGTGGAGACGCGAAGGGGAATACCGTCTTCCCGATCAGCGTGTGCGTCACGAGGCCCCGAGGAGAACCCATGCCGCAGGCAGAACGAGTCGTCGACATCCTCGCGGGCAGGACGGCCATCGGCGGGCGGGCGACGGTCCAGGGCTGGATCCGGACGCGTCGCGATTCGAAAGCCGGGCTCTCGTTCCTGGCGGTCCACGACGGGTCCTGCTTCGACGCCCTCCAGGTCGTCGGCCCCGGCGCGCTCGGCAACTACCACGAAGAGATCCTGCACCTGACGGCCGGCTGCGCCGTCACGGTCAGCGGCACGGTCGCAGCCTCCCAGGGCAAGGGCCAGGCGGTCGAGCTCCTCGCCGACTCGATCGCCGTGGTGGGTTGGGTGGACGATCCCGACACCTACCCCATCTCGCCCAAGCGCCACACCTTCGAGTACCTCCGGGAGGTCGCCCACCTGCGGGTGCGGACGAACACCTTCGGCGCGGTCGCCCGGGTCCGGCACCGTCTCGCCATGGCCATCCACCGCTACTTCGACGAGAACGGCTTCTACTGGGTCCACACGCCGATCCTGACCGCCAGCGACGCCGAGGGCGCGGGCGAGCTGTTCCGCGTCTCGACGCTCGACCTCGCCAACCTCCCGCGGACGCCGGACGGCGCGGTGGACTACTCCCAGGACTTCTTCGGCAAGCCCGCCTTCCTCACCGTCTCGGGCCAGCTCAACATCGAGGCGTACTGCCTCGCGCTGACCAACGTCTACACCTTCGGACCCACCTTCCGCGCGGAGAACTCGAACACCAGCCGGCACCTCTCCGAGTTCTGGATGGTGGAGCCGGAGATCGCGTTCGCCGACATCTCGGACAACGCCGACCTGGCCGAGGACCTGCTCAAGTACAGCTTCCGCGCGATCCTGGACGAGTGCGCCGACGACATGGCCTTCTTCGCGGACCGGATCGACCCGGAGGCGGTCACCCGGCTCGAGGGCCTGGTCAACTCGAGCTTCGTGCGCATGGAGTACACGGAGGCGATCGGGGTCCTGGAGCGGGCCGGCCGCGCCTGGGAGTTCCCGGTGACGTGGGGCGTCGCCCTGCAGGCCGAGCACGAGCGGTACCTGTGCGAGGAGTACGCGAAGCGGCCGGTGGTGGTCGTCAACTACCCCAAGGAGATCAAGGCGTTCTACATGCGCCTCAACGACGACGGGCGCACCGTGGCGGCGATGGACGTGCTCGCCCCCGGCATCGGCGAGATCGTCGGCGGCAGCCAGCGCGAGGAGCGGCTCGACGTGCTCGATGCCCGGATCCGCGAGACGGGGCTCGACCCGGCGGCGTACTGGTGGTATCGCGACCTGCGCCGGTACGGCACCGTGCCGCACGCGGGTTTCGGGCTGGGCTTCGACCGGTCGGTGGCCTACGCCACCGGGATGGCGAACATCCGCGACGTCATCCCGTTCCCGCGCACGCCGGCCAGCGCCGACTTCTAGCACCGAGCCGTGGAGGTCAGCATGGACGTCGCCAGACCGGTCATCCCGCGCGACGAGTTCCCCCGGCGCTGGCGAAGCGTCCAGGCGCTGATGCAGGCCGAGGGGCTCGACCTCCTGGTCGCCTACGGCAACGACCGCGCCGTGTTCGGCCCGGCGCACGTCCGCTGGCTGGCCGACGTCCCGGTCCACTTCGAGCCCATGGCCGTCCTGGTTCCGCCCGCCGGGGATCCGGTCCTCGTCTGCGGGCCCGAGAGCGACCAGTACGCGCTGCGGGTCGGGCCGGGTTCCCGACGTGCGCGTGCTCCGCGAGTTCACCCACCCGGACGAGGACTACCCGTTCAGCCGCATCGAGACCCTGCCGGAGATCGTGGCCGGGCTGGCCGGCTCCGCGGGGTCGGTGGGCAGGCTCGGCATCGCGGGCCGCGGCCTCCTCGATGTCGGCACGTCGGCCGCCCTGGAGGCGGCGCTGCCGGGCGCCGATGGGTCGATGTCGAGCACGCGATGTGCGGCCTGCGAGCCCGCAAGTCCGCGGCGGAGATCGCCGTCATCCGCCACGCGTATCGACTCGCCGCGGCCGGGCTCGAGGCCGCCGTGGCCGCCATCCACCCGGGCGTGACCGAGAGCGCGGTCGCGGCCGAGGCCGAGGCGGCGATGCGCCGGGCGGGCGCCGAGGGCACGGGGATCGACACGATCGTGGCGTCGGGGCCGAACGCCCGGCCGATCCTCGCGCGGGCCACGTTCCGCGAGATCGACCGCGACGACCTGGTCGTGCTGACCCTGGCGCCCCGGTACCAGGGCTACCACGGAGCCATCGGGCGTCCGGTGTTCGTGGGCGAGCCCGGCTGCCGAGGCGAGGGCGGCGCTCGACGCCGCGCGGCGTGCGCAGGACGCCTGTGCTGCGCTGATCCGGCCGGGCGTCGCGGGCCGCGACGTCGAGGCGGCCGGGCGCCGGGTGATGGAGGAGGCGGGCTTCGGGCCGGAACTTCCTCTACTCCGGCATCCACAGCGTGGGCCTGATCGAGTTCGAGCCGCCGATCTTCGGGCCCAGCAGCACGGCCACCCTGAAGGAGGGGATGGTGGTGTCGGTCGACATCCCGGTCTTCAACGCGCCCTGGGGCGGGCTGCGGGTGGAGGACGGGTTCCTCGTGACCGCGACCGGCGCCGAACGGCTGAACGAGACGCCCTACCTGCTCA
Source organism: uncultured Chloroflexia bacterium (assembly GCA_963829105.1). Lineage (GTDB taxonomy): Bacteria > Chloroflexota > Limnocylindria > Limnocylindrales > CSP1-4 > CAIXZV01. The sequence goes on from CAWHHF010000015.1 coordinate 15,680, forward strand.
GGCGATGACCCCGGGACGTCGCGGTACAGCCCCTTCCGCCAGGTGCCGTCGAGCATGTCCCCCATGGCCCGGGTGGCGAGATCGGAGAACGCCTCGTCGAGGATGTGCATGTCGACGGCGATGACGTCGAGGTGGTCGTTCGCCCGTCAACGCGCTCGCCGAGGATCGCCGCATGAGCGTTGCCTTGCGCGACCACGTGGGGTGCGCCGGATCCGGCTCCCAGGTCGGGCCGTCGCCGTTGCCCTTCCGCCCAGCCGCGCTCGCGGCTCGCGATCGCCTCGCGCTGGTCGTAGGCCGACCAGCCCCGCATCGGGATGATGAACGCCGCGGGCCCGCGTCGTGCGGCTGAGCCGGTCGGCGATCTCCAGGGAGACCTGCTCGACCTCCTCGCGGGTGGGGATGATGATCGTGACGCTCGCGTTGTGCTGTACGGCAGCCCGGTGCCGTGGTAGCGAGCGCGCGCGCCCGTACCCGGTGTCGTCGAGGTATCGCTGCGGCACCTTCTCGAGGGCCCCGAGCGCCGCCTGGTCGAGGCCACCGGGGGCGACGACCTGCGGGATGCCCATGTCGCCCGCGGCGGTGAGGCGTTCGCCCTCCCACGCCGTCGGGGTGCCGTAGACGCTGTCGAGCAGCGTGTTCATCAGCTCGGCGGGCGTGAGGTCGATCAGCGCGGTGATCAGCCCGGATCGGATGAGGTCCTCCATCGTGGCCCCGGGACCCCGACCGCGTGGAAGACGCCTACATCCCAGCCCCGCTGCTCCATGAACGCCGCTGCAGCGGAGCACGGTCGGCGTCGTCGAGCCGTACGAGGTGATCGCGCACAGCGGCTCGCGATCCCGGCCGGGACTCGGGGACCCGGGCCATGGCGACCACGGCGGCGGCGGCGTTCGCGACCGCCTGCGAGTCACGACGTTGATCCCCTGCTCGGCGGTCGGGTTGACGATGTAGATGTCCTTGTTGCCGAGCCACATGCTGACGTCGCTGGACGCCATGTCGGTGAGCATCACCTTGGGCACACCGAACGGCAGCGCGCGCATCACCTGGGTCGCCGTCGTCGTCCCGACCGACCCGGCCCACGAGATGATGCCGTCGCACCGGCCGGCCGCATGGAGCTCGAGGATCTTGACGGCGCCGGCATGGCCCGACGAGGTCGATGGCCGTCGCCCGCGGCGCCGCAAAGACCTCCTCGATCGGTGTCCCGGTGGCGGCCAGCACGTCGTGGAGCGACACGTCGGCCCAGTCGACGGCGGCGCCGAGGCTGAGGTCCATGATGATCGGCTCGCCGCCGTGCTCCGCCACCTGCTCGGCGAGGTACCGGATCTCGGCGCCCTTCGTATTGCACATGCCGGTGACGACGATGGTGGGCGCGTCCTGCACGGTGTCTCCCTGGGCGATCCGGGTTGCCCGCCACCCGACGGCAGCCGCTGGCCGTCGGCCCCATGATGCGGCCGCGGACGGCGTCGCGTGCACCGTGCCGGTCTCCGGCGCCACGAAGGCGAGGTGGTCCGCGACCGGTCCGGCGGCCGGACGCCGGACCGCGACGGTTCAGCCCCCTGGCCCCCCGAGGAGGCCACCCCGGACGGCGAGCGCCGCCGCCGCCCCGCGACTCGTGACCCCCAGCTTGTCGAGGATGTGGGTCACGTGGAGCTGGCCGTCTTCTCGCTGATGAACAGCGTCACCCCGATCTCGCGGTTCGTCCGGCCCTCGACCAGCAGGGAGAGCACGTCCCGTTCCCGTGCGCTGAGGCCGTACGGGTCCGACGGCGCTGCCCGTTCACCAGCCGGCGCGACCCTGTCCACGGAGAGCTTCACCGCCGGCAAGGTCAAGCCGTGCCCGCCGGGCGAGGGACTCGACGTCACGGCCCAGAGGCTCGGCCCCCACGCGGGCGGCCCATGCTCCCACCTCACGCAGGATCATCGCCGCCCGCCCGCGATCCCCGGCGCCCGCGAGGACCGTCTCCGCCTCGTGGTAGCGGCAGCGGGCCGCCAGGTACGGCTCGCCGACCTCGGTGAGCGCCGACGCCGCGGCCGCCCAGGCGTCGGGGTCCCAGGAGCCCGCCCGGCGACCCTCCTCGGCCAGGCCCCACGCGACGCGCGCCGCGACCCGTCCCTCCATCGCCCCGCCCTCGACGAGACGGCCCACCTGCGCGGCCCGGATGCCGGCGACGTACGGCTGGGCCGCCCTCCCTGCATCCGCCCGCCCGCCGCATCTCGGCGCGCCCGTGCGCGCTCGGCAAGGTCGGCGGTTGCCCGGAGCCCGAGCGCCAGCAGGTGAGCCCGGCCGGGCACCTCGTCCGTGGGCGCCAGGACCGACAGCGCCTCATCGACGAGCACCAGGGCGCTTGCGCGGGTCGGCCCGCGCGAGCGCCGCCTCGGCGAGGTGGCCGAGCGCCACGGCGCGGATCTCGGGCTCGACCAGAGGCCGGATGTCGCACGCGGTGCCGAGGTCGCGTCCTCCGTCAGCGAGCAGGCCGGCCCGGACGCGGAGCAGGCCGCGGACCGCGAGAAGCCACGGCCAGCGGCGACGGGGACGGATGTGCGTCGATCATCCGACCCGCGAGTGCCTCGGCCTCGTCCCAGCGGTCCTGCCAGACGAGGAGATCGACCTCGTCCGTCGCCAGCCAGGGCTCGCTCATGTCGTGCAGGCCCTCGCGATCGACCGCCACTCGCGCGGCGGCCAGGACGGCCGGCAGATCGCCATACCGCCCGACGTGGCTGTAGACCGCCGCCTGGTTGATGTGGGCGAGGCCGACCTCCGCCGTCCCGCGGGAGCGATCGGCGAGCAGCACGGCTCGATCGGCCACCTCGACCGCCTCGCGGTCGCGTCCGAGCCCGGTGAGGCACACGGCCACGAGCGCCTGGGCGCTTGCCTCGTTCCCGACTGCCCCGCACGCGACCGCCACCCGTGCCGACTCCCGGGCGAGCTCGAGGCACTCGCGGTGGCGCCCTGCATGCATCCTCGCCGACGCGAGGGACAGGAGGGCAAAGGCGCGCTCGACGGTCGGGGGCTCCGGCGGCACCGAGCCCGACGGCGCGCTCACCGAGGGCGGCGAGCTCCTCGACCTCGCCTGTCCCGCCGACCACTGCATGAGCCGCCCGAGGAGGTGGGCCATCCGTCGGGCATCGGTGGCCCCTTCGGCGGCCGCGACCGCACGTCTCCCGAGGGCGACCGCCCGCGCGGCGTCGCCGCTGTGGAAGCTCGCCTCGGCGGCCGCGTCGAGCAGGTTGATCCCGTCGATGGCGGCGCGCCGGCCGTCGTCGGGACTTCGCTCGAGAAGGTCGAGCGCCCTCTCGTACAGCCCCCTCGCCTCCGGGTATGCCCGGGCGGCCACGGCCGCGTCGCCGGCAGCGGCCGAGGCCGCGAGCGCCGCAGGGAGGTCGTGCGCCTCGAACAGGTGGTGGGCCACCTCGGCGGCGGCGCCGGCCCGTGTCGGGCTCGCGAGGTCCGGCCGGTCGGCCAGGATGCGGGCCAGCGCTGCGTGGAGGCGGACGCGCTCGCCCGGCAGGAGGTCGTCCGCCACGGCCTCCCCGATCAGGGCGTGACGGAAGGCCAGCCGACCGCCAGACGGATCGACCACCAGGATCGCCCGATCCACCGCCTCGCGGAGGGCGCCGTCGAGATCGGCCGCCGAGCTCTGCCAGACCGCCTCGACGAGCTCGGGCGTCGGCGGGCCTCCCGAGGACGGCCACGATGCCGAGCGCCCGGCGCGATGGCTCCGAGAGGGTCCCGAGCCGCGCGAGGAGGAGCTCTCGCAGCGTCCCCGGCAGGGAGGCGGTTGGTCCCGCGTCGACGGCGAGCAGCTCCTCGACGAGGAACGGGTTGCCGTCCGACCGGGCGGCGATCGCCTCGACGAGGGCTTCGGGAGGATCGTCGCGGATCGCGCGAACCAGCGCGCTCACCTGCCCGCCGTCGAGACGGCCAAGGTCCACCCGCGTCGAGCGCCCGCTCCGGGTCAGCTCGGCCAGGACAGGGACGAGCGGGTGCCGCCTGTGCAGCTCGTCGGTCCGGAAGGTCGCGACGATCGCCGTCCGGCCGTGGCGTAGCCGGCTGGCGAGGTAGGCGAGGAGCTCGAGGCTCGACCGGTCGGCCCAGTGGATGTCCTCGAGCACGAACAGGAGGCCGCCCGGCGCCCGATCGAGAAGCTCCCGGACCGCCTCGTACATGCGGCCGCGGCTCACGCCGTCCGTTGTCGGGGGGCTCGCCGCGGGGTCCGGCAAGAGCGTCGCCAGGACCTCGGGCGCCGTGCCCAGGACCTCGCCGGCACGGTCGCCCAACGCCTCGACGAACCGGCCGAGGCCGTCGACGAACGGCGCGTACGGCAGGACGTCCGCGCCCAGCTGGATGCACGAGCCCACCGTCGTCATGGCCTCGGTCCCAGAGCGCGATGCCAGCTCCGCGACGAACCGGCTCTTGCCGACGCCGGCCTCCCCGCCCACGAGGATCAGCGGTCGCGTGGCCCGGTCGTCGAGCGCCGCCTCGAGGGCGCGCAGGTCCTCGTCGCGGCCGACGAGGACGGAGCTCGAGCGACGCATGCCCATGCGTGCAGCGTAGCCAGATGTGATCCGTCGCGGAAGGGTCGTGAGCCGCCGCGGCTCGCGAGACATCCGCGGGACGGGCGCCTGTGGCGGACGTCCGCGAGCCCGACCCAGCTTGACCCCATCCCGGATTAAGGGGTGCCCGGGGCCGGAAATCAGGGATCGCCCGATGGCGCGGATGCGGGGCACGCCCACCATCGCGATGTCAACGGTTGTGGCCCATCGCCCGAGGGGCCGCCGTCGTCCACCGGATTGCGTCGGGCTGGAGGACAGGAACGATGTTGGCATCACGCAGCAGGCGGGCCACCGGTCTCGCCACCCTCGCTTCGGTCGGCCTCCTCATCGCGCTCGCCGGCCCTGCGGCGGCCGCCGAAACGGCCTTCCAGACGGACCTCCCGGCCGGCTTGGCATGCGCCGACTTCGGCCTGCATATCGCCGGCTACGGCCCGGGCTCGCAGGTCGTGCGCGAGTTCAGCGGTCAGGATGGCGCCGTGCTGAGCCTCACGGCTGGCACCGGATATGCGTTGACGTTCACGAACGCGTCGACGGGCGCCACGTTCTCGACAGCTTCCAATGGGGCCGTCACCTGGAACGCTGCCTACCCGGACGGCTCGGCGAGGATGTCCCTGATGGGTCACAACGTGGTCATCCTCTTCCCCGCCGATGGGGGACCGTCGACGACACTGCATGTCGGCAGGACGACGATCGACGTGGCCGCCGATGGCACCTGGACGGTCCGCTCGGTCGCGGGGACCGCGAGCCGACATCTGCGCCGCCCTTTCCTGAGCCCCTGACGCCCTCGGCGTCTCGGGCGCGACCGAGGTCGCCCGGGGTCTGCGGAGGACCGGCTGCCCGCCAGGGCGGCCGGTCTTCCGATTCGCGCAGCGCCGACCCGCCCCGGCCCCGATTGCCACCTTCCCGGGAAACGTAGAATGACCTCGTTGCGATCAGAGGAGAGGGATGTCATGCGACGATCGATTCTCGCGCTG
>CAWHHF010000016.1:0-271145 GCA_963829105.1 uncultured Chloroflexia bacterium
TCGGGCATGCCGGCCGTCGGAGCCGGGACGGAGGCGGTCGGTTGGGCGGTCGAGGGGGCGACACGGCCCACCGCGGGCTCGAGGAGCACGAGCTCCAGCTGGAGGCGCATCCCGCCCGCCCCGAGCCGCGTGGGATCGATGGCCGAAAGCCGGCGCGCCGCGCCCGCGAGGGCCGGATCCACCGGCGACCCTGACGCGAGGCCCGCGACGAGCCGCTCGCGCAGCGCGTCCACGACCTGGTCGAGGAAGACACGCAGGTCGCGTCCGCGCTCCTCGAGTCGGTCCAGCAGGTCGATCCCCGCGGCCGGGTCACCCGTCGCGTAGGCGATGATGAACCGGCTCACCTGCTCCGATTCGGCGAGGCCGAGCAGGTCCCGCACGTCGTCCGCCTCGATCCGCCCGTTGGTCGAGGCCAGCAGCTGGTCCAGGATCGACTCCGCGTCGCGCATGCCGCCGGCGGCGAGACGCGCGATCAGCCGCACTGCTTCCGAGTCGACCTCGCGTCCGTCGGCCGCGAGGATCCGCTCCAGCTTGCCGCCGATCTCGTCCATCGTCAGGCGCCGGATGTCGAACCGCTGGAGGCGGGACACGATCGCCGGCGGGAAGTCCTGGGGATGCGTCGACGCGAACATGAACACGACGAAGTCGGGGGGCTCCTCGAGCGACTTGAGGAGGGCGCTCCAGGCATCCCTGGTGATCTGGTGCGCCTCGTCGAGGATGTAGACCTTGCGGCTCAGGTCCTGGGGTGCGTACGCCAGGCGCTCCCGCAGGTCACGGACCGCGTCGATCCCGCGGTTCGAGGCGGCGTCGATCTCGACGAGGTCGAGGGCGCGTCCTTCCCGGATCGAGACGCAGGGCTCGCAGACGTCGCAGGGATCCGCGTTGGCGCCCAGGTTCCGGCAGTTGAGGGCCTTGGCCAGGATCCGGGCCAGCGACGTCTTGCCGGTGCCGCGGGGCCCGGTGAACAGGATGGCGTGCGACACGCGCCCGGTCAGGACCGCGTTGCGCAGGGTGGCGACGACCGCCTCCTGCCCGACGATCTCCGAGAACGTCTGGGCACGCCAGCGGCGGTAGAGGGCCTGGTGGGGAGTCCCTGCGTTCAACGACGCTCCTGTGCCGGGCGCGGCGAGGCGAGGCGAAATGCCGTGCACCCCCCGTCGATCTGGACACTCCCGCGCCCACCGACACCTGCGGCTCGGACCAGGCCGTTCCGCGGCACCCGGCGATCACCGCTGAGTGCTGCTTCCTTCCGGACCTGACACGGTTCACGAGTCGCCGCTGCGCGGGACCCGGTCCTCAACGTCGCAAACGTCGTCGGCACTCGAGAACGCCGACCTCGGGGGGGAATTCAGCCCTGCTGGAGCGGATTGCAGGTACAGGGCACCGCTAGTTCCCCGCCTAGCACGGCACGGGGATGATAGCAGGAGGCCCCGTCCGGGCCGGCCGTCGGAGGGCCGGGCGCTGGAGGGTCCGCCGCCGGACTGCCCGCCGGTCGTGCCGCCGGCGGAGAAGGCGGGGGCTACGATGCGAGCGTCATCCCGCGCGGTGGAGGCCGGGAGAGCGTTCATGGCCGGGCCCGGGAAGGGGACGTTCTCACGGTGAGCTCGCAGTCGCCAGTCTCGGAGCAGGCCGGGGCTGCCCTGGCCGACCTCCCAGCAGATGTCGCCTTTGGATTGAGCGTCTGGTGGGATGGCAGTCGCATCGCCGCGCGGCAGCCCGACCTGGTCCTCCGGACCGCCAGCGTGGGGAAGCTGTTCCTCCTCATCGCGACCGCTGTCGCGGCTCGGGAGGGCCGGGTGCTGCTTGACGAGCCTCTGAGCAGGGCCACTGGCGATCGCGTCGGGGACTCCGGCGTCTGGCAGCACCTGAGGATCGAATCGCTGCCGCTGGCCGACGTGGCCCTGCTTGCCGGGAGCCTCAGCGATAACCTGGCCACGAATGTCCTGCTCGATCGCATCGGGATTGACGCGGTGCGGGACTGCGAGCGGGCCCTGGGATTGCACGCCGCGAGCCTCCTCGACAGGGTGCGGGATCCGCGAACCGCGCAGCACCCATTCACGTTGTCGGTTGGCACCGCCGACGAGCTCGCGAAGCTGATGGATCGGTTGCACGGCGACTCGTTGCCGTGGCCGGGCGTGGGCGCGCAGGTCCTCGCATGGCTGGAACACGACGCGGACCTGTCGATGGTCGCATCGGCGTTTGCCCTTGATCCCCTCTCGCATCACGAACCCGATCGTGGCCTCGTCCTGCGCCACAAGACCGGCACCGACCTCGGCACACGCGCCGATGTGGGGGTCCTCGGCGGCCCTCGCGGAACGGTGACCTATGCAGCGATCGCCAACTGGTCGGCCGGTTCGGATGATCGCCGCGATGTGGTGCTGGAGGTGATGCACGGTCTCGGCCGAGTCCTCAGGCAGGCGGTGGAGTCCTGACGACCGTGGACGAAGCTGTGCCGTGGCATCGAAGCAGGACGGAGAGGCGGTGGAAAAGCGGCGGCCGTTCCGTCATCGACCGCGCGATCCCGGTAGAGATCGAGAGCACGCTCTGCCCCGCCGGTCCCGATCCCGGGACGCGATCATCTGGCGATGGACCGCCACGGCCGGTCCCACCGACGCTGACCGAGCGTGGAGGCTGGCGGAGAGGGCGGGATTTGAACCCGCGATGGGTTGCCCCATACCGCATTTCCAGTGCGGCGCCCTAGGCCACTAGGCGACCTCTCCGCCCGAAAAGATACGGCCCGGCGAACAAACGCGCCGGGCCGTGTCGCGGGTCTGGTGGCGGAGAGGGCGGGATTCGAACCCGCGGTGCTTTCGCACACCGCTTTTCGAGAGCGGCACCATCAACCACTCGGACACCTCTCCGCGCGAGAGGATACCAAAGGCTGGCCGGGTGGCGGTAGGCGGGCACCGGTTGGCGCGACACGCTGCGGAGGACCGGCCCGGGCGCGGCGCGACCCGTGCCGTTGGCGGCCGGAACGGTCCCGTTCGCGACGCGAACCGCGTGCCCGGGCAGCGGGAAGGGCGGGGGCGGCGGGTCAGGCGCCGGTGGGGGCGACGTCGAAGGCGCCCGTGAGCTCCTCGGCCTCCTCTCGGCAGATGCCCGACACCACGGCCAGGCGGCGGCCGAGCGCGGGGTGCTGGGCGAGCTGGAGCACCGAGCCCGCGGCCCCGTCGACCGGGTTGGGAACCGCGTAGACGAGGGCCGCCGCGTCGCAACCGAGCATCGCGCCCACGCACATCGGGCACGGCTCGAGGGTCGTGAAGATCGTGACGTCCGTCAGGCGCGGCGTCCCCAGCTTGCGGGCCGCCTCCCGCAGGGCCGCGATGACCGGATGGGCGGTCGGGTCGTCCGACTCGTCCACGCGGTTCGAGCCGCGGGCGACCATCGCCTCGTTCATGACCGCGATCGCGCCGACCGCAGGCGCGCCCCGCGACAACGCGACCCGGGCCTCCGCCAGCGCCTCGCCCATGAACAGCTCGTAGTTCATGCAGGGAATCATAGCGATCCGGGTCGGGGGTAGCATTGCCCGGGCCCACGTGCGCTTCCCGGCGCCGGGGACGTCGGACGCCCGGCTGCAGGCCGGCCGCGGACGGCGCCTCGACCTTCACCCGGCCTCCGGCCGGCGGACCAGACGGAGCTCTCCCATGGCAGCACCTCGACGGATCGGAATCCTCACCGGCGGCGGCGACGTGCCGGGCCTCAACTCGGTCATCAAGAGCGTCGTCTACCGCGCGACGGAGCTCGGCTACGAGGTCGTCGGCATCCGCCGGGGTTGGGAGGGGCTGACCCACCAGCGCCGGACGCCGGACCTCGACCCCGAGTACGCCCGCGTGCTGGACCGGATCAACACCCGGACCATCGACCGCACCGGCGGCACCATCCTCCACAGCTCGCGGACGAACCCGCGCAAGATGCGGGCGTCGGCGCTGCCAGGCTGGCTGGACCCCAAGAGCATCGCTGACAAGCAGACGTCGGAGGGCGTGTACGACCTCACGGATCACGTCCTCGACACGATCTCGCACCTGGGTCTCACCCACCTCGTGACCATCGGCGGCGACGACACGCTGTCCTTCTCGTCGGTGCTCCACCAGCGGGGCCTGGCCCTGGTCGCGATCCCCAAGACGATGGACAACGACGTCAACGGCACCGAGTACTGCATCGGGTTCTCGTCCGCGATCACCAGGGCCAAGGAGGTCCTGAACCGCCAGCGGACCACGCTGGGCAGCCACGAGCGGATCGGCGTGTTCCGCATCTTCGGGCGCGACGCCGGCTTCACGGCCCTCTACACGGCCTACGTCACCTCCACGCGGTGCGTGATCCCCGAGTTCCCGTACGACCTGGACGCCCTGGCGGAGGTCCTCACGGAGGACCACCACAACAACCCCAGCCGGTACGCGGTGGTCATCACCGCCGAAGGTGCCATCTGGAAGGGCGCGCAGATCGCCGACGTCGGTGACACGGATGCGTTCGGCCACCGGCACAAGGCCAACATCGGCGAGGTGCTGGCGAGCGAGCTCAAGGCCCGCACCGGCATCGAGGCCGTCTCCTCGGAGCTGACCTACGACCTCCGCTCCGGCGAGCCGGACATGCTGGACTCGATGGTCGCGTCCACGTTCGCGAACATCGCCATGGACCTGATCCGGGACGGCATCAGCGGCCGGATGACCGCGGTCCGTGACGGCAAGTACTCCCACGTGTCGCTGGCCGAGACCGCGAAGCCGCCGCAGCGCGTCCAGCTGCACGCCTACGACACGGAGCGGTTCCGCCCGAAGTACGGCGACCGGCTGGGCGACCCGCTCCTGCTGACGCCCTCGCTGGGGCCCGCGCAGGGCTGATCGGCACGGGCCTGATCGGCACGGGCCCGAACCGGCGCACGGCTGACCGGCGCGCCGGACGGGCTCCGGGCGCCGGCCGGGCATCCGACGGGCCGGGCATCCGACGGGCCGCCGCGAGGCGGCCCGTTCCCGTCACCCCTCCAGGCCCGACAGGCTCCGGATCGCGCGCGCGAGGTTGGACATGTCCTCGTCGCCGTACCCGCGCGCGACGAGACCCGCCTCCAGCTGGGCCGCCAGCCCGGACACGGGCAGAGCCACGCCGACGGACCGCGCCAGGTCGAGGGCGATCGCCAGGTCCTTGAGGTGGAGCGACGTCCGGAAGCCGAGCGGGTAGTCGTTCGCGATCATCTTGCCGCTGCGGTTCTCCAGGATCCAGCTCCTGGCCACCCCACCGCCGAGGGCCGTCGCCACCAGTGCCGGGTCCAGCCCTGCCTTCATCGCGAGCACCATGCCCTCGGCCACGCCAAGATAGATCCCGGCGATCACGACCTGGTTGACGGCCTTCACCGCCTGGCCGCTGCCGGCCGGCCCGAAGCGGGTGATCGTCTTGCCCATGGCGGCGAGCACGGGCTGCGCCCGCTCCACCGCGGCCTCGTCGCCCCCGACGAAGATTGTGAGGGTCCCCAGCTTCGCACCCTCGGACCCGCCCGAGACCGGGGCGTCGACGAAGGCGACGCCGGCGTCCGCGAGGCGGGCGGCGAAGGTCGCGGTCGCGGCCGGTGAGATCGTCGAGCAGTCGATGACGAGACCGCCCGCGGCCAGGCCGGAGGCGACGCCGTCGGCGCCGAACAGCACGGCCTCGACGTCCGGCGTGTCGGAGACGCAGATGACCACGATGTCCGACGCGCGGGCCACGTCGGCGGGCGTCGCGGCCTCGAGCACGCCCATGTCCCGCAGCGCGGTCGCCCGCCCGGGCGTCCGGTTCCACGCCGTGACCTCGAAGCCGGCCCGGCGCACGTTCGCGGCCATCGCCGCGCCCATCGTTCCCAGGCCCACGAAACCGATCCGCTCCACCGTTGCCTCCTCGTCCATCAAGCCGGACGAGGGTACCGGGTCCGGCCGGCCCCGACCACCGTGCGCGCGAAGGGAGACCGCGGGCGGCGCAGGACGCTGTCCGCGGGCGGCGCAGGACGACGCTGTCCGCCGACGCGCGGGTCCCCTATCCGCTGACGCGCGCGACCTGCGGCCGCCCGCCGTCCAGCACCGGCCGGACCACCAGGTCCACGAATCGCTCGGACGCCCGGCCGTCCGCCAGGTCGAACGAGGCACGGGCGAAGGCCTCGACGCGGGCCGTGTCGAACCTCCCCGCCCGGACGTACCCGGCGAGGGCCGCGGTGGTCTCGAACACCGGTCCGGGCATGTCACCCGGGAAGTCGAGGTAGAAGCCGCGCTCGCCCACGTACGCCTCGCGGTCGGGGGCGAGGAACGCGATCGGCCGGCCCAGGAGGGCGAACTCGAAGATGACGCTCGAGTAGTCGGTCACCAGCAGGTCGCTCACGAGCATGAGCTCGTTGACGTCGGGGTGGTCCGAGACGTCGATCGCGAACCCGGCAAGGTCCGGGCCGAGCGTCGCGCGCCGGCGGACGAACGGGTGAAGCCGCAGCAGCACGACGTGGTCGTCGCCGATCACGCCGGCCAGCTCCTGCAGGTCCAGGTGCTCGGCGTACCGTGCGGCGGTCACGCTGTCGCCGCGGTAGGTCGGCGCGTAGAGCAGGACGCGGCGGCCGTCGGGGATCCGGTAGCGGCGACGGACCTCCGCCGCGGCCCGGGACCTCCGCTCCTCGTCGAATAACAGGTCGGTGCGCGGGATCCCGATCCCGGACGTGAAATCGGTCGAGCGGTACCCGGAACGCCTCCGCGTAGTGCGGGGCGATCGCGGCCGCCGACACCAGGCACAGGTCGTAGTTGGCGTGGATCGGGACCCGTTCGACCAGCGCCTCGTCCGCACCGAACGAACGATCGAGCACGCTGTAGCCGAACTTCTTGAACGCGCCGGCGGCGTGCCAGACCTGGATTCGGGTGGTCCCCGGGCGGGGGTGGATGACGTACAGCGCGAAGAAGTAGTCGTCCACGACGAGCACCCGCGCCGTGGCGAGGTGGTACCCGGACCGGAAGGCGTGCCACAGGGCGGCGACGCGCCCGCGGAGGCCGGGGCGGTGGCGGAACGCGAGGACGACGACCCGCTCCGCCGGCGCCCGGCGCCCGAGCTCGTCGTGGATGAAGGCGAGGTTGCCGCCGAGGCGGTCCGCATGCGAGGTCGCGAGGACCACTCGGCGCCTGACCGGGATCAGGCGACCCACGGCGAAGCCGGACCGGACGGCCAGGATCCGCAACCGGACGACCAGGCCGGTCACGGGGACAGGATCAGGTCGATGACGCGATCCGTGGAACCACCGTCGAGATGGTCGAAGTGCCGGGACGCGAACGGGGCGACCTTCTCGATCTCGTACTCGTCGCGGCGGATCGCATCCAGCATCTCGTCGAAGGTCCGGACGATCCGACCCGGCACGAACGACTCGTACGGCTCGTAGAAGTCGCGGCTCGCGACGTACTCCTCGAGGTCGTAGGCATAGAACAGGGCCGGCCGGCCGAGGATCGAGTACTCGTAGACGATGGACGAGTAGTCGGTGACCAGGAGGTCGACCGCGAACAGGAGGTCGTTGACGTCGATCGGGGCGGTGGAGCCGTCGAGGAGCCGGTCGGTCAGCCGCTCCGGGATCCCGAGCGGCTCGCGCACGAACGGGTGCATCCGGACGATGCAGACCGCGTCCTTCTCGACGCACAGCGCATGGAGCGCTGCGTAGTCGATCCGGCCGAGATCGTAGGCCGCGCTGCGGGCGCCATGGCCGCGGAACGTCGGCGCGAACAGGATCGTGAACCGGCCGCGTGCCGCGGGAAACAGGTCGAGGGCGGCCTCGCGGGCGACCTCCCGGTGGGCGGGATCGAAGAAGCGATCGACGCGGGGAACGCCCGTCGGGATGACCCGCGATTCCGGGATGCCGAAGGCTTCCGCGTAGACCGGGACGTCGGCAGTGGAGCTGACCGTCGCGAACGTGTAGTTCTTGTGCGCCCGTCCATACGGGTTCGGGCCGCCGGGCTTGCCCACCCGGCTGTAGCCCACGGTCTTGAACGCGCCCACGGCGTGCCACAGCTGGACGATCCGGACGTCGGATTCGGGCACGCGGTAGATAACGGGCTGGAAGTCGTCGATGACGATGACATCGACCCGGGCCAGCAGCCACGGGAGCCGGAACCGGTCCTTGAACGCGCGGCGGGTGGCCACGCTCTCCTTGAACAGGGTCAGCAGCTCGACGTCCCGGTCGATGCCGCGCTCGACCATTCGGTCGTGGACGATCTTCAGGTTTCCGCCGAGCTCCGTCCGTGAGTCGGAGCTGAACAGGATCCGCCGGCCGGTGCGACGGGCGAGGGACCGGAAGACCCGGAACAGGAGCTGGAACAGGCGCGCCTTGAGCCTCGCGAGCCGCACCGCCACGGGCCTGGCCAGGCGCCTCCACGGCGGCCCTGCGTCCAGGTCGGGTCGTGAGCCGGTCGCCGGCCGGACCCTCACGTCCAGCGTGAGCGCTCCGGATCCGGGATCCAGGCCCGGCGTGGCCACAAACTCCCTGCTGCCGATGGCGAACACCGCGTTGGCGACGGACGGTTCGATCGACCGGGCGCCGTTGACCCTCACGGCAACGTGCTTCCCATGGGTCGCCGGGACCGACGCGAGGCGCCATCGACCGGGCTCGAGCGGGAGCTGGCCGGGGCCCTGCATGACGTTGAAGCGGACGACGAGGTCATCCCCGTCGCGCTCCCAGCCGGCGGCCGCAGCATCCGGGCCGGACCCGCCGTCGCGGTGCAGCCACAGCTGCCGGGGGTCGACGGTCGTGCCGGAGGCCCGGCAGCGGACGAGAAGCTGGATCCGGCGCCACGTGATCGAAACGAGATCGATGGCGGGAACCCGGAACCCGCCCTCCCCGGACGGTGACGCTGAGGTCGGCATACTGGCTCCGGATGGTACCCCGGACGGCACGCCGCTCGGATGGCCTCCGGTCCGGTGCCGCGGCCCGAATGCCGTGGCCAGCGATTGCCGTGGCCCCGGATGCGGCCGGTGGCGGTAGTCTCTCCGGCAGCACCGTCCCGCCATGGAGCACACGCGCCAGATGAAGGTTCACGCGATCGTCCTCGCCGGCGGCGACGGCAACCGCTTCGGCGGCGAGATGCCCAAGCAGTTCGTCCGACTGGCCGGCGACCCCATCCTCCTGCGCACGCTCCGGGCCATGGCCGCCGCTCCCATCGATCGGCTGATCGTCGTCTCGCACCCCAGCTGGCTGACCGAGACGGAGGCGCTGGTCGCCGGCGCGCGGATCTCCGTCCCCGTGGCCGTGGTCGCGGGTGGAGCGACCCGCAACGAGAGCACCCGCAACGGCCTCCAGGCGCTGGAGGCGGACGACGACGACGTGGTGCTCGTCCACGACGCCGTCCGGCCGCTCCTGCCGCTCGACGTGATCCTGCGCTCCATCGAGCCCGTCATCTCGGGCCGTGCCGACTCGACCGACACCGTCATCCCCAGCGCGGACACGCTGGTGATCGTGGACGGCGAGGACGTCGTGGAGATCCCGGAGCGCGGGCGGTACCGGCGGGGCCAGACGCCGCAGTCGTTCCGGAAGAGCGTCCTCGCCCAGGCGTACGAGACCGCGGCACGCGTCGGGGACCTGTCCGCGACCGACGACTGCAGCCTCGTCCTCCGCCACGTGCCGGGCGCCCGGATCGTCGGCGTCGCGGGCGACGAGACGAACGTCAAGATCACGACCAGGATCGACATGGTCATCGCGGACCGGATGCTCCAGATGCGCGTGCTGACCCCGACCCACGGGGCAGGACAGGATCATCCGATCGCCGGAGCGCGCCTCCTGGTGATCGGCGGCACCAACGGGATCGGGCGGGCGATCGCCGACGAGGCGGTGAGGCAGGGGGCCCGGGCCGAGGTGGACGGGAGCTCGCTCGGGCTGGACGTCCGCGACTACGGCGCGATCGAGCGCCGGATGGCCGAGGCAGCCGGACGCCTGGGTGGCATCGACCACGTCGTGTGCACCGCCGGCGTCCTGCGCATCGGGACCCTGGCCGAGATGCCGGTCGCCGAGATGGCCGAGGTCATCGCGGTCAACCTCACCGGCTCGCTCAACGTGGCCCGGGCGGCCTATCCCCACCTGCGGGCGACGCGAGGGTCGCTGACCGTGTTCGCGTCGAGCTCGTTCACCCGCGGGCGGCCCAACTACGTCGCCTACTCCGCGAGCAAGGCGGCCGTGGTGAACATGACCCAGGGCCTGAGCGAGGAGTGGTGGGACGAGGGGATCCGCGTGAACGCGGTGAGCCCCGAGCGGACCGACACGCCGATGCGTCGAGCCGCATTCCCGGGCGAATCGCCGGTCGGGCTGCTCGGATCCGAGGACGTCGCCCTGGCCACGCTCCGCCTCATCGGGTCGGACCTCACGGGGCAGGTCCTCGACGTCCGGCGCCACGACTCCCAGGGCCTGCCGCCGGCCGGGGCCGATGGCGACGCGGATGGGGGTGGGGCGGACCCGGACGGGCCCTCGTCGCCGGCCTGGGCATCATGCGAGCCGGCGGACGCATCCTAGCCGCGCCGCCCTCGACGGCCGCGGAACCACCGGCCATCCCGGGCGCCTCGTGAGTCGCAGCGAGTACCTGCTCTCGAGCGCCGTCCTCCGCATCCTCGGCTGGCTGTTCTCCTGGCTGCCGAAGCACCCGCAACGGGTCGTCCTGGCCACGGCCCGCACGACCGCTCTCGAGGGCAACCTGCGGCATCTCCACGACGCCATCCGGGCCCGCAGGCCCGACCTCGAGATCGTCCTGCTGCTCGAGCCCTACGGCTACGGTCGGCTGAGCAAGCTCCGGTACCTCCTGCGGCTGGTGCGCGGCATGTACCACGTGCGGACCGCACGCCTGGTGGTCGTGGACAACGCCTACCTCCCGGTCCACGTGGCCCCGCACGGCCCTGGCACGACGGTCGTGCAGGTGTGGCACGCCGCGGGCGCGCTCAAGCGCTTCGGCGCCGACGCGGCCACGCCGCTCACGGAACCCGAGCGGACGTTCCTCCATCGCCACTACGACTGGGTCGTGAGCGCCGGCGAGGCCTCGAGGAAGCCGTGGGCGGCCGCGCTCCGGACGCCCGTCGAGCGGGTGCTTCCGCTGGGCACCCCGCGCACGGACGCATTCTTCGACGCAGAGGCGATGGGGGCGGCGCGGTCGCGCGTGCTGGGCGCCCATCCGGCGCTCGCCGGCCGGCGCGTCGTCCTGTACGCCCCGACCTTCCGGGGGCGAGGCAGGGGCAAGCGCCCGACGGATGCGCTGGACGCCGTGAAGCTGCGGGCCGCGCTGCCGGCCGACCACCTCCTGGTCCTCAAGACGCATCCCAACCTCGATCCCGGGCTGATGCCGACGGCCGGCTACGACGTCGTGGTCGATCCGGCCGCCGAGATCAACGACCTGCTCGTGGTGGCCGACGTCCTGGTCACCGACTACTCGTCGTCGATCTTCGAGTACGCGCTCCTCCGCCGGCCCATCGTCCTGCTCGTCGACGACCTCGCCGAGTACGAGGCTGGATCCGGGCCTCTACCTCGACTACCGGACCGAGATGATCGGGACCCGGGTGGCCGACACGGCCGGGGCCATCGAGGCGATCCTGCGGGGGAACGTGGACGGGGCCGGCTACGACGCGTTCGTCGCCCGTCACCTCGGCGCCTGCGACGGACACGCGAGCGAGCGGTTCGTGGAACGGTTCCTCGGTCACGGAGGCGGCTGAGCAAGCAAGCCGATGGCGTCGGCGGCCGGCCCGGGTGGGCGGGCGTCAGGCGCGCCGCCCTCGCAGCATCTGCAGGCGGTTCCCCAATCGCAGACGGGTCCCCAGGCGCCTCGCGACGCCGGCCGCCAGGCGCCTGGCGTCGTGCGACCAACCGACGGGTCCGGCGTGCACCTCGACCCGGAGCGACAGGGTGCCCGTACCGGATCGATACGGCCGGAACGGCGAGCGGCGGGCCAGGGGAGAGCGCCCGCCGAGGCTCGGTGGCGTGCCGGGATCGATCGAGACCTTGGCCTCCCTGGTGAGACCTCCGAGGCCGAACCGGGCAGCGACGTCCCACGTCCCGTCCTGTCGCAGGCCCGCGGCCACCAGGAGGTCCGGGGCCAGCCTGGCGTCCACGGCATAGGCGACCGTCACCGTCCCGTCCGCGCCCTCGACGATCCGCGCGGGGCTGTTCGACGGCACGATGAGCTCGGCCGAGTCGACACGGCGCCGCAGGATGAGCGAGGGCGGGCTGGATTCCGGGGGCGGCACCTGCCGGGCGTCGTCGGGCACGACGCCCGCGAACGCGGCCGGCAGACGCAACCGCAATCCATCGCCGGCGCGCTCGAACCCGAGCCCTGGAGCGCCGCCGTCCTCGAGGCCGGCGTCGACCACGACGTGGAGCGCCCCCTGGCCGGCCCATTCGAGGGTCCGCAGCGTCGCCCGGGCATGCACCCGTGGCGCTGCCTCGGCGAGCGCCACCACCAGGTCCAGCCGCCCGGCCCGGACCAGCGACATCCGGATCCGATCGCTGGCGGCAAGGCGGTGGTCGACGGTGGTGGGTATGTGATCGCGGACGACCGCGCAGATCTCGGCGAACAGCACCTCCTGGTACTCGGGCGGGTGCTCGAGGAACTTGCGCCCCTCCAGGCGTCCAAGCAGCTCGGCACGCGCGAAGCGCTGCAGCAGCGAATCGCGGAACGGGCCGGGCTCCGTGTACGACTCGACGATCCCGATCACCTCGCGGACGAAGCCGTAGTAGTACGGGGGGTCGAACCTGCCGGACGACGCGTTCGAGCGGTCCGTCAGGGCGTAGTGGTAGTAGCAGACGTAGTCGGCGAGGATCGAGATGACGTCGGCGAGGAAGTAGGCACGGACCACGAACACGTGGTCCTCGAGGCGCCGCCGGCCCTCCGGGTAGCGCAGGCCGTGGCGCT
The DNA here is from genome assembly GCA_963829105.1 of uncultured Chloroflexia bacterium. Classification (GTDB taxonomy): domain Bacteria; phylum Chloroflexota; class Limnocylindria; order Limnocylindrales; family CSP1-4; genus CAIXZV01. The sequence goes on from CAWHHF010000016.1 coordinate 12,855, forward strand.
CGAGGAACGCGCGGCGGAACAGCTTGTGCGGGGTCAGGGAGTCGATCAGCGGCGCGTCCGCGAGGGTCGCCCGGTCCCGGTTCTCGCGGAACAGGTACCTGGGGATGCCTTTCCCGTGGCCGGCCATCTTGCCGATGACGATGTCCGCGTCGTTGCGGACGGCCGTCGCGTACATCCGCTCGAGGGCCTCGGCGCCCAGGGCGTCGTCGTGGTCGAGGAAGAACACGTACTCGCCCCGGGCGGCGTCGATGCCGACGTTGCGGGGCTTGCCCGGCCAGCCGGAGTTCTCCTGGTGGACGACCCGGATGTTCGGATGCGCGGCGGCCAGGGCGTCGAGCCGGGCGGGCGTCTCGTCGGTCGAGCCGTCGTCGACGAAGATCGCCTCGTACTCGTCGGCCGGGAGCGACTGGCCCAGGACCGACGCGATGCACCGGTCGATATGGCGCCCCGGGTTGTACACCGGGACGACCACGCTCACCTTCACCGGCATCGCGTTCAAGGATCCCCTTCGATGCACGGGGGGCGCTGCCGGGCTCGCCTCGGGCCTCGTGCCTGCGGCCCAATGTAGCAGGCGCCCCCGTTCCATGGTCCGGGGCTCGCCATGGTCCGGGGCTCGCCCGGCCCGGCATTCGTCCTCGCAGCTTGCGGCCCGACGCGGCCCGGCTCGCAAGACGACGCGGCGCGGTGATCGCGGGACGGCGCGGCCGCGGGAAGCGCGCGGTCGCCACTACCTGCGCCGGATCGCGCTCCGCAGCCGCTGCATGTCCGTGCGCCACGCCTCGCGCGCCAGGAAGCGCTGCCGCCGGGCCCGGGCCCTCAGGCTCCCGGCATAGGAAGGGGCATCGACGCCGACCACCGGGGGGTAGGCGGTCGCGGCAATCCGGCGGTCGAATGCCTCCGACGCCCCGTCGTGGGCGAAGATGTGGTCGAGCCCGTTCCGGGAGAGGTAGTCCAGGAACGTGGCATACCGGGCCGGGTGCCCCTCGTTGAGCGCGGTGAAGTCCGCCTCCGCGTACAGCTCCGCGGGATCCAGGGCGCCCGGCACGTCCGGCATCGCCCGGTGCGGGATGCCGAAGTACCGGGCGAGCTCGAGCGTCCGGGAATCGTGCGCGAACACGTACGCCGGCGTGCCCGCCAGGAGGGCCGCGATGTTGCCGTGGATCCGGGTGCCGAACGAGAAGTCCGCCTCCCGGAGGTCATTGATCCACGTCCACGGGTCAAGGTAGAACCGCGCGCGCCGCTCGGCGAACAGGGGGTGCGACCCGTGGATGGGGACCATGGTCTGGGTCGCGGCCGCCTTCGCCGATTCCCCCCAGACGAGCAGCTGGAGCGTCGCGAGGTCCTGCGCGACGTACCTGAGGTTCGGGTAGCGCTCGACGTTGGCCATCACGACACTGCCCATCGCCTTGACGTATGGCGACACGTTGAGCGAGACGCGGGCATCGCGCTCGAGCCGGGGGACGCGCTTCTCGACCCGCAGGTGCTCCCCCCACAGGAACATCGACGGGCAGCCGATGACCTCCACGTCACGGAACCCGAGACCACGCAGGTAGTCGAACGTGAGCTCGCCCCGGACGCCGATCGAGGGAGACAGGTCGAGTACGGCGCCCGCGAACGCCCGGACCGATCGCTCGATCGGCTTCAGGCGCCCGGTGTCGTAGCCGAGCGTGCCCTGCGCGCCGACGCCGAGGATGACGACCGGGATCCGGAGCCGCTCGATGAGCTGGGTCAGCTTGATCAGCGCCGGCTCGTAGGTGAGGCGGAACGCGTTCGCCAGCGGGATGACGTACGCGTCGTACTCGGCGTTGATGCGGGCCGCGTCCCGCGGTGAGACGGCCAGGCGGTCGGCCACGACCTCGACCCCGGGGGCCGAGAGGATCTTGTGGGCCGCCTCCATGAACACGAGGTTCCCGCAGTTGGTGGCGATGAGGTTCGACTCGATGGTCGCCTCGGGCGACACGATCTCGAACGGGTCCTTGCCGGACCGGAGCAGGATCCGCTTCATACCCTCGTCAACTCGTGGAGACCGGGACCGGCGCCGGCGCGGTCGTCGCCATGGTAGCGGACCGCACCCTGCGATCGAGTCGACGCGTGCAATCCGCTCAGCGCGACGAACGCGACGGCCGCAACGGCCGCGTGACCGCGCGGTAGACCTTCCCGGCCCGCCGCCTGCCGGGTCGCCGAGCTTCCTGGTGCGATCCGACGGAACCTGGTCAGCCACGTCGCACCGAGCTTGCGCAGGAGGGATCCGGACCTCCACCGGGCGATGGCATCAGACCGTGGAGGTACAGGGCCTGATGGACCTCCCGGAGCACGCGATACGTGCTCGAAGGGCGGTCGGACAGCCCGCCTCCGGCCATGTCGGTCATCAACACCGGGATGAACAACGGGTCATGGTCGAGCAGCTCGCGGAGCAGGAACTCGAGATCGCCCGCGATCCGGAAGGTCTCGTCGAACCGTCCGGACCCGTCAAACAGCGAGCGGTGGTGGAGGGTCGCCGGGTGGGGGATCATGTGACCCTGCCGGAACCTGCCTCGGCGGGCATCGTCCCAGGCGAGCGCCCCGGAACTGGCGGATCGACCCGTCCGGCGCGGATCATGTCCATGTCGCCGTAGGCGACGCGGTGGCGGAGCACCGTCGTCGGTCAAGCGCGGCCGCGACGCTGGCCACGATGTCGGACGCATGGAAGCGGTCATCGGCACCGAGGAAGCAGATCCAGTCCCCGGTGACGTGGTCGAGCGCCTTGTTCCACGCCTGGTAGATGCCGCCGTCGGGCTCTGATCTCCAGTACGCGATCCGGGCCGCATTCCGCTCGAGGATCGCCTGCGTCCCGTCCGACGAGGCGCCGTCCATGACGATGAGCTCGATGTCGTCGTAGGTCTGCTCGAAGACGCTGTCCAAGGCGCGCTGGAGGGTCCCGGCCCCGTTGCGGACGGCGATGATCACGGAGATCCGCGGCAGGCCCGGAGCCTGAACCCCGGAGGTCATCGGGCGCCCACGGACGCGGCCGGTGTCCGCAACACGATGCCGTCCCTCCAATCCCCTGCCCGGGCCCCACGATGGGGCCCAATGCTACCGTGGAGGTACGCTGCCCGCCGTCGCGAAGCAGGCCGGACGCGGACCGAAAGGGCCAGGCGATCGGCGCAGGGACCGACTCACCCCGGAGGGACCCCACCACGAATGAAGGTTGCGGTCGTCGAGTTCAACTTCTACCACGACCAGGTGCTGCCGACGGTCGTCTACGCGCTCAACGAGCTCGGACACAAACCGGACGTGTACGTCACCAGCAGGGCGGCAGCCACGAATGCGTTCGTGCTCACGCATGGACTGAAATACCGGCTCAGGCTCATCGATCATGCCTCTCCGATCCAGGGCAGGCTCGTCCGGTTGCGGGGCACACCGGCGAGGTACGGGCGGTACGACCTGCTGTTCATGAACAGCCTCGAGCCGCGGACTTTGCTCAAGCGGGCGTCCCGCATCGACCTGCCGACCCTGGGGTTCGTCCACAACGCCAACCTGCTGCAGGACGACGCCGAGTATGGCCGGTTCTTTGCCAGCCCGACCCGGCGGCCGATGTACCTCGGACGCCACGTCGCCCGGGGCCTCGGCGCGCAGCATGCCAGCGCCTGGATCGCGCCCTTCTACCTCGGCAGCCCGACCGATCCTCCCGACGTCGGTGACGGCCGGCAACGGCTGTGCGTGGCCGGGAACGTGGAGTACGTGCGACGCGACGACGCTGCCCTGCTGGACGCCGTCGTCGACCTCGCGGCGGAGCGATCGGACTTCGTCGTCCGGATCGTCGGGCGATCCGGCGCCCGGGACGGGCGGGATCTGCGCGCGCGGATCGCCGCCCGCGGCCTGGGTGACCGGTTCACGTTCACCGACGGCGAGATCCCGTACGCCGAGTTCCTCTCCCTATTGGCGACGTCCGACTTCATCCTGCCCCTGATCGAGTCCGACGTACCGGCCTTCGCCCCGTACCTCAGCGTCAAGGTCACCAGCTCGATGCTGATGGCGGCAGGGCTCGAGGTGATCCCGATTGCCGACGCGCGCCTTGCCCGGCTCTACGGGGTTGAGGACGGGGCCGTCTCCTACGAGCCCGGCGGCCTGTGAGACGGCGATCCGTGCCGCGCTGAACATGAGCCCCGCGGATCGCTCGGAGCACCGCCGTTGCCTCGCGCAAGCCAGATCGGATGCCCTGGCCGCGTCGGTGGGAAACCTTGCCGCAGCAATCCAGGCAGTCGGTCGAACTGCTCGGTGAGGCGCCAGCGCATGCTGGAGGGTCGGAGGCACGTGGTCGGCGCGGCCGGAGGCAATCCTGCCCGTGGTCCGCCAGTCGCGGTATCCCCATCCTCGGGGGCATGACACAATCGGGAGCGATGTCAGGAACACCGCACGCAGCAGGTCCGCGATCCGTTGCGGAACCGCCACCTTGACGGCATCGTCCCCGGGGGCATGCCTCTTGTACACCCGTCTCATCAAGCAGTGGCTCCTCGTGAGAAGCGTGGCCGCCCAATGATCGCGCGCCGCCTACGGTCAGTCTCGGCGCCGGCTCGGCCGGTTCACGCTGGCGACGACGCGTCGGGTGGCCCTGGGTCATCCGGCGCCGCCCGCGTCGCTCCGGACTAGAGAAGATCGGCAGCGACTACGGGGGCTGGATCGTCCCCACGACGGTCATCACCGAGGACTGGGTGTGCTACTGCGGCGGCGTCGGCGAGGATGTCACCTTCGACCTGGGCCTCATCGCGCGCTTCGGGTGCGCAGTCCACGCCTTCGACCCGACGCCGCGCGCGATCGTCGTTCGCTGGCGAGCAGGCGGGGGCGGAACCGCGCTTCCATTTCCAACCCGTCGGGCTCTGGTCAGAGGACACCACACTCCGGTTCTTCGCGCCCCGGAATCCGGCCCATGTCTCGCACTCGGTCGTGAACCTCCAGCGGACCGAGGGGTACTTCGAGGCACTGTGCCGGAGCATCCCGAGCCTGATGCGGGAGCTACGCCACGACCGGATCGACCTGCTGAAGATCGACATCGAGGGGGCCGAGCACCGGGTGATCAGGTCCATGCTGGAGGCCGGCGTCCGGCCGGCCGTCCTGTGTATGGAGATCGATCAGCCGGTGAAGCCGCGGACGTTGTGGAGGACCGTGCGTCGAATCCGGGCCGCGGGGTACGACCTGGTGGCCGTTGATCACTGGAACCTGACGTTCCTGCGGATCAGACGCCCTCGCGGGCTGGTCGACCTCGGCCGATGACGACCTCGCCACGCGACCCGTCCCCGGATGACTTTCGGGGTCATCGTGCTCAACGGCGAGCCGTTCACGAAGTACACGCTTCGCTCGCTCTACCCATACGCCCACGAGATCATCGTGGTGGAAGGTGCGGCGCCGGGCGCCCGCAACATCGCGACACCGGACGGGCACTCTCGGGACGGCACGCTGGAGGCGCTCCGGCAGTTCCAGGCGGAGGAGGACCCCGACCGGAAGGTCACGGTCGTCACGGCCGAGGACGACGGACACCCGGATGGCTTCTGGCCCGGCGAGAAGGACGAGCAGAGCCGGGCGTACGCGCACCGCGCCACGGGTGACTACCTGTGGCAGGTGGACATCGACGAGTTCTACCTCGCCGAGGACATGGAGCGCGTACTGGCCATGCTCGCCGCGGACCCCGGCATCGACGCGATGACCTTCCGGCAGATCACGTTCTGGGGCGGCCTGGACTACGTCGCCGACGGCTGGTACCTGCGCCGGGGCGCCGCCGACTACCACCGCCTGTTCAGGTGGCGACCGGGCTACGAATACCGCACCCATCGCCCGCCGACGGTCGTCGACGAGACGGGCCGCGACCTCCGGACGGGACGTTGGCTGGACGCGGCGACCACCGCGGCGATGGGGATCAGGCTGTACCACTACTCGCTGCTCCTGCCCAAGCAGGTGATCGAGAAGTGCGACTACTACGCCACCGCCGACTGGGCCCGCCGAACCGGGGCCATCGAGTGGGCCAACGAGGCCTACCTGTCGTTGCACCGTCCGTTCCGGGTCCACAACGTGTTTGCCCATCCCAGCTGGCTCGAGCGCCATGAGGGCCCGCACCCGCCGCAGATCGTCGCGATGATCGCGGATCTACGTGCCGGAGACGGCGCCGACCAGCTGCGCCCCACGGCCGACATCGAGCGATCTGCTCGACTCGCGTTGGTACCAGGTCGGACGGTCGGTGGTGCGATCGCTCGATCCCTGGGACCGGCGGGCACGCAGCGTCCGACGGCGCGCCAGGCGGACCGCGCGAAGCGCGGGCGGGCCTGCTCGGCGCATCCTCCGGCCCGTTCGGCGCGGCATCCGGTCCGGCGTGAACGCCATGCGGCGGCGAAGGAGCATGAGCACCGAGCCGCTGCGCGTGGTCCAGGTGACCAAGGTCGCCCAGGGAGGCGGTGCCGAGCGGATCGCGTCGTCGCTGCACCACGGGCTGCTCCGACGCGGCATCGCTCATGGATGGCCACCGCCCGGAACACGGGCGACGGATCCTCGATCCTGACCATCCCGCCGCCGGACCGCAGGTCGGCGGGTCTCGCCAGCCGGCGACTGCGGCGGGTAGCGCGGGCCCTGGGCCCTCGCGAGGGCGGGAACGCCGCGAGCGCGTGGCCTCCAGCGAACGCTGGGACGGCGGCCGCCCCAAGACGCTCCCTTGACCGATACCGCGGTCGCGAGCTCTTCGACTTCCCGGGCACGGCCGCAATCCCCGACCTGCCGCCGGAGCCGCCCGATGTGATCCATTGCCACAACCTCACGGCGGCTACTTCGACCTGCGACAGCTGGCCCGATGAGCCACCGGCTGCCGCTGGCGATGACCCTGCACGACGAGTGGACGATCACCGGGCATTGCGGCTACGGCATCGCCTGCGAGCGCTGGCGAACCGGCTGCGGTTCGTGCCCGGACCTGACGCTCTACCCGGCCATCCCGCGCGACGGGACGCGGGCGAACTGGCGCGCGAAGCGGGCCATCTACGCCCGAGAGCCGCCTGTATGTGTCCACGCCGTCGCAGTGGCTGATGGACCGCGCACAGGCCTCCATCCTCGCCGAGGGCGCGGCGGGGTGGCGGATGATCCCGAACGGCGTCGATCGATCCATCTTCCGGCCGGGCGACCGGACGGAGGCCAGGGCCGGCTCGGCCTCCCTGACGAGCCGTTCATCCTGCTGTTCGCCGCCAACAGGGCGCAGCGCAGCCCGTACAAGGACTCGGCGACCGTGTCGGAGGCTGCTCTCCGGCGGCGCCTCGAGGTGCCGACCAGGCCGGTCCTGTGCCTCGCGCTCGGCGACGACGGGCCGTCGCTAGCCGATCGAGAACGGCGAGCTCCGGTTCGTGCCGTACCGCACGGACATCGACGAGGTCGCCGACCTACTTCCGGGCCGCCGACGTCTACCTGCATGCGGCCAAGGCCGAGAACCTGCCGACCACGATCCTGGAGGCGCTGTCGACCGGCCTCCCGGTTGTCGCGACGGCTGTCGGCGGGATCCCCGAGGAAGTCCGGAGTCTCGCGGACGCACCGGGGGCGTGGTCGGGCGCCGCGCACGGCACGAACGAGGCCACGGGGGTGCTGGTCGAGCCCGGCGATGCGGAGGGCATGGGGGCGGCGGCTGCGGCGATCCTCCGCGACGAGGACCTCCGGGTCGACGCTGTCGGCGAATGCCGCTGCCGATGCCGCGCGGCGCTTCGACCTGAACCGTCAGCTTGACGAAACGATCGACTGGTACCGCGAGATCATCATGGACTGGCGGGACCGGAACCGTCGGACGTGACCGGCTCTCACCGCCTCGGGACGGTTCCATCTGCCCCTGGGCTTCGCTAGGGCGAAACGGGCCTTCTCCGAACACTAGCCGGCGCCCATGTCATCAGACCAGGAGTCGCAGCTCCAGGGCGAGGATCAGGAGGTTACTGGCCAAGGCGAACAGATCAGCACGGCGATTTAATGGCGATCGTCCATTGCGTTGGGATCGCCTGAGGCCCCTCGCAAACCCACGCCAGACCCGGAATAGGTTCCTCGCAAGGTGGCGGCGGGGGCAGGCCAGGAACAGGAAGGTCGTCCAGTAGATCGGATTTGAGACGGACCTTGTCGAGAGCGTCTCAGACAGGTACTGGCGCACCGCTCCGTCCGCCGGGGATCGGAACCCGGTGGTGTTCGGGTTGTACCAGAGCAGGACCCGCGGGTCCGAGCAGAGCTCGTAGCCACTCCGTCGGGCGCGGATCGTGAACTCGTAGTCGGAGAGGTAATGGGGCAACAGGCGGGGATGAAACCCACCGAGCTCGAGGAAGTCCCGGGCAGGGAGAAACAGGCCTCGTGTCGAGAAGCAGTTCACCTCTTCTGCATCCTTGACGCCCGTGAACTTCGAGGCGCCGCCAGTTCACGTGGACACCGAGCTCCACGAACTCCTCGGAGTCCTGGTTGAAGAGCTGCGCCAGCAGAAGGCGGCGCGGTCCGATCGCGGCCCTGCCCGAAGCAAGGAAGTCGGGGCCGAACACGGTGTCGTCGTTGGCGATCAGCACGATGTCGTCATCGGCCAACCGGCCGACAGAGGAGCCACCTGTAGGCACGCTGAAGGCTGCCGGCCCACCACCAGGAGCCGGTACCCCGCAGCACCGTGGCCGTCGGCAACATCGCCGTGACCGCCTGCGAGGTGCCGTCCGTGGACCCATCGTCCACCAGCACGAGATGAAACCCGCGATCCCGCTGATCGAGAAGGCACCGGACGAACGTCTCGGTCACGGCCCGACGGTTGTGCACCGGCAGCAGGACGTAGATCGTCCCGCCCCCGCCATCTGCCGAGCGCGAGGGAGCTACGTCGACTTCCGCAGCAGGCACAGGTAGTTGTCTCCGTGTCCCAGGGAGTCCGCGATGCGAGTCACCACGTGGAACACCTTTGCCCGGTATAGCACCTTGCCGATGCGTTTCGGGAGGCGCGGGAGCTTCAGCGGGGAACGCTTGGGATCCCAGAACGGCGCCGGGACTCCGCACGGTGGGCAGCCGAAGAGTTGCAACCACTGGTAGTGGAGCCAGCGCGAGTTCGTCAGGGTCCGGATGGAGATCTTCTCGAAGCCGCACTCCGTCGCCAGGGTCGTCAGGGAGCGCCGAGAGAACTGCTGCAGATGGTACGGCACGTGCCAGTTGATCCACCTGATGACCGAACAGCCGTGCGCCGTATCCGGACGAGTTCGGGGTCGTGATGATCGCCGTCCCTCCCGGGCGCAGGACCTTGGCGACGTCGCGCAGCAGCGCGCCGGGATCAGCGGCGTGCTCGATGACCTGGTCCAGAGTGACGTAGTCGAAGCTCTCCGCCTCATAGTCCTCGGCCCTGAACAGGCCGGCTCGGGCATTCAGACCGAACCGTTCGGCGACGCGCAGCAGGTTCTCGTCGGCATCGATCCCGTGGGCGTCACAACCGCGGTTCGCGTGATAGGCGAGCGTCTGCCCGAAGCCACACCCGACGTCAAGGACCCGGACCCCCTCGGGTACCCACCTGAACGCGGAGGCGCGCTCGCCCTCCAGCCACGCGCCGAAGCCATGCACCTCCTGGTGGGGCCGGAAGCTCTCGACCCGCAGCGTGCTGCGAGGATAGAAGTCAGTGTAGAGCGCGCGCAGCTCGGCATCGGAGAACGCCGTACCGAGGAACCTGTGCCCGCAGTGCCTGCACCCGAGAAGGGTGTAGGTGCCGGGGTATCCATACCGGTCGTCGTAGAGGCCGACCCGAGTCACATGGGTCGAGCCACCGCAGATGGGGCAGGAACGCGCGCGGTGGGGGTCGCTATCGATCGCGGGGCGTCCGGCTTCTTCCTGGCTGCTGTCACGCGTGAAAGCAGCGTCGGATCGGCGGCCGATCTGACCTGAATGTCCATGACGACCAGCTGCATGGAGGTGCGCCCACAGTCATTGCCCGGCCTCGGCCCTGGACATCTCGTACCACTCGATCGTCGCCCGCAGGCCATCTTCGAACGAGGTGCGCGCCTCGAACCCGAAGCGCTCGCGCGCCCGGCTGGTGTCCAGCGCCCTGCGGGGCTGCCCGTCGGGCTTGGTCGCGTCCCAGCGGATCTCGCCCCGGAAGCCGGTCAGCCGCCCGATGAGCTCCACGAGGTCGCGGATCGTGATCTCGCGCCCGACGCCCAGGTTGACGGGATCGGCGCCGTCGTAGCGCTCCGTGGCGAGCACGATCCCCTCCGCCGCGTCCTCGGCGTACAGGAACTCGCGGGAGGCGCTGCCCGTGCCCCAGACCTCGACGTGATCTGCACCCGCCTCGCGGGCATCCACGCACTTCTTGATGAGGGCCGGGATCACGTGCGAGGAGGCCGGGTCGAAGTTGTCGCCCGGGCCGTACAGGTTGACCGGGATCAGGTGGATCACGTCGAAGCCGTACTGCGCCCGGTAGGCCTGCCCCTGGACCAGGAGCATCTTCTTGGCCAGACCGTAGGGCGCGTTGGTCTCCTCCGGGTAGCCGTTCCAGAGGTCGTCCTCGTGGAAGGGCACCGGCGTGAACTTCGGATACGAGCAGACCGTGCCGACCTGGACGAACTTGGCGACGCCGGCCAGCCGGGCCGCCTCCATGAGCGCGATCCCCATGATGGCGTTCTCGTAGAAGAACCGGCCGGGGTTCTCGCGGTTGGCGCCGATGCCGCCGACGACGGCCGCGAGGTGGACGACCACGTCCGGCCGGCCATCCGCGAGCGCGCCCGCGATCCCTTCCCGGGTGCGCAGGTCGTACGCCGCGCTGCGCGGGACGGAGACGTCGGCCCCGGCCGCCTCGAGCCGGGTGACCACGTGACGGCCCAGGAACCCGGCCCCGCCGGTGACCATGACGCGGCGCCCTTCGAGCTCGGTCATGCGACTGGCGCCCCGGCCTCGAGGTGCGCCGCCGGATCCAGCCCGGCGGCGCGCAGGTCCGCCTCGAGCATGATCCGGACCAGCTCCCGGAACCGCGTCCGCGGCCGCCATCCGAGGGCCTGTTCCGCCTTCGATGCGTCCCCGCACAGCTCGTCCACCTCGGTCGGGCGGAAGTACCGCTCGTCGACCCGGACGTGCGCCTGCCAGTCCAGCCCCACCAGGCCGAAGGCCGTCTCGCACAGCTCCCGGACCGTGTGCATCTCGCCCGTCGCCACGACGTAGTCGCCGGGGGCGGGCTGCTGGAGCATCAGCCACATCGCCTCGACGTACTCCTTCGCGTAGCCCCAGTCCCGCCGGGCCTCGAGGTTGCCCAGGTACACGTGCTCGGCCTTGCCCGCCAGGATGTCCGCGATCGCCGTCGTGACCTTGCGGGTGACGAAGGTGCCGCCACGCCGAGGCGACTCGTGGTTGAACAGGATGCCGTTGGAGGCGTGGAGCCCGTAGGCCTCGCGGTACTGGACGGTCATCCAGTGGGCGAACACCTTGGCGATCGCGTATGGGCTGCGCGGGTGGAAGGGCGTGGTCTCGGACTGCGGTGTCTCGGCCACCATGCCGTACATCTCGGACGATCCCGCCTGGTAGAACCGGATCGGCCAATCCGCCGTGCGTACGGCCTCGAGCATGCGGAGGGTGCCCATGCCCGCGGTCTCGGCCGTGAACTCGGGCATCTCGAAGCTCACCTTGACGTGGCTCTGGGCGCCCAGGTTGTAGACCTCGTCGGGCGCCACCTCGTGAAGGTGACCGATGAGCGAGGACGAGTCGGTGAGGTCGGCGTAGTGGAGGCTGAGGCGGGTCCCGGTAGCGTGCGGATCGTGGTAGAGGTGGTCGATCCGGGCCGTGTTGAACGAGCTGGAGCGGCGGATCAGCCCGTGGACGTCGTAACCCTTGTCGAGCAGCAGCTCGGCGAGGTAGGACCCATCCTGGCCTGTGATTCCGGTGATGAGGGCGCGTTTGGCAGGGAGTCCCATGAGGTTGTCGCCCGGTGCGGGTCAGGGCACGCCGTCGATCGCACGCGGCGTCTCGGGCGGGGTCGCCATGATACCGCGCACGGATCGGTGGGCCACCACCCGCTGTCCCTGCCGCCCGCCGGTCGCCCGAGGCAGCTCCGTCACCCGTCCCGGGGCCCGGTGTGAACGACCGGGGGCCGTTCCGGCGTCCTCCGCTGTCGTACCATCCGCCCATGAACGGGCTCGACGTCAATCCCCGGCGCCTCGGCACCGGGCTCCTGGCCTTCGGCCTGACCGGGGTGATCCTGGCCGGGCTGATCGCCGCGGCCCTGTTCGGGGGGGCGATCGCCGCTCGCAACCTCGACGACCGCCTCGTCGCGGACCAGGAGCGGATCGCGGCCGCGCTGACCCGGCTCACGCTCACGATGGACTCGGTCGCGATCACCATGGACCACGCCGGCGGCACCCTGGCGTCATCCCGGGACGCGATGCTCCATGCCAGCACGCTCATGGGCACCATCTCGACGACGTCGACCGACCTGGCCAACGCGCTCGACATCTCGATCCTCGGCAGCCAGCCGTTCGCGTCCGCGGCCAACGGCATCCGCAGGGTGTCCGACCAGACGACGGTGTTCGCCCAGGACGCCACGGCGCTCGCCGCGGCCCTCGACGCGAATGCAACCGACACGACCGCCATGGCACAGCAGGTCCGGACGGCCAAGACGCAGGTCGCGGAGCTGGCGGCGAACATCATGGCGTTCGACCGGATCGACCAGATCGTCGCGCTGCTGATCGGGGGGATCGTGCTCGGCGGGCTGCTCACGGCCTGGGTGGCGGTGGCCGCCGCGGGCTGTGCCTGGTTCGGCTGGCGGCTGCGCCAAGTGCCCGTCGCGCGAGCGCCCACCGGCGCCGGCGGGGAGGGCGGGTAGACGCCTCGCCGACGGACAGCCGGCCCGCGCCGTATCGGCAGGCCGGGGCGCGGCGGAGCCGATCCCACGGCCATGGCGATCCCTCGCCCATGGCAGGTTCCGCGGCCGCAGGCGCTGCGAGGTTTGCGCTGCCGAGGGCGCCTGCCGTCGGGACGGCCCGGCGCGACACTCGCGTCCGCCTACCGGTTCTCTCTGCGCAGCATGGCCAGGTAGCGCAGGCTCGTCGCGACGAGCACGAGCTGCATGAAGACCATCAGGCTGTCGAGGTCGACGCCCTGGTCGTTCGGATCGGATGAGAGGGTCCAGGGCGCTGGCGCACCCATGGCGAGGTGGAAGTTGAGGCTCATGACGCAGCCGAGCGCGGCGACGATCGCGACGCCCGCGACAAGCCGCGTCCGGCTGCGGTAGCTCATCTGCGACCACCGGGCGAGCCAGGTGATGGCGGACGCGACAAGGGCGAGACCCACACCGAGCTCACCCACGATCACGAGGATGCCGAACACCTGGCCGTTCGGGATCACCACCCCGTCGACGAACGACTTGTACCAGCCGGTCTGCTCCTTCGTCATATCGGCCAGCGTCGCCGCAAGCGAGCTGGCGAAGTCGCCCGCAGCCACCTTCGAGAGGCCCGACATCAGCCACTCGTAGCCGATGAAGAACTGGAGGGCAAGGAAGCCGACGACCAGGGGTCGGGCGTCACTCGCGGTCGACGGGACGACGGATCGACGGACTTGCTGCACCTGCATCGGAGTCGCCCCTCCTGGCTTCGGATCGTGATGGCTGAGGGTCGGCCGTGGGGCGCAGGGGGCCGAGGCTATTGGGATTCGGGTCGGGGAGGCCTTGCTCCCCCTCCGGCCCGGCTTGCGGCGGCGCGGGGCGTCGCCGCGTCGTGCTAACGATTGACACTCGCCGACGCGGCGGACGGCACCGAGTCGATGGACTGGCTCCGGGAAGCCGGACTCATCGACGGAGTCCGGGGGTGAACGTCGTGATCACGCTATCCGTGTTCTTGCCCTTGCCCTCCATGGCGGTCCCGATGGTGGGGCTGATGGGTGCGATGCCGGACAGCATCGGCCGCAGCATCTCGTTCGGCTCGTGGCCGAGGAGGTGGCAGTGGAGGACGTACACCAGCTGTGGTTGACGAGGTTGAGGTGCGGGCCGATCGTTTGGGGGCCGGCCTGGCGGTCTGGAGCGCGAAAGACCTCCGGGCGATACCCGGGGCCGGAGGATCGGTGGGTGGTGGCGCGCCCGGCGGGATTCGAACCCACGACCCTCAGCTCCGCAAGCTGATGCTCTATCCACTGAGCTACGGGCGCACGCTGTGCATGGTGGCGGAGAGGGAGGGATTCGAACCCTCGGAGCAGGTTACCCCACTCGGCGGTTTAGCAAACCGCTGCACTAGGCCACTATGCGACCTCTCCACGCTCATTTCGGTTCGCGGGTGGTGCCACGAAGGGTCGCACAGTGCCCCTCGGTGCCCCGGATTGGGGTCGGATTGTGGCCGGACCACCAAGCTCCGCGCCGCCGCTCCCAGAACGGCCGATCGAGAGTGTAGCAGGCAGTCCGGCTCGTTCCCGTCACCTGTCCCGACTCGTCCCGTCACCCTCACTCCCCTCGCCATCCCGGCAGGCTGGACCGCCGGAGGCCGCACGACCACCGCGGCGAGAGAGCACCGCGGGCCTGCCCAGGCCGAGTCCAACGCGACACACGCTCCAGGCGAACCCACGACCGCTATGTCCTCGTGAGCGAAGCCAGCCACGCGCTCGCTCCACCGTCCGCCAGCCTTGCCGCGAACCGCTCCTCGATGATCGAGTCGACCAGCCAGCCACTCGCGAACGTCTCGCGGATCTCGCGGCCCGTCACGCGTCGGGGGCCCGCCCGGCCCGGCTCACGCTCGTTGAAGCAGAGCAGGAAGTAGCGACCGCCGGGCCGGAGCGTCGCATGGAGGCCCCGCTCGAAGCGGACGCGGTCGAGATCGGAGAACGTGTGGAACAGGCCGCAGTCGATGGCCACGTCGAACGTCCGTCCGAGAGCGTCGAGGGCCAGCGCATCGGCGACGAGGAACTCCACGGGGATGTCCCGCTCGACGGCCTTGCCGCGTGCCCGCTCGATCGCGGTCGGCGCGGCATCGACCCCGACGACGCCGAGACCCCGCGAGGCGAGGAAGAGCGCGTTCTCGCCCGTCCCGCATCCGACATCGAGGACGGAGCCCTCGATCGCCCCCCTATCGGCGAGGCGAACGATCGCCGGCTGCGGCCGCCCGATGTCCCATGGTGGCTCACCGCTGCGGTACGCCCACTCGAAGCCCATCGCGAGACGATACCCCGGACCCTCCGGGCATCGCCGCCGCCAGGCCTGCTGGACACGGCGCGGGCGCGACCGTCGGACGGCCCGGGACCGCGGGAACCTGGCGACCGGGCCATCACGCGGCCGGCCCCCGGTTCAACGTGCTCAAAGCACTCGGGTTCGGGACGCCCGGCGGATCCGCCGGGCAGCGGGCGGTCAGGCGTCCGCGATCCCGAAGGCCCTCTTGATGGAGTCGCGGTGCAGGTACCAGAGGAGGATGAACGGGAAGGCGGTGGTCGCGAGGGCGTAGTTGAGGCTGCCGGTGCCGAGCAGGGCGAAGATCGCCTCGAGGACGCCGAAGATCGCCATGACGTTGCCGAGCATCCAGCCCCACGGCTGGAGACGCCAGGCCGCGAAACCGCCGGCCCAGAAGGCGAGCCCGGTCAGGACGAGGATCCAGCCCCAGATCCACGTTCCCTGCCCGGCGGGCAGCGGGCCGAACGTGACCGCGGTGGTCAGCTGGAAGCCGAGCATCATGTACGACAGGCCGGCGACCGCGAAGATGATCGCCAGGAGCGTGATCCCGAACGGGCGCTTCACTTGGGTCCCTCTCCTCATGACCAGAGCGCGAACGGGCGCCCAACGGCGCGGGCGCTGCCGAGTGCGACTACGGTGGTGAGTCTTGGCCCCACGCGCTTTGGCGCGATAGGGCCGGAGGTCACTCGCCGCCACCGAGGGTGGCTCGGGGTGGCGCACGCCCCGTGTCGCGGCCCGTGGTGGAGGTGCCGCCCGGACCGCTCCGGCGGTTGACGAAGAATCCGCTTCGGGATACCGTCCGAGAGACCGATGCACGACATCCTTCTCTTTACCCGCCCGGCATGACCGACTCCGGCGTCTGACGACCCGGATACGGCGGGTCGTGCCGGGTGAGCAGAGGTCCCTGACCTCTGCTTTTTTGTACCCCCGCGACGTACCTCCCTCCTGAAGGAACCCTGACGAGATGTTCGTGGTGATGCGGGCCGAGGCCACCGAGGCCGAGGTCAACGGCGTGAAGGGCCTGATCCTGGCCGAAGGGCTGACGCCGTTCGAGAACGCAGGGGCGGCCCGGACGGTCATCGCGGTCGTCGGCGAGATCGGGCGGCGGCGGGAGCAGCTGCAGTCGCGCCTCGAGGCAACCCCCGGCGTGGCGGCCGTGACGCCGATCTCCAAGCCGTACAAGCTGGTCTCGCGCGAGTTTCACCCGGAGAACTCGGTCATCAGGGTGCTGGACACCGCCGTCGGCGACGGCTCGCTCACGGTCATGGCCGGCCCGTGCTCCGTGGAGAGCCGGGACCAGCTGATGGAGACCGTGGACTTCGTCACCTCCCACGGCGCGACCGTGATCCGCGGCGGGGCGTTCAAGCCGCGCACGAGCCCATACAGCTTCCAGGGGCTGGGCGTGGAGGGTCTCCGCTACCTCGCGGAGGCCAGGGACCGCACCGGGTGCCCGGTCATCACGGAGGTGATGGAGCCGAACCAGGTGGACATCGTGGCCGAGTACGCCGACATCCTCCAGATCGGCACCCGGAACATGCAGAACTTCTCGCTCCTGCTCGCCTGCGGTCGCGCCGGGCGCCCGGTGATGCTCAAGCGCGGGTTCGGTGCCACGATCGAGGAGTGGCTGATGGCCGCGGAGTACATCGCGTCGGCGGGGAACAGCCAGATCATGCTCTGCGAGCGCGGCATCCGGACCTTCGAGACGTCCACGCGCAACACGCTGGACCTCACGGCGGTCCCGCTCGTGCACCACCTGACCCACCTGCCGGTGATCGTGGACCCGTCGCACGCCACGGGGAAGCGCTGGCTGGTCAAGCCCCTGGCCATCGGCAGCGTGGCGGTGGGCGCCGACGGGATCATGGTGGAGGTCCACCCGCGCCCCGACGAGGCGCTCTCCGACGCGGAGCAGCAGCTCGACTTCAACGGCTTCGAGTCGATGATGCAGGCGATCGCGGGCGTGCACGCGCACGTCCGCGACCTGCACGGCGACCTCAACGGCGCCGATACCGCCGGGAACGGCGGGGCGTGAGCGCCATGGGCACGGAGCCGGGGGGCCTGCGGCCTTCTCCCGGGAACCAGCAGCACCCGAGCGCGAATGATCTCCCGAGCGCGGCGGACGATCGCGTGACCGGAGACGACGATCGCGTGACCGGGGACGATGCGCTGGTCGTCCGGCCGGCCGCGCGCCTCCGGGGCCGGCCCGCGCTGCCGGGCGACAAGTCCATCTCTCATCGGGCCCTGCTCCTCGCGCTCCTCGCGGAGGGCGAGAGCCTGATCGGGGCCGCGGGTGACGGGGCGGACATCCGTTCCACGGCGCGGATCGTCGCGGCGCTGGGCGCCGTCGTGGAGCGCCTCGCCGAGCACGGCTCCCGCGTCGACTACCGCGTGGTCTCGCCTGGCGGGGCGGCGCTGCGCGAACCCGAGCAGATCCTGGACTGCGGGAACTCGGGGACGACCACCCGGATGCTCGCCGGGCTGCTGGCCGGGCGTCCGCTGTTCGCGGTGCTCGATGGCGACGCGTCGCTCCGGCGCCGGCCGATGGGCCGCGTCGTGGAGCCGCTCGCCGCGATGGGCGCCACGTTCGCGGGCCGCCAGGGCGCAACGCTGCTCCCGCTGGCGGTCACCGGGCGTGGGCGGCTGTCCCCCATCAGGTACGACACGCCCGTGCCCAGCGCCCAGGTCAAGTCCGCGATCCTGCTCGCCGGCCTCGCGGCCGACGGCGAGACGGTGGTCTCCGAGTCTGTTGCCACGCGTGACCACACCGAGCGGATGCTCCGCGCCCGCGGCGTCGTCGTGGCGGAGGCGACCGACGACCGTGGCCGGCACGTGGTCCGCCTCCGCGGCCCGGCCGTGGTGCGGGCGGTCGCGGAGACCGTCCCGTCGGACCCGTCCGGCGCGGCCTTCTGGATGGTCGCCGCCGCGATCCACCCGGACGCGGAGCTCCACCTCGACGGGGTCAGCACGAACCCCACGAGGCGTACCATCATCGACATCCTGCGGCGCATGGGCGCCGACATCGAGGAGCACGAGCGTCAGGCCCCCGGGGGGCACGACGGCGAGCCCCTCGCAGACCTGGTGATCCGGTCCAGCGACCTTCGGGCCGTCGACCTGTCCCCCACCGACGTGGCGGCAGCCATCGACGAGATCCCGATCCTCGCGCTCGCCGCGACGGTCGCGGTGGGCACGACCCACATCCGGGGCGCCGGGGAGCTACGCCACAAGGAGTCGGACCGGATCGCCGGGATCGCGCAGGGGCTCACGGCCCTGGGCGCCCGGGTGCGTGTCACGGGCGACGACATCGAGATCGAGGGCGGCACGCGGCTCCGCGGCGCCCCCACCGATACACATGACGATCACCGGCTCGCGATGACGTTCGCCGTCGCGGGCCTCGTCGCCGAGGGCGAGACCGTCGTCCGCCGACCCGGGTCGGCGGCGATCTCGTACCCGGGCTTCTTCCGCGAACTCGAAGGGGTGCGAGCATGACGAAGCGCGTCGTCCTCATCGGCCATCCGGTCGCCCACTCGCTCTCCGGGGCGATGCAGCAGGCCGCCTTCGATCACCTGGGGGTCGACGCGCGCTACGAGCTCTGGGATCGGAGCACGGCCGAGCTCGCGGAGGCGATCGCCGAGCTCCGGACCGACGAGTTCCTGGGCGCCAACATCACGATCCCGCACAAGGAGCGGGTGGTCCCGCACACGGACCGCCAGACGGAGGAGGCGCACGTCACCGGCGCCGTCAACACCCTCACCAGGGAGGGACGGAAGCTCGTCGGGCACAACACGGACGTGCCCGGGTTCAAGGTCGCCCTGGACAGGCTGGTCGGCAAGCAGAAGATGCCCCGCCAGGCGGTCGTGCTGGGCGCCGGCGGGGGGTCGCGGGCCGTCGTGTACGGCCTCATCCGCGAAGGCTTCCAGCGCGTCGTCGTGTTCAACCGGCACCTGCACCGCGCCGAGGGCATGGTCCGGCACTTCGCGCGCAGCTCGTCCCACATGGATCTGCGTGCCATGCCCTGGCACGAGTCGATCATCGAGGCCGAGCTGGCCAAGGCCAAGGTGCTCGTCAACGCCACGTCGATCGGCCTGAACGGCGACGAGTCCCCGATCCCGGCCGAGATCCTGACGCCCGACCTGCTGGTGCTCGACCTCATCTACTCGCGCACCCGGCTGCTCCGCGAAGCCCAGGCGGCCGGCTGCGCGACGGCCGACGGCGAGCTGATGCTGCTTCACCAGGGCGCGGCTTCGTTCACGCTCTGGACCGGGCAGCCGGCGCCCGTCGACGTCATGCATGCGGCTCTCACGGAGGCGCGGGCGCGCGGGATCACCTCGGCCGAGGGCGAGCCCGCGTCGCCCGAGCCCGCCGGCGCCTGACGCCGGCAGAAGGGTCGGGATCGCGCGTGGACCGCTTCCGGTTCATCACCGCCGGCGAGAGCCACGGCCCCATGCTGGGAGCCGTGGTGGAGGGCGTGCCCGCCGGGCTCGCGCTGACCGAGGACGACCTCGCGGTGGATCTCGCGCGGCGCCAGCGCGGCTATGGCAGGGGTGCCCGCCAGGCCATCGAGCAGGATCGCGCGCGCATCCTCTCCGGCGTCCGCCACGGTCGGACCCTGGGCTCCCCGATCCTCCTGGAGGTCGCCAACCGCGACTGGGAGAACTGGACGCGCGTCATGCAGGTCGGGCCGCTGTCCGACGAGGAGGCCGCGGAGCTGGCCGCGATGGCCGAGGAGGGCAAGGCGCGCGCCCGGCCGATCACCGCGGTGCGGCCGGGTCACGCGGACCTCGCGGGCGCCCTGAAGTACGGCTTCGACGACGTCCGCAACGTCCTCGAGCGCTCGTCCGCCCGCGAGACCGCGGCCCGGGTCGCGGCGGGCGGGATCGCGAGGGCGTTCCTGCGGGAGCTGGGCATCGAGGCCTGGTCGTTCACCGCGGAGGTGGGAGGCGTGGCCGTGGACCCGACGCGCTGCGTCCGCTCCCGGGACGAGGCCGATGCCTCGCCTTTGCGCTGCCCGGATCCCGAGGCCGAGGCGGCCATGATGGCGAGGATCGACGAGGCGCGGTCCGCCGGGGACACCGTCGGCGGCGTGTTCGAGGTGGTCGTCCGCGGTGCCCCCATCGGCCTTGGCAGCTACGTCCACTGGGACAGGCGCCTGGACGCGGCCCTGGCGGCCGCCGTCATGGGCATCAACATCGTGAAGGGCGTGGAGATCGGGCTCGGGTTCGAGCAGACACGCCGCCTCGGGTCGCAGGTCCACGACGTCATCGAGGGGCGGCGACCGGGCGGACCGTGGGTCCACCGGACGAACAACGCGGGCGGCCTCACGGGTGGCGTCACCAACGGCGAGCCGATCGTGGTCCGCGGCGCGGTCAAGCCGATCTCCACGCTGGCCCGGCCCCTGCCCACGGCGGACCTGCTGACGGGCGGGCCCGTGGAGAGGGCCCACTACGAGCGGAGCGACATCTCGGTGGTGCCCGCGGCCGGCGTCATCGCCGAGGCGATGGTCATGCTCACGCTGGCCGCGTTCGTGCTGGAGAAGACCGGCGGCGACTCGATGGCCGAGGTGGCCGGCAACCTGGCCCGCTACCGGGCCCGGATCGCCGGCGCGCCCGAGGCCTGAGGCCCCCCGATGGATCTCGTCCTGGTCGGGCTGCCGGGGAGCGGCAAGAGCGCGGTCGGGCGCCGGCTGGCAGCCCGGCACGCGGCGGTGTTCGTGGACCTCGACGTCGAGATCGAGGCGGCGGCCGGCATGACGATCCCGGAGATCTTCGAGGCCGAGGGCGAGGCCGGGTTCCGCCGGCGGGAGCGGCGGGCGGTGGCCGCGCTCGGTGCGCCCGAGTCCGCGCCGGGGCTGCGGCGGGTGATCTCGCCGGGCGGCGGCGCGATCCTCGACCCGCGCAACCGCTGGACGCTGTTCCGCGGCCGCGTCGCCGCCTGGCTGGACGTCAGGCCGGAGGTGCTCGCGCAGCGCCTGCGCCGCTCCCCCACCGCGCGGCCGCTGGTCAGCGGCGGGGACCCGCTCGGGCGCCTCAGGACCCTGACGGCGGACCGGGAGCGCCTCTACGGGGCGGCCCACCGCATCAACGGCATGGCCGAGATGGGCGGGGTGGTCGGGGCGGTGGAGCGGCTGCTGGAAGCGGGCCCGGGAACGTCGACCACGCTCCTGCGCGCATCCACGAAGATCGGCGAGATCGTGATCGGGGAAGGCATCGCGGCGGCAGCGGTGGGCGCCGCGCTCCGGGGGCAGGGCGCCCGGCGCGCGGTGATCGTGTCCGAACCCGGGGCCTGGGCGGCGTTCGGCGCGGGCGTGGCCGACGCGCTCCGGGAGGACGGCTGGCCGGTCGAGGTGGTCATGCTCCCCGCGGGCGAGGCGGCCAAGCGCCTGACGGTGGTCGAGGAGGCAGCGCGCGACCTCGCCCGGCGGCGGGTCGAGCGGCGGGAGCCGCTGATCGCCATCGGTGGGGGGGCCCTGGGCGACCCGGCGGGGTTCCTGGCGGCAACGTACCTGCGCGGCGTGCCCTGGATCGCGGTGCCCACGACGCTCGTGGCCCAGGTCGACTCGTCCATCGGCGGCAAGACCGGCGTGGATCTGCCCGAGGGCAAGAACCTTCTCGGGGCATTCCACCAGCCGGCTGCGGTGATCCTGGACGTGGCCGCCCTGCGGACCCTGCCCGGACGCCAGCTGCGGGCGGCGCTGGGGGAGATCGCCAAGATGGCGGCACTCGGCGACGAGGCCCTGTTCACGACCCTCGAGGCGGACGCCGAGCCGATCGCCCGCGCGGACGCCTCGGCCTTCGACGGCGGTGCGGTCGCCGAGGTGGTGGAGCGGGCCGCCTGGGCGAAGGTGGAGGTCGTGACGGCCGACGAGCGCGAGCAGGGAGCGGCGGGTGGGCGGATCACGCTCAACCTGGGCCACACGGTGGCGCACGCGCTGGAGGCGGCCGACGGGTACACGGACCTGCTGCACGGCGAGGCGGTGGCCTACGGGATGCGCGCCGCAACGTGGATCGGGGCCGCGGTCGGGGTGACGCCGCCGGATCGTGCCGCCCGGATCGAGCGCTTGCTGGACCGGCTGGATCTCGGCCGCGCACCGCTCCCCTACCCGCTCGACGTGGTGCTCGAGGCCACCGGGACCGACAAGAAACATGCCGGTGGGCGGCTCCGCTGGGTGCTGCCAACCGGCGACGGCGTGGTGGTCCGCGACGACGTGCCGGCGGAGGCCGTCGAGGCGGCCGTGGCCCGGGTCCTGGCCGGAGCGCGGGCAGGCGAGACGGCCGGCGTGACGGCGGGCGTGCGACCAGGCGAGACGGCCGGCGAGCGAGCAGGCGGACGAGCCGGCGAGACGGCCGGAAGGGGGGACCGGGGATGACGCGCGTGCTGGTTCTCCAGGGGCCCAACCTCAACCTGCTCGGGACCCGCGAGCCGGCGATCTACGGGAGCGAGACGCTCGAGGCGATCCACGCCGGGATCGCGGCGCGCGCCGCGGAGCTCGGTCTGGACGTCGCCTTCTACCAGTCGAACCACGAGGGCGACCTCATCGACCGCCTCCAGGTCCGCGACTTCGACGTCTCGATCGTCAACGCGGCCGGGTACACGCACACGTCGGTCGCCCTGCGGGATGCGCTCCTCGCCATCGACCGTCCGTTCTGGGAGGTCCACCTGTCAGACCCGTGGCAGCGCGACGACTTCCGGAAGGTGAACTTCCTGCACGACATCGCGACCGCGTCCATCGTGGGCCAGGGAGCCCACGGGTACCACGTGGCGCTCGAGGCGATCGCCGCGCGGTTCGGAGGCACGGCGTGACGCGGCCTGACGGGGATGGCGGCTCGGCGGGCGGCCCGGCGGACGGCGGCCGGCCGTCGCAGCGGGAACGGGAGCAGGCGGCGCTGGAGCTCGCCCGGGTCCGGGACCGGATCGACGAGCTGGACCGGCGGATCGTGGAGCTGCTCAACGAGCGGGCGGCCCTGGGCCGGACGGCCGGCCGGGCGAAGCGGCTGGCGGGTCGCCGCGCGATCAAGGATCCCGAGCGTGAGCGCGAGGTGCTGATCCGGGTCGCGATGGCGAACCCGGGACCCCTGGCACAGGCGGACCTGCTGTCCATCTACCGGCGGATCGTGTCCGCCACGCGGGGGCTGGAGTCGCGCGACCGGGGCCATGACGGACGATCCGGGGGCTGACGGCGGCGAGCGGCTGGTCCCGGACTCGACCGGGACCGCCCGCCCCGATCCACGGGTGCTGCCGTCCGGCCCCGTGACACGCTTCGCGCCGGCGCCGACGGGGTTCCTCCACCTCGGCCACCTGGTGAACGCGCTGTACACGTGGGGGATCGCGCGCGCAACCGGTGGCCGGGTGATCCTGAGGATCGAGGACCACGACCGTCAGCGGTGCCGCCCGGAGTTCGAGGCGGCGCTCCTGGACGACCTCGAGCGCCTGGAAATCGTCGCGGACGCGCCCCCGATCGCGTCGTTCCGGGCGGGCGCCACGCCGTTTCGCCAGTCGTCGTCCGGGCCCGTCTACCTCGCCGCGCTGGAGAAGCTGCGCCGGGCCGGGCTCGTGTACCCGTGCGCCTGCTCGCGGGCGACGTTCACCGCCTGGGAGGTCCAGAGCGGGCGGCCGTGGCGCGGGATCGGGTGCCCCGGGGGGTGCCGGTCGCTGGCGCTGCCGGAGGACGAGGTGAAGGCATTGCGTGTGGCCGTCGGAGCAGGCTCGGAGCGCTGGGTGGACCTGCTGTCGGGGCCGCTGGCCGAGGAGCCGGCCGCCGGTGGCGACCTGCTGGTGCGCGATCGCGCCGGGAACTGGACGTATGCGTTCTGTGTCGTCGTCGACGACCTGCGGCACGACGTCGACCTCGTCGTCCGCGGCCGGGACCTCCTGCACTCGACCCCGGTCCAGATGCGGCTCGCACGACTCCTCGGCCGGGAGACCCCGCCGCTGTTCCTGCACCACCCGCTGGTCCGCCGGGCATCGGGCCGGAAGCTGTCCAAGGCGGACGGCGACACGGCGGTGCGCTCCCTCCTGGATGCCGGCGCGACGCCCGCCGGGCTGTTCGGACGGGCGGCGTTCCTGGCCGGGCTGCAGCCGGACGAATCGCCGATCCAGCCGTCGGAGCTGGGGAGCCTGTTCCTCTGAGCCATCGCCGGTGTGCTGTCCGACTTCCCGGCGACGGCGTTCCTCGCCGAGGAGGCCGCGACCGCGCTCGCTCCCGAGCTCGGCAGGCTGGGCATCTCGGGCGGCGCCGTCTGCGATGCGCTCGTGGGCGCGGGCGTACGCGTCCGCCTGACCGGCTGAGCGACGTCAGGCGTCGCGATGCCCAAGCTCGCCTTGCGATGCCACCTCGATCGCCTCGGACCCCTCGGACGCCCCTGACGGCGCCGCGAGCTCGGGACCGCGGGTCCAGGCAGGTCCGGAGAAGAGCTCCGGACGGTGGGTCAGCACCACCAGCGTCCGCCCTCCCGCGGCCGCCGGCAGGTCCGCGACGAAGGTGCGGGCGGCGGCCTCGTCGAGGTGCTCGGTGGGCTCGTCCAGGATCAGCAGGCGGACGTCCGCGAGCAGCGCGCGGGCGAGGGCGAGGCGCTGGCGCTGGCCACCGGACAGCCGGGCTCCATGCTCGCCCACCGCGGTCTCGAGGCCTTCCGGAAGCGAGCGGACCCAGTCGAGGAGTCCGGCGACCCCGAGGGCGGCGTCGAGCTCGGGTGTGCCGGCACCGGGTCTCGCCAGGCGCAGGTTGTCGGCCAGGGTGCCGTCGAAGATGTGCGGGTCCTGCTCGCACAGGCCGACGGCCCTGCGGACGTCGTCGCCGTCGAGGGCACGGGCGTCGACGACGCCAGTGTCCGCCACCAGCGCGAGCGACCCGGAGGCCGGCTCCAGGAAGCGGAGGCAGGCAGCCGCGAGGGTGCTCTTGCCTGCGCCGCTGGGACCCGTGACCACGATGCGCTCCCCAGCTCGGACCTCCAGGTCCAGCGGCGAGAGCGCGTCCACGTCACGGCCCGGGTAGCGCAGGGTGAGGGACGTCGCGCGCAGGCCGAGCGGGCCCTCGGGGACCCGCACGGGGGTCGCCGGATCCGGCACGGGATCCGGCCGGTGGAAGATGTCCATGACCCGGGCCGCCGACGCGCTCAGCCCCGGCAGCTGCCGCGCGGCCCCGGCGAGGGGGGCCGTGATCTCGTGGACGGCGATCGGGGTGAGCACGACGACCGCGAGCGCCACGCCGCCCAGGCTGCCGTCGCGCACGGCGGCGATCCCGAGCACGAGCGCCAGCCAGACCGCGGCCCCGCCTGCGAGCCCCGTGACGAGGCTGCCGACCCCCGCGCCGAGCGCGGATCGCCGTTCCGCCGTGGCCAGCCGCGCATCGACCTCGCTCGCTGCCGCCAGCGCCCGTGGCGCCGCCCCCGCCGCCAGGATCTCGGGTGCGCCCCGCAGCAGGTCCAGCGCCGTCTCGGCCATCTCGCCCCGGACCGGGCCGAGGGTGCGCTCGGCGCGCCGGGCAACCGCCCCCGACGCGAGGGGTGCCAGCAGCGCGGTGACGAGCAGCGTCGCCGCCAGCGCGACCCCCGCCGCCGGCACCAGCCTGCCGACGAGCAGCACGGCGCCCGCCGCCACGATCCCGACCGAGGCGTACGGCAGCAACACCCGCAGCCAGAGGTCGGCCAGCCCGTCGACGTCCCCGACGAGCCGGGCCAGGAGGTCGCCCGACCTCAGCTCCGCGAGGCCGGCCGGGGCGAGCCTCCCGAGCCGGGCATACGCCGTGGCGCGCAGCTCCGCGAGGACGCGGAACGCGGCATCGTGGGCCGCGATTCGCTCGGCGTACCGGAACACGCCACGGGAGATCCCGAAGAACCGGACCGCCGTGACCGCGAGCAGGAGCGTGAACATCGGCGGCTGCTCGGCGGCGCGCGAGACCAGCCAGGCCGAGGTCGCCGCGAGGCCGACCGCGGCACCCCCGGCGCCCACGCCAGCGAGGACCGCCAGCAGGAGGCGACCTCTGACCGGGCGACCAACCCGGAGGACGGCGAGGAGCGCGCTCACGAGACGCCCGTCGGCGCCGCGGCCGGGACCTGGCCCGGGGCGACCGGAGCGGCCGGCGGGACCGCCACCCAGCGAACCACCGCGGCCCGGTCCGCCCCGGCGACCGCGCCCGGCCGGTGCGCCACGAGCAGGACCGCCGCACCGCGATCCGCCTCCGCGCGGACGGCCGCCAGGACCGCCGCCTCGGCGGCACGGTCCAGGCCGGCCGTGGGCTCGTCCAGGAGCACGACCCGAGCCCGGCGCACGAGCGCCCGGGCAATGCCGACGCGCCGGCGCTGCCCGCTCGAGAGCCCCCGGCCGCGCTCACCCAGGACGAGTGACGGCGCAACATCGGCCAGACCGACCGCCGCCAGGGCCGCTGCAACGGTGGCGTCGTCGGCATCGGGGACGCCCAGGCGCACGTTCTCCGCCACCGTCCCCGCGAACAGGTAGGGAACCTGCGGCACCCAGGCGACACAGCCGCGCCAGGCGTCCGCCTCGAGGTCGCGCACGTCGATCGCGTCTCCGGCATGACCGCACACGGACACCCGCCCGGCAGACGGCTCCAGCAGACCCAGGATCACGGCCAGGAGCGTGCTCTTGCCGGCGCCGCTGGGCCCGGTGACGGCCACGACCTCGCCGGGTCGCACCACCAGCGAGGCGCCGGCCGGCGCCGCGGCGTCCCGTCCCGGCTGGGCGACCCACAGGTCCTCGACGAGCAGGCCCAGCGGTCCCTGCGGTGGCTGCGCACCACCCCCACGTGGCGCTTCGGGTGCGTCGATGATCGCGAACGCGGCGGTGGCGGCCGAGATCCCCTCCTCGGATGCGTGGAACTCGGCTCCCAGCCGACGCAGCGGCAGGTAGGCCTCGGGGGCCAGGATCAGGGCGAACAGCCCCACCTCCAGGGTCATCCCGCCGACGGCCAGTCTCAGCCCGATCCCCACCGCCACCAGCGCCACGGAGATCGTGGCCAGCAGCTCCAGGACCAGCGCCGAGAGGAACGCCACGCGCAGCGTTGCCATCGTGGCGGTGCGGTACGTGTCCGTGATCCGGCGCAGGATCTCCACCTGGGCGGCCGCCCGGCCGTACGCGCGGAGGGTCGGAAGCCCGGCCACGACGTCCGTGAACCGGTGGGCCAGCCGAGCCAGCGTCGCCCATCGTCGCGCCCTGTGCGCCGACGACATCCGCCCGATGAGAACCATGAACACCGGGATCAGGGGCACGGTGAGCAGCACCGTGAGCGCCGCGACGGCATCCACCGCGAACAGGCAGGCCACCACGACCGCCGGCACCGCGACCGCCAGCCCGAGCTGCGGGAGGTAGCGCCCGTAGTAGCCGTCGAGCGCATCGAGGCCGCGCGTGGCCAGCAGCACCACCTCGCCGCTCGACTGCCCCGCAGACCAGCGTGGCCCCGCGCCCACCGCGCGGGACAGCAAGCGGGATCGAAGGTCGCGCTTGACCGAGCCGCTGATCCGCTGGGCGGCGATCTCCGCCAGCCAGGCGAGGACGGCCCGTGCCACCAGGACGGCGGCCAGCGCCGCCAGCGGCACCGCGAGCATCGCCGCGTCCCTCCCGCCCAGGAAGGCCCCGGCGATGCAGCGGGCCAGGAGCGCCGCCTGGGCGACGGCGAGCAGGGCGCTCGCGACCCCCAGAGCCACGGCCGAACCGAGACCCGCCCCGGCGACCCGTCCCGCGGCCAGGAGGCGGCGGTGCCGGTTCACCCGGTGGCCGGTGACGCGGCCGTGGACGCGGCCGAGGGCATGGACCCGAAGGCGGCCGCAGACGCCGCCGCGGGCGTGGTCGCGAGGCTCAGGGCGTCGCCGGCTCGCGGGAGGCCGTCGCCGGCTCGCGGGAGACGGTCACCCGCTTGCGGAAGACCCAGTACGTCCACCCCTGGTACACGAGGACCACCGGCGTGAACACCACGGCAACGACGGTCATGATCGAGAGCGTATAGGGCGTGGACGCCGCGTTCGTGGTCGTGAGGCTGAAGGCCGGGTCGGTGGAGGATGGCATGACGTCCGGGAACAGCGCCAGGAACAGGCTCGCGACCGCGAGCGCGATCGTGACCGCGGTCCCGAGGAATGCCCAGCCCTCTCGTCGGACCCTTGCCGCGACCAGCGCACCCACGAAGGCCAACGCCGCCAGCGCCGCGGCCACCATCGACGCCGTGCTGCCGGTCTGTGCGTTGGCCCAGGCGAGGAACGCCACCGCCACAACGGCCGCCGGCAGCCCCACCTTCGGCGCGAGAACGGCCGCCCGTTCGCGCAGCTCGCCCTCGGTCTTGAGCGCGAGGAACACGAGCCCGTGCGTGATGAACAGGAGCAGCGTGGTCAGCCCACCGAGCAGCGCGAATGGGTTGAGCAGTGTCAGCAGGCTGCCGGTGAACTGCTTGTCCGCGTTGATGGGCACGCCGGCCACGATGTTCGCGAACGCGACGCCCCACAGGAGCGCCGGCACGAAGCTGCCGATCGCGATCACCCTGTCCCACCGGCTGCGCCACGCCGCGTCGCCGCGCTTGTTGCGGTACTCGATGCCCATGCCGCGCACGATCAGGGCCACCAGGATCAGGAACAGCGCCAGGTAGAACCCGGAGAACAGGGTGGCGTACCACTCCGGGAAGGCCGCGAACATGGCGCCGCCGGCGACCAGCAGCCAGACCTCGTTGCCGTCCCAGACGGGGCCGATCGTGCGCAGCAGCGCGCGCCGCTCCGCCTCGTCACGGCCCAGCACCGGGAGCAGGATCCCCACCCCGAAGTCGAAGCCCTCCAGCACGAAGTAGCCGATCCAGAGGATGGCGATGAGCGCGAACCAGACGGTCGTGAGCTCCATTGGTCGACCCCCTAGTACCCGAGCCCGAGCGCCGGCTCGGCCTCGTGCTCGAACCCACGATCGGAGGTCGCCGGTGGCAGCCCCAACCGCACCCGCCGCACGACGAGCCCGGCCATCACGATCGCCAGCCCGCCGTACAGGATGGTGAAGCCGATCATCGTCAGCAGGACCTCGAGCGTGCTCAGGCTGGGGGAGTATGCGATCGCCGTCGGCATCAGGCCGAACACGATCCATGGCTGGCGACCGATCTCCGTGAACAGCCACGCGAACGAGTTGGCCGCGAGCGGCAGGAACGGCAGGATGGCCGCCACCATCACCGTCCGGCCGGCGGGCGTTCGGCCCTTCCGCATCCGGAACAGGAACCAGGCCGCCGCGAGCGCCGCCAGCGCACCCATCCCGATCATCAACCGGAAGGTCCAGTAGGTGACCGGGGTGATGGGCGTGTAATCCCCGGGACCGTACTTCGCCACCGCCTGCGCCTGCAGGTCGTTGATGCCCTCGACCTTGCCGTCGAAGGTGCCCGTGGCCAGGAACGAGAGGAGGTATGGGACCCTGATCGAGAAGACGTCCTTCGACCCGTCCAGCGTGCCGATCGTGAACACGGAGAAGGAGGCCGGCTGCTCGGTGTCCCAGAGCGCCTCCGCGGATGCCATCTTCATCGGCTGCTGCTCGGTCATGATCTTGCCCTGCGTGTCGCCGGTGATCGCGACCAGCAGGCCGGACACGAGGAGCATGACGGCCCCGGCCTTGGCGGCCGACCGGAAGGGCGCGGCGTCCCCGGGGCGCTCCCGGTCCTTCAGCATCCGGTACATCGCGACTCCGGCGAGGAGCGCGCCGGTCGTCATGAACGCGGCCGCGATCGTGTGCGGGAAGGTGATCAGCACCGTGCTGTTGGTCAGGAGCGCGACGAAGTCGGTGAGCTCCGCGCGCCCGGTGACCGGGTTGACCGTGTATCCCACCGGGTGCTGCATCCAGGAGTTGGCCGCGAGGATGAAGTACGCGGAGAGGACCGTGCCCACGGCCGCGATCCAGATCGTGACGAGGTGGACGCCCTTGCCGAGGCGGCCCCAGCCGAAGATCCACAACCCCAGGAAGGTGGACTCGAGGAAGAACGCCAGCAGGCCCTCGATGGCGAGCGGGGCTCCGAAGATGTCGCCCACGAACCGGCTGTAGCTGCTCCAGTTCATCCCGAACTGGAACTCCTGGACGATGCCCGTGACCACCCCGATCGCGAAGGTGATCAGGAACAGCTCGCCGAAGAACCGGGTCAGGCGCAGGTAGTCGTCCTTGCCGGTCCGGTACCACGCGGTCTGGAACCCGGCGACCGAGAACGCGAGCCCGATGGTCAGCGGGACGAACAGGAAGTGGTAGACGGTGGTGATCCCGAACTGCCACCGCGAGAGCATGAGCGGATCCACGGGCGCCGGGCCTCCCTCCTGAACGCGAGACGTCGGCTGGAGCGTGCCGCAGGCGCCGGGGGTGCGGGACCGGCCGAAGGACCCGAAGGCGGCCGGGCACCGGCGAGTCCTGCGAGGGCCAAGGGGCCTGCGGCGCGCACGCGGCGCACGCATCCGGCGCCCGGCGTACGCACGCGGCGCCCCGCGCAAACGGACGGCACGCGGCTCCGCTCGATCTCAGCCCGGGCCCGAGCGGTCCTCGATCTCCCAGGCGTGGTCCAGCGCGTGCCACGCGATGCGGCGTGCGGCGTACCTCGGGGGCCACTTCTTCCCGGCGACGGGCGAGCCGTCCGACGGCAGGCGCAGGACCTCGAGCATCGCCGCACGGAGCAGATCGGGGAGCGTGCGGCGGTCCTTCGGGATGCCCAGGACGGACGCGTAGGCGTCGTTGCCGCCCCAGACGTGCTCCACCAGCTTCGCGGTGTCGCGGCCGCCGCCGCGGGGGCCCTTGCGCAGCTCCGCTGGTGCAGCGGCGGAGATCCGGTCGAAGGCGTCGAAGGCGGCCTCGACCAGGGCGGCGAGACGCGCCGCCTCCGTGACGTTAACCGGCTCCCGGTCGGCCGCGGCTACCACGCTCGGCATCCCGAACGCCGTGCCAGCGTCGCCGTCGATCAGCTCGGCGACCTCGAGGTCCAGGTCCACGCCGGGTAGCGGGTGACCTGCGGCGCGCGCGACGGGGACGTAGCGCTCCACGTGGGCGCGCAGGCTCTCGACCGCCGCCTCCTCGGTCCTCGCGCCGCGGGACAGACCCGGCCAGTCCAGGGCGGACACGAAGACCCTCTTGGGGGTGGACTCGACGAGGACGCGCATGGCGTTGGCGCTCATGTCGCGCAGTATGGTCGCCCCTGGAGATAGGCTGGTTCCATGCCCACCATCCCTTTCTCGTCCGACCCAGCCGGGATCACCCTCGGGGAGGGGCTGTCGGTCTCCGTGCGGTACTGGCGCGCGACGGCCGACCTCTGGTCGCTGCCCGTGGCGGTCGTCGCCTCGGTGGCCGCGATCATCGCGTGGCTGGTCGACGGCCTCGCTCCCGCGCCCGCAGCCCTGCCCACGACCTACGCGCCCGGCACCGACCCGATGACGCTGATCGGGCCCTACCTGCCCGGGTTCCTCGCGAGCACCTTCGTCGCCGGCACGGTGTCGATGGTGGCCGGCTGGGTCTACCTGTCCATCGCGGTCGCGGGGCTGCGTGGCCACCGGGTGATGCCCGGCTGGATCATCCGCCGGGGCCTGCGCGCGTTCGCCGCCAGCGTGCTCCTGGCGATCGGCTTCGGGGCGGCCTTCGCGATCCTCGCCGTGGTCTCGGCCGCCGGCGGTCCGGGTCTAATCCTGGTGGTCATGGTCACGGCGGTCGTCCCGGCCCTCTACCTGTCCGTGCGGCTGATCTTCTGGTCGCTGGCGATCTTCGACGGGGCCGGCATCCGGCAGGGCCTGGGCGCGACGTGGCTTCTCTCGCGCGGCGCGGTGGCCCGGATGCTCGGCTGGGGGCTGACGGTCGGGACGCTGGGGCTCCTCGTCAACATCACGGCGTCGCTGATCACGACCCCCCTCGGGGACGGGAGCCCCGTCAGGTCCGGGATCACCGCCGCGGTGACCGAGGCCTTCGCCGCGTACTCGATGATCGCGCTCGCGGTCATCTACGAGAGCCAGCGCCGGCGCAGCATCCTCCGGTCGCCGGTGCCACCCTGGTCGCCGCCCGCGACGAGCCCGGTGGACCCCGCAGGCGCGTCCCGACCGGCGGAACCGCCGAACCCCTTCGACCCCCCGCCCCCGCCACCGCCGCCTGGACGGGGCTAGGGCGACGTCGCGGCCCGCAGCGTCGCGACGAGCGCGGCCAACGCCCCGGTGTCCCGGCCGTCCGCGCCCAGTGCGTCGACCAGCGCCGAGGCCACGATGACCCCGTCGGCCCCCGCCGCGGCGATCGCCCGGACGTGCACGGGCCTCGAGATGCCGAAGCCGACGGCCACCGGCACGGGCGACACCGCCTTCACGTCACGGACAAGCCTGGCCACCGTGGGCGGCAGCGCGGTTCGGGCGCCCGTCACGCCCACCAGCGAGACGCAGTAGAGGAACCCGCCGCTGCGCGCGGCGACGGCGGCACGCCGGCCCGGCGACGACGTCGGCGCCACGAGGTAGACGACCGCGATCCCGGCTTCGACGGCGACCGCCTCGAACGGGGCGCCCTCGTCGGGCGTCAGGTCGGCCACGATGACCCCCGCGACGCCGGCGCTCGCGAGGGCGCGCGCCCGGTCACGGCCATCGCCGCCGCCGATGAGCTGGTTCGCGTAGCCCATCGCCACCACGGGCACCGTCGGGCGGGCCGCCGCGATCCGCGCCGCCAGGGCGAGCGACCGGTCGAACGTGGCACCCGCCGCCAGC
Organism: uncultured Chloroflexia bacterium; assembly: GCA_963829105.1. Classification (GTDB taxonomy): domain Bacteria; phylum Chloroflexota; class Limnocylindria; order Limnocylindrales; family CSP1-4; genus CAIXZV01. The sequence continues at coordinate 45,636 of CAWHHF010000016.1, forward strand.
GCACCCTGGGACGCCCGCTGGAGCGTGGCCCCGTCCGCCAGCGGGTCGGAGTACGGCAGGCCGACCTCCAGCAGGTCCGCCCCCGCGTCGATGGCGGCGCAGGCGGCCGCGAAGGACGTCTCCGCGTCCGGGTACCCTGCGACGACATACGGGATGAGCGCCGCCCGGCCGGAGGCGTGCGCGCCCGCGAAGGCCCCGGCGATCCGGCGCGCTCCCGCGGTGTCGTTCGTGTGGGGCGGGGCCGCGGTGCCGGTCCGCGCGCTCACCGGATCCCCTTCGCCGCGCTCACCGGACCCCCTCCCACGGCTCGACGTCCGCGAACCGTTCGAGGGCCGCGAGGTCCTTGTCCCCCCGTCCGGAGAACCCCACCAGGATCACCGCGTCCTCCGCGTACGGGACACCCGACCCCTCGAGCCCCGCAAGGAGCTTCGGCAGGGCGGCGACCGCGTGCGCGGTCTCCAGCGCGGGCAGGATGCCCTCGGTCCGGGTGACGGTCTTCATGGCGGCGACCGCCTCGCGATCTGTGGCGGTGCCCACCTCCATGCGTCCCGCCTCGGCCAGCGCGGCGAGCTGCGGGCCCACGCCCGGGTAGTCCAGGCCGGCCGACGCGCTGTGCGCCTCTACCACCTGCCCGTCCCGATCCTGGAGCATCAGCGACCGTGACCCGTGGAGGATCCCGGGCGTTCCCCCGGCGATCGCCGCCGCGTGCCGCCCGGTCTCGATGCCGTCACCCGCCGCCTCTGCCACGGCCAGCCGCACGGACGGCTCGCCGATGAACCGCGCCAGCAGACCGATGGCGTTGGAGCCGCCACCGACGCACGCGAGCGCGAGGTCCGGCAGCCGGCCCTCCACCGCGTACAGCTGGGCGGCCGCCTCGTCGCCGATGCGCCGCTGCAGGTCCCGAACGATGGTGGGGTACGGATGAGGCCCCATCGCGGAGCCCAGCACGTAGTGGGTGGTCTCGACGTTCGTGACCCAGTCGCGCATCGCCTCGTTCACGGCGTCCTTGAGCGTCGCCGTGCCCGAGATCACCGACCGTACCTCCGCGCCGAGGGCACGCATGCGGAGCACGTTCGGAGCCTGGCGCCGGATGTCCTCCTCGCCCATGAACACGACGCACGGGAGGCCGAGCAGGGCGCACGCGGTGGCGGCCGCAACCCCGTGCTGCCCGGCGCCGGTCTCGGCGATGACCCTCGTCTTGCCGAGGCGACGGGTGAGCAGCGCCTGGCCGAGCGCGTTGTTGATCTTGTGGGCGCCGGTGTGCGCGAGATCCTCGCGCTTGAGGTAGACGCGAAACCGGGACGGGATGACCGCGATCGGCCGGCGGCGCGACGCGGCCGCCGAGGCCTGGCGCCCGGCCTCGACCGCCACCGCGTCCGCCAGGCGGTCCGCCCGGTAGAGCGACGTCGGCCGGCCGGCGAACCGGGCAAGCAGGTCGTCCAGCTCCGCCCAGAACCGCGGGTCGTGGCGGATCGCGGCGTACGCCGCCTCGAGCTGCTCCAGCGCCCCGACCAGGGTCTCGGGGACGTAGCGTCCACCGAAGTCCCGCTCCTTGCCCCACCGGCCGAAGGCGTCGGTCTCGAGGAGGCCCGCGTGGACCGGCGTGGGTCCGAAGGCGACGTTGGGCCGGTGGCGGCGGGCGTCGCGGGCGCGCTTGGCGAACAGGGCGACGGCCAGTGGGTCCTTGCGCGGTCGCTCGCCGGGCGTCCTCGGGTGATCCGTGCCCGAGGCCACGTCCACGCCGGTCGCCGGGATGGCGAGAACCGCCTCCGCGACGTTCGCCGGGCCGAGCCCGCCGGCCAGCGTGACCGGCACGTCGCGGGCGACGGCGGCGGCGAGCGCCGCGTCCACGCGGAGGCCCGTGCCGCCGGGGTGAAGCCCGCCGGCGGCATCCAGCAGGATCCGCACGGCGCCGGCGTCCAGGTAGGCACGGGCGCGCGAGACCACGTCCTCCGCCCGGTCCGCGGCCCCCACGCGGAGGGCCTTCCAGGCGGGCCGGGGGATCGCTGCGATCGCGGACGGCGGCTCGTCGCCGCTGAGCTGGACCGCGTCCGGGTCCACGGCCGACACGACCGCGGCCAGCTTCGCGGCGGGCAGGTTCGCGGTGACCACCACGATCAGCGGGCGGCGGGCGCCCGGACGGGCGGCCAGGCGCGCGAGGGCGGCCAGCGCGACCCCTTCCTCGATCGACAGCGCGCGCGGCGTGCCCGGCGCGAAGTTGAACCCGACGGCGTCGGCGCCGGCCCGGACGGCGGCGAGCAGCCCCGCCTCGTCCGTGATGCCGCAGATCTTGACCATCGGCTCGCGTGCGGCGGCCGCCGGGTCCCGCGGATGCGCACCCGCGGCCACGAACGCCCGGGCGGCGGCGGCCGGGTCCGGCGAGCGCATCAGCGCCTCTCCCACGAGGGCCGCGTCGAAGCCGGTGGCGCGCCAGCGGGCGATGGTGGCGGTGTCCCGCACGCCGGACTCGGCGATGACCAGCCGGTCGCCCGGGACGAGCTCCCGCAGCCGGACGGCGCGCTCCGGGTCCACCTCCAGCGACCGCAGGTCGCGGCTGTTGATCCCGATCAGGCGGGCGCCGGTGGCCAGGGCCGTTTCGATCTCCCGGGCATCGTGGGCCTCGACCAGCGGCTCGAGGCCCAGGTCCCGCGCCTGCGCCACCAGCCTCGCCAGGCGCCTCGCCGGATGCAGGACGGCGAGCAGGAGCACGAGGTCGGCCCCGGCAGCCCGGAGGAGGTCGAGCTGCCGGGGATCGACGACGAACTCCTTGGCCAGGACGGGGACGGAGACGGCCGCCCGCACCGCGCGCAGGTCGTCGACGGACCCGCCGAACCAGTGGGGCTCGCACAGGACGGAGACCGCCGCGGCACCACCGGCCGCGTAGGCACGGGCCCGCGGGACGGCGTCGTCGCCCGCGGCGATCAGGCCCGCCGATGGCGAGGAGCGCTTGATCTCGGCGACGAGGTGGAGGCCGGGCGCCGTGAGCGCGTCCACGATGGGCCGGGGGGCCGGGGCGGCGACAACGGCGGCGGCCAGCCCCGCGCGCCCCAGCGCATCCAGCTCCGGGCCGACGTCCGCCATGCGGCGGGCCGCGATCTCGTGGACGACGCCGGCCTTTCGGGGCGGGCCGGCCGGATGAACCACGGCGGTCACTCTCCCGCCTCCCCGGCCCGGGCGCCTCGATCCGCCTTCGCCGCGCCCTCCGCCGTCATCGCCGTCATCGCCGCCTTCGCCGCCCTCGCCGTGGCCAGCCCGGCCGCGGCCCTCGCCCGGTCGGCCGCCGTGCGCTCGGCCCGCAGGGCCTTCAGCAGCTCCGCCGCGAGACCCGCGTCCACCGTCAGCGCCGCCCGGTCGATCCCCTGCTCGATCGTCTCGACCACACCCGCGGCCACGAGCGCCGCCCCCGCGTTGAGCAGCACCACGTCCCGCCGCGCCCCGGGCTCACCGTGGAGCACGCCCCGGACCAGAGCGGCGTTCGCGACCGGGTCTGAGCCGCCGAGCGCGGTCGTCTTCGCCCGCTGCAGGCCCATCGCCTCCGGATCGACCGTGCGCCGCTCGATCCCCCCGGGTCGGACGTCGTAGATCACGCCGGACCCGTCGAGCGGCAGCTCGTCCACGCCGGCGCCGTGCACCACCAGGGAGCGCTCCGTCCCCAGGAGCCGCAGCACCTCCGCGATCCGCGGCGCGACGGCCTCGTCGCCCACCCCGATCAGGCCGCGCCGTGCGCCCGCCGGGTTGGTCAGCGGGCCGAGCAGGTTGAACGCGGTCCGGACGCCGATCTCCCGGCGCGTCGGGCCCGCGTGACGCATGGCCGGGTGGAAGGCCGGTGCGAACATGAAGGCGAACCCGAGCTCGCGGATCGCGCGGCCGGCCGACGCCGCGTCGTGGTCGATGCGGATGCCGAGGGCGTCGAGGACGTCCGCCGATCCCGACTTCGAGGTGATCGCCCGGTTGCCGTGCTTGGCCACGGGCACGCCGCACGCCGCGACGACGAGGGCCGCGGTCGTGGAGATGTTGAACGTCCCGGACCCGTCGCCGCCGGTGCCCACGACGTCGATCGTCCCTCCGGGGGCCTCCACCCGCACGACGCGCTCCCGCATCGCGGACGCGAAGCCCGCCAGCTCCTCCACCGTCTCCCCGCGCATGCGCAGGCCCATCAGTAGGGCCGCGAGCTGCGACGGCGTCGCCTCGCCGTCCATGACGGCCCCCATGGCCATCCGGGCCTCGTCCATCGAGAGCGTCCTGCCATCGACGATGGCCGCCAGGGCGGCGCGAACCTCGGCGCTCATCGGGCCGTCCCTGTCGTGACGCCGGTGGCCAGGCCGGGGGCGGCGCCGGAAGCCGTCCCGGCGGTGGCGCCGGCGGCCGTCCCGGGGGTGGCGACGGTGGCCAGCCCGCGCGTCGCGAACGACCCGGTCGCGTCGTCCAGGCGGGAGGCCTCGCCCTCCCCTGCCAGCCGGAGGAAGTTGGCGAGCAGGTGCGGTCCGTCGGGCGTGAGCACCGACTCGGGGTGGAACTGGACGCCTTCGATGGGCAGGGTCCGGTGGCGGAGGCCCATGACGACGCCGTCAGCCGGGCTGGTGGCCGTCACGTAGAGATCCTCGGGCAGGGTTGCGGGATCGACGCACAGTGAGTGGTAGCGGGCGGCCGGGAAGCCCTCCGGCATCCCGGCGAGGAGCCCCCTCCCGTCGTGCGAGACCCCGGAGGCCTCGCCGTGGACGAGGGTGGGAGCCCGGACGATGGCCGCACCCCAGGCGGCCGCCATCGACTGCATGCCGAGGCAGACGCCGAGCAGCGGGATCCGGCGCTCGGCGGCGACCCGGATCGTGGCCACCGACACGCCGGCGGTGCCCGGGTTGCCGGGTCCCGGCGAGACGACGATGCCGCGGAGGTCATGGCCGGGGTCCGCCGCCATCGCCTCGACGCCATCGCGGGTGATGCCGTCGTTGCGGATCACGCGGACCTCCGCGCCGGCGGCCTGCAGGGCCTGCACGAGATTGAACGTGAAGCTGTCGTAGTTGTCGATGACGAGGATCACGAGGCGCCTCCCGCGGCGGACCGGGCTCCGTCGCCGACGGACGCGCCGGCGACGCCGGTCCCGCTCCCGGCGGGCGCCGGCCGCGGGGCCGATGGCGCGGCCGCCAGCTCGATCGCCCGGCGCAGCGCAGCTGCCTTGTGCTCGGTCTCCTCGAACTCGGACTCCGGGACGCTCCGGGCCACGATCCCGGCACCCGTGTGCACGTGCGCCTGGCCGTCCTTGAGCACGGCGCTGCGGATCGTGATGCAGGTGTCCAGGTTGCCGTCGTAGCCGAGGTAGCCCACGGCGCCGCCATACAGGCCGCGGCGCTCACCCTCGGCTGCGGCGATGAGCTGCATCGCCCGGACCTTGGGGGCACCGGTGAGCGTGCCCGCGGGGAACACGGAGCGCAGCGCGTCGAGCGCGTCGAGCTCAGGGCGGAGGCGCGCCTCCACGTGGCTCACCAGGTGCATCACGTGGCTGTAACGCTCCACCTCCATGTACTGGTTCGTGGTCACGGTCCCGGGCCGGGCGACGCGCCCGAGATCGTTGCGTCCGAGGTCCACGAGCATCACGTGCTCGGCGCGCTCCTTCGGGTCGCGGCGCAGCTCGTCGGCCAGCCGATCGTCGTCGGCCGGGGTCCCGCCGCGCGGCCGGGTGCCGGCGATCGGGTGCGTGGTCATGCGGTCGCCGACGACCTGGAGCAGGAGCTCCGGGCTGGCGCCGACCACCTCGAACGACGGGGTTCGGGTGAAGAACAGGTACGGCGACGGATTGACGCGGCGGAGTGCCCGATAGAGGCCGATGCCGTCGAGCGGCCTGCCGTCCGCCAGGAGCGGGAGGTCGAACGACTGGCGGCGCGCGAGGACGACCTGGATCGCCTCGCCGGCGGCGATCGCGTCCTTCGCGGTCTCGACGGCCCGGATGTACTGGTCCCGGCCGAGCGACGTCTCCACCTGGTCGAAGGCCGCGTCCGGCAGCCCAGCGGCCTCCGGTAGCCCAGCCGCCCGGCCGCCGACGTCGGCCGGACCGGTGCCATCCACTCCCGGACCGGTGCCGTCCACTCCCGAGCTGCTCCGCCCGAAGGTGGTGGCCATCTCGGCGGCCGATGGCCGCGCGGTCCGCTCAAGCGCCTCGAAGATGGCCCGCTCCGCGATCCGGTAGCGGCCCTCGAGGTCCGGGGCCCCGGTGTGCAGCGAGGCAATCGCCGAGAGCTGGTGCGTGAGGTGGTCGAAGACGACGACGAGGTCCGTCTCGATGAACGCGGCCAGCGGCACGCCCACGGGATCCCGGTCCGGGCGCGGGACCGAGGGCTCGAACGCGGAGACGGCCTCGTAGCCCAGGGCACCGACCGCCCCGCCCGTGAAGCGGGGCATCCCTTCCGTCGGGAAGACCCTGCGCCTCGGGGCAAAGGCCCGGAGGGCCGCGAGCGGGTCCGGCGTCGCCGTCTCGGCGACCGGCAGGTCCGGTGCGTAGGCGGTCACGCCCACGGGCCGGGTGGTGGTCCGGGCGATGCCATCCCAAACCTCCAGGAGGCGGCGAGGGCCGACGCCCAGGAAGCTGTAGCGGCCGAGACGCTCACCCCCCTCGACGGACTCGAGGAGGTAGGAGGGTGTGATGCCGTCGTCCAGGCGCAGGAACGCGCCGATCGGGGTCTCGAGGTCCGCGGTCCGCGTGGCGCGCAGGAGGATCGTGTCGGCGCTCCCCGCCAGTCGCTTGACTTCGTTGAGGCTCAGCGGATCGGTCATGCGGTTCGTCCCTTCGTCGGTCGGCGGCCCGGGGCCGTCGGCGCCCGAGAATCAGAAAACGACCTGTTCGTCTCTTCCGGGACGAAAGGTCGTCGACCTTCCGCGGTGCCACCCACGTTCGGCGGTGTGCCGCACTCATGACCGGCGGATCGTCCGGGGTCATTTCCTCGCCCGGCCGATCGATCGGCGCTGCCCTGTATCGCTGGCGCTCTGCGCCGGAGCCTACTGGTCGTCCGCTCCGTCCGGGTCCGCCTGCGCGTCCTCGTCCGTCGCCCCGCGTTCGGTCCGGGGGCTCCCGGGTCCATTCACCGCCGCCGCCATCCCGGCTCGCACCAGCCGCCGGGTCTCTGAGATGGCGCTCGCCGGGTACTCGTCCCGATCGATGCCCGTATTCGGTTGTGGCCGGGAGTATGGGGGCGGCCGACGTCGGGCGTCAAGCGGCTCGGGCAGCCGAGTGACGGGGTGCCTGCGCGTGGCCACAAGGCGCGGTTCTCCGTTGGCGCTTCGGTCTTCCTGTGACCCAACGGTTCCGCGCTGGGACGAAGCGGTCGCCCGGTGCCGCGATCGTCACCCGACAGGGGCGAGCCGCGAAACGAACCGGGCACTGGGCGGCCGGGCCGATGCGAGATGGAACCGTTGGGTCACCTAGCGGCCGGACGAGGCAATCCCGGGCGACCGGACGAGGGCAATGCCGGGCGGCCGGCCGAGGGCACCTGGCGACCGGACGAGGCAATCCCGGGCGCCCGGACGAGGGCAATGCCGGGCGGCCGGCCGAGGGCACCGCCGTCCGGCCGCCCGGGCCCCTGGATCTACGGCGTCACGATCGTGACGTCCGTCGCCGTCACGGTCGTCGGCGCCGCCGAGGCAGCGGGCGCCGCGGCGCCACCCGGTGCGACCGAGGCACCCGGCGCAGCGGACGCCCCGGGAACGGGCGATGCCCCGGGAGCGGCCTCGCCCGGCCCGAACCCCCCGAGCCCGCTCGTCGTCACCTGGACGGTGGTCCCGGTCGTGACGTCGGCAGAGATCGCGGCCGCCTGCCGGTGCCATGTCGCGCCGGAGGCGTCGATCGAGATCGCCCGCCCGTCGGGGGTCGTGATCGTGAGGATGGACCCGGAGACGGCCGCCACAGTGCCGGTCACCGTCATCGATCCGCCGCCCGGCCGGCCCATCGTCGCAGGATCGAAGCTCGCGCTAGGGTCGAAGCTGGCGCCGGGGAGCGCGACTCTGATCCCGGTCTGCGCGCCGCCGCTGGAGGCCGGGGCTGTGGCCCGGCCGATGGCGAACGTGACGCCGCCGATGGCCACGAACGCTGCGAGGACGAGGAGTGGGCCGCTGCGGTCGGTCCCCTTCTTCACGGTGACCACGGCGGCGGGCGCGGCGCCGATGGGCTGGGGTTCCTTGGTCATCGATTCGTCTCCGGCTACTCGTACCGCAAGGCGGCAATGGGGTTGAGCTGCGCGGCCTGTCGCGCCGGCCAGACGCCGAACACGACGCCGACCGCGAGGCTGAAGAAGGTGGCGGCGACGAGCGTCACCGGGCTGAACACGAACCCCCAGCCGGCGATGGTCCCGATCAGGGCGGACACGGCCATGCCGATCACCACCCCCACGAAGCCCCCGAGCAGCGAGATCGCCAACGCCTCGGTGAGGAACTGCAGCAGGATGTCTCGGTTGCGGGCCCCGATCGCCTTGCGGATGCCGATCTCGCGGGTCCGCTCGCGGACCGACACCAGCATGATGTTCATGATCCCGATGCCGCCCACGATCAGCGAGATCGAGGCGATCCCGCCGAGCAGCAGCGACAGCGTGCCGGACACGGAGCTGGCCGTGTCGATGAGCTGCGTCTGGTCGGCGACGGTGAAGTCCGCCGACGCGGTGGACGCGAGGTTGTGCCGTTCGCGGAGCGCGGACGTGATCGCCGCCTTGACGGTCTCGGTCTGGCTGCGCGATGCGACGCTGACCCCGATGGACCTGACTGAGCTGCTGCTGGAGCCCGTGAAGTAGCTCTTCATCGTGCTCACCGGGATCAGGATCTCGTCGTCGGACGACGAGGAGCCGCTGCTCCCCTTCTCCTGGAGGATCCCGACGACGGTGAACGGGATCCCTCCGATCGTGATCCGGGAGCCGACGGCGGACGCCCCGAGCTTCAGGTCCGACGCCGTGGTGGCGCCGAGAACCGCGACGCGGAGGCCATCCTCCACGCTCGTGTCGGTCAGGAACGAGCCCTGCCAGATCTGGTAGGCGCGGACGAGTGGATAGTCCTGGTTGGTGCCGAGGATCGTCGTGGTCGTGTTCAGGTCGCCTGCGACGACGAACGCGCTGCTGCTGAGCTCCGGGGCGACGCCGGCTACCCCCGGGATGGCGGCGATCGCGGTGGCATCGTCCAGGGTGAGCGTGGTCGCCGATCCCGCGGCCCCGCGGGTGAACGCGGTCGATGCGGCCCCTGCATTGATCGTCAGCAGGTTCGTCCCGAGGCCCTCGATCCGGTTCGTGATCCCGCTGGTGGCTCCCTGGCCGACCGCGACGAGCGCGACGACCGAGGCCACGCCGATGACGATGCCGAGCATCGTGAGGCCCGTGCGCAGCCGGCTGGTGCCGAGCCGCGAGATGGACATCCTGAGGAGGTCGCCCAGCCTCATGACGACACCCGCCCGTCGCGCACGTGGACCTGCCGGTCCGCATGGGCCGCGACGTCCGCGTCGTGGGTGATCAGGACCACGGTGCGGCCGTCGTCATGGAGCTCGTGGAGGAGCCGCATGACGTCCTCGCCCGAGGCGCTGTCGAGGTTCCCGGTGGGCTCGTCCGCGAGGAGGAGCGCCGGGTCGGTGACGATCGCGCGGGCGATCGCGACGCGCTGCTGCTGCCCGCCCGAGAGCTCCGACGGCTCGTGGGTGAGGCGATCCCCGAGCCCGAGGCGTTCGAGCGCGACCCGCGCCCGCTCGTTGCGCTCGTGGCGGCTCACGCCCTGGTAGAGCAGCGGGGACGCGACGTTCTCCAGCGCCGAGGTCCGTGGCAGCAGGTTGTAGCTCTGGAAGACGAAGCCGATGGTCCGGCTCCGGAGCAGCGCCAGACCGTCGTCGCTGAGGGACTCGACGTCGTTGCCCGCGAGGCGGTAGGTGCCGGTCGTGGCCCGGTCGAGGCAGCCGATGATGTTCATGAGCGTCGTCTTGCCGGAGCCGGACGGGCCGACGACGGCGACGAACTCGCCGTCGTCCACGAGGAGGTTCACGTCCACCAGCGCCAGCACCTGCACGTGGCCCAGGTCGTAGACGCGGGACAGGCCCTCGAGGCTGATGACCGGAGGCCGGCCGGAGATGGGTGAGCGAAGGACGGTCCCGACCGTCGCATCGGGGCTGAGCACCGCGGTCATGATCAGTTCCCGCCGGGGCCGGCGGGCGGTTGGCCGCCGCCGGGGAACCCGCTGAGCCCGCCTGGGCCGGTCAGGCCGCCGCTGTTCCCGGAGGAGGTGGTGGTCGTCGTCACCTTGTCCGCGGAGCTGCCGGTCACCACCGCCTCGCCCGCGGTGACGCCACTCTGGATCTCGGCCATCGAGTCGGTCATCAGGCCCACGGTGACCGCCCGTGTCTCGACGCTGCCGTCGGAGTCGAGGACCCGGACGGTGTAGCTGCCGGAGGTCCCGCTGACCGCGATCGCGGGGACGGCCGTCACGCCGTTCGCCTGGGCGATGGTCACGGCCACGGTGGCCGACATGCCGGGGAGCGGGCTGGGGACGGCCGTGGCGGCCGGCGCAGCGGACGACGCAGCGACGGTCTTCGCGTCCGCGGTGGATGCCGGGGTCGCCCCCGCTGTCGCCGCGGTGCCGGATGCCGTCGTCGCGCCCGCTGTCGCCGCGGTGCCGGATGCCGTCGTCGCGCCCGCCGTTGCCGCGGTGCCGGATGCCGTCGTGGCGCCGGCCGCGGCATCGTCCAGCGCAATCGTCGCCTTGAAGCTCACCACGCTGGAGCCGCTGGAGCCGCTCGCGGCGGGGTCGATCGCGACCACCGTGCCCGTCGCGACATCGCCGGTGGCGGTGATCGTGACGCTCGCGGGCTGGCCCACGCTGAGGCTGAGGATCTCGTCCTCGGTGAAGGACGCGGTGACGGCGAGGGCGCTCGACTGCAGCTCGACGGCGGCTCCGGTCGGGGCGTTGGTGCCGGCGGCCACGTTGACCGCGGTGACGCGGCCCGCGACGGGCGCGACGAGCGTCGCGTGGTCCAGCGCGGTCTGCGCGGTCGCCAGGTCGGCCTGTGCCTGCGCGACCTGGGCCTCATCGGACGCGATCGTCGCCTCGTCGGCCGGCGCGACCTGGTTCGCGTAGTCGTGCTGGGCCTTGGTGAGGCTGAGCCTGGCGTTGGTCACCTGGTTGGCAGCCTGGTGGTTGGAGGTGGTCGCCCGCGATTGCGCGGAGGCAAGGTTCTGCGTCGCCTGCGTCACCGCGTTCTTGTCGTTGGCCAGGACCTGGGGATCGGCGCCGGCCTTCCTGTCCGCGGCCAGCTGCTTCCTGGCCGTGGTGACGGCGGCCCGCGCCTGCGAGGCGGAGAGCGAGTTCTCCCGCTGCGTGTCGTAGAGCGACTGCCGCGCCTGTGCCAGCTGGCTCTTCGCCTGCGTCACCGCGTCCTTCGCTGAGGCGCGGGTGGTCGCATCCGCGCCCTTCGTGTCGGACGACAGCTTGCTTGCGGCCGAGTCCAGGGCCGCTTTCGCGATCCGCACCTGGAGCGCTGCGCTCGCCGCGTCGGCGGTCGCCAGGACGTCGCCTGCCTGCACGATGTCGCCGACCTCGACGGCCACCGTGGTCACGGGCCAGGTCGTGGCCGTCCCCCCAGCAGACGAGGACGTCGCGGTGGTGGTGGATGTCGTGGACCCGGTTGCCGACACCACGGTGGGATCGGTCCCGAAGGCGAGCTGGTACGTCTCGGCGGCCGCGATCGTGCCGCTGGTCTCCGCCTGCTTGACGACGTCGCTGGTCGTGGCCTGGCTGGTCGTGTAGGTGACGCTGCTGCCCGATCCGGCGAACGGGTCGAGCACGACGATTCCGACGGCGCCGATCCCGATCAGGATCAGGGCACCGGCGGCGAACATCCGCTTGCGCATGTCGCTCCCTGTGCTGGCCCGCGCTCGATCACGCCTGGCCACTTGAGCCGGAGGGGCGCGGGGCGGGTCGCGGTGAGCGCTGTGGGCGCGGAGACGCGCGTCGTGGGCGCGGGAGGCCTCGGTCCGGCCGATGTAATCGTTGTCGGGGCCAGCATCGGCCTGGGACCCTGTCGATTGGGTTACGGCTTCTTCACCAGGAGATCGGTGGCGATTTTCTGCAGCGTGGTGGCTTCCGCCGTCGCGAGACCGCCGGACTCGGCCAGACCCTCAGGGCTGTGGCCGGTGAGCGAGGCGTAGAGGACGCACGCAGCCAGGTAGGTCCCGGCGGGCGTCGGATGCGAGCCGTCGGCCTGCCACAGGACGATCGCCGGTGCCTCCCGCACCGCGCGAGCCCAGGCCTCACCGGCCGGCACCACGACGGCCGCGTTCCGGGCGGCCACATCCCGGTAGGCGGCGTTGAGGGCGGCCTGCATCGCCACCCGGTCCAGGCCCCGTTCCGGCCATCCGTCCCGGTGCGCCCAGGTCTCCAGCAGGTACGGCTGCGCGCCGTCGGCACGGATCGCCGCCACGAGCGTCGCGACCGCGGGGACCATCCGCGCGTCGCGGACCGACGGGGCGGCAGGCGCCTGGCTCTGCTCCTGGAGCACGACGGCGGTCCATGGGCTGCCGGCGATGGCGGCGGCCACGTCCGGCGAGGCGGCCTCGTCCGCGAGGAACGCCCCGCCCGGGGCGATCATCGTGGTCTCGACGGCACCGCCTCCCGAGCGCACGAGCGCAGCGAACGTCCCGGGAAGGTCGTTGACGGACGTGTAGCTGTTGCCGATGAACAGCACCCGGAGGCAGCCGTCACCGGCGAACGCACACCCGGTGCCGTGGCCCAGGACCAGGGACCCGGCGAGCAGCGCGAGGACGACGAGCGACGCGATCAGTGCCGGGATGACCACCGTCGATCGCCGGCGTGCCTGCTCCATCATCACCTCGGGTGGGAACGGATCGTCGGCTGGGGACGGCTCGTCGGTTCGTGCCGCGGGGCGTGGCGGAGCGGGTGAGATTCGAACTCACGAGAGCTTGCGCCCCGGCGGTTTTCAAGACCGCTGCCATCAACCACTCGGCCACCGCTCCGTCGCGCAGTCTACGCGACCGTCCACACCCCGGACCGGACGCACGCCGGCGGGGCCGTTACCGGATCGTCACGTCGCGGTGTGGCGTGCGTGGCGTTGCGGGTGGACGCTGCGCGCACCGGCCCGCCGCAGGGAGACGTCATGACCGCCGCCTCGTTCCTCGTCCGCCGCCTCCGGGTCCACCCGTTCCTCGTCCGCCCGTTCCTCCTCCGCCGCCTCGCGCTGGCGGCGGTCGCCGCCGCCCTGCTGGGGCCTGCAATTCCGGCCGGCCCCGTCTCGGCCGCCTCGTTCAGCGTCCGCCTCGAGGCGGGCGTGCACCAGGGCTACACCTTCACGGCGACCGGGACCATCACCGCCCGGAAGACCGTCACCCTGGTCTCGCCGGTCACGGTTTCCGGCTCCGACCGGCGCACGATCCCTGCCCGCGGGATCCATCTCCGGGTGGCCTCCGGCGCGCTCTCGGGCTGGTGGGTCCACGAGGACGCCCTGTCCTACGTGCCGGGGATCAGGGGCTCCACGACGTACAGCCCGGTCCGCCACGCCACGCTCAGGGCAGCCCGCTACGAGCTGTACAGGTTCGACGCCGCCGGCGTGATGACGGCCGCGAAGGGCCGCCGCATCGTGATCGCAACGACGATCCACGTGGACCGGACCGCGGTCATCCGCGGCGAGCGGTACGTCCGCCTCGCCGAGGGGAACTGGTCCGGCTGGTGGGTCCCGGGCACCGCGGCATCGCCGAAGCCCATCACCTGCTCGGCGGGCTCGCCGCCCACGGGGACGGACGCCAGGGTCGTGCGCTCCGTGAGCGCGGCGGCGGGCGAGATGGCCCTCACCTTCGACATGGGCGGACGCGTGACGCCGGCCCTCGACATCATGCGGTTCCTCGAGCTGGAGCGGGTCTGCGCCACGATCTTCCCGACCGGTGCCACGGCGCAGACGCTCACCGGGCGCGCGGTCCTCGCGGAGGTCGCGGCCCACCCCGAGCTGTTCGAGCTGGGCAACCACACCGTCAACCACTGCAACCTGCGAGACGGGGGCGGGGGCGCCGCGTGTCCCGCCACGCGTCCCCCGACGGCCTTCGTGACGGCGGAGCTGACCGGCGCCGACGCGATCATCGCCGGCATCAGCGGCCGCCATACGACGCCGTTCTGGCGGCCGCCGTACGGCGCCGTGGACGCGACGCTCGCCGGCGTGGCCGCCTCGGCCGGGTATCCCTACACGATCATGTGGTCGACCGACACGATCGACTGGCGGCCGGTGGCGGACGGTGGACCGACCGCGGCCTCGATGGCGGCGAAGGTGGTCGGCGGGCGGCGCGCCGGCGGGATCGTGCTGATGCACCTGGGCGGATACCACACCCGCAACGCGCTGCCCGCGATGGTCGTGGGGCTCCGGGCCGCCGGCTATACCCCGACCACGATCTCCGCCCTCTACCGATAGCCCGGGTGGCAGCGCCGGACCGGGGCCGGCGAGGCGTTCCCCGTCGCGACGGTCACGGGACCGCGATGACGACCGTGCCCGCGATCTTGTCGTGCCAGCCCTGGCGGCGGGGATCGAACAGGATCCAGATGAAGCCCAGGTAGAAGACGGCCGCGCTGATCCAGAACCCGACCAGGCGCACGTACGCCTGGCCGGTGGTCAGCGGGCCGCCGTCGTTCTCGCGCACCACGCGCACATGGAAGAGCGTCATGCCGGGCGTCTGGCCGCCGTGCCCCCAGAACCAGGGCAGGTAGACCAGGTAGACCAGGAACGCTCCGCCGATCGCGATGGCCAGGGAAAGGCCTGCGATGGTGTTGTTGTCGTTCGAAGCCGCGGCGGCGGCGATCAGGGTGAACACCGCGAACACGACGCCGACGATCGCGCCGATGATGATCGCGTCGACCAGGTAGGCGATGAACCGCACGCCGTTGCCCGCGTAGAACACGCCCGGAGCGGGCTGCTGCATGAGCGTTCCTCCCTGCAATCCCTGTTCCGGCCGGGGATCGAGCGATTCCAGGAGCGCCCCCTCAGGCGCCGGCCGGCGACCCGATGATATCCGCGCCCATGTACGGGCGGAGGACGTCCGGCACGGTCACGGTGCCGTCCGCGTTCTGCCACACCTCGAGGATCGCGGCCACGATCCGGGCGAGCGCCAGGCCGGACCCGTTGAGCGTGTGGACCAGCTCCGGCTTGGCGCCGGGCGCCGGACGGTAGCGGATGGCCATGCGACGCGCCTGGTAGTCACCGAAGTTCGAGCAGGAGCTGACCTCCAGCCAGCGCTCCACCCCCGGGGCCCAGACCTCCAGGTCGTACTTCCTGCGTTGGACAAAGCCCATGTCGCCGGTGCTCATCAGGAGCACCCGGTACGGGAGGCCGAGTCGCCGGAGCAGGGCCTCGGCGCGGCCGGTCATCCACTCGAGGGCGGCGGGGCTGTCCTCCGGCTTCTCGAACATGACCATCTCCACCTTGTCGAACTGGTGGACGCGCAGGATCCCGCGGGTGTCCTTGCCGGCGGCACCCGCCTCGCGCCGGAAGCACGGCGAATAGGCCGCGTACCGGATCGGCAGCTGGGCGGCTTCGAGGATCTCGTCGCGGTGGAGGTTGGTGACGGGGACCTCGGCCGTGGGCACCAGGTAGAGGTCGTCGCGGGTGACGACGTACATCATGTCTTCCTTGTCCGGAATCTGGCCGGTGCCCCGCGCGGACGCGGTGTTGACGACGGCCGGTGGCCACACTTCCGTGAAGCCGTGCTCGGTCGTGTGGACGTCCAGGAACCAGCTGATCAGGCTCCGCTGGAGGCGGGAGCCCTGGCCCTTGTAGACCGGGAACCCGGACCCGGTGACCTTGGCGCCGCGCACGTTGTCGATGATGTCCAGGGCGTCGCCGATCTCCCAGTGGGGCCGCCGCGCCCACGTGCCGCCGCCGGCAGCCTCGACCTCGTGCCCGCCCGGGTCACCCCAGGTGCGGATCGTGAGGTTCGCCTCCTCGCCGCCGACCGGGACATCGGGGTCGGCCGGGTTCGGGATGCGGAGGAGCAGGTCCTCGAGCTCGGCCTCCGTTGCCGCGAGCTCTGAGTCGAGCCCGTCGATCCGGGCGCCGGCCCGCGTGGACGAATCGCGCAGCCCGGCAACCTCGGGCCCGTCCGGGCTTGCGCCGCCACGGATGGCCTCGCCAACCCGCTTGCTCGCCGCGTTCCGCTCCGCCTTGAGCCGGTCCGACTCGGCCTGCAGGCGGCGCCGCCTGGCGTCCGCCTCGAGCGCGCGGTCGACGAGCGACGGGTCCTCGCGCTTGTCGATCGCGCCCTGGCGGATCAGGTCGGGCTCCTCGCGGAGCCGCTGCACGCCGACGCTCATCGGATCGCCTCCCCTGCCTGCACCGCGGTGCCGGCCTCGCGCAGCCGGCCGATGACGAAGGCGGGATCGAGGCTCGCGAGCAGCCAGCCTGCGCGTGGGCCGTTCGCCCGCCCCAGAAACGCCAGGTAGAGGGCGTTGAACGCGGCCCTGGCGTCGAGCCCGTGTGCGGCGGCCGCCGCGAAGATCGCGGACTGCCACGCCTCGCCGGAAGCGGGCGCATCGGCCTCGGCGGCCGCCGCCAGCGCGGCCAGGCAGGCGCGTTGTTCGGGCGTCAGCGCCGCGGCGACCGGCGGGAGCCCGTCGCGCCGGATCTCGAGCCGCGCCCGTTCCGGCGCGTACGCCTCCAGCCAGCGGCGGACCGCCGCGAGGCGCACGTCCAAGTCGGCGGTCTCGGGTCCGGTGAGCGGACTGCCCTTCTCGGCGGTGACGCGCTCCGGGACGTCCACTCCCGGGACCTGGGCGAGGAGCGCGAGGTGCGCGAAGGCCGGACGGAACGCGGCGGCAACCGCGACCACGTCCGCGGCCGGGTCGAGGAGCGAGTAGCGGAAGATCGACTCGTGACCGGACGGGAGCTCGCCCTTGACCACGCGGCCGGCGGTGGCGGCGGCCAGGCGGTCGAACTCGTCGAACAGGCGCGGGATGGCGTCCGTGCCCTCCGGGTCGAAGTCGAGCGCGGTCTCCGGGCGCTGGCGCACGAACAGGAACCGCAGCTGCTCCGGCGGCACGACGCCGCCGATGGTGTGGGCGGCGGCGCCGCGTCCCTTGGACGTGGACATCTTCCGGCCGCCGATGTTGAGGAACTCGTAGGGGAAGTTGAGCGGGGGCTCGCGGTCGAAGACCTCGCGGCTGATTGCGTCGGACCGGTCCCGGGAGCCACCGGCGGTGGCGAGGTCCTTGCCGTTGGGCTCGATGGTGACGCCGAACAGGCTCCACTGCGCCGCCCACTCGAGGTTCCAGGGCAGCTTTGCCGCGCCGCCGAAGGGCGCGACCCGGCCGGACCAGCCGCAGCCCACGGCCCACTCGACGAGGTCCGCGCGGCAGCTCACGAAGACCGTCTCGCCGTCCCAGTCGGACGCGATCGTGGTCCCGACCTTGCCGCACCTGGGGCAGATGACCCCCACGGGCAGCCAGTGGTCCGGGTGCTGCACGTTGGCGACGCGACGGTAGACGTCCCGCACGACCTGGGCCCGGTCCAGCGCGGTCCGGATGTACGGGTCCACCTGCCCGGTGGGGTAGATGTCGCTCATCCAGTAGTAGCGGTCCGGGTGGATGCCGAGGCCCGCGAACGTGTCGATGAAGATGCCGGCGAAATGGCGCGCATACGAGGCGTGGCAGTCGCCGGCGGGATCCGGGACGTGCGCGAGCGGACGACCCATCTCGCGCTCGATCGCGTCGGGCGACAGCAGCGCCTGGGCGTCCATCGGGTCCATGTCGTCCACGCCGTAGAGGAGCGTGGCCTCGAGACCACGGGCGCGCAGCGCCCGGGTGATCACGTCGAGGATGACGGGCCCACGGAGGCTGCCGACGTGGACCGTGCCGGATGGCGTCTTGGAGTCGTTGACGACCTGCGGGCCGTCGACGCTCGCGGCCAGCTCATCGGCCCAGTCCACGATGGATGCCCCTTTCGCTTGCGCCGCCGTCGTCACCCGAGGCGACGGTTCGCGGCTCGGGGCCGGTGGCGGCGTCTGCTAGATGATCTCGACGATCGTGTAGGCGAAGTCGCCGGCGGGGACCTTGACGACGACCTTCTCGCCCTTCCGGCGACCCAGCAGCGCCCGGCCGACGGGTGACTCGTTCGAGATGCGGCCGTCGGCCGGCTTTGCCTCTGCGCTCCCGACGATCATGAAGGTCTCGGACCCGCTGTCGCCCTCCACCCTGACGGTCGAGCCGATCTGCACGTGGTCCGTGCTGGTGTGCTCGTCGATGAGCGATGCGTTCTTGATCATCGACTCGAGGGCCTGGATCCGGCCCTCGACGAACGCCTGCTCGTTCTTGGCGTCCTCGTACTCGGCGTTCTCGCTGAGGTCGCCGTGCTCCTTTGCGTCGTGGATGCGCTGCGCGATCTCGGGGCGGCGCACCGCGAGCATCTCGTCCAGCTCCGCCCGGAGCTTCTCGAGGCCGTCCTTGCTGATGTAGGTGGTCTTGTTGTTCACGCGGGCGAGACCCCCGAGATGCGGACCGGCGCGGAGGGCGCCGCCGCTCGGTCGGTTTGAACAAAAGAACCCCGTGGCGCACCCGGCGCCGCGGAGGTTCGCGGATCGGGCGGAATGGTATCGGCGCGACCCTCTTTCGTCAAAGTTGGGCCGTCCGGAAGCGCCGGCACGGACGCCCGTGGCCGTGACGAGCGCGGCGTGGCGCCGGCGAACCGCCGGCGGACCCGTCAGAAGCGGATCAGGCGCGCGGCATTGTCGTGGTAGACGGCCCGCAGGACGTCGTCGGGCAGGTCGAGACCGTGGATCCGCCATCGCCCCTGGCTGGGTGCCGCGTCCGGATCGGCGTCGTAGGGGAACGATTCGTCGGCCGTCTCGAGGAACCGGTAGTGGACCGCCCAGGCCGCGGCATCGGGAGGCGCGTCGGTGCCGAACAGGACGCGGTCGGCCCAGCGCAGGATGAACGAGCGCGCCGTGCGGGGCTGGCGCCCGAGCTCGGCGATGCGCGCCGCGAGGTCCACGTGGAACCGTGGCGCGCGCTCGAGGATGGCCCCCACCCTCGCCAGGTCCTCGGCGGCGCAGCCGACATGGGCGCCGATGAACGTGGTGCCCGGGTGACGGACCACGACCGCCTCGAGCCTGTCGATCAGCTCCTCGAAGGGCGGGAAGCCGGGCGCATCCAGCACGTTCCGGGGACGGGTGGGCCAGAAGTGCCAGTCGGGGTGCGCGCGAAGCTCCTCCCAGCGCTCGTTGGCCGGATCGAGGGGCTCGAAGAACGCGATGGGGTCGGCCACGTGGATCACCACCGGGACGTCGAGCTCACCGGCGGCCGCCCACAACGGGTCGAGGCGCGGGTCGTCGACCGCGACCAGCCGGCCTCGCGGGTCGCGCGCCCGCAGGCCGAGGTGCTTCCAGACCTTGAGGCCCCGGGCTCCGGCCGCCACCCCGTCCCGCAGGCGGGCCGCCTCCATCTCGCCGAACCGGTCGTCGCGCGCCCAGGCCTCGTAGTCCAGCCCGGCGAACACGGCGACGCGGCCCGGCAACACGGCCTGCCAGCGATCGATCTCGAGCCGCAGCGCCGCTCCCCACCCGCCGTCGAGATCGACGATCGCGGCCACCCCCGACGCGTCCATCGCGCGCTCGAGCTCGCCCGCGGTTCGGCCCGCCCAGTCGCCGCCGAACGCGACGCCGAGGTGGTTGTGGGCGTCGATGACCGGGAACCGCGGCTGCGGCACGTGGTGGGCGGGCACCCGCAGCTGCTGCCGCGGCAGGTAGTCCTCGAGGGCCAGCCCGTCCCGGCCGTCCCGGCCGTCGTCCCGCACCGCCGCTCCCTACCCCTTGAGCCCGGACAGGGTGATGCCGCGCACGAAGTACTTCTGGGCGACCAGGAACAGGATGATCATCGGCAGCAGGCTGACCAGGGCGCCGGCCATCATCTCCGGCCACTTGCCGACGAACTGGCCCTGGAAGAAGGCCAGGCCGACGGTCGTGGTGTAGGTGGGCAGGTCGCGGAGGTAGATCAGGGGATCGAGCAGGTCGTTCCAGCTCCACATGAACTGGAAGATCGCGAGCGTCGCCAGGGCCGGCCTGGCGAGCGGGACGTAGACCTTCAGGAAGATCTGCCACGGATTGGCGCCATCGACACGGGCCGCGTCGGCCAGCTCGCTCGGGATCGTGAGGAAGAACTGGCGCAGGAGGAACGTGCCGAAGGCGCCGCCGAAGAACGCCCACACCCATAGCGGCAGGTTGGTCCCGATCCAGTTGCCGCTCTCGCTGAGGGGGAACGGGAGGTACCGGTAGAGGATGAAGTTCGGGACGAGGACGATCTGGAACGGGATGATCAGCGTTGCCAGGATCAGCGCGAACAGGACCCGCTTGAACCGGAAGTCGAACACGGCGAACGCGTAGGCCGCCATCGAGCAGGTGATGAGCTGGCCGAGCGTCGCCAGCGACGCGATCACGATCGAGTTCTGGAAGAAGGTCCCGAACGTGACGCCCGGCAGCGCGAACCACATCTTCGTGTAGTTGTCCCAGTGGAGCCCGGTCGGGAACGACAGCGGCGCCGTGGAGAAGACCTCGGCCCGGGCCTTGAGGGACGTGGTCAGCATCCAGAAGAACGGGATCATCATCGCCAGGCCGCCGGCGACCAGGGCCAGGTACAGGCCGGCCCGCCGGGCGATCCTGCGCGCCGTTCCGGGCGCCGCACGCCCGCCGGGGCCGGGTGTCACCTCACGCGCCGCCATCGAGGGTCTCACTGGTAGTGCACCCACCGGTCCTGGGTCCGGAAGTAGAGGATCGTGGCGACGGCGACGATGAGGAACATGATCCACGAGGCCGCACCCGCGTAGCCCATCTTGAAGTTGCGGAAGCCGGCCTCGTAGATGAAGTAGACGAGGGTGATCGTCGCCTCGCCCGGCTTGCCCGGGTTCGCCATCACGTAGACCTGGTCGAACACCTGGAAGGCGCCGATCAGGGCGAGCACGCCCGTGAAGAAGATCGAGGGCGTGAGCAGCGGCACCGTGATCTTGCGGAACCGGTTCCGGCGCCCGGCCCCGTCGACGCTGGCGGCGTCGTAGTACTCGGCCGGGATCCCCTGGAGGCCGGCCAGGAAGATGATCACGTTGGCCGGGAGCCCCTGCCAGATGCTCATCGCGATGATCGAGGGCATCGCCAGCGTCGGGTCGGACACCCATCGCTGGGGCGGGATGCCGAACACCGCGAGGATGTCGTTCAGGGGACCGGCCGGGCTGTAGATCCACAGCCACACGAGGGCGATCGCGGTGGCCGAGGTCACGAGCGGCAGGAAGTACCCGGTGCGGATCCAGGCGATCCCCCGGATCTGCTGGTTGAGCGCCAGGGCGAGGCCCAGCGCGAGGGCCAGGCCCAACGGCACGGACACGACGGTGTAGAAGACCGTGTTGCGCAGGGCCTTCAGGAACCGGTCGTCGCCGAGCAGCTTGGCGTAGTTGTCGAGGCCCACGAACTGCGGCGCCGTGAGCATGTCCCACTGGGTCAGGCTGATCCCGAACGTGGCCAGGATCGGGCCGGCGGACAGGACCGCGAGCCCGATCAGCGTGGGGGCCAGGAACAGCAGGATCCAGCGCCCCTCGTGTCCCCGCGGACCACGGCGGGACCGGGACCGGCGGGGCGGCCTCTCGACCGCCCCCTGCAGCTCCCCGACGCGGACCGTCGAGGTCACCGGTCCACCCTGCCGGAGCCGCGGTTGCGAGCCGAGCTCACTGACCCAGGAGCTTCTGGAGCTGGGGCGTGACCTCGTCGAGCGCGGCCTTCGCCGTCAGCACCTGGTCATTGAAGACCTTGGCGTCCAGCTCGTCCTGGAGCGTGGTGCTGAACTCGTTGTAGCCCTTGAACGACGGCTTGAGATGGGCGTAGGCGAGCGAGTCCGCGAAGACCTGGCCGCCGTCGAAGGACGTCGCGTACTGCTCCGTGAGGACCTGCTTGTTGGCCGGCATCGACGCCTTCAGCGACGCGACCTGCGCCTGCAGCTGGGGGCCGGTGTAGCACTTGATGAACTCCCAGGCCGCGTCGGGGGACTTGGACCCCTTGAACGCGACGACGCCGCTCGGATTGACCGACGTCGCCTGCCCGGCCGGCCCCTTCGGGAGGGGGGCCACACCGAAGTTGAGGCCCGCCGCCTCGTGCGTGGGCACGAGCCACGAGCCGTTGGCCTCCATCGCGGCCTGGCCGTTCTCGAACGCGTCGCCCGAGCCACCGCCGGCCACGGGCTGGGCCATGACCTTGTCCTTGTAGATGAGGTCCTGGAGGAACTGGATGCCCGCCGCCGCCTGGTCGGAGTCGATGACGACGGTCTTCTTGTCGGGGCTGAGGATGTCGCCACCGGCCTGCCACACGAGCGACGACCAGTAGTTCTCCATGTCCGTGGTCTCGGTGTAGAAGCCCCACTGCGAGGTCTTGCCGCCGGACGTCGTCGTCAGCTTGGTCGCGACCTCGACCAGCTTGTTCCAGTCCCAGGTGGCATCCGGGTAGGGAAGGCCGGCCGCGTCGAACATCGTCTTGTTGTAGAACAGGGCGATCGTGTTCAGGTCCCGCGGCAGGCCGTAGAGGTGGCCGTCGGGGGCCGTGAAGTCCTGGACCGCGAGGTCGACCAGCTGGCCGGTGTCGAAGCCGTCCTTGGCGATGTACGGGCTGAGGTCCAGCAGCTGGTCGCGGGTCTGGTAGTCCGGGTACAGGGGCCCGTCCATCAGGAACACGTCCGGCGCGTTGCCGGCGGCGAGGTCGGTCTGGAGCTTGGGCCAGTAGGAATCCCAGTCGGCCACCGAGACCTTGACCGTGATGTTCGGGTTCAGCGCCTGGAAGGCGTCGACGATCTTCTGCTGGTTGGCGAGCTCGGTGGTGTCGCCCCACATGGCGTAGGTGATCTTGGCCGGCGGGCCCGCGTACGACCCGCACTCCGCGGTCGCGGCGGTGGACGCCGGGGCGGACGCGATCGGGCCGCTCGAGGCGGGAGCCTGGCTGGCCGGCGCCTGCGTGGCGGGCGCCTGCGTGGCGGGTGCCTGCGTGGGAGCGGTCGTCGCGGCGCTCCCGCCGCACGCAGAAACGAGCAGGCCGATCGTGGCCAGCGCCGCCAGGATGGCGGGTCCCCGGGATCGCCGGAACGTGCGCATTGCTCCTCCTCCTGTGCTCTACCAGTCGGGGCCGTTGCCGCCCAGCCACCCGGGCAGCCACTCGGCCTCTGCCGTGATCAGCTCGTCGGTCATGTGCCACGCCTCGTCCAGCGTGAGCCGGGCCTGGACCTGCGGGTCCGTGAGGACCGCGTGGTAGACCAGGTCGCGGTCCTCGTCCAGGGCCGCCCGGACGGTCAGCTCCTGGCAGTCGACGGCGGGCCGGGTGTACGCGGCGCACTGCGGCGGCAGCGGCCCGACGGCCACCGGGTGGACGCCGAGCCCGTCCACGAGGGCCGGGACCTCGACGCAGGCGTCCGCGCCGAGGTTCGAGATCAGCGCGCCGCCGCCTGGACCGGCCGTGCCGGTGTTGTTCATCGTGTTGGCGACGATCCGGGCCGGGCTGCCCGTGGCCATCGCGTGGATGATCACGGCCGCGTACTCGCCGCTGCGCTCGATCTCGAACGGCTCGCCCGCGTCGAGACGGCGCTTCGTGTCCGCGTAGTCGTCGAGGTTGTGCGCGACCCGGGACAGGTACTCGCCGATCGGGACGCGGAACGGCTCGACCAGGCCCTTGGGGATGAACCACGGGTTGTACTCCGCGTGGTGCTCGGAGGAATTCGGTCGGGTAGAAGCCGAAGCGCGCGAACAGGTCCGCCCGGACCAGGTCGTCGTCCGGCACCCGGCCCTCCTCGACGAACGTGCCGAGGTCCGGGTAGAGGTCCCTGCCCCGGTGCTCCAGGCGCAGGATCCAGGCGAGGTGGTTGACGCCGGCGGACAGCGCGTCCACCTCCGCGACCGGGATCCCCAGGTACCCGGCCAGGCGGTCCACGGTCCAGTACACGGAGTGGCACAGGCCGGTCACCGGCGTGCCCAGCGCCTCGTCCACCGCCCGCACGAGCATCCCCATCGGGTTCGTGTAGTTGAGCAGGAGCGCATCCGGGCATGCCTCGGACATGTCCGCCGCGATCCCCAGCACGACCGGGATCGTCCGCAGGCCGCGGAGCACGCCGCCGACGTTGATCGTGTCGTTGATCGTGTACGCGAGGCCGTGGCGGCCCGGGATGTCGAAGTCCAGCTGGGTGGCCCGCGCGCCACCGACCTGGATCGTGTTGATCACGAAGTCGGCGCCGGCGAGCGCCTCGCGGCGATCGAGGGACCCGCTGATGGCCGGTGCCGCCCCCAGGACGCCGGCCGTCCAGGTCGCCATGCGCTCGGCCGTCCTGAGGCGGTCCGGGTCGATGTCGTGCATGACGAGCTCGGCCTCGCGGAGCTCCGGGTACGACAGGATGTCGCCCAGCAGGTTCCGGGTGAACTCCACGCTGCCTGCTCCGACGAGCACGATCCTGGTCATGTCGCTGCCTCCCCGGCTCCGAGGATGTGGGTGAGCCCCTGGCTGTGGTACCGCTCGATCCAGCCGGGATGATCCGGGTCGGCTCCCCTGCGGCGGGCGAGCGCGAACGCGAGCAGCGCGACCGGCGGCACGGCCGTGAGCGGGGCATGATCCTCGAGCGCCCCGGCCTCGAGCGGCAACAGGCTCGATCCCTCGACGAGGGTCGCCGGCCCCACCTCGACGATCCCCGCGCCCCATGCCGCGGCGTGCCCCAGGAGGTCCGCCATCGCCGCCCGCGCCGGTCCGGCGGGTGCCAGGCCGATGACGACGGCCGACGGCCCGAGCATCGTGGCGGCGCCCGAGGTCATCTCCCACGTCTCGGCGCCCTCCGCTTGGACGAGGGCCATCTCCTTGAGCTTGAGGGCCGCCTCGAGGGCCGCGGGGTACGCGAGCCCGCCCCCGGCAACGAACAGGTGCTCCTGCCCGGCCAGGCGCTCGAGGAGCTCCGGCAGCAGCGGCTCAGCGGCGGCGATTGCGGCCTGCGCGTGGTCCGCCGCCCGGCCGATCTCGTCCACGACGCCCGCCGCGCGACGGCCGCCCAGCAACCCGAGCAGCACCAGCTCCGTCGCCACGAGCGTGCACGAGAAGGTCTTGGTCATCACCGGGACCGTGCTCGGTC
Source organism: uncultured Chloroflexia bacterium (assembly GCA_963829105.1). Lineage (GTDB taxonomy): Bacteria > Chloroflexota > Limnocylindria > Limnocylindrales > CSP1-4 > CAIXZV01. The sequence goes on from CAWHHF010000016.1 coordinate 70,749, forward strand.
CACCGGCCGACAGGATCGTGCGACTGGCAAACCGGGTGAGCGTCGAGCCCGGGACGTGGACGATCCCGATCACCGGGGTGCGACCCTGCAGCTCCTCGGCGACGGCGACCACGTCCCGGAACTCCCCGGACGAGGAGATCCCGACGACGGCGTCGCGCGCGTCCAGCGACGGGCGGTAGATCCGGAACTCGGCGGAGGTGAGCGGGATCACGCCGGGATCCTCCGGCCCGGCATGCCGGCGGTACAGGGAGGCGGCGGCGAGACACGAGTGGTAGCTCGTCCCGTTGCCGATGACGAAGACGCGCCGCACGTCCCGGCTGAGCAGGTCGTCCGCGGCTTCCCGGGCCGGCCGCAGCGAGTGCTCGAGGGTGGCCCTGATGGCGTCGGGACCTTCCCGGATCTCGGCCGGGATCCTGCCCGCGATCATCGCCGGGCACCGCCGGACGCTGGGGCTCCGCCCGACGCTGCCGGTCCTGGCGCTTGGGCTCCGCCGGACGCTGTCGGTCCTGAGGCTGGGGCTCCGCCGGACGCTGCCGGTCCGGACGCGATGATCACGCGCACCCCGGCCTTCGTCACCGCCTCCAGGATCGCGGCCGGAACTTCGTCATCGGTGACCAGCACGTCCACCTCCCCCAGGCCGAACACGAAGCCGGGTTCGACCTGCCGGAACTTCGAGGCGTCTGCCAGCACGACCGCGGTGCGGGCCATCCGGCGCAAAGCCCGGTCGATCAGGATCTCGGGGACCGAGTCGTTCATCAGGCCCTGGTCGACGCTGATGGCCCCGATGCCCATGAACAGCGTGTCCGCCCGCAGCTCCCGGGTCGCGATCTCGGCCAGGTGGCCGAGGATCGAGTGCATCCCGGGCCTCACGACGCCGCCGAGGATGATGAGCTCGATCCCGGGCCGATCGAGCAGGACGTTCGCGACGTCCAGCGCGTTCGTGATGACCGTCAGCCGCCGATCGACCAGCTGGCGAGCGAACTCCAGCGCCGTGCTCCCGCTGCCGATGGCGATCGTCGTCTGGTCCTGCACGAGATCGGCCGCCGCATCGGCGATCCGCCGCTTCACCTCGCGCGCGGGATCGCCGTGGGCGACCGCGGTTCCCGCGGCGGGGAGCGCCGCTCCGCCGTAGGTCCGGACCAACCGCCCCTGGCGGGCGAGCAGCCCGAGGTCGCGGCGGATCGTGGACGGCGTCACCCGGAGCTCGCCGGCAAGCTCGGCGACGCTCACCTGTCCGTCGCTTCGCAGGCACTCGACCAGGCGCGTGCGTCGCTCGACCTCCCGCATGCGCGCCACAATGCGCGTCTGCTGCACGCTTTGTCAAGATGCGATGCGCGATCTGCGCAGCTCCTGCCGTGGAGGTGCGCAGTTCCTGCAATGGCCGGGCGCCGGCGGCGCTCGGCCGGACCTGCCTGCCCGGCCGGATCTACTCGGCCAGCTGCTCCAGCCGCCGCCTGACCCGACCCAGCGAACCGCGGTCCGTGAACGCCACGAACACGGTGTCGTCGCCCGCGATGGAGCCGGCGACCTCCGGCCAGCGCGCCCGGTCCAGCGCGGCCGCCAGCGGATGGGCGGAGCCCGGCAGCGTCTTGAGCACCAGCAGCGTCCCCGCGTCCCTGATGTCGACCGGCATGTCCCGCAGCAGGGTCCTGATCCGGTCCTCGCCGCTCGTGTCGGCCTCGCGCAGGCGGGGGGGATGGCGTAGGCGTGGGTGCCGCCGCGGCCTGCCTTGACCAGGCCCAGCTCCGCCACGTCGCGGCTGATGGTGGCCTGGGTGGTCCGGAAGCCGCGCTCACGCAGGGCAGCGGCCAGCTCCTGCTGGGTCCGGATGGTTCGCTGCTCCACCAGGTCGCGGATCGCCCGCTGGCGGAGCTGCTTCATGACCTCCACGGGTCGCCTGCCGGGTCCCTACCGGGCCAGGAACGCGACGACGATGATGGCCGCCAGCACGAGGCGGTAGGCGACGAAGATGCCGAACGAGCGCGTCCGCAGGTACCGGAGCAGGAACGAGATCGCGAGGATGCCCGAGACGAACGACGCGACGACACCCACGACGAGCGTCACCGGCTCGGCACCGCCCACGTCGCCCCTCAGCAGCTTCAGCGTCTCGTAGGCGACGGCCATCGCCGTGATCGGCGTGGCCATGAGGAAGCTGTAGCGGGCGGCGTCCGCGCGGCGCAGGCCCGCGAACAGGGCCGCCGACATCGAGATGCCGGAGCGGCTCACCCCGGGGACCAGCGCCAGGGCCTGGGCCAGGCCGATGCCGATCGCGCCCCGGAACGTCAGCCGGTCCATGGCGTGGGTCCGCGGGCCCCACCGGTCGGCGGCCCACAGGATCGCGGCGCCCAGGACCAGCATGGCGACCACCATGCCGACCTCGCGCACGGTGCTCTCGATGACGTCGTTGAACAGCAGGGCGAGGACCGCGCCGGGCACCGTGGACGCGACGAGGAGCCAGGCGAGCCGCCGGTCCGGGTCGCCCGCGAACGTGCGGTCCCGGAGCGTCGCGAGACCGGCCGGGATCAGCCGCCGCCAGTCGTCGCGGAAGTAGACGAGCAGCGCCGCCAGTGTCCCGCCGTGGAGGACGACGGAGAAGGCGAGCGACTCGATGAACGTGCCGGTCCACCCGAGCAGCCACGGGACGAGGATGAGGTGCCCCGACGAGCTGATCGGCAGGAACTCGGTGAGCCCCTGCACGATCCCCATGACGAGCGCCTGGAAGATCTGCTCCATGGGAGACGGCGCCGGGCGGCCGGCCGCGAAGGCCGGCCGCCCGGCATGACCTCAACTAGCGGAAGAAGAGCGGGGCCATGACCAGCGTGATGGTGGCCAGGAGCTTCACGAGGACGTGCAGCGAGGGACCCGCGGTGTCCTTGAACGGGTCGCCGACGGTGTCGCCGACGACCGCCGCGGCGTGGGCCGCGCTGCCCTTGCCGAGGACGTTGCCCTGGTCGTCCTTGAGATGCCCCGACTCGATGTACTTCTTGGCGTTGTCCCAGGCCCCGCCGCCGTTGTTGAGGACGGTGGCGAGCAGGACGCCGGCGATCGTGCCGACCATCAGCATGCCCGCGACGGCCTGGTAGCCGAGCAGGATGCCAACGGCGATCGGCGTGAGGACGGCCACGAGGCCCGGGGCGACCATCTCGCGCAGCGCGGCCACCGTCGTGATGTCGACGACGCGCGCGTAGTCCGGCCGGCCGGTGTAGTCCATGATCCCGGGGATCTCGCGGAACTGGCGACGGACCTCGACGATGATCGTCTGGGCCGTCTTGCCCACCGCGCGGATGGCGAGGCTGCTGAAGAAGTAGGCGAGCATCGCGCCGATCATCGCCGCGACGAAGACGTTGACGCTCGCGAGGTTGACCGAGTTGAGCAGCTCGACACCGGGCACGCCTGCCTTGATCTGGTTGCCCAGGATCAGGTTGATCTTGTCGATGTAGGCGGAGAACAGGAGGAACGCGGCCAGCGACGCCGACGCGATCGCGTAGCCCTTGGTGAGGGCCTTGGTCGTGTTGCCGACGGCGTCGAGGCGGTCGGTGATCTCGCGGGCGCCCGCCTCGGCCCGGCTGAACTCGGCGATGCCGCCGGCGTTGTCGGTGATCGGGCCGAAGGTGTCCATCGCGAGGATGTAGGCGGTCGTCATGAGCATGCCCATGGTCGCGACCGCGGTGCCGAAGATCCCGCCGACGTTCACGCCACTGGAGTTGACGAGGTTGGCCTGCGACCCGAGCCAGTGGCTGGCGATCAGGGCGGCCCCGATCGTGAGCGCGGTCACGGCCGTGGTCTCGAAGCCGACGGCGGTGCCGCTGATGATGTTGGTCGCGGGACCCGTCTTGGACGCCTCGGCGATCTCGCGGACCGGGCGGAACGATCCCGCGGTGTAGAACTGGGTGATGTACACGAACGCGATGCTGGTCGCGAGGCCGACGATGCCGGCGAAGAAGAACCAGGTCCAGGTCGGCAGGCCGTTGGCCATGGTGCCGGCGGTCTGCATCATCTGGCTGGTCACGAACGCGAGCCCGACCACGGACAGCAGGGTCACGACCCAGTACCCGCGGTTGAGGATGTTCATCGGGTTCTCGGTCTCCTTGCCGCGGATGAAGAACATCGCGACGATGGTGGCCAGGAGCCCGAAGGCGCGCACGACGAGCGGGAAGAAGATCCAGGCCGACGGGTTCGGCCAGCCCATGTCGGTCGCGATCTTGAACACCGCGACGCCCAGGATCATGGCGCCGATGTTCTCGGCGGCCGTGGACTCGAACAGGTCCGCGCCGCGGCCGGCGCAGTCACCGACGTTGTCGCCCACGAGGTCCGCGATCACGCCCGCGTTCCGGGGGTCATCCTCGGGGATGCCCGCCTCGACCTTGCCGACGAGGTCCGACCCGACGTCGGCCGCCTTGGTGTAGATGCCGCCGCCCAGCTGGGCGAACAGGGCGACGAAGCTGGCGCCGAAGCCGAAGCCGACGATCAGGAAGGGTGCCTGTTCGACGGTCACGCCCCCGACGAACACCTGGAACAGCGTGAACACGAGCCACACGCCGAGCAGGGACAGCGCGACGACGAGGAACCCGGAGACCGCTCCGCCGCGCATCGCGACCTGGACCGCCTCGACGAGGCTGCGCCGCGCAGCGGACGCGGTGCGGACGTTGGCCCGCACGCTGACCTGCATGCCGATGATGCCCGAGAGCATCGAGCAGCCGGCACCGACCAGGAACGCGAACGCCGTCAGGGCGCCGATCGGAAGGCCGGCGAGGGTCGGCACGTCGGCGACGGCGGGCGTCTCGACGAGCGCGATGACCACGCCGATGATGACCGCGGCGACCAGCGCGAGCAGCCCGATCGTCGAGTACTGCCGCTTGACGAAGGCGTCCGCGCCTTCGCGGATGGTCGCAGCGACGTCCACCATGGCCTGCGTGCCCGTGTCCCGCGACAGCACGTCGCGGGCCAGGAACCAGGCGAACAGGATCGCGGCGAGACCCGCGATCGGGATGATCCAGTAGAGCGCGGATTCGCCCATCAGCGTCTGCAGAGCCTCCTACCCAGGGTTCGGGGACGGCGGTGATCTATGTGGCTGCCGTGGCGCGATCCCGGGCCGGGACGAGCACGACCGCGAGTACGGCTTGGGCGATCGCCAGCCGGGGTCCAGCACACAGGAAAACCCACGGGCTGGACGGACGGAAGTGTATGCGTCGGCTCACGGCAGGGTCAAACCACTTCCGGGCCCAGGTGCATGCCTTGCAGTGGCCGGGCCGGCCTATGCAAATGGCCACGCCGGGTCCGCCGTCAGTCCCAACGGCCCTATCGGGCGTCGATCCACTGCTGGTCCCTATACTCGCCCACGTGGACCGACGCTCGACATTCGGGTGTCTCTTCGAAGTGGTCGAGACGCTCGTCCTCACCCTTGTCATCTTCTTCGTCATCCAGAACTTCATCGCCCAGCCATACCAGGTCCAGCAGCAATCGATGGAACGGACCCTGGAGCCCGGGCAGTACGTCCTGGTTGACAAGCTGACGCCGCGCTGGGACCCGTACGGTCGCGGCGACGTCGTGGTGTTCAACCCGCCCCAGACGTGGACCAGCGACCCGACGCCCTTCATCAAGCGCGTGATCGGCCTGCCCGGGGACACGGTCGAGGTCAAGGACGACGGGTACGTCTACGTGAATGGCGTCAACCTCGAGGAGAAGTACCTGTACACGAACGGCGCGGGGGTCATGGAACCCACCACGGCGTCGCCCGACCAGAGCTCCTGGGTCGTCCCCGAAGGTCAGCTGTTCGTGATGGGCGACCATCGGCAGGCGTCGGCCGACTCGCGCGTCTTCGGCCCGATCAGCATCTCCGACGTCATCGGACGGGCATTCCTCCGCTACTGGCCCCTCTCGACGCTCGGGATCATCCAGACCCCGTCCTACCCCAGCGTCGCGCCGTCCAGCAGCCTCGCGCCGTCCAGCAGCCTCGCGCCGGCCACGCCCTGACGGGCAGGTCAGCGTCGTGACGCCGGTCCTCGTCCTGCTCGCCGCGCTGGTCGCGGCCGGCGGGGCGCTTGCCGTGTCTGCACGGGAACCGCGCCTCGCCGCCCTGGGGACGCTGGTGGCGCTCGTCGGTTCGGCGTACGTCGAGGACCCCTTGCCCGGGCCACTCCCCCTGGGGGCCCGGCTCGCGGGCACCGTCCTCGCCGGGTACCTCACCTGGGTCGCGCTCCGGCGGGCACCCTCGCCTCTCCCCGCGCGGGGGTTCCGCGTGCCGGGGGCGCTGGTGATCGCCGTCGCCGCCTTCGCAGCCGGCTGGCTGACCGCCGCGTCCCTGGGCACGACGCTCGGCCTGGGCTCCGGCGAGGGACCCTCGGCCGGGGGCGCGGCCGCCTCCCTCGCCGCCGGTTCGCCGGTCTCGGACGCCGCCCTCGGGGCCGCGTTCGCATTGGCCGCGCTGGCCGCGGGGCCGGTCCTGCTCGCCCGGGACGTGCTCCGGCTCGGGCTCGCGCTGCTGCTGCTGATCGCCGCGGCCGACCTTGCCGGCAATGCGCTTGGCCTGGCCGGGGACGCCCCCGCCGATCTGGCCATTGCCATCCTCACCGCGCTCTCGGGCGCCGCGGTGGCGGCGGTCATCACCGGCTCGATCCGCACGACTGGCGACCTGGACCTGCGGAGCGGGACGGATCGCGAGACGGCCGTCCGCCACCGCCCCGCGGACGAGGCGCACCGGCGCCCGGCCCACTGACGCCGATGCAGCTGCTTCTCTTCCTCGCGGTCGGAGCGCTCGGCGCCACCGCGTCGGCCTGGGGCCTCGCCCGCGGCGGACGCGCGGAACGCGCTGGAGCGATCGCCGGCGTCGTGGCCCTCCTCCTCCTGCTCGCCCTCACGCTCGCGATGGCCACGCCTGCGCCCGGGGCCATCGCCGCTGACGGCTCGGCCGGCGTCGTAGCCGGCAGCCTCTTCGACGGGCGGCTCGTGCCCACGGCCTACCTTCGGCTGACGCTCGGACTCTGGGGCATGGACGCGTTGGTCCTGGTCTTCCTCGCGTGGCTCCTGGGCGGGCTGCCGCAGCTCCGCGGCATCCTGCCAGGGACGCTCGCGGCGATGACCGGCGGTGCCGTCGTCCTCGCCTCGGCGGACCTCGCCGTCGGGGCGGCCGCCGCCACGGCGTCCGGGCTGGCGGCGCTGCTGGCCGTCCCCCCCGCCCGCGGCCGTGCCGCCGTCGCCGCCGCGGCGCGCGAGGTGCGCGTGACGATCGCCGTCGGGGCGGTCCTCCTCGTGGTCGTCGCCGTGGCTCCGCTGACCGCCGCGCTGACCCTGGGCGGGGCCGGCACCGGAACGGGTGATGGTGAGAGCATCACGGCGGCCGCTGCCGGCGCGAGCGCGATGCTCGGCCTCGCCGCCCTGGCCGTGACGCTGGGGGTCGGGGCACGGCTGGGAGCCATTCCCTTCCATGTCCGGTTCGCCCGTCTCGCCGACGCGGCTTCCCCGGTCGATCTCCCGCTGCTGCTCGCGTGGCTCGGCGTGCCGGTCGTCGTGGCCGGACTCGCGATCGTGGACCGCCAGATCACTCCGCTCGCGCTCGCGCTCGAGGGCGACCGTGCCGTGGTGATCGCCGTCGCGTTCGTGACGCTGGTGGGGGCGGCCATCGCGGCCTTCGTCCACGACGACCTGCGGCATGCGGCCGGCTACCTCGTGATCGCGGACGGCGGCTTCATCCTCTTGGGGTTCGCGGCGCTGGACCCGGCCGCCTGGGGACCGGCCCGCGCGTGGCTCATCGCGTTGGCGGCCTCGAAGACGGCTCTCATCGCCTGGGCCGCCGTGGCCGAGGACCGCTTCGAGACACGGAGCGTCCCCGACCTGCGCGGGTGGCTCCGTCGCTCGCCGATCCTCGCGGCGGGCCTGGCCGTCACGGCCGTCGCCACGTTCGGGATCCCGGGCTGGGTCGCCTTCGAGGCCCGTGGGGCGCTCGCGCGGCTGGCCGTCGATGCCCCCTGGGATGCTCTGCTGGTGATCGCCGGGTTCCTGACGCTGCCGACCTACCTGCGGCTCCTGGCGCTGGGCGTGGGCCCGGCCACGAGCAAGGTGGACCGCGCGGCGCCGGAACGGCTCATCCGCCGCCGCGGCGACGGGGTCTCCGTGCTGGAGGAGACCCTCGTCGTCGAGGGGGAGCCTGCGCCGGAGGGCATCGCGAGCCTCCGGTCCGTGCCGATCCGGAGGTCCGTCGCCGGCGCAGCATCCGCCGGGGCGGACGTGGCGGGCCGGCTACGGGCCGCCGTGAGGCGCCGCCGCGCCGAGCTGCTGGCCGCCGCGGTGCTGGCGCTGGCGGTTCTCGCGCTGCTCACCTCGTGGGGCGCCCTTGATATCGCGAGCGCCGCTGCGGAGCCCGCACCGATCACCTCGGGTCCGGCCGGAGGGTGACGCTGGCGGCTCCGGCGGGGGCGGAGCGGCCGACGGTCTCAGCGGGTCCGCGCGGCGGCGGGGGCGCCGGCGGCGGGCGCCAGCTGCCCCGTCGGCTGCGGGCTGGCGGCTCCGCCGGGGACGGTCTCAGCGGGTCCGCGCGGCGCCCTACTCCGCCGGGGCGAGAACCCAGCGGTCGATCTCGCGATCGTAGCTGAGCAGCTCCTCCGGGCGGAACCAGAGGGCCAGCTCGGTCGCCGCGCTCTCGGGGCTGTCCGACCCGTGGACCAGGTTCTGGGCGGTCTCGACGGCCAGGTCGCCGCGGATCGAGCCCGGGGCCGCCTCGTGCGGGCGGGTGGCGCCGTTCATCGCCCGGACGATCGCGATCGCGTTCGGCCCCTCGAGCGCCGCCGCCACGAGCGGGCCGGAGGTGATGAAGTCCACGAGGCCGCCGAAGAACGGCTTGTCGCGGTGCACCGCGTAGTGTTCCTCTGCCTGGGCGCGGTCCACGTGGACGAGCTTCAGGCCGATGAGCTTGAGGCCCCGCTCCTCGAACCGGGTGATGACGCGGCCGACCATGAGGCGCTGCACGCCGTCGGGCTTGACGAGGAGGAGGGTGCGCTGGAGTTCCGCCATGGGGTGGTGTGGGCCTCTCGTATCCTGGGCGATGCCGGCGGGCCGGGTCGCGGGGTCATGGGCTGGGTTGCGGCGCCGCCTCGCGGACCGATCGGGGACTGGAGGCGCGGAGGGCGGCGCGGGTCAACAGGGTAGCGGGTGCGGCCGGGTCGCGGCGGCCGGGTCGCGGCGGGCGGCCGTGCGGCGGGCGGCCGTGCGGCGCGGGACTGTCCGGCTGAGGGCTGTCCGCCGAGCGGCCGTCCGGCTCAGGGCCGGTCGCGTGCGCGGTCGAAGGCGGCGAGTGCCTCGGACTCCCGGCCCAGGAGACGGAGCGCGTCCCCGGCCACGAGGGCGAGCGCCGGGTCGCGGTCCCAGCTGCCCACGGCATCGAGGACGCCCTCGGCAAACTCGGGATCCAGCCGCATCGCCACCCCCAGACGCAGCGTCGCCAGCCCGGTGTCCCCGCGGGCCAGCGCGGCGCGGCCCCCGGCGAACGCCTCGGCCGCTGCCGCCGACGTCGGACCCTCCCCCTCGCCGGTCGGGAGAGCATGGCGTGGCCGGGAGACGTGGCCGGGATGGCCGGCGTGGTCTGGCGCGGACCCCGCGGCCGAGTGGTCTGCCGCGGACGCCGCGGCCGATGCGTCGCCATCGGCGGTCGAGGGCACCGGGTCCTCGGGCCAGATCGCGTTGCGGGGCATCCCGGCGAAGATCGCGTCGAGCGGACCGATCGTCACGGCCAGCGCCCGGTTCGCCATGCGGCGGGCTTCGCCCGGCCGTCCCAGTGCCGCGACGGATTCGGCGCCGATGATCAGCGCCAGCCCGTCCTCGCGTCCATGGGCAAGCAGCGCACCGGCCGCCTCCCCCGCCCCGGCCAGGTCCCCGGTCCGCCATCGCGCCTCGGCAAGGTCGAGCAGGCTGGCTTCGTCGAGCTCTCCGCGGCCTGCCAGGGCCTCCAGCTGTGCGCGGGCGAGCTGCAGCTGGCCCATCCTCAGGTGAAGCCGGGCGAGCCGGAGGACCACCCGTGCATCGGCGACCGGGACCGCCGCGGGGCCGGCCTCGGGCTCTGCGGCCGGGGTCCCTCGGGTGCGACGCGTTCGACGAGGCCTGGTCGGGATCGACGCGGTGGGTTCCGGCCCGGGGACAGCCGCATCCACGGGCGGCGGCCCCGCCGGGCCGACGGCGGTCGCCCCGACCTCGGCGGCGGAAGCGGATGCGTCGGCGGTGGGCTCCTGCGCGTCGTCGGCCGGAGCCCCTGCGTCTTCGTCCATCCGACGCTCGACCGCCGCCGCCTCCTCGTCGGGGGCGCCGTGCGCGTCCGCGGCGCCCCCGACCGGCTCATCCGCCGAGCGCCCGGTGGCGCGGATCATCGCGGCAGCCGGAGGTGCCTGTCCAGGCCGCGCAGGTGCCGCGCCGGGGCGACGACCGCCATGCGCAGCCCCGCGTCCCGGAACAGCTCGTCCGCCAGCCGACGGACGTCGTCGGCGTCCACGGCCTCGACGGCCTCGAGGGCCTCGTCCAGGGTGAGGACCCGGTCGTGGAGCGCCTCCTGGCCGCCGACCCACGACGCCAGGTGCCGCGTGTCGTCCATCCGCAGCTCGAGACCGCCGGAAATGTACGCCTTCGCCTTCGCCAGCTCCTCGGGCGGGACCGGCTCTTCGGTCAGCCGTGTGAGCTCCGCCAGGATCGCCGCGATCGCCGCCGGCAGCTTGGCGGGGTCCACGCCCGCGGAGATCTCGACGGAGCCGGCGTCCGCGTACTCCACGATCCCGGAGCTGACATCGTAGGCCAGCCCCTTCTCCTCGCGCACGCCCAGGAACAGCCGGCTGGACATGCCGTCGCCCAGGATCGCGTTGAGGACCGAGAGGTTCCAGGCGTCGGGATGGTCGCGCCGGATCCCCGGCACCGCGATGGCCAGCTGGGCCTGGGTCGTGTCGCGCCTGCCGGTCAGCACGCGGGAGCCGGCGGGCAGGACCGGCGCGGGCCCGAAGGCCGGGAAGGCGCCGCCCCCGGACCCGAACGCCCTCGCTGCCAGGTCCACGATCTCTTCGTGCTCGAGATCGCCGGCCACCGCGACCACCGTGTTCGCCGGCCGGTACGTCGTCTGCCAGAAGTCGCGGATCGCGGACGACGGCAGCGCGCGGATCCCCGCCTCGTCACCGCAGATCTCGCGACCCAGTGACCCGTCGCCGAACATCGCCTGCTGGATCAGCATCTGCACGTATTCGGCCGGGTCGTCGAGGTAGGAGCGGATCTCCTCAACGATGACCGTCCGCTCCTGGTCGATGTCCGCGTCCGCCAGCGTCGGCCGGACGATCAGCTCGCCGATGACTTCCATGGCGGTGGCCGCCTGGCGACGCGGCACGCGGACCCAGTACACGGTGGACTCGCGGTCCGTGGCGGCGTTCGCGGAGCCGCCGACGCCCTCGACGGCCTCCGAGATCGCCCGTGACGACGGGTAGGCGGCGGTGCCCTTGAAGGTGATGTGCTCCATGAAGTGGGCGACGCCGGCCTCGGCGACGGTCTCCAGCCGGGACCCTGCCAGCACGTAGGCGGCGATCGAGACCGAACGGGAGCCGGGCAGGCGGGCGGAGATGACGCGCGGGCCCTCGGCGAGCTCGGTCCGGTGGAACATCTGGCCGATGGTAGCCCACAACGAGGGACCGGCGGCCCGAGGGCCGCCGGTCCGGGTGTGCGCGACGGAGACCGGGTCAGGCCGGCGCGGCCGTCCCGAAGGCCAGGATCCAGTCCTGGAGGAAGTAGACGAGGAAGGCGAGGGTCACGAGCCACATCAGGAGGTGGACCTCGCGTGCCTTGCCCCGGATGACCTTGATCAGCACCCACGTGATGAACCCGGCGCCGATGCCCACCGTGATGTCGTAGGTGAGCGGCATCAGGATCATCGTGAGCAGGGCCGGAAGCCCGTCCTCGACGTCCGCGACCGGGATGTCCTTGACGATCGTGAACATCAGGTAGCCGACGAGGACCAGCGCGGGGGCCGTGGCGACCGCAGGCACGATGCCGGCGATCGGGGACAGGAAGATCGCGAGCAGGAACAGCACGCCGGTCACGATCGATGCGAATCCGGTGCGGCCTCCCTCGGCCACGCCGGCGGCGCTCTCGATGTAGGTCGTGTTCGACGACGTCCCCGCCATGCCACCGACCATCGCGGCGACGGAGTCGACGAACAGCACCCGGCCGACGCCCGGAACCGAGCCATCCGGATTCGCGAGGCCGGCCTCCGCGGCGACACCCGTGACCGTGCCCATGGTGTCGAAGAAGTCCGTGAGCATGATCGCGAAGATCGTGAGCAACGCGGTCAGCAGGCCCAGGCTGAAGACCTGCCCCAGGTCGAACTGGCCGAGGGTGCTGAAGCTGGGAACCAGGTTGAAGTCGGCGGCGGCCGGCAGCTTGGCCACGGGCTCCAGGCCGAGGGCGCCGGGAATGAGCGCGACCACCGTGGTCGCGAGGATGCTGATGATCAGGGCGGCCCGGATCTTGAGGACGTACAGCACGATCGTGATGAACAGGCCGATGAGGAACACGAACTGGGCAGTGGTCGACGGGAAGGCGATGGTGACCAGGGTCCCGCTCCCCGCCTTGATGAGCCCGCCGTTGGCGAACCCGATGAACAGGATGAACAGGCCGATGCCGACGCCGATCGCCCGCTTCAACGCGAGCGGGACGGCGTTCATGATCGCCTCCCGCAGGCCGACGACGACCAGGATCGTCACCAGCAGCCCTTCCCACACGATGACACCCATCGCGCCTGCCGGGCTGAGCCCCTTGCCGATCAGGGTGAACGCGACGATGCCGTTGATCCCGAGGCCCGCGGCGAGCGCGAAGGGGTAGTTGCCGATCACGCCCATCGCGATGGTCATGATCCCTGCGATGAGCGCCGTCCCAGCGGCGAGGGCCGCGAACGTGAACGCCGGATCGGCATCCTTGAACCCGGCCATCAGGATGGCGGGGTTCACGAAGATGATGTAGGCCATCACCATGAACGTGGTCAGGCCCGCGCGTGTCTCGGTGCCGAACGACGTCCCTCGCTCGGCGAACTTGAAGAACCTGCCGATCGCGCTGCCGTCGGCGGGCATGGGCGTGTCTGTAGCAGTCATCCGGTTCTGACGATCCTCCCTCGAGTCCCTGCTCCCTCGCGTGCCGGAGGGGACATCCCCCCGGCCGGTGTGCGCCGCCGCCCTAGTCCTCGGCCCCCTCGAGGCCGAGGAGCTCCATCTGCACGAACCCGCTGGTGTCGAACGCGAGCTGGCGCGGGGCCGACGGACCCTCGTTCCCGTCGGTGGCGCCCGGCACGAACTCGATCACGACCCGCTCGTCGCCCTGGACGAGCGTGTAGACGAGGAGCTGGTCGGGGCGGGTCTCGAACTCGAGGTGCTCGAAGGAGTCCACGTTGATCGTGATCGCGATCGGCGTGAAGTAGGTCGACATGTCGGGCTCGTCCGAGACGATCCGCTCCACCCAGCCGGACCCGCGCGCCACGACCTCCCGGCCCCGCATGAGGCGGTACGAGACGTTCTGCTTGAGGATCGGTTGGAGGATGTGCTGGACGTCGGTCCGGCTGGTCACGAGGCCCTGGTTGACGAAGAACTTGGCCGGCGGATCGCTTGCCACGATGGGCTCCCACCTCTATGGCTCGTGGGCGGTGAAGCGGCTCGCCGCGCCGCCATTCCCGGGGCGACCCGACTAGCGCCGATCGTAGCCCAGCAGGTTGGTTGCGGGTGGGTTGAGTTCGCAGGCGCGTGGGCCCTGAGCGCGATGCGGTCTCTCGTGACAGCAGGCTCGGCAAGATGGCGGCGGCGCGTCGCGGCGCCCGAGGGATCGGCCGAGAGCGCCCGCGCGTGGCTCGAGGTGGTGGCTGTCGCCTACCTGGTCGCCCGGCTCCGGGCCGAGCCTGCCTGGCGCGACATCACCGATCGCCACGGGCCGAGCAGGACGGTCCGGTCGGCGTCGGGCAGGTCGTCCGCGAGCAGGAGGGCCGCGGCCGCGTCGAGGACGGTCGGTGCCGCGGCCCTGCGGAGCTCCGCCAGCCGCAGGTCGGCCAGGCCCGTGCCGGCCTCGTCGCCCACGATCGAGCCCAGCCTGGTCGCCCATGCCGCAACCTCGCTGCGGAGGCGGTCCAGGTCCCGGCCTCCGTCCTGAGTCTGCGCCGCGGCCTCGACCGACCGCCAGGCTGCGCGGCGGGCGTGAGCTCCTGCGTTGTGAGCGCCGGCAAGGGCCATCAGCTCGCCCCCGCCGAGATACGGCAGGTGCTCAAGCAGGTCCGCTGCGTCCGCCGTGTTACGTTCGCCCACGTCGAGGCCCCCGAGTCGCGTCGGCGCACGCCGATCCCCCAGATCGTTGCTGCCCGTCGCCGCCCGGTCAAGGGCCGGGTGTCCGGCCGATCCGCTGGGCGTGAGGCAGTTCGCTCGCAGCCTCTCAGTCGAGCTCGACCCGGGACGCGGCCGCTGGGGCGGGTCATCACCCGCAGCCGCCGGGGCGGGTGTGACGGCGGCGACCCCGGTCCGTGCCAGGTCACCGCGGGCCACGCCGTATGATCCGGGGATGCTGCTCGCCGTCGACATCGGGAACACCAACGTCACGCTCGGCCTGGTGGAGGACGGAGCCCTCGTCGCCACCCGTCGCGCGGGCACGCCCGCGGGCGCCACCGCCGACGAGCTCGAGCTGCTGATCTCGGGCCTGCTCGGTCTCGACGGGCGGTCCCTGGGCGACGTCACGGGGATCGTCGTCGCCTCCGTCGTGCCCGCCCAGACCGCGATGGTGGAACGGGTCGCCTCGCGTCGCGGCATCGGGATCCTGGTGGCCACGGCCGCCACGGTCTCGCTGGCGATCCGCGTGGAGCGCCCGGGCGAGGTGGGCGCGGACAGGCTGGTCAACGCCCTGGCCGCCCAGCGCCTGTACGGCACGCCGGCGGTCGTCGTGGACCTCGGGACCGCCACCACGTTCGACTGCATCGGCACGGACGGCGCCTATGTCGGGGGCGCGATCGCTCCCGGCCTGGAGCTGGGGATCGAGGCGCTGGCGGCCCGAACCGCCAAGCTGCCGCGGATCGAGCTCCGGGCTCCGGACCGTGCCATCGGCCGGGACACGGTGAGCGCGATGCAGTCCGGCGCGGTCTTCGGCTACCAGGCGCTGACGTCGGGCCTCCTCGCCCGCCTGCGCGCGGAGCTGGCGGAGCAGTCGGGCGTCGCGCCCGGGTCCGTCCGCACGATCCTGACGGGTGGCCTGTCCGCCGCGCCGTGGGCCCGCGCCGTCGAGGGCGTGGGTGTCATCGACCCGGACCTCACGATCAAGGGCCTGGCAATCCTCCACGCGGAGGCCGGGGGTGGCGATGGCCTCGGGCGCGGGCCGGAGGCGTCGAGGTGACCGGCGAACGGATGGCCGACCACGCGGGTGACGCGAATCCCGCGGGTGACCGAACCGGGGCACGACTGGCCGGGCGGCTGGCCGGACGCCTGATCGGCCTGGGCGTCTGCGGATCCATCGCGGCCTACAAGGCCGTGGAGCTCGTCCGCCTCCTGCGTGCCGAGGGCGCCGACGTCGTCGTCATGCTCACGCCGTCCGCGGCCGCGTTCGTGGGGCCGCTGACCTTCGAGGCCCTCTCCGGTCACGCCGTCGAGACCGACGTCCTGGGCCTGCTCCCCGACCGGCGGATCGGGCACATCGTGGTGGCGGACACCGCGGACGCGCTCGTGATCGCCCCGGCCACCGCCCGCTGGCTGGGTGCGATGGCGAACGGGATCGCCGGCGACACGGTGACGGCCGCGAGCCTCGCCACCACCGCCCCGGTCGTCGTCGCACCGGCGATGGACGGCGACATGTGGACCCACCGGGCGACGCGCGACAACGTGGAGCGCCTCCAGCGCGACTTCGGGTACCTCCTGGTCCCGCCGGAGATCGGCTCGCTGGCATCCGGGCAGTCCGGCATCGGGCGCCTGGCCGACCTGCCGCTGATCGTGGATGCGGTGGTGGCAGCGATCGGCGACCGCCCGGTGCGCGCGGCAGATCCCGCCGCCCGGCCGCCACGCTCCGCGACGGTCCGGGACGCGGACCTCGAGGGGCGCCACGTCGTGGTCAGCGCCGGCGGGACCGCGGAGGCCATCGACCCGGTCCGGTTCATCGGCAACCGCAGCACGGGCCGGATGGGCGTCGCGATCGCGGAGGCGGCCCTGGCCCGCGGCGCCCGCGTCACGATCGTGGCGGGCCGCGTGGAGGTGCCTCTGCCGCGGGCCGCGGAGGTCCTCCCGGCCGAGTCCACGGCGGAGATGCGCGCGGCCGTCATCGCCGCCGTCTTCGAGCGGCGCGCGGACGTCCTGATCATGGCCGCGGCCGTGGCCGACTTCCGCCCGTCGCGCGCCTCCGGCACCAAGCTCACCCGAGGCGAGGGGATCACGCTCGCGCTGGAGCCAACCGAGGACATCCTCGCGGAGGTCGGCGCCCGGGCGAGGGAGACGGAACCCCGCCCGGTGATCGTCGGCTTCGCGGCCGAGACCGGCTCGCTGGACCGGGCGCCCGACAAGCTCCGCCGCAAGAGGGCGGACTTCCTGGTCGCCAACGACGTGGCCGAACCCGGCTCGGGCTTCGGCACCGACACCAACCGCGTCTCGATCCTGGGCGCGGACGGCTCGCGGGACGACCTGCCGCTCCTGGCCAAGCGGGAGGTGGCCGACCGGCTGCTGGACCGCGTGGTCGCCGCGCTGGACGAACGGGACCGCCGGTCGCACACTGGCGCGACCACCACGGAGAACCCACGATGAGCCCCCAGCCCGAGGCGGTCCGCCGCCTGTCGGTCCTCGACATCGCGAAGCTCTACGCCGACGGCGTGCGCATCGCGACGATCACGGCCTACGACTACCCGACGGCCGGCCTCGTCGACGAGGCCGGGATCCCGCTGATCCTGGTCGGGGACTCGCTGGCCCAGGTGATGCTGGGGTACGACACCACGGTCCGGGTCTCGATGGACGAGATGCTCCACCACACCAAGGCCGTGGTCCGGGGCACGAGGCGGGCGCTGATCGTCGCCGACCTGCCGTTCCTGTCCTATTCCACGACCGAGGACGCGATCGCGAACGCCGGCCGGTTCATGCGCGAGGCCGGCACCCAGGCGGTCAAGCTGGAGGGAGGCGTCCGGAGCGCCCGGACGATCGAGGCGCTCGTGCGAGCCGGGATCCCCGTGATGGGCCACATCGGGCTGACGCCCCAGGCGATCAACACGATCGGCAAGGTGCGGGTCCAGGGCAAGAGCCGGGAGCAGGCGCGGCAGCTCCTCAGCGACGCCCTGGCGGTCCAGGAGGCGGGCGCCTTCGCCGTCGTGCTGGAGCTGGTCCCGGGCCAGCTCGCGGCGGCGATCACGGAACGCCTGCGCATCCCGACCATCGGGATCGGCGCCGGCGCGGGCTGTTCGGGGCAGATCCAGGTCATCACCGACACGCTGGGCCTGGGCGACTGGACGCCGAGGCACGCCCGCACCTACGCGGACCTGCACGGCACCATCCTGGACGCGGTCTCGCGGTACCGCGCCGACGTCGAGGCGGGCACCTTCCCGGGGCCGGCCGAGACCGTGCTGATGGACGCCTCGGTGCTCGACGAGGTGCTGGGCCGCTCCGGCGCGGACCGGGCCGACATGAGCGGGGACCTGGCCGGGATCCCGCTGGACCGCGACCTCTAGCCGCGCGTCCGGCCGGCCCCGACCCACCCGCACGACTCGCCCATCCCGCCCGCCCACCTCGAATCGAGCCACCGATGCGCGTCGTCCGAACCCGGGCCGAGCTCCGCGCGGCCCTCGCCGCTGCACCGCGGCCGGTCGGCCTGGTCCCCACGATGGGCTGGCTCCACGCGGGGCACGTGTCGCTGGTGGAGCGTGCCCGGGCCGAGTCGAAGACCGTCGTCGTCTCGATCTTCGTCAACCCCCGCCAGTTCGGCCAGGCGGCCGACTTCGCCCGCTACCCGCGCAACGAGGCCCGCGACCTCGAGACCTGCGAGCAAGCCGGCGTGGACCTGGTGTTCGCGCCGTCCGTGGACGAGGTCTACCCGCCCGGGTTCGACACCCTGGTCTCGGTCGGCGCCATCGCCCGGCCACTGGAGGGCGCCGCGCGGCCGGGCCACTTCGACGGCGTGGCGACGGTGGTGGCGATCCTGTTCGCGCTGGTCGGTGCCGAGCGCGCCTATTTCGGCCTCAAGGACTACCAGCAGGTCCAGGTGATCCGGCGCATGGCCCTCGACCTCGCCCTGCCGACCGCGGTCGTGCCGTGCGAGACCGTTCGCGAGGCGGACGGGCTGGCGATGTCGTCGCGGAATGCGCGTCTCAGCCCGGCGAGCCGGGCGGCGGCGGCCGTGCTGCGGCGGGCGCTCCTGGCCGGAGGTGACGCCGTGCGGGCCAGGACCGCGGACCCCGCCGCCGTGCGCGCGGTGATGCTCGAGGTGCTCGCCGCGGAGCCCCTGGCGAAGCCGGACTACGTGTCCGTGGCGGATCCGGACACGCTCGAGGAGCTGGAGACCGTCGCCGGCCGGGCGCTGCTGTCGCTCGCGGTGGTGATCGAGGGCGTCCGCCTCATCGACAACGACCGGGTCGAGTAGCGCCGACCGGGTCGAGCAGCTCAGGCGAACCGGGCCTCGTCCGCCACCTCGAGGAACCGGTCGATGAGCAGGTGCTCCCGGACCAGCTCCTTGATCAGCTCGATCTTGCCGGTGTCGGCGGCGTGGGTCTTGACGAGGAGGTCGTGGACCTCCGACGCGACGGTGTAGGTGTCCTCGTCGACGATGGCCGCGAACATGCCGGCCTGGCGCACGGCTGCCAGCACTTCCGGGCGCGGCTCGTACCCGCCGGTGAGGACGATCCCCAGCACCCTGCCGTCCGGGCCGGCGTCGATCGCCCCCGGTGTCCCGTCCACCAGCGCCCCCAGGTGCTCCAGCGCGGCGGCGCGCGGCCGGCCGGAGGCGTGGGCCGCGACGAGCGTGAGGATCGCGTCCTCCCGATCGCCCGGGATGATGACCAGAGTGCCGGGGCCGACGCGCAGCAGCATGTGGTTCGGCTCCATGGCCCCGATCGCCACGCCGCCGATGACCCGGTCGAGGTCCGGACCGGGGTGGATGACCCGGCCGTGGACGCCCTCGAGGACCATCCCCAGCGTCGGGTGCGACAGGATCGGCCGGTAGGGAAGGATCCCCAGCAGCGGGATCCCGTGGAGGGCGAGGCCGCGCTCCAGCGTTCGCGCGATCCCGGGCTGCTCGTCGATCCGCACCTTGTTGACCAGGGCGCCGGCAACCGGCACGCCGTGGGCCGCGAAGAGCGCGGCGTTGAGCACGATCTCGTCGATCGGTCGGCCGACGCCGCCCTCCGACACGATCACGGCGGGCGCCCGCAGCATCGACGCCACGGTCGCATTCGACAGCCCCACGACGGCGCCCACCCCCGCGTGCCCGGTCCCCTCCACCAGGAGGACGTCGTGACCGGCGAACTCGCGGTGCGCCGCCGTGATCGTCGCGCCCAGGTCCTCCACCACCTCGCCGGCGATGTAGGCCTTGGTGAAGCCGCGCGGGATGTGGACCGGGCTCATCACCGTGAACGGCTCGGGCAGGCCGAAGGTCGCCCGCACCAGGATCGCGTCCTCGTCGGCCGGCACGCCGTCCGCGAGGACGGTGCGCTGGCCCACCGGCTTCATGAACCCGGTGTGCAGGCCCCGCCGCAGGAAGCCGTCGATCAGCCCGATGGACGCCGTGGTCTTGCCGCGGTTCTGGCCGGTGGCGGCGAGGTAGAGGTGCCGCATGCGGGTTCGGGCTCCAGCTACGGGCGGGCGGGCATCACGGGCGGACGGCGGGACCAAGCGACCGGGCGACTGGGACGGTGCGGATCCGCCGGGGCGTCACGGGTGGTGCCCCATCCGGGTGCGTCAGCCGCGCGAGGCGGTCTTGCGCTCGATCAGCTGGACGGCCTCCCGCAGGCGGACCAGCGACTCCTCGTCGACGCTGTCGGGCTCGAGGTAGGGACCCAGGCGCTCCATGATGTCCGTCACCAGGCCCAGGAACACGGCCGCGTCGGCGAGAAAGAACTGCGGCTCGTTGTTGTAGCGGACCATCGTCAGCCGACCCTGGAGCACCCGCCGTTCCTCGACGTGCGCGATCTGGGTGGCGAAGTTGTGGCCCTGGATGCCGTCCGGGTTGTTCAGGTAGTTGAGCGCGTTGTCGATGGCGAGGCCGAAGCGGGCGCGCCAGGCCACGAGGCGCTCGAGAACCTCGGGCGGGATCCGGACCTCGCTCACCTCCTCGAACACCTCGGGTGCCACGGTCACCAGCCCGACGAGCGTCGTGCCGGCCCGGGCGCCGAGCATCACCTGCAGGCTGCGCTCGAGCGTGAAGACCTCGGAATCGAACCGGGGGCTGGTGATGACGTCGGTCAGGAGGTCCTCGACGTTGTCGAGGCTGCCCGGGTCATTCAGGGCGTCGGCGAGGTGGAGGATCTCCTCCTTGAAGAGGAACTTCTCCTCGTGGTCAAGCATGCCTGCGATGGTAACAGGGGCGGCGCCTCGGCTCCGTTCGCCTGTCTCCGGCTCCCCTCGCATCGGCGGCCGGTCGGGCGCGACCACCGGAGACACGAAACGACCCGGCCGGGGCCGGGTCGTTCGTGCGTTCTGACGCGCCGGCGGCCGTCAACGGCCGCGACGGATCACGGATAGAGACCGCGCATGGCGGTGGCGTCGGCCACGCGCTGGACGGCGTTGAGATACGCGCCCGTGCGCATGTTGACGCCGTTCTTCACGGACTGCGCGAGGACCTCGGCGAAGGCCTTGTCCATGATGATCTTGAGCTTGGCGTTGACCTCGATCTCGGTCCAGTGATCGCGGTTGAGATCCTGGACCCACTCGAAGTAGCTGACGGTGACACCGCCGGCGTTGCACAGGATGTCCGGGATG
The DNA here is from genome assembly GCA_963829105.1 of uncultured Chloroflexia bacterium. GTDB lineage: Bacteria > Chloroflexota > Limnocylindria > Limnocylindrales > CSP1-4 > CAIXZV01. The sequence goes on from CAWHHF010000016.1 coordinate 91,658, forward strand.
AGGAACACGCCGCGCTGGTACAGGATCTCGTCCGCCTCGGGCGTCGTGGGGCCGTTGGCGGCCTCGGCGACGATCTTCGCCTTGATGCTGGCGGCGTTGCGGGCCGTGATCTGGTTCTCGAGGGCCGCGGGGATCAGGACGTCGCACTCGGTCTCGAGGACTTCGGCGTTGCTGATGTCCTCGGCGCCCGGGAAGCCCTGGACGGTGCCGTGCTCCTGCTTCCAAGCGAGGACCCGGTTCGGATCCAGGCCGGCCATGTTGCGAATGCCGCCCATCGAATCCGAGACCGCCACGATGGTGGATCCCTCGTCGGCCATGAGGCGGGCCGCGATGTTGCCGGCGTTGCCGTAGCCCTGGACCGCGACCGTGGCGGTCTTGAGATCCATGCCTAGGTGGCGGGCCGCCTCGATGATCGTATACACGCAGCCGCGCGCCGTGGCCTCGTTCCGGCCCTCGGAGCCGCCCAGGCTGATCGGCTTGCCCGTGACGACGCCCGGGACCGTGTACCCGACGTGCATGGAGTACGTGTCCATGAACCAGGACATGATCTGGGGCGTGGTGTTGACGTCCGGCGCGGGGATGTCGCGCTCCGGTCCGATGAGGACCGTGATCTCGGTGAAGTACCGGCGGCTGAGGCCCTCGAGCTCCTTCTTCGACAGCTTCTTGGGGTCGACGATGACGCCGCCCTTGCCGCCGCCGTAGGGGATGCCGACGACCGCGCACTTCCAGGTCATCCACATCGCGAGGGCCTTGACCTCGTCGAGCGTGACGTCCTGGTGGTAGCGGATCCCACCCTTGGCCGGCCCGCGGCTGAGGTTGTGCTGCACGCGGTACCCGGTGAAGACCTGGACGCTTCCGTCGTCCATGTGGACCGGGAAGTGGACCGTGAGCTCGCGGCGCGGCTCGCGGAGCACCCGGCGCAGGCCCGGGTCGAGGTTGAGCATCTCGGCGGCGAGGTCGAACTGGTGCTGGGCGACCTGCCACGCGTTGATCGGAGCCGTCGTGTTCTCCGTCGTCATGAACGGAAGGTCCTCGTGGTGGGACGGTGGACGCCGTCCCGGAGCGGTGGGTCGTCTTCCGGATGACCCCACGGGGGCTCGGAACCCTCTCGGCCGTGGCATGGTCGAGGGCGTCGCGCGCCATCACTGGGAACCGAGTATAGCCGCGGATGGCCCTCCACCATGGGCCGCTCGTCACCCGGCCGCAACCAATCCGTCACCCAGTCGCCCCTGTCGTGTGGCACGGGGGCGTCGAGGTGGCTCGTCGCCGCGGCGGCGCGCGGCCTCGGCGTGGCGGCGGCCGCAGGGCCCGGCGTGGCGCAGGGCCGGCGCCCTCAGCGCCGGTAGAGGATCACCGCGCCGACGCAGCCCGGCCCGAGGTGCGGACCGACGGAGGCGCCGATCGTGAGCGTGTCCACGAGCGAGGGGTCCAGGCCCGACCGCTCGAGAAAGCCGGCCTGGAACTCCTCGACATCGGCCATCGTCGAATGGAGCACGGTCGCCCGTTCCAGCGGCCTGGCGGTGAGCAGCTCGAGGACCCGCTCGCGGGCCTTGGCCCGCGAGCGCACCTGGCCCGCGTTCTCCACCACGCCGTCGATGACCGTGATGATCGGCTTGATCGAGAGCATCGTGCCGACCGCCGCCCGGGCGCCACTGATCCGGCCCCCACGCTTGAGGTACTCGAGGGTGTCGAGCGCGACGTACAGGTCGATGTCCCGCTTGCGGTCCTCGAGAACGGCCGCGATCTCCGCACCCGACCTCCCCTCCGCCGCCAGCCGCGACCCCATCTGGGCCAGCATCCCCTCGCCCGCCGAGGCGGACCTCGAGTCCACCACGTGGATCTCCCGGTTCGGACGCATGTCTCGCGCGATCAGGGCGGCCTTGAGTGTGGCCGACAGCTGGTCGGAGACGGTGACGCAGACGACGGACTCCGCCCCGCCTTCGAAGGCGGCGTCGAACACGGTCAGGAAGTCGCCGGCCGAACAGGCCGCAGTGGTCGGGAACGGCGCATCCGGGGCCGTCATCCGGGCCCAGAACTCGTCGGTGGTCATGTTCACGTTCGGCCGGAAGCTCTCGGAGCCGAAGCTCACGATGAGCGGCACCACCACGATCCCGTAGCGGGCGGCGACATCGGGCGGCATGTCGCTGACGGAGTCGGTGACGATCGCGACACGGGACACGGTCGAGGCTCCTCCATCCGGGTCGTCCCGCCGGCGGGCGGCGGATGTCTGGACGTCGCCGGCGACGACGCCGCGGGCTCACCCGCTTGGGCGCCGATCATACGGACCCGCAACCCCGCGCGTCCGATCATCTCGACCGGATACGCTGCGATGGACATGGAGCGACCCATCCTCGCGGTCATCCTCGGAACCTTCACGCTGCGTCTCGCGACCGGCGTGACCGGCGCCATGCTGATCTACTACTTCGCTGCGTTCCCGCAGTACGGGGGCGCGCCGGTCCAGGCGTGGGAGGTCGGCGTCCTCGCCGCGCTGTTCTACGCCTCGGAGCTGGTCCTGTCACCGGTGTTCGGAGTGCTCTCGGACCGGGTGGGCCACCGGCGGATCATGCTCGTGGGCCCGGCCTTCGGCGCGATCGCGGTCGTCATCACCGCGCTCACGGTCAGCCTGCCCGTGATCGGCCTCACCCGGATCCTCGAGGGCGGGTCGACGGCCGCGTCGGTCCCGTCCATCCTCGGGTTCATCGCCTTCGCCACCGCGGCCGACGAGCTCAAGCGGGGCAAGGCGGTCGCCCGGTTCGAGGCGGCGACGCTCGCCGGGCTCCTGCTCGGCTTCGTCATCGCGGGCCCGCTGTTCGCCGCGCTGGGCCCGATGGCCTTCATCGCCAACGCCCTGGTCTACGGCGTCTCGTTCGCCATCTACCGCCGGGGCGTCCCGCGCGATGCCGAGCCGGAGCCCGCGGCGCGTGGCCACGAGCCCGGCGAGGGCCTGCGCCGCTACGGCCGGATCCTGCGCGGCAGCCACGTCTGGCTGCTCGCCCCCACCTGGATCGCCATCAACGCCACCCTCGGCCTGTACACCAGCCAGACGCTGTTCCAGCTGGTGCGGGTCCCGGACCCGCTGTTCTCCGAGCAGCAGCTGATGGGTGGGTTCGGCCCCCTCCAGGTCAGCGCCGGCCTCGCGATCGGCGGACTGGTCTTCTTCCTGGGCCTCTTCTACTGGGGTGGCCGGTTCAAGGACCTGGCCCGGACCTCGATCATCGGCCGGGGAATCCTCGGCGGCGCCGTGATGCTCGTGGCCGGGACCGCGATCAACCACGCGGCCGGGGTGCCGGTCCCGCTGCTGCTGGGCCTGGTGGTGATCGCCGGGGCTGGCCTGTTCGTCCTGGCGGGCGCGACGCCGGCGGCGATCGGCCTCCTTGCCGACATGACGGAGGCATACCCCGACGACCGCGGCGCGATCATGGGCCTCTACTCCGTGTTCCTGGGCCTCGGGCAGATCCTGGGCAGCGTCGTCGGCGGCGTGGCGGCCCAGCTCGCCGGCCTCGATGGCATCTTCGTCGCGTCGCTGGTGCTGATGGGCGTCGCGATCGTGCCCCTCAGGCGCCTGGCCCGGTACGAGCACCGGGTCGGCTCGCCCGCCGTCCAGGACGGCGGGGCCTCGGCCGGTGGCTGATCGGCGGCCGGTGGCTGGTCGGGGAGCGGCTGAGCGGAGAGCAGCCGGGCGGGGGGCGGAGCGGGGGGCGGACGAGCACGCGGCCGGGCGGGGGGCGGACGAACAGGTGGCCGGGCCGGGGGCGGACGAACAGGCGGCCGGGCTGGCGACTGACCCGCGGACGTCCGGCCCGCAGCCCGCCCTCTGGCCGGCTCCCCTCGTCCGGGGCGCCCGCGGGGCCGTGGTCGCGCCGCACCACCTCGCGACGGCGGCCGGCCTCGCCGTCCTCGAAGCGGGCGGCCATGCCGTCGACGCAGCCATCGCCACGAACGCGGTCCTGGGCGTCGTGATGCCACACGGCTGCGGGATCGGCGGCGACGCGTTCTGGCTGGTCTGGGACGAGGCATCCGGCGAGCAGATCGCGCTCAACGGGTCGGGCCGGGCGCCGGCGGGCATCGACCCGGACGCGCTCCGGGCGGCGGGCAGGGACCGCATCCCGCTTCGCGGCCCTCTCTCGATCACGGTCCCGGGAGCCGTCCGCTCCTGGGCCGACGCACACCGGCGGTGGGGCAGGCTCTCACGGGAGACGGTGCTGGCGGCGGCGATCGAGCACGCGGCGGCCGGGTTCCCGGCGTGGGACCAGCTGATCGTGTCCGTCGAGGAGACGGATGCCGGCCTCGGCGACGAGCCCTGGACGGCGGGATTCCGGCAGGTCTGGCGCCCCGGGGCACGGCCGTGGCGGCCGGGCGAGATCGTGCGGCTGCCCGCGCTGGCGGCCACGCTCCGCACCCTGGCCGTCGAGGGCTTCGACGCCTTCTACGACGGCGGCCTCGGCGAGCGCATCGCCAGCGGGCTGGCGGCGGCGGGCGGCTCGCACACGCTCGCCGACCTGCGGGGCCACCGGAGCACGTGGGGCACGCCGATCTCCACGACCTACCGCGGCGTCCGCGTCACGACGCACCCGCCCAACGGCAGCGGGATCGTCGCCCTCGGGATCCTCAACATCCTCGAGCGGTTCGAGCCGCCGCCAGGCGCCCGCTTCGACGGCCGAGGATGGTCCGACGCGGCCTGGATCCACCGCCAGCTCGAGGCGGCCAAGCTCGCCTACGCGGATCGCGAGGCGTACCTGGCGGATCCGGCGTTCCGCGAGGTCCCGGTGGAGCTGCTGCTGTCGAAGGAGCGTGCCGCCGGGCTGGCAGCACGGATCGACCCGGGGCGCGCCGACCCCCTGCCGCCGCCGGCCCGCACCCTGGTCGGGGGCACCATCTACCTGGCCGTCGTGGACGCGGAGGGGAATGCCGTCAGCCTCATCCAGTCGAACGCCGCGGGGTTCGGGTCCGGCGTCCTGGACCCGGCAACCGGGATCCACTTCCAGGACCGGGGTGCCTCCTTCTCGCTCGACCCGGCGCACCCCAACACGCTGCTGCCCGGCAGGCGCACCGCGCACACGCTGCTCCCCGGGATGCTGTTCCGGGAGGGCGATCGGCGCCCGTGGGTGATCGCCGGGTCGATGGGCGGCGACATCCAGCCGCAGATCCACGTCCAGCTGGTCTCGGCCCTCGTGGACGGAGGGGCGGACATCGCGGCGGCCGTGGCGGCGTCCCGGATCACGGTCCAGCCGGACGGCTGGTGTGCGCCGCCGACGGCCGTGCTGGCCGACGGGGCCCCAGCCGACGGCATCCTGGACGAGCTGCGCCGCCTGGGCCACCGCGTGGAGCGGGTGCGGTTCCCGGGTGCCCTGGGCCACGAGCATGCGATCGAGCTGGTGGACGGAGGGCCGGCGGCCGGCGGGAGCCTGGCGGCCGTCACGGACCCGCGCAGCGCCGGCCTCCCGGCAGTCCGCTAGGGCGCAGCACACCCCGCGACGGTCCCGAGACGCGGCCCGGAAGCCGGATCTGCGGGTGGTATCCTCGGCCGGCCGGTGGCAGGCTGCGCTCACGACCGAACTGCCGCCGGCATCGTCTGCAGCTCGGAGGCACCCGTGACCTCGAACGTCGGGCAGAACTACCCCTACACCAGCGAGTCGGAGGCGGATCGCGCAGCCCGCGTCGCCTCGCTCGTCGCGGAGCGCGACGGCCTTGGTGACCAGCTGAAGGCGGAGACGACCCCGCTCGACTCGAACGACCGCTGGTGGGTCTACAAGTGCCCGTCGAAGGGCTGCGCCGGGCTGCTCCACGCCGCGGGCTATGCGGCCGAGAAGCACGCGGTCTTCGTCGTCTGCGACGGATCCTGCGCCAAGACCTTCCTGCGCTAGGCGCGGCCACCTCCCGCCGCACGACCCGCCGGGATCCCCGGGCCATGACCGCGCCCGCGGCGGCGCCGCTTGACCTGCGGGCGGCGCGACGCCGCCTCCTCCTCGACACGGTGGGGATCGCCGTGTCCGCCATCGGGTTCGGGTTCGTCTTCGGCCTCGCGGCCCGCGACGCCGGATACTCCCCGATCGAGGCGTCCGCGATGAGCGTCATCGCGTTCGCGGGGGCGGCCCAGTTCGCCGCCGTGGGGTACGTCTCCGCCGGGCTGCCCTGGGCCCCCATCGTGGTGCTCACGCTGTTCCTCAACGCGCGCCACCTGCTGTACAGCGCGTCGCTGGCGCCGCGGTTCCGTGGTATCCCGTTCCTCCACCGTGCGGCGATGGCCCACGTGCTGACGGACGAGGCGTTCGCCCTGGCCGCCACCCACTTCCACCGGCTCGGGCGCGTTGACATTCCCGGGTACTGGATCGGCGCGATCCTGGGCGTGTTCATCCCGTGGAACGTGGCGACGCTGGCCGGGGTCCTCCTCGGCGGCGCCATCCCGGAGCCGTCGGTGTTCGGGCTGGACATCGTGTTCCCGGCGGCGATGGCCGGACTGGCGGTGGGGCTCATGACCGGCCGCCGCGAGGTGGTCGCCGCGGGATCGGGCGCGGTGTTCGGCGTCGTGCTGTCGCTCGTGATCGGGCCCGCGATGGGGATCGTGGCGGGCGGGCTGCTGGGGCCGCTCGTCGGCATGGCGATGCCGGAGGGGGGCCGGCACGCCTTCCCGGAGTCGGACCTGACGGGGCTGCCGGTGGACCTCGACGAGGCGATGGCCGAAGTCGGCGGCCTCCCGGGCGAGGACGGGCGATGAGCACCGACCTCGTCCTGCTGGCGATCCTCATGGCCGCCGTGACCTACCCGTCACGGGCGCTGCCGCTGCTCGCGCCGGGGATCGAGCGGCTCCCGCCGCGCGCCCTGCTCTACCTGCGCCTGGTCGGCCCCGCCGTGCTGGCATCGATCGCCGCCGTCCAGACGCTGGTTGTGCCGACCTCCGAATCGTCATGGGCCATCCACGTTGACGTGACCGCCATCGGCGTCGTCGTCTGCCTCGCGCTGGTGGCGTGGCGGAGGAACCTGCTGCTCGGGCTGACGGCAGGCGTCGTGCTGGTCGCCGTGCTGCGGTACGCCGGGATCGGCTAGCCGCCGGCGGTCAGTTGCGGCGGTGCACCTCGACCGTGGCTGTCCGATCCTGGAGGCGAAACGGCCTGTCGGGGAAGAAGGCCGCGACGGCGACCAGCGCGAGGGAACGGACCGGGGCACCGGGGGCGGCTGCGTTGGTCGGTCGAGGTGGGCCCCCCCGGCACGGCCTGGCTCTCCTGCCCGCCGTGGCTGATCCGTCGCCGTGATGGTCGATCGTTGCAGCGCGTCGAGCCGTCACTGGCGCGCAGCTGCCGCATGTCCGGCCCCGGGTCGTATCCGCCGGTCGCGGCCGGGTCCCGGGGGTCACGTCCCGGGTCATATGCCCACCCCGTGGACCGTATCCGCCGGTCGGGGTCTGTCCGGGGTCAGGCGCCCGTCCAGCGGACCGTATCGGCCCGTCCGGGTCTCGTCCGGGGTCAGCTGCCCGCCCGGTGGACCGTCGTCAGGACCGTCCGGACGTGTGCCCACCCGGCGGACATCTGGCAATCGCATCCCGGCAAGCCACGCTCCGCCGCGCTCGGCCAGCCAGACGGGACCCGGTCCCGGGCTCGCCAGACCGGTTTACGGGCCACCCTGCGGACATCTGTCACTAGGCGCGGGAGCGGCCTCCGCTCTCCTCCGGGACCGCCGCCAGCCACGTGCCGCCGCTGGCGGGGTGCCGCCGGCTCATCGCGCCGGCGAGGACCCCGGGGCAGGTCTCGGCCGAGCAGCTTTGGAGGCGGCCGCCACCTCCACGCGCGCCGCGCGCCAGGCCCGGACCTCCGGGTCGCGGCCGATCGAGGCGATCAGCGCCGCCAGGAGGACCGTCCGTGGCACGATCGAGGCGACCTCCAGGTACTCGCCCGGAGAATGGTCCAGGCCTCCGATCGGGCCGAGGCCATCGAGCGTCGGGACGCCCATGCCCGCGGTCGTGTTCGCATCGGACGCGCCGCCCGTCCGGGCGTCACGGAGCGCGAAGCCCAGCTCGCCCGCGAGCACGATGGCGTGGTGGACGAGCCGCTCGGACCGCTCGAGCTTCTCCATCGGCCAGTGGCGGCCCGTCTCCTCGATCTCCGCCGTCACGTCCGGCACGATGCACCTGCTGGCGAGCGCGCGGATCGCGGCCTCGGCCTCCACCAGCGATTCCCGCGTGACGGCGCGAATGTCCACGTCCATGACGCACCGCTCCGCGATCACGTTAGGCCGCGTGCCGCCACCGATCACGCCCACGTTGACGGTCACGCCCGCCCAGCGTCCGTTGAGCGCATGCAGCTCCGTCACCATCCGGGCCGCCTCGAGGATGGCGCTGCGACCCTTCTCGGGCTCGACTCCGGCATGGGACGCGCGGCCGTGGACGGTGATGACGAGGTCCAGCGTCCCCTTCCGGCTGGAGACGATGTCCCCGTTCGCACGCGCGCACTCGAGCACGAGGCAGGCGTCCACGTCGGCGGCGAGCCGACGAATGAGCGGTGTTGAGACGGGCGAGCCGATCTCCTCGTCCGGGTTGGCGACGAAGACCAGCTTCGCGAGGGGCAGGCCGCCGAGACCGTCGCGCAGCGCGCCGATCGCGTACAGCCCGGCCAGCAGCCCGCTCTTCATGTCCGTGACTCCGGGGCCGGTGGCGATTCCCCCCTGGACCTCGAACGGGCGCGCTGCCACGGTCCCCTCGTCGAACACGGTGTCCATGTGGCCGATGCACAGCAGGACGGGTCCGTGCGGATCCGCGCCGGCCAACTCCCCGATCACCGTCTCGCCCAGGCCCTGGTCGTTGCGGTGGCTGGTGACCCGTGCACCGAGCGCCCGCAGCCGCTCGGCCGTCCAGCGCCCGACCACGTCCACGCCCGCCTTGGTATAGCTGCCGCAATCGGTGTTGACGAGACGCTCGAGGTCCGCGAGAAAGGCGGGCTCGGCGGCCTCGACCGCGGCGCGCAGGGCGGCGATCTCGCGGGGGTCGAGGAGGACGGTGGGGGCCGGAGGCATGGCGCCCAGTCTACCGATGCCGTGCCGGCGGGACGATGGCGGGACGGGGACCCTGCATGAACCGGCGCCGGCAGGAACACGGCGACTGGACCGGACCCGGCGGCGTGGCCCGTCCGGCGGCTCGAGGACGTCGCATGGCCGTCCGGAGACCGCGCGCGGCGAGGTGGTCCTGCGCGGCCCGGGCTGCGCCAATCCCCCATTCCGAGCCGAATTCCTCGGCGGGGCGGGCCGGCGACATGCGACCGGCGTCCCGCGTCCGGTCTCGTTGCCGTCGGGCGTCCGGGCGCGCGAGAATGGAGGCGTGATGTCAGCCCGGCCCCGAACCCGATGAGCACCGCGACCGCGATGCTCCGCCGTCCGGCCAGACGCGCGGGGGTCATCCGGCGAGCGCTTCGTCGCGAGACGGTCCGGATCCGCGAGCCGCGCCGGCTGGCCGCCATGCTGATCCTGGCCGTCCTGTTCGCGATCGTGCTCGCCGGGATGGTCGTCCGGGGCGACACGGCCGGCTCGGACGCCCAGGCGTACTGGGCCGCCGTCCGGATCTGGCTCGAGGGCGGTGACCCGTACCATCCCCTGGGGCCCTTCCTGCCCTATGTCTACGCACCGTGGATGCTGCCGCTGTTCGTCCCCTGGGCGCTCCTGCCCTGGGACGTCGCCTGGTTCGCCTGGCGCGGCGCGACGATCCTGTTGCTCCTGTGGTCGATCCGCTGGGCATATACCCGGCGCCCGCTCCCGACCGCGATCCTCGTGGTGCTCCTCTTCTTTCCGATGGGAGCGAACCTCGACACCGGCAACATCAACCTGCTCGTGGCTCTCGCGCTGTTCGGGGCACAGTTCACGAGCGGGCGCGTCGGCGGCCTCATCTGGGGCCTGGCCACCTGGATGAAGTGGGTCCCGGCGGTGCTGTGGTTCGTGCTGCCGGCTCGCGCCCGCGGCTGGGGTCTCGCGTTCCTCGCGCTGTCGGGCCTGCTGTCACTGGTGATGCTCCCGCTGACGATCATCCAGCTCCAGGTGCTGTTCGGGTTCGGCGCGCGGCCACTCCGGGCGGACTACCTGGTGTTCATCTGGTCGGCCGTGCCATGGTGGTGGCAACGTGCGGATCCGTTCGGGTTCCTGAGGCCGGCGTGGTGGCTGGACGGCGCGCTGCGGTGGCAGGGCCGTGCCCGGGCGTTCCGTTCAGCGTTCCGGGCAGACCCCCACGGCACGACGGTGCGGACGCGGGCCCGCCTGCGGGTGTGGGGTCGCCGGTACCTGGGCCTGGACCCGGCGTCCTCCGCCGGGGTGCCGGGAGCCTAGCCTCCCGTCCCGCCTCAGAGCATTAGTGAATGGACTTGTCCGGCGAGCAGGAGGCCACCGGGAGGTTGACGCCTCCATCCCCGCGCCCGAGGATGACGATCAGGAGTTGGCCAACCGGCTCGACGGAGGACAGGGGGCACAACATGAGCCTGCGCGCGATGCTCGACGGCCTGCTTGGCCGCATTCCTGGACCCGACGACGAGCCGAGCGCGCTCGACGCCGACTTCCGAGATCTTCCGAGGGACGAGTGGGTCGCCAGGGCAACGATCGAGGTGCTCAAGATGCGCGGGGACCTCGCCCCCATCTCCCAGTCTCGCCGGGATCCCGCAGAACGCGTGACCGCCATCTCGGACCTTCCCGCGGCGGAGCGGTCCCACCGCCTCCGCGCACTCGTGGAAGAGGAGCGGGGACTGTCGCGCAGGGGCGAGTCCTTCGGCTCCGGTTCGGGCCGGTAGTCCCGGCTACGCTGGCTCCGCCCGCAGCCGCGCGAGCAGGTAGCCAAGGGCCGCGACTTCGAGCCACGCGCGGGCGCACTCTGGGGTCCCCCGATCGCTCGTGTGGCCATTGCACGAGACATCAATCACCCCGCAGTCACGTGCGGCTCACCTGGCGGGCCGCACCGGCCCCGGTCGCGGATACGTGCGATCGGCAGGCCCGCTCGCCCGCAGGACGTACCCCCGGTACCCAGGCGCGAACCCCGCCGCCAGCAGAGCCTCGCGGTGCCTCGTCCCGGCGACCGGCTCCCCGTCAACCTTGGTGATCACCAGCTCCCGCACGCGCCCGTCGGCCGCCAGGTCCGCCAGCGAGCGCAGGGCCGCCCCCAGCGCGTCCGGGTCATCCGCCGCGGGGAGCACCTGGATCGACGTCCCGCCGCGGTCCAGGTACAGGACCGCCGCCCCATCCACCAGGGCCACGTACGCCCCGGCCGCGCGCTGCAGGGATCGCCGGTCGTCGTCGTCGCGGCGGGGCCAGGGCAGCGCGGCACCGTATGGGTTCGCGGGATCCGCGGCGGCCAGGAGGTGGACCACGCGGCCGTGGTCCCCCGCCGCCTCGCCCGGCTGGTCCCGGAGCGCGCGGAGCCGGTCCACGGCACCCGGCAGCGCGAACTGCGCGGCGCCGAGCCCATCCACGAAGTAGCCCCGCCTGATCCGGCCCGCCTCCTCCAATGCCCGCAGGACCGGGTACACGGCGCTGAAGCCGCCGTCGACGGCCTCGCCCGCGACGGCCTCGCGGGTCAGGACCCCGTGCCGCTCCAGGAGGGCGAGGGCCTGGGCATGGACCCGCTCGGTGCGGGTGGGTCCCGCGGCGGTGCCGTCCCCCGGGCCAGCCGCCTTGACGCCGTCGCCGTCCGCCACCAGCGACCAGCGTCCGGCGGCCTCGGGTGGCCCGAGCGCCGTCAGCCGGCCCGGCCGCGGGCGGTGGTCCCTCGCCGGCCGCTTCCAGCGCAGCGCGCGCAGGGGCGCCACCGTGTCGTTGGTGACCTCGCCCGCCCAGACGAGGTCCCAGAGCGCATCGAGCACCTCGCGGTCCGAGCGCCCGGCGGCGGCCGCGAACAGCTCGCGGTAGAAGCAGGCACCGCGACGCCCGAGGTGGGCCCGCAGCCGGTCGTGGATCTCGCCGGCGGGCCGCTCGACACCGTCCGGCAGCCCCGTCGGCCGCAGCAGCTCCCGGCCGGGCCGGCACAGCACCACGCGCCCGTCGTCCCGGCCGAGGCTTCCCCGCCCAACCCAGGCGACCTCGCCCATCGCACCGAGCTCGTCGAGGAGCCGGGGCTGGTAGCCGGGGATCCGGGCGGGGAGGACGTCGCGCTCGAGGACGGACGCCGGGATGGGCAGGCCGGCGAGCTGGTCCACGACCTCGGCCAGGCGCTCCAGCGCCGCGGAGCCCCGCAACGGGGCGGCGCCGCCCCCGATCCGGCCCGCTCCCCATCCCGGTTCCGGTCCGGCCCGGGCCCGGACGCGGACGGCGACGGGGCGACGCCGTGCCAGGCGGGCAGGAACCGGGCCAGCGTCACCGGATCGACCGGCTCCACCTCCCGGCGGAGCTTCGCCAGGGAGCGCCGCCGCAGCAGCCGCAGGACCTCCGGATCGCAGTACTCGCGCTCCGCCCCGCCCGGCCGGAACTCCCCCGCGAGCAGCGATCCAGACCCGACCAGCCGGTGGAGCGCGTCGTCCACCACACCCCCGGGCAGCCCCCACCGCCGGGCCGGCTCGGAGGCCAGGAAGGGCCCGTGGGTCCGGGCGAACCGGGCGAGCAGCCCGTCCAGCGCGCCCGCGACCGGCACCAGGAACGCCGCCGGCACGCCCGGCGGCGCGGACACCCCCACGCCGTCCCGGTACCGCGCGACGTCCTCGATCGCGATCCAGCGCTCCTCGCCGGCGATCCGGGCCCGCACCGCGCGCCGGCTCGCCGCCAGCTCGGCCAGGTGGATGGCCGCCTCAACCCGGCCACCGGCGGTGCGCGCGCCCGCCTCGTCGGGCGACAGGTCACCCAGCCGCCGCAGGAGGTCGTGGACCTGGTCCGGGTCCCTCGCATGCCGCTCCTCGAGCAGCCCCTGGAGGCTCAGCTCGAGATCCGCGAGCGCGTCGGGGTCAAGGAGCTCTCGGAGCTCCTCCTGGCCGAGGAGCTCCCGCAGCAGGTCCCGGTCCAGCGTGAGCGCCTGGGCCCGCCGTTCCGCCAGCGGGCTGTCCCCGTCGTACATGTAGGCGGCGACGTAGTCGAACAGGAGAGAGCTCGCGAAGGCGGAGGCCGTCGCCGTCTCGACGCTGTGGACCGCGAGCTCCCGTCGCTGGACCCCGCCCAGGATCTCCCGCAGCGCGGGCAGGTCGAAGACGTCCGCGAGACACTCCCGGTAGGTCTCCACGAGGATCGGGAAGCTGCCGTAGCGAGCGGCCACCGCGAGCAGGTCGGCCGAGCGCTGGCGCTGCTGCCAGAGCGGGGTCCTGGTCCCGGGACGGCGGCGCGGCAGGAGCAGGGCCCGGGCTGCGTTCTCCCGGAACCGGCTGGCGAACAGGCTCGACTGCCCGACCCGACCGACGACGAGGTCCTCGACCTCGTCCGGGTCCGGGAACAGGAGCTGTTCCACGCCGTCCAGCGAGCCGTCCCCTTCCGGCAGGCGGATGGCGATGCCGTCGTCGGACCAGATCGTCTGGACCTCGAGCCCGAGGCGCTCCTGGAGGCGGGCCTCGAGCGCCATGCACCACGGCGCGTGGACCCGGCCGCCGAACGGGCTCAGGATCACCAGCCGCCAGTCGCCAAGCTCGTCCCGGAACCGCTCGACGACGATCCGGCGGTCGGTGGGCAGGACGCCCGTCGCCGCGCGCTCGTCCTCCAGGTAGGCCAGCAGGTTCTCCGCGGCGAGCCCGTCCAGGTCGTGGTCGCGCCGCAGGCGCTCGGTCGCCTTCGCCCGCCCCCTCGCCCCCTGGGCGAGGTCCGTCTCGACCTCGCGCACGAAGGCTCCTATCTGCCGGCCGAGCTCGACCGGCCGCCCGACGGCGTCGCCGTGCCAGAACGGCAGCTTGCCGGGAATCCCGGGCGCGGGCGTGACCGTCACCCGGTTGGGCGAGATGTCCACGACCCTCCAGGAGCTGGCGCCGAGGACGACGACGTCGCCGTGCATCCCCGCCCGCAGCTCGTAGACCATCTCCTCGTCCAGCTCGCCGACCCGTCGGCCCGGCGTGCCCGCCTCGCCCTCGAGGAAGACGGGGAAGAGGCCGCGATCCGGGATGGTGCCGCCGCTGGTGATCGCGACGACCCGCGCGTCCCGTCTCGCCTCGACCGCGTCGGCCAGCCGGTCCCAGGCGATCCTCGGCTTGAGCTCCGCGAACTCGTCCGACGGGTAGGCGCCGGCGAGCATCCCGAGGACGCCCTCGAGGACCTCCCGGGTGAGCGTCTCGAACGGAGCGGCACGCCGGACGATGGCGAGCAGCGCGTCCACGGTAAAGCGCTCGCCCAGCGTCATCGCGACCAGCTGCTGGGCGAGGACGTCGAGCGGGTTGCGCGGCAGCAGCGTCGATTCGATCGCGCCGTCGTGCATGCCCTTGACCACGACCGCCGTCTCCAGGAGGTCCCCGCGATACTTGGGGAAGATGACGCCCTTGGACGGCTCGCCGACCTGGTGTCCGGCACGGCCGATGCGCTGAAGGCCGCGGGCGACGGAGGTGGGGCTCTCCACCTGGATCACGAGGTCCACGGCGCCCATGTCGATGCCGAGCTCGAGGCTGCTGGTGGCGACGAGCGCGGGGAGGCGGCCGGCCTTCAGCTCCTCCTCGATCCGGAGGCGCTGCTCCCGGGCGATGCTGCCGTGGTGCGCCCTCACCAGCTCCTCACCCGCCAGCTCGTTGAGGCGCTGGGCGAGGCGCTCCGCGAGCCGGCGGCTGTTGGTGAACACGATGGTGCTGCGGTGCGCGCGGATCAGCTCGAGGATCCGCGGGTGGATCGCCGGCCAGATGCTGCTGCGCATCTCGCCCCCGATCACCGGCCCACCCGGAGGCTCGTCCCGGGCGGCCACCTCCCCGAGCCGCGCCATGTCCTCGACGGGCACGACGACCTGCAGCTCCAGGGGTTTGCGGGTGCCGGCGTCGACGACGGCGACGTCGCGGCCCTCGCCGGCCCCGCCGAGGAACCGGGCGATGGTCGCGAGCGGACGTTGCGTGGCGGACAGGCCGATGCGCTGGAGTGGCGGTGCCTCGGCCGTGCGGAGGTGCTCGAGGCGTTCCAGGCTCAGCGCCAGGTGGGCGCCCCGTTTCGTCCCGGCGATCGCGTGGACCTCGTCCACGATCACGTGCTCGACGCCGCGCAGGATCTCGCGCGCCTGGCTGGTGAGCAGCAGGTACAGGCTCTCGGGCGTGGTGACCAGGATGTCGGGTGGGTGCTTCACGAGGTTCCGGCGCTCGTCGGCCGGCGTGTCGCCGGTCCGCGAGCCGATCGTGATGTGAGGGGGCTCCTGTCCCAGCCGCCGGGCAGCCAGCGCGATCCCGGCGAGGGGTGCCCGCAGGTTCCGCTCCACGTCGTAGGTGAGGGCCTTGAGCGGGCTGATGTAGAGCACGCGAACGGTGTCCCGGTCCCCGCGGGCGGGGACGGGCCTCGGTTGCCCGACGAGCCGGTCCAGGCACCAGAGGAACGCGGCCAGGGTCTTGCCGCTGCCGGTCGGCGCGTGGATCAGCGTGTTGCGGCCGGCGCTGATCGCCGCCCAGCCCTCCGCCTGGGCCTGGGTGGGCGCCTCGAACGTCGCCTCGAACCAGGCCCGCACGGCGGGCCCGAAGGGCGCGAGCGGATCGGCGACGGGCACGGCCACGGGATCGCGAGTATAGGGCGGCGGCGCGATTTGGCACAGATGTTCGAGTGGACGGGGCCGGGCGCCCGGGCCGCCGCCGAGCCGGCAACCGTGGCGCCCACCGAGCCCGGACGCCGTGACGCCCGGCGACCTGGCAGGGCACGCCGTCCCGTGAATCCGAACCGGCGGGCCAGAAGGCCCGCCGGTTCGAGAACCTCAGAACAGCCGGGCGGCGGAGGGGGGAGGGGGAACTCCGCCCGGCTGCGGTGATGTCGTCCGTCTGGGGTGGAGCCCGGGCTTCCGGGTCCATCCCTGACACCGCCGAGTGTCGATCCGGGCACGGGTCCAAGGCGCGGGCCGCACAGCCCACCCTTCGGGGACCGCTCGGGCCCAATGGCACGGTCCATACCCGCCCCGGGTCCCGGACCGTACGGCCCCCCGATCCCGGGACCGGTGCGGCGACGGCCCGGGAGCGGGCCTGGCGCCGACAGCCGAGCGCCGACGGCCGATCGCCCAGACCCGGGTCAGCGGGGATCCAGCCGGGCGCCGATCGCGAACCGGTCGTCGCGGGCGACGTCCGGGGAGGCCGCCCGGACGGCGAACCCCGCTCCCTCGAGCAGTCGCCGGGCGGTCGCCTTCCGCGTCTCCACGTCCGCCGGCTCGACGACATCCCGTTCGGCGGCCCCGATCCGCGCTTCGAGCGCGATCCCGGGCGGCCGGGTCGCCACGAGCATGCCCAACATGGCCCGTCCCAGGCCCGCGCCGCGCCAGCCCGGCGCGACACCCACGGCCAGCAGCGACTCCAGTGGCGCGGGCCGGCCCTGGTCGGCGGGTCGTTCTCCTGTCGCCCGCGCGACGACCGCCACCCCGACGACCACCTCCCCCGCGATCGCGGCCGCGACACGTGCGCCGTCGTGCAGCGCCGCCGCGAGGAGAGACCGCCCGTTGCCGGGATCGAACGGGGACACCGTCCTCTGAGCGAGGCGCAGACGGTCGAGGTCGCCGACCTCCAGCATGCGCACGGTCGGCGTGACCCGGCCCTCCCCGTCGGCCCCACCGGGCGGCGCGCCGCCGGCGCCCGGGCGCGGGACGCCAAGATCCCGGGCCGGCCGCCACCAGCCGCGGTCCTCCGCCTCCCGGACCAGCCGCGGCAGCACGGCCGCGCGGACGCGGGCGAGTGACGCCGCCGACCGCTCGTCCGCCGCGTCACCGGACCGGCTCACCGGGATCCCGGCGTTCGGGGCGTCGAGGATGGTCGCGGGCATCCCCGGCGTTCCGAACGCCCCGGCCGCCGCCTCCCACCGCGAACGCCAGGCCGCCGGGGTCTCGCCCGGTACCTCGCGGTGCGCCCCGGCCAGCCACGTCAGGGCCCAGGCGCGCGGCACCACCCGGTACGCGTCGTAGCCCCCGCCGCCGGTCGCCAGCCAGCGGCCGGCCGCCCAGCGGTGCGCGACCGCATCGACCAGCCGCGCGGCCTCCGCCATCGCGGTCGTCGTGACGCGCAGGTGTGCGAGCGGGTCCCAGGCGTGCGTGTCCGACCCGTGCTGGCTCACCACCAGGTCGGGCCCGAACACGGCGGCGAGCACCGGGACGAGCGACCGGACCGCGGCGAGCCAGGTGACCTCCCCCGTGGATGCCTCGAGGGGCAGGTTGACCGACGTGCCTGCGGCGCTCCCCTCCCCCAGCTCGTCGATGAAGCCCGTCCCCGGGAACAGGGAGCGGCCGCTCTCGTGGATCGAGAGGGTCAGCACGCCGGGGTCCCGGAGGAACGCCGCCTGCACCCCGTCACCGTGGTGCACGTCGAGGTCCACGTACAGGACCCGGAGACCCTCCGCGCGAGCCCGGGCGACCGCCAGCGCGGCGTCGTTGTAGATGCAGAAGCCCCAGGCCTTCGACGCCATCGCGTGGTGGAGGCCGCCACCCGGGTGGAAGGCGTGCTCGGTCTCACCGCGGAGGATCGCCTCGATGGCCGCCAGGGAGCCGCCGGCCACGGCCGCCGCCGCCTCGTGCATCCCGGGGAAGGCCGGGTTGTCGGAGAGGCCGATCCCCATCGCCCCCGGCCTCGAGGGATCCACCGCGAAGGCCTTCACCGCCTCGAGGTACGCGCGCAGGTGGATCCGCTCGAGGGCGGCGTCCTCGGCCGGCGAGGGTGCCAGGCCCGGTTCGGCGCCCACGGCCCGCAGCAGGTCGATGCCGGGCCCGAACCGCTCCGGCGTGAGCGGGTGGCCCGGCCCGAAGTCGTAGGCGAGCGAACGGGGGCCGAAGACGAGGAGCGGACCGGTGGCTCGGCTGCTGGACACGTCGGGCACGATACCGCCATGGAGCGCGCCGGGACGACCCCTGGCTCGACGAGGTCGGCGTCCGGCCGGGTGCCCGGGTGGCCTGCGGGACGTGCGCGACGAGGCATTCGAACCGGAGCTCCGCGAGCGGACCGACGGCGTCACCCACGGCGAGCCGGCCGCCGACATCGGCCTCGTCTGCCTCGCGGCGGACGGCCTCGCCGCCCCTGACCAGGTGGCGGCCCGCCGCCCGGGCGCGCCGCCCGGGCGGACCCGCGCTGCTACCATCCGCCTCGTGGACCTCCTCGTCGTCCTGATCATCGTGCTCGTCGTCGTCGTCGTCTGGCGCGGCCCCAAGACGCTGCCGCTCCTCGGTCGAGCCTTCGGCCAGGGCGTCAAGGAGGCGCGCAAGGAGATCGACGACATCAAGGGCGATACGGCGGCTCCCGGCGACGAGGGCGACCAGATCCCCTGACCGACGCCGGCGTCACAGGGCGAGCACGTACGCCCAGAGCCGGACCCCGGGTGCCGGGCTGAAGTCGCGGGCCGGCGCCCGCCGGAACCCGAGCCGCTCGTAGAGGCGGTGGGCCGCGGCCATGTCCGGGGAGGTCGAGATGGCGATCCCCGTGCGATCCGCCCCGCGCGCCAGCGTGATGCACGCCTCCACGAGCGCGCGGCCGACCCCGCGTCCCATCGCCTCGGGCGCCACGCCCAGCATCCGGAAGCCGGCCTCGCCGGGGAGCTCGAGCTCGGCGAACCTGCTGCCGTGGTCGGGCACGTAGGTCACGCACCCCAGGATCGTGCCGTCCGCGTCCACTGCCACCAGGACCCGGCACTCGCCAGCGCGGTCGCGGACGTCCCGGACCTGCCCGAGGTAGGCGGTCGCCCCCGCATGCCCGCCGGCAAACACCTCCAGCGTCAGGTATGCGCGCACGACGACCTCCCCTGCCCGGTCGTGCTCCTCCGGGCGCGCCTCGCGGACCTCGAACGAGGTCATGTCCCCACCAGCAGCGCGTCCAGCGCCTCCGGCTCGTGCACCGGCTGGCGGCAGGAGAAGTCGCGGCAGACGAACGCGGTGGGACGACCGTGCAGGGCGAACCGCAGACGCAGCAGCGGGACGGCGGAGGCGGCGGGCGCAGCGGTGACGGCCACCACGCGGAACGGCACGTATCCCCGGCTGGCGGTCCGCACCAGCTCCGCCGTGCGCGGGTCCCCGGGCTCGCCGATGATCGCGACCTCCGTGATCCCGGCGTGCGCGAGCTCCAGCGCGGAGAGCCACTGGGCGAAGGCCGTGGGATGGCGCGCGAGCAGCGGTCCGGTCATCGCGATCGCCCGCTCGGCTGCCGCCCGGTACCGCGGCTCCCCGGTGAGCGCCGTGAGCCGGAGCAGGACCGTGGCCGCCACGGCACCACCCGACGGGACCGCGTTGTCCTGCAGGTCCCGGGGCCGGACGACCAGCCGTTCGGCGTCGTCCGCGGTGTCGAAGAAGCCGCCCGATGGGTCGGAGAAGTGGTCGAGGATGACCTCCGAGAGCGACACGGCCTCGACGAACCACCGTTCGTCGGCGGTCGCCTCGTACAGGGCCAGGAGCCCCTCCGCCATGTCGGCATGGTCCTCCAGCACGCCGTCGGCCGTCGCACGCCCGTCCGTCCACGATCGCCGGAGCCGCCCGCCCGGCTGACGCAGGTGCTCGAGCACGGTCGATGCCGCGACGGACGCCGCGTCGCGGTAGCGCACGGCATCGCGGGCCAGGACGGGGTCGCCCGACGCGTCGATCGCCCGGGCTGCATCGGCCAGGGCCCCGATCGCCAGGCCGTTCCAGGCCGCCAGCACCTTGCCGTCCAGGGCGGGCTGGGGGCGCGTCGAGCGCCGCTTCAGCAGCGCGGCCCGCGACGCAGCCAGCCGTCCCTCCACCTCCGACTCCCGCAGCCCGCACTCCTGCGCAAGCTCGCGGTCGCCACGAACCCGCGACAGGATCGTCCGCCCTTCCCAGTTGCCACCGTCCGACACCCCGTAGGCCATCGAGAACAGCCCGGCCCCAGACCCCAGCACCTCCTGGACCTCGGCCGAGGTCCAGGTGAACGTGCCGCCCTCGTCCCCATCCGTGTCGGCGTCCTGGCTCGCCGCGAAGCCGCCGTCCGCCGTCCGCAGCTCGCGGAGCAGGTAGTCGAGCACGCCCGTCGCGGTGGCCAGGTAGCCTGCGTCCGACGTCAGGGCCCAGGCGTGGACGTACACCCGGGCCAGCTGGGCGTTGTCGTAGAGCATCTGCTCGAAGTGCGGGACCAGCCACCCGGCGTCCGTGGCATAGCGGTGGAACCCGCCGCCGAGCTGGTCGTGGATGCCACCCGAGGCCATCGCGTCCAGGCTCCGGCGCGCGATCGCCAGCGGGCGCGGGTCGCCCGTCGCCGCGTGCCGGCGAAGCAGTGCCTCGATCGCCATCGCCTGGGGGAACTTGGGAGCCCGGCCCCAGCCACCGTTGACGTCGTCGAAGGTGGAGTCGAGCGCCGAGGCGGCGTGCCGCAGGACCTCGACGGCCGGCAGGCCGTCCACCGCCGGACGAGCAGGCTGCGCCTCCGCCAGCGCGTCGACCAGCCGCGCACCCGCCCGCTCGATCTCCTCGCGCCGGTCCGCCCAGCCGGCCCGGATCGCCTCCAGGACCTGGCGGAACGACGGCATGCCGTGGCGCGGCGTGTCCGGAAAGTAGGTGCCGCCGTAGAACGGGCGCCCGTCCGGGGCCAGGAACACGCTCATCGGCCACCCGCCCTGCCCGGTCAGCGCCTGGACGGCGCCCATGTAGACCTGGTCCAGGTCCGGGCGCTCCTCCCGGTCCACCTTGATCGGGACGAAATGGGCGTTGAGGATGTCGGCCGTCGCCTCGTCCTCGAACGACTCCCGCTCCATCACGTGGCACCAGTGGCAGGCCGCGTATCCGATCGACAGGAAGATCGGACGGTCCAGGAGGCGCGCCCGTGCAAGCGCCTCGTCGCCCCACGGATACCAGTCCACGGGATTGGCGGCATGCTGGAGCAGGTAGGGGCTGGTCTCGCCCGCGAGGTGGTTGCGGTGCCCGGAACCCGGGCCGGCCTCGGCCATGGCGTGATGGTAGATGCGATGCGGTCGAGGGGCCGGGGACCGCAGCGCGGCTCCTGGCCGCGACATCAGAAGTTCATCATGCGGATCGGGCCAAGTGTCGCTGGTCAGCCCGGATCAAGGCGAGTAGGCTACCCTCGCTCGACCGCCTGCCAGCCCTGTAGCCGGGAGCCGAATCGCTGAACCGGATCGCTCGAGCGACTGTCGTCGCGCTCCTCGTGTCCATGCTCGGCGCCGTGGGGGCCATCGCCCCGGTGGCTGCGTCCGCGCGCGTCCCGAAGGTCGTCCTCATCGTCGGGCCCGCGGGGGAGGTGACCTCGTCCTATCGCAGCCTGGCGGACCAGGCGGCCGCGGTCGCCGGCGACGCCGGGGCCCAGGTGGTCAAGGTCTACTCTCCGAACGCCACCTGGGACGCCGTCCGGGACGCGCTCGACGGCGCCTCGATCGTCGTCTACCTCGGGCACGGCAACGGCTGGCCGAGCCGGTATCGGGACGCGCTGTACCCACCCAGCCAGAACGGGTTCGGCCTCAACCCGGTGGCCGGCGGCGACGACGACGCTCACCAGTACTTCGGCGAGGCGTCGGTGGCGAAGCTGCACCTGGCCCCGAACGCCGTCGTGATCCTCAATCACCTCTGCTACGCCAGCGGGAACACGGAGCCGGGGTTGCCGGAGGGGACGCGCGACCAGTCCATCCAGCGCGTGGACAACTACGCCGCCGGTTTTCTCCGGGCAGGGGCCGCGGCGGTGGTTGCAGAGGCGCACATGGGCCCCGCGTACTACGTCAAGGCACTGCTCCGTGGCCGCCTGAGCATCGAGGCCACGTGGAAGGCGTCGCCGACGGCCAACGGCAACACGTTCACGGTCGCCAGCAGCCGGACCCCGGGCTTCGCCCTGCGCCTGGACCCCGACACCACCGGCGGGGGCTACTACCGGTCACTGGTCTCCCGCGGCGTGACCGCCGCGGAGCTCCGCGCCGGATCCACGGGGAGCGCCCGCGGAACCACCGTCGGAACCGCCGTCGAGCCGTCGCTCGTCGGCCGCGGACTGTCGTTCGGGGAGCCGGCGTTCGCATCGCTGCCGATCGCGGCGACCCGCACGCGGCTGACGCTGCCGGTGACGTCCGGGGCGGTCAAGCAGATCCCCGCGAAGGCCAAGGCCGGAGTCCGCTGGGACCCGATCCAGCTGGATCCGGCCTCCGCTCCCGCAGCCAGCACGCCGGCAGCCTCTCCCGCGCCGACCCCGACCCCGACCCCCACGGCCACCCCGACACCCACCCCCACCGCCAGGCCGACACCGACGCCCGCGCCGAGGCCGTCGCCCACGCCGGGACCGTCCGCGGGGCGCGGCTCGCCCGTCCGCGCGTCGCCCTCGCCCGATCCCGCCTCGCCCTCGCCCGAACCCACGATCACGCCGGGGCCGTCACCCACTGCCGAGCCGGTCGGGCCGCCCGTGGACCTCGTGGAGCCCGAGCGGCTCGGTGCCGTCGTCGACGTCGTGCCGGCTGTCCACACGTCCGCGGGTTTGCGGATCAACGTCACGTACCCGACGGTCCCGGGGCTGTACCGCCTGGTGGTGACCCTCCACACGCCGTCGGGCATGGCCTACGACGCGGCCACCCAGGCGCTCCTGGTCCCGGTCATCGTCCACGTCGGCGGACCGGTCGCCGCGGCGTACGGGGCGCCCCCGTCCCTGGTGACCACGGCCGGCGCGGTCGCGGACGTGGCCGTCCGCGTCGTGAACGCCGGATCGGAACCCTGGGGCAAGGTCGTGCCCGCGGCGCCCAAGGTCGCGATCGAGGCTCCCGGGGGCGACCGGCTGATCTCGCTCCCGCCCCACCTGGTCGCGACCTGGGTCTCGGCCGACGGGCTCGCCGTCCCCGGGCCGATCACGGTTGCCCTCGGTGAGGCCGTCGCCGAGCCAGGCGGGACCTCCAACGTCCTGGTCCCGCTGTCCGCACCGGCCGTCCCGGGCTCCTACCTCGTGGTGCTGGACGTCCTCTCGCCGTCGCGCGGGCCGCTGTCGGCCCTGGGCAGCGCGCCCGCGATCATCCGCGTGACCGTGGGCGAAGCCCCCGCCCCGACGACCCCGCCGCCGGCCCCGGCCAGGCGCCCGGAGTAGGCCGCGGTCGCCATGTCGACCGTGGACCCGAACGCCGCCGGATACGCAGGCGCCGCTGCCGGCACGGGCGTCGCTGCCGGCACGGGCGTCGCTGCCGGCAGCACCCGCGCGGCCCTGCCCCCTGGGGTGGATGCCGTCCGCGCCGCTGGTGCGGTTCCCGGGTTCCTGCCGAGCGTCCATGGGCTGGCCTTCGCCAACGCGTTCCCGCCGGGGCCCACCGTGCGGCTCGGGCCGCTCGGCCCGAGCGTCCTGGGGTTCGGCGACGCATCCGCGGGCCTGTGCGGAGGGATGGCGCTGACCGCGCGCGACCTCTACGAGGCGGGGCTGCCGGCGCCCGATGGCTCCGACCCGCCGGTCAACGGCAGCCCGCGGTTCCGGGCCCTCGTCCGGCGCCAGGTCCAGTCGCTCGACTGGTTGCGCGTCCCGCTCCGGTTCCTCGACCTGCAGGCGCTGCGTCCCGATCCACCATCCGGTCTCGCGGCACTGCTCCACCGTGAGCCGCCGCGCGTCGTGGCCATCCTGGACGAGTGGCCGCGCGTCCGGGCGGAGATCGACGGCGGCCATCCCAGCGTCGTCGGCCTGGTCCGGGTGGCGGGCGGCTCCCCGTGGGACCTGACCCGCAACCACCAGGTGCTGGCGTTCGCCTACGAGACGGGCGATGGCCTGGTCACCCTGCGCGTCTACGACCCGAACCACCCGCGCCGTGACGACGTGGAGCTCCGGGCCTCGATCTCCCGGGAGGAGGGCGGCCCGTGGCGCGACCGCATCCGCCTCTCCCAGACCACCGGCGAGCCCCTCCTGGGGTTCTTCCGCCAGCCCTACCCGGGACCCGGGTCCGTACGCGCGTGGCGCTGACCATGGCCGTGTTCGATCGCCCCGCGGACCGTACGTCGGAGCTCGCCGGGAAGGCCGGTGCCGTGCGCTTCCTGGACCTGCCCTCCAGGCGGTTCGTCATGATCGACGGCGACGGGCCCGCCGGTGAGGCGCCGTTCGCGCCGCGCATGCCCGGGCTGTACGCAACGGCCTGGACGCTGCGCTTCGCGCTCAAGCGGCGAGACGTCGTGACCGGGGTGGGCCCGCTCGAGGGCCTGTGGTGGACCAGCGACGGAACGACCGACCTGGACGCGATCTTCGGCGAGGCCGATCGCACGACGTGGCGCTGGACGCTGATGATCGCCCTGCCGGACGACGCCACCGACGAGGAGCTGGCGGCGGCCCTCGCGACCGGACGGGCGAAGCTGGAGCCGCCGTTCGCGGCAGGCCTCCGGGTCGAGACGTTCGCGGAGGGGCGAGTCGCGCAGGTGCTCCACCTGGGCTCGTACGCGTCGGAACGGCCCACCATCGAGGTGCTCCACGCCGCGATCGAGGGCGCGGGGCTGCGGCCGGACGGCCGGCACCACGAGATCTACCTCGGCGACCCCCGCCGGGGCAACCCCGACAAGGTCAGGACCGTGCTCCGGCAGCCGGTGATCGAGGCCGACCGCTAGCCGCGCCGGCGCGTCCGCGCGCTCACGCCCGCGCCCGCCCTCGCGGGTGCCTCCCCGTCCGGCACCAAGGCCTCCGCCTCCTCGCGGCGGCCATCGGACGCAAGCCTCAGAGCGGCGGCAGCGCCTGGCGGTCCGACTGGAGGGCAGCCCACGGGTCGCCGATGGCGGCGAGGCGCTCGGGCAGCGTCCGGATCGTCCAGCGGTCCGGTCGCAGGTCCGGGTCGTCCAGCTCCTCCCAGCGGATCGGCGCCGACACCGGAGCCCCCGGGCGGGGCCTGACGGCATAGGGTGCGACGAGCGTCTTGATGGCCGCGTTCTGGGTGTAGTCGAGCCGCGCCCTGCCGCCGCGCTCGGCCTTCGACCACACCCACGACACGAGGTCCGGGACCGTGGCGCCGATCGCCCTCGACAGCGTCTCGATCCAGGCCGAGGTCTCCGCGTAGGTGTACCGCCCACGCTCCACGGGGATCCACGCCTGGATTCCGCGGCTGCCGGTGAGCTTGGGGTAGCCGCGCACGCCCAGGTGACCGAGCGCCGTCCGGTAGAGACGGGCGAGCAGCAGCGTCTCGTCCCAGCCGGTCCTGGGGCCCGGGTCGATGTCGATCAGGGCGAACGTCGGCATCCACGGGTCCTGCAGGACGGACGTCCAGGCGTGGATCTCGAAGGCGGCCTGGTTGCCGAGCCAGCACAGGGTGGCCGCCCGGTCCGCGACGAGGTGGTCGTTGGGCGCCCGATCCGCACGCTCGCGGAAGCCCGTCTCACGCCAGATCGTGAGCCACCTCGGAGCGGACGCCGGGATGTCCTTCTGCCAGAAGCCCGGGGCTCCGGCGCCGTTGGGGAAGCGCTGGAGGTTGAGCGGCCGATCGGCGAGGTGCGGGAGCATGGCGGGTGCGACGCGCGCGAAGTAGCCGATGAGGTCCCGCTTGGTGACCGGCGGCTCGTCGATGCCTTCCCGTGGCGGGAAGAGGACCTTGTCCAGGTTGCTGACCGCCAGGGTCTGGCCGGCCACCTGCCAGGGACCGCCGGCAGGCATCGCGGCCAGGACGGCGAGCTCCGCGTCTGACACCAGCCAGGCCGGGTCGGTGGCGTCCGGGAGCGTCGGTCGGGGCTCCGCCGCCGGCCCCGGCAGGACCGACCGTGCCGTCGCGGGTGGCTCGCGCTCCGGCACCGGGTCGATGGCCACCTCCCTGGCGACCTCGCGCGGGTCGCGACCCGCCTCCAGGCCCTTGAAGGAGCCCTGCCGCACGAGGCCGTCCCGGGACCAGCCGCCGAGCGCGGCGCGGATCACCAGCTCCGGTCGCGCCCAGCGGACACCCGCCAGGTCGCCGCCCCAGCGGCCCGTGTGGTCGGCCGGAGGCGCGGGATCGAATGGAGGTGCGCCCGTCTCGAGCGGCTCGAGCGCCTCGCGCAGTCGCCGGCGCGCCCGCGCGTCGAAGCCGGAGCCGACCTTGCCCGCGAACCGCAGCCGCTCGTCCTCGTACACGCCCACGACGAGGGCTCCGAGTCCGGCCGCGCTCCCCTCCCCGGGCGTCCAGCCGCCGACGACCAGCTCCTGCTCCGGCCGCACCTTGACCTTGAGCCAGGATCGCGAGCGCCTCCCAGGCTCGTAGCCGGACCGCCGCTGCTTGGCCACGATCCCCTCGAGCCCCTGCTCTCTGGCCGCCTCGAAGAACGCCACGCCCTCGGTGTCGACGTGGCTCACGAACCGGACGCGGCCGCCCGGCCGGAGGTCCTCGTCGGCCGGCCGGAGGACCCGTTCGAGCAGGCGCTTGCGCTGCTCCAGGGGGACGCCCAGCAGCGACAGCCCGTCGAGGTGGAGCAGGTCGAAGGCCTGGAAGACGAGGGACCCGCCCTTGCCACCGAGGCGCTCCTGGAGCAGGCCGAAGTCCGGACGGCCGGCCTCGTCCAGGGCGACCACCTCGCCGTCCACGATCGCCTCCCGCGCAGCGATCCACGTCGGCGGGGTGAGGAGGCGCGGGAAGTACGACTCCGCGTTGCCGCCGTTGCGCGTGAACAGCGCGACCCTGCCGTCGCGGACCACCGCCTCCACGCGATAGCCGTCCCACTTGACCTCGAACAGCCAGTCCTCGTCCCGGAACGGCCTCGTGGCCAGGGTGGCCTTCATCGGCTCGAGGTACCGGGGCATCGTGGCCACCCGGGCCGCGGACAGGTCGATCTCCTCCGCGACGGGCGGTCCCGGGGCGAGGAACGCACCGGGGACCCCGGCCTTGACCTCGTCGCTGGTCCGGCCCGACTTCACGCTCCGGGGGTGGTCCTCCGCGTCCCAGCCGGCCACCGCGTGCTCGTCGCGCTTGTGGATGAGCAGCCACTGCTCGCCCGCGTCGTCCTCGAAGGCGGTCCTGGGCGCCGTCCCGGGGCGGCGACTGGTGCGGACGATGGTGAAGCGGCCGCCGATCTTCTCGCCGGTGACCCGGAACTTCAGCTCGCCCGCCCCGACGGCCGCGGCCGGGTCCGCCGTCTCCGCCTCCGGCTCCCAGGTTCCCCAGTCCCAGACGATGACGTCGCCGGCCCCGTACTGGCGGGGCGGGATCACGCCCTCGAAGTCGAAGTACTCCAGCGGGTGGTCCTCCACGTGCACCGCCATCCGCCGGACGCGGGGGTCCAGCGTGGGGCCCTTGGGCACGGCCCACGAGACCAGGACCCCGTCGATCTCCAGGCGCAGGTCGTAATGGAGGCGCGTGGCGCGATGACGCTGGACGACGAACCGGCTCCGGGCGCCGGGGACGGGCAGGATCGGGACGGCTCCGCTCGCCGGGGAGACCCCGCCACCGGACCCGGATGGTGGCTCGGGCGTCTTCGAGAAATCGCGCTTCCGGCGGTACTCCTCGAGCGGCATGTCGGCTGGAGGCGCGGAGGCGCGTCAGGCGCTCTTGCGACGTCGCGCCGGGCGGGCGTCCTGCGCGGTCTCGGCGGCCGGTTCGGCGACCATATCGACGACCGGTTCGTCGGCCGCTGCGGGCGTCGCGCCCGACTTCGCGCCTGCCTTCACGGGCCGGGATGCCCGCTCCTTCCTGGCGTCGGCCACCGAGACCGGCGCCTCGGTGCCCGCGGCCTTCGCCTCCGTCGCCGCCTTCACGCTCGCCTCGAGCAGCTTCATCAGGTCGACCAGGTTCGTGCTCTCGCGGACCGGCTCGGGCTCGGCGATCTCGACGCCATCGACCTTCGCCTCGATGACCTTGAGCAGCGCCTCGCGATACTCGTCCTTGTACTTCGCGGGATCGAAGGGCTCGGTCATCGCCTCGATCAGCTGCTCGGCCATCCTCACCTCGGCCGGCTTGAACTCGAACGACTCCTCGGGGAGGTCGAGCTCCTTGGTGGAGCGGATCTCGTCCGGCCAGTGGAGGGTGGTGAGCAGCATCGTGTTCTCGAACGGGTCCAGCGCGGCGAGCGCCTCGCGGTCACGGATGACCACCTTGCAGATCGCGGTCAGGCCGCGCTCGCCCAGCACCTGCCTCAGGAGGTAGAACGCCTTGCGCCCGATCTTGTCGGGCTCGATGTAGTACGCCTGCCTGGTGAACTGGGCGTGCTGGCGGGCGGTGTCATCGCGGGGCGCGAACTGCTCGATCTCGATCGACCGGACCGTCTTGAGCGGGACCTTCTCGAGGTCCTCGTCGGTGATCACGACGTACTGGTCGGGCGCGTACTCGTAGCCCTTGACGGTGTCCCCGCGCGAGATGACCGCTTCGTCTTCGGGGCACCAGATCTTCATCTGGATGCGCGACCGGTCGGTGGCGTGGAGCATGTTGAAGCGGATCGCGTACTCGGACTCGGTCGCCGTGTAGAGCTTGACCGGGATCGTGACCAGGCCGAACTGGATCGCGCCCTTCCACATCGAGCGTGCCATGCCGCTGCCGTCCTCTGCCGTCCCCGTTCGCCGGCGACACCCGAGGCCGCCTGCCTCGACCGGGAGCGTGACTCTACCACCGGGCGGCAATTGCCTCGGCGGACGGGTCTCGTCGCCCCTGCGGACGGGTCCGGGGCGCGGGCCCGGTCCCGGATCGGCTGCTCGGCAAGCTACCGGATGACCGGGCTACCGGATGACCAGGAACGCGTCCACGTCCACCCTCGGGTGGCCCGATGTCCCGAGCACGACGACCTTGACGGCGTGCGATCCGCTCGACGCCCACGACCGCGAGAAGACGATCCGGCGCGAGTACAGCTTGCTCCGGTGCATGTCCACGGTCGCGGCCAGCGAGCCGTCCACCCAGATCTGCGCCTTGCCCCTCCCGGGGCCGTAGGGCATGACCACGGCGAGCCCCCGGCCCGTGAACGCGTACCCCAGCGAGGCGCCCCGCGACTTCGCGAACACCGTGCTGCCGCCCGACGCGTGGCTGTTCGCAGAGCGGCGCCACGTCCCCGACCGGGTCAGCGCGCTGCTGCCGTCCTGGACGACCCGCGACACGAGCGATGACACCGTGGACCAGGTGCTGGTGTTGCCCGCGCCGTCGGCGGCCCGGACCCGGATCGCGTAGGTCGGCCCCAGCGTGATCCGCCGCTCCACGAACCGGGTGGCAGGAGCCGTGGTGGACAGCGTGCCCCAGGCGCCGGCGCCGGCCTTCACCTGGGCCTGGTACCTGCCGATCGCGCTGGTTTGATCCGTGGCAGCGGCCCAACCGACCCTCGCCGTGTACGTGCTGGTCTCGAAGCGACTGCCCGCCAGCGGAGTCAGGCGCGGTGCCGGCATGCTCGGGACGTCGCCGTCCACCCTGATGCTCACGGCAACGCTGCGGGTGACGCCGCCGACGGCCCCGTGCACCCGCAGCGTGTAGGTACCCGAGGCCGGCGACGGGGGCACGACCACCGTGACCGACGCCGTGGTCGCGTCCGGCCCGACGACCGGGGTGGACAGGGTGGCCCCGAAGCCCGGCGGCGCGTCCACGCTGAGCGCGACGTCCGCCGTGACGTCCTCCGCCCTGACCACGTACACGGGGACCTGCACCGTGGCACCGCGCGGCAGCAGGCGCGTGGGCGCGGTGGCATCCACGGTCCAGTCTCCGAGCGCGACAATCCGCGCGACGTCCAGCAGGGGCTCGTGGATCCCGTCCGGATCGGTGGCGGTGTTCCAGTCCTGGGTGCCGGCTGCCCGGAGGGCCACCCTCACCTCGGCCGGCGTGGCCCGGGGCCGGGACGCCTTGTAGAGCGCGACGGCACCGGTGACGTGCGGCGCCGCCATCGACGTGCCGGACAGGTAGCCGTAGCGGTTCCCCGGGAGCGTGGACCAGATGCACTTGCCCGGGGCGATCAGGTCGACGTCGCTGCCGTAGTTGGAGAAGTCCGCGAACGTGTCGTCCCGGTCGTAGGTTCCCCACGAGTAGCAGGCGTTGCCGCCGAGGCCCCCCGGAAGCCCATCCGTGTCGGCGAGCGCCGAGACCGTGATCGCCTCGTCGTAGCTGGCGGGGATCAGGCGCGAGGCGTTGAACGAGTTGTTGCCGGCGGCGGCGACGACGGTCACGCCCGACGCGACCAGGCGGCAGACGGCCTGGTGGATGAGGTCCGCGTTCGTCCGGCCGCAGTTGTGGTCGTCGCTGCCGGTCTTCGCGACCGACATGTTGACCGCCTCGAACAGGGGCAGCGTCGGATCCGCGGGATCGCGCTGGGCGGTGATCCAGTCGAGACCGCACACGTACCAGGAGACGAGCCCGTTGCCGGCCGAGTTGAGGATCCGGACGGCCCACAGGCGGACGCCGGGGGCGACGCCCACGGCGCCGATCCCGTTGTCGATCGCCCCGACGATCCCCGCCACGTGGGTGCCGTGGCCGTTGCCGTCACCCCACGCGTTCGGGTTCGAGGTGGTGCAGTTGTGGCCGCCGACGACATTCAGGTCCGGGTGGGTCCCGTCGATCCCGGTGTCCACGATGGCGACGTCGGCGTCCACCCGCTGGTCCAGGCCGTCGATGCGGGCGATCGGGCTGCGCGGACCGAACACGCGGCGCACGCCGCGCGGCACGCTCTGGGCGGCGATCGAGACCACGGCATCCGGGACGACCAACGCCACGTCCGGGTCCGCGCGCACGGCCGCCAGCTGGCTCCCGGTGAGCTTGGCGGAGTAGCCGCGCAGGGCGCTGCCGAACGTGCGATCGCGGGTGATGCCCAGCCGCCCGGCGCGGGCGGTCGCGGTGGCCAGCGTGGCTCCGCCGCGGAGCACCACGATCCAGCGATCGGTGGCGTCGAGCAGGCCGGACCCACCCGCAGCAGACCCATCGCCGAGCCCGGCGCGGCCCCGTCTCACCGGTGGAGGGCGCGGCGAGGGCGGACCCGGCCGGCAGAAGAAGGACCAGGGCCAGGGCGATGGTCGCTGCTCGTCGCATGCACGCTCCAGCGGCGGCTGAATGGACCGGCGGGCACCATCATCCCCCCGGACGGCACCCCGCGTCCACCCGAAAGGCCCCGGCGGCCATGGCGCAATGGTCACGGCCGATCGTCCCGGCGACCCCCGGTGACCACCCGACCGGGCCGGTCGGGCGCCTGCGCTCGTGGCTGGAACCGGTCAGGCGGACGCGGCCTCCCCGGACAGCCGCAGCTCCGCCTCTGCCTCCGCGACGCGGGCAAGGATGCCGGTCCGCAGGCCGTCCAGGCCGGCCGACACCGTCCTGGCCGCGTTGGACACCGACGTCAGTTGCACCTTGAGCGACCGGATGGCGTCCAACTGCTCCCGGACCCCGGCCAGGGCCCGGCCGATCGCGGCCGCGTCCACGTCCACCTCCCGCTCCCTGAGCTGGGCGATGGCCAGGAGCCGGGCGAGCCGGACGGCCGCCTCGAGGCAGGCGCAGTCGGGCGCCTCGGGGTCCACGACAACGTGGACGTCGTCGCCGACCAGCGCGAACGGCGCGACGCCGCTGGGTGCGTGGGCCGGGGTCCAGGCGGCGATGGCAACCGAGGCGCCACGGTTCTCGCGCGCCTGGCGCAGCTCCTCCCGCATGGCGCGCCCGGACATGGCGCGGTCCTTCGCCTCGATGACCACCCGCACGTCCGCGCCCCGCGTGAGCGCCGGGTCCAGCGTCAGCACGAAGTCCCCCTTCTTCGAGCCCAGCAGCGCACCGGTCTCGGTCCCGGTACGGTCCAGGAGGTCCGCCGAGCCGCGCGCGAGGTCCCCCAGCATCCCGTGCAGGAGCACCTCGAAGTCGCCGCCCTTCGCGGCCGACTTCGCCCGCTCGTCCGCGCGGGCCTTCGACGCGGCCTCGATCGCCGTCAGTCGCTCGTGGACGCCCTTGAATCCCTCGGCGATCTCCTGCCGGAACTGGTGCAGGGGCGAGCCCATCCGGGTGGGGTCCAGCAGCACCGCGACCTTGGACCGGTCTCCGTCGAAGTACTGCCCCAGCAGACCGCCGATGCGCCCGATGGCGGAGTCACGCCTGGTCTCGTCGAACAGGTCCGTGACGAACCGCTGGAGCTCGCCGCGATCACCGAGGAACTTCTCCAGGGTGCGCGGGAGCCGCCCGTCCCCGTCGGCGAAGTTGGCCCGGAGGACGTCCTCCACGGCCTTGGCCGCCTGCTCGTTCACGGCGGTGGTCTGGGCGACCAGCTTCTCGAACTCGCGCCGGACGACGTCGCCATCCATCGACGTCGAGGCGTCGTGAAGGGCGAGCAGCCCGATCCGCAGCGCGCGCTCCACGATGACGGGCCGCTCCGCCACGTCCCGCTCCGCGAGCGAGGCCGCAAGGGACGCGTCCAGCAGCACGAGGTGGTCCACGATGATCCGATCGCCCTGGACGATGACGGCGGCGCCTGACGGACCGGCCGGCGATCGCGAGGGGCTCGGGTTCGACATGGGTAGGATTCGGGCTTCCATGACCCGCATCCTGGACCCGGCGTGTGACAGCTCTGCTGACACGCCCGGCAGCAACATCGGCGCCCGTCAACCGGCCGTCGCGGCCCTCATCCGGCTCGGCAACCCGCTGGAACGCGGCGCCGCAGCCGGCCGTGCCGGCGCAGCGATCCCGGCATCGCCCTGCAGCTCCGCGGCGATCGCGCAGGCCCAGGCGCGCACCCGGGCCACGTCGACCGGCGCCAGCTCGGCCACCGGGTCGGCGCCGGGCTCCGGGACCGGCGTCCCGAACTCCGCGCAGCCGCGGGCCCCGACGGAACGGGCGACCTCGGCCACGCTGCAGGCCCCGTCTCCCACTGGCCCGGCGTCGTTCGCGGCCCGCCCCTGCCCGATCGGGCCCGCGGAGAAGAGCCACATGGCCCGCGTCTCCAGGGCCGGCCCGTGGCGGACCAGGAACCCGCCCCCGTCCGATCCGCGATGGGGGAGGAAGACGCCGCTGCCGAGGACCAGGGCATCGTACGGGGTCACGTCCGCGACATCGCCTGCCGGGCGGCTGTCGACCTCGAGGCCGGCACCGCGAAGCACGTTCGCGATCTCGTCCGCGATCCCGGCGGTGGATCCGGAGCGGCTGGCGAAGGCGACGAGCACGTGGAGGGCGCTCACGGTGATCTCCCGATGACGTTGCCCGGATCGTCAACCGGGCGATCGGCACGCGGGAGGGCCGTCGGGCCCCAGATGCAGGGTCCGGCCCGTGACGGGACCCGTGCGCCTCGGCCCGGGCCGACCGGTCCCGATCCGGCGCCGCCGACACGGGATCGATGGCCCGGGACGGTCCGGTTGGGTCGCAGGACCGACCGAACCCGGCGTCCGGTCGCGGGTCGGGCGCGGGCCATCGGAGTACGATCCGGCCATGCTCCGGCGTCGCCCACCCGGCTCGGCCGCATCACGCGGCCACCTGGTGGGACCACGGCTTCCTGCGCCTTTCCTGAGCCCGCGATCGTGACGGCCAGGCACGTCCGCCTCGCGTCGCCCGATGACGGTCCCGCCTGCGCCACCATCTACGCACCGTACGTCACCGGGACCGCGGTCTCCTTCGAGCTGGTGCCACCGGACGGGCCGGAGATCGCGGACCGGATCGCGCGGACGATCGTGCGGACGCCGTGGGTCGTGGTCGAG
The DNA here is from genome assembly GCA_963829105.1 of uncultured Chloroflexia bacterium. Classification (GTDB taxonomy): domain Bacteria; phylum Chloroflexota; class Limnocylindria; order Limnocylindrales; family CSP1-4; genus CAIXZV01. The sequence goes on from CAWHHF010000016.1 coordinate 125,170, forward strand.
CTGGACGGGGTGGTGCGCGGCTTCGCCTACGCGGGCCGGTTCCGGGATCGGCCGGCCTACGACTGGGCGGCCGAGACGACGGTCTACGTGGACCGGGCGTTCCAGGGGCGCGGGCTCGGCCGGGCGGCGATGCGGGCCATCCTCGCGATCCTGCGGCTCCAGGGGTTCCACTCGGCGATCGCGGGCGTCACCCTGCCCAACCCGGCCTCCGTGAGCCTGCACCTCCGGCTCGGCTTCGAGCGCGTCGGGCTGTTCGAGGACGCGGGCTGGAAGGACGGCGCCTGGCACGGGGTGGAGTTCTTCGCGCTGCGGCTGTCACCGCGGGAGGCGGCGCCGGGGCCGATCCGGCCGCTGCCCGAGCTTGCGGGCTCCGGCGAGCTCGGCCGCGCCCTGTCCGACGCGACGGTCTGAGCGGCCGGCGGCTGGCACCAGCCGAGAGCGAAGGTCCGTCTACCTCGGCGACCGACGGGCCGACCGTCGGGCGAGGGGTCAGCGTTCGCTGGGGCGGCGGCCGACGACCCACCACGCGGCCGGGAACACCACCGCGGCCACGACCAGCTTGGCGATGTCCGGCACCAGGAACGGGAGGAGCCCGGTCGTGATCGCCTCACCGAGGGACAGGCCCATCGTGACGGCGAGCCACGGGATGCCCACGAGGTAGATGACGACCGTGCCGAGCATCGTGGCACCGACCGCGCCGCCGATCCGGCGATCCCAGCCGAGCTCCGCCAGGCGCCCGACCAGGGCCGCGGCCAGGACGAAGCCGACCAGGTAGCCGCCGGTCGCACCGAACATGACGGCGAGGCCGCCCTTGCCCTCGGCGAAGAACGGCAGCCCGATCAGGCCGAGGGCGACGTAGAGCGCCGCCGCCAGGCCACCTCGCCGCAGCCCGAGGGCGCCTCCGACGACCAGGATCCCGAGGTTCTGGAGCGTGAAGGGGACGGGGTTGCCGGGTATCACGACCGAGACGCGGGCCGTCAGGAAGATCAGCATGGCGCCGGTGATGACCAGGACCACGTTGCGCAGCCGGGGGGAGACGCGCTCGCCCACGCGGACCGGCACGAGGAAGTCGGCGATGGTGATGCCCTTCTGCGTGGCCGGGACACGGGTGAGCTGCGGGATCACGTAGGTCATGAGCTCCTCGGGCGTCGTCCGCAACCAGGCGGCGTCGCTCGCAGTCTACCGCCCCGGTGGCGGGACAACCAACCGGAACGGCCACGGCCAACCGGGACGACCCGGGGCCCTACTCGCCGCGCACCGCGCTGACGATCGACCGCCGGCCGGCGATGCGGGCAGGCTGCGCCGCGGCCAGCATCGCCAGCGTCACGCCGAGGATGACGGCCAGGACGATCGTCGGGCCCGGCAGCCGGAAGCCGTCATCCAGGCGGCCGGTCGCCGTGAACACCAGGAGCACGCCGATCGCGATGCCGGCCACCGACCCGACCAGGGCACCGATCGCGCCCAGGATGCCGGCCTCCACCAGCACGCTCCGCCACACCTGGCGCCGGCTCATGCCCACGGCGCGCAGCATCCCCAGCTCGCGGACGCGCTCCCAGACGTCCATCGACAGCGTGTTCACGATGCCGAGCCCCGCGATCACCACCGCCGCCAGGGCGAGGAGGTCGAGCAGCCCGAACACCCGGTCGAGGGCCGACCCGACCGCGCCCGTCACCTCGGTGATCGGCGCGACGGTCAGCGCGCGCTGGCGGGCGATGTCTCCCACGGCCACGGACGCCGCTGCCGCGCCGCCAGGGACGTAGCGGACCGCGAAGCTGTCTGCACCCCGGATCCCGAACCGGTCGGTCGCATCGGACCATCCGACCAGGACGGACTCGCCCGTCTCCCCCGGGAACGACCGGTCGACGATGCCGGCGACCGCGAGGTCCACCAGGCCCGCGGTCGTCGCGACGGCGATCACGTCGCCCACGCCCACGCCCATCACCTCGGCCCGGGCGCGCGGCAGGATGACGGCGCCGCCCGCGTCGATCGCCGCGAGCGCCCCGGCGCGGTCGCCGGCGGTGAACGTCAGCCGGCCGTCGGCCTCGAAATCCCTGCCCCGGATCGCCATCGCATCCAGGCGCGTCCCGGCGTAGGCGAGGTCGAAGCCGGCCAGCGGGGTCGCGAGGGCGACACCATCGACGGCGGCCAGCTCGCCGAGGACGCCGTCCGGGCCCGGCGGCTCGGGCGTGATCGCCGTCAGGAGCACATCGCCCGGCACCACGTCCGCGAGCCAGGCCGTGGCGGCGACGCGGGCGTTCGCGGCCACCGTGCCGAGCCCGACGACCATCGCCAGCCCGACCACGAGCGCGCCCACGGTCAGCGTGGTCCGGCTCCTGTCCCGGCCGATCGCCGCCCGCGCCAGCCGTTCCTCGAGCCGGAACAACGCCGCGAACGGGACCCCGACGATCCGGCCGAGCGGGGTCAGCAGCACCGGCGTCAGGAGGACGGCCACCAGGAGGATCAGGTACACGGCCACGGCTCGGACCGGCCCCCGCAGGCCGGTCGTGCTGGCCGGCAGCAACGCGAGCGCCAGGGCCCCGGCCAGCACGACCACGACGATCAGCCAGCCGGTGTGCGCCCGGGCCGTGGCGGCCGGGTCCGACCGCACCCGGAGAGCCGCGACCGGGCTGACGCCCGCGGCGCGTCGTGCGGGCTCGATCGAGGCGACCAGCGTGATCAGCATGCCGGCGGCGAGTCCGGTGGCGAGCACCGCCGGCGAGACGACCGGACCGTCCGCGTTGGCGGTGCCCGCGGCACGGAGCCAGGCAGCGACGACGTCGGCCAGCACGGCGCCCAGGACCAGCCCGGCCGCGGACCCGGCGAACCCGAGGATGAGGGCCTGGGTCATGACCACGCGGACGACCTGTCCCCGGCCGGCCCCGGCCGCACGAAGCAGCGCGAGCTCGCGGATCCTCTCCACCACCGTCATCGCCAGCGTGTTCAGGATCAGGAACGCGGCCGCGAACAGGGCAATCGCAGCGATCAGGGCCATGGTCGCCCGGAGGTCGGCCGTGGCCGCGCGCATCGAGGCACCGATGTCACCGGGGGCCGAGAGCACGTACGGCTCGGCGAGGGTCCTGCCGATCGAGTCGGCCACGGTTGCCGGGTCCGCTCCAGCGGCGAGCACCAAGTCCACCCGCGTGAGGCCGGACGGGATGGCGGCGTCGCTCCCGGCCGGAGCGCCGTCGGCGGCGTCGAGGCGCGCCGCCGTGCGGATCGGCAGTACGACCGTCCGGCCGGATCCGCCGAGCTCCGGGCCGTCGGCGGCGAGGATCCCGATCACGGTGACGTGGACGGGCGCACCGGCGCCGTAGACCACGAGCTCGCTCCCGAGGTCCAGCCCCTCCCCCGCAGCGAGGCGCTCGGTGATGAGCGCCGCGTCCTGGTCGAGCGTCGCGAGGGCGGCCCCGCGGACCAGCGGGAGATCGTGGACGCGCGGCTCGCGGGCCGGGTCGATGCCCAGCACCGTGACCGGATCGGTCGTGGTCGGGCGACCCGGCTGGGAGCCGATGAAGCTGCGCCGTTCGATGGCCGGGGCCGCGAGCGCGACGCCCGGTACCGCGTCGAGCGCGGCGGCCGTGGCCGCCGAGAGGCCGGTCTCCGCGAATGCCGAGACGCGCAGGTCGGCGCGTCCCACGATCGCCTGCACCGACCGGTCGACCGACGCGTCCATCCCGACCGTGACGGCGAGCGCGGCGACGAGGACCGCGACGCCGATGGCGACGCCGGCGATGGACAGGAGGCTGCGTGCCGGCCGAGCGACGAGGCTGCGCCACGCGTACGGGACGAGGCCGCGCATGGCCGGGGCTACAGGCCGAGCTGCGCGAGTCGCGCGATCAGGGGGGCCGCCGCGTGATCGTCGCGCCGGCCCAGGATGATCTCGTCCTGCACGCGCCCGTCGCCGATCACGAACACCCTGTCCGCGTAGGCGGCGGCCCTGGCGTCGTGGGTGACGAGCACGATGGTCTGCCCACGGTCGACGCAGGTCCGCCAGAGCGCCTCCAGGATGTCGAGGCCGGCCCGGAAGTCGAGGTTGCCGGTCGGCTCGTCCGCGAGCAGCAGGGCCGGGTGCGTGACGACGGCGCGCGCGACCGCGACCCGCTGCTGCTCGCCCGCCGAGAGCTGCTCGGGTCGATGGCGCTCCTTGCCCGTGAGGTCCACGAGCTCGATCGCCTCGCGCACCCGGGCGGCGAGCTCGCCACGCCGTGGATCCTGGCCGGCGATCGTGAACGGCAGGCCGACGTTCTCCACGACGTTGAGCAGCGGCACGAGGTTGAACGACTGGAAGACGAAGCCGGTCCGCTCGCGCCGGAGACGGGTCGCCGCCTCGTCCGGGAGCCGGCCGATCGAGGTCCCTTCGAGCAGGACCTCGCCGCCGGTCGGCTGATCGAGGCCGCCCAGGAGCTGGAGCAGCGTGCTCTTCCCCGAGCCGGACGGGCCCATGAACGCGACGAACTCGCCGGGCATCACCTCGAGGCTCACACCGCGCACCGCCTCGACCAGCTCGCCCGGCATCCGGTACTGCTTGGTCAGGGCGCGGGCCTCGAGGATCGGCTGCACGCGCCCGGCGGCGGGACCGGTCACCATCCGAAGAACTGCCCCGTGACCGCGTTCACGATCGAGTCGAGCAGGGTCCGGTCCACGGGCGTGTCGATGACCCGGAAACCCCCCGGCCGGATGGCCCCGGCGGGCGGCGAGGCCGAGGGGGGCGGGCTCGCGGCCGGCTCGGGGGTCGGGACCGCGGCCTGCTCCAGCGTGGGACGGGGGGTCGGGCCCGCGGCCTGCTCCAGCGTGGGACGGGGGGTCGGGCCCGCGGCCTGCTCCTGCGTGGGACGGGCGGTGGACCGAGGCGCCTGGCTGGCGGCCGGCGCGGGCATCGCGGGCGTCGGCGTCGTGGTCGCCTCCGGCTCGAGGGTCCGGGTCGGCTTGTGCGTCGGGCGCGGTGTGGGTCGGGGTGTTGGCCGGGGCGTCGGATGCGGCGTCGGCTTTGGCGTCGCGTGCGGCGCGGGTCGGGGCGTCGGCTTCGGTGCGGGCTTGTGGGTCGGCTTCGGGGTCGCCGCGGGGGCGGAGCCGCAGGCGTCCACGAACAGGGCCGTCCAGACGTACGTGTCGCCGGTTGTCCGGTAGGCGCCGACGGCGACGACGTCCCAGGCCTTGCCCAGGATGTTCGCGCGGTGTCCGGACGAGTTCATGAACTGGTCGAAGATCCAGTCGGTGGCTTCCGCCTCGGAGGCGCCCGGCCAGGTCACCGTCCCGATGTTCTCGCCGGCAAGCTTGAAGCAGTAGCCGTACTCGTGCTGCATGTACCAGAACACGTTGTGGCTGGTGCCCTTGACGGTGTGGGAGAAGTAGTCGCGCTGGGCCATGTCCTTGCTCCGCCAGCGCGCGATCGTGCGCAGCGCCGCGCTCAGCTTGAGCGACTTGAGGCCCGCCGAGGCACGTGCCTGGTTCTGGAGCGAGATCAGCCGCCCTTCGGACGAGCTGCTGAACGTGTTCACGCCCCAGGCAAGCGCGGCGGGGGCGGAGATGAGGCCGATCGAGCTGACGCCGAACACGAGGGCGAGCACCACCGCGAGGCGGCGCGGACGGGTCAGCGGGGCGAGCAGGGCGCCGAGCCATCGGCGCGGGCCAGAGGCCGGGATCATGCGGGCGTGCATCTCGTGCGGTGGCCAATCGTGCGGTTGCCACGGCCGGCGGACCGGCCTGCCGCCATCGTCCACCCGGCACCCGGCGCCGACCCGGGCGCAATAGTCCCAACCGGACCCACCCCTGGTACCGGTGACCGCACCCGATGGACCCGCATGTCACAGGGCCGCAGCGCGCCTCACGAGACCCCATCGCACCGCACGCGGCCGGCCGTCCGGACCCGGCTGGCCGTCCGACCCGGGACTCCGGACGCGGGCGTCTCGGGGGAATCCCCCGCCCGGTGAGCCCTCCGGCCCTCCCGCCCTCTTGACGGCGGGGCGAAGATGCGGACCACGGAGGGGGCACGCGGGTGCCAGCCCGGACAGAGGCGCGATTGGCCCGGAGGGAACAGACCGATGACGACGGCCCGCACGGCGGCGAGCACGGACACGGCGGAACTGCGGATCGGCGACCAGACCCTGGTCCTGCCGATCGAGCAGGGTGTCGCGGGGCAGCCCGCCATCAACATCAGCTCCCTCCTGAGGGATGGCCATGTGACCGCCCTCGATTACGGGTTCGCGAACACCGCGTCGACCCGCAGCGCGATCACCTATCTCGACGGCGACGCCGGCATCCTGCGCTACCGCGGGTACCCCATCGAGCAGCTCGCCGACCGCTCCACGTTCCTCGAGACGGCGTGGCTGCTGATCTTCGGGGAGCTGCCGACCGAGCGCCAGCTGGTCGACTGGTCGACCCACGTGACGCGGCACACGCTGCTCCACGAGGAGTTCAAGCGGTTCTTCGACGGGTTCCCGATGAATGCCCACCCGATGGGCATCCTCACCTCGGCGGTGGCAGCGCTCTCGACGTTCTACCAGGATTCGTCCGACCCGATGGACGCCGAGGGCGTCGAGATGACCACCATCCGGCTGATCGCGAAGATGCCGACCATCGCGGCGTTCGCCCACAAGAAGTCGATCGGCCAGCCGTTCGTCTACCCCGACAACAGCCTCGACTACGAGAACAACTTCCTGCGGATGATGTTCTCGGTCCCCACCGAGCCCTACTTGTTCGACGCGGACGCCGCCCGGGCGCTCCGGATCCTCCTCATCCTTCACGCCGATCACGAGCAGAACTGCTCGACCTCGACCGTCCGGATGGCCGGCTCCAGCATGGCCAACCTGTACGCCTCGATCTCCGCAGGCATCGCGGCTCTCTGGGGCCCGCTCCACGGCGGCGCGAACCAGGAAGTCCTGGAGATGCTCCAGGACATCCACGACAACGGTGGGGACGTCGCCCCGTACGTCGACCGGGCGAAGGATCACAACGACCCGTTCCGCCTGATGGGGTTCGGGCACCGCGTCTACAAGAACTACGACCCGCGAGCCCGGATCATCAAGGAGGCGGCCGACCGGGTGCTGGCCAAGCTCGGGACCCGGGACCCGCTGCTGGACATCGCGCTGGAGCTCGAGCGCGTCGCCCTCAGCGATCCGTATTTCGTGTCGAAGAAGCTGTACCCCAACGTCGACTTCTACAGCGGCCTGATCTACCGCGCCCTCGGCTTCCCGGCCAACATGTTCACGGTGCTGTTCGCCATCGGCCGCCTGCCTGGCTGGATCGCCCAGTGGCGCGAGATGCTCCACGACCCGGACTCCCGGATCGGCCGGCCTCGCCAGCTCTACACGGGGGCCCCGGAGCGCCAGTACCTGCCGCTGTCGGAGCGGTAGCCCCCGTCCGCTCGATGCCGGCCGATCGTCGCCGTTCGGCGGCGGTCGGCCGGGGACACGGCGCGGGTCGCCGGCCTACCCTTTGTCCGCGCGGCGCGCCTCGACCTCGCCCTTCGGCATGGCGTTGATGGTGCCGCCGCAGCGGCATCGACCACCTGCCGCCTCGGCGCGCTCGAACGTCGTGCGCAGGCACGAGCCGCAGACCGCGACCTCGCCGATCCTGAGCTTCGCCCTGGGGGCGGTCACGCCGCGTCGACCATGGGCCGGACCTCGCCGATCCAGCGCTCGAGCGTCTCGCCATCGAAGGGCGCAGCCATCTCGGCGATGAAGGTGTGGAAGCCCAGCGCCTTGCGCTCGATCATCGCCGCGGCGATCTGTTCCGGCGTTCCGACCCAGAAGGTGTCGTCGTCGAGCACCTCCGCCATCGGGGTGCGGTTGTGCGCCATCTGGGACTCCCAGACCAGGCGCGCGGCCTCGGCGGTGTCCCGGATGATCGGCTTGCATCCGACCGTGAGCTCGATCTCGCCGATGTCGCGGCCGACGGCGTCGCAGTGGCGGCGGAGCACGTCCACCTTGTGGCGGAGCACGTCGGTGGCTCCCATGGCGTTCCACATGTCCGCGTAGGCCGCCACGGTCCGGAGCGTCTTCCGCTCCCCGGAGCCACCGATCATGATCGGCAGCCGCGCCTGCAACGGCGGCGGGAGCAGCCGCATCTCGTCGAGGGCGTACCGGCCGCCCGCGGGCGACGTGACCGCCTCGCCGGCGAGGAGCGCCCGGATCGCCGCGACCGATTCATCGAGCCAGTCGAGGCGCTGCCCGAACCCGGCGCCGAAGTCGATCCCGGCTGCCTCGTGCTCCAGGTCGAACCAGGCCCCGCCGAGGCCCCCGATGGCCCGTCCGTCGCTGATGTGGTCGAGGGTGGTCAGCATCTTGGCGACCAGGGCCGGGCTCCGGAGCGTATTCGCGCCGACCAGCAGCCCGAGGCGCGTCCGGTGCGTGACCTTCGCCCAGGCGGCCAGCGTCGTGTACCCCTCGAAGATCGGCTGGTACGGGTCGCCGAAGATCGCGTACAGGTGGTCCCAGGTCCACAGGTGGTCATAGCCGAGATCGTCGACACGACGCGCGCCTGCCTCGAACTCGCTCCAGGTCGTCGCCTGGCTCCACAGCAGCACCCCGAGCCGGGTATCCATGTGCGATCCGCCTCCTGCCTGTCCTTGCGTCCCCGGCCTTCGCTGACCTCCCCGAGCCCGTCCACCGGGGCGCGTCCGACGAGTATCGCAGGGAGCGTGACGGGTCAGGGCTCACCGGGCCGGGGTGGATGGGACCGGGTCCCCACGGCCGGTTGCGCGTGTCCGCCCTAGGGGTGACAGCGATCGGGCCCAGTCATCGCGCCCCTGTCGAGACGGGCATCCGGCCGCCCGCGACCAGCTGGCCAACGCTCATCGCGCCGGCGGACTCGCCGAAGATCGTGAGGCTGGCTGGGTCGCCCCCGAACGCAGCAATGCGGTCGCGAACCCATTCGAGCGAGGCAACCTGGTCGACGAGACCGAGGTTGGCGTCACCGTCGGCGGGGCGCCTGTGCGAGTCCCCACTCCATCGGACAATCGGTGCAGCCAGATGCGGCGTCGCCCGATTGCCCCGCAGGGCCGGTGATGAGCGGGGCTCAGGGGCCCTGGCGGAACCCGCCACCGAACCGAGGTCGGTTACACTCTCGCGGCGCACATAAGGTGTCAGCGGCGGTGCACGACGGCCGCCAGGCGCCTGTTCTGATCTCGTGGTGGCCATAGCTCAATAGGCAGAGCATCGGATTGTGGCTCCGCCTGTTATGGCCGAATCGGCCCCTCCACTCCCCTCACCCAAGTTCGGATCGTGCTGTGTTGTGAGGTCTCATCGGGCCTCGGCGGGCGTGATCGGGTGTCGTAAGGTGTCAGACAAGGTGTCAGCAGACGCCGAGGTGGCCCCGACGGCTTGATGGCGCAACGTTCCGAGCAGCGCGCAGAGCGCCGACGACACCGTCAGGATGTACGGGACCACCTGCGGAGGCACGCCCGCGACCTCCGCGTGGGCCATCGCCTCGGGCACGACGAGTCCCCACGGCGTGAGCCCGGCGATCGCGTCCAGAGCGAGCCAGCCCCTGTCGTAGCCAGGCAGTAACAACAGGATGGCGCGAACGACTTAACGTTCGCCATCCTCGATCCCCGGCCCGCCCGACCCCTGCCGAGGGCCGGCGTCCCTGATTGGTCACGTCGCGGCAGCCGGGCGGACGCGCTGTCGGCTCGCGACGGCGGCCGTCACGTAGGGCAGCACGACCATCACCACGGCGACCGCGAGGAGGATCAGCGCGATGAGCTCCAGGCCAGCCTGGAGCATGACGGCCGTCAGCAGGATGACCATCAGCGGTGCCTTGAACAGGACCAGCAGGAAGCCGCCCATGATCCCACCGATGATCACGTCCACCGGGATGCCAGGCGCCAGCTGGCTGATCGCGAGCGCCACGCAGACCGAGGCGAAGATCGCCGGGAAGGTCGGCCCGCCGAGGAAGCCGCTCTTGAACGCGACGGCGAGCAGGGCGAGCTTGACGAGGGCCATCGCGACGAGGACGGCTGCCCCGTAGGCTGCGGGATCGGCGGCCACGGCCTGGATCTGGGTTTCGCCGGAGAAGAGCAGGATCGGCGCAAACACGCCCACGGCGCTGAACACGACGCCGGCGGCGAGGGCACGCTCAACCTCGCGGCCCTCGAGGCGTCCGAAGAGCGTGGCCGCAACACGGAACATGGCCCCCGAGATGAGCCCCAGCGCCAGCCCGATCAGCCCGAAGACGACGACGAGGACGATGTCGATCGGGGCATAGGCTCTCGTCGGCGGCAGGTTGAGGTAGTCCTGGAGGCCGGTGCTGCCCACGGCGAAGAAGACCATGTAGCCGAAGGCGCCGCCGATGAGGTTGGCCGGCAGGTTGCGGCTCCTCGCCTCCGGGTTCCCCACCAGCTCGGTGCCGAGGACGGCAGTGAACAGCGGGCTGGCGACGAGGCCGTTGTAGGCCGAGGCAAGGGTCGAGAACACGAGCCGAGAACGGTGCTCGACGGGAATGCCGACCTTCTCGCTGTACAGGACCGCGATCTTGGAGGCGATCCCGCCGATCCCTCCTTCGGGCCCGAGCACCGCCCCGGAGAACAGCGAGGCCCAGGCCATCACGACGTTGATGGGGAGCGCCCGCCAGTCGATCTTCGTCACGTCGCCGGCGAGGCTGTCGAGCAGCGACTCGTCCAGGGTCGTCGGGGCGTGGCGGTACTTGACGAGGAGCCCGACAAGCAGCGAGAAGGGCAGGCAGATGACCGGGAACATCCACCGGTTCGCCACCACGAACTCGTTCTCCCAGAGGAACTTGTTCACCGCCTCGAAGACCAGCAGCCACGCGAGCACGGCCACGGCGCCGATGAGGGCGACGATGACGACGTGCACGTACGGGTGGACCGGCCGTGCCGCGGTCACCGGCTCGCCGAGTTCCCGCTCGCCGCCGGCGTCCGTGGCGGCCGTCTCCCGGGCGGCGTCGCCGGCGTCCGCGCTCACGCCGATCCCGCCACCGGGTCCGTCGCATGGAAGGCCGCGACCGCGTCGTCCACCTCGAGGTAGACACGCCCGGCTCCGATCTTCTCCATCACGCCGGCGCGCGACAGGTACGCCGAGACCGGCGCCTTGAGGCGGGCCAGCGCGAGCGTGACGCCGTGGCGGCGGAGGTCGTCGGCCAGGTCGCTCAGCATCGCCGCGCCGGTGGAGTCGACCTCGCCGGTCCCCTCCGCGTCGATCACGACCCAGCGGACCGGCACAGACGCGACGCCCTCGGCGATCGCCGCCCCGATGTCGTCGGCAAGGAGCTGGGCATTGGCGAAGAACAGCGGCGCGTCGAACCGGTACACCACCAGGCCGGGCTCGGTCGTCCCGTCCACAACGCTGGCGACGCCCCGGAAGCTGTCCGTCCCCGGCACGCGGACGAGGAAGGTGCGGGCAGGCTGGGATGCCCGGATCGCCACCAGGAACAGGGACAGCACGACCGTTACCAGGACCCCGGCCACCATCCCGACCGCGACCACGATCGCCGCCGTGAGCAGGGCGAGCCCGACCTCGCGGCGGTCCACCCGGGCCAGCTCGCGGAACGCGGCCGGTTCCAGCAGCCCGAAGGCGACCACGATGATCACGCCGGCGAGCGCCGACTTGGGCAGTGGCGCGAACAGCGGCGTCAGGAACAACAGGGTGAGGATCACGAGCGCGAGCACGCCGACGTTCATCGCCTGCGACTTGGCACCGACCTCGGCCGCCGTGAAGCTCCGCGACTGGCTGCCGTTGACCGGGAACCCGCCACTCAGGGCCGACCCGATGTTCGCCGCTCCGAGTCCCAGGAACTCCTGGTTGCCGTCGACCGCGTAGCCGCCGCGCCTGCCCAGCACCTGCCCCGTCACGCCGCTGTCGGCGTAGATGAGGAGCGCGATCGCGAGGGCGGGACCGGCGAGGGAGGCAAGGTCGGCCAGCCCGACGGCAGGGAGTCCCACCGCGGGAAGGCCGGGCTCGATCGTCCCGACCACGGCGACGCCTTTCGCTGCCAGGTCGGCGATTGCACTCACGGCGATCGCGGCCAGGACGGCGACCAGATAGGCCGGGAGGCGCCGGTCGATGCGCCGCACGAGGAGCACCACGCCGATGACGCCGAGCCCGACGAGGAGCGTGGTCATGTTCGTCTCGCCCAAGCGGCGAAGGGTCTCGGCGAGCTCCGCCAGCGTGTCATCCTCGGCCACCAGCTTGATGCCGATCAGGCTGTCGAGCTGGCTGACGATCATCACGATCGCCGAGCCCGCGACGTAGCCCAGCAGCAGCGGGCGGGACAGGAACCGGGTGACGAACCCGAGGCCGATGATCCCCGCCAGGATCAGCCAGCCGCCCGCGACGAGAGCGAGGGCGCCCGCGAGCGCGAGGTAGCGGCCCGGGTCGCCCGCCGCGAGCGGCGCCACGACCGAGGCGGTCAACAGGGCCACCGTCGCTTCTGGTCCCACGTTCATGCTCCGGACGCCGCCAAGCAGGACGTATCCGACCGCCGCGCCCATCGCCGCGTACAGCCCGACCACCGGGTCCACCTTGGCCAGCTGCGCGTAGGCGAGCGCCTGGGGGACGAGCAGCGCCCAGACGGTGACGGCCGCCAGGAGGTCGGGGCGGAGCCAGGACCGTTGGTAGGACCGGGCCAGCCGGATCCCGGGGACCCGGGGTCGGGCGCCGCTCACTTGTCAGCCTGCTGCTGCATGTCGCTCATCCTTCCTGGCCCGGGTCGGACCGCCGATGCCCTGGGCGTCCCGATCCTGTGCCAGGTCGAGGTCGATGCTGTCCCCGAACTCGATCGCGATGGTGGCGTCCAGGCGGCGGAGCTCCTCGTCGACAGCGGCCCGGTTCTCGGGGAGGACCAGGCTGCGGAGCTCGTCGAGCAGCGCGTGCAGCCGGCGCACGACCTGGACGCTGCCGCCGCCGTACTCGCGGATCTCGGTGACCGCGAGCAGCAGGATGTCGGGCCATCTTCGGACGGGCATGATCACGCCCGTCGTGATGGTCGTGGGCGACCGGGCATCCGCCGGGTTGGGGGTCGTGCCGATCATCCGCAACGACTCGCCGAGATGGTCGATGACCTGGACCGCCGTCGTCGGGTCGTTCACGGCGGGCGACAGGGCCCTCGTCGCGACGTCGACCATCACCCGGATCGCGAAGGAAGGGTCCTGCTCGATCGTCCGCTCCACGCCGTAGGCAACGAGCCTCGAGAGACCCCTGGTCGCGGAAGGCGGCGGCTCGACCCCGTGGACCTCGACGATCTCGGCGCCGACCGGCACGAAGTCGCCTACGGCATGGCGGAAGACGAGGAGACAGCCGTGTCGGCGGGCGAAGCGGGTCAGCCCCCTGGCGTCCACGGCCTGGATCGTCCCGGCTCGGGTCGCCCGCACCACGAACGCGGGTGCCGTCGTCGGGCCCGCCGAGCCGCGGGTCACGAAGGCGGTGTCGGGACGCGCCGCCTCGCGCATCGAATCCTCGAACGACTCGCGGCACTCAGCGGCCATCAGCGCGGCCACGGCCACAGGGCGCATCCGGTGCATGAAGCGGTCGAGGTACAGCATGAACAGGAGCAGGCCGAGGACGACGCCAAGGGCGGCGAGGCTCACGCTGAGGTCGGGGACCGACTCGGGCTGCACCTGGCGGATGACCGCCAACGCGAACGTCAGGGTTCCGATCAGCTCCGCGAGCACGAGCTTGAGCATCGGGTCCCGGTACCAGAGCCGCATGTACCGGGGCGAGAAGGTGCCCGTCGCCATCTGCACACCGAGGACGGTCACGGTGACGACGAAGCCCGTCAGCGAGGCCGCGGCGCCGATGGTGGCCGACAGGACCGCCGTCGCCGTCTCCGGGGAGTACGTGTGCATGGGCAACACGCCGGCGGCGTCGAGGCGGAGCCCGACCTCGCCGAGGACCAGCCCCGCCAGCGCGCCGATGAACGGCACGATCCACAGGCTGCTCTTGAGGTACTGGTTCGCCCTGAAGAGCACGCCCCAGCTCATGGTCGTTCGCGCCCGGACATCGGCGAGCACCTCAGTCTCAACGTCGGCACCGGCGACCGGCCTACCGCCCGTCGCCGATGCCGACCCTTGGCGCTTACTGGCGCGCCATGTGCATCCGGAGCTCGGCCTCGGGGTCGACGATCAGATCCCCGCTGACGTCCACGACCACCTTCTCGAGGCGGCCGGTGAACTTGAACGGGCTCGGTGTACTCCGGGGTCACCGGGGAGCCCGGGTTGTGCCCGCAGCTGACGCCGCCCGGGTTGAACATGAACGGCGTCGTGTACGGGGCGTCGGCGCTCGCGACCAGCGCCCCGTCGACGTAGAGCTGGAGCCGGCCGGGGGCGCCCTTGCCGTGCGGCATGTCGGGCTGGCCGGTGGGCTCGAACTCGAAGCGCAGCTCGTGGCGTCCGGCCGGTAGCGGGTCAGGTGACGAGACCGTGAACCGCTGCCGGGCGACGTAGTTGTGGACGTAGTGCAGCCGGCCGTCCTTGACGTAGAGCGAGTAGCCGCCGGCCGCCGTCCCCTGGCAGAACAGGACGCCCTCGGCGCCGCCCTCCGGGATGTCCACGGTCGCGGTGATGCTGTGCGGCCGGTTGAGGAGCCGCGGCGCCGCGAAGTTCGGGATCGACTGGGTGCCGGGGCGGTACATGTACTGGTTGCGCGGGACGGCGACGAGCGGCTTCTCGACGACCATCCGCGCGAGACCGCTGCCGTCGACGGGCATCACGTCGTACTTGCCCGCCTCGACGTACCAGGTCCCGATCAGCTCGATCAGCTTGTCGCGGTTCTCTGCCGCGAGGTTGTGGTTCTCGGCCGGGTCCTCGTCGATGTGGTAGAGCTCCCAGCCCGTGGCGTCGAGCTTCGTCAGCGTCTCGGCCGAGATCGGGTTGCCGAACCCGGTGCCGGCCTCGGCGAACGAGGGGCCGGGCCACGGGCAGACCGCCCGCCAGCCGTCCTTGTAGATCGCGCGGTGCCCGAGCATCTCGAAGTACTGGGTGTGGTGCCGGCTCGGCGCGGCCGCGTCATCGAGGGCGTGGGCGAAGCTCACGCCCTCGATCGGCGCCTGGGTCACGCCGCGGATCGCCGCCGGCGGCTCGACGCCGAGCAGGTCGAGGACCGTCGGGCACCATGTCGATGATGTGCGCGTACTGGGTGCGCACCTCGCCACGCGCCTTGATGCCCGCGGGCCAGGACACGATGAACGGGTCGGTGGAGCCGCCGCGGTAGGTCTCGCGCTTCCAGCGCCGGAACGGCGTGTTGCCGGCCCAGGTCCAGCCCCACGGGTAGTGGTTGAAGTGCTCCGGGCCGCCGATCTCGTCGATGACGGCGAGGCTGTCCTCGAGCGTCTCCTGCGCGTTGTTGAAGAACTGGGCCTCGTTGGTCGTCCCGGTCGGGCCGCCCTCGGCGCTGGCGCCGTTGTCGGAGATGACCATGACGATGGTGTTGTCGAGGACGCCCTGCGCGCGCAGGTAGTCGAGCAGCCGGCCGAGGTGGTGGTCGGTGTGGCTGAGGAAGCCCGCGAACACCTCCATCATCCGGGCCGAGAGCCGGCGCGCCTCCGGCGACAGGGACTCCCAGTCGGGCACGTCCGGGTCGTGGCGCGACAGCTCGGCGTCTGGCGGGCAGGATGCCCAGCTCCTTCTGGCGGGCGAACACGCTCTCGCGGTAGGCGTCCCAGCCGTCGTCGAACTGGCCGGCGTACTTGTCGGCCCACTCCTTGGGCACGTGGTGCGGCGCGTGGGTCGCCCCGAAGCAGAGGTGCAGGTAGAACGGCTTGTCGGGGTCGATCTGGCGGAGGTCCGTGATGAACTCGATCGACTTGTCGACCAGGTCCTCGGTCAGGTGGTAGCCCTCCTCGGGCGTCCTGGGCGGCTCGACCGGGTGGTTGTCGTAGACGAGCTCCGGGTACCACTGGCTGGTGTCGCCGCCGAGGAAGCCGTAGAAGCGCTGGAAGCCGCGGCCCAGCGGCCAGCGGTCGTACGGGCCGGCCGCGGTCTCGTAGACGCTCGGCGTGAGGTGCCACTTGCCGACCATGTAGGTGTTGTAGCCCTGCTCGAGCAGCATCTCGGAGAGCATGCCGTTCTCGAACGGCATGATCCCGTTGTAGCCGGGGTAGCCGGTGGCGAACTCGGTGATGCACGCCATGCCGTTGCTGTGGTGGTTGCGCCCGGTGACGATGCAGGCGCGGCTCGGCGAGCACAGCGCGGTCGTGTGCATGTTGGTGAAGCGCAGGCCGTCGGCCGCGAGCGCGTCGAAGTTCGGCGTCTCGATCGGGCTGCCGTAGCAGCCGAGCTGGCCGAAGCCGGTGTCGTCGAGGACGACGAAGAGCACGTTCGGGGCGCCCTTGCGGGCTCGGGTCGGCGCCGGCCAGGCGGGGCTCGACTCATCGGCGGTGCGGCCGATGACGCCCGGGAACGGCGGCGCCCGCGGGGTATTCGACGATCGGCATCGGGTTCTCACCTTCCTGCAGGAGACACTCATGACACTTCATCCAGGCGCGGGTCGCGTCTCCATGGTAGTCGGTCGCGGCCGGGGCGAGCCTCGTCCTCCGCGGAGGAACAGGCGTCCACGAGCCTCGGGCGACCCCCGCTTCGATCCTGCCTGGTCGAACCCGCGAAGCGTCACCCCCGCACCAAGTCACGCACACCCGTCGTTTGGCTCGACCGCGCCTGGATTGCCGCCACACCGTTGGTTGGCGCGCAGAGGAGGGCCGACAGACTGCCGGGGACTTGTGCGAGGACGCACCCAATCGATCGGACAGTGGGTGCAGGCCCGATGACGAGCGGGCTCCGGGAGTCGGGCGGAACCCGGCACCCAACCGAGGTCGGGTACACTCTCGCGTCGACACAGATAAGGTGTCGGCGGCGGTCCACGGCGGCCGCCAGACGCCCGTTCTGATCTCGTGGTGGCCATAGCTCAATAGGCAGAACATCGGATTGTGGCTCCGCCTGTTACAGCCCTCGCGCCCCCGCTGATCCCCTCCCCTGCGTTCACCTTGTCCGGTCTCGCTGGGCGTCATGGGGC
Source organism: uncultured Chloroflexia bacterium (assembly GCA_963829105.1). Taxonomy (GTDB): domain Bacteria; phylum Chloroflexota; class Limnocylindria; order Limnocylindrales; family CSP1-4; genus CAIXZV01. The sequence continues at coordinate 142,128 of CAWHHF010000016.1, forward strand.
GTGGGCGGGCGAGATAGGGTGTCGTAGGGTGTCGGATAAGGTGTCAGAGAATACCCACTCTTGACCTTGTCGACGGCTCCCGCGAGGTGATCAGGGCGACCGGGTGGCCGGCCTACGCAGCGAGTCGCGCAGGCGTGGCGTGGCCTCCGTGGCGTCGACAATGCGCGACGGAGCTCCGAGCGCCCCGTACACTTGTCGACGAGTGATGAGTCGCCACGATGCCCCGGCTGAAGAGCCGATTGCCCGCCCATTCGTGCTTGCCACGAAGCTCGCGCCGCCACCGCCTCGTCCCGAGCATATCGAGCGCGAGCACCTCCTCGATGCCCTGGACACCGCCACGCGCCGGCCCTGACGCTTGTCGCAGCACCGACGGGGTTCGGCAAGACGACGCTGCTCGGGGCGTGGGCACGCCGCGCCACGACCCGTACGGCCTGGGTCACGATCACCGCTGGCGACAGCGACACCGTCCGGCTCATGGCGGCGATTGTCGAGTCGTTGCGACGCACCGGCGCGCTCGTGGACGAACAGGTCGACCGTGACCTGGTGTCGCCCGGGCTCGATGTGGCGGCCGACGCGCTGCCGCGGTTCCTCGGCGGGCTTGCCACCAGCGAGCCACTGGTGCTCATCCTGGACGACTACCAGCTCCTGACCGGCGCACCCGCGCACGGCCTCGTGGCCGCCCTCCTTGCGCAGATGCCCGCATCCCTCCACGTGGTGATCGCGACGAGAGCCGATCCGGTCCTGCCGCTCGGTCGTCTCCGCGCGATCGGCGCGCTGGAGGAGATCCGATCCGACCAGCTCCGCTTCGATTCGGGCGAGGCGGACGCGTTTCTCAATGCCACCCTCGAGCTCGGCCTGGATCGCTGGTCGCTGGACACGCTCGAGGAGCGGACCGAGGGGTGGCCGGCCGGCCTGTACCTCGCGGCGCTCTCGCTGCGCAACAAGTCCGACCGTGCCCGATTCGTGAGCGAATTCGCCGGTTCGAGCCGCCATATCGTCGACTATCTCAGCGCCGAGGTGCTCGACGGGCTCGCTCCCGACGACCGGACCTTCCTGTTGGCGACATCGATCCTCGGCCGACTCAACGGACCTCTCTGCGATGCCGTCAGCGGGATGCCCGGCTCGTCCATGCGGCTGCGCGAGCTCGAACGGGCAAACCTGTTCATCGTGCCGCTCGACGAGCACGGAGACTGGTTCCGGTTCCACCGGTTGTTCGGCGAGCTCCTCCGCTCCCAGCTCGCCGTCGAGGCGCCCGACCTCGTGCCCGAGCTGCACAGGCGGGCCGCCGCCTGGCACGCGGACCACGGGCCGGCCGATGCGACCGTCGAGCACGCGCTCGCCGCCGGGGATCGGGAGTGGGCTGCAACTGTCCTCGTTCGATCGTGGAATGGGTTTGCGCGGGTCGGCGAGTTCCAGACGCTCGAACGCCTGATCGCGGAAGTGGGAGATGCGGGTGTGATGACCGGCCCGCTCGCGATCGTCGAAGGGTTGGCCGCGGGTCTCCTGGGGTGCGGTCCGGCCGAGGTCCGGCAGCTGAAGGCGAAGGCGGATGCCGCTGGCTGGGCGGAGCCCCTTCCCGATGGAACCTCCGTCGACGCGCTTGCGGCCGTCCTCGTGGGATCCTGGTTTGCCGACGACCTGGACGCCCAGAAGGCCGCCGCCGAATACCTCGTCGACCGCTACCCGGTTGGGACTGGGATGCTGGCCGACGGAGGCCGCGTGACGCTTGGGCTCGCCCTCGCGCTCGAGGGGGACGCCCACGGCTCACTCACCGTTCTCGAGCCGCTGGGTCGGTTGAAGGATTCGCCAAACCTCGAGATCAGCGCCGCCGCGGCCCGCTCGCTCGCCACCAGCGACCTCGGTGATGCGCTCGCGGCCGAGGGCATCGCGCGAGCGACACTGGCGAGGGCTGAGGCATGGGGATTGAGCGCCTCGAGGGTCGGAGGGTCGCTCTGGCTCGCCCTGGGCAACGCGTTGACAATCCAGGGACGGTTTCGCGAGGCCATTCCGTGCCTCGAGCGGGCCCTCGGGTCCTGGGGGGTGGCGGGCACGCTCCACAAGGCCCACGCGCAGATCATCCTCGCGACGGCGTATGGGGCGGTCGGTGAGACCGGGAAGGCCCGAACGGCCGCCCGGGAGGCAGCGGCCATCCTCGAGGCCTGTCCAAACGCCGGCTCCCTGCCCGTCCGCCTCGGCGCGGTGGAGCGCAGCCTCCATCTTCGGGTCGAGCGCGCCATCCCGATCGGTGACCGGCCCAGCGAAGCCGAGATGCGCGTCCTGCGTCTCCTCGCATCGCCGCTCTCGAACCGGGAGATCGCCGGACAGCTGCACCTCTCCGTCGACACCGTCAAAACCCACATCAAGGCGCTCCATCAGAAGCTCGGCACGTCTTCGCGCGAGACGACGGTGGCGCGCGCCCGCGAGCTCGGCCTCCTGTAGACCAGATTCACCCCGGGGTGGATCGTCGGCGGGGTGATGCCCGCGCCATTTCCGTGCCGCACGATCCAGCTCGTGACGACCCTTGGCGAGATGCGCCTCATTGCGGGAGGGATCGGATGACGTCCAAGTCTGGCAAGCAGCCCGCGCGCAATCTCGAGACACCCGAGCCCGCGCTCATACCAGCCGCCACGATGGAGGCGGCGTGGGAACCCGAGGCTCCGAGTGGCGACGCCTGGACGGCCCGCCCCTGGGTCCATCCCGCGGAGCGGGCCGCGGCGGGCAAGGCCGCCCGGAAGCGCGTTCCCCGGGTCAGCCACGCGGCCTTCGAGCCGCGCACGGGCCGCAACCCGATCGCGATCCTCGAGGCGCAAGAGGCCGACCGGCTCTCCCGAGCTGGTCCCATTGCGACACGAGCGCATGGCGGAGTCCCCGTTCACCTACTACCGAGGCACGCCCGCCGTCATGGCCTTCGATCTCGCCGGGACGCCGCGGATCGGACATCCTGGTCCAGGCGAGTGGCGACGCCCACCTATCCAACTTCGGCCTGTTCGGCTCCCCCGAGCGGACCCTCGTGTTCGACACGAACGACTTCGACGAGACGCTTCCGGGCCCCTGGGAATGGGACGTCAAGCGGCTCGCGACGAGCATGGTGATTGCGGGCCGGGCCAACGGGTTCAGCGCCGCCCGGAATCGCGAGGCCGCGATGGGCGCGGTCCGCGGCTACCGCCAGTGGATCGCACGCTACGCGGGAATGCGCCTCATCGACGTCTGGTACGCGTCGATCACGGATAGCGACATCCGGGAGGCGGCGACGCAGTCCGGGCTGCTCGCGGGCAAGGCCGCTGCCGGCCGCCGGATGACGATGGAGGGGATCTTCAGCAAGGCACGGCGGAAGGACGGCATGCGGGCCTTCGAGCTCGCTGACCGCTGTGGTCGACGGACGCCGGGTGATCCTCGACGATCCGCCCACGATCGCGCACGTGTCCCTCGACCTAGGGCAGGAGACGATCCAGAAGTTCTTCACCGACTACCGGGCGTCGCTGTCCGAGAACAGGCGCGACTTCCTCGAGCGATACCGCTTCGTCGACGCCGCCCTCAAGGTGGTCGGCGTCGGCAGCGTCGGGACGCGCTGCTTGGATCGTCGTGCTCGAGGGCCGCGACGAGAACGACCCGCTCATCCTCCAGGCCAAGGAGGCCACGGCCTCGGTCCTCGAGCCGTATCTCCCGCGCGAGCGGCCATGCCAACCACGGCGAGCGCGTCGTCGTCGGGCCAGCGGCTGATGCAGGCGACCTCCGACATCCTCCTCGGCTGGACCCGGGGCCCGGGCGGCCGCGACTTCTACTTCCGCCAGCTGTGGGACATGAAGGGCTCGGTGGACACGACGACCCTCCAGCCGCCGGGCCTCGCCTTCTACGGCGGGATCTGCGGCTGGGCGCTCGCCCGGGCGCATGCCCGCAGCGGCGACGCGGTGGCCATCGCCGCGTACCTCGGCACCAGCGACACGTTCGACGGGGCCATCGCCGACTTCGCCGAGACCTACGCCGACCTGAACGCTCGCGACCACGCCGCCTACCTCGCCGCCATCAAGACCGGGCGGGTCTCGATCCCGACGACGGGCTGACCAGCCCGAGAGGAGAAGCACGACCGATGGGACATCACCACGACGAGGCCGAGGACGAGCAGATCCCGTTCTGGCTCGAGGGCGCGGCGGGGTCGGGCCACCACATCGTGGTGACCGCGGGGAAGCGCCAGTGGCTCGACGAGCACCTGGCGCGGCAGTGGCGGCGGGCGCCCACCCCCGCCGAGTCGGACCGGTTCGTCGCCGACTTCGTCCGCGAGGAGGTCCTCTACCGCGAGGCGCTCGCGCGCGGGCTCGATCGCAACGACCTCGTCGTCCGGCGGCGCCTCGTCCAGAAGATGGAGATGCTCGCGCTCCAGGACGGGCCCGGGGTCAGCTGAGTCCGACCTGATGGACCACTATCTCGCGCACCGGGCGGACTACACGCTTCCCGAGTCGGTCTCCTTCAGCCACGTATTCTTCAGCGCCGCCCTTCGCGGTGCCGGCGCGCAGGACGCGGCGGAGGCCGCCCTGGCCGACGCGCGAACCCTCGGCCGGTCCGAGGCGAATGAGCTGGGCGACCCGCCCCCGACACCCAGGCGAGGTCAGCGACTGGACGCGGCCGATGGTCGAGGGCCGGTTTGGGGCCGACTTCGCAGCGTCCGTCTTCGAGGCCGAGCCCGGCGCATGGTTCGGCCCGATCGCCTCGGCCTACGGCTACCACCTCGTGCTCGTCGGTCGGCGGCAGGCCGCCCGCGCGCCCGACTTCGCCGAGGTCGCCGACCGGATCGCGAGCGAGCTCGAGACGACCCGTCGCTCGGGCGCGCTCGAGCGCATCTACGCCAGCGTCCGCGACGCCTACGCGGTCGAGATCGAGCCGCCGAGCGACGACACACCACCGCACCCATCCGATGGGCACGACCACGACCACCTCCACACGGACGCCGAAAGGACACCAGCATGAGCGCCAACCCTCTGCGCAACCCGTACTTCGGAGAGCTGCACGTCCACACCGCCTGGTCGCTTGACGCGTTCGTGCTCGCGTCGCTCAACGGCCCCGACGAGGCATTCCGCTACGCCAAGGGCGAGCTGAGCTCGCAGTCGTCGCTGAACAACGCCGAGGAGAACCGCCTGCGGCGGCCGCTCGACTTCGCGGCGGTCACCGAGCACGCCGAGTGGCTGGGTGAATACGGGCTCGTCGTCGACCCGGCCTACAACCCGGCGAGCGACGAGGCCCGCGCGCGGGTCGAGCGATACCGCGCGACGCAGGTCGCCGGTGCCGACGGTCGCGCCGGTGACATCCACAGCATGGTCGAGGTCGTCATCTCCGGCATGGTCCGACCCGATCCCACCCGGCTCGACCTCGGGGCCTCGGAGGAGGAGGTGCTCGAGGCGGGCCGGACGATCTGGCGCCGGATCGTCGAGATCGCCGAGAGCCACAACGACCCGGGCCGGTTCACGACCCTCAACGGCTTCGAGTGGACGCCCACCCCGGGCGGCGTGAACTTCCACCGGGTCATCATCTTCCGCGGCAACGACGTCCCGGACCTGCCCCTGAGCAACTACGAGGCGAGCCACCCCGAACAGCTCTGGGACTGGCTGGAGACGGCGGCCGGCGGCCCGGACAACGCCCTCGCCATCACCCACAACGCGAACTTCAGCAACGGCCAGATGTTCAACCCGCGCTACAGCGACGGCCGCGAGATCGACGAGGCCTACGCCCGGCGCCGCGCGCTCTGGGAGCCGCTCGCGGAGATGTTCCAGAGCAAGGGCTCCTCGGAGACGATGCCCGTGCTGTCGCCCCACGATGCCTTCGCCGACTTCGAGATCGTCGCGTCACAGGCATTCCAGCAGGTCACCGGCGCAGCCACGGGCTCCACCGGCCAGATGCGCTGGGGCACCCTCGCGGCGCGGTCCTCGAGGGCCTGCGCCAGCAGGAGCGCGTCGGCGTCAACCCGTTCCAGATCGGGTTCGTCAGCGGCAACGACGGCCACTCGGGCACGCCCGGCAACAGCGAGGCGGATGGACTGGACGGGCGGCAACGCCTACCTCGACGACACCGCCGACCTGCGCCTGCACGGCGTGATCGAGGGCGGCCTGCCCTCGGTCCTGCTGAACCCGGCGGGCTTGACCGGGGTCTGGGCCACCGAGAACACGCGCGACGCCCTGTTCGACGGGCTGCGGCGGCGCGAGACGTTCGCGACGAGCGGCGTGCGGCTGGTGCCCCGCCTGTTCGCCGGCTGGGACTTCGGCGCCGCCGACGTGGCCAACCTCGCCGAGGCCGGCTACCGCAAGGGCGTGCCGATGGGTGCCGAGCTGCCCGCACGACCGGCCGGTGCCGCCGCGCCGACGTTCCTGGTCCACGCGGCGAAGGACGCGCTGGGCGCCAACCTCGACCGCATCCAGATCGTCAAGTGCTGGACCGCGCGCGGCATGCTCTTCGAGAAGGTGTTCGACGTGGCGGCCTCCGACGGCCGGACGCCCGACCCGCGCACGGGCCACATGCCGCTCGTCGGCAACACGGTCGACGTCTCGAACGCCACCTACGCCAACGACATCGGCGCGACCGAGCTGTCCGCGGCCTGGACCGACCCGGAGTTCGATCCTGCGCTGGCCTGCGCCTACTACGCGCGCATCCTCGAGATCCCGACGCCCCGCTGGTCCACCTACGACGCCGTCAAGCACGGCCTGCCGATCCCGACGAACGCGCCGGCCACCGTCCAGCAGCGCGCCTGGACCTCCCCCGTGTGGTACACGCCGAGCGAGCAGGATCGCGCCGAGCGGCCGGCCCTCGAGGGCATGTTCACGGTCGCCCAGCTCGCCGACCGGGGCATCCATCCGATGACCGACGATGGAGATCCGCGCCATGACCGTGGGCCGCACGGTGCGCTCGGTGAACCTCGTCACGGGATTCGAGGTCGTCATCCACTACGGCGCCGACGGGAACCGCTCGCTCATGGGCCTCGGCGACCGGCCGGTCGTCACGCCCTACGAGATCCGCGACGGCCGGCGCATCGAGACCAGCCTGCTCGGGGACCGGATGTCGATCGCGCTGTTCTCGGTTGATGGGCGCACCCTCGGGGCGCGGGACGACGAGGCGGGATACGTCAATTACGAGGCGTTCGCGATGGGGTGACGGGCGCCTGTCCCCGCCCGCCCGGGCGGGGACAACCCCTCCAGGGCATGGAGTGGAACTGTGACTCCTCGAGGCGGCACGGCGGCCATCCCGCGCCCCCGGCGACCGGGCTTCGTCGTCGCCATCACCGCGCTCCGCGCGGCGCTCGCGTTCGGGATCGGCATGGTGCTGCTCTTCACCCCGATCTCGGACAAGGCGCGCTTGCCGGGTTCAGGGCGTCTACTGGGTCGTCAGCGGGGTGTTCAGCATCGCGTGGGCGCGCCGCGGCCCATTCCTTCGCCGACTCGCCCTCGTTTCAGGGAGCGTCGGGATCGTGGCTGGGATGCTGTTGCTCGTCCAGCGGTTCGGGGGCATCGGGATCCTGCCGCCCGACCTCGTCCTGCCGGCGATCGGCCTGATCATCGGCCTGACCGGCCTGCTGCACCTGGCGGGCGGGTTCATGATCGGTGAGCGGATCGACCGCTGGCCGACGGGCCACCCCCTGCTCGGGCTCATCGAGCTCGTGCTGGCCGTCGGACTGCTGCTCGCGCCGTCGCGACCTGGCCTCGTGAAGGCTTTGGGCGCCGTATGGGCATTCCTGAGCTGCGCGATCCTGGCGTTCGACGCCTGGCGCGCGTACCGGCGCTGGTCGGCGTCCGCGCCGCCGGCGTCGTGAGTGCCGAGCGCGGCACGGCCCGGTCACGCGGCACCTGATCACCCCCTGCCCAAGCTCGCGGGCGGCGCCCTCACCCGGGGGTGGAACGTTCCAGGGGTGATGCGCCGCCCCCACGGTGGGCCCACCCTGACGGCATGACCGTCTACACGATCGTCGTCGAGGGCGAGTTGAGCAGCCGCTTCAGCAGCGCCTTCGACGGCATGTCCATGCGCGCCGAGCACGGCGAGACGGAGCTGGTCGGCGACGTCATCGACCAGTCGCATCTGCAGGGCCTCCTGTCCCACATCGCGGATCTTGGCCTCGTGCTGGTGCGTGTCGGCCAGACGGTGGCGGACCCTTCACCGCCGCCTGCGTCATCTTCGGAGCCGACCCCATCGTGAGCGGCCTGATGGGGCTGATCATCCACGGGGACATGGCCTCCATCGTCGAGGGCATGTCCGCCAACACCTCCGCCCTCCCGGTGCTCTTCGAGCGTCGTGGGCCGGGCGGCTCAAGGAGGCGATGACTTCGGCCAACAAGTCCCTCGTTGGTGCCGAAACGGTCTCCACGGGGCCCTCGAGGCCATCTACGCCGCGCTCAGCGCGGCACAGCCGAACCACTCGAAAGGAGCAACGTGATGCGTCGAAGAGGCGTCGGAGTCGTCGGTGTGGCGGCGGTCGCCCACCATGCGAGCAAGAAGGGTGCACAGCAGCAGGCCGCCGCGGACCAGCAGGCGGCGGACCAGCAGGCAGTCGCGGACCAGCAGGAGGCCGCCCCGGTCCCCGAGCCCGCCGCAGTCGACCCGATGACGGCCCAGCTCCAGAACCTTGCGAACCTCCACACGCAGGGGATCCTGAGCGACGAGGAGTACGCGGCCGCGAAGGCCAAGGCACTCGGCATCTGACCAGGGGTTACCCGCCGGGGATCGGCCCCCGGAACCCACGCGCAGACGAGCGCCTGCCGTGGCACCAGCATGGATCGGAGAAGCACACATGGCAGACACGCAGGTGATCCTCGGCGTCTTCAGCGATGAGGCCGCCGCCGACGCGGCGGTCGAGTCTCTGAAGGCATGGGACCAGGCGACCGAAGAGGTCAAGCTCAGCGCGATCGGCGTCCTCGTCCTCGACGAGAAGGGCCAGGTCAAGGAGCACAAACTGGGCGCGCGCAGCGGCAAGAAGGGCGCCGGCATCGGCCTCGTCCTGGCCGTCATCGCTCCGCCCACGCTGCTCGCGGGTCTCGTCGGCGGCGGTGTCCTCGGTCACTTCCACCACCAGGGCCTCGGGCTCAAGGCCGAAGACCGCGACCGGATCGTCGCGGACCTCCAGGGTGGCAAGGCGGCCGTCGGCGTCCTCGCGGCGGGCGAGCAGGCGGGTGCGATCACCGGCAAGCTCGCCGAGCTTGGCGGCGACGTCGAGGCTCACGAGGTGACCGACGAGGCGCTCGAGGCCGTCGCGGCAGCAGCCCCGGTCGAGCCGGAGGCCCCAGCCGCGATCGCCTGATCGCGCAGCGCCGAACACCCGACCCGGGTTCGCATTGAAGCGGACCCGGGTCGTTGTCGTGTCGGGCACACGATCGGGCGTTGCTGGAGCGGGTCCGAGCCGCTCGAGATCCTGGATTCCTGGCCGGACATGCCGTTGCGAGCCGAACGGGCCCGGGATCCGGGCGGTTCGGCTGCCCGACGGCGACTCGTCGCGCAGCCTCGGGCATCGCTCCGGCTTCCAGCGCGCCCTTGAGTCGAGCCCACTCGGCCGGCTGGCATTTCCCGCAGGACCTCGTGATCCGTCAGGCTGGGCGACGCGCAACCGAGCGCGCGCAAGTCGGCGACCCTCGAGTAGGGCGCACACTTCGCCTGCCGGGGTACTTGTGCGAGGCCCCACTCGATCGGACAATGGGTGCAGGGCCAATGACGAGCGGGGCTCCGGGGGGCTCCAGCGACCGGACGCACAGCCCGGCACCGAACCGAGGTCGGGTACACTCTCGCGGCGCAGATACGGTGTCAGCGGCGGTCCACGGCGGCCGCCCAGGCGCCCGTTCTGATCTCGTGGTGGCCATAGCTCAATAGGCAGAGCATCGGATTGTGGCTCCGAAGGTTACGGGTTCGAGACCCGTTGGCCACCCCATCACCCTGTTCGGTCCGCCTGCCCGACGAACGCTCCGCGCCGTGCGTCGATCGCCGGCGCCGACGACGTAATCCGGCGTCCCGACATTCGCGACGAGCGACCAGGTTGGCCAGATCCCACGGCCCGGCCGAGGAAGGCGTTCGATCGTATCCTGACCGAACCGTGCCCGGCGGACCCGTGAGAGTCGCGTTACCCGTCCTCGTCCTCGATCCATATGCGTCGAGGCCGGTCCCCAGCGGACCGGCCTCGACGCTTCAGGCGCCGGCGACGCCGACGGGCTGTCGCGCTGCGGTCGAAGCCGTCACCGGGATGCGTTCGAGCAGGACCACCACCCGCCGGCTCGCCCACGAGGGGTGGCTGGCGAGATCGATGGCGCTCACGTGCCACCCGTCCGTCGCGAACCCGTTGAGATGCTCGACGATCTGAGCTGCTTCCGGACGGTCGTCCGTCAGCTTGATCTCCTCGATCTTGTACTCTGCGCGCTCCATCACGCACCTGCCTTTCCGCCGCCTGCGCCGGGAAGGCGCCCCGGCGGCTCACTAGGCGCCTATCATATGACAATGATTGCCATAGCGCAGGAATGCGAACCTTGACGACAGGGCCCGGCACGACAGAGCCCGGCGTTGCGGAATCCAGGCTGATCGAGCCGATCGAACGGCTCATGCGCTCGGCGGTCGGCCTGACCTCCCGTGCGCTTGCCGAATCCGAGCGGGACGCGGATCTGCCGCTCCAGCAGTGGCGGGCGCTCGCGGTGGTGATGGAGTCCGGGTCGTCGGGAGTCCCGGTCGGCGTCCTCGGCCGTCGCCTCGGGGTCGCGACGCCCGGTGCCAGCCGACTGGCCGCCCGCCTCGAGCGACGCGGGCTGGTCACGCTGCGCCGCGGGGTCGTCGACCGCCGGATGGCGCTGGTGGACCCGACAGACGCGGGTCGCGAGCTCTGGACCGCCGTCGTCGAGCGCCGCCGTGCCCTCATCCGGGCTGCCCTCGCCGCGGCCGACCCGATATCGGATCCCGCGGCCCCGGACCTCATCGAGGCGCTCGTCGCCGTGTTCGCCTCGGAGGTCTGAACGTCAGCCGCCGAGATACGTCGAACTGTCGGGCCTGCACCCACGATTGGCGGCTTGACAGCCTCGTACGGGCTCCGGTCGCCGTCATGCCCGCGCCCCCGAGCTCCTGGCGGGCGCGAGCCGCATTGATCGGGCCGTGGACATTGATCGGGCCGTCGTGGCCTGTCCCGGATACCATCGGCTCATGCGCTTCATTGCCCTCGGCTCCCTGGTTGACATGAGCTTTCCCGACCTCACGCGCGACGAGGCTGCAGCGCTCGGCCGCGCGGAGGCGCGGCGGTCCTGGGAGCTGTACCAGGCCGGGATCGTGCGGGAGACCACGTTCCGGACGGACGCTCACCGGAGCGTCATGTTCCTCGAGGCGCCCGACGAGGAAGCCGCCCGCGAGGCGCTGGCCTCGCTGCCGTTCGTCCAGGCGGGCAGGCTCACGTTCGAGGTGATCGGCCTTCGTCCGTACGACGGCTGGGCACGTCTCTTCGCCCCGGACGACTGACACCGATGACGACGCGGTGGCGCGGAGACCGCGGTCGCCACGGCCGAAGTGCCGACTGAAGGATCCAGTTCGGGCACTGATCCCCAGGCCGCGCCGGCACCCGGATCGCCGGCTGATGGCGGTTCGAGGGACATCGAACACCGCCCAACCCGGGCGACGTACCGGTCGCGTCGTGACCCAACGGTTCCACGCTGGGACGCTTGGCCCGTCGCAGGCACGGCTCGTCACACCAGGAGGCCCGCGTGCGCAACGGATCGTGCCTCGCGCGGTCATCCCGTCGCAGCGCGCGACCGTTGGGTCACGACGCGACCGGGAGCCCGGGATCCGGCGGCCGGCAGTCGGATCGATGACCGGTCGACCTCCGGACGTGCCCGGAAACGGCCATGAGCTGCCGGCACGCCGAGGTCAGCAGTCCGAGGCAGGCGTCCGTTGACCCGGGGCGCGTTTGTCCCGTATGCTCGATAATCGATGATGCGTACTCAAGCTGCGCCGACGGACCCGGTCCGGAAGGGAGCCCAGATGAGCTATCTCGACGTCTTCAGCCTCGACGGCAAGGTGGCCCTGGTGCCCGGCGGCGGCGGCGCCATCGGGTCGGCCATCGCGGGCGCCCTGGCGGGCGCCGGGGCGAAGGTCACCGTCGTGGACGTGACCCAGGAGCGTGCAGACGCTTCAGCCCAGACCATCCGCGCCGGCGGCGCCGAGGTCCTGGCCCTCGCAGCGGACGTCACCACCGAGGCCGACTGCGAGCGCATCGTGGCCGCGACCGTCGAGCGCTTCGGCAGGCTGGACATCATCGTCAACTGCGTCGGCGGCGGTGCCGGCAAGGTCCTGTTCGACGCCCAGGAGTACCCGCGCGACGCGTGGGACTGGATCATGGAGCTCAATGTCCGCTCCACGCTGCTCGCGACCCAGGCGGCCGTCAAGGCGATGGTCAAGGCCGGCAACGGCGGCGTCGTCGTCAACATCAGCTCGGTGCGGGCGGACCTCGGCATCAACGCCGGCTACTCGGCGTACGTCGCCGCGAAGGGTGCGATCAGCTCCCTGACCCGCCAGTGGGCGACAGAGTGGGCAAAGCACGGGATCCGGGTCAACGCCATCCGCCCCACCTTCGTGGACACCCCCCAGGTGGCGATGCTGCTGGACGACCCCGCCTTCAAGGCGGGCGTTGTCGGCCGCATCCCGCTCGGCCGCGTCGGTGACACCTCCGACTTGACCGGGCCGGTCGTGTTCCTCGCCTCGGACGCCGCCAAATTCGTCACCGGCCAGATCCTGGGCGTCGACGGCGGCCTGACCGCGACCCAGTAGCCGCACCAGTAGTCCGCAGAGGGGAGCCCCGCGCCATGCAGCAGGTCACCGACCGTATCTTTGCCGAGACGAGGGTGCGCGGCTGCAACCCGTGCTTCGTGCTCACGTCCAAGGGCCCCGTGGTGATCGACACCCCGCAGCTGCCGACGAAGGCCGTCGCGATGCGGAAGCTGGTCGAGGAGCACGGAACGATCCAGTACGTGATCAACACCGAGCACCACGTCGACCACATCTTCGGCAACTACTGGTTCCGTGGCACCGGGCCCATCATCCATCACCAGGGCGTCCACGAGCGGTTTATGACTGTCTACCCGGAGCTCGACCCGTTCGAATACGCCCTCGAGGCGCTCCCGACGGACGACCCGGACGGCGCCGCGCTGGTCCCGGACCGCGAGACCTACTACGCGAACATGGGCACCGCCGACATCGTGTTCTCCGGGGACGTGACGCTCAAGGTGGGCGACCGGACGTTCCACCTGCTCCACACGCCCGGTCACACCCCGGGCCAGGTCGCGGTCTACGTCCCGGAGGAGCGCGCCGTCTTCACCGGCGACACGATCTTCTCGGAGTGCACGACCTGGCTGATGACCTCCGACGTGGACCAGTGGATCACCTCGCTCGACCGGATCCGCGCCCTCGACATCGACCACGTCATCCCCGGCCACGGCCCCGTCCAGGACAAGGCCTACCTGGCCACCCAGCGGTCGTTCATGCTCGAGTGGAAGGCGGCCGTCGCCGTCGCCGTGGCCAGGGGCTGGTCCCGTGAGGAGACCATCGCCCGGGTCAGCTTCGCCGAGCGCTACCCCGTGGACGTCGGGCAGGAATACATGATGGATTACATCCAGGAGCGCAACGCGGCGGCGCTCTACGACAGGTTCACCGCCCCCACGGCCACCACGTATCCGGCCAAGGACGCGCCGGCGCGCTGAGCACCCCGCGAGTCCCGCCACCCGGGTCGGCCTTCCCGTCCCATCCAACCCGAAGGAGTCGACCCGGATGTCCGCCCTGCCCGCGACCATGCAGGCTCTCGTCGTCCTCGAGCCCTCGGTGCTCGAGATCCGGGAGGTCCCGGTGCCCGTGCCCGGACCCAACGAGGTCCTGGCCCGGGTCCGGGCGGTCTCGATCTGCGGCACCGACGCCCACCTGATCCGGGGCGACTACCCGGGCTTCTGGCCGCCCGCGTTCCCGTTCATCCCGGGCCACGAGTGGGCGGGCGAGATCGCGGCCCTGGGCCCCGGCGCCGAGCGCTTCGGCTGGCAGGTCGGCGACCGCGTGGCCGGCACCAGCCACGACGCCTGCGGCGTCTGCCGCGAATGCGTGGAAGGCCGCTACAACCTGTGCGAGAACTACGGGCGCCAGGGCCTGCACCGCCAGTACGGCCACAACGTCCAGGGTGCCGACGCCACCTATGTCGTCCAGGGCGTGAAGACGATCTTCGCCCTCCCGGGGGGACTCTCGTTCGAGGACGGGGCGATGATCGACCCCGCGTCGATCGCCCTCCACGTCGCCAACCGCGGCAACATCACGCCGGGCGACACCGTGGCCATCACGGGTGCCGGTGCGATCGGCCTGCTGGGCGGCGACGCGGCCCGGATCCGGGGGGCCGGCCGGGTCATCGTGGTGGGCCGCGGCTACCGGCTGGCGAAGGCCGCCGCGATGGGCTTCGAGACCGTGAACACCGCCGCGGGCGATCCCGTGGGCGCGGTTCGCGCGATGACCGGCGGCCTGGGCGTCGACGTGGTGCTCGAGTGCGCCGGCGTACCCCAGATGGTGGAGGCGGCCCTCGAGATGCTCCGGCGCGGCGGCCGCTGCGCGGCGGTCGGCATCCCGACCGTGGGCGTGGAGATCGCGATGCAGCGCCTCGTGCTGGACGAGCTGGAGCTGGTCGGGTCACGTGCCTCCGCGGGCGAGATGCGGCGCGTGATCCCGCACGTGGAGCAGGGCCGAATGCGAGTCCGAGAGATGGTGACTCACCGCTTCGCGCTGGCGGAGTACCCGGAGGCGCTGGACACGTTCAACGACCGCTCGAGCGGCGCGATCAAGATCATCGTCGCCCCGTAGGCGCAGCAAGGGGCCCTCGTCCAGCGCGGGTCAGGGCAGGACGTCGGCCGCCCCGAGGGTGAAGCCGCCGTCGACGTCGATCACGGTCCCGGTCACGAAGCGGCCGCCATCGCCGCAGAGCCAGGCGATCGCCTCGGCCACGTCCCGGCCTTCCCCCACCACCGAGAGCGCCTGGCGTCCGAAGTGGAGCCCCGTTTCGAAGCGGGCGCGCTCGGCATCCTCGGTCAGGCCGCGCAGCTCGGAAGGGATGATCCCGGGGCGGATGCAGTTGACGCGGATCCCGTCGCGTCCCAGGTCGAGGGCGAGCGCCCGGCTCATCGCCTCCACCGCACCCTTGCTGGCGACATAGCCGAAGCGCCCGCGGGGCGGCCGGCCGACCACGGTGGAGCCCAGGTTGACGATCATGCCCCGGCTCTCGCGCAGGGCGGGCAGGGCCGCCCGGACGCACAGGAAGACGCTCATCACGTTGGCGTGGAACATGCCCTCGAAATCGGCGAGGGAGAGGCGGTCGATGGGTCCCTGGACCTCGCTGCCCGCGTTGTTGACCAGGACGTCGATGCCGCCGAGCGCCGAGACGGCGGCAGCCGCGAGGGCCACGGCGTCCTCGTCGCGGGTTAGGTCCGCACGACAGGGAACCACGCGGCCCGGCGCGTCCGCGAGCTCTGCGGCCAGCGACTCCAGCCGGTCCAGGCGCCGGCCTGCCGCCACGACGTGGGCGCCGCGCCCCGCGAGCAGGCGCACCGTGTGCGCGCCCAGCCCGCTCGACGCGCCCGTGACGATGACCCGGCGGCCCTCGACGCTCATGACCAGCTCCTTTCGGGCTCGCTGCCCCGCTCGGGCCGCGGTCAGGCGCGACCGGCGGCCACCTCGTCGGCACGATTGCGGCCGGCCAGGACGATGAGGTCCTCGTGCAGCTCGAACCAGACCCCGTGGTAGCTGTCCACCCGGGGAGACGCCACGTACCTGCCGTCCCCGGACGCGGCCGCCGCCGCCGCCGCACCGAGGCGCTCGCCGTACCGCGCGAGCCTGGGCAGCCCCGTGACGAGCGGCACGAGCCATGCCGCGACCTCGGCGTGGAGCTCGCTCAGTCGCGCCAGGACGGCGGCGTCGTAGGCCGCGTCCGCGTGGTCGTTGAAGACGCCCTCCGTCTTCATCTGCCACGAGGTCACGATCGCCTTCATCCGCTGATCGAGCGCGATGAACGCGTCGAGCGCCGCGGCCGCGTGGTCGATCCCCCAGGCCGCGCCGTCGTCGGACAGCCGGTCCCTGCCCACCGCCTTGCCCTCGGCCGTCAACCGGAGCGAGCCGGCGCCCTTCTCCACGAGGCCATCGGCCACCAGCGCCTCGAGCAGGCCGCCGGCCGTCTCCCGGTCGCAGCCCAGCACCGTCGCCATGGTCGGCGCATCGCAGTAGCCCTTGATCGCCAGGACGCGGATCGCATCGTCCCGTGTCGCCACGCGGGGACCATCCGCCGCCGGCCCGGCCGGGGCGAGAGCCGCCGAAGCGGGGGCGGCAGCCGGCGAAGCGGGGGCGGCGGCCGCGGAAGCAGGGGCATCGGCCGCTCCGGGCTCGGGCTCCGCCTTCCCCGCCGGCAGCGGGATCCCCAGCTCCTCGGCCCAGGACCGGAGGATCCGCGCCTCGGGCACGACGGCCTCGACGCCCGAGGCAACACCCTCGAACACCTCGCCGCTGGCGCCGTCGATCGTGATGACCGCCCCGGCCGGCAGCGATCGACCGCCGATCGTCACCGAGCCGTCGCCGGGCACGACCTCCGAGGCGCCGACGACGGCCGGGATCCCCCAGCCCCTCGCCACGACCGCCGCATGGCTGGCGAACCCGCCGGTCGAGGTCAGGATCCCGCACGAGCGTGCCATCCCGTGGACGTCGTCGGGCGAGGTCTCGGCGCGCACGAGGATCACGTCCCTCCCCGCGTCGGCCGCGGCGACCGCGTCGTCCGGGCTCAGCCGGATCTCGCCGCACACGACGCCGGGCGAGACGCCGAGGCCCATGGTCAGGGGCACGCCGGCATCCTCGCGCCGGACGACCTGCCGGGGCGGGTCGGCGAGGATCGCCGCCACGCGCTCGACCGCCCCGGCGCGGGTCAGGGGGAAGTCCGGGTCCTCGGCCATGTCCACGGCCGTCCGGAGCGCGGCCTGCGGCGTCCGCTTCGCGTTCCGGTCCTGGAGCATCCAGAGCCTGCCGCGCTCGATCGTGAACTCGATGTCCCGGGCGTCGGCGTAATGCAGCTCCAGGACCCGCGCATAGCGGTGGAGCTCCTCGGCCACGACCGGCATCCGCACCTCGAGGCACGACACCGGCAACGTGTCATGGGTGCCGGCCACGACGTCCTCGCCCTGGCCCTTGAACACCACGTCGCCGTACAGGGTGTGCTCGCCCGTGGCCGGGTTGCGAGTGAACAGGACGCCGGTGCCCGACTCGTCGTCGAGGTTGCCGAACACCATCGCCTGCACCACGACACCGGTGCCGAGCGCCCCGGAGATCCCCTCGTGCTCGCGGTAGGTGCGAGCCTTGTCCCCGTTCCACGAGCGGAACACGGCCTCGATCGCGCCACGGAGCTGCTGCCACGGGTCCACCGGGACGGCCTCGACGCCGACGACGTCCCGGTACAGCGCGTGGAAGCGGTCGTGGCAGTTCCGGGCGAACGCCGGGTCGCCGGACGCGCGCGCGAGGCCCGCTTCCGTCTCGTCGTTCAGGCCGAGGTTGAGGATCGTCTCCATCATGCCCGGCATCGACACCGGCGCCCCGGAGCGGACGCTGACCAGCAGCGGGTCGGCCGGGTCGCCGAACCGGCGTCCGACGATCGCCTCGAGGCGCGCCATGTGTTCCCGGATCTCCGCGTCGAGCCCGTCCGGCCAGCCCGCGGCGAGGTACTCGTTGCAGGTGGCCGTCGTGATGACGAACGCGGGCGGGACCGGCAGTCCGAGCTCCACGGCCATCGCGTTGAGGCCGGCGGCCTTGCCGCCGATGAGGTGCTTCAGCTCGTCGTGGGCGAGGTCGTACCGGTGGTCGTAGTCGAAGACGTGGGACACGGACGGGCGTTCCTTTCGCTCCGGGGCGCCGGGGTGCGGCGACTCAGGGCTCGACGATGATCTTGATGGCGCCGCTGGCCGGGTCGTTGAACGTGGCGAGCGCGGACGGGTAGTCCGAGAGCGGGAAGTGGTGGGTGGTGACGTCGTCCACGCGCATCCGGCCCTGCTCGACGAGGGGCATGACGCGCCGCATCTCGCCCGCGGACGCGCGGCACCCGACCAGCTCCAGCTCGTCCAGCACCAGGCGCTGCATCGCGATCTCCACGCCCACGGTCGGGATGCCGACCGCCGCACATCGACCGCCGCGACGGAGCATGCCGAGGGCCAGCGTGACGGTGGCCGGGACGCCGGCGCATTCGAGGACCACGTCCACGCCCAGGCCACCGGTCATGGAGCGCACGATGCCGACGGGATCGCCCTCGCCGGAGTCGATCGCCTCGAAGCCCATCTCGCGGGCCTTGGCCAGCCGGCCGGGATTGCGCTCGAGCAGGATGACGCGGCCCGCGCCGCGGATGAGCGCCGCGTCCCCGGCCAGCAGGCCGATCGCACCGGCACCCGTGATGGCCACGGTGTCGCCCGGCGTGATGTTGCCGCGGTTGGCGACGTGGAGGGCGATCGACGCGGGGTCGATGACGGCGCCCTGGGCGAAGGACAGGCCGTCCGGCAGCGGGAAGACGCACTTCACGCCGTGCACCGCATACGTGGCGTCCACGCCCTGGACGCTGTGGCCGTACTGCTTGTGGAGGCCGGCCTTGCCGTAGTTCTCGCACAGGTTGTAGCGGCCTTCCACGCACTTCTGGCAGACGCCGCAGGCGTCGTGGCTGGTGCCGGCCACGCGGTCGCCGACCTGCCAGCCGAAGCGCTCGGCGCCGGGGCCCAGGGCCGCGATCTCGCCCGCCCACTCGTGGCCCGGGATGAACGGGAACGCGGGCGGCCAGAAGCCCGGGTAGTCGCCCCGGATCAGGTGGGCGTCGGTGCCGCAGATCGAGACCGCCCGGACCCGGGCCAGGACCTCGTTGGGTCCGGGCACGGGCACCGGGACCTCCCGGATCTCGAGCACCGAGGGCTCGAGGACGACGAGAGCCTGCATGGTCGCGGGCAGGGCGGACATCCGGGTCGACTCCTTCGGGTTGCGGGAGGGGGGTTGGGCTAGACGACGGCGACCGGGTCGACCATCGACCCGGTCGCGCCGCGGATCTTGACCGGGAGCGCGACGAACAGGAACTCGTAGATGCGCTGGCGGGCCAGCTCCTCGAGATCGAGGCTCTCCATGATGTAGACGCCGTTCTCGATGAGCAGGGCGGTGTGCACGGGTTGGGGGTTCCCCTCGGGGCCGGGATCGGGCGCCGGCTGGACCTCGTAGGTCTCGGTGTCGGTGCCGGTGGCGATGACGCCGCGCTCCAGCAGCCAGCGGGCCACCGAGATGTCGGGCCCAGGGGTCTTGTGAGCGGCCATCCGCTCGGCATCGGGCCAGAGGCCCATGTAGCCGGTCCGGATCACCACCACGTCCCACGCCCCGACGGTCACGCCCTGCGCCGCGCAGATCGCGTCCATCTCGGCGGCGTCGATCGGCGAGCCCTTGGGCAGGCAGTCGACGCCCCGGTACGCCGGGGCGTCGATCAGGACGCCGCGGGTGAAGAACGGCGGCATCTTCGCCGCATCGCCATGCACGGGCCCGAAGTCGGTCAGGTGCTCGTCGGCGTTGCCGCCGCCGTACCAGCGCATATCGTCGCCGACCGTCATGTGGGCGAGGGCGTCCATGTGGGCGCCCGAGTGGCTGGTCGCCATCACGTACTCGGCCATGTAGCCCAGGCCGGCGTCGTTGACCGGCCCCCACGGCTGGGCGCCGGTGACCCGGATCCCGCGCGGAGTGCGGTAGTTGAGGACCTGGAACGGCGGGTGCCCGGGGAACAGCGGCATGCCGGGGAACCGGGTCGCCGCGAGAGACACCATCCGGCCCTCGCGGACCAGCTGCGCCGCCCGGACGACCTGCCCGGCCGGCATGTCCCCCACGGGCCCGATTTCCTTGCCGAACCTCATGACCCCGCCTCCTCGCCGCCGACAGGGGCGGCCGTGTCGTGGATGGCCCGCCACACGCGCTCGGGCGTGAGCGGCAGGTCCCGGATGGGCACGCCGATGACCTCGCGGACCGCCGCCCCGACGGCCGCGGCGACGCACAGGAGCGCGCCCTCGCTCATGCCCTTGGACCCGTACGGGCCCGGGCCGTCCTCGTTCTCCACCGTCTCGCTGTGGAGCCAGAGCGGCAGGTCCATGCTGGTCGGGATCCGGTAGTCGATGGCGCCCAGGTTCCGGATCCGGCCCGCATCGTCGTAGATGTAGTGCTCCATGAGCGTGTGGCCGAGACCCATGATCGCCGCGCCCTCGTCCTGCGTCCGGACCTGGAGCGGGTTGAGGGCCTTGCCCACGTCGGACACCGTGACGTGCTTGACCAGCGTCACGTCCCCGGTCTCGCGGTCCACCTCGGCCTCGATCGCCGTGGCGTTGAACTCGAAGAAGGCCGGGGCGCCGGAGAGCGGGTGGGCGGGGTCGGCGTCCTTGCGGACCTCGCCCAGCCCCGTCAGCTCCCCGCCCAGCTTCCCGAGGCCGGGCCGGAGGACCTCGATCACCGTCAGCTCGCGGTCGTCCACCCGCACGACGCCCTTGTCCACGCTGACCTGTGCCTCGTCCACGCCGTGAAGCCGCGCGGCCATCGCCCGCAGCTGTGCCTGGATGGACCGGCACGCCATCAGGACGGAGTTGCCCATCAGGACCGTGGACCGGCTGGCGGACGTCTGCTGGTCGTAGGGCACGATGGCGGTGTCGCCCATCACGACCGTCACCCAGTCGAGCGGGGCGCCCAGCTCCTGGGCGGCGATCTGCGCGAACACGGTGCGGGCGCCCTGGCCCATGTCGGAGGTGCCGGCGAACACGATGACGCTGCCGTCGCCGAGGAGCCGGACGTTGGAGTAGGACAGGCCGGTGGTGGGGCCGGACTTGATGCCCAGGGCGATGCCGCGGCCGCGGCCCTCCGGGAGCGGGGTCCCCCACCCGATCCGCTCGGCGGCCAGGCGGACGGTCTGCTCCCAGTCACCGTCGGCCGGCGTGTCGAACGGGATGAACGCGTCGCCCTTGTGCGCGAGGTTCAGCAGGCGGATCTCGAGCCGGTCGATCCCCAGCGCCCGGGCGCCCTCGTCCAGGTTCGACTCCACGGCCCAGTTGACCTGGGGGTTGCCGAAGCCGCGGAACGCGGTGGACGGCGTGGTGTGCGACAGGACGCTCCGGGCCAGGATCCGGACGGCTGGCACGTTGTACGGCCCCGCGGCCGGGTAGCTGCCCTTGCCCACGACGCGATCGGCGATGTCGGCGTACGCGCCGATCAGGTAGTCGGCCGCGATGTCCTGGAAGGCGATGCGGCCGTCGGGCCGGAACCCGGTGCGGACACGGGCCTCGCAGGCGGCGCGGCGTACGGCCTGGAACGTCTCCTCGAGCGTCAGGACGAGACGGACCGGCCGGCCGGCCTTGAGCGCCGCGAACACGACCGCGGGCTCCAGCTTGGAGTGCTGCTTGCCTCCGAAGCCGCCGCCCGGGTCCGGGGCGTACACGCGGACCTTCGAGAGCGGCATGCCCACGACACCCGCGAGCAGCTTCTGGAGCCAGTTCGGGTGCTGGATCGTGCTCCACACCGCCACGCCGTCCCCGTCCGGGGCCGCCATGAACGCGTGCGGCTCGATCGCGAAGTGGGTGACCATCGGGAAGCTGTAGCGGTGCTCGACGATGACGAGGCCGGGCTCGGCCGCGGCGGCGTCCACGTCGCCCCAGCCCACGCGGTGCTCGTGGAGGACGTTCGTCCCGGCGAGGGGATCGCCCTTCCTCCTGATCGCCGGGTCCTGCACCAGCGGCGCACCCGACGCCAGCGCCCCGGCGAGCGTGAACACGGGCGGCAGGACCTCGTGCTCGACGCGGACGAGCGCCGCGGCCTGCTCCGCGAGCTCCCGGGTGTCGGCGGCCACCAGCGCCACGGGCTCACCGAAGTACTTCGTCTCGCCGGTCGCGAGGACGGGCCGGTCGTTGAACTGGGGCCCGAACCGCGGCACGGGCTGCGGCAGATCGTCGGCCGTCATCACGAGCCGCACGCCGGGCAGCGCCAGCGCCGCCGACGCGTCCACCGAGATGATCCGAGCCCGCGCGCAATCGAGCGTGACCAGCTTCGCGTGCAGGACGTCCGCCGTGGGGAGGTCGGCGAGGTACTGCTGGGCGCCCGTGACGCGCCCGATCCCGCCCACGCGGTTCGGCGATCCGCCGATCCGCTCGCCGGGCCGCGTCCCGCTCATCGCCCGGCCTCGGCGACCGCGAGGATCGCGTCCGTGATCTGCTCGTAGCAGGCGCACCGGCACAGGTTGCCGGCCATGCCCTCCTGGACCTCGGCCAGCGTCGGGTGCCCGTGCTCCGCGAGGAGCACGTGGGCGGACAGCAGCTGGCCCGGGATGCAGAAGCCGCATTGCACGGCCCCCTTGTCCAGGAACGCCTGCTGGATCGGCGCCAGGTCGCCATCGGCCGCCAGGCCCTCGACCGTGGTGAGCTCCGCCCCGTCGACCTCGACCGCGAGGACGAGGCAGGAGTCCACCGTGCGACCGTCCACGATGACCGTGCAGGCGCCGCACTCGCCGACCAGGCAGCACTCCTTGGCGCCGGTGAGGCCCAGGTCGTCGCGGATGACGTCCAGCAGGGAGTGGTGGCCGGCCACCTCGAGCGCCCGCCGGCGCCCGTTGACGGTCACCTCGATGGGATATGTCTCGACCATGTCGCTCACTCCCCCGCCGCCAGGCGATCGATCGCCGCGGCCAGCGCCCGCCGGCCGAGGACCCGGAGCATCGCCCGGCGGTACTCGGGGCCGGCCCGCATGGAGCGGGGCGACGGGCTGGCGCCGGCGAACATCGCCTCCAGGATCGGGGCCTTCACCTCGTCCGCCGCGGCCGCGTCCGCCAGGACACCGCTCTCGTCGGTCACGAGCACCGCCCGCGGGCCCACGCTCCCGTACGCGATCCGCGTCATGCCGGTCGCGTCCACGCCGCAGGTCAGCGTCACCGAGGCCAGGTCGTGGCCGCGCCGCCGCGTCCGACGGACATGCACGCTCGCGATCCGGTGCGCCGGGATCGGCAGCTCGATCGCCGTCACCAGCTCCCCGCGGGCGAGGGTCGTCACGCCGGAGCGCACGAACAGCTCGTCCACCGGGATCCGGCGGGTCCCGGCCGGGCCCTCGGCCACGACGATCGCGCCGTGGACCAGGAGCGGCGGGGCCGTGTCCGCCGCCGGGGAGGCGTTGCAGATGTTGCCGGCGATCGTGGCCCGGTTCCGGATCTGGACCGAGCCGACCACCGCCGCGGCGTCGGCCAGCGCGGGGAAGTGGCGCCGGACGAGCGGGTCCGCGGCCACGTCGGTCATCACGGTCGTGGCCGCGATGACGACCCGGCCGTCCGCCTCGCGGATGCCGGGCCGGAGCTCGGCGATCCGCTTGAGGTCGATCACGACGGCCGGCGTGGCCGACCCGTCGCGGAGCCGCACGATGAGGTCCGTGCCCCCGGCCAGGACGCGGGCGTCCGGACCGTGGACCTCGAGCAGCGCGACCGCCTCGGCCAGGGACGACGGGCGGGCGTAGGCGAAGGTGTGCATGGCGACCGGACCAGCCTTGGCTACAGGATCCTGTCGACCTCGTCCAGGAGGACCTGGGGGGTCGCGGCACGGATGAAGAAGAACGGCCGATCGCAGAAGCGGTCCACGAAGTCCGCCCGCCGGGCGCGGAGGATGTCGTTGTCCACCATCGGCATGACGTGGCCCGGGGCCAGCAGCTCGTTGGTGAGGAAGTAGTTCTGGAGCGAGTGCAGGAACTGGAACTGGCGCTCGAACGGGATCAACTCGTTGGTCGCCGGGTCGAAGTTGCCGTCGATGGCGGGAACGATCACGAGGTCGATGTTCGGCTGGCCCTCGTACATGCCCCAGGTGGGCATGACGGGACCCCAGAACTTCTCGACGCCCTTGTTCGGCGCGGCCTTGTCGGACCGCTCGGTGCCCTCGGTGCGCTTGACGAGGAAGGTGTCCACGGAGCCGCCGACCGCACGACCGTCCTCGCTGATGATCGTGGTCTCGGACGCGACCTGGAGGGCGCCCCGGACGCCGGCCTCGATGAGGCCCATGCTCTTGCCGTGGTTGGACTCGCCGCCCAGGAACAGGAACGTCCTGCCGCGGTAGCTGACGGCGGCGCTGTGCGAGGGATGCAGGCCGACGGCCTCCATGCGCAGCGCGAGGACCGCGACGATGACCTTCTGGATCGGACCCGCCGGCCAGGGGCCGGTGAAGGTGACAACGTGGCCGTCGTAGGAGACCGCCTTGTCCCCGTCCTGGTTCCAGACGATGTCGGCGTTGGCCAGCGTGACCTGAGGGGAGATCCGGACGTCGGCAAGGCGGTAGTTCAGGAACGACAGGTCGTCGAGCACGTGCTCGCGCGGCTCCGTGCCGTACACGTCCACGCGAAGGCGGGCGGCCCCCGCCGAGAACTCCTCCGTCAGTTGCAGGTTGGCGCTCATGGTGTCCTTTCGCTGGGCTGGGCTCGTGCCGGCACGGGGCCGGTCCGCGCGCGGGTCGCGCGGGCTGGGGTCTGGTCGGTCTCGCTCGGCTCAGGTTCCGTCCACAGCCCTGCGAGCATCTCCTTCGCGTCCAGGAAGTGGTGACGGATGGCGGCCTCCGCCGCGACCGCATCGCGCGCCCGGAGGGCGTCGAGCACCGGGGTGTGGAGGCCGGCGATCCGCCGGCGGTCCGCACCCGGGACGGCGAGGCTGATGTAGGTGCGCGAGTAGGGCTCGAGGAGCCCCCAGACCCGCGCCAGGGTGCCGTTGGCGGCGATCTCCACGAGGTGCCCGTGGAAGCCGGCGTCCGCCGCGGCCTCGGCCACGGTATCGCCCGCCTCCGCGGCGCCGTGCATCGCGTCCATGTACCCGCCGAGCGTCTCGAGGTCCCCGTCGGTCAGGCGGGGAACCGCCAGGCGGACCACGAGGGCCTCGAGCTCGGTCCGGACGACGTACGCCTCCAGCAGCTCGTCGCGCGACGGGCGACGGACGCGTGCGCCACGGAAGGGGGAGATCTCCACGACCCCGAGGGCCTCGAGGTCGCGGAGCGCTTCGCGGACCGGTGCCTGGCTGGTCCCGAACTGCCGTGCCGCCCGCGTCTCGACGATCCGGGACCCGGGCGGGTACCGGCCGTCAAGGATCGCCTCCAGGAGGCGGTCCTTGACGGCGTCCGAGAGGACGCTGCGGGAGATCACGGTCTCGGCGGACATTCCGGTCCTTCGGTTCAGTGCTTGACGGCCCGCGGCCTAGAGGATCACGACGACGCCGACGTTGCCGTCCACGCGGAGGCGGTCGCCGGTCTTGATGGTCGAGGTACCCACCGAGGTGCCCACGACCGCGGGGATGCCGTACTCGCGGGCGAGGACGGCCGGGTGCGACACGGTCCCGCCGGCGTCGGTGACGACCGCGGAGATCTTGCCGTACAGGACCTGCCAGGCCGGATTGGTCATCTGGCAGACGAGGATCTCGCCCTCCATCAGGCTGTCGAACTCGGCCTCGGACATGACGACGCGCGCCACGCCCTCGACCACGCCCGGCGAGCCGGCGATGCCGCTGACCTGGCCGTGCACCTTGACATTCGAACGGGTGAACTTGTCCGGGTAGCCCCACAGGTTGAGGTACGGGAAGGCGAGCTGGGTCGCCGTGACCGTCCCGACCCAGTCCTTCGGCTGGAGCTTCTCGGCCGCCGCGCGCTTGGCCCTCGCGGTCGCCGCGATCGCCCGCCCGTCCATGCCGGTCGGGTTGCCGATGAATGCCCGCAGCTCGTTGTAGCGGAACAGGATCACGTCGTCCGGGGCGTCGAGCACACCCAGCTCCACGAGCTTCTCGCCGATGGCGATGAGCACGAGGCGGACGTGGGCGTTGGCGCCCTGGTCGATGTAGAAGTGGTGGTCCGGCGTGAGCGGCGCCATCTTGAGGTTGATCTCGTTGGCGGCGCGCATCTCCTCGAGCGCCTCGCCCTCGAGCCCCTCGAGGATCTCCTTCGCCGCGGCGGCGATGTCGTCCGCCAGTGCCGCGATCTTGGTCGGGTAGTCGTAGTCCGACGCGTACTGGTCACGGACCAGCTGGACGACCGGAACCATGTCCTCCCGGAAGCTCGTGTAGATGAACTCGTGGCTCCAGACCGCGTGCCAGCCGAACTCCTTCTGGTACGGCACGACCCGCTCATCGATGAACCGACGGCCGCGCTCGCTGGCCTGGAGCGCCGGCAGGATGTCGGTGGCGGCCGGGGCCGCGAAGATGGCGGACAGGGCCGGGTCGGCCTTGACCTCCTCCTTCATCTCCCAGAGCGCCTTGATCTTGTCCCAGTTGCGGTCGTTGGCCGAGTTCTGGAGCCGCCCGAGCAGGACCTCGTCGATCCGGCCGTGGGTCTTCTCCATGACCGCCCGCAGGTTGAGCGTCGCGCTGAGCTGCGCGAAGTTCAGCATCCAGTGGATCTTCCAGTGGCGGTCGTGCATGTCGATGGCGTCCTCGAGGAGGACGGCCACCTCGGCCAGCGAGAGCTGGTCCTTCTGGTCCAGCATGCCCTCGATGTAGTCGAAGTTGCGCTGCATCTCGGGGACGAAGCGGGTCCGCCACCACTCGACGAACTTGTGCCCGTAGACGGGCAGGACCGCGCCCAGGTAGGCGCCGATCTTGCCGACGTACTCGTTGTCCTCGGGGACGATCGGGTGGGTCGTGTAGTTGTACTCCTGGGTCGCGACGTCGACGCCGGCCTCGGCCGGGATGGCCGTCGTGTACAGGTAGCCGTTGACGTTCTTGTAGATCCAGTCCGTCGCGAACGGCGTGCCGAAGCGACGGAACATGTGGTCGCAGGAGAGCCACCAGCCGCCGATGTCCTCGTACATCGGGCTGAGCGGCTTCGGGCAGTGCAGGTCGTCGTAGACCCAGAACAGCAGCTTCTCGGTCTCGGACGTCCACTCCACGGGGAACGAGTCGTCGCCGAGGAACTGGCCGAGGACTTCTTCCTTCAGGGGCACCGGTGCTACCTCCTTCGCGGCTTGAGCCGATGGATGACGAGGGTTCAGGCCGCCCCGCGGCCGATCATCTTGAAGCGCTTCATGTTCTCGGTGATCGCGACCTCGGTCGGGAGCCGCTCCATGCTCGACGCGCCGAAGAACCCGGCCACGCCGCGCGTCCGTCCGAGGACGAACTGCGCGTCCTCCGGCTCCGCGATCGGACCGCCGTGGCACAACGCGATGATGTCGGGCTTCACCTCTGCTGCCGCGTCGCGGATCGCCTGGATCCGCTCCGCCGACTCCTCGAGCGTCAACGCCGTCGTGGCGCCGACCGCGCCCTTGGTGGTCAGGCCCATGTGGGCGACGACCACGTCGGCCCCGGCCGCGGCCATGGCCCTGGCCTGCTCCTCGTCGAACACGTAGGGCGTCGTGAGCAGCCCGGCCGCGTGCGCGGCCCGGATCATGTCCACCTCGAGGCCGTAGCCCATCCCGGTCTCTTCCAGGTTCTGCCGGAACCTCCCATCGAACAGGCCCACCGTCGGGAAGTTCTGGACGCCGGAGAACCCTACCCGCTTCACCTCCTCGAGGAACACCGGCATCAGCCGGAATGGGTCGGTGCCGCAGACCCCCGCCAGGACCGGCGTGTCGCGGACGATGGGCAGGACCTCGCCGGCCATCTCCATGACGATCGCGTTCGCGTCGCCGTAGGGCAGGCAGCCGGCAAGCGAGCCGCGGCCGGCCATCCGGTAGCGGCCGGAGTTGTAGATGATGATCAGGTCCGCGCCGCCGGCCTCCGCGCACTTCGCGGACAGCCCCGTGCCGGCGCCGGCACCCATGATCACGCCGCCCTCCGCGATGGTCCTGCGCAGGCGCTCGAGCGCCTCGGCTCCCTTCATGCGCGATCTCCTGCACCAGCCGCCACGTTCGCTACCGCCCAGGTGCGGTACAGCTCGTCGAGACGCTCGGCCATCGCCTCGGCGAACGCCGGGTCGTTGATGTGCGCCGCCAGCTCCACCACCTCGATCCCCGGGCGAAGGCCGGACCTGAGCTCGCCCGCCAGTGCCGCGTCCGCCGTCGGGTCGTGGAACGGCGCCCCCGGCGCATCGATCATCGACACGCCGTCCGCGGGGATGAACACGGCAAGCGGACCCCTCGCGGCGTTCAGCTTCCGGGCGAGGATGCGGCCCAGCTCCGCGCACTCGTCACCGGTGGTCCGCATCAGGGTGACCGTCGCGTTGTGCTGGTACAGGTTGCGGTCCCGGAACTGCTGGGGCACCGTCTCGAGCGGCCCGAAGTTGACCATGTCCAGGGCTCCGAGCGACACGACCTGCGGCAGCCCGAGCGCACCCGCCGTCTCGAGACGCTCCGGGCCCGCCGAGAGGACGCCGCCGACCAGCTCGTCAGCCAGCTCGGTCGTCGTGATGTCGAGCGACCCGGTGATGAAGCCCGCCCGCATCAGCGCCTCCATCGACCGGCCGCCGGCCCCATTCGCGTGGAAGACGAGGACCTCGTAGCCCCTCGACTCCAGCACCGCGCGGGCCGCGGTCACGCAGGGTGTCGTTACCCCGAACATCGTGGCCCCGATGACCGGCTTCCCTCCGGCCCGCGGGACGTAGGCCTGCGATGCCCGGGCCATCCCGGCAACGGCCGCGGCCGCATTGCCCAGGATCCGTTCGGAGATGCCGTTGATCCCGGCGATGTCCACCACCGGGTACAGCATCGCGATGTCGCTGGTGCCCACGTACGGCCGGGTGTCGCCGGAGGCCATCGTGGACACCAGGAGCTTGGGGACCCCGATCGGCAGCGCCTGCATGGCCGCCGAGACCATGGACGAACCCCCGGATCCGCCGAGACCGAGGATCGCGTCGAGCCGGCCCTCCGCGTGCAGGCGGCGAACGGTCTCGGTGGCACCCCTGGTCATCGCCGCCACGGCCGGCCCCCGCTCACCCGCGGCGGCGAGCGCGGCGCGATCCTCGCCGGCGGCGGCAGCGACCTCATCGGCGCTCACATCGGCGAGCGGCGAGGCGCTCATCACGCCGCAGTCCACGAGGACGACGTCGCAGCCCGACGCCGACACCCGCTCCCGCAGGAACGCGTACTCGGCGCCCTTCGTGTCCAGCGTGCCCAGAAGCACGACCGTCGCCACTGGTCCTCCTGCTACTCCGCCGGCCGCGGGACAAATACATCGATAATCGATTGTCGGTAACAGTAGGTCGATCCGGGACCGGAGTCAAGGCGGGTCACGGGCGAGTGTCCGGCCCTGGCGACCGCCGTACGGCGTTCCTTCGGCCGCCGGATCCGGACGCTGCTCCCCGCCGAGGGCGCACGTCAGCCCACCTCCACCGGCACCCGCCCGGGCGATACCCGGGGGGGCAGCTGGACGAGGACCACGGCGGCCAGGATCGCGGCGCCACCCACCAGCTCGGGCACGGTCAGCCGCTGGCCGAGGGCCAGGGCCGCGACGACCACCGCGACGACCGGCTCCGTCAGCAGGGCCACCGCCGCCCGGGTGCTGCCGATGAGGCGTACGCCGCTCATCACCCAGACCTTGGGCAGGGCTCCGACGGTCCCGGCGCACAGGATCGCCGCCCAGGCGATAGGCGACGCGAGCCACTGGCCCGCTCCGCCGGGCCCCTCGATCATGAGCGCCGCCGTCCCCGAGATCACCAGCCCGCCGGCAAGGACCAGCGAGGTGGCCTGGACGGTCGGCACGTCGTCGAACCCGCCCCGGATCGCCACCAGGTAGACCGCGTGGCAGGTCGCGGCGAAACCGGCCAGCGCGACGCCGGCCGCGGTCGCATGGGCTTCCGGGCCGAGCTGGCTCCCGAGCGTGAGCGCGAGGCCGGCACAGGCGAGGGCGAGCGCGAAGACCCGGAGCGGCGTCAGCCGGTCCCGGCGGAGGGCGGCGGACATCAGCGCCACGAGCACCGGGTAGCAGTAGAAGATGACCATGACGAGCCCGACGGCCATCGCCCCGAAGGCGAAGAACAGGGCGAGGTTCGCCAGGCCGTTGACGGCGACGGCCAACGCGAACAGGGCACGCTGTCCGGGCGCCAGCCGGGCGAGGCTGACGGACGGCTGGCGGTGGGAGAGGACGAGCGCTCCCAGGATCGCGGCACCGATGGCCGCCCGTAGGGCGCTGAATGTCGCCGGCTCGAGCCCCTCCCCGTAGGCTACGGCGGCGATCGGACCCAGCGTGCCCATGGCGGCGGCCGCGGACATCACCTTGAGCAGCCCGATCCCCTCGCGCGTGGCGAGGACGCGTCCCGCCGCTGCCGACATCGTGCCCTCCGGCCCTGCCCCCGCATAGAATCGATGAGCGATTATCGCTTGCGCGGGGCGATCCCCGTCGTCTACTATCCTCGATTATCGATGATACGCACGCAAGACTGATGAACAGGGTCGTCCGTCGGCCACGACATGGACGAACGGACGATCGATCGTCAATCGAGAGCGGTGGTGCACACCGGCTCCTTCGCGAGGGCAGATGATGACCAGAGGGGCACGGATGGATGGTGACGGATCCCGGCGGCCCGGGACGATCAGCCGCCGCCCTCGTGTCCGGCACCGGACCGTGGGCGACCGCTGATGGATTTCGTCACCCAGTCCCTCGTTCTCGGCCTCACCGAGTACGCCCCGCTGGTCCTCGCCGCGATCGGCTTCGCCCTGCTGTACCGCCTGACGGGCCTCATCAACGTGGCCTACTCCGAGACCATCACGCTCGGGGCCTACTTCGCGGTGTGGCTCAACACGACGTTCGGCCTCGACTTCTACGCGGTCCTGTTCCCCGCCGGGTTGATGGCGGGCGTCCTCAGCGTCGCCACGTACTTCCTCGTCTTCCGGCCGGCGAAGCGGCGCAACGTCGGCGCCCTCGAGATGATCATCATCTCCTTCGGGCTGTCGATCATGCTGCGGTACGGCCTGCAGTTCGTCTTCGGCTACCCGGTGCGGTTCTTCGACGTCCCGCCGCCCGAGACGATCTGGGTGCTCGGCGTCGGCGTGGGGACGTTCCGCCTGCTCGCCGTCGCGAGCGTCGCCGTGCTGTCCCTGCTGCTGTACCTGTTCATCCAGCGGTCCCGGTACGGTCTCCAGATCCGGGCCCTTGCCAGCGACGAGGATCTCGCCCAGGCGAGCGGGATCCGGCCGCTCGCCGTCACCGTGATGATCTGGTTCATCGCGGGCGTCGCGGGCGGGCTCGCGGGCTCGTTCCTCGGCGTCGGGTCGTCCGTTGCGCCGTTCCTCGGCTGGCGGCAGTTCCTGTTCATCCTGCTGGTGGTCCTCGTCGGTGGGTCGTGGGGGCTGGGCGGCGTGATCGGCGTCGGCATTCTCACGGGCATTGCGCTGGCCGCCATGACGCTGCTGTTCGGCCAGGGCCTGTATGCCCAGCTCGCGTTGATCGTCGCATTCATGGTCATCCTGAAGGTGCGCCGGAACCGGCTCACCGAGTCGGCAAAGGTGTAGCGGCATGCTCGGCTGGCTCGACGCGTTCTTGATCTCGGGGCTGTTCGGCGTCGTCATCGTGATCGGCCTCGGACTCCTGCTCCACCTCCAGCTGGGGCTCGCCCGGATCGCCAACTTCGGCGTGGTCGGGTTCTTCGGCCTCGGGATGTACGTCTTCGGCGTGCTGTACGTCAAGGTCGACTGGCCGTTCGGGGATCCCTGGCAGTTCCTCGCCTGCGCCGCCGCCGCGACCCTCGCCGCCGGCCTGGCCGGTCTCGTCGTCGGATGGCTGATCGCCGACCTGGACACGGACGGCGTGCTCGTGGGCACGCTCGGCTTCGCGACCGCCGTCGCCATCCTGGCGACCACCCAGGCGGACCTCACCGGCGGGGCGGAGGGCATGGGAGGCCTCGGCTTCCCCTACGACATCGGCTCCGTCAAGGAGAACGAGTTCCTGTGGCTGGTGATCACGACCCTCGTGATCGTCGCGATCCTTGCCTTCGTCCGGCAGGTTCACCGCTCGCCGTACGGACGCCTCCTGATCGCCGTGGGAGGCAACGAGCCGCTGGCCCGCAGCCTGGGGAAGCCGACGTTCCGCAGCAAGCTCTGGCTGTTCGCCGTCACCTCGGCGGCGATGGGCCTGCTGGGCGCGATGGAGGGGGTCATGGCCAACTTCCTCGATCCCGCCAACATCGGCGTCGACGTCACCCTGGCCGCGATGGCGGGGCTGGTGCTGGGGGGCACGGCCCGCGCCTGGGGGGCGGTTGTCGGCGTCCTCCTCACCGTGGGGCTCTTCGACATCGTCATCCAGGTCTACCTCCCACTGCCGCGTGACTGGTTCTCGCAGGCGATCCCGGTGCTGAGAGAGGTAGCGTTCGGCCTGACGATGATCGTCGTCCTGCTGTTCCGGCCGTTCGGCGTGCTCGGCGACATGCGGCGGGACCGGCTCATGGGGAAGATCCATGGTCGCTGACGTCATCGAGCCCGTCGCACCCGTGGCGGTGGCCGGCCCCAGGATCCGGATCCAGCGCGCGGCCAAGAGCTTCTCGGGCCGGGTCGTCGTGGACATCGACGACCTCATCCTGGGTGACCGGCCGATCCAGGGCCTCATCGGACCCAACGGCGCCGGCAAGACGACCCTGATGCGCATGATCATGCACTCGACCTCGCTCGACCGCGGCACGATCTCCCTCCTGCCCGCCGGAGGAGGCGAGGTGGTGATCTCGACCCAGCCCGCGTACCGGATGGCGCACCACGGCCTGGTGAAGTCCAACCAGGTGATCATGGACTTCGACAAGCTGACCATCTGGGATTCGCTCCTGCTCGCCGTGGCCGAGAGCAAGTACGAGCAGCCCTATCGGGTCTTCAGCGAAGGGACCGTCTTCCGGCAGCACGAGGACGAGATCCGGCATTACCTGGACTACTTCGGGTTCACCGACCCGACCGGGTTCGCGTTGTCCGCCGGCGACAAGAAGCTCCTCGACATCGTGCGCTGCCTGCTCCTGAGGCCCGGGTTCCTCCTCCTCGACGAGCCGACGGCCGGTCTGCCCGAAGGCCTGGTCGAGAAGGTCATGACCGTGGTCCGGGACCTCGCCGCCGCGGGCACCTCGGTGGTCGTCGTCGAACACGACCTCAACGTCATCTGGAACCTGTGCGACGAGGTCCTGTTCATGGCCGAAGGCAGCGTCATCCTGCGGGGCGACCCCCAGACGATCCGTGCCAACAGGACGGTCGTCGAGAAGTACCTCGGTGAGGGCCATGTCTGAGGCGGCCGGCTCCGTCAGCCTCGAGGTCGAGGGCCTCCGCAGCGGATACCACGGGGTCACCGTCCTCAAGGGCCTCGACTTCACCGTCGGCAACGAGATCTTCGCCGTGCTGGGCGCCAACGGAGCGGGGAAGACCACGCTGCTGGCGACGCTGGCGCGCCTCATCCCCCTCATGGCAGGGACGATCCGATTCCAGGGCGAGGACGTGTCCGGGCTGCCCCCGTACGCGACCGCCGGCCGCGGCATCGGCTACGTGCCCCAGGAGAAGGGCACCTTCCCCGCCCTCACCGTCACCGAGAACCTCAACGTCGGGGGAATGATCGGCAAGCGCTCGCGCGACGAGCGGATGGCCGAGGTGCTGGAGCTGTTCCCGAACCTCCGGGCCCTCAGGGCACAGAAGGCAGGGACCCTCAGCGGCGGCGAGTCACGCATGGTGGCCTGCGGGCGGGCCCTGATGCAGGACCCCACCGTGCTGCTCCTCGACGAGCCCACCGCCGGCCTCTCACCGCTCTACGTCGACATGTTCTTCGACAAGATCAAGGAGATCCACGAGACCAGGGGCGTCGCCATCGTCCTCGCCGAGCAGAACGCCACCAAGGCGCTCCAGGTCGCCGACCGGGTGATGGTGCTGAGCCTCGGCCAGTCGTTCGCCGTGATGGACGCCGCCGAGCTGACGACCCAGCAGCTCAAGGAGGGTTACAGGATCTGACGACCCAAGCGTCGGAGCACGAGTAGGAGGAGCAAGGAATGGCATTCGACAGGATCAAGTCAGGACGCACCGTGGTCGGGTTCACGGTGATCGCCCTGCTCGCCACCGCATGCGGGGGGAGCGCGGCCACTTCTGCGCCCGCCGTGACGGCGCCACCCGCGACGGCCGCGTCGGGAGCCACGAGCGCCCCCTCGACGGCCCCCACGACGGCCCCGGCCGCCACCCCGGGCAAGCCGGTGGCGGTCTGCGAGCTCGCCTACGTCACCGGCGAGTTCGCGCCCTACGGCCCGGCCCTGTCGGCGGACGTGGTCTTCCCGGTCCAGGAGGTCATCAACCTCGATCCACCGCTGGGCCGCCCCTGGGTGAACTACAAGGAGGACCTCGGGACGGTCGGTGAGGCCCAGGCCGCCAAGACCTGCCTCGAGAAGGACGGTGCCGAGATCCTGGTGAGCATCGCTCACGGGTACCGGAACTACCGCGACTACATGATGGAGTACTGGCAGGCGAACGATTCGCCGCTCGGGCCGTCGATCCACGGCGGCCTCATCCCGGGCAACCTCGGAGGCAAGGCCGCCGAGCCGATCTTCCGCGCCCAGGGCCTCGACGAGGGCCTCGGCGTCTACGCGGCCGAGTATGCGCAGTCCATCGGCGCCAAGACGGTCGTGATCTTCGCGACCCAGGTCTCGGGCTTCCAGATCGCCGCCAATGCGGCCGAGAAGGCTGCCCCGATCCTGGGCATGCAGGTCCTGGCCCGGATCGATGAGCAGCCCGAGCTGCCCTCCTACGCGGCGGTCGCCCAGAAGATCGCCCAGCTGAAGCCGGACGCCGTCATCGTCCAGGCGGGCTCGGTGGAATCGGCCACCCTGATCAAGCAGGCGGCCGAGGCCGGCCTGTCGCTCAACTGGATCGGCGAGACCGGCTGGAGCCAGGCGGAGTTCATGAACGAGCTGGCCAAGACGGTCGGCTCACAGAAGGCGATCGGCTACGCCGCCTTCTCGGCCAACACGACGACCCCGGCCTGGACGTTCTACCAGCCGCTGCGGGACGCGTGGGTGGCCAAGTCCGGTGTCGATCCCACCGCGTACTACGGCGCGGACAACCCGTATGCCTTCTCGGCCTATGACGTCATGGTCCAGACCGCCCTGGCCGTCGAGATGGGAGGCTCCTACAAGGCGAGCGACTGGGCGCCGGCCATGTTCAAGGTGGGCGACCCGCCGGGAGACAAGTGCTACACCTACGCGGACTGCCTGAAGCTGATCCGCGAAGGCAAGGACATCGACTACGACGGTGTCACCGGCCCCGGCACGTACACCACCGGCGGCGTCAACGCGGTCACCCCCACGTACACGGGGTTCGGTCCGGACGGGAAGCCCGTCGCGCCCGTGCTCCTCGACCCCCAGCTAGCCCTGTCCACCCTGGACAAGGTCAAGACGACGGCGACGTGCACCCCCGAGAACCCGCCCAACAAGTGCACCTACTAGTGGCCGAAAGCCCGGCTGAGCAGGTCTGACGCCTGCCCCAGCCACGGTCATCACGTCACGACGGCCCCGGGTCCACCCGGGGCCGTCGTCCGTTTCCGGCCTTGACCTCCATCCCGTACACGTCGTATCCTCGATCATCGATTATTTGTCCGCGGCGGCCCTGCCCGCCCGACGTGAGGTGCCTCCATGATCAAGCGCGTGGCCCGCGAAGAGGCGGAGATCGTCCCGCTGCCGGGCAGGGTCTGGCACTCCTACTTCGGGCCGAAGAACGGCATCTCCGAGCTGGTCTCGCTCGGCGTGTCCGTGTACCCGCCCGGCTCCACGCCAGAGGGCCACGTCCACCCGGCCGAGGAGGAGACGATCTACTGCACCGCCGGCCGGGGCCGGATCGTGACGCCGGACGAGACCGCCGACGTGTGGCCCGGCGTCGTCGTGCACGTGTCCCCCGGCACCTTCCACGCGACCGAGGCGGACGGCCCGGAGCCGCTGGAGCTGCTGTGCCTGTTCTCCCCGCCGGTGGTCTCCGGCTCGTACGAGAAGAAGGATCCGCAGTGAGCACCGGCGGCGCCGCTCCCCTGTCCACCGGGCCCATGTCCACCCAGCCCCTGTCCGGCCAGCTCGACGCCGAGCCCGACGCCGCGGAGATCGCGCGCCTGGAGGAGGCGGCCCGCCGCATCCGCGTGGAGATCGTGCGGGCCGTCAACCATGCCCGGGCCGGCCATCTCGGCGGTCCCCTCTCGGCCGCCGACGTCCTCGCCGCGCTGTACTTCTCGGTCCTGCGGATCCGCCCGGACGAGCCCGGCTGGCCCGACCGGGACCGCTTCATCCTGTCCAAGGGCCACTCCTCGGTCGCCCTCTATGCCGCGATGGCGCTCCGGGGCTACTTCCCGGTCGAGGAGCTCCTGACGTTCGACGCCGCCCACTCGCGCCTCCAGGGCCATCCCGACATGACCCGTCTGCCGGGCCTCGACATGTCCAGCGGGTCGCTGGGGATGGGGATCTCCGCCGCGATGGGCATGGCCCTGGGTGCCCGCCTCACCGGTCGCGACGTGCGGGCCTGGGTGATGCTCGGCGACGGCGAGTGCCAGGAGGGCGAGGTGTGGGAGGCCGCGATGGCGGCGTCGCGGTATGGCCTGGACAACCTGATCGCGATCATCGACCACAACAGGCTCCAGCAGTACGGCTGGCCGGGCGACGGACCGGACGGGCGCATCCCGCCCCAGGTCCCCGGCGAGCTGGCCGGCAAGTGGGCCGCGTTCGGGTGGCGCGTGCTCGAGGTCGATGGACACGACATGCCGGCGGTCGTGCGGGTGCTCCGCGAGGGCACGCGCGGCGACGGGCGTCCCACAGCGATCGTCGCCCACACCGTGAAGGGCAAGGGCGTCTCCTACATGGAGGGCCACTACTTCTGGCACACGCGGGTGATCAAGCCCGAGGAGTTCGAGATCGCGATGGCCGAGCTGGGTGAGCCCGTGATCGGGAACGGGGGCGCCCGATGACGCTGCCGATGGGCCGCGCGATGCGCGAGGTCTTCGGGGAGACGGTGGCCGCCCTGGCCGCGGATGACCCGCGGATCGTGATGCTGGACGGCGACACCGCCTCCAGCACGCGGGCCGACATCTTCGAGAACGCCCACCCGGACCGGTTCCTCCAGATGGGCATCGCCGAACAGAACATGCTGGGCGTGGCCGCGGGCATGGCCACGATGGGCCTGATCCCGTTCGTCACCACGTTCGTCTCGTTCGCGGTCGTGCGACCGCTGGACCAGATCCGGGTGCTGATCGCCCAGACCGGCGCCAACGTGAAGATCACGGCCGGTTACGCGGGGATGTTCACGGGCCAGACGGGGAAGACCCACATCATCGTGGACGACCTCGCCATCATGCGGGTCATGCCGGGCATGGTCACCGTGGCCCCGGCGGACGACGTGGAGGCGGACCTGGCCCTGCGCTGGGCGGCCTCGTACGAGGGGCCGTGCTACGTCAGGCTCGTGCGGGACGCGACGCAGCGGCTGTTCGATCCGGGCTACCGCTTCGTGCTGGGCAAGGCCGTCGTGGTCCGCGAGGGCCGCGACGTGACGCTGATGGCCACCGGCACCCAGACCCCGCGCGTCGTCGATGCGGCCGAGCTCCTGGCGGCCCGGGGCATCGACGCGCACGTGCTCCACGTGCCCACGATCAAGCCGCTCGACACGGAGGCGATCGTCGCCGCCGCGGAGCGGACGGGCCGCGTGATCACCGTCGAGGAGCACACCGTGCTCGGCGGCCTGGGCGGCGCCGTGGCCGAGGTGCTGGGCGAGCATCGCCCGACGCGGCTCGACCGGATCGGGCTCCGGGACACCTACGTCGAGTCGGGTTCGAACGACGCGCTGCTCGAGATCTACGGGCTGTCCGCCGCAAGGGTCGCCGAGCAGGTGCTCGCGCTCCTGGGTCGCGCCTGAGCGTCCTCGGGATCCCGTCCTCGGGATCCCGTCCTCAGGATCCCGACCTCAGGATCCCGCCGCCGCGTGACCAGCTACCGCGGCGGCACGGGGCGGGCTCCCGCCGTCCACGCCGTCCTGCTGCCAGCCCTCGGCCAGGTGGGCCGACGCCTCGTCGAAGTGGCGCCGCAGCGCGACGACCACGGCCTCCGGGTCCCGGGTCCGCACGGCCGCGACGATCCGCGGGTGCAGGTCCGCCGTCCACTGCGCGTCCGCGCCCGGTGACACGAGCGTGATGTAGGTCCGGGAGAACGGCTCCAACGACCGCCAGACGCGCTCCAGCGTGTGATTGTCGGCGAGGGCCAGCAGGCGCGCATGGAACGCCGCGTCGCGGACGGCGACGTCGTGGCGATTCCCGCTCTCGGCGGCCTGCTGCATCGCCGCATGGAGGGTCTCGATCTCGGCCAGGTCCTCGTCGGTCATCCGCGGGATCCCGAGCCTCGCCCCCAGGGACTCCAGCTCGGAGCGGACGGCGTAGGCCTCGAGCAGCTCCTGGATCCCGGGCCGGCGCACGCGCGCGCCGCGGAACGGCAGGATCTCCACGACGCCCAGGGCCTCGAGGCCGCGCAGCGCCTCCCGGACCGGCGCCTGGCTGGTGCCCACCTCGCGGGCGACCCGCGTCTCCACGATCCGCGAATGGGGCGGATACCGGCCCGACATGATGTCCTGGAGCAGGCGATCCTTGACCTGCTCCGCGAGGACGCTGCGCGAGATGGCGCTGTCTTCGGGCATGGGGGCTCCAGTGGGCTCTGACGCTCGGAAGTCTACCAAGCACGGCCACCGGAGCCTCTTCGATCCGGACGCCTCGCCCGTCGCGCCTGTCCCCCGGGTACGAAAGCGTGGTGATCGTTCCTGCAAGATCGTGCTAGGATCTGCTCATGTCGTTGAAGACCGTGAGCGATTCCGCCGATCCCACCCCGCCGCTCGACCTGGCGGCGGCCCGCCGGGAGCGCCTAGGCGTCATCGTGGAGACGCGCCGGGCGGTCCGGCTGGAGGAGCTCAGCAGCACGCTCGGGGTCTCCCAGGCCACCGTCCGCCGGGATCTCAACGAGCTGGCAGCGGGCGGACGCCTCCGCCGCGTCCACGGCGGCGCCGTGGCGGTGGACGGGCGGCTGGACGAGCCCGTGTTCGACGTCAAGGCGATGGCGGCCGCGGCCCAGAAGGCCCGGATCGCGGCCCGCGCCGTGGAGCTGTTGGCCCCCGACGACACCGTCTACCTGGACTCGGGTAGCACGGTCCTCGGGGTCGCCCGGCTCCTCCACGGCTGGGACCGACTCACGGTCGTGACCAACAGCCTCCCGGTGGCGAACGAGCTGCTGGGGCGCGGGCCCCGCCTGATCCTGGTGGGCGGCGAGCTCCGGGAGCGGAGCCGGGCCGTGGTCGGGCCGCTGACCCGGCGCCTGCTGGAGGATCTCCACGTGGACCGCGCCCTGATGGGCACGTTCGCCCTGTCGCTCGAGGACGGCCTGACGACCACCGACCCGGGTGAGGCCTTCACCAAGGAGCTCGTGCTCGGGCGCGCGCGCGAGGTGATCCTCCTGGTCGACAGCGGCAAGGTCGGGACGCGGTCGCTGATCCACGCCGGCCGGCTGGATGCGGTGGACATCCTGGTGACGGACGACGGCATCGACGAGCGGGTGGCGCGGACGATCGCGCGGCTCGGCATCAAGGTGATCAAGGCATGACCGACGGCGCGACCCCTCCCGGGCGCCCGACCACGACCCGGAGGTTCCGATGACGATCGAGACGGCCTACAAGAGCGACCTGCGTCCCGACATGGCGCCCTTCGAGACGTCCCTGGGGACCATCCGGGGCTTCACCTACACGGGCAGCCTGGCAAGCGAGATCGCGGCCGGCACGATCACCGCGGCGGAAGCCCTGGAGCTGCTCGACAACATGCTCGCGATCCGCGAGGTCGAGGAGATGATCGTCCGCCTCCGGTCCGGGGGCTACGACGCGCTCCCGGGCTACGACTACCGCGGGCCCACCCACGTCTCGATCGGCCAGGAGGCTTCCCCGGTCGGCGCCTGCAGCATGCTGCGCCTGGACGACAACGTGACCAGCTCGCATCGCGGGCACGGCGATGCCGTTGCCAAGGGCTTCGCGGCCATCCGGACGATGGACGACGAGCAGCTCCGGGCCCGGGTCCCGGGCAGCCCGGGCGGCACGCACGAGGAGCTCCTGGAAGCCGCCCTCGAGGAGCACATCTACCGCGTGATCGCGGAGCTGTTCGGCAAGGAGGAGGGCTACTGCGCGGGGCGCGGCGGCGGGATGCACATCGGCGACTTCTCCACGGGCAACCTGGGGGCCAACGCGATCGTCGGCGGCAGCGTGCCGATCGCGACCGGGGCCGCCATGGCCCACCGCTACGAGCGCTCGGACCGGGTCGTGTGCTGCTTCGCGGGCGACGGTGCCTATGCCAACGGGGTGGTTCTCGAGTCGCTCAACTGGGCCGCCCAGGCACAGTGGACCAACCACATGGCGGGCGATCGGCCCTATGGGCTGCCGGTCATCTACTTCATCCAGAACAACCACTACGGCATGACCCACCGCTCGGACGAGGAGGTCATGGGCGTCGCCCACCTCGCCCAGCGGGCCGCCGGCTTCGCCGACAACCTGATGCACGCCGAGACCGTCAACGGCATGGACGTGCTGGCGGTGCGGGACGCCGTCCGCCGCGCCGTCGCGCTCTGCCGCTCCGGGCAGGGGCCCGTGCTGATCGAGGCCAGCACCTACCGCTACTACGGGCACTCCCTGTCCGACCCGCGCAACGAGTACCGGACCCGCGACGAGGAGGCCGCCTGGCGGGCGATCGACCCGATCGAGCGCCTCAAGGGACAGCTGGTCGAGGCGGGGCTGGACCAGGCCGAGGTCGCCGCGATCGAGACCCGCGTCAGGGAGCGCAACGCCCGAGCGGCCGTCCGCGCCTCGTTGGCCGCAGATCCGGATCCGTCCGACGCGCTGCGCCTGCTGTACACCGACGGCAGCAGCGACCCCGTCCCGGCCGGGACGGCGGCGGAACTCCTCGCTCCCCTCCCCGAGGCCAAGCGCGGCCCCGACGGCGCGATCACCTACAAGGACGCGCTGCGCGAGGCGATGATCGAAGAGATGGTCCGCGACCGGCGCGTCATCACCTACGGCGAGGACATCGCCGAGTACGGCGGCGCCTTCAAGCTGACCAAGGGCCTGCTCGAGTCGTTCGGGCGGGACCGGGTGTTCAACACCCCGATCAGCGAGGCGGCGATCTGCGGGACGGCCGTCGGCGCCGCCATCGTGGGGCTGCGCCCCGTCGTCGAGCTGATGTACATGGACTTCGCGCTGATGGCGTCGGACCAGATCGCCAACCAGGCCGCGAAGTGGCACTACATGAGCGGCGGCCAGGTCGAGGTCCCGCTGGTGATCCGGGCGTCGGTGGGCGCCGGCAAGGGCTACGGCGGGCAGCACAGCCAGACCCTGGAGAGCCTGTTCACCCACCTGCCGGGCATCTACGTCGTCTACCCGTCCAACCCGGCCGATGCCAAGGGGCTGCTCAAGTCCGCGATCCGGACCAACAACCCGGTCATGTTCGTCGAGAGCCAGGGTCTCTATACGGCCAAGGGCCTGGTCCCCGAGGGCGAGCACCTGGTGCCGATCGGACAGGCGACCGTGGCCCGCGAGGGCGGCGATGTGACCCTGGTGAGCTGGGGCCCGGCCGTGGTGGACTGCCTCGCCGCCGCGGATCGCCTGGCGGCCGAGGACGGCCTGGCGGCCGAGGTCGTGGACCTTCGCAGCCTGGTGCCGCTCGACATCGACACCGTGCTCGCCTCGGTCCGCAAGACCGGCCGCTGCGTGGTGGCGTCCCAGGCCGTGCTCTCCGGCAGCTTCGTCAACGAGGTCGTCGCGCGGATCCAGGGCGAGGTCTTCGACTACCTCGACGCCCCGGTCGCGCGGATCGGCGCCCAGAACGGCATCTCCCCGCAGGCGGAGGGCCTCGAGAAGGCGTTCCTGCCCAACGCGGACGACATCTACACCGCGGCGAAGGGCCTGCTCTGACCCCCCGGCCCATGGCAGCGACCGACACGCAGGAAGGACCCGAGGCATGCCGCACGCGATCCTGATGCCGAAGCCGGGGCAGATGACCGAGGAATGCACGGTCATCGCCTGGCACAAGCGCGAGGGTGACCACGTCGCCAGGGGCGACGTGCTGTTCGAGATCGAGACCGACAAGTCCGCGATGGAGGTGGAGGCCTTCGACGAGGGCACCCTCCTGCGGATCGTCGCCCACGAGGGCGACACCGTCCCCGTGAACCAGGTCTGCGCCTGGGTCGGCCAGCCGGGCGAGGCGATCCCGGAGACCCCGGTGGCCGCTCCGGTGGCGGCTCCGATGGGGGCGGCCGCGGCTCCCGTTCCGGCGGCGGTGGCCCCGGCGGCTGCGGCGGCGGCTCCCGCTCCGGCGGCGGTGGCCCCGGCGGCCCAACAGGGCCCGGCTGACGGCTCCCGCCTGCGAATCAGCCCGCGCGCCAGCCGCGCCGCGGCCGACGCCGGGATCGACCCGCGAACGATCAGCGGGACCGGTCCCGAGGGCCGGATCACCGAGAGGGATGTCGTGGCGGCCGTGGCCGTGCGGGACGCCGTCGCCGCCGTCCCTGCCACGGTCCCTGCAGCCGCTGCGGCACAGGCCCCGGTGGCCGCAGTCCCGATCGCGGCCGCACCCGTTCGACCCGCAGCACCCGCTCCCCTGCCCGCGGCCGCGCCGGTGGACGGCGAGGAGGAGCCGCGGCCGCTCAGCCGGATGCGCCGCGTCATCGCGGACCGGCTCACGGCCTCCTGGACCACCAGCCCGCACTTCACGGTGACCGTCGCCGTGGATGTCACCCGCCTCCTGGCGCTCCGCACGGAGCTCAAGGCCGCCGGGACGAGCCTGACCGTCACGGACTTCGTCCTGGCGGCCACCGCCCAGACCCTCGCCGAGTTCCCGGAGGTCAACTCGCGGACAGACGGCGTCCGGGTCTGGCCGCGGCGGCGGGTCCACCTAGGCGTCGCGGTCTCACTCCCCGGCGGCCTCGTGGTGCCGGTCATCCGCGACGCGGACCGGCTCACGATCGGCGAGCTCCACGACCGGGCCGCGGACCTCGCCGTCCGGGCACGGAACGGGGCGCTCCCGGTGGACGAGATGACCGGGAGCACGTTCACGGTGTCCAATCTGGGCATGTTCGGCGTCGACGAGTTCAGCGCGATCATCAACCCTGGCGAGGCCGCGATCCTCGCGGTCGCCAGCGCGATCCCCACGGTCGTCGTCGTGGGAGACGGCATGGCCATCCGGTCGATCATGAAGCTGACGCTCTCGGCCGACCACCGCCAGGTGGACGGCGAGCTGGCGGCACGATTCCTGGGGGCGCTCCGGCGCCGGCTGGAGGACGCCCCTTCGTTCCGCAGCGAGGCGCTCAACAGCTGAGCGTCCGGCCTATATCAGCCCGGACCGGTCTCCTGGATCGTCGTCGGGGCACCGTGGACGGCCGGGACGGTCCCCAGGCGTCCGGCCTGGTAGTCCGCGAAGGCCTGCATGACCTCCTCGCGCGTGTTCATCACGAATGGGCCGGCCCACGCGACCGGCTCCCGGATCGGGCGGCCACCGAGGATCAGCACGTCGAACGTGGGCGCCCGGCTCTCCTGGCCCCGGTCCGCGGCGAACGTCAGCGAGTTGCCGGGGCCGAACACCGCCAGCTGGCCCTGCTGGGCCGGTCGCGCCTCTGCCCCGATCGTGCCCCGGCCGGCCAGCACGTATCCGAGCGCGTTGTAGTCCGCGC
The DNA here is from genome assembly GCA_963829105.1 of uncultured Chloroflexia bacterium. GTDB lineage: Bacteria > Chloroflexota > Limnocylindria > Limnocylindrales > CSP1-4 > CAIXZV01. The sequence continues at coordinate 185,731 of CAWHHF010000016.1, forward strand.
GCCACGGCAGCACCAGGGTTGCCCCCGGGCTCAGCGTCGCGTGGACCAGCGTCATCGGCGTGTACGTGGAGCCTGGTCCCCTGTGTCCGGCAACCTCGCCCGCGATCACCCGCACCAGCGCGCCGCCATCCGGCGAGGACGTCAGCGCCACCTCCTGCGCCCGGATGTCCTGGTAGCGGGGTGCCGCGAACTTCTGGTCCCGCGGCAGGTTCACCCACAGCTGGAAGCCGTGGAACAGCCCGCCCTGGATGACGAGCCACTCCGGGGGCTTCTCGATGTGGAGGATCCCGGCGCCGGCGGTCATCCACTGCGTGTCGCCGTTGGTGATGACGCCTCCACCGCCGTTCGAATCGGCGTGCTCGAACACGCCGTCCAGCATGTAGGTCACGGTCTCGAAGCCGCGATGCGGGTGCCAGGGCGTGCCCTTGGCTTCGCCGGGCGCGTACTCCACCTCCCCCATCTGGTCGAGGTGGATGAACGGGTCGAGGTCCTCGAGCAGGGCGCCCGCGAAGGCGCGTCGGACCGGGAAGCCCTCGCCTTCGTATCCACGGGGCGCGGTGGTCAGGGTGCGGACGGGGCGATCACGGGCGGCCATCGGGTCCGGGATGGGGATGCGGGGGAGGATCGTGATGTCGTCGACGGTGACGGCCGGCATGGCTGGCCCTTCTCTGGCGTTGGTGGGGCGCAGGTGGTGGTGTCGGAACGCTTATGGTTGCGCGTGCAACTATCACACCGGGGGAAGCGCCTGTCAATGCCGCCACGGGCCCATGAGGCATGAGTGGTACAAGACCCGGCCGTTGGGGCGCAGCAGGTCAGTCCCAAGCGCTGGGCCCTCAACCGAATCCACGACCGGCGCGCCCGGCGCTTGAAGGCGTTTCCTTGCATCGCCACTCCGCGTTCCGGGCACGCGTCGATGTCAGTCGGGCCATCGGGCACGGAGTGATCCTGTCGCGGTTTTGGCGCTCGAGATGGCGCTTTGGGTCGCTTCTACTCCGTCGGGCCGAGAACGGCGGTGAGGAGCGCGTCGAAGCTCTCGCTGCTGTCGGCCTGCAACCAGAGGGAGCGGAACTCCCTCGGCGAGGCACCCCACCAGTAGGCATCGGCGCCTGGGGTCCCGTTGAAGTTCTCGGTGCGCACGTAGACCACCACACCGCCCCGCGTCTGCGTGGTGCGGGTCCAGATGTCAGGGTTGTCCGGGGTCGGCGACGTGAACGGAAGGGAGGGGTCCGGGGTCGCGTCGTCGATCTGAGCGCCGTACTGCTCCTCGATCGCGTTGATGCCGGGGATCGGGTCGTCGCCGGTGATGCTGTCGACGGTGAGCAGCGCCACCTCCGCGCCGTTGACGAGGATCCCGTCCTCGATGCCGCCGCCCCTGATGACCCTGTAGGTCCGCCCGGTGATGGTCCTTTGCACCGCGCCGTCCTTGTCCTTCCAAGTGGACGTGTCCGTGCCGCCGTCAACGAGCCAGTAGGGCTCGGCGATCACCGGCGCATCCGGCGGCAAGGAGGGGCGGACGCCGATTGAGGGTGTCGGGGCAGGAGTCGCGGACACAGCGGCGGACGTCGCCGAGGACGCGGGAGGGGCGGGCGCCGTGGCGGTGGCCGGGGCCGCAGACGGAGGCGGCGTCGCCGAAGGGCTGCAAGCAGCAGCGGCGAGAACGATCAGGGCGACGGTGGCGAAGGGGCGGCGCATGGGTGCCTCGGGAGATCGAGTTGGGTATCGAGGTGATAGGCGCAGACCAGCGCCGTGTCAAGAACCGTGCGACACGGAGCGCGGGGAGCCGGGCGAGACCGTGGACGGGCACACGGGAAGACGAAGTCCTGCCCGTCGAAGCACCCGGACGCGTCGATCGGAGCGAGCTGGGCGTCAGTGCAGCGGGCCCACAGCGCGGCGTGGCGGGCCATCTCCGGCACCTCCTTGTCACTAGGCTTGAAGGGGATGAACGAGAGAGTGACCTTTGCTGGGCTGGTGGCGTCGCTGTCGCCGTTGTCGATCGAGACTTGCCGTCGATCGTGCTCTGCACCGGCTCCAGGATGGCCGCCAGGGCGATCGGACAGGGGGTCGGCGAGGCGGCGAGGCCACCGGCCCACGGCGCGGGCGGGCGGGTGGTGCGCTCGGCCGGTCCGCCCTCGGGCAGGTCGAAGCTCGCGCAGCCGCCGACGGCGAGGACGATGGCGGCCGCCATCAGCACCATGGCTCCCCGGCGGCGCAGCATCGTGTCGTCCTCTCCGTCGCCCGCGGTTCCTGCCGACCGTCATCGGCCCGCCCCGCTGTGGCCCGTGCGCCTGCCCACAGCATCACCGACGGCGGGGGTGTCGACAGCGGCTTCCGGCACGCACGCCGTACTCTTGAGATGCCATCCAGCGAAGGAAGGGGTCCCGCCATCGCCGCCGAGCCCGCCGTCCGCGATCCCGACCTCGCCGACGCGCTCGCGGACCTGGTCCCGCGTCTCCGGCGAACGCTGCGCGGCGAGGTCCGCGACGACCGCGAGGTCCGGGCGCTCTACGCCTCTGACGCGTCCAACTACCGCGTGCTCCCGGCGGCTGTCGTGGCGCCGGCCGACCTCGACGACCTGGCGGCAACCGTGGCGATGGCGTCGGAGGCCCGCGTCCCGCTGACGATGCGCGGCGCCGGCACGAGCATCGCCGGCAACGCGATCGGCCACGGGCTGGTCGTTGATACGACCCGGCATCTCGCCGGGATCCTGGCGCTCGACCCGGATCCCGCGGGCGCCACCGCCACCGTCCTGCCGGGGACCATCCTGGACGACGTCAATGCCGCCGCCGCCCAGCACGGCCTGCGCGTGGGGCCGGACCCGTCGACGCACAGCCGGTGCACGGTCGGCGGGATGATCGGCAACGACGCATGCGGCTCCCACAGCGTCCACTGGGGCACGACCGCGGAGAACCTGGCGGGCCTCGAGGTGATCACGACGGACGGCGTCCGGCGCCGGGTGGGGTCCCTGGGAGCGGCGGCACCTGCCGGGAGCGTGACCCTGGGCCCCGCCCTCGAGGCGCGGATCGCCGGCCTGCTCGCCGTCCACGAGGACCGGATCCGCCGCGAGCTGCCACCCTGGCCCCGGCGTGTCTCCGGCTATCTGCTCGACTGGCTGCTCCCGGAGCGGGGCTCGGACGTGGCCCGGGCGCTCGCCGGCACCGAGGGCACCTGCGCGGTGGTCTCGGCCGCCACCGTCCGTCTCGTCCGGGCCCCGGCCGTCCGCCACCTGCTCGTCCTCGCCTTCCCGGACGACATCGCGGCCGCGGCGGCCGTGCCCGCCCTGCTCCCGGAGCGCCCGTTCACCGCCGAGAGCCTGACCTCGGACATCCTGGCGGCGTGGCCGGATCCCGGCCTGCTGCCCGCCGGCGGCGCCTGGCTGCTGCTCGAGGCCGGGGGCGAGACCGCCGGGGAGGCCCGCGACCATGCCGCGCGGCTCGCCTCCGCCGCGGGCGCCCGCCTCACCGGGTCGAACGCCAGGCTGGTCGAGGATCCCGCGGCGCAGCGGGTGCTCTGGAAGGTGCGCGAGGAGGGCGCCGGACGGGCCGCCCGCCTGCCGGACGGGAGCCCGGCCTGGCCCGGATTCGAGGACGCGGCCGTGCCGCCGGACCGTCTCGCGGCCTACTTGGGCGAGCTGAGGGCGCTGCTCCGGGACCACGGGCTGGCGGGCACCACATACGGGCACTTCGGCGAGGGGTGCATCCACCTGCGGGTCGGGTTCGGGCTGGACCGTCCGGGCGGCGTCGCGCGGCTCGAGGGATTCATGTCGGAGGCCGCCGGCCTCGTGGTCGCCCATGGCGGCACCCTGTCCGGGGAGCACGGCGACGGACGGGCGCGGAGCGAGCTGCTGCCGCGGATGTTCGGTCCCGAGCTGCTGGAGGCCTTCGGGGCATGGAAGGCCGCCTGGGATCCCGCCAACCGTCTCAACCCCGGGATCATCGTGGACCCCGTCCCCCTGGCGACCGACCTCCGGAGACCGCGCCCGACGCTGCTCTCCATTCAGCCCTCGCTGGCGTTCGGGGCCGACGGCGGGGACGTGCGCGCCGCGGTCGAGCGGTGCATCGGCGTGGGATCGTGTGTCTCGCGACAGGGCACCGCAGCCATGTGCCCGAGCTACCGGGCCACCGGGGAAGAGCGCCACTCCACCCGCGGGCGTGCGCGCCTCTTCCAGGAGATGGTGGCCGGGTCGCTGGCGGCGGACGGCTGGCGATCGTCCGAGGTCCGCGAGGCGCTCGACCTCTGCCTCTCGTGCCGGGCGTGCGCCTCGGACTGCCCCACTGGGGTCGACATGGCCGCGTACAAGGCCGAGTTCCTGGAGCACCACTACCGGGGCCGGATCCGGCCGCGTGTCCACTACAGCCTGGGACGGCTGCCGGCGTGGCTGAGCCTCGTGCGGAGGGTCCCGGCCGGGCCCCGGATGGTGAACGTGGCCATGGGGTTCACGCCCACCCGGCGGGCGTTCGCGCTCGTCGCCGGGCTCGCGGGCGAGCGGCGGATCCCGCCCCTGGCGAGGCGGACGTTCGTCGACGGCGTCCGGGAGGAAACGGCGGCGGCACCGTCCGGGTCCGCGAGCGGCGTGGTCGGCCGGACCGCACCCGCCGCGTCAGCGACCGCACCCGCCGCGTCAGCGAGCGCACGCGACGCGCCAGGGACCGCGGCGAGGCGTGTCGTCGTGTGGCCCGACACCTTCACCAACCATCTCTCGCCGGACGTGGGCCTCGCCGCGGTCAGGGTCCTCGCGGCGGCCGGGTTCGAGCCTGTCGTCCCCTCCACCCCCGTGTGCTGCGGCCTCACCTGGACCGTGACCGGGCAGCTGGACGGCGCACGTGGCGTCCTCCGCCGGACCCTGGACGCGCCGGAGCTTGCCGGCGACGAGCCGGTCGTGGTACTGGAGCCGTCATGCGCGGCAGCGCTCCGCACCGACCTCGTGGAGCTGCTCCCGGCGGACCCGCGTGCCCGTCGCCTGGCCGGCCGAGTGACCACCTTCGCCGCGCTGCTCGACGGCGCCGGCTGGGTGCCCCCTGCCCCGCCGGACGGCAGGACCACGACCGCCCTGGTCCAGCCGCACTGCCACCAGCAGGCCGTCCTGGGAACCGCCGCGGACCGGCGCCTGATGGCGGCGGCGGGCATCGACGCGGGTGAGATCCTCGCCGGGTGCTGCGGGCTGGCCGGCGCCTTCGGGGCGGAGGCGGGGCACGAGCGCATCTCGCGGGACGTCGCCGAGCTGGCGCTGCTCCCGGCGCTGCGGGCCGCGGACCCGGGCACGGCGATCCTCGCGGACGGGTTCAGCTGCCGGACGCAGATCGACTTCCTGGGCGGGCGGCGCGCACGCCACCTCGCAGAGATCCTCGCGGACCGCCTCGACGCCTGAAGGCCGACGTTCCACCACCTGGCGGTTCGCCGTTCCCCACCCTACCGGCGGACGTTCCCCGCCCGATGGTAGCGGTCCATCAGCTGCGCGATCGCCTCGCGGGCGAGCCGCCATTCCTCCTGGTCGCCGAAGATGTCTGGGTCCCGGCCCCAGCGCTGGACCTGGGTCATCGCGGTGACGATGGCGTTGTGCTGCGCGAGGCGGTTGCGGCCGGCGTCGACGACGCCCGTGACCAGGTATCGCCGGACGAGATCGAACGGGGCGCTCCAGCGACCGATCCGGAGACGGTCGGCATCGCGCAGCGTCTCGAGCCAGGCGTCGTCCCCCACCGGGAAGCGGTCGTGCTCCTCGATGTGGGCGTTGATGTCGAGGCGGATACCCGGCCGGGCCTGCGACGGCAGACGGCCGTCGACATCGGTGTCCCGGTAGCAGATCGGGCAGGTCGCCAGGCGCGCGAACTCCGACGGGGCCTCGCCGAACCGGATGCCGCAGCGTCGGCACATCTGCGCGTCCGGACGGCTGGGCACGGCACCACACTGGAGGCACACGGGGGTCGCGGTTCTGGCCGGCATCGGATCTCCTCGGTGGGCCGTCCGGGCACAGGACGGACCGGCGTCATCGTCGCGCTCAGGGCCGGTGAGCGCGACGGGAGAAGGGTCCTGCCCGGAGGCACCCGATAGGGGCAGGGGGCCCGAGACGCGAGCCCGGTACGACCGCGAGCCCGTGCAGACTCAGACGGCGGCGTCCACGATCGAGCGCGCCTCGTCCAGGATGCGGCCCAGGTGCTCCTCGCCCCGAAAGCTCTCCGCGTAGAGCTTGGTGACGTTCTCGGTCCCGGACGGACGGGCCGCGAACCAGCCCTCGGTGCTCACGACCTTGAGTCCGCCGATCGGCGCGTCATTGCCGGGCGCCCGCGTCAGTCGGGCCACGATCGGGTCGCCGGCCAGCGTGGTCGCGGTCACGTCATCGGGCGAGAGCCGGCCCAGCGCCGCCTTGACCTCGGGCGTGGCCGGGGCGTCGATCCGCCGGTAGGCCGGAGCGCCGAACCGGGCCGTCAGGCCGGAATACACGTCCGCGGGGTTCCGGCCCAGCTTCGCCGTGAGCTCCGCCGCCACCAGGCACGCGATGAGGCCGTCCTTGTCCGTGGTCCAGACGGTGCCGTCGCGGCGCAGGAACGAGGCGCCGGCGCTCTCCTCGCCACCGAACCCGATGGTGCCGTCCACGAGGCCGTCCACGAACCACTTGAACCCGACCGGGACCTCCACCAGCCGCCGGCCGAGATCAGCCACGACCCGGTCGATGATCGAGGACGAGACGAGGGTCTTCCCGACGGCGACGCCCGTGCCCCACGTGCGACCGCCACCGAACAGGTACGAGATCGCGGCGGCGAGCACGTGGTTGGGGTTCATGAGCCCGGCTCCTGGGACCACGATCCCGTGGCGGTCGGCGTCCGCGTCGTTGCCCAGCGCCAGGTCGAAGCGGTCTCGCAGCTCCACCAGTCGCGCCATCGCGAACGGCGACGACGGGTCCATCCGGATCTTCCCGTCCCAGTCCAGGGTCATGAACCCGAACTGCGGGTCGACGGCGTCGTTGGTCACGGCCAGGTCCAGACCGTACCGCTCCCCGATCGCACCCCAGTAGTCGACGGCGGCGCCACCCAGCGGGTCCACGCCCAGCCGCAGGCCGGACCCGGCGATCGCCGCCATGTCGATGACGTTCGCGAGGTCCGCGACGTAGGTGCCCATGAAGTCGTGGCCGTTCGCCTGCGCCCGGGCCCGGTCGAACGGGACGCGGGCGATCCCGTCGAGGCCCTCCGCGCCCCGCGCCTCGAGGATCCGGTTCGCCTCGTCCTGGATCCAGCGCGTGACGTCGGTGTCGGCCGGGCCGCCGTTGGGCGGGTTGTACTTGAAGCCGCCGTCGTCGGGCGGGTTGTGCGATGGAGTGACGACGATCCCGTCCGCGAGACCGGCAGACCGTCCTCGGTTGGCCACGAGAATCGCGCGCGAGATGGCGGGTGTCGGCGTGAAGCCGTCGGCGGCGTCGACCCGTACGTCCACGCCGTCCGCGACGAGCACTTCGATGGCCGTGCGCCAGGCGGGCTCCGAGAGCGCGTGCGTGTCCCGGCCGATGAACAGCGGGCCGGTGTAGCCCTTCGCCTTGCGGTAGCGGCAGATCGCCTCGGTGGTCGCCAGGATGTGGGCCTCGTTGAAGGCCGACCTGAACGCGGACCCGCGGTGGCCCGAGGTGCCGAACGCGACGCGCTGCGCCGGGACGGCAGGGTCCGGGCGGAGCTCCTCGTACGCGCGGAGGAGCGCGGGCACGTCCACGAGATCGGAGGCGAGGGCGGGCTCGCCGGCGCGCGGGTGCTGGGTCATCGTGGCCTCGGTGGGGCATGGCAGGGGTCGTGGTGCTCACGATACCCGTCGCGCGCACGGCGGGTGAATCCGTGGTCTGAGCGCCGGTGAGGTTCGCGCCCAGGACAGACCGGCCGCCGCCGCCTTTCCATTGCCGCCCCGCCGCTGCCGCCTTTCCGTTGCCACCCGAGGTCCCGTCCCCTACGATGTGTGCGACCCGTGCCAGCACCTCGTACGGGGCTCGTTCGAGTCCGTCCTCGTGGCGGCCGAATGCAGGAGCCCGCGATGACCTCAGGCCGGGATGGAGGCTCCGTCATGGCAACCGTGACCTTCGATCACGTGTTCAAGAGATACGGCGAGGTGACCGCCGTGTCGGACCTCAGCCTCGTGATCGGCGACGGCGAGTTCATGGTGCTCGTCGGCCCCTCGGGGTGCGGCAAGACCACGAGCCTGCGGATGATCGCCGGGCTCGAGGAGATCACCGAGGGCCAGCTCCTCATCGCCGACAAGGTCGTGAACGACGTCGCGCCCAAGGATCGCGACATCGCCATGGTCTTCCAGAGCTACGCCCTGTACCCGCACATGTCGGTCCGCGACAACCTCGCCTTCGGCCTGAAGCTGCGCAAGGTGCCCAAGGCCGACATCGAGAAGCGGATCAACGACGCAGCCGGCATCCTCCAGCTCGAGAAGCTGCTCGACCGAAAGCCCAAGGAGCTCTCCGGTGGCCAGCGGCAGCGAGTCGCGCTCGGCCGGGCCATCGTCCGCGAGCCCGCCGTGTTCCTCATGGACGAGCCGCTGTCCAACCTCGACGCCAAGCTGCGCGTGCAGACCCGCGCCGAGATCGCCCGTCTCCACCAGCGCCTGGGCACCACGATGGTCTACGTCACCCACGACCAGGTCGAGGCGATGACGATGGGCCAGCGCATCGCGGTCATGAGCGATGGGCTCCTCCAGCAGGTGGGCACCCCACAGGACCTGTACGACCACCCGAAGAACCGGTTCGTCGCCGGCTTCATCGGCAGCCCGTCGATGAACTTCATCGAGATGCCGACCGGTCCCGGCGACCTGGTCCAGGGCGGGTTCACGTTCCCGATCCCGGCTCGCTACGCCGAGAGCATCGGGAATGCCGGACCCAGGATCCTGGCGGGCTTCCGGCCCGAGCACCTGCTGATGGGCGAGGTCGGCGCGGCCGTGGGCACGATCCAGGGCACCGCGGACGTGGTGGAGTATCTCGGCAACGAGGAGCTCCTCCATGTGACCGTCCAAGGCGAAGAGATCGTGGCCATCGTGGACTCTGCGCACAACGTCCGACCCGGCGACAGCGTCCAGCTCCGCCTCCCGGTCGACAAGCTGCACCTGTTCAACCTCGAGACCGGCGACAAGCTCACCGCGTCGGCGGCCTGACGCCCCATCGCCCATTCGACGGCCGGCCACCGGACGCGGCGCCGGCCGTCTTCCTTTCTCATGGAGCCCCGATGACCGACCCCGCGATCCCCGGCCCCGTCAGCCGGCCCTTCGGCGACGATCCGCTCGAGGAGCAGATCATCCGCTCGGAGATCATCCATCGCGGGCGGTACCTGGAGTTCCGGGTGGACACCATCGAGCGGGCGGACGGCACCCTCGGCACGCGCGACGTGGTCGGGCACCCGGGGGCCGTGGCCGTGCTGGCCCTCGATGCGGCCGGACGCCTGCTACTCGTCCGCCAGTGGAGGATCCCTGCGGGGCGGGCGCTGCTCGAGATCCCGGCCGGGACCCTGGACGTGGAGCGAGGCATCACGGAGGACCCGGATCTCGCCGCCCGCCGGGAGCTGGAGGAGGAGACCGGCCACCGCGCGGGTTCGTGGCGGAAGCTGGCCACGTTCTGGACGGCGCCGGGGTTCGCCTCGGAGCTTATGCACCTGTACCTGGCAACGGACCTCGATCGCGTGGCCGACGACGACCGGCGCCTCGCGCCGGACGAGGACGAGCGCCTGGAGCTCGGACGCATCACGATCGACGAGGGGCTGGCGCTGGTGGACACGGGCGAGATCAGCGACGCGAAGTCGATCCTCGGCATCCTCTGGCTGGACCGGCTTCGCCGCGACGGGGCGCGCTGACCCGGGCAGCGCGGACGGGTGGTGCCCCACCCCAAGGGCCGCTGCCTGGGCCCCGCCCGCTCGGGCGGGGCAACAGCGCCGCGCGAGGGTTACGCGTCCCGCCAGGCGGCGAGATCGAGCGGCTTGAGGCGCGGGCTCTCGGTGCGGCCGGGGATCCTGCCGCGCTTCGCGATGGGCGAGCCGTTGATCTCCTTGATGTCGCCGGTGAAGTCGACCGGCGTCGCCCCGGAGATGTGCGAGCCCACGGCGAAGAAATCGACCGGGGCTCCCTCGTCCCTGAAGTAGCGGATCCGTTCCGGCGTGAGGCCGCCAGAGACCGAGATCGTCACGTGCCCGAAGCCGGCCTGGTCGAGCCGGGCGCGGATCTCGGTGACCAGTGCAGCGGTGACCCGGCCGCGCTCCGACGGGGTGTCCAGGCGGATGCCGTACAGGCGGTCGCCGAGGGCGTTCGCGACGCGCAGGGCCTCCTCGGCCTCGTCCTTGAACGTGTCCACGAGCACGATCCGCGGGACGTCGCGCGGCATGTTGCGGTCGAACGCCTCCGCGGCCGCCACCGTGTCGCCGAAGATGAGGACGAGCGAGTGGGGCATCGTGCCGGTCGGGTTGAGACCCGCGAGCCGTGCCCCGGCGGGCGTGGAGGCACCGACGCAGCCGCCGACGATCGCGGCGTAGTCGAGGACGTCGGTGATGTCGGGATGCACGTGGCGCGCCCCGAACGAGATCACCGGCTGCGGCGCAGCGGCCTCCACGCACGCGCGGGCGGCGGTCGCCCAGCCGGTGGACTGGGCCAGCATCCCGAGCATCGCGGTCTCGTACAGCGCGAACGCGCGGTAGCGCGCATGGATCCGGAGGACGACCTCCCTGGGGGTGACGAGGTCGCCGTCCGCCATCGCCTCGAGGACCGCGCCGGGCTCGTTCGCGAGCACGTGGCCCAGGAGGTTGGTCGCCTCGCCGATGCCGCACAACACGGCGTCCTCGCGGCAGAAGACCTCCATCAGGACGACCGGATCGAGGCCCTCCCGGTCCAGGATGGTGTTGGCGCGGGCGAAGTAGACGTCGGCGGTCGCCCCCGACAGGATCTCGCGGGACGGGCGGAAGCGCTGCAGTCCCATCAGGCGCGCCGGGGGGCAGGTGCAGCGGGCGGGGTCACCGTGGGTCCGCTCCTTCGTCGTTGGGCTGCGGCGCGTCGGGCACGGCGCCGGCCGGCCCGTTGGGCCGGAGTGTAGCGTACTGGTCTTCGGCGGCCGCGAGGGTCCCGAGCGGGGGGCGGCGCCGGCGGCGGACCACGAGCACGAGGCCGAGCACCAGCACGACGCCCGCGGCCCCGCCCCCCACGAGCAGCACCTTCGTGCGTCCGTTGCCGGGCGCCGCCCCGAGGGCGGCGACCGTCTCGTCGGCCAGGAGGGTCGCCTGCCCGATGTCCCCCGCCTGCCACGCGGCCCGCGCCGCGGCAACGTCCGCATCCGGGTCCTCGCCGTCGAGCCCCAGCGACGTCAGCCAGTCCCTGGGCTCCTCGGCTGCCGTTCGAGCGGCGGCGACCTCATCCAGCGACGTGGCGGTGGCGTCCGCCAGCGCCAGCGCGTCGTCGAGACCGGCGGTCGACGTGGCGCCCTCGTAGGCTGCCTCCAGCGTGCCGGCGGGCGTCAGCCCCTCGTCCGCCGCCACCGTCCGCAGCTCGTCCCGCTGCTCGAGGACGGCGTCGGCCCTGCCCATCGCCTCGCCCGCCCGGTCGAACGTCCAGGCATCCATCGCCAGCCGGACCACGACCGGTGCCGCCCACGTGTCGCCCGCCGCGACCAGCGCCTGGTATGCCCGGCGCGCCGCGGCCCGGGCCGTGAGCGATGCCTGGGCATCCGGCGTCGCCGCCCAGCGGGTGATCAGCGCGGTCGCGCTCCTGGCGCCGCCGAGCTCCTCGGTGAGGTCCAGGAACCGGCGCCAGTCGTTGGGCAGCGTCGTGCGCTCCGGCGGGGCATCGCCGACGTAGGCGGTCGTGCCTGCGTCGGCCGCGCCGAACACCCGTCGCATACCGTCCTCGCCGGTCTCGGCGAGGATCGCCCGCACCACCGTCCACGACGCGTCGTAGCCGTACTGCTCCCGGGCATCGCTCGCCTTGTCCCTGATGGGTGCCGGCGGCGGCCATTCGTTCAGCGGGAACGCCACGGCAGCGGTCCGCTTCACGGCAGCCGGTGCCGACGCCTTGCCGCCCGTCGCCAGCACGCGGGACGCATACTCCTCGGCCAGCCCCTCGTTGATCCAGCGCCCCGTGAACAACCGGTCGTTGAACCACGCATGAGAGGCCTCGTGGACGATCGTCGCGCTGTCGAGGTTCTCGCTGATCGTGATCTGGTCGGTGGCCCGATCGAAGAAGCCCGCGTATCCCTCGAGGAGCGGCGTGTAGACCTCGATCACCGTGAGGGGCCCCTCCACCGGCCACGGCAGGCCGATCCGCCTCGCGAGGTTCGGTACCGCGTCGGCCAGCACCCTGGTCACCGTGTCCCTCCAGCGCGGATCGTCGGGCCAGCCGCGGACGATGACCCGGTCGCCTCCCGCCAGCACCAGCGGCTCGCTCGTGAGGCCGGCGTCATCGCGGGCGTTGACCCAGGCGTACCAGTCCAGCGGCGTCGCCGTCGTCGCCGTGAAGACCTGCACGCCTCCACCGCCGGGCGAAGGCGTCAGCCCGCTGCCCGAGGTGCCCACCGTAAAACCTTCGGGGACCTCGATCCGGACGGTGCCGTTGTCCCCGAACGCCCACGCGACGAACGTGGCAAAGGCCTTCCCGACCCGCACCTCGCTCGCGGACCGCGGCTTGCCGGCCGGCAGGTCGAAGGAGAGCCGGACCCTGGCCGTCTCCTTGAGGTAGATGTTGCCTCGGAAGAAGACGGTGACCAGCCGGTACCCGGTGCGGTTGACCGCGGTCACCTTGACGGCGACCCCGTCCTGCGTGGCGCGGAGGTGCGTGGCCTCCGGCTGGACCCCCAGGTTGACCCCGTCGTAGAAGTAGCGGGTGATCGCGCCGCCGTTCACGGTATTGGGCTTGCGGTTGACCGCGGTCACGTCCACCGTGACGCGGACGAGGCCCGCGCCGGGATCGACCACATACCGCGCCGCGGTGCCGATCTCGATGTCGTCGGCCGCGAGGGCGATGGGCACCCCCAGCCCGCCCAGGAACGGGATCGCCGGCGGGCCGGCCTGCGGCCCGACGGCGGGAGCCAGCACGGCGGTCCCGGCCGTCAGCATGAGCGCCAGCGCGGCCGCCGCGATGGGTGGCCGGCGGGTCGGGCGGGCGTGACGCCTGCGGCGGGGGCGGAGGAGGCGGGTGCCGATCGCGGACACCAGCACCACGAGCGTCACCAGGACCACAAGGGCCAGGAGCGCACGCCGCCGGCCCTCCTCCCAGGCGCCGTTCCACGTCCGGTAGGCGGTGTCGGCCTTGCGGATCGTCGTATCCAGGTCGCCGGCCGAGAACGCGTCCCGGGCGGCCTGGAGGTCCGCCTCAGGCTGTTCGCCGATCATCCCGATCGAGGTCAGGAGGTCGGGATCAGGGGCACGCGCAGCCGTCGTCTCGCCGATGGCCAGGATCGCGTTGTGTTCCCGGGCGGCCTCGGCGCTCGCGTCGGCCAACGACCCGGCCTCGAACAGGGGGCGCATCGTGGCGGGCAGCACGAGGCCGTCGCGGGTCGCCAGCTCGCCCAGCGCGTCGCGCTGGGCGAGCACCGAGCGGGCGTCGGCCATCAGCTGCTCCGCGGTGTCGAACCGCCAGGCTCGCAACGCGTCGCGGATCGACCGCGGAAGGACCCAGCCGCCGGCGAGCGCCAGCGTCCGCGAGTAGGACGTCCGCGCCGCGTCACGAGCGTCCAGGAGCGCCGCCTCGTCGTCCCGGACCACCCAGGTTCGCCACAGGTCGGCGAAGCTACGGCCGGCCTCCGCATCAAGCAGGTCCAGGAGGCCCCGCCAGTCCGGCGGTCCGGCAACCGTCTCGGGCGCCGCGGCGACCTGCGTGCCGCCCGTCGGGATCACCGGCTGGTACGCCCCGATCCCGCCCCTCGCGTCCGCCCATACCCGCTGCAGCGCCGGGTCGCCGGCGCGCTCGGCGATCGCCTTCGCCAGGACCAGGCTCGCGGCGAACCCGTAGGCCTCGACCGGGGCGTCCGCCGAGCCGTCGCCGGCCCAGGCGTTGAGCGGGATGGCGGCCTTGGCGACCGCCTTGGTCAGGACGGGACCTGCGCCCTTGATCTTCATCGCCCCGGCGACCCGGTTCGCATAGAGGGACGCGAAGCCCTCGTTCGCCCAGCGGTCGGCCAGCAGCCCGCCGTTGAACCAGCCGTGGGCCGCCTCGTGAACCACGACCAGGGGCGCGGCCCAGTAGGCCACCTCGATCCGGCCCCTGCCGCCGTCGAACAGCCCGGCGTATCCGTCGTCGTTCCGGCTCACGGCCTCCTGGACCACCAGCGGAGCGGCATACGGCCAGGGAACGCCGATGTCACGGCGCAGGGCCGGGAGCGCGTCCCTCAGCAGGAGCCGGATCCTCGCCCGCCAGGCGGGATCGTCCTGCCACGCCTTGAGGGTGAGCTTGATGGCCTCTGGACCCGCGGTCACGGCCAATGTCGTGGTCTTGTAGACCGCCGGCCGCTGCCCCGAGACGAAGGCGTAGAACGCGAGCGGGCTCGCGAGGGGCCCGGCCTGCAGCACCGTGCCCCCATCGGCGGCGGTGCTCCGCCTGTCGAAGCTGCCGCTCTCCACCGTCACGTCATAGCCGGACGGAAACCGGACGAGGACCGTGCTCCCACGGGCACCGTCGGAGGCGTACGCCCAGACGGGAAACATGGCGAGGCTCGGGCCGATGCGCACCTGGCCCTTGGTGGCGCGACCGGGATCGGGAAGGTCGAAGGCCAGGCGGAACGCATGGGCGGTGCCGCTGTTGAGGCGCGACCCGAAGCTGACCTGGAGCATGGTGTAACCGGACGTCCTCCCGGTCACACGAACCTTCGCACCGGGCCAACCGGTCACGTGGAAGCCCTTCGTCCCCGGGGGGACGGCGATGCTGGCGCGGTCGAAGTAGAACGTATGGGTCCTCGACTCGCTCGTGTTGTTGCGCACCGTGAAGTCCACGACGACGTGGACGCGACCCCGGTCGGGCAGGACCGTGTACGTGGCGGATCCGACGAGCGTGAGATCCGTGCTGGCGGCAGTCGCCCGGGCGACCGGCAGGGGCCCGGCGACCGGGCCGAGCAGCACGGCGAGCAGGGCGGCCGCGAACGCGAGGCCCAAGGCGCGGGCAGGGACGAGGCGGGCGGCCATCCCTGTCCGGCGGGCGCCACCCGCTCCGGCGGCGATCACGGCTGAGGATGCGGCCCCGGCCGATGCGCCACCCGCGCCGGCGGCGATCACGTCCCGGCCTCCGGTCCGTCGCCCGTTCCCGCCAGCAACTCCGCCAGCTCCGACTCGTAGCGCACGAGCAGGCCTTCGCCGGGCGGCAGCACCGCTCCCTCAGGGCGCGCCGCCGGGCCGGCGGTGGACCAGCCCCCGGCCTTGAGCCAGCCGATGGTCTCGTCGAGGCAGCGGTCGGCCACGGCCACCAGGCGGGCGAGCGCCAGACCCAGCACGTCGCGGCTCGCCGTCTCGGGCGGGATCTCGACCACGAGCAGCGGGCGCTCGTCCTCGCCGACCGAGAACTTCACGAACGGCAGCTCATCGTTCCAGCGCAGCAGCCTGCGGTACGAGACGCGGAAGTTGTCGTTGATCGGCGGCGCATAGTGCGCCCAGCAGATGAGCGCGAGGCCGGGGTCCAGGATGACGGTGATCCGCAGCCGGGCGCGGCGACGCCCGTCGATGACGAGATCCCACGAGCTGATCCCCTCGCGACCGGCGCGTTCCAGGGGCTCCAGGCGGAGCTCGGACAGCCAGGCCTCGACGTCGGCCGCGGCACAGGCCGGAGCCGTGGCACGGGCCGGCGCCCTGGAGGCGGTGGACATGGCCCCGAGTCTACCCGAGGGCGCCCGATCGCCCGCCAGGGAGAATCACCCGCCGGGGGAGGTCACGCGCGCGGCGCTCAGTCCTTGGTTGCGGCGCTGACCCGGGCGGGCGGGTCCACGGCCTTGACGTCGCGTTCCCCGCCGCGCGGTGGCACCTTGTGGTCCACGGTCCCGCCGGACTTGATGGTCCGGCTGCCGAAGTCCGCCGCGCGGACCCGCTCACCGACCTTCACGTTGCGCCCGAGGCGCGAGCCACGCGGCACGACCGACTGCTTGCCCACGACCGTGATCCCGGTGTTGAGCCGGCCCGGCTCGGCCCTGTTCGGGGTGTCGAAGTCCGGGCCGTCGCCCACGATGGCGCCCTGGCCGATCACGACCTCCTTGTCCAGGATCGCCCGGTCCACGACCGCGCCGCTGCGGATGACGGTGTCGAACATGACGATCGAGTCACGCACCACCGCGCCCACGTCGACGCGCACCCCGGGGGAGAGGACGCTGTTGACCACCGTCCCGTTGATCACGCAACCGTGCGAGATCAGGCTCCGGTGGACCTGCGCCGTGGGCCCCACCTTCGCCGGCGCCCGCTCCTCGGACCGGGTGTGGATCAGCCATTCGCGGTCGTACAGGTCCAACTCGGGGTTGTCGTCCAGGAGCGCCATGTTCGCCTCCCAGAACGACTGGATCGTCCCCACGTCCTGCCAGTACCCGTCGAAGCGATAGCCGAACACGCGCCCGCCGCCGGCGAGCATCGCCGGGATCACGTTCGCCCCGAAGTCCGTCCGGTCGTCGGAGAGCCACCGCCGGAGGGCCCGCTTGCTGAAGACGTACACGCCCATCGACGCGAGGTCGCTCTTGGGCTGCTTCGGCTTCTCCTGCCAGTCCACGACGCGATCCTGCTCGTCGAGCGCCAGCACGCCCATCCGGCTCGCCTCGGCGAGCGGGACGCGGCGGACGGCGATCGTCACGTCCGCACGGCGCCGGCGGTGGGCCGCCAGGAAGGGCGTGTAGTCCATCTTGTAGATGTGGTCGCCCGCCAGGACCAGGACCGTGTCGCCCGCGTCGTGCTCGATCACGTTGAAGTTCTGGAGCACCGCGTCCGCCGTGCCGCGGTACCACATCGCCACGCGGCCGCGCTTGATGTAGGGCTGCAGCAGCTTGACGCCCCCCGTGTTGCGGTCCAGGTCCCACGGCCGCCCGAGACCGATGTGATCGTTGAGGGACCGGGGGTTGTACTGGGTGAGCACGACGACGTCGTCGATCCCGGAGTTGACGCAGTTGGAGAGGGTGAAGTCGATGATCCGGTACTTGCCGCCGAACGGAACGGCGGGCTTCGCCCGGATGGACGATAGGATCGAAAGGCGCTCACCCTCGCCGCCCGCGAGGATCACCGCCATCACCGGCTTGGCCAACCGTCGTTCCTCCGCGCGCTGGGGAGCTTCTCTGCGATCCTAACACCCCGGCCCCGGCACTCCATCCCGACACCCCCGCCCGACGCGGGAGCCGCGGGGGTCCGCGGAGGAGCCGGCACCGTCAGGTGAACAGGCGCGGGTTCACGAAGCTGCCGTTGAACTCGACCATCCAGTGGAGGTGTGCCCCGGTCGAGTGACCCGTGTTGCCCTCGTGCCCGATCACCTGGCCCGCGCTCACCGCGGATCCCGCGTGCGCCGGACAGCTGGGCGTCATGTGTGCATACCAGGTCGTCAGCGACGAGCTGTGGGCGATGATCACGATCCAGGCGGGGTCGGGCCCGTCGGCGTAGTTCCAGCCGCAGTACACGACCCGGCCGGCCCCAGAGGCGCGGACGGGCGTTCCATAGGGCGCGACGAGGTCGATGCCCTGGTGGTAGTGGGCGCAGCCTCCGACGGGCGGCTCCCACGAGAAGCCCGTGCAGCCGAAGCCCTGCGTGACCGAGCCCGACATCGGCCAGCGGAGCGTCCCGTTGTACTGGGACGGGATGTTGCCGTTGTTGAACTGCCGGGCGACCAGGCTGTTGATCTTGTGCTGGAGCTTCTTCTTCGCGGCGGCCGCGGCGGCCATGCTCTGGCGGAGCTTCGCCTCGTCCGCCGCCATCTTCGCGTACTGGGCCTTCTGCTGGGCCAGCGCGGCCTTCGCCGCCTTCTCGAGCTTGACCAGCTTCGCGCGGGCCTTCTCCAGCTCCGCGAGACGCGCGTCGAGCTTCTTCTTCTGGACGGCCGTCTCCTGGCGCAGGGTGTTCGTCTGGGCGCGCGTCGCCACCACCGTCTCGTGCAGGGAGAGCAGGGTCTCCCGGTCGAGGGCGATCTGCTGCGCGAGGACCCGGTCCTGCTCTGCGGCGTCCAGCTGCGTGCTCATCTCCTTGAGCATGTCGGTGAACGAGGCGCCGGACAGGAACGTCTCCAGCAGCGAGGTCCGCTCCGCCTCCCAGGCGTCACGGATGCGCTGGGAAAGCTCCGCCTTGCGCTGGCCGAGCTCCTCCTTCTTCTTCTCTTCCTCCTGCCCGATGCTCTTGAGCTGCAGGTCGAGATCGCCGAGCTGGCTGACCAGGCTGGCGTAGTCCGACTCGACCTTGTCGATGTCCTTGGTCATCGCGTTGACCTGCTTGCGGGTGGCCGCAAGGTCGTCGGTGATCCCGTTGAGCTGGCCCGTCGTGCGGGCGATCCGGTCCTGGAGCGAGGCCTGCGAGCTGTTGAGGCCGGCGATGAGGGCTTTCTGCTGCTGGATCTTCCGCGCGAGCGACGCCTGCTGGGCCTGGGCGTCGGACAGCTCGTCACCCTGCACCGGCCCGGGGGCGATCGCGGGCGCGGCGAACAGGCCAAGGACCAGGGGCATGACCAGCAGGGCGGCGAACAGGTGGCGGCGGTGGTGGCGACCGGACCGCGGAAGGTGTTGCGCAGCTGTGTGGCGTGTCAACGAGCTGGCGTCCTCATCTCGTGCGAGCGTTCATGTCGTCCTCGCCGCGAGAAGGGGCCCACGCGGCGCAACCAGGTGCACGCTCGCCGGATACGGCGCCGCCCCGGAGGGCACCTCCCGAGACGACCTGAACCGGCGTACCCACGGAGTCTACCAGCGGGAGGCAAGGTCTCCCCGCGCGAGTTGTCGTTGCCGGGTGGTGTCAGGTCGCCGCGCGCGTTCTTCATCTGCCCGATCACCCGGGTCTGCCGATGACCCAAGGGTTCGGTCCTGCGCCGTTCCGGCCGCCAGGTGCCCGGTCCGGCGCGCGGTTCCCGCCTGCCGGGTGACGAACGCTGCACCGCGCGTCCGGATCGTGCCGGCGTGGAACGGCGGGGTCAGGGCGCGACCGGGACAAGCCGTCACCCGAGACGACCGACAGCCAGGGGGCGGCCCGCTACGGGATGACGAGGATCGCCCACAGGGCGCCGAAGATCAGGAACGGCCCGAACGGGATGTAGCTCTTCAGCGTGATCCGCCGGACGGCCAGGAGCACCACGATCACGACGCCCGCCAGCAGTGCCCCGTACAGCACCCCGGAGAACATGCGGAACGGCCCGGCGAACAGGCCCACCGACACCAGCAGCTTGACGTCGCCCTGGCCGAAGGCGCCGGCACCGAACGGCACGGAGACGAGGTACATCAGTCCGGGCACGGCGATGGCCACGAGGATCGCCATCGGGAGGACGCCGGGCGGCACCAGCGGGTTGGCGCCCAGCAGGTCGAAGACGAGCGCGATCGGGATCGCCGGCAGCGTGATCACGTCCGGCAACAGGCGCTGGTCGAGGTCCGTCGCCAGCAGCAGGACGAGCGCCACGAGGTAGGCGCCGAAGACGACCGCCGGGACCGGCTCGGAGAACCGCGCCGTCAGGCCCCCCAGCGCCAGCGCCCCGGTGACGACGGCGACGGGCGAGCGCCAGTCGATCGGGCGCACCCCGCCATCGTCATGGGCGGGCCAGCGAGCGGCGATCCGGTCGGCGGCAAACCCCCAGACGGCCCCGAGGAGCCCGAGGATGACGGCGATCGGCGTCGGCACGGCCGGATCGTACGGATCGCTGTCGGTCAGCCCCGCGCCGCGCCGTCGAGCGCGAGCTCCACCAGCGTGGCGTGGGTGACGCCCGTGGCCCCGCGCGTCGCATACGGATACGCCTTCCGGAAGTACCCGGTGCCACCGATGTCGAGGTGGGCCCACGGCACGGTCCGGAACTGCTCCAGGAAGAGGCCGCTCTTGACGAGCGAGCCGTCGTTCGTGCCGGTGTTCTGGATGTCCGCGTACCAGCTCTCCATCTCGGGCAGGTAGTCCTGGACCAGCGGGAAGCGCCAGTAGCGCTCGCCGGCGCGCTCGGCAGCCGCGCTGAGCTCCCCCCACCACGGGTCGGGCGTGGCGAAGACGCCGGTGACGAGGTTGCCGATGGCCCGGCCGACCAGCCCGGTCAGGGTCGCGACATCGACGAGGTGCGTGGCGCCCAGCTGCTCGGCGTAGGTCATCGCGTCCCCGAGGATCAGGCGGCCCTCGGCGTCGGTGTTGATGACGTCGACCCACTTGCCGTTGAGCGCCTTCACGATGTCGCCCGGCCGCGACGCGTGCCCGCCCGGCATGTTCTCGACCGCCGGCGCGACCGCGAGCAGGGGCAGGCCGGGCGCCAGGCGGGAGACGGTGGCGATGGCCGCGATCACGGTGCACGCACCGATCTTGTCCATCTTCATCTCTTCCATCCGGTCGGCCGACTTGATGCTGATGCCGCCGGAGTCGAAGCAGACCCCCTTGCCCACGATCGCGAGGTGGCGTCCGAGCGCGTCCTTCTCGCCGGCCCCGCCCGAGCGGAGGACGATCATCCGCGGCGGGTTGTCGCTGCCCCGGCCGACGGCCAGGAACATGCCCATGCCGAGCTCGGCCGCCCGCTGCTCGTCGATGACATCGATCGACAGCCCGTGCGCCTCCGCGATGGCGCGAGCCTCGTCCGCGAGGACCTGGGGGGACACGTCGTTGGCCGAGCGGTTGGCGAGGCGGCGGGCCATGTTCGCACCCTCGCCGATGATCCGGCCGCGCTCGGCGCCCCGCTCCGCGTCACCCGCTGCGCCCTCGACCACGAGCAGGAGCTCGTCCAGCACGGGCGGCGCCGCATCGCTGTCCTCGCGGTAGATCGTCTTGGGCTCGAAGCCGCCCTCCACCACGCCCCGCGCGACAAGCTCCGCCGCGAGCGCCTGGTCGCCACCCAGGCCGGTCGTGATGGGCCCCAGCCAGACCGCCATCGAGCGCACGTCACGGTTGACGAGGCGTCGGAGCGCGGTGGCGGCGAGCCGCCGGGCCGTCTCGCGGTCGAAGCCGTCTGCGTCGCCACCGGACACGGCCAGGATCCGCTTCGCGGGCAGGTCGCCGGGGGCCGCGAGCGCCGTCCCGTAGCGCTTGGGGCGCAGCTCGCCGAACGTGGCCAGGGCGCGGAGCTCGCCGCCGGTGCGGCGATCGAGCTCGTCCAGCTCGCCGGTGAACGACGGGTCCCCGACCACGGGAACCACGAGGAGATCGGCGGCCGCCTCCCATGGCTGGCCGGTGACGACACGGATCTGCACGGGAATCCTCCGGGGATCTCGCGGCGCGCTGGGGCGTGCGGGCGGCGAGCGGCTGCTGCGGGATGGTGTTGTCGAGAGTGTAGCGCCGTCGGGCGGCCGCTCCGGGCGGCTCCCGTCGCTCCGTCTCGCTCGGGGCACTCCGAGCACTCCCGCGCCCCTCCGGGGCGCTCCGGGACTACTCCGGCAGGGCCGGGGGCGACTTCAGGATCGCCTGCGTCTCGATCGCTGCCGCCAGCGAGCCGCGCACATCCTCGATCGAGATCACGGCCTGGTTGAGCCCGCCCTGGGCCACCTCGGCCATGATCACCACCAGGCCTCGCGTGTCCCCGGGGAGCCCGGCGCGGGCCTCCTTCTCGGCGTTGAACGCCGCCCGCACCTTGTCGGTGACGCGGCCCTTGGCATCGACCAGGGACTGGTAGAGGTCCCTGACCGCGGCGTCGTAGGCGGCGTTGCGGTCCAGCCAGGAGGTCAGCGTGGAGACGTCCGCGGTCCTGCCCAGCCGCCCTGCGATCGCCCGGGCCTCGGCGACCGTGGCATCGGACTTGTCCAGGAGCGCCAGCGCAGCCTCGTAGTGAGCAGCCGATCCCTGGTTCGTGGCGTCGGCGGTCTCCTGATCGTGGCGTGTCAGGAGGCCGGTGAGGGTCGCCGCGTCGAGCGCCCGGCCCGTGAGCGCGGCCCAGTCCGCCTCGAGGCCGGCGGTCAGCCCGGAGGTCGCCGCGAGCACGTCGTAGCGGCGGCGGACGTCCCCGGCCACCAGCAGCGCCGGGTCGGGGCCCATCGACGGCACCGCGTCGAGGGCGGCCTCGACGCGCCGCGCCTGGGCATCGACGGTCGCGAGCTGGGTCGCGCCGGCCGTGATGAGGTCCTGGAGGCCGGCCGGGTCCCCGACGACCGTCGAAAGCGACTGGCGCGCCGTTGTCCCGAGCGTGTCCACGTCGTCGGCCAGCGCCTGCAGCTCCGCGGCGGCGGCGTCGAGCGCGGGGCCCACCGCCTGGTCGCCGGCCCACGTCAGCTCGGCCCGAGCCGGCGTGCCCGGCGTGTGCTGCATCGCGGTGACCGCGCCGGCCGCACCGAACGCGATCAGCAGGGCGGCGGCCAGCCAGCCCAGGCGGACGACGAGCGCGCGGAGGAACCGGAGGGCTGCCACAAGGCCGAGGGTAGCGGGTCAAGCACGGGACCGCGATACCGCGGATGGACCTGGCGGAGGCATGCCTCGGCCTCGGCTGCGGCCAGATTGCCCGCCGGAGGGGAGGCCGCGGCAGTCCGGCGGCGATCGCGGCGGCACGCCGACGAGGATCGCCGCGGCTCCGGGGTTCGGCCGCGGCAATGAGGATCGCCGCGGCCCGGGGTTCGGCCGCGGCGATCCGGCGAGGATCGCGGAGCCCGTCAGGCGGCGCCGGGCTCCTGGTCCCTGATCCTGAGCCGCAGGTGGGTGAGGGCGCCCTCCATCGGCTGCGGCTGGAACCCGAACCCGGACCGGACGCAGTCGAGCGGGCCGGTGTTGTCGTGCTTCAGCTGGCGGAGCTGGTCCGTGGCAACCGGGAAGGGAAGGCGGATCGCCTCGCTGGCACCGGCCACGAGGCGGATCAGCGCGACCGGCACCGGGACGAGGAGGCGCCGCCTGCCCATGCCGCGCAGGACCTCCTCGACGATCTCGCGGTAGGTCCAGTAGCGGGGACCGCCCAGCGGGTACTCCCGACCGACGGTGCCGTCGTCGCCCAGGGTGAGCACGGCCGCCCTCGCGAGGTCCGTCGCGGCGAGCGGCTGGAAGCGGGCGTCGCCCTTGCCCGTGATCGGCATGACGCCCGGCGAGATGCGCACCAGCCCCGCCAGGATGTTGAAGAAGCCGTCGCGTGGCCCGAACAGGAGCGACGGGCTGAGGATCGTCCAGTCGAGGCCGCTCTCTCGAACGAGCGCCATGGCTTTCGCCTTCGAACTCGCGTAGTGAAGCGTCGGGTCGTCGATGACTCCCAGGGCGCCGAGGTGAACGAGGCGGCGGACGCCTGACGCGCCCGCTGCCGCGAGGATGTTGCGGGTCCCCTCCGTGTTGACGAGGCGGAGCGTGGCGCCCCCGTCCCAGTCGCGGGCGATGGCCGCCAGGTGAAGGACGGCGTCCGCGCCCGCGAGGGCGGCCGGCAGCGAGTCCGGCTTCGTCACGTCGCCCTGCCGGATCTCCACCGCCACCCGGTGCGCCGGGGACAGGCGGCGCCGGACCTGCGCGGCCCCGTCGTCGTCGCGGACCAGGGCCAGCACGCGGTGGCCGCCATCCGCGAGGGCCGGGACGAGGTGGCTGCCGACAAAGCCGTTGGCGCCGGTGACGAGGACCGTGGACATGGCGTGATGCTCCGGGTTGCATCGCAGGCTCGGGCGCATGCGTCGATGCAGGTTCGCCCGTCAGGCCTCGACGGATGGCAGAAAAGTGGCTAACTCTCGGTAGCATGATACGGGAGGCGTCAAACCCCCATCCGGCCGACGGGCGATCGCCCCGGCGAACCTGGCCGCGAGACGGGTGAGCCAGCGGCCCCGGAACGACGGACCGCCCCCGGGGGCCTACCATCCATCGCATGGCCGGCCTCGACCCTCGCACCACGCGCGCCCTCATCCGGGCGATGCCCAAGGCCGAGCTCCACCTGCACCTGGACGGCTCGCTCCGCGTGGAGACCGCTCTCGACATCGCCCGGACTCGCGGTGTCGATGCGCCCCGCACCTATGCCGGCATGCGCGAGGCTCTCGTGGGCCCGGAACGATCCGCGGACCAGGCCCAGCTCCTGCTCGCCTTCGACCTCCCGATCGCGCTGATGCAGGACGCCGAGGCCATCGAGCGAACGGCAGCCGACCTGGTCGAGGACAAGGCCTTCGACAACGTGCGGTACGCGGAGATCCGCTGGGCGCCGCTGCTCCACACGGCCCGCGGCCTCGGCGGGCGCCAGGTGGTCGAGGTGGTCTCGCGCGGGGCGGCCGAGGCCGGGCGGCGGCACGGCGTCGAGATCCGTCTCATCGTCACCCTGATGCGCTCGCACGAGCCGCAGGCCAACCTGGCGTTCGTGCGCGACCTGGAGGTGAACGGCATCCCCGAGGGGCTGGTCGCGGTGGACGTCGCCGGCCAGGAGGCACGCTTCCCGGATCCGGAACGGCATCGCGCAGCCCTGGACCTGGCGCGAGAGATCGGCCTGCACGTCACGGTCCACGCGGGCGAGTGGGGCGGTGCGGCGCAGGTCCGGAGGGCGCTGGCGCTCGACCCGGAGCGGATCGCGCACGGGCCGCTCGCCATCGACGACCCGGATCTCGTCCGGGACCTCGTCGCGCGCGGCACCTGGCTCGACCTGTGTCCGACGTCGAACGTCCAGGCCGGCATCGTCCCTTCGCTCGAGGCGCACCCGCTCCGCCGGCTGATGCGGGCGGGGGTCCGGGTGACGCTCAGCACGGACGACCTGACGGTGTCCGACGTCACCCTGTCCCAGGAGTACGCGCGGGCCACCGATCGGATCGGGGTGACGCTGCCCGAGCTGTGGGGACTCGACCTCGCGGCGCTCGAGGCTGCCTTCTGCGACGAGCCGACCCGGGCTCGCCTCGGCATGGCCTTCCGGGCATGGGGGGCCGGGATCCCGGAGCTGGAGCAGGGCTTGTCGGCGGCCCCGTCCTGACACCCGCGACGATCCGTCTCGCGCTCCCGCCGGGGGGCGGGGCGCGGGCCCTCGCCGGGGAGGGCGGGCGCCGGGCCCTCGCCGGGCCCTCGCGGGGGCGGGCGCCGGCCGGTCAACGGGGCAGCGGCCCGCCGTCGGGCGCTCGTTCTGTCAGCCGGCGGCCAGGTCGTCGAGCGCCAGCGCCAGCTCGGCGGCGTCGGCGGCGATGCGCGTCGGACGCTCGTCCGGCGGAATCGCGTCCGCCGCCCCGCGGCTGGTGACCCCCGTCAGCATCAGGATCGTCCGCGCCCCCACGGCCCGGCCGGCGGCCACGTCCGATGGCGAGTCTCCGATCATCACCGCGCGGCGGACGTCTGCGCCCACCGTGGCCGCGGCCGCCTCGAGGAGGTACGGTCCCGGCTTGCCGATGGTCACGGCCGGGGCGTGGCGGCCCGCGGCCTCGATCGCCGCGACCACGGCGCCCGCGCCGGGCCGGAAGCCGCGCTCGGTCGGATAGACCGGATCCCGGTTCGTCGCCACGAACACGGCGCCCGCGCGAATGCAGTCCGCCGCCGCGGCGATCCGCAGGTAGGTGAGCTGCTGGTCCAGGCCTACGACGACGCCGTCCGGGTGACCCGCGGCGTCCCAGCCGTCGAGACCCTCCTGGCTCATGCGCGTCGCCGCGTGGGCCGCGGTGACGACCTCGAAGCCCGCCTCACGCAGCTCGCGCTCCAGGCCGCCGGTGCCCACCGCCAGGAGCGTGCGGACGGCAGGCATGTGCTCCCGGATCCAGGAGGCACTCGCCCGGGCGCTCGTGACCACGCGGTCCGGGCCGACCGGGGCCCCGTGTCCCTCCAGGCGGCGGAGGTAGTCACCGTGGTAGTACATCGCGTTGTTGGTGACGTAGACCACCACGTCGCCGAGGGCCGCGCGGGCGGCAAGGGCGGGGCCGACGCCGGGCACGGCCTCCGAGGCGCGGTAGACGACGCCGTCGAGATCGACGAGAAGCAGCACGCGACGATGCTACCGTCTGTCCATGCCTCCGGCCCCCAGCTCGCCGTTCGCCGGCATCGACCGCCTCGTCGTCGACGGGACGAACATGCTGTATCGCCTGGGTTCCGGGACGGTGGCGCCGCCGGCGGCCATCATCGGCCGGCTGCGAGCTGCGATCCCGGCGGAGATCTCCATCGACCTCGTGTTCGACGGCGTCGGCCACGGCGTCAAGGGCCGCGTCGCCCAGCACATGTACGTCCGCTACTCGGGCCGCCATACGGCCGACGAGGCGATCCTCGACCTCACGGCGGCCGCGGGCGAGGCGGCGGGCGGCACGCCCGAGGCCTACGAGCGGATGCTCGTGGTGACCAACGACCGGGACCTGCGCGAGCGTCTCGAGTCCCGTGGCGTCCGCACCCGGCCCACCCAGTGGCTGCTGAACCGGCTCGAGATGCCACGCCTGGCGTCGCCGGCCGCAGGGAACCGCCGCCCGACCCTGGGGTCCGGGCACACGGTGGCCATGCCCAACCCGTACGCCCGCGACGAATTGGACCGGAAGGGGTGGAAGCCCGGCCGGGGCGCGACCGTGAAGACGGGGACGGCCCACAAGGTCGCGCGCCACAAGCGCCACCCCAGGCACGGGACCTGATTCGGCGCAAAGCCGGCGGCAGGGACAAGAGCCGGCGGCGGGACGTCCTCGCTGCTAGGATGCGAGGGTGATCCTCCAGACCCTGGACCAGCTCTGGACGAACCTGCTGGCGCTCAGCGCCGCGTTCGTCACCCCGGACTGGGGCTCGCTGGTCGGCCTGCTCCCGATCCTGCTGCTGGTCTTCGTCGTGGGTCCGATGCTCACCATCCTCGTCCTGGCCTGGGCCCACTACGGGTTCCACCGGCCACGCACCAGGCGGGTGTTCGCGGCGACCCGCCGGGCGGCCCCGCTGGACGCGGACGGACGCCCCGTCTTCCCGACCGGCGAGCCCCACAGCCCGTCCGAAGGCGTCATCTACGAGCCGGGCGCCGTCCGCTCCGCGTCCGGCGAGGAGCTGGTCGTCGCCTGCCCCAAGTGCGGCCTCGTCCGCAGCGTCGTGCTCGACACCTGCGGCAACTGCGGGCTCTCCTTCACCCTCAAGCCTGTCACGCGCTCCATGCAGCCGGCCGCCCCGCCGCCGGGCGGAGCCGCCGCGGCCTGATCGGGGCGCCTGCCTCACCGATCGCCCCGCCGTTGATCTTCGCCGAGGACCTGCGCGCAACGGGCGCCAGTGGCCCGAGCGGCCCGCGGCGCTCCTGCGCGTTCCGGCCCGCGGCGCTCCTGCGCGTTCCGGCCCGCGGCACAGGGACGTGCCGGGATCCCCAGCGCGAGACGCCGTCCTGACCGATGCTTGACGGATGCTCGACTTCATCGACCCCGATCCCGGCCAGGCCATGCTCAAGATCGCGGCGGTCATCGTCCTCATCGCGATGGCCGTGTTGCTGTGGACCCAGCTCCGGCGCCGAGTCCAGCAGTTCGGCGGCGGCAGGCTCGCGGCGGCGGCCACGGCCCTGGCCGTGGCCGGGCTCCTGGTATCGATCACGAACGCATTGCCGATGGAGATCGGCTTCGTCGTGCTGCTCCTCTCGTTGATCGCCATCTACCGGCCCGAGCAGGTGGTGAAGGCGACGGGCGGACCCAGCCTCGAATGGCGAGCCCTGCGCGAGGGCCGCGAGCTCCAGCTGCTGGTCAAGGAGCGCGGCGGGCCGTCGCTGGCAAAGCGGAATCCCGAGGTTCAGGAGCGGTTCGAGGCGCTCTCCGGGCTGGAGGGGCCGCGTACCCGCACCTACATCGGACTGCTCCGGGCGACGTTGCTGGAGGATCCGGCGGCGCCCGGCATGGACGCGAAGCTGGCCGAGCTCGCCGAGGCGGACGCGGCGCTCAGGGCGACGATCGGGGCGCGACCGATCTGGGAGAAGGAGCTGGAACGCCGCGCCGCGACCGGGGCGCCGGTCGAACCGGGCGGCGCCGGAGGCTGAGAGCCGGCGAGCGCACGGTAGCGGCCGACGGTGCACAATAGAACGTATGTTCTGTGGACAACCCGCGCCGGACGGGTGGACATCTCCCGGATCGACGGTGGACCAGGCGGCCGGCGCCGTGGACAAGTCCGGGGCGGGCGTGGACCCGGGTGCCGAGCATGACAACGTGAAACCCCATATGTTGCGATGCGAAGACCCATCGGACCACTACATGTTGTGGTTCGGGCTTGACCACCGTCCCTGAGCGACGTACAGTTGGGAGGTCGCTCCAGCGCCGGACGACGCCAGGACCGACCCTGAACGTGGCCGCGGGCCCCGACAACGGACCCCGGCCGGGAACGGCGCAGAGACGATCCGACGGCCGATCCCGCAGCTACGCGTCACCCCATCGTCCGTGACCGTGGGATCGCCAGACGGACGGAGCTCCGAGCCCGCAGATCGCGTCCCGCCCGGCACCCGGGACGACGACAGGCCCGCGAGGACGCCCCCGCCCGATCCGCCGGCGCCAAGACGAGGTCCCGCCAGGACGGGAGCGGAGGAGAACGGACGCAATGGCCCAGACTCGAGAGGTTGTCCCGGTCATGGATGAGAAGGTCGCGCCCAAGCCCCGGGCGAGCAGGGCCGGGAGCAGGGTCGCCGCAGGCCCGCGCAAGGGCCTTGGCGGCCCGTATGGTGCCAGCTTCACGGGAGAGGGGAGCCGCGGCCTCACCTTCGAGCGCCGGTGGACCCGCCCCGGCGTCCACCCCTACGACGAGATCACCTGGGAGTACCGGACCGCCGGCATCAGCTCCGAGACCGGCAAGACCGTCTTCGAGCAGAAGGACGTCGAGGTTCCGGCCTTCTGGAGCCAGCTCGCCACGAACGTCGTGGTCAGCAAGTACTTCCGCGGCCACGTCGGCACGCCGGAGCGGGAGCACAGCGTCAGGCAGCTCATCGACCGCGTCGTCAACACGATCGCCGCCTGGGCCGAGACCAACCGCTACTTCGCCACGGACGAGGATCTCGCCGCGTTCCAGGCGGAGCTGACCCACCTCCTGGTCCACCAGAAGATGAGCTTCAACTCGCCGGTCTGGTTCAACGTCGGCATCGAGCAGAAGCCTCAGTGCAGCGCGTGCTTCATCAACTCGGTCCAGGACAACATGAGCTCGATCATGGACCTGGCCAAGACCGAGGCCATGCTGTTCAAGTACGGCTCCGGCGCAGGCGTGAACCTGTCCCCCATCCGCTCGTCGAAGGCCAGGATGTCGGGCGGCGGCATCGCCTCGGGCCCCGTCAGCTTCATGCGCGGCTACGACGCATTTGCCGGCGTCATCAAGTCGGGCGGCAAGACCCGCCGCGCGGCCAAGATGGTGATCCTGGACGTGGACCACCCGGACATCATCGACTTCATCGAGAGCAAGGCCAGCGAGGAGCGCAAGGCGTGGGCGCTCATCGAGCAGGGCTACGACGCCTCGTTCACCGGCGAGGCGTACGGCTCGGTCTTCTTCCAGAACGCCAACCACAGCGTTCGCGTGACCGACGAGTTCATGAAGGCCGTCGAGCGGGACGCCGAGTGGCAGACCCACGAGGTCACGGACGGCCAGCCGGCCGGAACGTACAAGGCGCGCGACATCTTCCGTCGGATGGCCAGCGCGGCCCACCTCTGCGGGGACCCGGGCATCCAGTACGACACCACGATCAACGACTGGAATCCGGTTTCGAACAGCGCACGGCAATATGCAACGAATCCGTGCAGCGAGTTCAGCTTCATCAACGACAGTTCCTGCAACCTTGCTTCGCTGAACCTGATGAAGTTCGTTGAACCCAACGGCGAACTTGATATCGAAGCCTACCGACATGCATGTCGAGTGACGATCACGGCGCAGGAGATCCTGGTCGACAACGCGAGCTATCCGACGACGAAGATCGAAGAGAACTCGCACCGGTTCCGCCCGCTTGGCCTCGGCTACGCGAACCTCGGCGCGCTGCTGATGAACCGGGGCCTGGCATATGACTCGGAGGCGGGCCGCAACTACGCAGGCGCCGTCACCGCCATCATGCATGGCGAGGCGTATCGGCAGTCGGCTCGTGATTGCCCGCGATCACGGCGGTCCATTCGTCGAGTTCGAGAAGAACCAGACGCCGTTCCTTCACGTCATCGAGATGCATCGCGACGCCGCCTACAACCTGCCTCGAGAGGGCGTGCCGAGCGAAATGCTCGATGCGGCCCAGCAGGTCATTGACGAGGCTCTCGAGATCGGGCGCACATACGGATATCGCAACGCACAGACAAGTCTGCTTGCGCCCACGGGAACCATCGCGTTCATGATGGATTGCGATACCACCGGCATCGAGCCCGACATCGCGCTCATCAAGTACAAGAAGCTGGTCGGCGAGGGCTACCTCAAGATCGTCAACCAGACCGTGCCGGCGGCCCTGCGCAAGCTCGGCTACACCCCGGCCCAGGTCGAGGAGATCCTCGCCTACATCAACGAGCGCGAGACGATCGAGGGCGCCCCCGGCCTGAAGCCCGAGCACCTGCCGGTCTTCGACTGCGCGTTCAAGCCGGTCAACGGCGAGCGGTCCATCCACTACCTGGGCCACATCCGGATGATGGGCGCGGTCCAGCCGTTCCTGTCGGGCGCGATCAGCAAGACCGTGAACATGCCCGAGAACGCCACGCCCGAGGAGATCGAGACGGTCTACCTCGAGGGCTGGAAGCAGGGTCTCAAGGCCATCGCGGTCTACCGTGACGGCAGCAAGCGCAGCCAGCCGCTGTCCACCGGCAGGAAGAAGGACGAGGGCTCGGCCGCCGACAGGGAGACGATCGACAGCCTGCGCCGCCAGCTCGCGGCCGCCCAGGTCGAGGCCACCAAGCCGCACCGCCACCGGCTTCCGGCGGAGCGTGCGGCCGTCACCCACAAGTTCGAGATCGCCGGCCACGAGGGCTACATCACCGTCGGCCTGTACCCGGACGGCCAGCCCGGCGAGATCTTCCTCAAGATGGCCAAGGAAGGGTCCACGGTCTCGGGGCTGATGGACACGCTGGCGACCTCGGTCAGCCTCGCGCTGCAGTACGGCGTCCCGCTCAAGGACGTGGTGAACAAGTTCGCCCACGTGCGGTTCGAGCCCAGCGGCTTCACCGGCAACCCGGAGATCCCGATCGCCAAGTCCCTCGTTGACTACATCTTCCGCTGGATGGGCAGCCGGTTCCTGCCGGGCGAGGACCGGGCAGCGCTGGGGCTCCAGGAGCGCTCGCAGGTGGTGGCCGACGCGCCCGTCGCATTCGGGGCCTCGGCCCTGCGGCCGAGGGCCGACGAGGGCATCACGGCCCAGTCCGAGGCCGTCACCATGCCCGAGCCGGTCGCCGCGCCGGCACCGGCACCTGCTCCCGACGATCCGGGGAAGGGCTCGGCGACACCCGCCGCCACGGCAGCGGTCCCGGCCCCCGGGGCCCGCGGCGGGCCGACGACCATCGCCACCAACGGCGCGACGAACGGGCAGCCGGCCGGCAACGGCGCGAAGAACGGCGGGCTCGCGTCGATCGCCGCGTCGCTCGGCGGTGTCTCGCTCGGTGGCGGCACCGCGAAGGTGGCCTTTGCCACCCAGGCCGATGCCCCGTCCTGCGCCGAATGCGGCTCGATCATGGTCCGCAGCGGATCCTGCTACAAGTGCCTCAACTGCGGCTCCACGAGCGGCTGCAGCTGACGTGAGGCGGCCGCTCTCACGAGCGTGGGGTCGCCCGAACGAGAGGCAGCGCATGCGCTGAGAGCGGCCTGCCGACACGCAATTCGAGCCCGCGTCGCGAGACGCGGGCTCGTTCATGCCGCC
This sequence comes from uncultured Chloroflexia bacterium, assembly GCA_963829105.1. GTDB lineage: Bacteria > Chloroflexota > Limnocylindria > Limnocylindrales > CSP1-4 > CAIXZV01. The sequence goes on from CAWHHF010000016.1 coordinate 217,450, forward strand.
TCCCTCGAATGCCCGGTGCCTCCCTCGTGGGAGGCACTCGCGGAGGCCGGGCCCGGCATCGCCGGTGCGGATCGAGGGGTGCGGCTGCCGGCTCAGGCGACGGGCTGGACCACCGGCAGCGTTCGCGATGCGGGCGCGCCGAGGGCAGGCGAGAGCTCCCCGGCGATCTGCCGGAACCGCGCGACCGCCTCGGGGTTCAGCCGGTAGTAGACCCACGACGCCCGGCGCTCCGAGGTGACCCAGCCCGCCTCACGCAGCACCTTGAGGTGGTGGCTGACGGTCGGCTGGGCGACGTCGCAGCACGCCGTGAAGTCGCACGCACAGACCTCGTTCCCGCCCGCGAGCTCGCGGAGGATCGAGAGCCGGGTGGGGTCGGCCAGGCCCTGGAACAGCAGGGCGTCGGGATCGGTCAGGCGCTTCATGACGAATAGGGTATTGACAAGTACCAATATCGTCAAGTATCAATATCACAGACACCGGCGAGGGTCGGCAGACAGACCGGGCCGCCGCCGGTGAAAGGAGCACCATGATCACGACACCCGAGCTCGTCAAGGTGATGGAGCTGGAGCGCGAGGCACAGATCCGGCACGACCACCTCGTTCGCATGGCGCGCTGCGCCCGCGCCTGCTGCAACCCGACCCTGTTGGATCGCATCGCCCGTGCCCTGGGCGGCAATCCCGCCACCTGCTGACCGAGGACGAACCGATGACCACCGACACGATCCACGAGGCGGTCCGGGCTCACTACGCCGCGGCGGCCGTCGCGGCCACGTCCGGCAGTTGCTGCTCGGGCGAACCCGAGACCATCGGGGCCGGGCTCTATTCGGCCCTCGAGCAGGCGGAGCTGCCGGAGGCCGCCGTCCTTGCCTCGCTCGGCTGCGGCAACCCCACGGCGGTGGCGGAGCTTCGCGAGGGTGAGCGCGTCCTGGACCTCGGCTCCGGTGGCGGGATCGACGTCCTCCTGTCGGCCAGGCGCGTCGGCCCGACGGGACGCGCCTTCGGCCTCGACATGACCGACGAGATGCTGGCCCTCGCCCAGCGGAACGCGACGCAGGCTGGTGCCACCAACGTCGAGTTCCTCAAGGGTCACATCGAGGCCATCCCGCTCCCGGCCGACTCGGTCGACGTGGTCATCAGCAACTGCGTCATCAACCTGGCGGCCGACAAGCCGGCGGTGTTCCGGGAGATCGCGCGCGTGCTCAGGCCCGGTGGCCGGATGGGCGTGACCGACATCGTGGCCGAGGACCGCCTGACCGGCGCGGAGCGGGCCGAGCGCGGCTCGTTCGCGGGCTGCATCGCCGGGGCACTCTCGTTCTCGGAGTTCAGGGCCGGGCTCGAGGCCGCCGGCTTGACGGACGTCTCCCTCACGCCGACCCACGACGTGGCGGACGGGATGGTGAGCGCCGTCGTCAAGGCGACGAAGCCGGCCGACACCAAGCCGCTGATCGAGCTCCCCACGCGGGCCGAGGTGAAGATGGCGGGCACGGAGTGCCGCGGCGGAGACGGGTGCTGCTGATGCGGATCGACCGGGCCACGGCGACTGACGTGCCCGGTGTCGAGCGGCTTCTCGCGGCGGCGGGCCTCCCGCTCGAAGGCGCCGCGGAGGCGCTTTCGCTGGGCGTCGTGGCGCGCGACGCCGGGGAGGTCGTCGCTGCGGCCGCCGTCGAACGCTACCGCGATGCAGGCCTGCTGCGGTCGGTCGTGGTGGCGGAACACCGGCGTGGCATGGGCCTCGGGCGTGAGATCGTCCACGCGGCGGAGCAGCTCGCGCGCGACGAGGGCATCCGGGAGCTCTACCTGCTCACGGAGACGGCGATCGACTGGTTCCCGCTCCTGGGCTACGGGGTCACCCCGAGGAGCGAGGCCGTCGCCGCCGTCGGCGAGTCGATCGAGTTCACGACCGTGTGCCGGGACACCGGCGTGGTGATGCGGCGCACGCTCGCCTGACCGGGGTGCGCTCGTCGCCGGGTGTGCGCGTTCGCCGGGTGTGCGCGTCGCCGCGTGCGTGCTTCGCCGCGGGGACACGCCGCGTGCGACACGCCGCGGGGACACGCCGCGGGGCTTGCTTGCGCGTCGGGTCTACCATCGTTCGCATGAAGGGCACGAGAGGTCCCGCCCGACCGGTCCGCACCCTGCTCGTCGCGGTTCTGCTCGCCGGCCTCGCCGGGATCACCGCCCCGGCGGATGCCTGGGCGATCGTGCCTCCGCTGGACGGCTGGGGCGCGGCCGCTTCCGGCTCCGCGGCCGCTTCCGGCTCCGCGGCCGCTTCCGGCTCCGCGGCCACTGGCGATGCCGCGGCTGCCTCCGCGGTCCTGCCGGCGTGGAACGGCGGCGTCGACCTCTACCGCGCCGGCGTGTTCACCACCCAGAAGACCTGGCGCTGGTGCACCGCGGCAGGCGTCCAGATCATGCGCAACATCGCGGACCACCAGCAGGACCACTCGCGGGCCGGTCAGCAGCGCTACTACAGCTACATGCGGGCGCACAACCGGTACCCGATCCCGGCGGCGGACGGCGTGGACCCCGCCGGCTGGACCGCCGGGCTCCGCCACTACGTCGACGACCGGTACCGGCGCGTCGCGAACGACAGCTTCGCCGCTGCGCTCCGGTCCGCCGTGACGAGCCTGCGCCGGACCAGCCTTCCGGTCGGTCTCCTCGTCTCCCACGGCAACCACGCCTGGGTGCTCACCGGGTTCACGGCCACCGCCGATCCGGCGAAGACGAGCAACTTCACGGTCACCAGCGTTCGGGTCGTCGGTCCACTGTGGGGCCTCCAGAGCAGGACCTACGGGTACGACATGCGCCCGGACAGGAAGCTGACGCCGGCTCAGTTCAAGGGCTTCTTCACGCCCTGGCACTACGCGCGAATCCGGATGGCCTGGGAGGGCAAGTGGGTGTCGGTGCAGCCGGTCGGCACGTAGGGCACTCGACGCTCGCCGGACCGCCTGGTCCTACGAGTCGCCGAGCAGCTCGTCCAGCTCCCGGTCGAACTCACGCTCCCACGAATGCCGGCGGACAGGCCGATCGCCACGCCAGGCGCGAGCGCGGGCCTTCACCCCGTCGACGGCCATCGGACCTGCCGGCGCCGCGAGCTCGAGCGCGGCACGGAGCGGCAGCAGCATCGCCTCGGCGCTCCCGCCGTCCGCGGGCGACATGCGGTGGACGAGGTCCAGGACCGCCGGCAGGTCCGTGATGTCGCCCTGGCGCGCGAGGCCGGCGGCGGCCTGGCCTGCCTCGAAGACGTCCGGGGATGCGAGCGCGATCCGGAGGACCGTGGCGACCTCGTCGTCAGGGTCCCAGCCGGCCAGCTGACCGAGCGCCGCGTGGCGGGCGCCCGGTGATGGCGACGTCACATCGGCGATCAGCTGCCGCTTCCGCTCCGCGGTCTGGAGGCTTGACGGCATGCGCAGAGGGTCGGCGTTGAACTCCGCCTCGACCTCCGGCGTGACCTCGTAGCCGAGCGGGCTCACCTGGCGGATACCGGCAGCCGCGAGCTGGCGGTTCGAGACGGCCCGGTCCGCCTTCTCCCTGGCGCGCTGGAGTCCTGCCCCGTCGCCGCCCGATGCGGGCGCGGCGCCGCGCTCGATGGCGGCCAGGGCCTCATCGGCTGCCTGGACCTGGCGCTCGAGACCCTCGGATGTGAGTGGGGCATCGGCGAACGGCGCCGGGAGGCCTACCGCCCCTCGCTGCGGATCGTAGACCGCGAGACCCGTCGTCCAGGCCACCTCCGCAACGTCGCGAGCAACCGTCTCCACCATGTTCCACGGGATGCCAAGGACGATCTGCCTGCGCTGGGCATCGACCGCGAACGGCGGCGGCACGCCGCCACGGCCCCGGAGTCCCGGGTAGCGCTCCTCCATCGCGGCGACGAACGCGTCGAGGCGCCGGTCGCGCCCACGGGCGAACGACAGCGGACCGCCGAGCCGGCCGACGGCGGCGACCGCCTCCTCGAGCGTGAGCGCGCGGTCGACTGGCCACACGATCAGGTCGAACGTCACCGAAGCACCTGTTCGAACACGCATCCCTCGCGCTTGTCACCCGGGGCGGGGCCAGAGGCCTTCCCGGTGTGTCGGTCAGTATCGTCCGGATCGCCCGTTGCGCCACAGGTGGGGCCTCGCCGCCTAGGAGCCGGCCGGGGTCCAGGGTCCCGCGAGCACGAGCCACGTGACGGCGCCATCGATCGCGAACCCCAGGAGAAGCGTTCTCGAGAAGGCAATCAGGAGCAGGAGGGCCGAGGACGCCGCGGCGACGAGGGCCAACCCTGCCCACAGCGCGGCGGGAACCAGGACGTCGACCGTCGCCAGGGCCGCCAGCAGGAAGCCGATGAGCGCGGTCGCGACGAGCGCCCGTCCGATCGACCGGACGGCGCCGGCCGGGACGCCCGCCCTGCCGATCAACCACGACGCTCCCAGGTCGAACGGCCAGGCCATCGGCACCGCCCGGGCGCTCGCACCCGCACCCTCCGCGGCCGGCGCGGCGGCCGTCGGGGCCGGCGGCCGCGGGAACACGAACATCAGGTGGACCCAGCCGTGGGCGAACAGCAGGGCGGCCAGGATCCACGGCCCAAGCGACGGGTTCGCCCCCAGCAGGTAGAACGTGATCGCCGACACCACGCCCACCACGACCGCCAGTGGCCCCAGCTCCCGGATCGTGCGCGCCACCCCGAACCCTCCATCGCAGCGGTCACGCCCGCGGCCCCGGGCAGCGTGGCGGCGCGGGACCCGCCGACCAAGGGCCGCACCGATCCCGGACCGGGGGCCGTCGGTCAGGTCGGCGGCGGACGGCGCCGGACTTCCGAGGCCGTGTCGATCGCTTGATCAGGGTGTCGCGAAGCGATCGATGTACGAGCTGAAGTTGGGCAGCCGGCGTTCGTAGTCGCCGGTCATCAGCGGTGACGAGATCAGGTAGTCCGCCGTCGCGCGGTTGCACGCGACCGGGATGTTCCAGACCACGGCGAGGCGGATCAGGGCCTTCACGTCCGGGTCGTGCGGCTGCGCCTCGAGCGGATCCCAGAAGAACACGAGGAAGTCGATCTCGCCGTCGGCGATCAGCGCGCCCAGCTGCTGGTCCCCGCCCAGCGGACCGCTCTGGAGCTTGCGGATGCCGATCCCCAGCTCCTCCTCCAGGAGCGTTCCGGTCGTTCCCGTGGCGACAAGATCGTGGACCACGAGCGAGTGGCGGTTGAACACGACCCACTCGATGAGGTCGGGCTTCATGTTGTCGTGCGCAACGAGGCCGATCGTCTTGCGCCGGGTCGCCTGGTCCATGTCCCTCCCTGGTTGGCTTCTGCTGCCCGATGATGCCCCGGATCGTGCCGGAATGCCCGCGAAGCTGGGGCGCTCGCCCTGGGTGTCGGAGGCCGGCGGAGTCGGTCAGGTGATAAGCGTGTCGCTGATCCGCTTGAAGTCGTCACCGCCGAGGACCATACGGCCGTCCACGGTGGCGTACAGCAGGTCGACGTTCACGCCCGCATCGGCGATCCGCCGGAGCAGCGCGGCGGCCGCCCCGGGCTTGTTGGTCACGGGGACGACGGCCACCTGCCGCTCCTCCAGGATCTCGAAGCCGGCGTCCATGAGCGCCCGCCGGGCATGCGTCGGATCTGCCACCAGGACGTGGAAGGAGCCTCGCCCATCGGTCACGTAGCCGCAGGCGCCATCGAGATTCACGCCCGCGCGCCCGAGCGTGTCGCACGCCTCCGCCAGCGTGCCCGGCATGTCGAGGAGGCCGATCTTGAGGTCGGTCGTCATCCGTGAGCCTCCAGCTCGCTTCGTGGACAGCCATTGTCCCGCGCCTGTCACGACCGTGCCTCGCCGGGGGTCGCCGGTGCAGCTGAGACGCGGCCGCGGCCGGAATGCCGGGCGGGCGCCGGCCCCATCTCGCCGTCGGTCCGACGCTATTCGACCACGGCGTTATGGGGTGAGACCGCCACCTCGACGGCCCGGACCGCCGGGGCGCTGCCGAGCGACGCGAACGAGCCGTCCACGTCGTCGACGACGTCCACGACCAGGGCCCACGCGCCCGGCGACGCCGGTGCGAGGAGCTTGGTGCGGATCGTCGCAACGCCACCGGGGGCCAGCGGAACCGCCCCGAGCGACACCGGCGGCGGGGCCGGAGCATCCGCCGGGACACCCAGCCGGATCCAGCGGGCAACCACGTGCGTCCCGCGGATCGCGGACGGCTCCGCCTGGGGGCTCACGCCCGGGCCGCGCTCGGCCCAGGTCTCCGTGCCCGTGTTCACCACGTACACGGACACGTCGGCCGGCTTGCCGCCCTCGATCGTCTCGTCGCGAACGAACAGGGTCAGGGTGGCCCGGCGGGGGCCCGGTACGAACACGGCGACGTTCCCGATCCGCGCCACGAGCCGGCCGAACCGCCGGTCCGTCAGCGTGAGCGTCGCCCTGTAGGCGCCCGCCTTCGCGGGGAGCCCGGCGGTGACCCGGAGCGTCTTCCCGCGGAAGCCCGCGATGGGCTTCTTCGGGGCGGCGGCCTTGGCCGCCGGGACCCTGCCCACCGGCATGGACAGCGCCGCTGCCAGCAGCGGATCGTCGGCGCGCGTGAAGGCCGCCTTGACATCCGCGCCCGGGAAGGCCCACTTGCGGGGCGTCCTGAGCCCGAAGTCGGCGGTCAACGTCCTCGAGGTCGTCGAGATCGTCGGCTTCGCGATCGTGACCTTCGCATACGGGGCCGCCTTCGCGGTCGGCGTGACCGCCACCGACAGGGCGCCGCCGCGGGTCGTCCACGCGAAGCGGCGCAACGCGGCGACGCTGATCCATTCGCCCTTCCAGCCCGGGCGGCCCAGCGGGTCCATGAGCCACACGCGGTGGCTGCCTGGGGTCGTAGCGCTCGATGTAGACGGCGTGGTTGTCCTTGTCGGGGGCCGCCTTCCAGAAGCCGTAGTCCCAGCGGCCATACCAGCGCGGCAGCTTCGAGTCGTCGCCGAGGAGGACCGCGCCGGCGCCGTTCGCGAGGCGCCGCAGCAGGGCAGGCCAGGTGATGCGCTCGCCCCCATCGGGCGAGAACCGCAGCTGGACGCCGAGGCGCGCGTACGCCGAACGAAGATCGTCCAGCGAGGAGCCGCCCGGATGGGCTCGCGCCAGGTTCCGCAGTTGCTGGTGCGTGCGCGTGACCTTCCCGTTCGTCCACTTGTCGAGCAGCATCGCGCCGGAGGCCCACAGGCAGTCCGTCCAGGGATGCTCGTCCGTCTCGGTGACGAACGTGGGGCGGTAGCCCGGCAACGGCCGGGGCGGTTCGAGGGCGGCGACCGGGGCCGCGGCGACGGACAGCCACGCCAGGACCACGAGACAGGCGACGACGATGGCTTGGGCGGGTCTGGAGGTGAGGTGCATTCTGGCCGTGTGGCTGCGGCGGCTCGTCAGTCGCCGGACGACAGGCCGGGACACCGTGCACCGCTTCGAGGGCCACCAGCGTCGTCGACGCGATCGGCCCGGACCATGGACCGGCGGTCCCGACGCCTCCCGACGATGGTCCCGGGCGATCCTGGACGCGGGCCGTCAGTGGTCCACGGGCCGCCGGAGCTCGAGGCGCCAGACCAGCGTCCAGCGACCGATGCCACGCATCCGGCGGCGCACGGGCCGGTCGAAGACGGCCGATGCCGCACCGATGCCGTGGAACCCGGTCTCCAGGTGACCCCATCGCTCCGGGAGGTCGAAGACGAGGGCCGCCGCCCCGGGTCGCAGCACGCGGCGGATCTCGCGGAAGCCCGCCCCCGCGTCGGACCAGTGGTGGGCGGAGAGCGAGCTCACGACGAGGTCGAACGACGCGTCGCCGAAGGGCAGGGCCGCCACGTCACCCGTCACCGCGTTGGCCCGGGCCCGGAGCCCCGCGTCAGCCAGGCGGCGCTCCGCGGCGTCCAGCATCCTGGGGTCGATGTCCAGGCCGGTCCAGCGACCGTCGGGCAGCAGCGACAGCAGCCGCTCGGCCAGGTGCCCGGGGCCCGGCCCGACCTCCAGGATCGCGGGCGAACCCACGCCGTCGAGGGTCGCCGCGCAGTCTGCCGCGATGTCGTCGTAGTAGCCTCCCAGGAGGACGCCGACGACCACGTCATACGAGGCCGCCCCGGGCGACGACGACGTCCGGAACGAGCGCCGGATCCCGGCGATCCGCGGCCGGCAGGCCAGGGCGACGGCGCCCGCACCCAGGGCGAGCCCACCGGCCAGGATCAAACGTCGCGCGCGTCCCATGTCCCCGCCATGATGCGCCTGTCGTGCCGACTGCTGCCGGAACCTCCCTCCTCCGGCCGGCTCTCCCTTCCATCGCGTGACTTGTATCTTAGTGATATCATTCTGATCGCGCACCGGATGCTGCGCGACCAGCAGAAGAGAGCCACCCGATGAACAAGGAACGCCTCGCCCGGTCGCTGCCGGGCATCCCAGCCCTCCTCGTGTTGCTCGCGGCCACGCTCGTCTACGTGGTGGTGGTCGTCCTCTACCTCGCGGAGGTCCTGATCCCGACCATCGACGCCTTCAGTCTCTGGACGCTCGCCCAGGTCGGCCTGCTCGTGCTGCTGGGCATCGCCATCGGGCTCGGCTACGCCGGCCTGACCCCGGTCAACCCCAACGAGGCGCGCGCCCTGGTGCTGTTCGGGCACTACCACGGCTCGCTGCGCAGCCAGGGGTTCCACTGGGTGAACCCGTTCACCCGGCGGCGCAGGATCTCGCTCCGGGTCCGCAACTTCGAGACGGCCAAGCTCAAGGTCAACGACCACGACGGCAACCCGATCGAGATCGCGGCGGTCGTCGTCTGGAAGGTGACCGATACGGCGGAGGCGCTGTTCGAGGTGGACGACTACGAGAACTTCGTCCACGTGCAGGCCGAGTCCGCCCTGCGGAACCTCGCGACATCGCACCCGTACGACACCCACCGCGACGACGAGATCGCGCTGCGCTCCAACCAGTCCGAGATCGCCGACCAGCTGCGCACCCACATCCAGGATCGGCTGGAGCAGGCCGGTCTCCAGGTCATCGAGGCGCGGATCAGCCATCTCGCGTACGCCGCCGAGATCGCCAACGCGATGCTCCGCCGCCAGCAGGCGAAGGCGGTGATCGCGGCTCGCACGCTCATCGTCGAGGGCGCCGTGGGCATGGTGGAGATGGCCCTGGCCCAGCTGTCGGCCAAGAACGTCGTCCAGCTGGACGAGGAGCGCAAGGCGCAGATGGTCAGCAACCTGCTGGTGGTCCTGTGCTCCGAGCACGAGACGCAGCCGGTGGTCAACGCCGGGACGCTGTACGCGTAGCGGCGTCGGACCCGCGAAGCCTGCGTCCCACTCGCAACGGGAGACCTCACCATGGCCGAGCGGAAGCCGTTCCTCCTCCGCCTCGACCCGGAGACGTTCACGGCCCTCCAGCGCTGGGCCGCGGACGACCTGCGCTCGATGAACGGCCAGGTGGAGTTCCTCCTTCGCCGCGCCCTCCAGGACACCGGACGCCTGCGCGGCCCGAACGCGCCAACAGCACCGGGGAACCAGGCCTTGCCGCCCGACCGGGAGACCATATGATCCGCCGATCCGCGAGGGCACAAGGAGAGTCGATGTCACCCGTCGCCGTCGTCACCGATTCCACTGCAGACCTCGCGGCCGACATGGCCGCGGGCGCGGGCATCCGGGTCGTGCCGCTGTACGTGCAGTTCGGGGACGAGGAGTTCCAGGCCGGAGTCAACCTCACCACCCAGGAGTTCTGGACCCGGCTGCTGGCGCCCGGCGCCCCATTCCCCAAGACAGCCGCCCCGTCCCCCGGCACGTTCAACGCAACGTTCGAGGCCTGCTTCGCCGGCGGCGCGGACTCAATCGTCTGCCCGGTCATCGGCACCAGGCTCTCCGGGACGTTCGGCAGTGCAACCCTGGCCGCCCAGGCGCTCCCCGACCGCGAGGTCCACGTGATCGACACGGGCTCGACGTCGATGGCCACCGGCATCCCGGCTCTGATGGCGGCCGAGATGGCGGCGACCGGCGCGTCCGGGGCCGACATCGCCGCCTACATCCGCAGCCGACTCCCGGACCTGGACCTGTTCGTCGCGGTGGACACGCTCGACTACCTGCGCAAGGGCGGCCGGCTATCGGCTGCGCAGGCGGTCGTCGGGTCGATGCTGTCGGTCAAGCCGATCATCACGGTGACCGATGGCCTGGTCGTCAACGCGGAGCGCCCGCGGACGCGGGCGAAGGCGCGCGCCCGGGCCATCGAGCTGATCGCCGCGAAGCCCATCGAGCGGCTCTCGATCCTCCACACGCCGACGAGCACGCCCGAGGAAGTGGCGGCCTTCCGGGACCAGCTGCTCGCCGCCATCCCGGGTGGCGTGGACCCGGGGAGGGTCACGGTCGGGCTGATCGGCGCGTCCACGGGCCCGCACCTGGGCCCGAACCTGATGGGGGCGGCCTTCCTGCGCCGGGCGGGCTGAGAGCGCGGGTGAGGGCCTGGAGACGGGCCGATCGGCCCTGTGACGCCTGCTGCGCGTCCATGAGGCTGGGCCGAAGCCGGGCCGGTGGCGGTCCGCGCGCAGCGGGAGGAGGGCGCGGATGGATCCTGACCTGTCGGCAAGCCCAGGCTGGCCCCCACCCGAGTTCGGCCCGCCCAAGCCGGACGGTACCTGGAGATCCCCGGGCTATCGCGCCTCGTGGGTGCGCGGCCGGTTCCTGCTCGGGATCCTCGGAGTCACCATCGCCGCCACCGCCATCTCCATCGTCCAGGGTCTCGCGGGCTACGGCATCCTCGACGCGGCGGCGGCCGGCACCTTCACCGAGGCTGACGGCGCGGCCTACGACAGCATGGTCGCGGCGACTGGGATGGCCCAGTCCATCCTCTTCTACCTCACGGGCGCGGCGCTTCTCGCGTGGCTGTCGCGCGTCGTGGAGAACATCCCGCCGCTGACCGGCTACACGCCACGCCGGAGCCCGGGCGAGGCCATCGGGTGGTGGTTTGTCCCGCTGGCGAGCTGGGTCGTTCCCTACCAGGTCGTGGACGATGCCATCGTGCGCCTCCGGACCAGCCCATCACGGGGCGCCGAGCGTCTCCTCGCCCCGTGGTGGATCACGTTCGTCCTGATGTCCGCCTCGACGGTCGTCGAAGTCCTGGCCTCCTTCCGGCTCGATACCCTCGACAGCATCCGGGCGCTCTTCACCGTCCGCGTCGCCGGCGACGTCGTGTGGGTGGCTGGAGGGGTGCTGCTCTTCCTCATCGTCCGCGACATGGAGCGGCGATCGAAGCAACGGGCGGCGGCCCTGGGTCTCGGTCGATCGAGCGTGGCAACTTGGCCCGCCGCCTCGTACCCGCAGGAGCCGGTGCCCGAGCCGGAAGCGGAAGCCCCGACGCGGCGGATCGAGCGCCTCCAGGTCACGCCCGACGGCCCCGCGGCCCCTCCCCCACCGCCCCTGCACCAGGGCTGACGCCAGGCCGGCGCGCCGCCGCTCCGGGTCAGGGCACGGGGACAGGTCAGGGCACGGGTGTGGGCCGGGGCGTGGGCGTCACCGGCCCCCCAGGGCACCAGGGCGGCCAGGCGGGCGTCGCCGGCCTGGCCGGGCGGCTGGAAACGTGTTCGTCGAGCGGACGTCCGGCGGGCACGTGGGGACCACCTACGGCCAGGCGATCGTCACCGTCATCGGCGTGGGCCCGAACCCGGTCTCGATGTTCTGGAGCACGACCTTCCAGGGGTTCGGCGCCGTCACCGGGAGCTGCTCGTTGGTGCGCGTCGCCGGACCCTGGTTCGCGAGGGTCTGACTCCCGCTGCCGCCCTGCTCCTGCAGGTCCACCTCGTACAGGAACGGGTGGCCGCCCCAGTCGGCCGTGAGGTGGAGCATGCCGTTCTGCCGAGGCTGCACGATCGCCTGGATCCCGTTCGTCTCGGGGTACATCGTGCCGTCGAACCGCGCGTTGGCGATCGTCACCGACGGCTTCGACGCCGGGAACGTGATCGCCACTTCCACGACCGGCGTCTCGATGCCGCTGCCGCGGAGGGTGAGCTCGAGCGACGCCGCCTTCTTCGTCGTGGTGGCCGTCAGCTTCCCGGCCGCCGTGGTCTTGCAGCCCAGGGCCTTGCCGTCCGCAGACAGGCACATGCGGGCGGTCCCCACGGGCGACAGCGTCTTGAGTGCGACCGTGATCGTCCCGGTGCCACCGGTCGTGAACGTCACCAGCCTGTCCTGGCCCTCGGGATCGTTCTTCGCGTCCAGCTTGAGCCCGGTCAGGACGATGGTCGCTGCCGGTCCGGGTGCGTTGGTCGGCCTCGGCGTGGCGGACGGGGTGGCGGTGGGCGTGGGCGCCGCCGATGGAGCTGGCGTGGACGTCCCCGAGGACGGAGGGGTTGCCGGCGCGACCATCGTCTCGGACGGCGCCGGGGCGCCGGAGGCGATCGCCGCGGAGGCGGTTGCGGCGGACGAAGACCCGGGTGTTCCCCCGCCGCCCTGCACCAGGAACCCGAGGAGGCCGCCGCCCACGAGGGCGAGAACGGCGACGATGACGACGACGAGCCACTGCCGGGCGTTCATGCGAACCGCTCCCCGCCGGACGAGGGTGCCGGCGCGAGGGCAGGCTGGCTCGGGACGACGGCGGGCGGAGCCGGGTCCGGACCCGGGACGACGGCGGGCGGAGCCGGGTTCGCCAGCCCCTCGACCACCTCGACGCCCGGCAGGGTGAGCAGGATGGTCGATGGCGCGATGACCTTCCAGCTGCGGCTGCCGCCACCGAGCACGATCCGCTCGCGCGCCATGACCGCGCCGTCCACCCAGATCGGGAGTCCGGCCGGCAGCCCGAACACCGTAACGCCGCCGATCTCGTGGCCGCTGATCGTCCGGGTCTCCTCGGGTGCGGCGAAGGACGACTTGCGCCCGAACCTGCTCCTGACGACGCGGTTCACGTCCAGGCGGTGCGTGGCGAGCACGACGCAGGCCGCGTACACCGGCGGGGTGCCCTTGCCGACGACGACGATCGTGTTGGCGGAGTCCGCCGGGTCGAAGCCGTAGGCGGCGCAGAATGCGGCCGTGTCCGCGAGGGCCGGGTCGCACGGGAAGAGCTCGTGCTCGCCGCGGCCGGCGAGGGCGGCTTCGAGGGCGGCGCGGTCAGGATCGGTGGCCATGACCCGGAAGGTAGCGCGTCCGCGCCCGGGCCGTGCGCCGCCGCGTCCCGGGAGATCCGTTGACCCGACAAGAGGAGCGCCCGGGCGAGGCGCCGTGGCCGGTGACAGACGAGCGAAGGATCACCGGGCAGCCGCGTCCCGGCCGTCGCGCTGCTCCGCCTCGTTTCCCCGGGTCCCGGGCCCGATCACGCTAGACTCGGGACGATCTTTGGAGGACCGATGACCACGACCAGCGCGCTTCGCCAGCTCGGCCAGAGCCTGTGGCTCGACAACATCACCCGCGCCCTGCTCGACGGCGGCACGCTCGCCCGCTACAAGGACGAGCTGGGGGTGACCGGCCTGACGTCGAATCCCACGATCTACGACCGTGCGATCGGCGGCAGCGGGGACTACGACGCCCAGATCGCCGCCGCGGCGGCCTCGGGCGCGCCGGCCGAGGAGATCTTCTTCGGCCTCGCCCTGGACGACCTGACCCGGGCCGCGGACCTGTTCCGACCGATCTACGACGCCACCGGTGGCGTCGACGGCTTCGTCAGCCTGGAGGTCTCCCCGGAGCTCGCGTACGACGCAGCCGCCACGCTTGCCGAGGCGAAGCGCCTCTGGGCGAAGGGCGGGCGCGCCAACCTGTTGATCAAGATCCCTGGCACACCCGAAGGGCTGGGCGCCATCGAGGACGCGATCTTCGCGGGCATCCCGATCAACGTGACGCTCCTCTTCTCACCGGCCCAGTACCTGGCCTGCGCGGAGGCCTACACCCGTGGCATCGAGCGGCGGATCGCCGCCGGGCTGCCCGGCCACGTGCCCTCCGTCGCGTCCCTGTTCATCAGCCGTTGGGACAGCGCCGTCGCGGGCAGGGTCCCCGCGGACCTGGAGCTGCAACTCGGCCTGGCCGTCGGGCGGCGCGCGTACGCGGATGCGGTCGCGTTCTTCGCGACGGACCGCTGGGCCGCCCTGGCCGCCGCCGGAGCCCGTCCGCAGCGCCCGCTGTTCGCCAGCACCGGCACGAAGGTCGCAACCGCGTCACCGACGCTCTACGTCACGGGCCTCGCCGCGCCCGACACAGTGAACACGATGCCCGAGGAGACCCTGCTCGCGGCCGGCGCCGAGGAGCTCGCGTCCCTCGAACCGATCCCCGCCGCACCGGACGAGGCCGACGCCACGCTCGCCCGCTTCGCGCAGGCGGGCGTCGACGTCGACGCAATGGGCCTGGAGCTGCAGCAGAAGGGCGCGGCGTCGTTCGTCACGTCCTGGACATCGCTGCTTGCCCGCGTCGGCGAGAAGTCAATGGCATAGCACGGGGCACCGGGGCAGGTGCTCGCGTTCGAGGTGAGGGACGATGCGGCTGGGCACGGGTCGGGAACGAGCGCGGGCCGAGGTGGTCCTCTACTGCCAGCGCATGCTGGCGGAACGCCTGGTCGACTTCACGGCGGGCAACATCAGCGTGCGGGTGCACGGCGAGCCCGGCCTGTGCGCGGTGACGCCGACCGGCGCCCCGTACGACTCCCTCGAGGCGGCAGACGTCTGCCTGGCGACGATCGACGGCGAGATCGTCACGGGCCGCCTGAAGCCCACCACCGAGTTCCCGCTCCACACCCTGATGTACCGGCGGAGACCGGAGGTCGGGGCCATCGTCCACACCCACAGCGCCGGCGCGATGACGATGGCCGCCCTCGGCTGGACGCTGCCGCCGATCCTCACCGGGTTCGTGGCCGCAACCGGCGGCGCGGTCCGGACCGCACCCTACGCCCGGCCCGGCACCGAGGCGCTCGCGGACGTCACGTCGCGGGCGCTGGCGGACCGCGGTGCGTGCTTCCTGCGCCACCACGGGCTGCTCGCGATCGGGGCCACCCTCCACCACGCGTACAACGCGGCCTCGGTGACCGAGGGCGCCGCCGAGGTCTACCTGCGCGCGCGAGCCTTCGGCCCGGTGCCGGAGCTCCCGGAGGCCGAGACCGCCCTGATCGCCGAGGTCTGGCGGGAGCAGTGGCGCCCCGCCGGGACCGACCGCCCGGTCTGAACGGCGGGCGAGCCGGGCGGCGGGCCGAGCCGCCCTCCGCTGCGAGGTCGCCACCGGGACGGTCGTCCCCTACCCTTGGTCCATCGTCGATGCGCGAACCCGGAGGCTCCCCGTGATTGAGACCACGATCCCCGACATCGCCGAGTCGAGGGCGGCCATCGCCGGCCTCCGTCCCCGGACGCAGCTGTTCATCGGCGGGGAGTTCCGTGACGCCGCCGACGGCGGCCGCTACGACACCGTCAACCCCGCGACGGGGCGGCATCTCGCCGACATCGCGAAGGGCGGCGTCGCCGACGTGGACGCAGCCGTCGCGGTGGCCCGGCGCGCGGCGGACGACGGCCGCTGGTCCCGTGTCAACCCCGGCGACCGCAAGCGGATCCTCGTCCGATGGGCGGACCTGATCGAGGCCAACGGACGCGAGATCGGCCTGATCGAGACCCTGGACGCGGGCAAGCCGATCACCGACACGATCGGCCTGGACGTCCCCGAGACGGCGACCTGCATCCGCTGGCACGCGGAGGCGGCGGACAAGCTGTACGGCCAGGTCGCGCCGTCGCCGGAGGGCACGATCGCCACGATCACCCGTGAGCCGGTAGGCGTGGTCGGTGCCGTCATCCCCTGGAACTACCCGGCCCAGATGGCGGCCTGGAAGCTGGGGCCGGCCCTCGCGACCGGCAATACCGTCGTCATGAAGCCGGCGTCCACCACCTCGCTCAGCCTCCTCCGGATCGCGGAGCTGGGCAGCGAGGCCGGCCTCCCGGACGGCGTCCTGAACGTGGTCACGGGCCCCGGCGACGTCGTCGGGGAGGCGCTGGGCCGCCACCCGGACGTGGACTGCCTCGCGTTCACGGGCTCCACCGAGGTCGGCCGCCGTTTCCTCCACTACTCCGCCGACACGAACCTCAAACGGGTCCTGCTGGAGCTCGGGGGCAAGAGCCCGCAGCTCGTGTTCGCGGACGTGACGGACTTCGCGGCCGTGGCCGCCAACGTGGCGATCGCCATCTTCTGGAACATGGGCGAGAACTGCTCCGCCGGCTCGCGGCTCATCGTCCATCGCTCCGTGAAGGAGCGGCTGCTCGAGGCCGTCATCGCGGAGCTCGCCCGCTGGCCGGTCGGCGATCCCCTCGACCCGGCCACCCGCATCGGCGCCCTCATCAACCGCGGGCACATGGAGACGGTCCTGGGCTACGTCCAGATCGGGAAGGCGGAGGGCGCGCGGGTCGTCACCGGCGGCGAGCGGATCCTGGAGGAGACCGGCGGCTACTTCGTCCCGCCCACGATCTTCGATCGCGTCCGGAACGACATGCGGATCGCGCGCGAGGAGATCTTCGGTCCCGTCCTCTCGGTGATCGAGTTCGAGACCGAGGAGGAGGGCGTCACGCTGGCCAACGACACGCCGTACGGCCTGGCCGCCTCGCTGTACACGGACGACCTCAACGTGGCCCACCGGGTGGCCCGGGACCTCAGGGCCGGCGTCGTGGGCATCAACGCCTACGCCGAGGGCGACATGACCACGCCGTTCGGTGGGTACAAGCTGTCCGGCTTCGGCGGCCACGACAAGTCCGTCCACGCGCACGAGCAGTACACCGAGACCAAGACGACCTGGCTCACCGTGAAGGCCCGCGGCTGACCCGTCCGGCGGCCGCCCGCGACGCCTCCGGCACCCACCGCGGATACCCCCGGCGGGTATCGACGCGGGGGTTGTCAGGCCATTGCCGATGGCGTAGACTAGTGGGCCACTGGCGTGTCGCTTGACACGCCACTACGTGTGTCGGGCGGCGTGGACCCGGTACACGGGTCCGGATCATCCCCCCGGACGGCCGTCCGAATTCCATGGGGCTGCGCGGCTGGGCGTAGTGCCGCCTACTGGAGCAACGTGATCTCTTCCGACCCTGTCCCCTCTTCATCCGATGCCGACGTGGATCTCGCGGCGATGTCCATCGAGCTTGACCCCGAGGCGGCCGACCTCGAGGCCGCGGCGCTGGTCGCCGAGGTCGCAGAGGTCGTCGTGGTCGCCCAGGAACCCGTGCGCGCCGCCGTCCCCGAGGAGGCAGACCCGGAGCCGGTCGCGTCCGAGGTCCTGGACACCGACGATTCCGTGCGCCTCTACCTGCGGGAGATCGGCCGCGTGCCGCTGCTGACCGCCGAGGAGGAGGTCATCCTGGCCAAGGGCATGGAGCTCGGCGGCCAGGCAGCCGTGGAGCCCTGGAAGGCCCTGCTGAGCATCCACGAGTGGACGCTCCACCACACCGAGGCCACGGCCCGGGCGAAGAACCGCAAGTACACCGTGCCGTTCCAGGCCGAGGCCCACCGCGTCGTCAGTGCGGCGCTCCACGCGGACGCTGCCCTCGACCTGCTCGTGACCGCGCCCCCGCTGGGGCTTGCGGACGCGCTGAAGAAGGCCGAGACCGATGCGCTCAAGGAGCGCCTCGTCCGCGCCCAGGACCTGCGTTCTGTCTACAACGAGCGCCTGGACGCCGAGACCTTCACGGAGCTCCTGGACTGGATCGAGGGCGAGCTCGGCAAGCCGAACGCCGAGATCCGTGGCAACACGGCGCTCCGCGCCCTGCGCGACTGGGCCCGGGCCGAGGTTGCCTACCCGGCGATCAGCCGCTATCTGGAAGCCGGCAACGCGGTCGAGATCATCGACGAGATGCGCCCGGCGCTCAAGGACCTCGCGAAGCAGTCCCGGGACCACCTGACCTCCGCGAACCTCCGGCTGGTCGTCTCGATTGCCCGGAAGTACATCAACCAGGCGGGGATGGGCCTGCTGGATCTCGTCCAGGAGGGCAACGCCGGCCTGATCCGCGCGGTGGACAAGTTCGAGTACGAGCGCGGCTTCAAGTTCAGCACCTACGCCACCTGGTGGATCCGCCAGGCGATCCAGCGCGGCCTCGCGGACCAGAGCCGGACCATCCGGATCCCGGTCCACATGGTCGAGACGATGGGTCGCGTCGCGCGCGTCGTGCGCGAGCTGTCCACCCAGCTCGGCCGCGAGCCCACCAACACCGAGATCGCGGCGGCCCTCCCCGACGAGACGCCGGCAATGACGCCGCAGCGCGTCGAGGAGATCCGCAAGCTCGGCCGGGAGCCCGTCTCGCTGCAGTCGCCGGTGGGCGACGAGGGCGACGCGGAGCTCGGCGAGCTGATCCCGGACGAGGACGCGGTTTCCCCGCTCGACGTGGTCGCGGACCGCATGCGTCGCGAGCAGATCGAGCACGTGCTCGCGAGCCTCGACGGCCGCGAGCAGCGCGTCCTGCGCCTCCGCTTCGGCCTGGACGACGGGCACGCCCGGACGCTCGAGGAGGTGGGTCGTGAGTTCGGCCTCACCCGCGAGCGGATCCGCCAGATCGAGGTCCAGGCGCTCCGCAAGCTGCGCCACCCGTCCCGGAGCCGCAAGCTGCGGGAGTTCGCCGCCTAGGCGGGCCTCATCCGGGGTCCGGCGCGACCCACGCAGACGTCACCCCGACCCGCCGCGTCGCACGCCGATGCGGCGGGTTCGCGTTCGCCGGGGGGTCAGCCCCCCGAGCCGCCCGAGGTCACGTGGCTGTGGCGGCCGTTGCCCTGGGTCGGGGGCTGCACGAGGGGAGCCGGGACCGGCGCCGTGAACCCGTCGTCGTTCGGGACGACCTGCTGCTGCTGGAAGGGGACCGGCGTGCTGACCGCACCCGGCGTCTGGGCCGCGGTACTGGTTCCGCGATAGCCGCTGGCTGCCGCGATGCCGAACCCGGCGATGCCGGCGATGCCGGCGATGACGACGCCCGTCGTCACGGTCCGGAGTCGCAGCAACGCGTCGCCGCGGGCGGCGGGAGTGGGTCGGTCATACAGGTCCATGGTCGCAGTGTGGCGCCCGAAACCTTTCGATCCGGTTACGGGCACGCCTCGGGGACCGTCAATCGAGCGAGGCGCGGCTCCAGCTGACCGCGAACCGGGCTCCGCCCGACGGTGACGAGCCGACGGCCCAGCGCCCCCCGGTGGCGCGGACGATGGCATCTCCGATCGCGAGCCCGAGTCCGGCGCCACCCGCGTCGCCCGCGGTGGCGACCGACCGATGGAACCGGTCGAAGATCCTGTCCCGCTCCTCGGGGGCGATCCCCGGGCCGGAGTCGTCGACGACGAGGGCGGCCCGATGACCCTCCGAGGTGACCGACACGTCGACGGAGCCCCCCTCGGGGGCGTACTTGCAGGCGTTGTCGAGCAGGACGCCGACCAGGCGATCGATCAGCTCCGGCGACGCCGCGACGACGATCGCGGTTGCCGGAACATGGACGGCGAGCGCCAGGTGGCGGGCCTCCGCGACCACACCGAACCGGTCGGCCGCCTGGGTCACGAGGATCCCGAGGTCAACGGGCTCGTCCTTGGGCGATGCCTCGGACGCGTCGAACCGGGCCAGCCACAACATGTCGTCGAGCAGGCGGCGCATCCGCTTCGACTCTCGGTCCACCCTCCCGAACGCCGACCGGTACCAGGCCTCGTCGCGGGGCTGGGCCAGCGCCAGCGAGGTGTGCGCCTCGATCACGGACAGCGGGGTCCGGAGCTCGTGCGAGGCGTCGGCCGTGAACTCCAGCTGGCGCCGCCGGGCGGCCTCGATCGGGGACGCGACCCGGCGGCCGATGGCCACCGCACCGAGGAACACGCTGGCGAGCAGGATCGGGGCGATCAGCAGCCACCCGATCAGGAGCGTCCTCTGGGCGTCGGTCACGACGTCGGTCGCCTGGGCGACCACGACGCGATCCTCGCCCACCTGCACCCCCGCCACGCGGACCTCGGTCCCGGCGACGGTCGCTGTCACCGGGTCCGTGACGGTGAACAGCGCTGCGGGCAGCTCCGGCGTCGAGGGCGACGCGAGGACGACCCCGCCGGGTCCGATCGTCCACACGAGCAGCGGTGCCCCGAACGGCCGGCCGGGGTCCCGGCCGGGGTCGAACGGCGAGTCGGTTGGACGCCCCTCGGGTGGGAGGCGCTCGAAGGACGCGATCAGCCGGTTGTCGATCTGGATCGTCAGCTCCCTCGTCACGTAGGCGACCACGCTGACGCCGATGACGAGGTAGACGGCGGCGACGACCCCCGTCGCCGCGAGCGC
Source organism: uncultured Chloroflexia bacterium (assembly GCA_963829105.1). Taxonomy (GTDB): domain Bacteria; phylum Chloroflexota; class Limnocylindria; order Limnocylindrales; family CSP1-4; genus CAIXZV01. Next base: position 237,629 of record CAWHHF010000016.1, read on the forward strand.
GACCCGGATCGATTCCCTGCGGACGCCGGGCACATGCGCCACGGTCAGGCTGCCTCGAGGCGATAGCCTGCTCCGCGAACCGTCACGATCCTGACGCCTGCACCGGACAGCTTGCCGCGCAGCCGGCTCATCTGGACGTCGATGGCGTTCGACCCGAGCGGCTCCGTCTCGTCGGCCCACGCGTGCTCGGCGATCGCCTTGCGGTCCACGACCGCCGACGAGCGGCGCATCAGCAGCTCCAGGATCCGGTACTCCGTGCCGGTGAGCAACAGCTCCCGACCGGCGACGGCGACGGCGCGCGAGACCGGGTCGAGCGTCAGCTGACCCACCATCAACACGGGGGCGTCCACCCCGCGCGGCCGCCGCTGGAGGGCGCGGACGCGCGCCAGCAGCTCGCCGAAATCGAACGGCTTGACCAGGTAGTCGTCGGCCCCGGAGTCGAGGCCGCGGATCCGGTCGGCGGGGGTGTCCCGGGCAGTGAGCATGAGGAGCGCCGTCGGGCGGTCGTGCCTGCGTGCCCAGGCCACGACGTCGACGCCCTCGGCCCCGGGCATCCGCCAGTCGATCACCGCCACGTCGTAGTCGTACCAGTTCAGGTAGTCGATCGCGTCGTCGCCCCGATCGACCGCGTCGACGTGGTAGCCGGCGTCGGACAGCCCGAGCACCAGGACCTCCCGGAGGCCCTCGTCGTCCTCCGCGACCAGCACCCGCATGGCTTCAGCCTCCGCGCCCGATCACCGGTTCGTCACGCGAACCGGGCTGCCCGCCCGAACGGCGGTTGCCGGGGCGTTGACGGCGGGAGCCATGGTCGCACGGGCAACGGCCACCAGGCGCAGCGCCAGCACCGGGCAGGTGTCGACGGCCATCCGGGCGTGCCCGAGGAGTGCGGCCGGGATGGGGCCCGGACGGATGATGGGGTAGCCCCAGTCGTCGAGCGCGATCATCTCCGGCAGCAGCTCCGCGCAGGAACCGTAGCCGTCGCAGGTGATCCGGTCGATCCCGATGGCGAGGTCGGACATGCCGGCCGCGGCGACCGGCGCACCGGCGGGTCGGGCGTCCGGGGGGGTCCCGCGTGGGCGCGGCGAGGGGCGGGGGGTCGTCATGCGACCGCCCAGGCCCGCTGTCCGGCGATGCAGGCGCGGCCGCGCTGGTGGGCGGTGAAGTCGTCGTCGAACGTGCGGAGGGCGCTGCGCAGGAGCCCGACCGCCCCGTCCGGGTGGCGACAGGCTCCCCGGCCGGCGAGGGTCTGCGACCATCCGCCGACCCTGCGCAGATCGTCACCGCGCGCGGTTCCCCGGGCAAGGCGGGCCGTCGCGTCCGCGATCGCGCGCAGGCCGAACACGCACGGGCCGCACTGCGCGGCGCTCTGGCCGGCCATGAAGTCGAGGATCAGCGCGGTGGCCCGGACGCCGCACTCGTCGTTCCGGAGGAACCGGACGACGCCGCACCCGAACGCGCCGCCGGAGCGGCGGAGCTCCTGCGGGTCGAGCGGAGCGTTCCAGGCCGACCTCCCGGCGACCCAGCCGCCGAAGTAGCCGCCGAGCAGGACGGGACCCATGCCGGCAGGCGCCCCGGCCGTCTCGGCGACCTGCGCCAGCGTCGTGCCGATCTCGATCTCGGCAACGCCGGGCAGCGGGGCGCCGCCGATGGTGACCAGCGCGGTGCCGTGTGTCTCGGCCTGACCGGCCTCGCGGTACCACTGGTCCCCGTAGCGGGCGATCAGCGCGGCCTGGGCGAGGCTCTCGACGTTCTGGACCAGCGTCGGGCGGCCATCGATCCCGCGCTCGAACGGGCGCGGGGGCGTGGTGGTCGGCCGGGCGTCCCCCCCGTTGACGAAGTGGACGGCAGCCGACTCCTCGCCGGCGACGTAGGTCGGCGGGGCGGCGACCAGCTCGGTGGGGACCCGGGTGGCGATGCGGCGCATGTCGGCCATCCGCTCCTCCATGGCCCGCCCGATGGCGGCCCGTGCGGCGCGGTGCTCCGACCCGACGTAGATCACGATGCGCTCGGCCTCGACGGCCGCGGCCGCCAGCTCCGCTCCGTCGAGCACGAGGTGCGGCCGGGTGCTCATCAGCACACGGTCCTTCGAGCTCAGCGGCTCCCCTTCGGCGCCGTTGGCCAGGACGATGGCGCGGCCCTCGGAACGGCCCGCGACGGATGCCCACTTGCGGCCGACCGGGAACCCGGCGCCACCCCGACCGAGCAGGCCGGCGGCATCGAGCATGGGAGCGAGCGCATGACGGTCACGCGGGTCCGGGAGGGGGCCCAGGCGTGCGGTGTGCTCCGCCAGGGTCTCCGGTCCCGCGGCCAGGGCGGGACCCGCGAGCAGGCGCGTCGTCATCGGTAGTCGTCCCGGGCCGAGTGCCACGACGATGACGCGACGACCTCGGCCAGGCGGTCGCGGTTCGGCGTGCCGACGGCGATCCGCCAGCTCAGCGCGGCGGCGACGACCACCATGCACACGAGGTCGACCGTGAGCATCCAGGGCGTGAACGCGTCGCTGCCGGCGGTGATGCCGTGGAGCAGCGCCAGGGGCCACATCGCGTAGCTGGCCCAGTGGACCGCGCGCCACGCCCCCTCGCCGATGTACCGGCGCAGGAGGCTGGTCACGATCAGGGCGACGAACAGGTACAGGGCGATCACCCCGAGCGCCACCGGCACCGGCCGGTACGTGGAGGCCAGCGGCACGAGCGCGGCGCCGATGCCCAGCTTCGTGAACGGGTCGAAGATCGCCGTGAGCACGTGGACCGCGAGGAACACGATCGAGAGCAGGGAGACGCGCCGGTGCATCTCGTAGTTGAAGAACCTGGGCCAGCCGGCAGCCTGGAACCGCGCGACCGTCACCAGGCCGAGCACGGCGGAGGCCGTGAACATCAGCAGCGCCACCGCGCCTGCGCCCCGGGTCGCGAACCACAGGACCTGGTCGAACATCTCTGGAATTCCTCTCCGGGGGCGGGCGCCGGGACAAGTATGGGCCGTGTCCTGCGTGCCGCGTGTACCTGGCGAGTGTCACCGCCGACACCTTTCGGTCCGGTTACGACCGCGCGACCGGCACCTGGTCCAGACCGGACGGGTCCGGCCAGCCCGCCAGGCGCACGACGCTGCCGTCGTTCGCGACGAGGCGCGCCGGCAGGCCGGAGGCCTCGATCCACGCCGGCGCGGCGGCACCGAGGACGATGGCCGCGGTGGAGGCGGCGTTGGCCTCCTCGCACGTCGCGGCGACGAGGGTCGCGGTTCGCCACGGCGTGTCGGCCGGGAGTCCGGTGCGGGGATCGATGATGTGGTGGACGGTCACACCATCGCTGCTCCTCCAGCGGCGGACGGTCGTGCTGGAGGTGGCCACCGCGCCGCCCTGGATCGCGATCACCTCGCCCTCCCCGTCGGACGGGGCGTTGCTGTCCTCGGCGAGCAGGATCCGCCAGCCCCCGTCCGGGATCCGCCCAGCGGTGGCGATGTCGCCGCCCAGGCTCACCAGGACGCCGGCTTCCGCGCCGATCGCCGCGAGGGCGGCCGCCGCGGCCAGGTCGGCTGCCAGCCCCTTGCCGGTCGAACCCAGGTCCAGCTCCACGCCGGGCGGCACCCGAAGCGTCCGGGCGTGGGGATCGAAGGCCATCGCCGTCCAGCCCGGGACCGGGGCCACGCGCAGCTCGAGCGGGCGGGTCGTACCCGCCAGCATCCCGAAGTCGGCGTCGTAGCCGACGATCCTGAGCGCCCTGCCGACCGTGGGGTCCACGGCGCCACCCGTCCTGCGTGCGGCGTCGATCGAGCCCTGGAGGGCCCGGGCCAGGAGCGGCCCGAGGCGGACCGTCCGGCCGGCGGCGGCGTTCAGGGCCATCAGCTCGCTGTCGGGACGGAACCGGCTGTAGGCCTGGTCGACGTCGGCGAGGACGCGCTCCACGGCCGCACGAGCCGCGGCGAGGTCACCGTCGATGACGAGCAGCCGCACCCCGGTGCCGAGCGCACGCCAGTCCGCTTGGGCGACCGGGTCATTCGCTCCGCCGGTCGGGAGCCCTGCCTCGCCGGTCACGTCATCCGTCCGGGGGACCGGGTCGTCGTTCACCAGTGTCAGCTGCCGCCGGTGGTCACGTGGGCGCGACCGCCGGTGCCCGTCACCCCCGGGGCGTTCCCGGTCAACCCGCCCGTTCCGGCCGTGGTCCCGCTGGTCACGACGGCCGTCGAATGGGATGCCGTGCTCGCTCCGACGGCCGTTCCGGCCGCCACCCAGCCGAGGGCGCCCGTGGCAGCCACGCCCAGGATGGCCGTCCCGATGGTGAGGCTCCGAAGTCGGCGGCCGGCCCGGGTCCTGGCTTCGACGCGTGCTCTCTCGTTCGTCTTCATGGGCCGATCATGGGGCCCGGCACCTTTCGGCTTGGTGACGGACGACCGGCCGGCGACGGCGTCCGGTCGAGGTTGGGGCTGGGGCCGGTTCGCCCGGTACGAGGCCTGCGAGCGATCGGGCGCGCGGCGCATACTCCCGGCGGAGGCTGCCACCCCGCGCCCGGCCACCCGCGCCCGGCCACCCGCGCCCGGCCCGGGGCGGCTGACCTGCCCACGGAGGACCCGTTGAGCGACGCCGCGCTGCTCGCGATCTCGCTGGCCGTGCTCGCGTACGCGGCCTTCTCCGGGGTGCTGCGGCACGCCCCGGTCTCGCCGGCGATGGTCTTCGTGGCGGTCGGGGCCCTGATCGGCTCATCCGGCCTCGGCTGGCTGAACGGCGCGGTGTCCGCGGACGGGCTCGAGGCCGTCACGACCGCGACCCTCGTACTTGTGCTCTATTCCGACGCCGCCCAGCTGCAGGTGCGCCTGCTGGAACGCGAGGCGTCGATCCCCCTGCGTCTGCTCGCGATCGGGCTGCCGCTCACGATCCTCGCCGGGTTCGTCGCCTCGCTGGTCCTGCTGCCGCAGCTCGCCGTCCCCGAGGCGCTCCTGCTCGCGGTCATCCTCGCGCCGACCGATGCCGCCCTGGGCCAGGCGGTCGTGACGGACGAGAGGCTGCCGTCGCGAATCCGCCAGGGCCTGAACACCGAGAGCGGCCTGAACGACGGCATCTGCGTGCCGCTGCTGGCGGTGGCGCTGGCGGTGGTCGGACTGCAGGAGGGCGAGAGCAGCAGCAGCGTCCTCGCGGCGCTGGTCCAGCAGGTCGCCTGGGGCGTGGTCGCCGGCGCGGTCGGCGGGCTGGCGGCCACCCTCGTCCTGCGGATGGTCGCGACGCGGTTCGGGATCAGCCCGGTGTGGCGACCGCTCGTCTGCCTCGCCAGCGCGGCACTGGCGTTCTCGCTCGCGCTGGAGCTCGGCGGCAGCGGCTTCATCGCGGCGTTCGTGGCGGGGCTGGCCTTCCGTTTCAGCTTCGGCAACACCGCGCACGAGGAGGTCGAGCTGGTCGAGGAGTCCGGGTCGCTCCTGGCCGCGATCACCTTCCTGCTCTTCGGGGGCGTCGTGCTCGGACCGCTGCTCCACGACCTCCAGTGGATCCAGGTCGCCTACGCGGTCGCGAGCCTGACCGTGGTTCGGATGCTCCCCGTGGCCGTGTCGCTGGTCGGCACCCGGCTCAGGGCCGATGCGGTGCTGCTGATCGGGTGGTTCGGCCCGCGGGGGCTGGCGTCGATCGTGTTCGCGCTGATCGCCGCGAAGTCGGCCAACATCCCGCACGCGGACTTCCTGTTCCAGGTGGTGGCGCTCACGATCCTCGGCAGCGTGGTGCTCCACGGCATCTCGGCCGTGCCGCTGGTGGACCGGTTCGTGGCGCGCAACCCGGCGGTCGCGGAGGATGTCGCGGCCGCGTCCTGACCGCCGGTCCTCGCCGGTGCGCCGCCGTCGGTTCGCGGCCGATGCCCCGATGCGTCACCATCGTGAGCGTGACCCATGCCGCGCGGCTCCCCGAGATCGCTTCCAGGCTCCCCGACCCGGCCGACCCGCTGACCGCGGCGTCGCTCGCCGAGGCTGTCGACGCGCTGGCATCCCGGGACCCGGGCCTCGGCGCCGTCGTCGCCCGCTTCGGCCGGCCGCCGCTGTGGGCCCGGGAGCCCGGATTCCCGACTCTGGTCCACCTCGTCCTGGAGCAGCAGGTGTCGCTCGCATCCGCCCAGGCCGCCTTCGACCGGCTCCGGCTGGCCACGGATCCGCTGACCCCGGCGGCCTTCCTGCGGCTCGATGACGCCGAGCTGCTGGCGATCGGGTTCAGCCGCCAGAAGACCCGCTACGCCCGGGCGCTAGCAACGGCCCTGGCGGACGGCGCGCTGGACCTCGACGCGCTGCCGGGCCTCGACGACGCGGCAGTCGATGCCGCGCTGACCGCGCTGCCCGGCATCGGGCCCTGGACGGCGACGATCTACCGGCTCATGGTCCTCGGCCGGCCCGATGCGTGGCCGGTCCACGACATCGCGCTGGCCCAGGCGATCGCCGAGGTGCGCGGCCTGGACCGCCGGCCCGGCGCGGACGAGATGCACGCCCTGGCCGAGGGCTGGCGGCCGTGGCGCGCCGTGGCCGCGAGGATCCTGTGGCACCGCTACCTGTCCGTACGCGCGGAGCGTCGGGCTCGCCGGTGAAGGCGAGGGACCGGCCTTCGAGCCGGCGCGATCTGCTCAACGGAGGCACGTTGATCGTCAGGCGTCGAACCCCCGGGCCGCCTTGACCGTATCCTTCCCCCATGCCGCTCTACCGTCTCGAGAGTCCGCTGCCGTCCCTGGACGCGCCCGTCGTCATCGCTGCCCTGGACGGTTGGGTGGATGCCGGGTCGGCCGCGACGAGCGCCGTGGCCGTGCTTGCCGGGCATGCGACCCCGATCGCCACCTTCGACGCCGACCAGCTGTACGACTACCGCTCCCGCCGCCCGGTGCTGGAGATCCGGGACGGACGGCCGTCGTTGCTGGCCTGGCCGGAGCTGGTGCTTCGCCACGCGTGCCTCGGGGGACGGGACCTCCTGATCCTCTCCGGGGCCGAGCCCGACGACCGGTGGCATGCCCTGGCCGACGCGGTCGTGGAGCTGACCGGCCGCCTCGGCGTCCGGAGCTGGGTGAGCCTGGGCGCCATCCCGGCCGCGGTCCCGCACACGCGTCCCGTCCCGCTCCTGGGGACCGAGTCGAGCCCCGGGCTGCTGCGCGGTGGCGTCGATGCCGGTCCCACCGGGCTGATGAGGGTGCCGGCCGCGGCCCTCTCGATGCTCGAGATGGCGGTCGCAGCGGCCGGGATCCCGGCCGCCGGGTACTTCGCGCAGATCCCCCACTACGTGACGGGTGAGTACGCGACGGCCGCCGTCGCCCTCCTGCGCGCCGTGGAACGCCATCTCGACGTGGAGCTGCCGCGCGGCGACCTGTCAGACGAGGCGCGGGCGCTCCGGGTGCGCCTCGATGCGGCCACCGCGGCCGATGAGACGACCCTGGCCTACGTCGGGCGCCTGGAGGCGATGGTGGACGAATCCCGCCTGCCGGAGGGCGACGACCTGATCACCGAGATCGAGCGGTTCCTGCGGGACCAGGGCGGCAGCACCGGGTAGCCGGTTGCCGGGGCGCAGAGCCTGTTGGCGGTCAAGGGCGCGCACGGTGGCTGGGCGGGGGCGACCGGGACGAAACCGTCGGCCCATGACCCAACGGATCCGCGCCGGAACGGTCGGGCCGCATCGTGCAGCGTTCGTCACCCGGCGGGCACCGACCACGCATCGGAACGAGCATCCGGCGGCCGAAACGGCGCTGGACGGAACCGTTGGATCACCGGACGAACGACGGGCGGTTGTAGGGGCGACTGCGGACGCGCGCGAGGGCGCCCGCGGGCTCGTTTGAGCGTGAGGGTCGGCTGCGGGGGCTCCGGGGTGACGGTCGGGCTGATGAGCGAGAGGCGTTCGCGGTGCCCGACGGCGCCCGCCGAGGCTAGTAGCGCTCGCGCCGGACCATCACCTTCTGGCCCTTGATCGTGGCCGCCCGCAGCGCCCGGATCACGTGGTCCGCGGCCGCTTCGGGGACCTCCACGAGCGAGAAGCCGTCGGCGATCTGGATCGCCCCGATGTCCCCGCCGCGCAGGCCGGCCTCGTTGGTGATCGCGCCGACCAGGTCGCCGGGCCGCATCCCGGCCGCACGCCCGGCCCCCACGAACAGGCGCGTGATCCCGCCACCGCCGGAGCCCACGCTGGGCGCACGCATGACGGGACGACCCTCGGGGTCATGCCAGCCGGACAGGCGGAAGCCGCGGCGGGGGCCCGTGTGTTCACCGGGGCCCGCGGGGCGGGGCTCATACGGGCGCTCCTGCCCGGGGCGCTGCTCGAAGGGCCGGTCCTGGCCGGGGCGCTGCTCGTGCTGCGGATCCTGCGACGATCCCCGCTCAGCCCCGAAGGGGGGCGGGGCGCCGAGACCCGGGCCGGCGGGCCCTGGACGGAACCGCGGGTCGCGGTCCGGCTGCGACGGGTAGGGCCGCGGCTGCGGGTGGCCGCGCCGTTGGAACTGCGGCGGCGCGCTGTAGGGGCCGCGCAGACCGGGCCGGTCCTGCACGTAGCCGCGGTTCCTGCACGTAGCCGCGGTCCTGCACGAACGGCCGGCTCACCGGGCCGCGTGCGCCCGGACGGTCGAACGAGGGCAGCGTCGCCTGCGCGAGCTCGGCAGTATCCTCCGCGCCGCGCGCCTCGGCGTCTGCCTGGCTGATCGCGGCCAGGGCAATGTCGACCAGGTCGAACTCCCCGGCGAGAGGCTCCACCACCGCGCGGTAGCGGTCGAAGTCGCCCTCGACGAGGGCCTCGCGGAGTTGCGCCCGCAGGGCGTCCATCCGGTGCTCGCGCACGTCCGAGACCGTCGGCAGGCCGGCGATCTCCAGCGGCTGGCCGACCGCGCGCTCGATATCGCGCAGCAGCCGGTGCTCGCGCGGCTCGACCAGGGTGATCGCGACGCCTTCGCGCCCGGCCCGTCCCGTCCGACCGATCCGGTGGACGTAGACGTCGGTCGACGACGGCACGTCGTAGTTGACGACATGGCTGATATGCCCGATGTCGAGGCCGCGGGCGGCGACGTCGGTGGCGACGAGCACGTCCAGCGCTCCGTCGCGGAAGCGGCCCATGATCCGGTCGCGCTGCTCCTGCGAGAGGCCACCGTGGAGCGCCGCCGCGTCCCGGCCGCGGCCGGAGAGCGCCTCGGCCAGGTCGTCGACCTCGCCCCGGGTCCGGGCGAACACGAGGGTCGCGGCGCCGTCCTCGAGATCCAGGATCCGGCCCAGGGCCGCGAGCTTGTCGGCCCGCCGGACCACGTACGCCACCTGGCGGACGCGAGCCTCCTCACCCTTGGCCTGGGGCGTCTCGTGGACGCGGACCCGGACGGGATCGTGAAGGTGACGCTCGGCCAGGCGTGCGATCTGCCCGGCGATGGTTGCGGAGAAGAGCGCCGTCTGGCGCTCCTTGCGCAGGGCGCCGAGGATCCTGTCCAGGTCGTCGGCGAAGCCCATGTCGAGCATCTCGTCGGCCTCGTCGAGCACGACCGTCTCGACCTCGTCGAAACGGAGCGTGCCGCGATCGAGGTGGTCCACCGCGCGGCCGGGGGTGGCCACGACGACGTCGACGCCGCGGGCGAGGCGGGCGAGCTGCGTGGTGATCGGCTGGCCGCCGTAGATCGGGACGACGCGCACGCCGAGATCCCGGCCGTAGCGGTGGATGGCCTCCGCGACCTGCATCGCGAGCTCGCGGGTGGGGGTGAGCACGAGCGACGACGGGCGGCTGCCGCGGCCGTCGCGCGGAACGCCGCGGCCGTCGACCGGGGAGCCGGCCGCGCGGGCCTGCTCCATGCTGCGGGCCAGGTGCTGGAGGATCGGCAGGGCGAACGCGGCGGTCTTGCCGGTCCCGGTGGGGGCCTCGGCAAGCAGGTCGCGGCCGGCGACCAGGGGCGGGATCGCGGCCTCCTGGATGGGCGTGGGCTCCTCGTAGCCGAGCCCGGCGAGCGTGCGGAGCAGCCGCTCGTCGAGGTCGAGGGCGGCGAAGCCGACGGGCGCGGGGTCGGGCGCCGCATCGGCTGGGTCGGGCGCCGCATCGGCTGGGTCGGGCGCGCGTCGGCGGGATCGGGCGCCGGGTCGACGGGAGCCTCGTCGTGACGGGCTGCGTCGGGGTTCGATCCAGGGGCCTGTTCGGGTCCCTCGGCGGGTTCGGGGTTCGCTTCGTTCACCCGTAGAGGGTAGCCCCGATGCCCAAAGCGGCCCGAGGAGGGTCCGGCGGTCTGACGAGCCTCCGGGCAGCCGCTGCCGGGCGAGGCGTCGCCTGGCCACCCCGCGGACGCCACTCGCGGCCCATGTGCCAGGCGTCCACCGAGGGAACCGTGACGCCGTCCACGGGACGGGATTCGGTCCGATGTCCAAGGGGCAGGCGTTCGGCGAGCACGCGCTGACATGTGTCCACGAAGCGAGTCCCGATGGAAGCGACCGACCAGTCACGGTTCGATTGAGGCGTCCACGCACGCCGGGCCGGTCAGGCGGGCAGCACCGTGTCGCCGCCCATCAGGAAGCGGTCCACGCCCTGCGCCGCCATCCGGCCCTCGCGGATCGCCCAGACCACGAGCGACTGGCCGCGCACGCAATCGCCCGCCGCGAACACGCCGGGCACGGTGGTCATCCGGTCCAGCCCGGTCCGCACGTTGCCACGCGGGTCCAGCTCACAGCCGAACGCCTTCGGCAGGGCTCCCTCCGGCCCGCTGAAGCCCAGCGCCAGCAGCACGAGGTCGGCGGGCAGCACCTGGGACGTGCCCGGCACCTCGCGCATCTCGGACCGCCCGTCCGGTCCGGCGGAACCCCACGAGATGTCCGCGATCTCGATCCCGCTCACGTGCTCGTCGCGGCCGAGGAACCGGCGCGTGGTCGTGGAGTAGCGGCGCGGGTCCTCGCCCCAGAGCGCCATCGCCTCCTCCTGCCCGTAGTCCAGCCGGTAGACGCGCGGCCATTCCGGCCACGGGTTGTCGGGGGCACGGGTCCCGGGGGGTCGGGGCATGATCTCCAGCTGGCGCACGCTGCGGGCACCCTGGCGGATCGCCGTGCCGACGCAGTCCGTCCCGGTGTCGCCGCCGCCGATGACCACGACGTCACGCCCGGAGGCGTCGATGGGAGCCCCCGCCTCTGCGCCGCCGTCCAGGAGGCGGCGGGTGTTGCCGCGCAGGAAGCTCATCGCGAGATGGATCCCGCCCAGCTCGCGACCCGGCACGGACAGGTCCCGCGCCAGGGTTGAGCCCGTGGCCAGGACGACCGCGTCGTGTTCGGCCAGGAGCCGCTCGGCCGCGACATCCGCCCCGACCGTGACGCCGGTCACGAACCGGACGCCCTCGTCGGCCATCAGGCCCGTCCGGCGTGCGACCACGTCCTTGTCGAGCTTCATGTTCGGGATGCCGTACATGAGCAGCCCACCGATCCGGCCGGCCCGCTCGTAGACGGTGACCAGGTGCCCGGCTCGGTTCAGCTGGTCGGCCGCGGCCAGGCCCGCCGGTCCACTGCCGACCACGGCGACCGTCCTGCCGGTCCGCGTGAGCGGCGGGCTGGGACTGATCCAGCCCTCGGCCCAGGCGCGGTCCGCGATCTCCTGCTCGATGGTCTTGATCGTGACCGGGTCCCCGTTGATGCCAACGGTGCACGACCCCTCGCAGGGCGCCGGACACACGCGCCCGGTGAACTCCGGGAAGTTGTTCGTACGGTGGAGGCGGATCGAGGCCTCCTGCCACTGGCCGCGATAGACGAGGTCGTTCCACTCGGGGATCAGGTTGTTGACCGGACAGCCGGAGGCCATCCCTCCGATCAGGATCCCCGTGTGGCAGAACGGGATGCCGCAGTCCATGCACCGCGCCGCCTGGTCACGGAGCGCGCCGTCGTCCAGGTGCGGGTGCTCCTCGCTCCAGTCGTGGATCCGCTCCAGAGGAGGGCGGCCCGGCGCGGAACGGCTGGCGAACTCGATGAACCCCGTCGGCTTGCCCATCAGATGAACCCCGTCGGCTTGCCCATCAGGAGCCCCCCGCCCGGGCGAGGTCCCGGGCGTTCTCCTCGAACGCCGCCATGGCGGCGGCCTCCGGGTCCAGCCCCGTCGCGACCATCCGCGCCTGCGCCTCGAGGACGCGCCGGTAGTCGTGTGGGACGACCCTGACGAACCGCGGGGCCGCGGCCTCCCAGCGGGCCAGCAGGTCCGCGGCCCGGGCGCTCCCGGTCAGCTGCTGGTGGCGCGCCAGCAGCTCGCGGACCTCGGCGGCATCCTCTCCCTCCGAGACCAGCGGCTCAAGCGCCACGAGCTCGGTGTTGCAGCGAGGCGCGAAGCCGCCGTCCTCGTCGTACACCCAGGCGATGCCACCGGACATGCCCGCGGCGAAGTTGCGCCCGGTGCGGCCGAGCACCAGCACCCGGCCGCCGGTCATGTACTCGCAGCCGTGGTCGCCGGTTCCCTCCACCACGGCCGTGGCGCCGGAGTTGCGCACCGCGAACCGCTCGCCTGCCACGCCCCGGACGAACGCCTCGCCGCCGGTGGCGCCGTAGAGCGCCACGTTGCCCGTGATCACGTTCTCGTGGGCGGCGTAGGTGGCGTCCCTCGCCGGGAACACGACGATCCGCCCGCCCGAGAGCCCCTTGCCCAGGTAGTCGTTCGCGTCGCCCTCCAGCCGCAGCGTGATGCCGGGCGGAATGAAGGAGCCGAAGCTCTGCCCCGCCGACCCCTGGAAGAGCAGGTCGATCGTCCCGTCCGGAAGCCCGCCCCGGCCCCAGCGGCGGGTGACCTCGGAACCGAGCATCGTGCCCACCACGCGGTTGACGTTGCGGATCGGGAGCGTGGCGCGGACCGGGATGCCCTCGGTCAGTGCCGGGCCGCACAGGGCGAGCAGCGTCGTCGCGTCGAGCGACGCCTCGACGTTGTGCTCCTGCGCGATCGTCCGGTGGCGCGGCCGGTCCGCCGGCACCTCGGGCTGCGCGAGGATCCGGCTGAAGTCCAGGTTCCGGGCCTTCCAGTGGTCCAGCGCGGGCCGCATCTCGAGGCGGTCCGAGCGACCGACCATCTCGTCGATCGTCCGGAAGCCGAGGCGTGCCATGTGCTCCCGCACCTCGCGGGCGATGAACGTCATGAAGTTCACGACGTGCTGTGGGTCGCCCGCGAACCGCCGGCGCAGCTCCGGGTCCTGGGTGGCGACGCCGACCGGGCAGGTGTTCAGGTGGCAGGCGCGCATCATCACGCAGCCCAGCGAGACGAGCGGCGCGGTCGCAAACCCGAACTCCTCCGCGCCCAGGAGCGCGCCGATCACCACGTCGCGACCCGTCTTGAGCTGTCCGTCCACCTCCACCGTGATCCGGCTCCGGAGGTCGTTCATGAGCAGGACCTGGTGCGCCTCGGCGAGACCCAGCTCCCACGGGATGCCGGCGTGCTTGATCGAGGTCAGGGGCGACGCGCCCGTCCCGCCATCGTGCCCCGAGATGAGCACGACGTCGGCGTGGGCCTTGGCGACGCCCGCGGCCACCGTCCCCACGCCCACCTCGGCCACCAGCTTCACGCTGATCCGGGCCTCGTGGTTGGCGTTCTTGAGGTCGTGGATCAGCTCCGCCAGGTCCTCGATGGAGTAGATGTCATGGTGCGGGGGCGGGCTGATGAGACCGACGCCGGGCGTCGAGAAGCGCGTCTTCGCGATCCACGGGTAGACCTTGGAGCCCGGCAGCTGGCCGCCCTCGCCGGGCTTGGCGCCCTGGGCCATCTTGATCTGGATCTCGCGCGCGTTGACGAGGTACTCGCTGGTGACCCCGAAGCGGCCGGAGGCGACCTGCTTGATCGCGCTGTTCCTCGAGTCGCCGTTCGCCATCGGCTCGTAGCGCGCCGGGTCCTCGCCCCCCTCGCCCGTGTTGGACTTCGCCCCGATCCGGTTCATCGCGATCGCCAGCGCCTCGTGGGCCTCGCCGGAGATCGAGCCGTAGCTCATCGCACCGGTCTTGAACCGCCGCACGATCGACCCGACCGGCTCTACCTCGTCGAGGGGCACGGGGCGCAGGGCCGGACGCAGCTCCAGGAGCCCGCGCAGGGTCGCGAGATGCGACGACTGGTCGTCCACCAGGGACGTGTAGTCCTTGAAGGTCCCGTAGTCGCCCGTCCGTACCGCCTTCTGGAGGGTGTGGACCGTGAGCGGCCCGAGCAGGTGGTGCTCCCCGTCCGTCCGGTACTTGTACTGGCCGCCCGGGGGAAGCTGGCGGTGGACGACGGGCCGCTTGGGCGGGTACGCCCGGACCTGGCGAAGCTGGACCTCGCGGGCGACGACCTCGATGCCGATGCCGCCGATCCGGCTCGGCGTCCAGGTGAAGTACTCGTCCACGAAGTCGCGGTTGAGGCCGATCGCCTCGAACACCTGGGCGCCGTGGTAGCTGTGGACCGTGGAGATGCCCATCCGGGAGATCGCCTTGATGACGCCCTTGACGACGGCCCGGCGGTAGCGCTTCTCGGCCTCGGACGTGGGACCGGGGATGATCCCCAGGCGGACCTGGTCGTCGATGGTCTCGAAGGCGAGATACGGGTTGATGGCCGACGCGCCGTACCCGATGAGCAGGCAGAAGTGGTGCGCCTCGCGGGGCTCGCCCGACTCGATGACCAGGCCGACGCGGCCGCGAGTCCCGGCCCGGACCAGGTGGTGGTGGACGGCCGAGACGGCCAGCAGCGCGGGGATGGGCGCCTCGGTCTCGTCGTGGCCCCGGTCCGAGAGCAGGACCTGGTTGTAGCCCTCCTCGATCGCCTCGGACGCCCGCTGGCGGAGGTCCTCGATCGCGCGGCGGAGGCCGGCTCCGTTGTCGGCGACCTTGAACAGGATCGGCAGCGTGATCGTCCGGAAGCCGTGCGACGCGGGACCGCCATCCAGGGCCCGGATCTTCTCGAGCTCGGCGTTCGAGAGCACGGGCGACGGCAGGGCCAGCTGGTGTGCCGCGTCGTCACCCGGCTCCAGCAGGTTGTCCTCGGGTCCGATCGAGCGCTCCGTGGCCATGATGATCTCCTCGCGGATCGCGTCCACGGGAGGGTTCGTGACCTGGGCGAACAGCTGCTTGAAGTAGCCGTAGAGCAGCTGCGGGTGCTCGGACAGGACCGCGAGCGGCGTGTCGGTGCCCATCGATCCCACCGGGTCCGTGCCGGACTCCGCCATCGGGTCGATGATCATCCCGACGTCCTCGGCCGTGTAGCCGAAGACCTCCTGGCGGCGCAGCACGGACTCGTGGTCCGGTTCGTGGACGTGCGCTGGAGCCGGCAGGTCCTCGAGGCGGGCGAGGGACGAGGCGACCAGCGCCTCGTACGGCCTCGCGGCGGCCAGCGCGTCCTTCAGCTCGTCGTCGCCGATGATCCGCCCCTCGGCGGTGTCCACCAGGAACATCCGGCCGGGCTGCAGCCGGCCCTTCGCCATCACGTCGGCGGGCGGGATGTCCAGCACGCCGGACTCGGATGCCATGACCACGCGCCCGTCGCGGGTGACCCAGTAGCGGCCCGGGCGCAGTCCGTTTCGATCCAGCGTGGCGCCGATCCGGATCCCGTCGGTGAACGCCAGCGAGGCCGGGCCGTCCCACGGCTCCATCAGGCAGGCGTGGTACTCGTAGAACGCCCGGCGGGCCGGCGAGATCGACGGGTCCCGGCTCCACGGCTCCGGGACCATCATCGCCATCACGTGGGCGAGCGAGCGGCCGGACAGGTGGAGCAGCTCCAGGACGTTGTCGAAGATGGCGGTGTCCGAGCCATCCACGTCCACCGCCGGCAGCACCTTGCGGAGCTCCGGGCCGAAGACCCCGGATCGCAGGCTGGACTGCCGCGCGAACATCCAGTTGACGTTGCCCCGGAGCGTGTTGATCTCGCCGTTGTGGGAGATATAGCGATACGGGTGTGCGCGGGCCCACGACGGGAAGGTGTTCGTGGAGAACCGCGAGTGGACGAGGGCCACCGAGCTCGCGTACCGCTCGTCGCGCAGGTCGGGGTAGAACGTCAGCAGCTGGGACGCGTTGAGCATCCCCTTGTAGACGACCGTCCGGCAGCTCATGGACGGGACGTAGAAGTCGCCGCGGCCGGGGTGGGCGCTCCGCTGGACGGCCTTCTCGATCAGCCGGCGGGCGATGTACAGGCGGCGCTCGAAGTCTAGGTCGGCGGCCTCGCCCGGCGGGAGGTGCGCGGGGCGGGCGATGAACGCCTGCCGGATGACCGGGCGGCTGGCCGAGGCGGTCTCGCCGAGGCCCATCGGGTCCGTGGGGACGTCGCGCCAGCCGAGGAGGACCAGGCCCTCCTCGACGAGGGTCCTCTCGAAGAAGGCCACGGCGGCCGTCCGGCTGGGGCCGTCGCGAGGCAGGAAGACCGTCGCCACGCCGTAGCCGCCGTTCGCGGGCAGGTTCGGACCGTCCCCGCGGGTCGCCGCTCGGAGGAACGCATGCGGGATGCCGGTCAGGATTCCCGCCCCGTCCCCGGTGTTGCGCTCCGAGCCGCTGGCGCCACGGTGTTCGAGGTTAACCAGCACCGTGAGGGCGTCCCGGACGATGCGGTGCGACGGGCGCCCGGCGATGTCGCACACGAAGCCGAACCCGCAGGCATCGTGCTCGGTGGACG
This sequence comes from uncultured Chloroflexia bacterium, assembly GCA_963829105.1. Taxonomy (GTDB): domain Bacteria; phylum Chloroflexota; class Limnocylindria; order Limnocylindrales; family CSP1-4; genus CAIXZV01. Next base: position 254,151 of record CAWHHF010000016.1, read on the forward strand.
GCTCGTACAGGGTGCGGAGGTCGGGCAACGCGATCCTCTCCCTCGGGACTGGGCTGGGCAGCGTAGGTTGCGGCCGCGGTCGAGACACGCCCCGCCGAAGTGGCCGTTCGGTTGCGGTTCGGGGTCCGCCCGGGCGATCGCCAGGCCTCGGGGCGTCCCGGCGGCCGACGCTCCGTGACCTCGTGGCGGCGTGGACCGGGTATGCAGCGGGGGGCGGGAGCGGGATACTGGTCGTGATGCGACGCGTGGAGGCCGAGGCGCTCGTCGGCGCCTCGCGTGACGAGGTCTGGCGGCTGTACGACGACATCGCGGGGATGCCGCGCTGGGTGCCGTTCATCCGCGAGATCGACTACGTCTCGGGCCCGGCCCGGGTCGGCACGGTCTACCGCGGACGGGGCTGGCTTGCGGGGCTGCCGGGCGCGGAGCAGTGGGAGATCGTCGAGTACCGGCGCCCGTCGAGCCAGGTGCATGTCACCCGCACGCGGGGCCTCGAGGTGTCGCTGGCGCTCCGCTTCGAGGCACGCGGTACCGGGACCTGGGTCCATCAGGCGGCCGACCTGCGGTCGAAGCTGTGGGGCCCGCTCGGCTGGCTGCACGAGGTGGTGGCGGCCGGCCCGGTGGCGTGGAGCGTGCGAGCCGCCGCGGCGGGGGCGAAGCGGGCGTTCGAGGGAGATCCCCCGCGCTGACACGGCTCCCCACGCCCCCGGCGAGGCTGGAGGAAAGAGCCGCCGCAGGAACGCCGATCGGCTCTGGCGGCCGCCGCCGCTCTACGCGAGACTTCGCGCCGGACCGGGGCGGCGAGCGACCCCGTGGGCCGCCCGCGCCTGCGCCTGCGCACACTGGGCCCGATCGGGGCGGGCATCGGCGACTCGAGGTGGGAGTACTCATGAACGGTCGTGGCGTTCACCGGCGACGCGATGTCGGCGGCCTGGTCTTCGGCGGGATCCTGCTCGCAGTCGGGATCTACTACCTGCTCAAGCAGACCCTGGGGCTCGACATCCCGGATCTCAACTGGGACCAGCTCTGGCCGCTGGCCGTGATCCTGCTCGGCGCCGCGATCCTGTACGGCAACTGGACTCGCCGCCCAGACGCGTGACCTCGGGGTCCCCACGCGGTCCGGACGGGTCGCTCACCCGCGCGCCCGGTTCCCCCGAACCGGCTGGCCCACAGCCGTGAATGAGGCAGGAGCCAGGGAATCGAGAACGGACCGCCTTGGAGGACAGGTTTCCGGGCTCCGCCGCCGCCCGACATCCCGACGGAGGGAAGGCGCGACGCCCGAGTTGGTCCGAATGTTGGCGGTCCGTTCGATGGCTGCACGGTACGCTCGGGTCCCGTCGCGCGTCGATCGGCCAAGAGTCACACTGCGGCATGGACGAATGGGAGGGAACCGAGGGTGCCGTGCGGCCCGTGGCCGAGGTTCGAGATCGATCGCTCGGCCGCTGACGCTTCCGATGAACCGCCGACGGGGCACCGACGCCCCCGACGAGCCACCGGCGACCCGGCCGGCGCCGAGGGAAGGCGATCGACCTGCGGCCGCCAGTCGGGGGCACCCGGGATACCCTTGAGGCCATGGCCGCCCCCGACCCTGCCCACGCCCACGCTGACCCCGACGATCCACGCCCCGCTCCCGCTCCCGGCGCCGACCTCGCTCCCACCCGCCACATCCCGCTCGACGGGACGCGCAACGTCCGCGACGTGGGCGGCTACCCTGCCGCCGGCGGCCGGCGCATGCGCTGGCGGACGCTCCTGCGCTCGGACGAGCTGACGAGGCTCCCGCGCGGGACCCGGGAGGCGCTCGTGGACCTCGGCCTGCGGCAGGTGATCGACCTCCGCTGGCCCGAGGAGCTGGTCAGGGCGCCGAACACCTTCGAGGGATCGCTCGTCGTGCGCTACACGAGCGTCCCGCTCCTGGCCGACGACCCGACGCCGCACGCGGGCCTGGCCGGGATGTACCGCCACGTGCTGGACGCCCGTGCTCCCCAGCTGGCCGAGGTGGCCAGGGCGCTGCTGGCCGAAGGCGGCCTGCCGGCGATCATCGGTTGCGCGGCCGGCAAGGACCGGACCGGCGTGACGATCGCCCTGCTCCTGGACCTGTGCGGCGTGCCGCGCGACCTGATCATCGAGGACTACGCGATGTCTGCCGCGTACTTCGCATCGCCGGTCGCCCACGTCGAGCTCGACGACTGGCGTCACGGCAGCCTCATCGTGGACAGCCCCCCGGAGTTCATCGCCGCCGCCCTGGGGCACCTGGACGCGGAGCACGGGGGAGCCCGCAGGCTGCTGCGTGACCAGGGCCTCACGGACGCCGAGCTGGACGAGCTGGTCGGACGCCTGACGGAGCCCGGCAAGGCCTGATCCCGGTCGCGTAGCATGGCCCGGACAGCCCGATCGGCTCCCAGCGCGCGAGGTCGCCTGCGATGGTTGCACCCCTTTCCCCGGACCGGCTTGCCCGTCGCACCGACCCGGCCACGTTCGCGTTTGCCACCACGGCGGACCTCCCGCCCCTGGACGAGATGGTCGGGCAAGACCGCGCCGTCGAGGCCCTCGCGTTCGGGGTGGAGATCCGCCAGCCGGGATACAACCTGTACGCCATGGGCCCGGAGGGGATCGGCAAGTACACCCTCGTCCGCCAGGTGCTCATGGCGCGTGCGGCCACCGAGCCCGTGCCGCCCGACTGGTGCTACGTCCACGACTTCGCGGATCCCCGGCGGCCGCAGGCCATCACGCTCCCGGCCGGCGAGGGCCGCCGGTTCCGGGACCGGATCGGCAGGCTGGACCGCGAGCTGCGGTCGGCCATCCCCGCCGCCTTCGAGTCGGACGAGTACCGCAACCGCCGCGAAGCGGCCGAGGCGGCCCTCAAGGAGCGCCGCGACGGGGCCCTCGTGGACTTCGAACGGCGCGCCGCGGGCCGTGGCATCGCGTTGCTCAGGACGCCGATCGGCGTGGGTCTTGCCGCGCTGAAGGACGGCAAGGTCCTCGAACGGAGCGACCTGGAGAAGCTGCCGGAGGCGGAGCGCGAGCGTCTCGCGACAGCGACCCACGAGCTCGAGGAAGAGCTCGGCGAGCTGGTCCAGCGCACGTTCCCGGGCTGGGAGCGGGAGGCGCGGGCCACGATCCGGGCGGCCGGCGAGGAGGTCACCCAGCGGGCGGTCGGGCACCTGATCGACGAGGTACGTGGCGGTCATCGGGACCACCCGCCTGTGCTCGCCTACCTCGACGCACTCGAGGCGGACGTCGTCGCGAACGCCGAGGAGTTCCTGGCCGCCGCGCAGCCGCGCGAGGGCCAGTCCGCCCTGGCCGCCCGCATGGAGGATGGGGCGCTCTTCCGCCGCTACCAGGTCAACCTGATCGTCGATCACGGGGAGTCGATCGGGGCGCCGGTCGTGTTCGAGGACCTGCCGACGCAGCCCAACCTCCTCGGCCGCGTCGAGCACGCCACGCAGTTCGGGGCGCTGGTCACGGACTTCTCGCTGATCCGTGCCGGTGCTCTCCATCGCGCCAACGGCGGCTACCTCGTGCTGGACGCACGGCGCCTGCTGACCCAGCCATTCGCCTGGGAGGAGCTCAAGCGCGCCCTCCGTGCCGGCGAGATCCGGATCGAGTCCCTCGGCGACCGCATGGGCCTCGCCACCGTCTCCCTGGAGCCGCAGCCGATCCCGCTCGAGACGAAGATCGTCCTCGTCGGCGACCGCATGGTCTACTACCTGCTCGCCGAGCAGGACCCGGACTTCCTCGAGCTGTTCAAGGTGCAGGTGGACTTCGACGAGGTGGTCCCGCGCCTGCCCGAGGCCGAGCAGCAGTATGCGCGGCTGCTGGGCACGATCGCCGCGCGTGGCGGGCTGCGGCCGCTGGAGCCCGGGGCCGTGGCGGCGGTCATCGACCAGGCGGCGCGCCTCGCCGGCGACGCGGAGCGCCTGTCGATGCACATGCGCCGGGTCTCGGACCTCGTCCGCGAGGCGGACGACCGGGCCGGGAAGGCCGGTCGCGACCGCGTCTCGGCGGGCGACGTCGAGGCGGCCGTCCGGGCCGCCCTGCGACGGTCCTCGCGGATCCAGGAGCGCAGCCTCGAGGACATCGGGCGCGGCACCGTGCTGGTCTCCACGACCGGGGACGCCGTGGGCGTCGCGAACGGACTGTCGGTCGTCCAGCTCGGCGAGGCCGAGTTCGGGCGGCCGACCAGGATCTCGGCCAGCGTCGGGCTGGGCGACGGAGACCTGGTCGACATCGAGCGCGAGGTCAAGCTCGGCGGACCCATCCACAGCAAGGGGGTGCTGATCCTGGGCGGGTTCCTGCGCGCCCGGTACGGCCGGACGCGGCCGCTCTCGCTGCGGGCGAGCCTCGTGTTCGAGCAGTCCTACGGTGGCGTCGAGGGCGACAGCGCGTCGATGGCGGAGGCCTGCGCGCTGCTCTCGGCGATCGCTGAGGTGCCGCTCCGGCAGTCGATCGCGATGACCGGGTCGATGAACCAGGGCGGCGAGGTCCAGCCGATCGGTGGCGTGAACGAGAAGATCGAGGGGTTCTTCGACGTGTGCTCCGCGCGCGGCCTGGACGGCTCGCACGGGGTCATCGTGCCGACCACCAACCTGCCGCACCTGATGCTGCGGTCCGACGTGATCGAGGCGGTCGCCTCGGGGCGGTTCTCCGTCTGGGCCGTGCGCACGGTCGACGAGGCGCTGGCGCTGCTGACCGGGCTGCCGGCCGGGGAGCGCGGCGCCGATGGCTCGTATCCCGGGGACTCCGTCAACGGTCGGGTGGAGGCCGGGCTGGATGCGCTGGTCGCGCGGGTGATGTCGTTCGCGGCCCGGACCGACGTCGCGAAGGCGGCCGCCAAGGCGGGACCGAGGGGGAGAGCGGGCGGCGGAAAGGCCTAGCTCCCCGTACCATCGAGCGACCATGGGCACGATCACCACCGCCGTCGAGCTCCCCTACCCGATCGAGGACGTCTTCCGCGTCGCCACGCGGATCCCGGACCTCCCGCGCTGGCTGCCGGAGGTGGCGGCCGCCGAGCTGCTCGACGCTCCGCTGCGCACGGGGAGCCGCGTCCGGCTCACCCTCGGGCCCGCCACGGGCGGGGCGGTGATCACGGGGACCGTCACGGGACTCGAGGCCCCGTCGATGCTGGCCATCGGCGGGTCCGGCGGGCCGCTCCAGGTCAGGGTCCGGACGCGACTCGAGGCGCTCGCCGATGCGTCCACGCGCATCACCCTGGAGCTGGACCTGGCAACGCCGCCGTTCCTGGGGTTCATCGCCAAGGAGGCGGAGCGCCGCATCCAGGCGGAGCTGCCGGCATCGATGCAGCGGTTCCGCGCGCTGATGGACGCAGACGCGGGCTGATCGTCCGAGCAGCCGGCCCCCTCGTCCCTGGGCCGCCAACCGTGTAGCCGGCCAGATCTCAGCGCGGGTAGCCCGGGACCGTGACCTCGATGAGCGGGCTATGCTCGACCATCACCTCCAAGTCGGTCCGCCGCCAGTTGCGAGCCACGCCGGCCAGCAGCTCGCGGCGTTCGGCCGGGTCCGTGATCACGCGCGCCGTCGCCTCGACATCGGCCACCGCGTACGGCCCCTTGAGGTGGATCGTCAGGACCGGGTCGGCCGAGAGGTTGCGGATCCAGGCACGGGTGCGATCGGCCCTGGGCATACCGCTGATGACCAGCCGCCCCCCGAGGTTGTGAAGGTAGATCTCGATCCGCCGGGCCTCGCCGGTGCGCCGGCCCGTGGTGGTGATGTCGATGAGCTGGCTGTGGGCGAGTGCGGCGCGGATGGCGTCATCCATGGAGGCTCCGGTGTGGGCCGCGGGGCATCGCTGGCGGTCCTGCTCTCGGCCCACAGGACAGGTAGTTGCACGAGCAACCATATACCTGGACCGGCCCGGCGGCAAGCCGCCGCTCCGAGGGCCGATACACTCCCCGTGATGCTCCGCACGGTCGTCGCCACCCGCTACGTCACCCCCCTGCGCGAGGGCGGCTCCGTGCCGGCCCTCGTCGAGGCGGACGATGACGGCCTCTACGTGGTCAAGCTGCTCGGCGCCGGCCACGGCCGGAAGGCGCTGGTGGCGGAGCTGCTGACCGGCGAGATCGCGCGCCACCTGGGTCTGCCGATCCCCGACCTCGTGCTCGTGGAGCTGGACGCCGCCCTGGCCAGGGCCGAACCGGACCAGGAGATCCAGGAGCTTCTCGAACGCTCGGCCGGGACGAACTTCGGCCTCGACTTCCTGCCGGGCTCGCTCCCGTTTGCGCCGGCCGTGGGACCGCGCCCGGACGCCGTCCTGGCAGCGGACATCGTGTGGCTCGACGCTCTCACGACCAACGTGGACCGCACCCCCCGGAACCCGAACCTCATCGTCTGGCACCGGCGCCTGCACCTGATCGACCACGGGTCCGCGCTGTACATCCACCACAGCTGGCAGGACCCGGGCGCGCACGCCCGGCGGCCCTTCGTCCAGATCCGGGACCACGTCCTGCTCCCCTTCGCGGGTCCCATCGCGGAGGCCGACGCAAGGCTGGCGCCGAGGCTGGACAGGGAGGTGCTGGAGGCGATGGCCGCTTCGATCCCCGACGACTGGCTGCGGGCCGAGGCGGGCCTCCCGGACCCGGACGCCCACCGGCGGGCCTACGTGGAGTATCTCGTCACGCGCCTCGAGGCGCGGCGGGCGTTCGTGGAGGAGGCGGACCGTGGTCGAGCCGCCTGACGCCTCCGGCCGCACCCCGTTCGAGTACGCGATCGTGCGGGTGGTGCCGCGCGTGGAGCGCGGCGAGGCGTTCAATGCCGGGATCGTGCTGATGTCGCGGGCCCGCCGGTTCCTCGGGGCGCGCGTGGAGCTCGACCCGGGCCTGCTCGCCGCGATGTCGCCCGACTGCGACCCGGAGATCGTCCGGGACCACCTGGCGGCCATCGTCGGCATCGCGGACGGCGATCCCGGGGCCGGTCCGATCGCCGCGCTCCCGGCGCCCGAGCGGTTCCACTGGCTCGTGTCGCCCTCGTCCACGATCATCCAGCCCTCGGCCGTCCACACCGGCCTCACGGCGGACCCGGCCGCGACGCTCGAGCACCTGTTCCGGACGCTCGTCCGCCGGTAGAGGCCGATCGTTACTCGGGATACCGGTGCGTCGCGACCGGTATTGCCTGACCGCTCGTCACAACCCGAAGGGCCGGAAGGCGTCGCGCTCCTCGCCGAGGAAGTCGAGTGCGTCGAGGTACATCCCGGTCAGGAAGGCCACCGGATGTCGAGTAATCTATTGACAGTCGAGCGATAGCAATCGATACTCGATAGATGACCACGCTCGCAAGTTGGCTTCTCCGCGTCGCTCTTGTCGTCCTGCTGCTCGGATCCATATTCGCGCAGGGCCTCGTGCCCGTGCAGGCGACCATGGTGGGAACGACGTACCCCGAAGTCGAGTACCTGGTCGTCCCGTACTCGCTGGCCGCCATCCTCTTCATCGCGTGTTGCCAAGTGGCGCTGCTCGTCGTCTGGCGGCTCCTGTCGCTCGTCGACGGCGGGGTCATCTTCACCCGTCGGGCCGTGCGCTGGGTCGACGTGATCATCGGCTGCGCGGCGGTCGCCACGGTCCTGAGCATCGGCGTCCTGGTCCACATGATCCGCTTCGTCCCCGGTGGCGGCGGACCCATGGGTTTGTACGTGTCCGCCTGCATCGTCGGCGGGCTCGCGTTCGTGCTCCTGATGGTCGTCATGCGAGGCCTGCTCCTCTCGGCGATCGCCGACCGCACCGAGCTCGACGAGGTGATCTGATGGCCCTCATCGTCGAGCTCGACGTCATGCTCGCCCGGCGCAAGATGTCCGTTGGCGACTTTGCCAACGCCGTCGGCATCACCCCGGCGAACGTCGCCGTCCTCAAGAACGGGCGCGCCCGGGCCATCCGGTTCGCCACCCTGGACTCGATCTGCCGGGTGCTCGATTGCCAGCCGGGTGACATCCTCCGGTGGACCACCGACCCGCCGGCCTAGCGGGAACGCGACCGCCACCGGGCCCGCGCCGCTGACCTGCTCGACGACCTTCGCATCACCCTGGAGGCAGCTCCGATGACGTCCCCGACCCCCAACCCCACCGCCACCACGACGACCGAGGCGAGCGTGCCGGCGCGCGTCTTCGCCACCTACATCCGCGCGACCAGGGAGCTCATCTGGCGCGCGCTGACGGAATCCGACTTCACGACCCGGTACTGGTACGGGAGCTCCGTGCACTCGGACTGGCAGCCTGGATCGCGCTACGAGATCCGTACTGGCGATGCCGTCGCGATCGAGGGCGAGATCCTCGAGGCGGAGCCGCCGCGGCGCCTGGCGATGACCTTCCACGACGCCTGGAGCAACCGGGTCTCCAGCGCCCAGCCCGCCCGGGTGACCTTCGAGATCGACGACGCCGGGCCCGGCGTCTCGAAGCTCACCGTCATCCACGAGGACGTCGCCGGACGCGACAGCAGGATCGCCGAGGTGAGCGACGGCTGGCCGTTCATCCTGGCCGGGCTCAAGACCCTGCTCGAGACCGGACAGCCGCTGTCCTCGAAGGGCTAGCTGCCCTCGATCCACCCACCCAGGGTCCGAGGCTGCGAGACCGCGGCGCCGGCTACGACCCGGTCGCCGCGTCTCCGCCCTCGATCCGCCGGAAATGCACGGCCACGGCGATGGTCGCGAGCATGAACGCCAGGGAAGCGGTGTTCGACAGCATCATCGGCAGGTTCCCGAGCGCCACGCCGTAGGCCAGCCACAGGACGAAGCCCACGCTCAGCAGGGCGGGATAGCCGATCGAGTAGTCCCGGCTGGACCGCGTCCGGAGCATCCGCCGCACCTGGAGCCCCGGCGACACCGCCATCAGCAGGCCGGCGACGAGGGCCGCCGCGCCGAGCACGTCCGTCGCCGTCATCGGCCCATGCCCCGCGCCCGCATCTCCGCCTTCATCGCACGCTTGCCCGCCTGGTACTCGGCCAGCGCCTCCGGCGAGTCCACGTCGCCCAGCGTGGGGTGCGTCGGCCGCAGCTCCTCCCAGCCCGCGGGCTTGATCCCGTACCGGTTGCCGAGCAGCGCGAGGATCGTGCCGGCCTTCATCTCCCCGATCCCGGGCAGGCCCATCAGGCGGGCGCTGAGGTCCTCGGCGTCCGCGGCCCCGGTCCACACGAGCGACGCGTCGTTGTCGTAGTCGGCCGCGATGACCGCGCACAGGTCGCGCACGCGCTTGGCCATGCTGCCGGGAAAGCGGTGGAGCGCCGGCGGGGTGCGGAAGGCGGTCTCCAGCACCTCGGGGTCCATCGTGGAGATGGTCGCGGCGTCCAGGGTGCCGATGCGGCTTCGCAGCTCGAACGGGCCGGCGAACGCCTTCTGGACGGTGACCTGCTGGTCGAGCGCGAAGCCGATCAGCAGCGCGAGCGGATCGGTGGCGAGGAGCGCGTCGGCGTCCCGGTTGCCGGTGAACGGGAGGTGGTCGGGCGGGATGGGCAGGCTCATCGTCCAATCCTACGCGGAGGCCAGCGCGGGGGTGTCGCGCACGCCCGGGCCACCCGTTGACGACCCGCCCGGGGTGTGGGTGAGAACGACCGGCGACGCGCGGCCCTCCCCGCATCTACGATCAACCGCATGACGCTGCTGGGGATCGACCACCTGGTCATCGCCGTCCGGGATCCGGACGCGGCCGCGGACGTCCTGGAGCGGGACGCCGGCCTGGCGTTCACCGGTGGTGGCCGCCACGATGGGATGGGCACGTTCAACCGCCTCGCGTTCCTGGGCAACACGTACCTCGAGCTGATCGGCGTGTTCGACCGGGAGGTGGTGGCATCGTCCACGACGTTCGCCGTTGGCCGCGCGTCGATGGCGGTGCTCGATCGGGGCCGCGAGGGCCTGGCGACCTACGCGCTCGCCACCGACGACGTGGCCGGCGATACGGCGCGCCTGCGGGCGGAAGGATCGCCGCTCGGCGAGCCCGTCGTGGGCTCGCGGACGAGGCCCGACGGCGGCGTGGTGCGCTGGGTCACGGCCTTCCCGCCGCTGGGCCCGTCCGAGCCGCCGTTCCTGATCGAGCACGAGCCCGCCGGGGCCGAGTGGGACGACGAGGCGAGGGTCGCCCGGGCGGCGTTCCGGCACCCTGCCGGGGGTCGTGTCCGCCTGGCGGCGCTGGAGCTGCCGGCTCCGGATCCGGCAGCCATGGCGGACACGTACGGCCGCGTGCTCGGCATGGCGTTCTCGGAGCGGTGGCGCACCATGGTGGGCGACCAGGCGATCAGCCTTCGACCCGGCGTACCGGGTGACCGGCCGGTCGCCCGACTCCGGGGTGATCCGGGCACGCCGCCCCTGGATCTCGTCCGCCTCGGCATTCGATGGGTGCGCCGCCCATCGGCCTGAGGAGCGGACGCGGTCGCCGCGGGCCGCGGTGTCGCCCCGCCCGATCCCGCCCCCCGCGGCTACGAGCCCCCGACGCGGACGTCGGCGGTGGCCGCCGCCTGCTGCGCGGCGCCCGGGAAGGCCTCGCCCCGTCCCCCGTCGCGCGGGAATGGATCGCGGTCGACCACGGCGCGCGACGCGGCTCGGGTCGCGGAACGGGTCACAACCGACATCGCGATCCGGTAGGTGAGCAGGAACACCACCATCACCGCGGACGCGATGTAGATCGCCTCGGCCCACGGCGCGTGACCGTCGGAGCCGGACGCGATCCCGTGGTACGTGGCCCCGGCGAAGGCGAGGAACGTCAGGTAGTGGAGCAGCCGCCAGGCGCGCTGCCCGATGCGCTTGCGCAGGTAGAAGCTCGCCGTCACCGCCGCCACCAGGTACAGGGCCACCTGGCCGAAGGCGACGGCCACCGGTGCGTGCGGCGCCAGGCCCGGCACCAGGATCTGCGCGATGGAGAACGGGACCGAGTGGTCCAGCCCCAGCAGCATCGCGTGGATGCCGGCCATCCCCAGCCCGAACGCCGCCAGGTCCTGGTGGAGCGTGAAGCTGATCGGGCGGTGCGCGATCGCATCCAGGAGCCGGGTCGACAGCAGGAGCCCGTAGATCACGGCGCCGGCCAGGGCCGTGTAGGCGAGCCAGGCGAACAGCCGCTCGAAGAGCCAGACCAGGCCCTGCGGGTTCGCCTCCACGACGCTCACGAGGTCGCCGATCGCCGCCGGGGCGGTCCCGCCCACGACGATCCCGACCGCCACGGCCGCCAGGCCCCAGCGGGCCAGCCCGGTCCGGGGGTCGAGGCCGCGGAATCTCACGCCAGCCATCGCACCATGCCCGGGGTCGCGCGAAGCTCGCCGTGCCGTGTCAGGAGGAGGACCCCGCGGACGCCGGGGCGGTCGAGGAGGCCGAACGCGCGCCCGGTGCCGGCGATCACGGCCGTCTTGGCAAAGGCCTCCGCCGCCCGCGCCGTGTCGGCCAGCACCGTGGCCTGGATCACGTCCGTCGCGGCGGGCCGCCGCGTGCGCGGGTCGATGAGGTGGTGGGCGTCACCACCCGGGTGCGCCCAGCGGTGCACGCTGGTGCCGGAGGTCGCGATCCCCCACGTGCGGGTCACGTCGCCGTCCGGGCCGAGATCGAGGGCACCCAGCAGCGCGCCGGCCTCGCGCGGATCGCCGATGCCGATGGCCCAGGTGTCACCGGGCGCGACGCGGATCGCCACGTCGCCGTCCCCGTCGACCAGGGCCGAGCGGCCGGGCGTGATCGCGAGGGCTCGGTCCGCCAGCCAGCCCTTCGCGACGCCGTCGAGGTCGAAACGGACGCCGGGCTGGCGCTCGACGGCGGCCGCGCGAGCACTGCGGCGGAGCGACCAGCGGCGGCCGGCGGCCACGGGGATCGCCGGGTCCAGCCCGGCCTCCGCGGCCAGGCGTTCGTCCAGCAGGGACGCGTCGACCAGCCCGTCGGTCATCCCTTCCGCCATCCTCGCCCAGTCCAGGGCGGCGGTCAGCGTGGGGCCGATCGGGACCAGCGGGGTGGTCGCCGCGTTGAGGCGCATGAGCTCGGAGTCCGGCGAGAACCGGGTGAGCCGCCCGGCCCAGGCCTCGATCCGGTCGAGGACGAGCATGGCCGCCCGCTGGAGCCGGGCCTCGTCCGAGTCGTCCACGATCCGTACCGCGACGATGCCGCCCATCATCGGGCGGCTGACATCGATCCTGACGGGACCGGCGATCGTGGTCACGGCTTGCCGGACTGCCTGGTGATCGTCTGGACCACGACCCGGGGCGACGGCTGCGGCGGGATCGTGACCGATGCGTTGGGCGGCGCCGTCTGGCCCGGCTGGAGCGTCACGACCTGCGTGACATGGATCACCGAGGGTTGCGGGCCGGCGGCGGTGGCGTCCGTGACCGGACCGGACGGCGCGACGGACGGCAGCATCGCGGTCAGCAACGCGGACACGGATGCGAGGCCGGCCATGCCGATCGCGAGCCGCATCGGATTGGGGTCCGGCTTGGAGCGCTGGGGCCGCGGCGGCTGGGCGCCGCCGGCCGGGGCGGCGGCGCGGGCCGGCGGCGCGGGGCGCGTGCCCGGGCTGCCGCGCCGGCGGCCGGCCGGGTCGAGGTCGGGCGACGGACCTGGCCGTGCGGGGCCGGGTAGCGGGCCGGGAGCGGCGTGGGGCGCGGTCCCGGTCCCGGACCCGGGCCCGTGCGCGGCGGCGGCGTGGTCCGGACAGGGTTCGTCTCGGGCATCAGTCGTCCGACCCCTCGTTCTCGCCGCCGGCTGCCGGGACGGTCTGGGTGACGACGACGTCCTGGGGTGTCGGCTGCGGGGCGACGTAGACGGTGTCGACCTGGACGACCGGGGCCGGCGACTCCGTCGCGGCGGCGGGAACCGACGCCGGCTGCGCCCCGAAGGGGGCTGCCGGGGCGAAGCCGGCGACGACGAGACCGACGAACAGGGCGACGGCGGCAACCAGCGACGCGGCGAAGATCGCGACACGGTGGACCATGGAGACTTCTCCCGGGATGGGTGGCTTGCACCGTCCACTGTCGCGCCCGACCGCCCACCGGGCCGTGAGCCCCGGATGTGAGTTTCCACAGACGAGGCGTCCGGCCCTCGACCGAACGCCCGGCCGCCCGCACAATGCGCTGCGATGCGAATCCTGGTGGTCGAGGACGAACCGAAGATGGCGGCCCTGATCAAGCGGGTCCTCGTCGCCGAGCGCCACGTGGTCGACGTCGCGCCCGACGGCGTGTCCGCGATCGCGCTCGCCGAGGCCGCCCCGTACGACGTGGCCGTCCTGGATCGCGGCCTGCCCGACATCGACGGGATCACCGTGATGCGCCTGCTGCGGGCCAAGGGTGTCGCGACGCCCGTACTGCTCCTCACCGCGCTCGGGTCCGTGGACGAGCGCGTGGCCGGCCTCGACGCTGGCGCCGACGACTACCTGGCCAAGCCGTTCGCCTTCTCGGAGCTGTTGGCCCGGATCCGAGCGCTGGGTCGTCGGCCCGCACCGGCCTCGGACAGCCGGATGGCGGCCGGCGACGTCGTCCTCGACGACCTGCGCCACGTCGCCCAGGTCGGGGAGCGGACCGTGGACCTGTCCGCTCGCGAGTTCGCGCTGCTCGGGTTCTTCATCCGCCACGCGGGCCAGGTTGTCACCCGGCAGCAGATCCTGGACCAGGTCTGGGGTGCGGAGCCCGATGTCTACTCGAACGTGGTGGACCTGTACGTGTCGTACCTGCGCCGCAAGCTGGGCGAGCTCGACCGCGCGGATCGCCTGAGGACGGTCCGCGGCGTGGGCTACACGCTCAAGGCAGGCGACTGACCGACGTGCCGCTCAGCTCCACGGACCGGCTCCTCCGGCGTACCCGGCGACGCCTGTTCGCGGTGACGCTCGGCCTGCTGACGATCCTGGTCGTGGGCGTGGGCGCCGCGACGGCGGTGGTCAGCCTGAACGTTCTCGACGCGGACGTGGACCGCGCGCTCGCCGCCACCGTGGGGACCCTGGTCGCCTCGCTCGGCAACGAGCTGCCGAACGAGGAGGGCGGGGAGCCCGGAGACCAGGCGACGGGTGGCGCCGACACCGTCCTGCTCGTCCTGGACCCGAGCGGCACGGTCATGAGCAACCGGTCCGGCAACACGCTCGCCGGGCTCCCGGACGCCGCCGCGGTGGAGGCGGCCAGGGTGAACGGCGTGGACGTGCGCACCGTCGACTCAGCGGGCGTGAACGTCCGACTCCGGACGGAGGCCCTCCTCCACGACGGGGCGGTGGCCGGCTTCGTCCAGGGGGGCTTCGTCCTGACGCTCCACGACCAGCAGTCCCGGAGCCTGGTGCTCGCGATCCTGGCGACCGGAGCGGCAGGCCTCGTGGCGGCGGCCGTGATCACGCTCCTGGTCACGGGCCGCGCGCTCGTCCCGATCCGCGAGGGATTCGAGGCCCAGCGGCGGTTCGTCGCGGACGCGTCCCACGAGCTCCGCACCCCCGCGGCCCTCATCCGCGCCAACGCGGAGGTGCTCGAGCGCGAGCGCCTGGTCACGGGCGACGGGAACGAGCTGGTCTCGGACATCATCGGGGAGGCCGACCGGCTGGGCGGGCTGGTCGGCGACCTGCTCCAGCTCGCCTCGTGGGACGAGACCAGCCTGACCCTGGAGCCCGTGACGCTCGACGTCGGCTCGCTGGCCGCCGACACGGTCCGCGGGGCCAGGGCGCTGGCCGCCGAGCGGCGGGTGGGGATCAAGGTGGACGTGGAGGGTCCAGCGCTCGCCACCGCGGACCGGGACCGTCTCGTCCAGCTGCTGCTGATCCTGGTGGACAACGCGATCAACCACTCCCCTGCCGGCGAGGACGTCACCGTCCGCGTGCGGACGACCGGCACCGACGTGGTGATCAACGTGGACGACCGCGGGCCGGGCATCCCGCCCGCGGAGCGCGAGCGCATCTTCGAGCCGTTCACGCGCCTGTCCGGGACCACGCGCCACGGCTCCGGGGGGACCGGCCTAGGCCTCGCGATCGCGCGCCGGATCGTCGACGCGCACCGCGGGACCATCCGGGCGGAGTCGCCGGCGGGCGGCGGAGCGCGCTTCACGGTGACCCTGCCGGGCTCGCATGAGGGAACTCCCACGACGATCACAGGCTGAGGCCGGCCCGCGCCGGGGAGGATGCAGCTCACGGGGCCGGATCGGTCCCGGAGCGTGAAGCACCACCGTCACCGTCGCGGCCGATGCCCCCCGGGGCGCGGGCGCAGAAGCCAGGAGCCGAACCGTGGCCTACGTCATCGCCGCCCCGTGCATCGACCACTCGGACCAGTCCTGCGTCGCGGTGTGCCCGGTGGACTGTATCTGGGGAGATCTCTCCGTCGACCGCAAGCTGTACGTGGACCCCGAGGCGTGCATCGAGTGCGGGTCCTGCGAGTCTGCCTGCCCCAACGGGGCGATCATGCCCGCACAGAATCTGCAGGCCGCCTGGGCGGACTTCGCGTGGGTGGACGCGACCTGGTTCTCGGACCCCGTCGCGGCGCGCGAGGTCGTCGACGAGCTGGCGCCGGCAGCATGACGATGGACGCGGTCATCACCCGCCGCCCGCCGCCTCCGCGCGCCCCGCGGCCCGACCTCACGGCACCCAACGCCACGATCACGGAGCGGGAGGACCTGTCGCCGGGCGTTGCGCGGCTCCGGGTCCGCCCCGATGACGGGGTGCCCCCCTTCGAGCCCGGCCAGTACCTGGCCCTCGGCCTCGAGGTGGACGGCCGCCCGCTGCAGCGCCCCTACTCGACCGCGTCAGCCCGCGGCGAGCCCGACGCGCTCGAGTTCCTGGTCCGGCTGGTCCCCGGCGGCGCGCTGACGCCGCGGTTGTGGCCTCTCCGGGCCGGCCACCGGCTGAGGCTCGGTCGCCCCAAGGGACTGTTCACGGCAGACCCCGCCGATCCGCGCCGCCCCGTCTATGTCGCCAGCGGGACCGGGATCGCGCCACTGCGGTCGATGCTGGAGTCGCGCCTGCAGGAGACCGACGACGGACCCCCGGGCCGGCGCCCGATCGTCATCCACGGGGTCGCCCGCGCGGCGGACCTCGCCTGGCGGGACCGGTTCGAGGCACTGGCCGCCGCGGCCCGGATCACCTACGTGCCGGCGGTCTCCCGTCCGGCCGACCCGGCCAACGTCGGCTGGACCGGGGCCACGGGCCGGGTCGACGCGCTGATCCCGTCCGTCCTGGCCGCCACCGGCGCGGACGCGGGCACGACGGTGGCGTTCATCTGTGGCAACCCGGGGATGACCGAGGCCGCCGGTGCCGCGCTGCGCCTGTTCGGCCTGCCGGCCGAGGCCGTGCGTTCCGAGGCCTACTGGCCGGCGACCGGGCCGGCCGCCTCGACCTGAGCTTGGTCGGGCCGCTCGTCGAGCATCGCCGGCAGGCCGATCGCCCCCGCGAACAGCGCCACGACCGCCGTCAGGGCGCCGGCCGCCACGAACAGGACGGTCGCGTCGAGGTCGATCAGGGCGCCCGCCAGCGCCAGTGACACGGGCGTGACGCCGAACGACATGAGCATCACGATGCTCATGACCCGCCCCACCATCGCGGGCCGGACGCGGGCCTGCAGCCACGAGATCGCGACGACGTTCACGTAGCCGATCGCGACGCCCATCACCGCCAGCGCCGCGACGACGCCCGGCAGCGAGCCCAGGAGGCCGACGCCCGCCATCATCAGCCCGGCGACCGCGACGGCGCCCACGACGAAGCGCCCCTGGCGATCGAGCTGCACGTTCCCGGCCAGGAGGATGCCCACCAGGGCACCCGCTGCCCAGCCCGCCTCCATGACCCCCAGCCCGGCGGGACCCGCATCGAACCGCCGCTGCGCCAGCCACGCCATCCCGACCCCCGCCGGCCCGTTGAGCGCGAAGTTGAGGACCAGGGCCAGCAGCATCAGGGTGCGGATCGCGGGGTCGGCCGCGACGTACCGGATGCCGGCGACCAGCTCGGCCCGGAACGACGAGATCACCGGGTCCCGGATGGTCCCCGCCGGCGCCCCCGTGCCGGCGGCCGGGTCGTCCGCCGGCCGGGCTGCCTCGGGCCGCATCAGCAGGATGATCAGCGCGGCGACGAAGAACGAGACCGAGTCGAGA
>CAWHHF010000017.1:0-5546 GCA_963829105.1 uncultured Chloroflexia bacterium
CTGGACCACGATGTCCTGGTCGAAGGTGGTCGCGAGCGA
Organism: uncultured Chloroflexia bacterium; assembly: GCA_963829105.1. GTDB lineage: Bacteria > Chloroflexota > Limnocylindria > Limnocylindrales > CSP1-4 > CAIXZV01. The sequence continues at coordinate 40 of CAWHHF010000017.1, forward strand.
CGCGGTGTCGCCCCGGATGGTGAGCCCCGGGCTGGCGTCGGCGATGTGGAACCCGGCCGGCGCCCGGATCGTGATGGTGAGCGGACCGGGCAGCCCTCCCGGCTGCTTCTGGATCGTCAGCTGGTAGGTCCCGCCGGTCGGGTCCGTGTTGGCGGCGTATGGGCTGGTCCAGGTGTAGGAGAGGCCCGTCCGGCCGGGGGGGATCTTGAGGTAGGTGCCGATCGCCTCGCGACCGACCTCGCTCTCCACGACCGCCGGGTAGCTGAGGCGCGCGTAGCTGCCGCCCGAGACTGCCTCCACGCGGCTCCGGTCCGGGACGAGCGCCCGGAAGTACATGCCCAGGATCCGCAGCTGGCCGACCTCCGGCAGGGCGCGGTATGGCGCCCCGTCGGCCGACTCGATCTGGTTCTGCCAGGTGACCGCCAGGGTGTCGCGAGCGTTGCCGACCGCGTCGATCTGCACCGAGAGGTCCAGCGAGCGGGTCGTCATGATGTTGAGCTTCGAGACCGGCGCCACGTTGGCGTCCACCGGGTAGAGATAGTCCCCGGGGTCCTGTCGAACGGCGCCGTCGAAGCCGGTCCCCGCCACGAGGGCCTCATCGGCCGGGTCGCGGAACCAGGCCAGGAGGAGCCGGCCCTGCCGGAACGTCTCCGCGTCGCCCAGGAGCGTGCCCCACTTCGAGGTCGGCAGCCCGAGAAGCGAGCTCAGGAGCCGGTCCGCGAACGGACCCAGGATGGCCTTGCGATTCGCGGGCGCGGTGGCGGCCGCGGCCCAGATCACCTGGAGCAGCTTCAGCGTGGTCTCGCCGGACGCGATGGTGAGGTTGTACCCGGGCACGGTCACCGGTCCGGTGACCTTGAGGAGCTCGTCGATGCTGAAGGTGTTGATGGCCAGGACGCCGTCGATATTCGTGTCGCCGAGACTCGTTCGTGTAGAGCCGGATTGCGTCCTGGGCGCTGGTGGGGAAGTCGGGCGACCAGTTCGCGTCGGCCAGCTGCCAGGGCTGCGCCGCGCCCAGCAGGTAGTCGCTGAGCTCCGGCGGGCTCTTGATGAACGGGTACGTCCACGGCAGGTCCAGCTGGAAGACGTCCTGGAACCGGCGCTCCGTGATCCTGCCCTTGTCGAACGCGATGATGCCGAAGCTGCCGATGTAGCCGCCGGTGGGGCGCAGCTCCGCCGGGTTCTGGGTGAGGACCAGGTAGCGCTTCGGGGCGTCCCAGCCGAGGATCGCGGGCAGGCGGGCGCTCACCGAGAGGTAGCTGTCGAGCAGCGGGCCGTACTTCGTGATCTTGGCGAGCATCGCATCGCGGACGCTCTCCACCTCGCCGGCCAGGCCGTCCGGGATGCCGGCCAGCGTGCTCTGCGCACGGGCTACCGAGGCCGCGGCGGCGACCGCCGAATCGCGCGAGGTGGCCATGAGCTCCACGAGCTGGGAGAGCGCGGTGGACTTGCCGACGACCGAAGTCGATCCAGCCGCCTGCCCGGGGCTGGCGCTGGGGCTCGGGCTGGAGCCCGGGCTTGGCGCCCCCGGGGTCGAGCCGCCTGCGGCCGGGGCCGACCCGTCAGCGGCCGCCTGGGCCTCGCGGATCTCGACGAACCGACGGCCGATCGCGAGCCCATTCCCGGTGGCCGAGACGAGGTCGCCGGCCGCCGAGACGATGTCGTCCGCACCGCGCACGTCCGCGGCCGTGGGCGGCAGCGCCCGCGCGATCGCGACGAGCGGGTCGTGCGCGAGGAGGTCCCGCAGGCGATCGAGGCGCCCCGTGGCCGCGGCGAGGTCCGCGTCGAGGGCGTCGATCGTGGGCCGGTCGATCGCCAGGCCCGCTGCCTGGACGCGACCGGACATCGTCTCGAGATCGGCCTTCAGGGCGCGGGCGTCATCGAGGGCGGGCAGGTAGCGGAATGCGAGGAGCGCGCCCGCGGCAGCCACGAGAAGCAGGAGGACCAGACCGATCCCCGGGAGGAACAGCCGCCGGCCGCGGCCGCGTCGGTGTCGGCGACGTCGCTCGGGCAGGGGCCGGCCGGCAGGCGAGGCGGGATCGGGGATGATGGCCGGATCGTCGCTCACGGCGCCGGGACGGCGATTGCGACGAAGCGGGGCGCCGTCGGGTAGTACGACGTCGAGGTCTGGAGGGTCAGCTGCTCGGTCGGCGTGGGCTCCAGGTACTGGACGGCGTCCCAGGGACCGTGGGCAGGATCTTCGTGACGACGTAGCTCCTGGTCGTCCCATCGACGAGGCCCAGCACGACCGTGTCGCCGACCTTGATGTCCCACAGGCGGATGAACATCCCGACGCGGGCATGGCCGTAGATGTAGATGTTCGTCCCGCCGCCCGGCCAGCCGGACGACGGATAGTGGGCAGCCTTGCCGATGGGCGCGTCGATGCCGTCACCCTGGACGACCGCGAGGTCGATGCCCAGCCGGGCGATCGTGATGTGGTTCGCCTGGATGCCCGGCTCGCCGTTGACGGTCGGCGGCGACGGCGAGATGCCTGGCGCTAGGGATCCCGGCGCGGAGGTCGGCGCTGTCGAGGTCGACCCGGCGCCCGGCGATCCGACCCCCGCTGCCGGGCTCGAAGGCAGGGTGGGGGAGGTGGATGGCGAGGGAGAGGCGCCGCCGGCGATGCCCGGTCCGCCTCCCAGCAGGAACGCCACGCCCGCTGCGGCAAGGACGATCACCGCGACGCCGGCGAGGATGATGACGGGGCGAGCGCGGTCGTATCGCCAGCCCCGGGCATCCCGGGACGTTCGGCGGCGGCGGTGGTGCTCGGGCTCGGTCACGACGCGTTCAACGCGCGCGGCTTGTCTGCGCGCGTCAGCTCGGCATCACGCCGACCGATCGCGCGCACGCCGTCCTCCGGCGGTGGCTTGCCGGGACGCGGCCGCGCATATGGAGACGCGCCCCGGGCGGGGCGCGTCTGCGATTGGGTCACGGCATGCGGCGCCGTCATCCGGCGCCGGAGATCAGCGACGGCTGAACGAGACCTGGCGAAGGACGAGCACGCCGCCCGCGGCCATGGCGAGGATGGCGAGGAGCGTCGCGATGCTCGGCCCGTCCTGCGCCGGGACCTGGGCCGGCAGCGTGGACGTGTTCGGCAGCCCCGCTGCGGTCACGCCGAGGACGGCCGACCCGTGGACTGCGCCCGCCACGGCACCAAGCGTCCGGTTACCGGCGACGCAGGCCAGGACCACTGTCGTGGTCGCGACGCCGTTGGCGTCCGTGGTGGTGGTCTTGTGGAGGATCTTGTCGGCCGACGACGGCGACGAGGTGAACGACCACACGACCGCCTGGTCGGTGACGGGCACGCCATTCGAGTCGGTGATGGTGGCGGTCACCGTGACATCGGTATTGCACACGATGGTGCCGCCGGGCCCGGCGATCGTCACCGCCGCGGCAACCTGGCCGGCATACCCGAATGCCGTGGCCGACGCGACGAGGGCGAGGGCGACGGCTGGAATCCAGCCAGCCACCGAGAGCGATGCTTCATACCCCGAGCTCCTCTGCTTCGCGTCACGACGACGCGCCTGCGGTGACCGCTGGGAACCCGTTGGTCAGGCGCTCTGGCGATCCGTTGATAGCCGTGGGCGCGCCTGCCGGGAAGCCGGAAACGCCACGCGTGACATCGTACTCCTGTACGCAAGTGCCAGTGTGAAACACGTGTGTTTGGTCGGCGATCGGCGGGTGACGGGCGTCATTCGGAGCCCATCGGTCGTCGCCTGGAGCATCGGCCGATCCCGGCCGGGCGCGCGTCGCGGCTTACCGTGCCGGGATCACGAGGTGCTCGCCAACGTAGATCAGGCCGGTGTTCGAGATCGAGTTCGCCTTCTCGATCGCCGCGACGGTGACGCCGTACGTGGCAGCGATGCCGGTCAGTGTCTCGCCCTTGACCACCACGTGGATGCGTGACGCGCGGACGTTCGGGCCGGCGTCGGGCTGCTGGCTGGCGTTGGCGTGGCCGACGGGGTGGGGCTTGCCGCAGGCATGAGCTGACTTGGAGCCGGCGAGATCCGAGGCGCGATCGACGGGAGCGCGGGGCGGCGCCCGACCCCGGCTCCCATAAGCCAATCCGCGAGGATGGGACCGCCGAGGAAGGCCGATGCGGCGACCACGACCACGGCCAGGACGACGGCCATGGCGCGACGCCAGCGTCCCATCGAAGGCCGTGGGGCGTCTGGCTCTCGAGCCGGAGCCGCCACCTGCGGGAGCCCGACACGAGCCAGAGGCGCACCCGTGGCGAACGGCGGCGTGTTTGCTGCAACCGGCGGCTGCACGCCCGCGGGGATCGGCAGCTGCGCGCCCGGGGCGATCGGCAGCTGCGCGCGGGCTCGGCGGCGATCGCGGGATCGGCGGCGCGACGGTCGGCGCGCGAGGCCGGGACCGCCTTCTCGGCTGGCCGTTGGCTCGCCGCTGCCCGGTATCGGGGGCACTCCGGGTACGTCCCGCCGAGGCAGAACGTGGCCTGGTGGCCGAGCTCGATCGGCCGTGGACGGTCCGTTGCCCGGCATCGATGGGCCTCGCTCGGGAACGAGAAGCGAGTGACTGGGTCGTCGGGAAGCCCCAGCAACGGGCAGGTGGGCGCTTCGACCCCGAGGAGTCCTTCGGAACCGCTCATGCGCGACGGCGCCAGCCCGCCGGGGCGACGTTTCGACCGATCGAGGCTGCCATCGTCGCCATTGTATGGATGTACGCACGGACGACGAGACCCCGTCGTCCCAGTCTGCGTGGGACGGGGCGCTCGTCCGCCAGTGGGCTCCTCCACATGTCTCACCTGTGATACCATGGCGTCATGGCTGAGGTCACGATCCGCGAGCTGCGCAACCACGGTGGCGACGTCGTCGATCGAGTTGCTGCGGGCGAGCGTTTGATCGTCACCCGCGACGGGCGGCCAGTCGCCGAGCTGCGTCCGGTGCGGCCGAGCGGGACGAGTAGCTCCGTGCTCCTGTCGCGGTGGCGACGGCTGCCCCCGCTTGACGAGGCCTCGCTCCGAGTCGACCTCGACGCGACGATCGATCCCCGGCTGTGAGCGAAGGCAAGGCCGGGCTTCTCGACACGAGCACAGTGATCCTGTTGTCCCGCCTTCGAGATCCGTCCGTCCTGCCGGAACGGCCGTTGATCTCGGCCATCACCCTGGCCGAGCTTTCAGTCGGCCCGCTGGTTTCTGGAACCGACGCAGAACGGGCCGCCCGGCTGGCTCACCTGCAGCAGGCAGAGGCCGACTTCGACGCACTCCCGTTCGACGCCGACGCGGCCCGTGCGTTCGGGCAGGTCGCGGCATCCCTGCGCCGGTCCGGCCGGAAGGCCGCCGCTCGCGCGTACGACGCGATGATCGCCGCGGTGGCGCTCGCTAACGGCCTCCCTCTCTATACGTGCAACCCGGATGACTTCGCGGGGATCGACGGCCTGACGGTGGTCGCTGTCACCCACCCGGATCACATGCCGGCCGCTGGCTGACCGTGTCCTCATCGCGTTTCCCCAGTTTGTCGGCCGTTAGGTTGGTCACGGCGCGA
>CAWHHF010000018.1:0-210518 GCA_963829105.1 uncultured Chloroflexia bacterium
GAGCCCAGCGCGACGTCATGGCCTAAGCGTGCATCATCACGGTCGCGGCGCGACTGGCGTTGCGTTCGCGGCTTGCGCGTGTGGGTCAACGTCACGTCGGCGCCGTATTTCGTGGTCAGCAGCGTCGGGACGACGGCGCTCAGGATGACCACGGTGACCAGGATCGTGTAGGTTGCCTGGTCGATGTAGCCGTTGGACAGGCCGTATGGGGCGGCGATCGTGCCGAAGGTCAACCCGGTCGACACCAGCAGCGTCGTGTAGTTGGCGTCGCGGGTGGTCAGCCCGAACGCTCTCGGACATGGACGACCGCACCTTGATATGGCACCCGCACCCTGGATCGACGGTGTTCGAACAGCGCTTACGCGCTGCTGATCGTTGCGACCTCCCAGTCGTCCGCGCCCTCGATCGGGATCGACTTCAGTCCGGGGTGGGTGCTCGCAGGTTCGAATCCTGTCGGGCGCGCCATTGTCATGAGTCGCGACATCGGTGACACATGAGTCGCGACATCGGCGACATCTGTGATCAGCCGCTCGGGTTCGGGCAGGCGCGCAGCCAGGATCCACACGAGCTGCGCGGTCGTCAACGCCCCCGTATTGGACCGCGCGTTCGCCAGGTGGTGCTTCACGGTCGAGTGCGACAGGCCGAGGCGGTGGGCGGGCCGCCTTCTCGTTCGGGACGCCTGCGATGTGGGTGGCCCTCGCCGGTCGGGTTGTGGCGGGCTGGTTCGCTGGGCCCTGCTAAGGTCGCCTCGATGACGCCCGACCGATCCCCTGCCACTGTCGGCGCCGCGTCGCGTCTCTCAGCGCGTGGGAACGCCAGCTCGACCCGGCTCCTGCTCGTCGCGGTCGGGGCGGGGCTCGCGATCGGGATCGCCACCTCCGTGGGGCAGGGGTCGCTGCCGGAGTGGCTGGCGCCGTTGAGCAACTCGTCGGGCTCGTGGTGCCTGTGCGCCTTCGCCCTCGCGCTGCTCGAGCGCGACCCGTGGCGGGCCGCCCTGGTCGGGTTCGCCTCGCTCGCCGCCATGCTCGCCGGCTACGCGCTGGCGACGGAGCTCCGCGGGTTCCCCGTCGGGACCTCGATGCTCGTCCGCTGGGGCGCTGCGGCCGTCATCGCGGGGCCCGCCCTCGGCGTCGGGGCCGCGTGGCTGAGGGGCCCGGACCCGCTCCGCGCCGCTGCCGGGGTCGCCCCGATCGCCGGCATCCTGCTGGGCGAGGGACTGTACGGGCTCACGGTCGTCGCGGCCACGACGTCGGTCGGCTACTGGATCGGCGAGCTGGCACTCGGCCTCATCCTCGTGGTCCTCGCGGCGATCCGCCTTCGAAGCGGGCGCGGAATCGCGCTGATGCTGGCGCTCTCGGCGGTCGCGAGCGTCGCCTTCTACCTCGTGTACACGCTCGCGCTCGGCGCACTGTTCTGATCCTCCGGCGCGTCCGGGTTCGGGACCGTCTGTTTTCGGGCAGACGCTACTCGTCCGATTGCGCCCTGCCCTCGGGTTTCCGCAGCCGCGCGGCGAGGATCCACCCCAGCTGCGCCGTCGTCGTCGCCCCCACCTTGAACCGCGCGTGCGCGAGGTGGTGCTTCACGGTCGAGTGCGACAGTCCGAGGCGGTGGGCGGCTGCTACGAGCCCGACCCGTCCGGCCCGTGCGCCTGCGCCATGGCGACCGGGTCCCACCCGTACCACGTCCCGGTGCTGCGGAGGGCAGGGCGCCAATCGGTGAACGATCCGGCACGGCGCGCGCCGAACTGAAGGCCGGACCTCATCGGGGCGAGGCACATCGGGCCGGGCACCCCGCCTCAGGGTGATTGGAGCGGTTGACAGAACTTCATGCGGTCGACAGGCTTCGGGAGCGGGTCAAGATTCGGTTCTTGAGACTATTTGCCGAATATCCGTTGACGTGGGTGACAACGATGGCCGACGCTCCGATCGATGACATCGACCAAGCCATCCTGCGCGAGCTCCAAGTGGACGCCCGAATCAGCAACCTGGACCTCTCGCGCCGGATCGACCTCTCGCCACCGGCGACCCACGCACGAGTCCGCCGCCTCGAGGGATCAGTCTCATCCGTGGCCGGGTGGCCATCCTGGACCGGGAGCAGGCCGGCTTCGACCTGCTGTGCTTCGTGAGCATCGGCATGCAGGTCCACCAGTACCAGCACATCGAGCGGTTCCGGACGCTCATCCGCGAGATGCCCGAGGTCCTCGAGTGCCACCACCTGACGGGCGAGTACGACTACCTCCTCAAGGTGGTCCTCAGGAACCGCCGCGAGCTGGAGCGGTTCGTGGTGGAGAAGTCGTCCCCGATCCCAGGCATCGCCCGGATCCACTCGAGCCTCGTCCTGGCTGAGGTGATGGCGACGACAGCCCTACCCATGGAGCCCGCGAGGAGACCACGGTGACCGAACGGAAGCGCATGACCCTGCCGGCGTTGATCGAGAAGGCGGCCCAAGGGGTCCCGATCACCTGGCTGACCTGCTACGACTACCCGACGGCGTACCTCCAGGACCAGGCCGGGATCGACATGATCCTGGTGGGTGACAGCCTGGGCATGACCATGCTCGGCTTCGACAGCACGCTGCCGGTGACGATGGACGACATGATCCGCCACACCGCAGCGGTGCGGCGCGGAGCGCCCAACGCGTGGGTCGTGGGCGACATGCCGTACATGAGCTACCAGCCCAGCGTGGAGACGGCGATCCGCAACGCCGGCCGGTTCATGGCCGAGACGGGCTGCGACGCGGTGAAGCTCGAGGGCGGCGCCGAGATGGCGGACCGCGTTGCGGGCATCGCGCGGGCCGGGATCCCGGTCATCGGCCACCTGGGGCTCACCCCGCAGAGCGCGAGCGCGCTGGGCGGCTTCAGACTCCAGGGCAAGAGCGCTGCGAAGGCGAAGAAGATCGTGGACGACGCGCGGATCCTGGAGGAGGCGGGCGCATTCTGCATCCTCCTCGAACTGGTGCCCGACCGCGTCTGCCGCCTGATCACCGAGCGGGCCGAGGGCGCCATCATCATGAGCCTGGGCTCCGGTCCGGACGCCCACGGTCAGCTGCTGATCTACCACGACGCGTTCGGGCTCTACCCGAAGTTCACGCCGCGCATGGCCAAGGTGTTCGCCGACGCGGGGGCGGTGATCCGCGACGGCCTGGAGGCCTATGTCCACGAGGTCACCGGGCGGACCTTCCCGACGCCCGCGAACTGGTTCGGGATGAAGGACGACGAATACGACGAGCTGGTGGCGCTGCTCGGCTGAGCCGGCCGCAGCCCGGTTGTGACCACCGCAGGCGAGGAGATCCCCGTGACCACGACGCTTTCCACCGCCGCGGACCCGACCGCGGACCTGCGAGCCCGGCTGGCGATCCCCGCGAGCCGCCTCGATGAGCTCGAAGCGTTCCTGCTCGACCCCGATTCGCGGATCGTCAACGACCTGCTGGCGGTGGTGGCGCGCTACGGCACCCCCGACGAGATCAACCGCAAGGCGCGGGAGGCGGGCGCGCTGCCCGCGCTGCTGAACCGGGTGCGTGAGACGAGGCCGGACTACCTGGCCGACCTGGAGTGGCTCACCGAGCAGCGCGATCGCGGCGCCTTCGTGAGCGTGGCCGACTTCCGCCGGGACGTCCTGGGCGACCGGGCCGACACGATGACGTTCCGCGACGACATGGCCGTCACCCTCGAGGTCAGCTCGCTCCAGTACTTCCCGTGGGCGATCGCCGCGGCCCGCCGCGCGATCGCGGAGCGGTCGCTGATGCCGGGCCGCTGGATCAGGGTCCGCAAGATGAAGGAGCAGGAGGCCGACGGCGACCTGCCCGCGGTGGCGGCGGCGATGAAGATCATCGGCGCGAGCGTCGTGGAGACGCTGGACACCAAGGGAACCGACGGCTCCAACGTCCACCTGGACGGTCCGGCGACGATCACCGGCTACTTCGGCGGCGTCGGGCAGCCCAACGACCATCCCCTGCTGTGGGTGGACGAGTACCTGCACTACTACACGGCCTACGGCGTCCAGCAGGTCCTCAACCTCAACCCGGGCACGGTGCTCGCCGGCTACATGCTCCACCGGCTGGGCGTCGACATCGAGTTCAAGATCTCGGTGTTCATGGGCAACGACAACCCGTTCGCCGGCCTATGGACGCTGCTCGGGGCGAAGCTGTTCGCGCGCGAGGACGGCACGACGCCGCTCGTGGGGTTCAACTGGAGCAACTCGGTCGACAACCAGACCCTCGAGATCGCAGCCGACATCCGGCAGGCGCTCGGCTTCCAGGACACCGTGCGGTTCGAGCACCACATCACGGAGACCCAGAAGAGCATCGTGCGCCAGCCGTACGACCGGCGAGAGGAGCTGATCGAGCTCGCCGACCACGTGGCGAACATCTCGGCCAAGCACGAGGGCGGCGACCCCGCGGTCGATGCCGCACATCCGCACCCCTCGGACATCCTCGACTACTTCCGGGACAAGGACGAGGTCATCGCGAGCGGCGACTGGGACGCGCTCGCGGACGACTTCGCCGGCAAGGTCGACGCGACGAACCACACTGCGCGCTCCCTGACCGAGCACGGCTTGAGCTTCGTGGCAGCGCACCACCTACACGCCTGAGGACGGCCCGCCAGCACCAACAGGGGCTGTGTCCTCCGGTTCGGGCAGCCGCGGCGCCAAGATCAACACCAGCTGCGCCGTCGTCGCCACCCCGACCTTCGACCGCGCGTTGGCCAGGTGGTGCTTGACCGTCGAGTGCGACAGGCCGAGTCTGTGCGCGGCGGTCTTCTCGGAGCCAGCGGTCACGACAGCGGCCACCACCGCGGTCTCGCGGTCGGTCGCGCGTTCGGCCGAGCCTCGACGAGCCCGCGTTCGGCTCGTCACGCCAGCCGCCTCGCCGCAGCCAACCACTCGTCGCGGCCCTCGATCCGGATGACGTAGGTTGCTGACGCGCGCCCAACACCTGTCGGGCGCGCCAGTTCAACCTTTTCTCAGGACCTTCTCCAGCGCCCGGCCCTTCGCGAGCTCGTCCACCAGCTTGTCGAGGTACCGGATCCGCTGCATGAGCGGGTCGTCGATCGCTTCCACGCGCACCCCGCAGACCGCGCCCGTGATGAGCGGTGCGTTGGGGTTCAGTCGCGCCCCAGCGAAGAAGTCCGCGAATGTCGTTCCAGCGGCGAGGTGCCGGTCCAGTTCGCACGGGTCGTACCCCGTGAGCCAGCGGATCACCGCGTCGAGCTCGTCCCGGGTGCGACCCTTCTTCTCGACCTTCGCGAGGTAGAGCGGGTAGACCGAGGCCACGGTCGTGGTGAAGATCCGGTGTCCGGCGGATGCGCTCATCCTGGCGTGACCGCGAACCAGCGTCCCTCGGGGTCCGAGAACGCGAAGCTTCGCCTCCCGTGGTGCTCGCCCACCTCGGTCGCTTGCACCCCGCGCCCGGCGAGAGTGGCGTGCGCAGCCTCGACGTCGTCGACATGGAAGCAGATCGACGGTGTCGCGAGGTCGAGGCCGTCCGGATTGTCCTGCATCATCTCCAACGGCACGAGCTCGAACGCGAATGGCTGATCGGCGAACCCGACCTGCGCGATTGTGAACGCGCCCGCCTCCTGGCGCCGCTTCTCGACCATGCCGACCTGCTCCACCCAGAACCTGCGGCAGGCCTCCGCGTCGGTGACGTAGAGCACGACGTATCCAACCTTCATCGAGCACCTCCGGCAAGCTGCGGCGACGACGGCGCCGGCGGCGCCGGCTGCCAGCGATCTGCGAGAGCCTAACAGCGCGTCACGGTGGGAGGGTCGTCCTTGGCGACCGTGCCCGGGTGGCGGAGAGCAGACCCGGCACGGATTGCGGGCGTGTATTATGTGTGTGAACGCTCACTCACACAGGAGTCCTCATGGCCGTCAATGCTCAAGATGGCGAGCGGCGTGCCGTCCGACTGGCTGCTCGGCAGCACGCTCACCGCCGTCGCGAGCGGGGGGACGGCCTCGGTCTCGTTCCCGGCCGCGCTCGCGCTCGGCGCCGCGTATGTCATCGTGGGCCTCGCGCTCGCCGGGACCGTGCTGACCCTGCGCGACGTGACCGACTGAGAGGAGCCATGACCGCGCGGGGCGACCGCACCCAGGCGAAGCTGATCGAGGCGACCCTCGCCGTGGTGGCCGAGGTCGGTTACGCCCGCGCCTCGACCCGCGCGATCGCCGAGCGGGCCGGCGTCGCCGAGGGCACCATCTACCGGCACTTCCCCGACAAGACGTCGCTGTTCTTCGCCGCGGCCCTCGCGCCGAGCGCGGACCTGCTCGCGTGGGTCGCGGAGCTCCCGGGGCGCGCCGGCACCTCGACGGTCGCGGCCAACCTCGAGGAGGCGATGGTCCGCCTGGCCGAGCTCGAGCGTCGCGTTCTGCCGCTCGAGCTCGCGATCCTGGCGGACCCGGACCTCGCCAGGCAGCGCCGCGCCGCGCTGGCACAGGCTGGCGAGTTGCCGGGCGGTCCGCCGCAGGCGATCGCCGCGTATCTGGCAGCCGAGCAGGAGCTCGGCCGGGTGGCCCGCGGCTTCGACCCCTCGGACGCCGCCCTCATACTCCTGGCCACGCTCTTCGGGCTGGGGATGACGAACGACCCCGAAGGGGGAGGCGTGGCGCCAGACCGCATCCGGTCTGCTGTGCGGGTGCTCGTCGACGGCATCGGGCTGCCGGGCGCCTCACGCGGGATCGCGACCTCCTGAGGCCGAGGGCTGCTCCTCGGACGGGTCTTCCCGGCCCCGGCCATCGGCCGGGGTCTCGTCGTTGATCGCGCTGGTGCCCCTTGTCGGGCTCACTCCGGTGGACCGAGACCGCGGCCTGCCCCAGCGCCACGTCGCGGTCGAGCTGCTGTGCAAGCTCCTGGCGGGCGAGAGCAGGTCCCGCGGCCGGCGAAACGTCGTCCAGGCGCGCTCCTTCGCCGACCTGCTCGAGCGGGCCCTCTGCCGCTACCAGAGCCGGGCGATCGAGACGGCCCCAGGTGATCGAGGAGCTGATCGCGCTCGCCAGGGACATCCGGTGAGGCCGAGCGCCTCGCCGCGGAGCGGGCTGTGGGGACGCGACGCTCGCTCGGGGAAACCGGCGGCCCGGGTCGCCTGAGGCGATCCCGGGTCGCCACCTTCTTGACCTGTCCTCCTTGACGGCCGCCCGTCCGGTGGACCAGTCGGCCGGCCTAGCCCGCAGAGGAATCTCCGGCAGCCTTGGCCGCGTCCTTGACCGCGGTCGCGGTCTCGTCGTCGACCGGGGCCGACTTGACGACCTTGGCATCGGGGATCGTCTGCTTCACGGCGTCGACCGCGGTGACGGACACGAGGGCCACGATGCCCGAGGTCCCCGGGGCGATGACGCCGGCAAGCTCCTCGGCCACGCCGCTCTTCATCATCACGTTGCGCGCCTTGCCGATGGCGGCACCCGCGACGCCTGCGTAGACGGCGCCGGCGAGGATCGTCGGTGGGAAGATGAGGCCGATGGCCGCGCCTGCCACGGCACCCCACACGAAGCCCGTGCGCGTCTTGTGGTCGGTCATCTTCTGGATGTTGACCTTGCCCTGGTAGTCGGCGTTCACGACCAGGACGCCGTCAATGTCGATGGCACGCTTGGCCTCGGCGTCGACCAGCGCGTAGTAGGCGTTCTTGGCGGAGTCCATGTCGGCGAACTGCGCCACGATGAGGGCCTGGTTGCCCTGGACCGCGATGCCTGCCACGGCATCGACGCCGAGGTCGTCGCCCACGGCGACCACGGCCGCGTCGACCGGCTGATCCGCCGCCGCCGCGTCTTTCGTCTCGTCTGTCATCGGAGAATCTCCCTGGTTTCGATTTGCCTGAGATGGCAGGAGTGGGGTGATCGCGCTCAGTTCGTGTCGACTTCGGCCTCGACCTCCTCCGCTGCGAGGACTGCCGCGAGCGCCTCGTCGGCCGCCTCCTGCTCGATCATGTCCGCCGCGACGAGCGCGTCGACCGCCTCCTGGGCAGCCTCGCGCTCGATGAGGTTTGCCGCGATCATCGCGCGGACGGCGCGCAGCGCGGCGGCCGCCTCGATCTCATCGGCCGCGGCCACGGCGTCCTCGGCCTCTTCGGTCGCGGCCTCCTCGACGTCGAGGGACATGCGCACGACGTTCTCGGCCTCCTCCTTGGCCGCCTCCTCGATGAGCTCCGCCGCGAACAACGTGTCGATCACGTCCTCGGCCGCGGCGTCCTCGATCGCGAGCGCGGTGGCGACGACATCGGCCGCCTCCACGATGGCGGCGTCCTCGATGAGCTCCGCCTCGACGAGCGTGGTGGCGATCTCCATGGCCGCGGCCATCTTGACCTCCTCGGCCGCCTCGATGGCGTCCTCGGCCTCCATCTTGACCCGCAGCTCGTCACCGACGAGCGCCAGGGCGTCGGGCGAGATCATCGCCTGCATGAGGGCGAATCCACCGGCATCGAGGATGGCGTCGCGCAGGTTTGCCGCCCAGTGGTGCTCGATCACGAGGATCGCGGCGGCGCCGCCGGCCGGGATGCTCTCCGCGAGCTCATTCATGCGGTCAACGCCGAGGCCGGCGTCGCGCTCGGCGACCGCGAGCGCGCCCAGCTCCTCGCCCACGAGCATGCCCTCGAGGCCGCCCTCGTGGAGGCCGATGAGCCCGCCCGCGATGGAGCCCAGGCGCATCCGCTCATTCTCGGACAGGTCGGTCAGGTGCATCGAGTTCTCGATGCTGCCGCTCTTGTCCTTCTGGACGAAGATGACGTCGACGAGGCGGATGACACCGCGCTTCCGGACGCGGCGCAGCTCGGCCATGATCCGGCCGGTCGCCTCAAACTTGTCGAACCCGATCACGAACACCTGGATCGGGCCGGTCACGTGCTTGTCTGTCATGTGCCTGGTCTCCTTCGACCCTGCTTCCCTGGGTCCGGCGCCGGTCGGCTCGCCGGACGGGTCACCGATGGCGCTCCTCAGGCTCGGACTGCGGGCGCGGCCTGCGACGCTGCGGCCGTCGCGGCAGCCTTGATCGCCCCAGCGGTCTCCTCGTCGACGGGGACCGTCTTGACCTGCTCGGCCGCCGGCATCTTCTGCGCGACCGCGTCGGCATCCATGGCCGAAACGAGCGCGAGGATGCCCGAGGTGCCAGGGGTGATGACTCCCGCCAGCTCCTTCTCCACCTCGGCGCGGTGGTGCAGGTTGCGCGCCTTGCCCGCTGCGGCACCGGCAACGCCGAGCGCGACGGCGCCCGCGACGATCGTTGCGGGCAGGAAGACCGCGGCGACCACACCGCCGACGATCCCCCACTTGAGGCCCGTCCGGGTGCTGTGGTCGGTCATCTTCTGGACGTGGAGCTTGCCGTCCTCGTCGGCCTTGACGATGAGGACGCCGTCGACCTCGAGCAGGCCTGCGACCTCCGCGTCGATGAGGTCGTCGTAGGTCGACATCGCGAGCGTCGGGTCCGCGAAGCGGGCGACGATAAGGGCGTGGGGCCCCTGGGCCGCCACGGCGCCTTCTGCGAGCACCCCCTGGTCGTCCGACACCTGCGTCGCACCGACGACGGTGCCGTCCGCGTCGGTGGCCGATGTCATCTCCGGGGTCGTCTGTTGGTCCGTCACATCGATACCTCGGCTCCTCGCGGTCGACCTTCGCATCCCCCGGACGACGCACCGCGCCACGTGCGCAGCAGTGTCGCGTCACGCTCGAGAGGACAGTCCAGGCACGTCGACGTCCATGCGGGGTCACCTGGACGACCGGACCGTAGGCCAGGATGCAGGCGGGCGGCATCCTCCCCGTCGGAGGAAGGCCATGGCGCGGGAGCGCCAGCCTTCGTCACGCGAACGCGCGGCGGGACCAGAGCTCCGATGCAGCAGCTGGCGCAGCTCGCTGCCCGCGCTGCGGAAGGGAATGCGGTGCGCACCCACTGCGGCACACCGCCGACGGATTGACTGGAACGGTTGTTCCTGAGGCGTTCTGGTCGGATCGCGCTCGGCTAAGGGTTCCCGGCTGACGCTCGCTCGCCCTGGTACTCCCACTTTGTCCTGAGTGGATCGGCGCGGCCGAACGCGAGCAATGCGACGGCTCCTCCGACCACGCCGACGAGCCCGCACAGCAGAAAGGCCGCGTTCAGGCCGGCCGCGTAGGCGTCGAGATAGGGCCGGACGTCGGCAGTCGTGACGATCGTCGCGACCTCCGCGAACGACGGCGTGCCGACGGCCACGAGCACGGGGCGGAAGGCGGCGATCGCGGCCGTCGCATCGGCGGGCGGCAACCCCGCGACCGAGGCCGAGTAGGTGGACATGGCCACTTGCGCGACGATCGCGCTGACCAGCACGACCCCGATCCGCCGTCCGAGCGAGATCGACGACTCGTTCAGCGCCGCCGCGGATGCCGGCAACCCGTCCGGGAGGCTGGCGAAGATGATTGCCGTTCGGACGGTCGTCGCCACGACGAACCCAGCGCCGACAATCAGGCACGGGAGGACGAAGGCGACATACGACGCGGACTCGGTTGCGACTGCCGCGAGCACCAGGTTCCCGAGGCCGACGAGCATGACGCCGCCGCCGACGAGCCAGCGTGGGGCGATCTGCTTCAACAGGACGCCGGCGACGGGACCGGCCAGTATGAGCGCACCCGCGAGCGGGGCGATGGCGACCGCCGCCGGTAACGGCTCGTAACCGAGCACGAGATGGAAGTAGAGCGGCAGGTTGAGCACCGCAGCCGTTTCAGAGATCGCGATCGTGACACCGACAAAGAGCGCGATCGCAACGCGACGGCGGACCAACCGGGCCAGGCTTGCGGTCCGGGAGCCATCGAGACGATGGTGACCCACGACGAGGGCCGGCCCGCCGATGATCAACGCCCAGCGCAGCGGGTTATCCAGGCTCCCGCCGATCCAGGTGAGCCCGACCGTGAAGGTGATGATCCCGAAGGCCCACAGGGCAACGCCGATCACGAGCGGGCGCTCCGCCTCCGACGGCCGATGCAGCTCCAGGGTGCGGGTCCAGGCAAGCCGGAGCGCGAGGGCGCAGACAGCGACCGCGGCGAGCATCGCAGGCCATTGCTCTCCCGGCACAGCCCGAAGCAGGATCGATGCGGCGGCGCCACCCGCACCATAAGCGCCATAGGCAACCCCGATCGCCGTTGCCCGGATCGATCCGCGATAGCTCGTGGCGACGAGGGCGATCGACACCGGGATGACGAACGCTGCACCCGTATGGCCCATGAGACGCGACATCACGAAGATCGGACCGGCGGGCACGATCAAGCTCACGAAGCTTGCGAGCAACTCGACGACGAGACCGCCGAGGATCACCCGCCTGGCTCGCATCGAGTCGCCTACCGCGCCCCCGAGCAGGATCAGCCCCGACGCACCGATCGAGGCCAGGAGGACGAGGGTCTCGAACTGCGAATTCGCTCGCACGGCCTCCTGGA
Source organism: uncultured Chloroflexia bacterium (assembly GCA_963829105.1). GTDB lineage: Bacteria > Chloroflexota > Limnocylindria > Limnocylindrales > CSP1-4 > CAIXZV01. Next base: position 11,378 of record CAWHHF010000018.1, read on the forward strand.
TGGTCGGCAGCTTGGGACTCCAGACCTGCGGATCCATCGCCGCGGCGACCAAGGCGAGAGAACCGGCGAGCAACGCGCCTCGTGCTGCCGGATCGACGAACAGGTCAGCGACGAAGGACGGTAGTCCCGGGCGGCGCACGTCGGCGACGATCGCTCCTTCGCTAGGCGGTGGCGGGCGCGGCGGCGACAAGCACCGGCTCGCTGCCGGTCCGGACCTTGAGGAGCTTCTTCCCCTCCTCGACCACGATAAGCGAGAGGGCGACGCCGATGCAGACGAGCCACTGCTCTCCGGTCAAGCTGGTCATCTGGAGCACGTTCTGGAGAATGTGGAGCTCGGTTGCCAGCACGATCGTGACGATGGACAGCCCTGTCGCCTTGAGCAGGGCCGGATTTCCGACGATGTAGCCGCTGAAGACGGACCGGCTCTCGTCAGCCGTCTCCAGGGACGAGGCGATTCGGAACAGGGAGAACGTGGTCACCCCCATCGTGCGGGCGATCGTGTCGCTCCCGAACGCGGTCGTCGCCCAGGCGATCACGGCGAGGGTGCCGCCACCCATCACCAGCCCGACGACGATGAGCCAGATGGTCAGGGGTCGCGGCAGGATCTGCTGGCCCTTCGGCCGCGGCTTCTCCTCCATGAGGCCGTCCCTCGGCTTCCCGAACCCGAGGCCCATCGCCTGGAAGACGTTGACGGTGAAGTTGAGCCACATGGTCTGGAGCGGCAGGAACGGGACGCCGCCCAGAACGTTCAGGAGCGACGAGCCGAGAAAGACGGTGATGTACCCGTAGCAGGCCGCCATCTGGAATCGGATGAAGCGCAGCAGGTTGTCATAGACGTTGCGGCCGATGCTGATCGCCTTGATGATCGTGGCGTAGTTGTCGTCGGCGAGGATCATGTCGGCGGCGGCCTTGGTGACCGCCGTCCCGGTGATGCCCATCGCGATGCCGATGTCGGCCTTCTTGATGGCCGGCGCGTCGTTCACGCCGTCGCCGGTCATCGCGACGATGTGGCCCTGCTCCCGCAGGACGTCCACGAGGTGGACCTTGTCCTGGGGCGAGACGCGGCCGATGACCCCGATGCCGTCGACCTCGCTGAGCACCGTGTCGTGGTCCAGCGCCTCGAACTCGGCCCCGGTGATCGCCTTGCCAGGGATCCCCAGTTGGGCGGCGACGACGGCGCCCGTGACGGCGGCGTCGCCCGTGATCATCCGGACGTGGACGCCGGCGGCCTGGGCGGTGGCGATGGCGGCCTTGGCGGCCGGGCGCGGCGGGTCGGTGATGCCGACGAGCGCGAGGAGCGTGAGCCCGTCGATCGCCTTGAGCAGGTCCGCGCCCGGGTCGAACGTGGCCGCGTCCAGGTCCTTCCGGCCCGTGGCCATGAGCCGCAGGCCCTCCTTGCCCATCCGCTCGCTCTCGGCCAGGTAGGCGTCGCGCAGCTGCTCGATCGGGACTTCCGTGCCGTCCGGGCCGTGGGCGGCCGCGGCCCGCGCCAGGAGCTGGTCCTGCGCGCCCTTGATGTAGGCGCGGACGACCTTGTTGCCCTTCTCGTCGGTCCAGTCGTGGAAGGTGGCCATGAGCTTGTAGGCCGCGTCGAACGGCAGGGTCGCCACCCGCGGGTACTGCGCGCGGGTCAGGTCGGCGTCGACGCCGCCCTTGGCCGCGAGGACGACGAGCGACCCCTCGTTCGGGTCGCCGGTGAGGTCGCCGTCCTTGATCTCGGCGTCCGAGCAGAGGGCCATCGGCAGCAGGTAGGGCTCGAGCTTGAGCTCGGGCTGGCCGGCGGCCTGGGTGATCGTCCCCTCGGCGGAGTAGCCGGTGCCGGAGATCGCGTAGCGCCGCCCGACGATGGCCATCTGGACGGCGGTCATCTGGTTCATCGTGAGCGTGCCGGTCTTGTCGGAGTTGAGCGCCGAGGTGGACCCGAGGGTCTCGACCGAGCGGAGCTGCTTCACGATGGCGCCCGCCGCGGCGAGCATCTGGGAGCCCTTGGACAGGATGGCCGTGTCGATCGCCGGGAGCGCCGTCGGGATGGCCGCGATCATGAACGCGACCGCGGTCAGGAACAGCTCCTGGAGCGGCACGCCGCGGGCGATGCCCAGGAGGATCGACGCGGCCAGCGCGAAGGCCGCCAGGACGAGGATCTGGCGGGTCAGCGTGTTGATCTGCTTGGTCAGCGGCGTCTCCTCGGCCACCGTGGCCGAGAGCATCCCGCTGATGTGGCCGACCTGCGTGCCCATGCCGGTCGTGACGACGAGGACGACGCCCGAGCCCCGCGTGACCTGGGTGTTCATGAACGCCATGTCCACCCGGTCCCCGAGCGCCGCGTCGGCGGCGACCGCGTCCACCTGCTTGGGGGTGGGCACGCTCTCGCCGGTGAGGGCGGACTCGTCGATCTCGAGGGTCGCGGCCGAGAGGATGCGTGCGTCGGCGGGGACCAGGTCGCCCGCCTGGAGGTTGACGACGTCGCCCGGGACGAGCTGGTCCATCGGCAGGTCGACGAGGTTGCCGTCCCGGCGGGTCTTGGCCGTGACGACCAGCGACTGGCTGAGGGCGTCGGCAGCCGATGAGGCCTTGCTCTCCTGGTTCAGGCCCATGACCGCGTTGCCGAGCGTCAGGAGCAGCAGCATCAGACCGGTGAAGAACTGCCCGGGCAGGAAGAGGCACACGATGCCGGCGACGAGCAGCACGATCTGCATCGGGTCGGCGTACTGGGCCAGGAACTGCTGTGCCTTCGACGCCTTCTTGGCCGCGGTGAACGCGTTGGGGCCCACCTTGGCTCTGCGGGCGTCCGCCTCGGCCGACGTCAGGCCCTTGCCGACCTCGACACCCTGCGCCCGCAGGGCGTCATCGGCAGTGAGGGCGAACCAGTCGGTCGTGGTCGTGGCCGGGGTCGATGCGGCCGAGGAGGCGGGAGTGGTCATGTCTTCTTCCCCTTGCCGGACTTGGGCTTGCCAGCGCCCTTCGACTTGTTGGCCGCCTTCTCGGCAAGCTCGCGCTCGATCGGGTCGGGCGCCATGCCGGACGCGGCCTGGCCCTCGAGCTCAACCTTGGTCGTCTGGAGCGCGGCCTTCACCGCGGGGCTGACCTTCGGGAAACGGGGGTCGATCTCGATCAGCGTGTGGGCCAGCACGGCGGCGGCGACGACCCGCGCGAACGGCTTGTCGTCGGCCGGGATGACGTACCACGGCGCCCACTCGGTGCTGGTGTTGCTGAGCACTTCGGAGAACGCCTTCTGGTAGGCGTCCCAGAACGCGCGCTCCTTCGCGTCGTTGGCGCTGAACTTCCAGTTCTTCTCGGCCAGGTCGATCCTGGCCAGGAATCGCCGGCGCTGCTCCTCCTTGGAGACGTTGAGGAACAGCTTGGCGAACCGGAACCCCTGGTCGAAGAGGTAGTGCTCCCAGTCGTTGATCTCGCGGAAGCGGCGCTGCCAGACATCTCCGCGCTTGGAGGACGGCGGCAGCTTCTGGCCAGCCAGGATCTGCGGGTGGACCCTGACGACCAGGACCTCCTCGTAGTACGAGCGGTTGAAGATGCCGATGTTGCCGCGCTCGGGCAGCTTCTTCGCGTACCGCCACAGGTAGTCGTGGTCGATCTCCTCGGCCGAGGGGACCTTGAAGCTGCTGACCTGGACGCCTTGGGGGTTGACGCCGCTCATCACGTGGCGGATCGTCCCGTCCTTGCCCGCGGCGTCCATCGCTTGGAGCACCATGACGACGCCGTACGTGTCCTGGGCGGCGAGCCGCTCCTGGTACTCGGCGAGCAGCTCGGTGCCCTGGGCCAGGACATCCTTGGCCCCACGGGTGGTCACCTGCCGCGTCCCAGCCGGGTCGAAGTCGCGCTCCAACCTGACGCGTCTGCCGGGTTCGACTTTGAACGGCTTGATGAACTCGGCGATCTGCTTCGGCGTGATATCGGGCACGGAAAACTCCTTTCGATTGCGGCCGGACGCCACTCAAGCTGGGAGTCCGTCTCTCGAGGTGGCTCGCCGTACTGGTCCGGGGCGGGGAACGGGTCAGTGAGCATCGCTTCGGCCGCCGATGCATGCATTGCCCTTGTTGCGACACATATTTCGGGCCTTCCCGACAGCGGGGGCATCCTCCCCTTCGGAGGAGACGCTCAAGCTCGCGGGTCATCACTCCGTGAGGTCGACTGACGCGGCGGCTGGGGCGGTGGTTGCCCGCACCTTGGCAAGCCTGCTTCCTCCGGCGGGGAGGATGCGGTGCGCCAGTTCGCAGCCCAGCCTGACAGCGTCCAGATGGGCAGCGTCGACGTGACCGGGCTCCTTCGTCGCAAATGCGGTCGGGGGCTCACGTCACGTGGATCGCGCCCGGACCGGGGCTCCAGCCCTGGGCCGTAAGCGGTTCGTCTCCGGCACGGCGTTCTACTCCGTGGCGGCGACCCGCGTGCGCGAGGGGCCATCACGTACCAACGTGCCACCGGTCCATGACGAAACGACGGTCTCGTCACCGACGCTCGTCCATCGAAGCCAGACCGACCAGAGGGCATACCGATGTCCAGAGACTTTCGCCTCCTCGCCCCCGCGCTCCTCTTGACGCTCGCCGTCGCCGCTTGTGGGGCTTCCTCGTCGCCGACGGCGGGCACGCCGACAGCTCAGGCCACGACCGAGACGTCGGCGGCGCCGACCGCTTCGGGCGCGCCGGCCGCCCAGGCCACGGCGGACACGTCGGCCGTGCCCGTTGCATCGGGCGCGGCCGCGATCTGCGCCGACGCCGTGCGTTTCCGCGCCTCCATGACGGCGCTGACCGATCTCACGCTCGCCACCGTCGGCGTGAGCGGCGTGATGACGGCGCTCACCGAGGTGCAGTCGGCCGCTCAGTCCCTCGCGGTGTCGGGGCACGAACTTGTCGCCCAGCCGATCAGCAATCTGCTGACCTCCGTCCAGGCACTCCAGACCACGCTGACCGGACTCGGCGATCAGCCGAGCCTCGGTGCGAAGCTCGTCGCGGTCAAGACAGCGATCGAGCAGATCAAGGCGACGGCTTCAGACGTCGAGGCCGCGCTCGCGACTGCTTGCCCAGCCAACTAGAAAACGCGCTGCAAGGCGCCACGTCTCCGCCGGCGATGGTCGCTGAGCCGGTGCGAACGGCTCACATGAGGCTGATGCCTGGCGCGCCGGGTCACGATGCTCGCCCGTGGGCGTCGACCGCCCGTTGGTCTGGTGTCAACAGCCGATGGCGGAGCTGCGGCTTGACGAGCGCTCCGGCGCCGATCGTCAGAAGCAGCCCGATGGCGGGTAGCCGGGCCGGGACCCAGGCGATGCTGCCAGCCTGCTTGAGGCCGATGGACGAGGCGTCCGAGAATAGCAGCAGGGCCAGCGTCAGCTCGGCGAGCTGTCAGCTCGGCGAGCAGCTGGACGGACTCCGAAGCCACCGGTGCGGCGAACGCCCCGACCCCTGACGGTCCGAGGATTGCGCCGGTCGTCACGAGGATCATGGGGCCGCTGACCGACAGCCGGTCAAGCCGTGCCGCCAGGAGGGTGTAGCCGAGAATCACGAGCGCGACGACGGCGATCTGCGGCACGGGTCCTCCTCGGTGGACTCGCGGCTGTCAGCTCCGCGTGGTGGTCATGGCTTCCCGCTCTGCCACCATCCGGCCTGGCCCGTGCGACCCCGGAGGCGCACCACTCCGACTCGAACGTGTGTCAGCAGGCTGCCCTGCCCCCAGCTGATGGTGTCGGCCACCTGTGGCGCGGCTCAGCTCGCGAGCGTCTTCGCCTTGAGCGAGTCGTATTCGGCCTGGCTTATCGTGCCGGCGTCCTTGAGCTGCTGCAGCTTGGCCAGCTCGTCCGCGGTGGATACATTGGCCACGGCCTTGTTGGCCGCATCGGCCTGGGCCATCATCTGGACATCGCCGGGCGTCACCTTCGGCCGGGCGATGATGTAGATCATGCAGCCGACGAACGGCAGGATGAAGATCAGGATCATCCAACCGGCCTTCGCTCCGCCGTGGATGTCCGTGCGGCGGAAGATGTCCGAAAAGATTGCGATGAAGACCCAGATCGCGATGATCAGGAAGAACACCTCGATCGACCAGAGCAGGAAATCGCCCAGGCTGTTCATCTGAGATCGGCTCCAATGTGCTTGCGACCGACACCATGTCGGTCAGGTCCGAGAGGAACCCCGCTCTCATGGCCGATCACCGCGTCGTCCCCATCACCGGCCGTCGCCGCATCGGGGTCGCCGGCTCATCGGTCACCTCAATACCTCGTGCGCGGTCGCCTCGATCATCTGCCGGGCGAATCCGCCCGTACGGCACCCACCTTGGGTCGTGTGGTCGTGAGCCGCATCCTGCGAGCAGGAGGATGGAGTCCACGCGGGGATCGACTCCTCCGACATCGGCGACTCCGCCGGTCGACGGCGAGATGATCCCCTGTTAGGCTTGCCGCTCGACTGACCGCCTCGACCGCCATGCGGGCTCTGCCAGCGAGCACATGTCCCCCACCAAGGCTTCCTACATCCCGGTCCGGACCCAGCAGCGAGACCCCACATGGGGGTCGCGCCCAGCCGTCAGCCCGGACCCGCTCGTCGAGGCGAAGTTCGCCGTCCCGAGCCGGCAGTCGGTGACACTGCGCCGCACGAGGCTCCTGCGCCTGCTCCGGTCCAGCCGGGATCGGTCCGTGATCTCGATCGTGGCGCCGCCCGGCTACGGCAAGACGAGCCTCCTCGTCCAGTGGGCCACGGAGACCTCCGGGCCAGTCGCGTGGCTGACGGCCGACGACAGCGACAGCGACCCGGTGGTGCTCCTCACCGACCTCGCGGCGGCGATCGATCGGGTGGAGCCGCTCGGCACGGAGATCTTTGTCGCGATCGCGTCGGCCGCCGTGTCGAACCGGGCCGTGGTCGGTCGGTTGCTGACCGGAATGTCCCGACCACCGGAGGGCGTCCGGATCGCCATCGACGACGGCTACCGGATCACGTCCCGGTCGTGCCTGGACCTCCTCGCGGAGCTGATCGCGCACCTGCCCGAGAGATCGCAGGTTGCCATCGCGGGACGCGAACGGATGCGTCTCCCATTCGTCCGCTGGCGAGCCGATGGTTCGCTGCTCGAGATCGGTCCCGCCGAGCTCGCAATGGACGAGCGTGAGGCCGCCGGGCTGGGCCGGGAGCTCGGGCTGCGGCTACCGGCAGATACGACTGCCCGCCTGACGCGACGGACCGACGGGTGGCCGGCCCTGCTAGCACTCGCGACGCTCGGGGCCCGGACGCCCGAGAGAGGCCCCCAGTCGATCGACGCCGGCTCCGATCCGCTCGTCGAGGACTACCTGCGGTCCGAGGTCCTCGGGGACCGCACCGAGACCGAGATCGAGTTCCTGACCCGCACCTCGATCGTCGAGCGGCTGACCGCGCCGCTGTGCGACGCCGTGATGGAGGGACGGGGATCGACCGAGGTCCTGCGGGCGCTCGCCCAGTCGACCCTGCTGGTGGACGACTACGGCAGTACGTATCGCTACCACACGCTCCTGCGCGGCTTCCTCCGGCACGAGCTCGCGGCCCGCGAGCCCGAGATCGTGCCCATCCTCCATCGGCGGGCCGCCGCCTGGTACCAGGCGAACCTCGCCTACGAGCCGGCCGTCGATCACGCGTTCGCAGCGGGTGATCTCGACCTCGCCGCCACGGTCGTGGGCAACGGCTGGCACCTGTTCCACTGGTCCGGCCGCCGATCGACGATCCGGTCATGGGTTGCGCGTTTCGGCGCCGATGCGCTCGTGGCACGCCCATGGCTCGCCGTCCTGGCTGCTTGGGAGGAAGCTCGCGGCCGGCGATGTCGCCGGGGCAGTGCGCTTCGCGGACATTGCCGAGCGTGGAACGTTCGAGGGCCGGCCACCCGACGGCACGGCATCCTTCGAGGCCGGGCTGGCGATGCTCCGGGCCGCCATGGCCCGCCGGGGCGCCGACGACGCCCTGGCAAATGCAACCCGGGCGGTTGAGCTCGAGGGGAACCTCGGCTCGTGGCGGGACTTCGCGCTCTGGCAGCTGGCCATCGCCCGCCTCGCGGTGGGCGACCGGGCCGGCGCCGACGCGGCTTTCGCCGGCGGAATCGAGGCTGCCGGAGCATTGGACCACGACGCAATCCGGTACTGCGTCCTCGGGCACCGCGCCCTCATGACCGCCGGGCTGGGCGCGTGGGATGCCACCGCTGCCCTCATCGAGGACAGCGACGCGATCCAGCCCGCACCGCCTGTGGACGGGTACTTCTCGAGCATCCCTGCTCGCGCCGCCCGCATCAGCCTCTCGATCCACCGCGGGGACATCGCGGGGGCGCGTCGCGAGCTCGCTCGCGCGATGAGCCTGCGACCATTCATGACCGCCGCCGGCCCCGCCGGGGCCGTCATGTGCCTCCTCGCGTTCGCCCGTGCCCACCTCGCGGTCGACGACCCGGCTGGTGGGCGCGCCCTCGTCGCGCAGGCAAAGGACGTGATCCGCGATCGCCCCGACCTCGGGGTGCTGCCTGCCGAGGTGGACGCGCTCTGGGCGACCTTGACCCCGGCTGTGCTGACGCGAGGCGCGGGTGCCACGAGCCTCACGGTCGCGGAGCTCCGTGTGCTGGCCTTCCTGCCCTACTACCTCTCGTACAAGGAGATCGGGCAGCGGCTGGGCGTCAAGGAGACGACGGTCAAGTCACAGGTGATCGCGATCTACGGCAAGTTGGGTGCGGCGACCCGCAGCGACGCCGTCGACATGGCCGTCGAGGCCGGCCTGCTCGAACGCTTCCTTCCGATCGCGGCGCCCCTGCCATCGAGGGAGGCTGCAGCTCCACGCGATACCTGATGGCATAGCCGCCCCTCCTCCGACACGGAGGATGCTCCTCGACGATCCATGGGGGCAGTGTCTGCTCGGCTGCAGGCCCGCGCCGCGCCGTTTCGAGGCAGGTTCGCCAGGATGGGGTTCTCCCGATGAAGGACAGGTCTGCCCTGATCGCCCTGGCCGGCGCGCAGTTCGTCATGGTCCTCGACCAGACGGTCATGGGGGTCTCGATCAGCCAGCTGGTCGCCGACTTCAACACGACCGTCACGACCATCCAGGCGATCATCACCCTCTACTGCCTGGTGATGGCCATGCTCATGCTCGCGGGCGGCAAGATCGGAGACATCATCGGGCGCCGCAGGGCCTTCCGTATCGGTCTGGTCATCTACGGCTGCGGCTCCGCCATGACGGCACTCGCCCCGACGGTGGCGATCCTCACCCTGGGCTGGTCGATCCTCGAGGGCATCGGCGCCTCTCTCGTGCTGCCGGCGATGGTCGCGCTGATCGCCGGCAACTTCGAGGGCAGGGACCGCAAGGTCGCATACGCGGTCATCGGGGGCGTCGCCGGCGCCGGTATCGCCGTCGGTCCCATCCTCGGGGGATGGGCCACCACGGTCCTCAGCTGGCGGGTCGTCTTCGCCGGCGAGGTCGCTCTAGTGATCGGGATCTTCGCCATGACTCGGTTCGTCGCCGACGCCCTCCGGAGCGGGCCCAAACCCCGTCTCGACGTCGTCGGTGCCGTCCTGGCTGCCGCGGGTCTCGGGCTGATCGTCCTAGGAACCCTCCAATCCAGTGTCTGGGGCCTGATCCAGCCGAAGGACGCGCCGGTCGAACCCTTCGGTCTTGCTCCTACCCTCTTCGTGATCGCCGCCGGCGGGGTCCTGGTGTGGGCTTTCGTCGGCTGGCAGCGGCACCGCGAGGCGATCGGGAGCGACCCGCTGGTCCATCTCGACTTGCTCAAGATCCTGCCGCTCCGATCAGGTCTCGTCGGTCTCTTCACGCAGAACCTCCTGCTCATGGGCGTCTTCTTCACCGTCCCCCTCTACCTCCAGCTCGTCCTGGGCCTCGACGCCCTCCAGACAGGCCTCAAGATGCTGCCGGTCTCGATCGCCATGTTCGCTGCGTCCGCCGCGGGGTCGCGCCTCTCGACGCGCTACTCCGTGCGTCTGATCACGAGGGTGGGGCTCATCCTCTCCGGCATCGCGTGCGTCATGCTGCTGGCGACGATCAAGCCCGACCTCGCGGACTTCGCCTTCGCCGCGTCGATGGGCGTGCTCGGTGCCGGGATGGGGCTGATGGCGTCGCAGCTCGGCCTCGTGGTCCAGTCGTCGGTCGATGCCTCGGGTCGCGGCGAGGCCGGCGGCCTGCAGTTCACCGGGCAGCAGCTGGGCTCGTCCTTAGGCGTCGCCCTCATCGGCGCGATCGTCCTTGCAGGCCTGGCGACGACATTCGTATCGGCCATCCAGGCCGACCCGCGCATCAGCCAGGAGGTCGCCGCGCAGGTCGGGACCGCGGCCGGCTCGGGGATCGACTTCGTCTCGTCGGCGGCCATCGAGGCGGCCGCCCAGAAGGCAGGGCTCGACGCGGCCACCACCGCCGCGATCGTGGACGACTACGAGCAGGCCCAGCTCCGGTCGCTCAAGGCAGGCCTACTGGCGGCGGCGCTCCTGGCTCTCGTCTCGCTCGCGTTTACTGGGGGCCTGCCAGGAAAGGTGCCGGTGAGCATGGCAACCCCCGACGACAGTGCTGCCGTCTCCGACCGAGCGACGCGAGCGACGGCGTAGCAGGGGTCGAATGGGCACGTCCGGTCGCGGTCGCCGCCGCGCTGTGGGCCGTCGTCGACTGCGGAACTCGGAGTCGGTCGGCCGGCATCTGTCAGGGAGGATGCGCCGGGCGACGTCGACCGGCCTACTCTGGCGTGACACCGATCCGGGTCCGCCACGCAGAGGGCGATCAGGTCTCCCGTCGGCCCAAGGGAGTTGACCATGCTCCGACAGTTGGTCCTGGCGATCTCCGTCTACCAGGCGTCCGCGGACAAGGCCGCCGAGGAGCTCAACCGGCGGGGGGACGGGAGGCCGCAGCGAAGTTGATCGACACCCGGCAGATCCAGGCGATGGGGGTCCTCGTCCTCGACGAGAAGGGCAAGCTCAAGACCGAGAAGCTCGGGCCGCACAGCATCGGCGCGGGCGCCGGGATCGGACACATCCTGGCCATGCTCACCCCGATCGGTAAGGCGGTCGGTGTCATCGGCGACGGGATCCGGGGTGCACTCCACCACAAGAGCCTGACCATTCCCTCGCTCGGCGGTCGAGCCGAGACCCATGAGCTCGATGACGGTGTCGTCGCCGAGATCGACGCCGCATCGGTCGCGACTCACGGCCGATGCGTCGGTCAACACGACCGCATGACGAGCTCGCCGCGCCCCGCGGTCGCCGGACCGACCTGATGGAACCCGACCGCCGCCCCGACGAGGCCGTGACCGACGAGTCGGTCCGCCGGTCGGCGACTGGCCGCCGCTCGTCCCGAATCGCCGACATCCTGCCGCTCGACCGCTTCAACGCGTTCACCGACGGCGTGTTCGCCATCGCGATCACGCTGCTCGTCCTCGACCTCTCGGTTCCGGCTACGGACGTTCGCCTCCTGCCGGCCCTCGCCGACCAGTGGCGGGAGTTCCTCGGCTACCTGATCAGCTTCGTGTTCATCGGCGGGATCTGGGTCAGCCACGCCGGGATGACCAAGCTGATGCGGCACGCCGACACTCTGGCGTACGGGATCGACCTCCTGATGCTGCTCTTCGTGGGCGTCCTCCCGTTCTCGACCAACCTGATGGTCACCCACCTGTCGGGTCCGGACGTCGGGCCCGCAGTCATCATCTACGGGGTCAACGTGCTCCTGGCGTCACTCACCCTGAGCCTGCTGATGTTCTATATCGCCAGCGAACGGTCGCTCGTGGTGGACGGGATCGCCGACGAGACCCTGGATGCGAAGGTCCGTCAACGCTGGGTGGTTATCGTCCTGAATGCTGCGGCGATCGCGCTCGCCTTCGTGGCACCGCTCGCGGCCGTCGGGGTGTATCTGGTCATGACGTTCCTCGCGCTAGCCCTCCCGCTGGTCCATCTGCGTCGGCACGGGCGTTAGGGCTCTGTCAGCCGACCGATGCGAAGGCTTGGACCGGAACGTCGGGCGGCCAACCCGCCGCGATGCGCTGGTGCGACCAACCTGCGCCTCGCACGCCGCGCATCTGAGCCCGGCGTGCTGGTACGGCAATGGCGGGGCGGGTGCCCATTGCGTCGGCTTCATCGCGGGGGGCCGAAGGCGGCCACTGAATGCCGCTCCGCGCCTCTCATGGGTTGGGTGGTCGCCCTTCCGTGGGAGCATCGAGGCGCGGGTGGTGCAGGCGGAGAACCGGGCCTCGGTGCGGGACTAGGAGCAGCGCGACCGATGGGGCATCACCACGACGAGGCCGAGGACGAGCAGGTCCCGTTCTGGCTTGACGGCGCGGCGGGTTCGGGCCACCAGATCGTGGTGACCGCCGCGAAGCGCCAATGGCTCGACGAGCACCTCGCGCGGCAGTGGCGCAGGCTGCCGACGGCCGAGGAGTCCGACCGGTTCGTCGCCGACTTCGTCCGCGAGGAGGTCCTGTATCGCGAGGCGCTGGCCCGCGGTCTCGACCGCAACGACCTCGTCGTCCGCCGGCGCCTCGTGCAGAAGATGGAGATGCTCGCGCTCCAGGACGGGACAGGGATCGGCGACGCCGAGCTCATGGACCACTACCTCGCCCATCGCGCCGAGTACACGCTCCCCGAGTCGATCTCGTTCCATCACCTGTTCTTCAGCACTGCCCTCCGCGGCGCCAACGCCCGCGCGGCGGCCCAGGCCGCGCTCGCTGCCGTCCGCGACACCCGGGTTGCCCCGGCGGACCAGCCGGGCGACGCGCCGCCGACGCCGACCGAGGCCGTCGACTGGACGCGGCCGATGGTCGAGGGTCGCTTCGGGACCGGTTTCGCCGCCTCCGCCTTCGACGTCGAGCCCGGCGCGTGGGCGGGCCCGATCGCGTCGGCGTACGGCTACCACCTCGTGTTCGTGAGCCGGCGCGCAGCCGCTCGCGTGCCCGACTTCGCCGAAGTCGCCGAGCGGATCGCGACCGACCTCGATGCGGCACGCCGGGCCGGGGCGCTCGACCGCCTCTACGCGAGCGTCCGGGACGCCTACGAGGTCGAGGTCGAGCCGGCCACGGCCGGGGACACGGCCCACCACACCCACGCCGGCAGCCACGACGGACCGCAGAGCCACGAGGAGTGGACCCGAGCATGAGCGCCAACGAGAACCCGCTGCGGAACGCGTATTTCGGGGAGTTGCACGTCCACACCGCCTGGTCGCTCGACGCGTTCGTCCTCGCGTCGCTGGCGGGGCCGGACGAAGCGTTCCGCTACGCCAAGGGCGAGCTGGGCATCCGCTCCTCGCTCAACAACGCCGAGGAGAACCGCCTGCGCCGGCCGCTCGACTTCGCGGCCGTCACCGAGCACGCGGAGTGGCTCGGCGAGTACGGGCTCGTCGTCGACCCCGCCTTCAGCCCAGCGTGCGAGGATGCCCGCCAACGCGTCGAGCGGTACCGGGCGACGCAGATCGCCGGCGCCGACGGCCGGGCCGGTGATGTCCATAGCATGGTCGAGGTCGTCATCTCCGGCATGGTCCGTCCCGATCCCACCCGCCTCGACCTTGGGGCGTCGGAGGCGGAGGTGCTCGAGGCGGGCCGGACGATCTGGCGCCGGATCGTCGAGATCGCCGAGCGCCACAACGACCCGGGCCGGTTCACGACGCTCAACGGCTTCGAGTGGACGCCGACCCCGGGCGGGGTCAACTTCCACCGGGTCATCATCTTCCGCGGCAACGACGTGCCCGATCTGCCTCTGAGCAACTACGAGGCCAGCCACCCCGAGCAGCTCTGGGACTGGCTGGAGACGGCGGCCGGCGGCCCCGACAACGCCCTCGCGATCACCCACAACGCGAACTTCAGCAACGGCCAGATGTTCAACCCGCGGTACAGCGACGGGCGCGAGATCGACGAGGCCTACGCCCGGCGACGCGCGCTCTGGGAGCCGCTCTCGGAGATCTTCCAGAGCAAGGGCTCGTCGGAGACGATGCCCGCCCTGTCGCCCCACGATGCCTTCGCGGACTTCGAGATCGTCGCGAGCCAGGCATTCCAGCAGGTCTCCGGCGCGTCCTCCGCAGCTCACCGGCCAGATGCGCTGGGGCACGCTCCGCGGCGCGGCTCATCGAGGGGCTGCGCCAGCAGGAGCGCGTCGGCGCCAACCCGTACCAGTTCGGGTTCGTCAGCGGCAACGACGGCCACTCCGGGACACCCGGCAACAGCGAGGCCGATGGCTGGACCGGCGGCAACGCGTACCTCGACGACTCGGCCGGCCTCCGGCTGCACGGGGTCGCTCGTCGCGAACGTCTCGCGCCGGCGGCGCCTGTTCGCCGGCTGGGACTTCGACCCGGCCGATGTGGCCGACCTCGCGGCGGCCGGCTACCGCAAGGGCGTGCCCATGGGGGCCGAGCTGCCCGCGCGCCCTGCCGGCGCCTCCGCGCCGACGTTCCTGGTCCACGCCGCGAAGGACGCGCTTGGCGCCAACCTCGACCGCATCCAGGTCGTCAAGTGCTGGACCGCACGGGGCCTGCTGTTCGAGAAGGTGTTCGACGTGGTGGCCTCCGACGGCCGGAAGCCCGATCCTCGCACGGGCCACGTGCCGCTGGTCGGCAACACCGTCGACGTCTCCGCCGCCGCCTACCGCAACGACATCGGCGCGACCGAGCTCGCCGCCGCCTGGACCGACCCCGACTTCGATCCCTCGCTGGCGTGCGTGTACTACGCGCGCATCCTCGAGATCCCGACGCCGCGCTGGTCGACGTACGACGCCGTGAAGCACGGCCTGCCGATCCCGACCAACGCCCCGGCGACCGTCCAGCAGCGCGCCTGGACCTCGCTCGTGTGGTACACCCCGAGCGAGCTCGATCGCTCGGAGCGGCCGACGCCGGAGGGCCTGTTCACGGTGGCCCAGCTCGCCGATCGTGGCATCGCGCCCATGACCGACGACGAGATCCGCGCCGTCACCGTCGGCAGGACGGTGCGGTCGGTCAACCTGGTCACCGGGTTCGAGGTCGCCATCCACTACGGGGCCGACGGGAACCGCTCGCTCATGGGCCTCGGCGACCGCCCGACCGTGACGCCCTTCGAGATCCGCGGCGGACGACGCATCGAGACGAGCCTGCTCGGCGACCGCATGTCGATCGCCCTGTTCTCGGTCGACGGGCGGGTCCTCGGAGCAAGGGAGGACGAGGCGGGCTACGTCAACTACGAGGCCTTCGCGATGGGGTGACCGTGGGATCCGCCGGATCAGCCGGGTCGATTCGGGCGAGGTGACATCGCCGAGACGACTCACCCGGTTGGGCCATGCCCTCGGGCTGCGGCAAGCGAGATGCCCAGGATCCACACGAGCTGCGCGGGACGACGCCGACCTCGCGGTCCATGGCGCCTTCGGCGGGCCTACGCGACGTGCTGGCTGCCAGACCTCTCGATACCGACGCGGCGAAGGGCGGCGGCAGCCCATACCACCGCACCGGCCATGAGCATGATCGGGAGGACGGGAGCACCGATCGACGGGGCCTCGAGGGACAGGGCGGCGCCCAACAGGACGCCGCCGGCTACTGCGAGCGCCATGGAGCCCACGCCGAGCCGCACCAGCGTGGTGCACGGGCGGAGGACCCTGGGGTCCGGCGTTTCGTGAGCGACCGCCACGGCAGTGCCCGTCGACACGACGGCCCAGCCAAGGAGGGAGGGCCACCAGAGCGCGCCGCTCGCAGTGGAGTCGATGGCAGACGCGCCGGCCGCGAACAGCCCTGCGAAGGCGGCGAGCGCAAGGGCCGTGCCGGCCAGCAAGGCAACGACACGGAGACGCTGGCGTCCCCGCCGCAGACGGGCCGACCAGAGGAACAGGAGCGCGGCGGCCATGACCGCGAGCAGTCCGACGGCTCCCGCGAGCGCGACGGCCTTGACCGCCTCCGCCCCCCCGTTGGGACCGTCGAACATCCAGATGCGGGGATTCCGGACCCTCACGTTGACGACCTCCGCCCACGCCAGGGCGAAGGCGACCGTGGCGAGCAGCATCGAGGCGAGGCTCGATCGCAGGCGCTCTGCCATCGCGAGTGAGTCCACGGGGCCAAGCTCCGGATGGCGATGGGCATGGATCGCGCTCATCGCAAGGTCGGCGATGGTGGACGGCGTGACGCGGTGCTGGTCGAGGGCCTCCTCGAGCTCGGCCCGATAGCGGGTCCGCCAGGATGCTGGGTAGAGCAGAAGCACGAGCCCGGCGGTGGCGCGAAGCCAGCCGCGCGACCTCATTGGGGTACCTCCAGCGGAGCGCGGGCCACCCGCTGGCGCCCGACGATGACCACCCGCTCCATGGTCGCGAGCCGGGCCTCGAGAACGCTGTGGCCCGTTGCCGTGAGCGCGTACGGACGACGCCGGCCGGCGGGCTCGAGCGGCTCCACCAGCCCCTCGCGCTCGAGGCGGGCGAGCGCCCCGTAGAGCGTGCCCGGCTCGAACCGCACGCTGCTGAAGCGGGCGATGTCCTCGAGGATGCCGTAGCCGTGCTTCGCGCCGTCGGCGAGGCTCGCGAGGATGAGCAGGCCCGGGTCGGAGAGCCGCCCTGCGTCGTTCTCCACAGTCACCTCTGTTCAGTCAGACGTAGTAAGTGCCACTGAGTATAATTCGACGTGCGGCGCCGTCAAGCGCCGCGCCGGACTAGCGGGATCGCTGTCGGGCGCGCATCAATCCGCTTGTAGAACGAGCGAATGCCTTCTATCCCCTTGGGCATCGAAACCGCTCGAGCGCCAAGCGAATGACTCTCCACCTCACCTACGTCCCGAATATGGCTGTCCGCGAGCGGCTCGACCAGTGGGAGAGCGCCATCCGTCGGGATTCCCAGGGCGGCCCTCGCGATTGGCGCATGCTGGCTATCTGGCCGGCGGCTCGCGACGCCGCCGTCTCGGGCAGCACGGGAATCGAGGGCAACCCGCTGGATCCTGCCGCCGTGGAGGAGATCCTGGCCGGCGCTGCCATCGATGCGGACGTGACGCATATCCGCGAGGTCGAGAACTACAACCGAGCCCTGAACCTCGCGCGGGACGCCGCCGCACGTCCGGGCTTCATCTGGTCGCACGAAGTCATCCACCTGATCAATGCGACCGTCATGGAAGGCCTGCCGCGCGACACCCGCGGAGACTATCGGGGGGCGGATGAGGATGTCTTCGTGGGGATCTTCACGGGGCCGAGCCCGCTGATGGTCCAGTCCCTCATGGACGAGCTCGTGGAGTTGCTGAGGCGCACTGACAGGACGCCGCCGCTGGTCCGATCGGCGCTCCTGCATCTGAACATCATCGCGATCCACCCGTTCAACGATGGAAACGGCCGGACGGCACGGATCCTTGCTGCGATGGAGCTCGTCCGCGACGGCGTTCGAGCGCCGGAACTCATCAGCATCAAGGCGTACCTGCGCCGCAACCGCGACGAGTACATCGACGCGCTCCGCACGACCCTCGGCCCGAGCTATGACCCCGACAACCACGCCGCGACCGAATGGCTCGACTACTACACGCGCATCTCGCTCGATCGGCTGCAGGCTCGCAACCGGATCCTCGACGCGCTCCCGACCGACATCGGCACGATCTTCTCGGCGCTCGCCGACGCGGGGGAGCCCCTGGAATGGGCATCGGTGCTTCTGGCCGCGCGGGTTGGTCGTGTGCGCACCGCGATGCTTGCCGGCTTGACGGGACGATCGACCCCCGCTGCGCGAGCGGAACTCGGCCGCATCGCGCGGGCAGGCTGGCTGGAGCCTCGCGGCGTCACCCGCGGGCGATGGTATGCACCAACGGACCGATTGAATGCATTGATGCTTCGGGTTCCTGAACTGATGGCACTTCTTGCCGCTGGCGAGCAGCTCCGCCTGTTCGACAGCGCCATTCCCAGCTGATGCATCAGCCTCGTGGCACGTCGGCACAGCTGTCGGCATTCGGTCCGCTGCGGTCGGCATTGACGACGCGGGTCGGGTGATCCAGCCACCGAGAGACGGCATCGATCGCCTGGCGGACGATTGATGCTCGGCGGCGGTCTGCCGGGGCGTCCCTGCACTCCTCGCCCATGCCGGCGCAGTCGATGGATCACGCAATCGACGAGCGGTGAGAGGAGCCAGCGGTTGATGGCGAGGCCCATGGCACAGGCCCGGTCGGTGGGCGGCCGCCTTCTCTGATCCGGGACGAGGACCGCTTCGACGACGACCTCAAGGTCCGTCGCTCACCGGCGGGGCGGTCTCTCATGCCAGATGCCCAGTCGTAGCTGCGAGCCACACATCGCGGCCCTCGATCGCCCCGTGCGATCCTAGAACGCGTGGCTGATCCTCCCGCGACCGACGAGACGCGCATCGACCGCTGGCTGTGCGCTGTGCGCCTCGTGAAGACCCGACCGCTTGCGACGCGGTTATGCGAAGGCGGCCACGTCCTCGTGAATGGATTGCCGGCGAAGCCGTCGACGAGAGTTCGCGCCCGCGATCGGGTGGAAGCCATCATCGCGGATCGCGAGCGCGTGGTCGAGGTCGTGAGGCCGATCGAGGCGCGGGTCGGGGCTCCCGCCGCCGCGACCTGCTACGTGGACCACAGCCCGCCGGTCGTGCCCGCGGCTGGGCCGGAGATCATGCCCATGCGCGGGGAGGGCCGGCCCGGCAAGCGTCTCCGGCGCGAGCTCGAGCGCCTGCGCCGGGCCGCCGACGGCTGAGCCCGATGTCGGGATGGTGCTGGCGTCGGCCCCGATGACGCTCAGTCGGGCTCGCCCCGCGTGACTCGGGCCGCCCACTCGTGATCGCGTCGGGCGTGCTGGGGCTGACGCCCGGGCGCGTCGCCACCGAGGACGACTCGTGCCGAACGCCTCGATGCGCGCCTCGGGCCCCGCGCTACGCCAGTGAGGAGCCCTCCTGGGCGGGATTCCGGCGCCCGCGGAGCAGGGGCCCAGGCCGAGTGGGCAGGGCGGGGGTCAGCCGTACCGTGCGCGGAGGGGTTCGGCGACCTCGCCCGCGAGGCGGGCCAGGCCGTCCGGGCCGTCCGCCGCCCGCATCATCAGGATGACGTGCTGAGCACCGGCCTCGACGTACCGGCCCGCCGCCGCCAGCACCTCGCCGCTCGGGGCACCCCACGACCGGAGCTGCACGCTGACCTCGACCTCGCTCGGGTCGCGGCCGGCGGCCTCGCAGGCCCGGAGCAGCATGTCGCGCTGGGCGACGAAGGCGGCGGGCTCGCCGCCGCTGTGGTTCCAGCCGTCCGCCAGGCGCGCCGCGATCCCGATGCCCCGCGGCTTCTGCCCTCCCAGCCAGATCCGCGGTCCGCCGGGCGTGAACGGCGGCGGGTCGCAGGTCGCGTCGGCCAGGCGGTACGGCGGCGCGTCGAGCGACACGCCCGCCGGTGACGACCAGATCGCGCGCAGCACGCGCACGGCGCTCTCGAGGTTGGAGATGCGCTCGCCGATGGGCGGCAGCGGCAGGCCGTACATCGCGTGCTCGGCCTCGTGCCAGCCCGCCCCGAGGCCCAGCACGAAGCGGCCGTCCGCGACGACGTCGAGGGTGGCCGCCATGCGCGCCAGCACCGCCGGGTGCCGGTAGGTGTTGCCCAGCACGAGGTGGCCGAGCTGGAGCCGCCTCGTCGCCGCGGCCAAGGCGGTCATCGCGGTCCAGCCCTCGAGGCAGGAGCCGCCGTCGCCGAGGGCGACGAAGTGGTCGAAGATCCAGCCGGAGTCGAACACCGGCAGCTCATCGGCCGCCTGCCAGGTCTCCTTCAGGGTGCGCCAGTCGACGTTGGTCTGGGACGTCTTGAACCCGATCCTCACGGGCGGAGTCTAGGCGCCTCGAAGAGATGGCGCGGTGGGATCTGGATCAGCGCACCCCCGAGCACGTTCCAGCGTTGATGGGTCACCTGGCGGCTGGCGAGCAGTTGCGCCTCTCTTCGGTGAGCGTCCTGCGAGACAGCGAGCTGACTAGGCCGTCACGGATTCGTAGCCGTCCTGGTCAGGCGGGCGCGGGCGCGCTTCGCTCCCGGTTTGCTGCGCGGAGCGCGATCTCCACGAACGGGCGGAGGCGGACAGAGACATCGGTCGTCGTGCGGCGGAAGGCGGCCAGCTTCTCCTCGTCCGTGCCCTCGACCTCGGAAGGATCATCGAGGCCCCAGTGGAGCGAGTTGGCCGCGCCCGGGAAGACGGGGCACACCTGGCGCGCGCGGTCGCAGACCGTGATGACGTAGTCCCACGGCTGCCCGAGGAACGCGGTGAGGGTCTTGCTCCGGGCGCCGGACCAGTCGATGCCGAGCTCCGCGAGTGCCCGGACAGCGTACGGGTTGACGCTCGTCGCCTCGGTGCCTGCCGACTGGACGAAGAAGTCGGCGCCGCCGTACCGGCCGAGGAGCGCCTCGGCGATCTGGCTGCGCGCGCTGTTGTGCGTGCACACGAACAGGACGCGGATCGGAGCAGGGTCGGTCATGGGGGCGGTCCTCCTGGCGCGGCCCGCGGCCGCGATGGTGTCCTCGATGTCGAGCAGCTCCGCCTCGAGCCGGTCGAGGTCGGCGCGCTGGCGGATGATGGCGGCCCGCTGCTCCGCGAGCAGCGGCGCGAGGTCGAGGTCAACCTCTCCCCGCTCAATGCACAAGCGCGCCAGCCGCCCGGCGTCCTGCGGCGCGAGGCCGAGCCGGCGGAGTGAGACGACCAGCCGGAGCCGCGCGATGTCGGCGTCGGTGTACGCGCGATAGCCGTTGGCGCGTCGTTTGGGTGACGGGAGCACGCCCGCCTGCTCGTACCAGCGGACGGCTGATGGGGCGATCCCCGCCCGACGGGCGAGCTCGGCGATGCGCATGGCCGGATCGTAGACCTTCGAGCAACTCGAAGGTCAAGATCCGCTCATAACGTCAAGGTCCTGAGACCTGACCGGACGCCGCTCACACGCCCGCTGCATGGACGCCGGGCGCTCGACCCAATGCGCCTGGTCGCGGGCCCGGAGTCCACCACGGAGCGCAGCCCGGGGACGGCGCGTCGTCAGCGGTTGTCACCGTTCCTTGGATCGCCTCGGCCTATCGCGTCCAGCGCCGCCCGCAGCTCGTCGGTCTGATCCTCGCGCGGCTTGTTCAGAGCCGCGAACACGATGTCGGAGACTGCCCGCATGATCACGTGGAGCGCGTCATGTCGATCGAGACCCTGGCCGAGCAGCCGCTGGACGGCAGCCCAGGTCTCGGGAGGCTCGCCGTCCCAGAGCTGGTTGGCGACCATCTCGTGGAGCGCCAGGTGAAGGCGCGGATTGACCGTCTCGCCGTTCAGTGCGACGTCCTCGTGGCGCTGGAGGACGCGCGCGAACTGCCGGTGCTCGGCCTCCACGAGGATGGAGCGGTCGTCGGGATCGGCTGGATCGAGCAGGGCCAGGTCGATCCCCTGGAACTTGCCCAGGGCCGGTGGCATCGCCCAGGCGCGGCGCGCGGCCTCGTCGCCCGCGTGGGCCCGCCCTCCGCGCCGACGACGGGTCGGCGCGGCGCCCGTCTCGGCCGTTCCCTTGTTCCTCCTGCCAATGATCGCGTCCCGCTCGGCGATAGGTCGGTCGTTGAAGCGCTCGATCCAGGCGCCGAGCTCACGCTCGTCGGTCAGGTCGACGCCTTCGGCCTTCATCGCATCCGCGAGGGACTTCGCGAGGCCGAAGCGTGAATCGTCGCCCATCGCCTGCCTGAAGTCCGGCGAGAACTGGTCGACAGCCTCCACGGTTTCGTCGATGGCATCGGCCGGCAGGCCCTTCTTTCGGCCGGCGAAGCGGACCCAGCGCTCGAGGGCATCGGGCAGCGCGCGGATGTCGGTGTCGTCGAGCGTGGCCTTCCGCGGCAGCCAGTCGAGCAGGCAGAGCTCGACCGCGATCGGACTCCAGCGGAGCGGGTCGGCGTCAAGCCGTTCGAGGCGGCAGCTCACGAAGAGGTCTGCGAGATCGATGGCGGACTTCGACCGCCCCGCCTCCTTCGACCGCGCGAAATCGGCGAGGATCGCGTGGCGCTGCTGGTCCGTGAACGTGGGCTGGTCCATCTCGACCGCGGGCGGGAGGGCACGCTGCCTCGCCCGCAGGAGGGGCACAAGCGGCGGCATATCCTCGTCGCACGGCGGGTCGACCGACATGTCGTAGACGAGCAGGCCCTGGGCGAGCCGGTCGGCCACCTCCTGGGCGCCGACAGGCCTCAGCGCCAGCTCGCCCGACTCCACGAAGGCACGCCGCACATCGTCCGGATCGCTGGAGATGTGGGCCTGTCGCACGAGGCCGTCGAAGTTCTGATCGGCGAGGTACGCGAGCGCGTGGCGCCGGCCATCGGCGTACTGGAACGTGGACACGACGAGGTCCTGCTCCTCGTAGGGGTCGATCGGCGCGAACGCCTCCACGAACCTGGCTCGACCGACCGTGTCGGCCCACGTCGGATCGGTTCGGCCTGCGACGCGCAGCCTGAGGGCGCCGGCGCGCGACAGCCGGGCGAGCGTTTCCGAAGAGGCGATGGCAGCCAGGCCATGGAGAACTGCCAGGGCGTCATCGCTCCGCTTCCCCACGAGGAAGTCGACCAGGCGCTGGCCGAAGAAGCCCTCCGGGTCGTCGACATCGATGAGCGATCGCGGTAACGCCGAGATGACGCTGCTCGCGAACGCCTCGGCCTGGAGCGGATCGGGATCCGCGTGAAGGCCGCGCGCGCCGCGGAGCAGGCTGTTGAACGCCTGCGCGAGCGACGGCTCCCGGTCGCGGGTGTTGCGTCGTGGCATTGCAGCCCATCCAGACTTACTTGAGCGCCGCGACCGCCTCCCGCTCGATGGCAAGCCCGGCATGGTGGCGCGCGAAGAACGCCGAGAACCCCTCCACGTCGCGGGGGTCCGGGGCGACCGGCTCGCCCATGCTCCCCGAGACCCACTGGTCGAGGTAGTCGGGGAGCGACTGGCCGAGGTCGGCGCGGAGCAGGTAGGCGGCCAGCACCGCCATGCCCCAGGCCCCGCCCTCGCCGGCGGTGGCTGGCAGGCTGATCGGGACGTTCAGCGCGGCGGCCATCATGCGCTGGCCCGTGTCGCCGGACTTGAAGAAGCCGCCGTGCCCACGGATCTCCTCGACGACAACGCCCTCCTGCTCGCGGAGGATGTCCAGGCCCGCTCGCATGGAGCACAGGGCCGCGTAGCACAGCGCCCTCATGAAGTTTTCCAGCGTGAACCGGCCGTCCTGGTTCCGGACGAACAGCGGGCGCCCCTCGGTAAAACCGGTCATGTGCTCGCCCGAGACGTAGTTGACGGAGAGGAGCCGGCCCGCGTCGGGGTCGCCCTGCAGGGCCAGCGGCAGTATCCGCGCGTACAGATCGTCGACCCGCACCTCGGCGCCGAGCGCCCTGCCGACCTGGCCGAACAGGGCCATCCACGCGTCCAGGTCGGATGTGCCGTTGTTGGAGTGGGCCATCGCCACGGGCATCGCGTCCGGCGTGACGACGATGTCGACCTCCTCGTGGACGCGGGACAGGCTGCGCTCGAGGACGATCATGGCGAACATCGACGTGCCGGCCGAGACGTTGCCCGAGCGCGGCCGGACCGCATTGGTGGCCACCATGCCGGTCCCCGCGTCGCCCTCCGGGGGGCACATGGGGATGCCGGCCGGGATCCGCCCGGAGGGGTCGAGCAGCCTCGCGCCCTCCGCGGTGAGGCGCCCGGCCGGGCGGCCGGCCGGAAGCACGGCGGGGAGGATGTCGCGGAGCTTCCAGCCCAAGTTCCACGGCTCCACGAGCGCGTCGAAGGCCGCCATCCGCCCGGCGTCCCAGTCGGCCGTGTCGGGGTCGATGGGGAACATCCCCGACGCCTCCCCGACACCCATCACGTGCTCGCCGGTCAGCCTCCAGTGGACATAGCCCGCGAGCGTGGTGAGGCGGGCGATCCGCCCGACGTGCGGCTGCCGCTCCAGGATCGACTGGTACAGGTGGGCGATGCTCCAGCGCTGGGGGACGGCGAAGTCGAGGCGGGGGGTCAGCTCGGTGCACGCCTGGCCGGTGATGTTGTTCCGCCACGTGCGGAAGGGCACCAGCAGCTCGCCGTCGGCACCGAGGGCGAGGTAGCCGTGCATCATCCCGCTCACGCCCAAGGCGGCCACGGCCTCGAGGTCCAGCGAGTAGCGCGCGCGCACGTCCTCCACGAGCGAGGTGAAGCACGCCGCCAGCCCCCTGTGGACGTCGGCCATGTCGTAGGTCCAGACACCGTTCTCGAACCGGTTCTCCCAGCCGTACGAGCCGGCCGCCAGGGGCGTGGTGTCCGGAGCGACGAGCGCCGCCTTGATCCGGGTCGAGCCGAACTCGATGCCGAGGGTGGCCAGGCCCGACCGGATCGTCTCCCGCACGTCCGCCTGCTGCTGGTTCACGGGTTCCTCCTCGATACGCGTCGACCGGGCCCGCAGCACCGAGCGGTCGCCCGGGCCGATTATGGGGGCGAGTGCGTGGTCGGGCGAGCCCACGCCGACAATGCTGGCATCCCAGAGCGGGCCAATCGGGGTCCATCGTGCCGCCGGCACCCCGGGGACTGGAGCGCCGTGCCGCTTCTATCGCGAAGCACTGCCCTACCGCGTCGCCCCGGTCGCAGATCGGTCCCTCGAGGCCTCGATCCAGTCGAACGACCCGCCGCCGTACCTGGCGACCCGGAGGTCGCCCGAGCGGGCGTGGCCCTCGAAGTGCTCGACCCGGCTGGCCCGTCCGCAGAGCTCGCCGAGCGCGGCGCTCGACGCGGCGTCCGTGACCTCCTGGTACGTGACCGTCTTGAGGAACTTGCCGACCCACAGGCCGCCGGTGTAGCGCGCGCTCGTCCGGGTGGGGAGCGTGTGGTTGGTGCCGATGACCTTGTCGCCGTACGAGACCGTCGTCATCTCGCCGAGGAACAGCGAGCCGTAGTTGTGGAGGGCGTCGAGGGCGGCACGCGGGTCCGCGGTGAGGACCTCGACGTGCTCGCTTGCGAAGACGTCCGCGAGGGCATACGCCTCGGCGAGGTCCCCGACGACGATCACCTGGCCGTGGTCGCGCCACGCCGGCTCCGCGTTCTCGCGCGTCGGCAGGCCGGGAAGCAGGCGGTCGACGTGGGCCATCGCCTCGCGGGCGACAGCCTCGGATGTCGTGATCAGCACGGCGGGGGAGTCGGGCCCGTGCTCGGCCTGGCTCAGGAGGTCCACCGCGACGACGAACGGGTCGGCGGCCCCGTCGGCGATGACGAGGATCTCGGTGGGGCCGGCGAACAGGTCGATCCCGACCTCGCCGTACAGCTGCCGCTTCGCCTCGGCGACGAAGGCGTTGCCGGGTCCGGTCAGCATGTCCACCCGGCCGATCGACTCGGTTCCGATGGCCATCGCCGCCACTGCCTGGACGCCGCCCACGAGGTAGATCTCGTCTGCGCCGGCGAAGGCCATCGCGGCGACGGTTGCCGCAGGCACTTCGCCATCGATCGGCGGCGTGCATGCCGCCACGCGCGCGACGCCCGCCACCTTCGCGGTCACGATCGTCATGTGGGCCGACGCGACCATCGGGTACCGGCCGCCCGGGATGTACGCGCCGGCCGCCGCCACCGGGATGCTCCGCTGACCGAGGAACACGCCGGGAGCGGTCTCGACCTCGATGTCGCGCAGCGAGTCGCGCTGCGCCTGCGCAAACCGCCGGATGTTGGCCTGCGCGGTGCGGATGTCGTCGCGGACCTGGGCCGGGACCGTGGCGATGATCCGGTCGATCTCCTCTGTTGTCACCCGGAAGCTGGGCGGCGACCAACGGTCGAACCGTTCGCTGTACTCGCGGACCGCCGCGTCGCCGCGCGCCCGGACACCGGCGATGATGCGGGCGACGGCATCACGGACGTCGGGCGGGGATGACGGCGCGCCGTCGCCCGCGATGGCCGCCTTGAGGATCGTCTTCACGTCGTCTGCTCCTGGTCCTGCTGCACCTGCCGGTGCAGCGTAGGCCGGTGGGAATCCCAAGACAACCCGGGAATGCCACGGCCAGCTCGGCGACATCATGCAGGTTGCGGGGGCCTTGCTAGCCGTCCCCTAGGGCGCTGACCGCCACGGGTGTGGCGTCGGGATCGGCTGCGGCCGCGGGCAGCGAACCCCGAACCGCGTCGGCAACGACGATCGCGGAGACCACGCCGACGGCGCCGGCCACCGCGAACATGCCCGGGATCGACAGCGCGGACGCGATGAGGCCGCCCGCGCCCGCGCCCACGATCGCGGCCAGGCCGGTGGTCGCGGAGAAGACCCCCTGGGCGGTTCCGGCCAGCCCGGCCGGTGCCCGGGCGGCAACGAAGCCGACGCCACCGACGAAGAAGAGGCCGAACCCGGCCCCCTCGAGAGGCGAGATCGCGACCAGCACGTCTGCGCTCGGGGCGAGGGCAGCCAGCAGGTTGCGGACGGCGAAGATCACGCTGCCCGCCACCAGGAGCCGCTCCGCGCTGAACCGCAGGGCCAGGCGCGGGAACGTCCACATGATCGGGATCTCGACCAGCGCCCCCACCACCCAGGCCACGCCGACGAGCGACGCTCCGCCGCCGAGCGCGACGACCTGGATCGAGTAGAACCCGTTGACCGCGCTCAGGCACGCCCAGACCAGCAGCGAACCGACGAGGAAGCGGCCCATCCGCGGCTCGCGGATCAGCTGATAGGCGCCGCGCCGGAGGCTCGCATGTCGGGTGGTGGCGCGCCGCGGCACGCTGAGCGCGATGAGCGCGGTCAGCGCGAGGCACGGGACGTAGACGACGAACAGCGCCCCGGTCCCCCAGGCATCGAGGAGTGGCCCGCAGAGCGCGGCCGAGACGACGAACGAGACGGACCCCCAGGCGCGCACGCGACCGTATCGTGCCCGGTCCGCCCCGAGCAGCTCGATCGTGCGGGCATCGAGGACGGGGCTGATGCCCGCCAGCCCGACCGAGAGAACGACCACCGCCGCCGTCACCGGGATCGGCTCCCGGGCGAAGGCAAGGGCGAGAGCACCGCTCGCGGCGACGACCGCGGCTGCGGGCAGCGTCAGGCGCGAGCGCCCGAACAGGTCGGCAAGCCCGCCCCAGGCCGGCGCGGCCACCAGCTGGGTGGCAGCGGAGAGGGCCGCCAGGAGGCCGATGGTGCCCAGGTCCAGGCCCAGCGCCCGGTAATGGACGGGCAGGTAGGGAAAGGCTGCCCCAACCGCGACGAAGTAGACGATGTAGGTGCTGGCCGCGCGCCAGATCGGTGGCATTCGTCGCTCCCGCCTTGACCCTGCCCTCGCGCCACGCAGTCAGTTGGCCGGAGCCTCTCGGTTCGGGATCGCGTCGCGCCCCGACCGCCTGATGCTACAAGCGATCGGACGGATGCGGGCGTCCCGGCGGTCCGGCGAAGCCGCGAAGCCCGTCGCTCGGCTCGCGGGCCTCCGCAAGACCTCGGTCAGCTGCCGACGTAGGCCGCGAGGTGCTGGCCGGTGAGGGTGGAGCGGGCGGCGACGAGGTCGGCCGGTGTGCCCTCGAAGACGATCCTGCCGCCGTCGTGGCCTGCGCCGGGTCCGAGGTCGATGATCCAGTCGGCGTGGGCCATGACCGCCTGGTGGTGCGAGATGACGATCACCGACTTGCCGGAGTCGACGAGCCGGTCGAGCAGGCCGAGCAGCTGCGCGACGTCGGCCAGGTGGAGGCCGGTGGTCGGCTCGTCGAGGACGTAGACGCCGCCCTTGTCGGCCATGTGGGTCGCCAGCTTGAGCCGCTGCTGCTCGCCGCCGGACAGCGTGGTGAGCGGCTGGCCGAGGCCAAGGTATCCGAGCCCGACGTCGGCGAGCCGCTCGAGGATGGCGTGTGCGGCCGGCGTGCGCGCCTCGCCGGTGGCGAAGAAGACGACCGCGCGATCGACGGGCAGGTCCAACACCTCGGCGATGTTCAGCCCGCCGAGCCGGTAGTCCAGCACGGCCGCCTGGAAGCGCTTTCCCTCGCACTCCTCGCAGGTGGTGGCGACCGTGTCCATGAAGCCCAGCTCCGTGTAGATCAGGCCGACGCCATTGCAGCTGGGGCAGGCGCCCTCGGAGTTGGCGCTGAACAGCGCCGGCTTCACGCCGTTGGCCTTCGCGAACGCGGTGCGGATCGGGTCGAGCAGGCCGGTGTACGTGGCCGGGTTGCTCCGCCGCGAGCCGCGGATCGGGGTCTGGTCGACCGACACCACGCCGTCCCGCCCCGACACGGAGCCATGGATCAGCGAGCTCTTCCCCGACCCGGCGACGCCGGTCACCACCACCAGCACGCCGAGGGGGATGTCGACATCGACGTGCTGCAGGTTGTGGGTCGTGGCGCCGCGCACCCCGAGCACTCCCGACGGCCGTCGCACCGACGGCTTCAGGGAGGCCCGGTAGCCGAGATGCCGGCCGGTGATCGTGTCGCTCGCCCGAAGCGCCTCGACGGTGCCCTCGAAGCAGACCGTGCCGCCCGCCGTGCCGGCGCCGGGGCCGAGGTCGACGGCGTGGTCGGCGATCGCGATCGTCTCCGGCTTGTGCTCCACGACGAGCACCGTGTTGCCCTTGTCGCGCAGCTGGAGCAGCAGGCCGTTCATCCGCGCGATGTCGTGCGGGTGCAGCCCGACCGTCGGCTCGTCGAAGACATAGGTCACGTCGGTGAGCGACGATCCGAGGTGGCGGATCATCTTGACGCGCTGCGCCTCGCCGCCCGACAGCGTGCCCGACGGCCGGTCGAGCGATAGATAGCCCAGCCCGATCTCGTCGAACGAGTCGAGGGTGTGCCCCAGCGCGCCGAGGAGCGGGGCCACCGATGGCTCGGCCAAGCCGCGCACCCATTCGGCCAGGTCGCTGATCTGCATCGCGCAGGCGTCGGCGATGCTGATCCCCCTGATCTTGGACGACCGGGCCGCCGCGGCGAGCCGGGTGCCGCCGCAGTCGGGGCAGGCGCTGAACGTCGCCGCCCGCTCCACGAACGCGCGGATGTGGGGCTGCAAGGAGTCCGTGTCCTTGGACAGGAACGACTGCTGGATGCGCGGCACCAACCCCTCATAGGTCATGTTGATGCCCTCGATCTTCATCCGGGTGGGCTCCCGGTAGAGGAGGTCCTGGCGCTCCTGCGCGGTGTAGTCGCGGATGGGCTTGTCGGGGTCGACGAAGCCGGAGGACGCATAGAGGCGGTAGTTCCAGCCGCCCGCCGTGTAGCCGGGGACCGTGATCGCGCCCTCGGCGAGCGACTTGGAGTCGTCGATGAGCTGGGTGAGGTCGATGTCGGAGACCGTGCCCCGGCCCTCGCAGCGCGAACACATGCCGCCGGTGATGCTGAAGGTGCGGCGCTCCTTCACGGTCTTCCCGCCGCGCTCCATCGTGACCGCGCCCGCGCCGCTGACCGAGGGGACGTTGAAGGAGAACGCCTGGGGCGAGCCGATGTGCGGCTGCCCGAGCCGGCTGAAGAGGATTCGCAGCATCGCGTTGGCGTCGGTGGCGGTGCCGACCGTGGAGCGGGTGTCTCCGCCCATGCGGCGCTGGTCCACGATGATCGCGGTGGTCAGCCCTTCCAGCACGTCCACGTCC
Organism: uncultured Chloroflexia bacterium; assembly: GCA_963829105.1. Classification (GTDB taxonomy): domain Bacteria; phylum Chloroflexota; class Limnocylindria; order Limnocylindrales; family CSP1-4; genus CAIXZV01. Next base: position 40,774 of record CAWHHF010000018.1, read on the forward strand.
GGCCGCGCCAGGGTGGGCATGAAGCCCTGCACGAAGGCGCTGTAGGTCTCGTTGATCATCCGCTGCGACTCCGCGGCGATCGTGTCGAACACCAGCGAGCTCTTGCCCGATCCGGAAACGCCGGTGAACACCGTCAGCCGGCGCTTCGGGATCTCGAGGCTGATGTCCTTGAGGTTGTTCACGCGCGCGCCGTGCACGCGGATCAGGTCGTGGCGGTCGGCAGCGTGCGGCGCGGGCGACGGCATGTCCGGCCTCACGGGGAGAGAGCTCGCTTGAGCGGTGACGTCCATGCCGGTGAGTCTAGGTTCGTCCCGTGAATGGTGATGCGGTCGACTTCACGGACCGGCGACGCTCGTCCGGCAGTGGCCCCGGGCGCTCGCGTCGCATTGGCCCAGACGGCATGTCGGTCGGGATCCGGTGGGGCCGCTCAGCCACCCACCATGGCTTCCGGCGGCCAGCGCAGCCAGAGCACCGCCACGAAGACGGCGACGTTCACACCCAGGGCGGCCAGGGTGTAGTTGATCGGCCAGGTGCCGAGGAAGAAGACGACGCCGACTGTCGACACGATCGCCGACGCAACGGCCATGGGCCGCCAGACGCTGCCCGGGACGACGACGCCCCAGAACGACATCGCGGCGATCACGAACCCGACCAGCGACACGATCCAGAAGGCGGCGGCGATGGTCGTGGCCGTCTCCCCCGCGAGTGACGGGACGAGCCACGACCGAGCCGCCAGCCAACCGCCGGTCTGCGTCCCGGGGTAGATCCGGATCCACGCCAGAGCGCCGAGCGCCCCGCCGTGGCCGAGCCCGTGCACCAGCAGCACGCCGGCTGCGATGGCCCTGATCATCTGGTCAGACATGTTGCTACGCCTCCTGTGGCTCGACCCGGAACACCGGGTGATCAGCTGGATCCGGAAGGGCGGCGAAGAACTCCCGCGCCCGCCAACCCATGCGCTCGCGATAGGCGGTTACGACCCGGTCGTGCTCGTCGCCGCCGACCTCGACGGCCCAGAAGGGCTCGTGCGTCCGGCCCCTCCGCAGCTCGCCCCGGCCGGCAGCGCGAAGGTTGCGGACCCAGTGGGTCTCGCCACCTCCGGAGACGAGGTACCGGGCGCCCTCGACCTCGAGCGTGGGGACCGGCGTCCTGACCGGGCGGCCGGTACGGCGACCGCGGACGGTGAGCGTCGGGCCGCCGAGCCAGATCGTGATGGGGTTCACGACGCGGCTCATGAAGAACCGGGAGGGCACGTAGGGCCGAGGCCCTGCCTCATGCCCGGTCATCGGATCGTCAATCGGCGGCATCGGAATCCTCCTTCGACATGGGTGTCCGTTCGATGGCGATCAGTCCGAGGCCCGCGTCCCGCAGCCGTGTCAACAGCCCGTACAGCGCGGCCTGATCGACGGCGACGAAGATCAGCAACGAGTCGCCGCTGGGCACCAGCCGGAGCCCCTGGCAGCCCAGGAAGGCGGCGCGTCGCCGGTCGACGTGGCCTGCGACCCGGATCTCGTAGCGCTCCATGGCGCTGATGTTCGGGCTCGCGAGTCGCGCTCGCGCCTCGCGAAGGGCCGGTCTTTCGCTGCGGGGTTCCCCTTCCCAAAGGAGGGGAGCGGGCGAGGACGATCCGGGTCCGGAGCCTTGCGGCCGCAGCTCTAGGAGGTTGGTGTCAAACGGGCGTTCGCAACGGCTGACGGGCGGGCGCGGGCGCAGCTACGATTCGTCTCGGGACGGGCTCCCGGATCGAACGGATGGGCACCGCCCCGGCTGATTGCAGGGAGCCCGTCGATGTCGCTCGGACCCACGCCCCGCCAGGGAGACGCCTTCCGGGACACGACCGAGTTCTGCGCCCCGAGGGTCCGGACGGACTCGATCTATGCCCTCCTCCACCGGGAGTGCCTCAACCTCTTCCCAGACGAGCTGTTCGCCGACCTCTTCGCCGACATCGGGCGACGCTCGGTGCCGCCTCTCGTCGTGGCGGTCGTCATGGTCCTCCAGCGTCTGGAGGGCCTGTCCGACCGCGAGGCCGTCGAGCGCTTCACGTTCGACGCCCGCTGGAAGTACGCCTGCGGCGGCCTGCCCTTCGACTATCCGGGCTTCGCCCACACCGTGCTCGTCGACATGCGGGCGCGCCTTCTCCACTCGGCCCGCCCGCGACGGATCTTCGAGCGCGCCGACGAGGTGGCCCACGACGCCGGACTGGTCGGCCTCCGGCGGGTGCTCGACAGCACGCCCCTCTATGACGCGGTGGCTACCATGGACACCGTGACCCTGGTTCGCTCCGCGATCCGGGGCGTCCTCGCGGCAGCCGAGGCAGAGGAGCCGAAGCCTGTGCTCCGCGCGGTCCTGCGCCGCGACGACGACTACCGGAAAGGTGGCAAGCCCGCCTGCGACTGGGAGGATGCCGAGTCGCGCCTGGCCCTGGTCGACGCGCTGGCCCGCGACGGCGAGGCGATGCTTGCGGCGCTCGAGGACCAGCCGCTCACGCCGCCGCTCGCCGAGGCCGCGGCCCTCCTCGCGACCGTGATCGGGCAGGATCTCGAGGAGGATCCCGACGGCCGGATCCGGATCGCCCGGCGGGTGGTTCGCGACCGGGTCATCAGCACCGTCGACCCCGACGCCCGCCACGGCCGCAAGACGAACGCCCATGCCTTCGACGGGTACAAGGGACACGTCGCGATCGATCCCGACTCCGAGCTCATCACCGCGACCGTCGTCACGCCGGGCAACGCCGGCGACGCGAGCGTGGTGACGGAGCTGCTCGCCGCCGAGCTCGCCGCCGACGAGGCTCCCGTCGAGCCGGATACGGAGCCGCTCACGGTGTACGGCGACTCCGCGTACGGTGCGGGGCCCGTCCTCGCGACGCTCGAAGACGCCGGCGCCGTCAGCCGCTGCAAGGTCCAGCCCTCCCACGCGCTGCCCGGTCGCTTCAGCAAGGACGAGTTCACGGTCGACCTCGCCGCCCGGACGGTCACCTGCCCGGCGGGCCGGGTCGCGTCATTCACCGAGGGCAACCGGGAACGGCAGGCCGCCTTCGGGCGTGCCTGCGGCGCCTGCCCGCTGGTGACCCGCTGCACGACATCGCCCCATGGTCGGACGATCGAGCTCGGTCCCCACGAGGCGCTCCTCGTCGCTGGCCGGACCGCCGCTCGCGACCCCGTCTGGCGGGACGACTACCGGGCGACCCGGCCAAAGGTCGAGCGCAAGATCGCCCACCTGGTGCGCCGAAGACATGGCGGCAGGAGAGCGCGGGTCCGGGGCAGGTCGAGGGTCGGCGCCGACTTCGCGCTCTTGGCCGCCGCGGTGAACCTGGCCCGGCTCGCGAGGCTCGGGTTGTTCCGATCGGGCGGGACCTGGGTGGCAGCCACTTCGCGAGGGTGAAGAACGGGCGCAGGACGGCGCTCAGCGCCCTCGGGTGAGTGCCCGCCCGGCCCCCAGCTCTGGGATCCGCGCACTTTGGCGCCCCCGCCCTCCCGTCAGGCGTTCAGAATGCCCGTTCGACACCAACCACCTAGACCAGGCCTGCCTGCTGGGCGCGCAGGACCGCCTGGGTTCGGCTCGTCGCGCCGAGCTTGGCCAGCACGTGGCCGACATGCCACTTCGCCGTGCCGAGCGAGACCGTCAGGCCGGCGGCGATCTCCGCGTTGCTCGCGCCCCGTGCGAGCAGCCTCAGGACGTCAAGCTCACGGGGGGTGAGCGTCTCGAGGAGACGCCCATCGGCTTCCTGCCACACCGTTGCTCCCGGAACGTGCGGTCGCGGCGCGCCGGCCTGGGCCGGATCCGCGGCGAGGGCGGCGATCAGCACGTCGACGAACCCGGGCGCGGCCGCGCGGACGAGGGGCAGGAGATGAGCGACGCTCTTCCCGTCATCCACGAAGCGCCGGACATAGCCGCCAGGGGCGGCGAGATCGACTGCCTGCCCCAGCGCTCGCAGTGCCTCCGCCCCGCGATCCTGCGCCTCCGCACAGGCCGCCTCCAGGACGCCGATCGAGACCAGGTCGACGACGGCTCCGGAAGCTTCCTGGGCCACCCTGGTCCGAGCCAGCAGCTCGCGAGCCTCGTCGGGCCTCCCCTGCGCCAGGCGCACCCGCGCGATCGTCGTGACCATCGAGCGACGCAGGATCTCCAGCAGCGGTGAGCCGGGCGGTGCGTCGGGTGTCGCGCGTTCCGCCCAGCGCCCGGCGCCGGCAACATCGCCCTGCTGCAGGAGGATCCGGGCCTCGATCTCGCCCGCGAGCCCCGGGAGCGCCATGCCGGTCGTCCGCTCGTCACGCTGGCTGGTGCGGAGCGCCTCGAGCGCACCTTCCTGGTCGCCATAGGCGAGGCGAACGAGCGCAAGGTACGAGATCGCCCAACCGAGCACCGGGCGCCCGATCCCCATCCGACGCGCCGCCTCGAATCCCGCCTCGAGCTCGCGACGGGCTTCGACGAGGTCGTTGGCTTCGTAGCGGACCATGCCGAGCACCACCCGGGCCGGCCAGGCGATCGGTCGCGGTCGGCCCTGCCCATCGGCCTGCTCCGCGAGGACGGTGCGGCAGATTGTCTCCGCCTCGCCGCGGAGGCCGGCGAGGGCCAGGGCCTGGCCGAATGGGCTGACCGCCGGCAGGACGGCCATCGGGTTTCCCGTCTGGAGCGCTGCCCGGTACCCCGCCCGCAGCGTGTCTACGGCGAGCGCGTATTGCCCGCGCGCGAACGTTGCGAGGCCCGCGGCCAGGAGCCCGAAAGAACGGAACAGTGGATCGTCGCCCAAGAGCTCGATCCCTTCGATCGCCAGGCTCTCGGCGTCCGGCCCGGTCACCGTCGCCATGAGCGCACGGAGGATGAGCAGCCGTCCCTCGGCTGGGCCGCGCCCGCCGGACGAGGCGAGGTGACGCTCGGCGAGGGCCACGGCGGCCCCCATCCGGCCCGTCTCGAACAACGCCCAGGCCTGGAGCGACACGAGCCCCGGGCTCGCGGCGACGCGCTCCGGAGGCAGGGCCTCGAGCCAGCCCACGAGCGTCGAGAGCTCCCCGGCCTCGAAGGCCGGCCGGGCCGCCCGCTCCACGAGGTCCACCGCCTTCTCGACCGAGTCGGCGGCCAGCGCGTGGCCGATCGCCTCGGACACGAGGCCGGCAAGGTCGAAGAAGTCGGCCGCCCGTTCATGGAGCATGCGCCGTTCCGGATCGCGGACCTGCGAGCGGAGGTAGTCGGCAAAGAGGCCGTGGTACCGATACCAGCGCCGCTCGGCATCGAGCGGCACGAGGAACAGGTTGGCTCGCTCCGCGCGCTCGAGGAGCGAGCCCGCGTCGTCGCGGCCCGTGAGCGCGCGGCACAGCTCCACGGTGAACCGCTCGGCGATCGAGGTCTGGACGAGGAACTCCCGGAGCTCCTCGTCGACCCCGCCGAGGACCTCGTCGGCTAGGTAGTCGAACACGAACCGGTGACTGCCCCCGAACGCCTCGACCATGGCGTCCGGATTGGGACGGTCTCGCAGCGAGATCGCCGCCAGCTGCAGGCCGGCGACCCAGCCCTCGGTCCGTTCGACGAGGCGCTCGACCATCGACGGCGTGAGGTCCACCCCTGCCCCGGCAAGGTACCTCGAGGCCTCCTCGCCGGTGCAGCGCAGGTCATCGACGCGCAGCTCGACGAGCCGTCCGTGGGCTCGAAGGCGGGGCAGCGGAAGCGGCGGGTCTTCGCGGGTGAGCAGCACCAGGTGGACGAACGGCGGTCCGCGCTCGATCAGGACGCGGACCAGACGGTGGATGGCCTCCGCCGTGATGACCTGGTAGTCGTCGAGCACCAGCACGAGCGGGTCGTCGCTCGCCGCCAGCTCGTCGAGGAGGGTGGCCGCGACGAGCTCGGGGTCCGGCGCCGCTCCGGGACCGAACAGGTCCGTCGTCGCGTCGCCGGTTCCCGGCCGCACCGCCGACATCGCCGCGGCGAGGTACCGGGCGAACCGGGCGAGATCGTTGTCCGCTGCATCGAGGGACAGCCAGGCGCGGGCGAGGCCGCGCGACTCGATCCAGCCGGCGAGGGCCATCGTCTTGCCGTACCCCGGCGGCGCGGACAGCAGCACCAGGCGGACGTTGTCGTCGAGGGCCCGGTCGAGGAGCGCGTTGAGCCGGGCCCGCTCACCATAGCTGGAGCCTGGAGCGGGCATCACGAGCTTCGTCCGGACGAGCGGGACGGCAGCCCGCGATGACGCCCCTCCGGCGTCCCGGCTGACCGTCGTGCTGCGGGCAGTTCCCAGTGAGTCCATCGGCATGTCTAGAGTAGAGGCTGCCAACAGCCCCTCAGGAACCGTTCAGCGTGGCAACGGGCGGCTCGAGCGTCTGACCGTGGGCGATCCGGGACGACGGGCGACAGCTCAGAGGTCGCTGGCGTCCCATCGTGGTAGCCGTCGCATAGCTGCGGCCGCGATCGCAGCCTTGCCGCGGGACCAAGGCCAATCCGTGCGCGCAGGCCGCCGAAGTGGGCGACCGCGTCACCGTCCGAGCCTGCGATTGGCCCCATGACGGGCCGCCGTCGATCCGGTCGATGACGGCCCGCCTCCTACGGTCACGACGTGTCAGTCGGGCCGTGGCTCCAGGATGACGACCTGGGTCTGCCGCGATCTCAAGGCGGCGTAGGCATCGAGCTCCTTGTTGTAGACCGACCAGCTGGCCCACAGGCGAAGGCGCTCGGCCTCGTTGGCGGCGCGTCCGTGGACTGGGCGTGACCCGTCCACGAGGTCGACGATGGCGTCCGGGTGCGCCAGGAGGTTGAGCCACCAGGCGGGCTCGGGGTCGGCCCAGCCGTTCATGGCCTTGGTGACGAGGTTGGGCCCGTCCTCGATGTAGCCGAGGATGGCGATGCGCTCCCTGCCGGTGTGACGCCCGACCGTGCGCAGGCGCAGCATGCCCCAGCGATCGGCCGTCGGGCGTCGAAGGGCGCGACGGCCGCCCGTGATCGAGTAGATGGCACGGTGGGCCACCCACGCGGCGCGGACGAACCAGCGGGGCGGCAGGGGCGCAGGCCGCTGCGGCTCCGTGCTCACACTGCGCCCGCCCCTGCCAGCGAGGTCTCGATCGCGGGCGCCGAGGCGGTGGCGGGCGCCGAGGCGACCGCCCGCGGGTTGAAGCCCCTGGTGATCAGCCAGACCGCGAGGACCATCTCCTGCACGGCGATGGGAAGAGCCAGGACGAGCTGGGGCGTCGACATCGGTGCGACCAGACCGAGCATGACGAGGACGCCGGACACCATGACCGAAGCGATGGCAACCAGACCCCAGGCCGACAGCCAGCGGGGAACGAGCCGCGATCGGTAGAACACCAGGTAGTACATGAGACCCCCGAGGCCAAAGACCAGCACCGCCACCTCGCCCAGCAAATCACGGGCTGCCATCACGAGCGCGGCTGCGGCCTCGTAGGCCGATGACGCCGGAGTTCCGGCGCTCGCGGATTCGCGACTCACGGCCACCATCACCAGCAGGCAGACGACGATGCCGAGATAGAGCGCCGCCTCGATGAGCCTGAAGCCAACAGACCCAAGCGCCAGACCTTCGTCGTGCTGCTTCAGGACCGGGTAGAGCGCAATGGCGATGCCGGCCGCGGCCGCCGCCCCGATCGCAAGGAAGAGAGCCCCCAGCAGGACCTGGCCCTCGTTGGCCGAGATCCCGGCGAGGTAATCGGGGGCGCCCAGGATCGGCTGCACGAACACCAGTCGCGAGATCACGTCCGCAGCCGTCGCGATGATGAACAGCACTCCCGCGGCAACGGCGAACCTTCGGTTCGAATTCATCTTCCTCACTCCTGTTCTTGGGCAGGCCGACTCTGGCCGGTCCCGCGTCATGCTTGCCACGCTAGGGCCGACGGGGGCGCACCGGCATCGATGGGATTCGTGATCCGGTAGCGAGCTGACCGGCGTGGGCACCCGCGACGCGGAGTAACGTGCTAGCACAATGGCCAGGCCCATCCGCCGCCCGGGCAACCTGCCGGCCGAAGCGACGAGCTTCATCGGCCGTCGCCGTGAGCTCGCCGAGCTCAGGAAGAAGCTCACGACGGCCCGCCTGGTCAGCCTCGTCGGCCCGGGCGGCGTCGGCAAGACCCGCCTCGCGATCCGGGGCGGGACCGATCTCAGGCGCCGCTTCCGGGACGGCGCATGGCTCGTTGAGCTCGCCGAGGTTCGGGATCCCGCATTCGTCGCCAACGCCACGCTGGCGGCCCTGGACCTGCGCGACCAGGCCGCGACCGAGCCACGGGCCCTCCTGCTCTCGTACCTGCGGGACAAGGAGCTGTTGCTCGTGGTGGACAACTGCGAGCACCTGCTCGGAGCTGCCGCGGTGCTCGTGACCGACATCCTCAAGGCCGCGCCCGGCGTGCGGGCTGTCGCCACGAGCCGCGAGCCGCTGTCGGTTCCGGGTGAGCACGTCCTCCCGATCCCACCGCTCGAGCTGCCTCGAGCCCAGGCCGACGAGTCGCTCGATCAGCTCCGCCAGAACGAGTCGGTCGAGCTGTTCACCGAGCGCGCTTCGGCGGCGTCGGGCGGGTTCGAGCTGACCGCCTCCAACCAGGCGGCGGTCGTGGACCTGTGCCGTCGCCTCGACGGGCTGCCCCTCGCGATCGAGCTCGCGGCGGTCAGGACGCGGGTCCTCTCGGTGGAGCAGATCCTCGATCGCCTGGCCGACCGGTTCGGCCTGCTCACGGGGGGAAGTCGCGCGGCCCTGCCGCGTCATCAGACCCTGCGAACCACCATCGAATGGAGTCACGACCTGCTGGGATCGGACGAGCGGACGCTCTTGCGGCGCCTGTGCGTGTTCGCAGGCAGGTTCACGCTCGAGGACGTCGAGTCGGTGTGTACGTCCGACGACGTGCCGGCGGCGCATGTCCTGGACGTGCTGTCATCGCTGGTCGACAAGTCGCTCGTGATGAAGCAGGACGCACCAGGTCTCGCCTGCTACCGGCTGCACGAGACGATGCGCGAGTTCGCCGGCCTCAAGTTGCGAGAGGCCGGCGAGCAGGACGCCGTCGAGCTGCGTTGCGTCGACTACTACGTCTCGAGGTGTCTGCGATCTGAACAGGCGGCCCAGGATCGGCTGGTCGAGTGGCTCGAATGGATGGACCTGGAGATCGACAACATCCGCTGGGTCCTCCGGCGATGCCTGACGCACGCGGACATCTCACGCGGAATGGATCTCGCTGCCTCCATCCGTGGGTACTGGGGCACGCATGCGACCAGCGAAGGCGTGCGGTGGCTGGACGAGCTCCTCGCGACCGGACTCGGGGATCCGGAGCCGCGGGCTCGGGCTGAGTACCTGCGTGGCTTCCTGGCCGTGTTGCTGGTAGATCCGACCGCTGCCAGGCCGGCCCTCGAACGAGCGGCTGCGGCGGATCGAGCAGCCGGCCGCCTCCGCCCGCTGGCCTCATCACTCTCCATGGCCTCGATCGCCGCGAACATGGCGGGTGATCGGGCGTCCGCCAGGCGTCTGCTCGACGAGGCCCAGGCCGTGACGGCCGGCCTCGGGGACGTCCCGACAACGCTCGCGCTACTGCAGGCTCGATCGCTCGATGGCTTCTTCGGGGGTGACCTCGGGGCGGCGACATCCGCGTCCTCGGAGGGCCTGCGTCTCAGCCGGGAGCTGGGGGACCTCTACACGCTCAAGGTCTGGCTGCTGAACCTGGGCACGGTCGCCCTGATCGCCGGTGATCTTGGCGCGTCAAAGCCCCTGCTCGCAGAGGCGCTGCGGATTGCCCACCAGATGGATGACCGGGTGCAGCTGGCGTACCTCCTCGACGCATCGGGCTGCCACGCCGCCGGCTCCGGGCAGGCGCGGCTCGCCGCACAGCTGCTCGGAGCTGCGCATGCCGTCCGCACGGGGACCGGCGCCAGCGTCATGCCGTTCCTCGCTCCCCTCGTCGGCCAGGCGAAGGCGTCGGCGAACGCAGCGCTGGGCGCATCCAGGTTCGAGGCCGAATGCAAGGCCGGAAGCCGATTGAGCCGGGACGCCGCGGTGCGGCTCGCACTCGGTGAACCCGGCCACGTGGCCGCCGCGGCTTCGTACAGTGCGGGCGCGGGGTTGCTCGCGAAGCGCGAGGCGGAGGTCGCGCGGCTGGTCGCCGACGGGCTGAGCAACAAGGAGATCGGGGCACGCCTGTTCATCTCCGAGCACACCGTCGACAGCCACGTCCGCAGCATCCTGAACAAGCTCGGATGCAACTCACGTGCTCAGATCGCCGCGTGGATGGCGTCGTCGGACCAGTAGCGGACGCCGCAGGCGAGCTGGTCGAGACGACACTACCTACCCGATCACGAATCCCATCGATGGCGGCCGGCGCGTGCGCACCTAGGGTGGTGAGCATGACAAGCGAAAGCCCGACCCAACGCGTGGAGGTCAGCTTCGTCGGTGTGCCTCCGGCCCGGCAGATAGAGCGGGCGTCCGGGGTCAGCGAGGTGGAGGTCGACGGTCCGGTCCTGCGCTGCCTGGTGTGCGGCAGCTTCCAGCCGTTCCTCGAGGCTCTGCGCGGTCACGAGGTCGTCAGCCTCAGTGCCTCTCCCGTCGCGATTGGTGGCCCAGGTCAACGTCAGCCACAACAGGGAGATGAAGGATGAATGCGGCAGGCGATCACATGGCGCTGGACAAGGTGGCCAGGATCACGGGCGGCCTCTACCTCGCCTACATCATGGCTTCGGTGCTCGCCACCATGCTGGGGCAGATCGGGATGGGTGCAGCGCCACAGGTCTACCAGGCGATCACCACGAGCGAGGGGTCGTTTCGCCTCGGTCTCGTCATCGCGCTGACAACAGGGTTCCTCTTCCTGATGGTCGCGTGGGGCCTCTACGTCCTCCTGCGACGGGTCAACAAGAACCTCGCGCTGCTGTTCCTGCTGCTCAACGCCGTCGGGGTCGCCATCCAGGGCGCGAGCATGTTGTCACTGGTATCCGCGCTGCTGCAGGGAGACGCGACGAGCCACATGCAGGCCTACTCGGCGGCACAACTGGAGGGGCTGGCGTACCTGTCCATCAACGTCTACAAGGCGGGCTGGGTCACGGCGCAGCTGTTCTTCGGCACGTGGCTGTTCCCGCTCGGCTATCTCGTCTACAAGTCCGGGATCCTGCCCCGGTTCCTGGGCGTCCTGCTGGTGCTCGACGGACTCGCCGTCCTGGTCTGGTTCCTCCAGGCCCTCCTCCTGCCGGACTACAACGCGATCCACTACCCTGGCCTCGCGTTGAGCTTCGTCGCCGAGCTCGGGCTGGCCCTGTGGCTCCTCGTCAAGGGCGTGAAGGTCGTCGACGCCGGAGCAGGCGTGCCGGCCGAGAAGCGGCTCGCGGATCCACTGGCCGAGGGCGCTCGGGCGTGAAGGCCATCGTCTGCAAGCGGTACGGTCCACCGGAGGTCCTCCGGGTCGAGGAGCTCGCGACCCCGGTTCCCCGGGCGAACGAGGTGCGCATCCGCATCCTGGCAACCGCCGTGACGTCCAGCGACTGCTACGTCCGGGGGCTCAACCTGAGCCCCGCCTACCGGCTCATGGCGCGGCTCGCACTCGGATGGAACGCGCCCAGGCAACCCGTGCTCGGTATGGTGCTCTCGGGGGAAGTGGACTCGGTCGGGCCGGACGCCCGGTCATTCGAAGTGGGTGAGCGGGTATTCGGCTTCAATCGACACCGATTCGGAACGTATGCGCAGTTCGTGTGCTGGCCGGAAGACGGACTCCTGGCGACGCGACCGGCCAACCTCAGCGACGAAGAAGGCGCGGCCATTTCCTACGGTGGCCTCCTCGCGCTCCACTTCCTGCGCAGGGCCGGCGTTCGAGAGGGACAACGGGTCCTCGTCTACGGGGCCTCAGGAGCGGTGGGCACGTCCGCCGTGCAGCTTGCCCGGCATTTCGGGGCGGAGGTGACCGGCGTTTGCAGCACCGCGAACCTGGACCTCGTTGCATCGCTCGGCGCGACCTCGGTGATCGACTACACCAGCGAGGATTTCACGGAGGAAGGCAGCGCGGTACGACCTGATCCTCGACGCCGTGGGCAAGAGGAAGAGCGCCGCGACGCTCCGGCGGTGCCGGCAGGTGCTGGCTCCCGGCGGCGCCTGCGCATCGGTCGACGACGGGACACCGGACCTTCGTCGCGAAGACCTTGTGCTGCTCGGCGAGCTGGCAACGAAGGGTGAGATCAGGCCCGTGATCGACCGCACGTATGCCCTGGACGACATCGTCGACGCGCACCGGTACGTCGACAGCGGACACAAGCGCGGCAACGTGATCATCACCGTGACGTAGCGCTCAGAACCCGTTCGAGAACCGGTATTCGTCAGGCGCCGAGGCTAGGCAGCCGTGGACACCCACGTCCATGCGTACCAGGCGGTCAGTGCATTGAAGACGAAGCTCACGATGATCAGGAAGTTGTCGTACAGGCCGGCGTAGGGCAGGCCGAAGACGTTGAAGACGACGACGAGCGCTGCCACGACGATGTTGAGCCAGCCGACAGCGGGATACGGCAGCGTCAGGGACAGGACGACCATGATGATCGGGACCAGCATGATCACGGCGATCCCGAGCCACATTCCCTGGCTCGCCCGTCGGCCCGCGATTTCGCCCGGTGTTATGTCGCCTGCGAACAAGCGCAGGACATCCCCCAGGAGGTAGGTCAGCATCACAGCCACCCACAACCCCGAGAGGATGATCCTTACGTCCGTCATGACTTCAGTTGCCTCGTTCCTGAGCTTCATTCTGCTTCATGGTGATGATGACTCTCCCTCGGGCAGGCCCTGAGGCCAGCCTGGCCTTCAGGCACCTCAGATCGCGACGACGACCTTCCCTCGAGCATGCCCCGCCTCGATGTAGCGGATGGCCGCCGCCGCCTCGGGCAGTGGATACGTCGCGTCGATGACTGGCCGGAGCTTCCCCTCCTCCACCATGGACGTGAGGACCTCGAGATCCTCACGCTTCGGGTTGGAGAGGGGGCGGCGCAGGCCCTGCTTCACGAAGGGGGACAGCACGACCGGTCGGATCAGCCGGACCAGCAGCGCCAGGCCGCTCGCGCCCGTGCCGCTGTTGAGGACGAGGGTGCCGTCAGGCACGAGGGCCCGCCGGCAGTCGGAGAGGGAGTGGTTCTCGATGTTGTCGAGAATCAGGTCGTAGCGTGCGGTCCCCCGGGTGAAGTCCTCCCGGGTGTAGTCGATGACGTGGTGCGCGCCAAGCGAGCGGACCAGCTCCACGTTCGTCGGGCCGCAGACGCCGGTCACCTCGGCACCGAAGGCGCGGGCGATCTGCACCGCGTACGTGCCCACGCCGCCCGACGCGCCGTTGATGAGGACCCTCTGGCCGGCCTGAAGCCGGCCCGCATCGCGGAGGCCGTGGAGCGCCGCGGACGCCGACGTCGGGATGGCCGCGGCCTGCTCGAAGGTCAGGCCGGCCGGCTTGCGGACGAGGGTGTCCTCGGCTGCCCTCGCGTACTCGGCGCAGGCCCCCGATGACGGCCAGCTGCAGAGGCCGAAGGCCTCGTCACCGGGCGCGAACCGGGTCACCGCGCTGCCGGTCGCCTCCACCGTCCCCGCGATGTCGAACCCAGGCACGCCGAGCTTCGGCCCGCGCAGGCCGCTCGTGAACCGGACCGGGAATGGCGAGCCCCGGACGCCGAACGCGTCACCGATGTGGAGCCCCGCTGCGTGTACCCGCACGAGCACCTCCCGGTCGCCGATCCCGGGCCTGTCGATCTCACGGATCGCGAGCACCTCCGGCCCGCCGTACCGTTGCTGGACGATTGCCTTCACCCGGTTCCTCCTTGGGCCATATCCACCATCGAGCTCAGCCGACTGAGGACGAGGGCGTGGGCGCGATCACGGCGAGGGTGCGACCTGGGTCCGCGGCCACGCCCATGCCGTGCGGACGATCGCGACGAGGAGCACGACCTCGACAGCGCTCCCGAGGAGGTAGTAGACCCACCCCTCGCCGATGCACGACGCGATGATGCTGACCGCGTAGACGAGGGCGACGACGATGTTGACGATCCGGTTGACGCGGGGCCGAAGGACGAGCGACAGGACCACCATCAGCGTCGGGATGAGGACGTAGGCGGTGGTCAAGACCAGGAACACCTGGTCGACCGCGATCCCCATGGCCGCCACCTTGCCGTCGAGCGCGGCCCGGAGGATGTCGGCGCGGAAGAACCCGAAGATGTCGACGTAGGCGAACACGATCAGCATCGCGATCCAGAGCGCGGACAGCACGAGCTTCACGTCGATCCTGGTGTTCCGGTACTGCCCGGCCTGTGTCGTGGTGCTCATGCGGCACTCCATTCCTGGACGATTGCCTGCACCGATCTCTCCTCGTGGCTGCGCATCGCATCGCTGCTTATGACGTAAGCATATGCCATAAGCTATGATGCTGTCAACGGCACCCGAGGAGAACGTGGATGACACGCCGAACGACGCCAAAGCGCGCGCCGCTCAACCGGGACCGCGTGCTGCGCGCCGCGCTTGAGCTGGCCGATGAGGGCGGCACCGGGGCGCTGACGATGCAGAAGATCGGTCGCCGGCTGGGCGTGGAGGCGATGTCGCTCTACCGGCACGTCCGCAACAAGGACGACATCCTCGACGGGATCGTCGACCTCGTCTTCACCGAGGTGGAGCTGCCGGCCGATCGCTCGAGCTGGCGGACGGTGCTCCGCGCCCGATCCGTCTCGACCCGCGCTGCCCTGCGGCGGCATCCCTGGGCGATCACGCTCATGGAGTCGCGCATGGCGCCCGGCCCTGCGAACCTCCGCAGCCACGAGGACACCATCACCGTCCTGCTCGACGCGGGGTGCTCCGCGATCACGGCCACGCACGCCTACAACCTCGTCGACAGCTACGTCCTCGGGTTCGCGCTCCAGGAGGTGAACCTGCCGTTCAGCAACGCCGAGGAGCTGGCAGCGATGGGCGAGGAGCTGCTCGCCCACGTGCAGGCGGACGAGTACCCGAACTCGGCGCGGGTCGCCGGTGAGCTCCTCGCGTCCGGGTTCGACTACGGAGACGAGTTCGAGTTCGGGCTCGACCTCATCCTCGACGGCATCGAGCGGTACCTGCAGGGGGCGTGATCGCGAGGCTCGGAATCGTGGGTGGCCCTCGCCCAGGCGTCCGCCCGCCGACAGCGCTCCGGCGTCACTGAGAACCCACGGCGGGAGATGGCCCGGGATCGTCGCGGATGACGTCTCGCTCCGAATGAGCTCGACACCAGCGTCTGCTTCCACATCCGAGACGCGGCGACGGAGCTCGTCTCGCCGCAGCACGTCGTGCAACTCCAGGAGCGGGCGCGGGGATACGATGGGGTCGAACACGCCCAAGCACAGCTCGACCTGGAGCTGCCGCTGTCGGCGGGGCCGGTCGGACGACGGTCCGCTTCGGCGGCCGGTCCCGCGATCGGGCGGCTTCCCGCACCAGACCATTGTGGATTGACCGATGCCCCGATCGATGATCGCCGCTGCGGCGGCCGCGCTGCCGGCAGAGCACCGTGCGCTCGGCGTGGAGGAGCTCGGCCGACCGCTTGCGGCGCGGGGACAGGCCCGCTCGACGAGGCCGATCGCGGCGGTTCACCGGGCGTTCCGTGTGGACCGGCGATCCCGCCGACCCGGCGACGGGCCGCAGGCGAGCGATACCACCAGGGGTCTGCGCTGCCTTGGACCGGAGCTTGGCGCGATCCATCCGGAACCGGGTCACCCGTGCGCTCGCTGATGGCGGCGTGGCGGATGAGTCTGCGTCGCACCCGTGCCGACTGGCCGATCGTCGCGGCGGCCTGGCTGGTCACGCTCCTCGCCGCCGCGCTTGTCGCTGCCGGACCGATCTACTGGTCAGCTGCCTCCGCGGCGGGGCTGGGCCGGACGGTCGCCGCGTATTCCGTCGCGGAGACGTCGATCGAAGTCTCGCTCTACGGGGCACCGGCACGCGTCGCCGCCATCGACGACCAGGTCGTGACCGACCTGCAGCACGCCACCACGGCGGTGAACGGCAGCGTCCTGCGCGACGTGCGGAGCACCGCGACGCTCACGCTGCCCAGCCAGCCATCGGTCCGGGAAGGCGACCTGGCCGTCCTGGGCTCCCTGGACGCGCTCCCAGGCCACGCCACGCTGATCGGCGGCAGCTGGCCGGTGGAGAGCAGCGATTCGTCCGGACCCATCCCGGTCGTTGTCGTGGACTCTGTCGCGAAGGAGCTCCGCCTCACCGTCGGTGACGAGCTGTTGCTCGTGACCCAGGTAGGCGACCGGACAGTGGTCCCGGTGCGCCTCGTGGGCATCTTCGCCATCGCCGCGGTCACCGACCCCTACTGGCACGGCGACACGCAGCTCACCACCGGCATCCTGGATGGACCGGGCTACCGAACCTTCGGGCCGTTCCTCACGACCTCCCACGACCTCCTGCAGCGCGTTCCCATCGGTTCGGTTCACGCGTGGTGGCGCACATCCCTGGATCTGGCAAGGCTGACGGTGGACGGCACGACGCCGCTGCTCAGGTCGCTGGAGGCCTTGCCCGACCGGTTGCGGTCGGACATCGGCGAGGCGCCCACCATCACGATGGGGCTCCCGCCGCTTCTCGCCGATGCGGAACGCTCGCTCCTGGTGAGCCGCACCAACATGTACCTGCTGATGGCGCAGCTGGCGATCCTTGCCATCTACGCGGTCATCCTCGTCGCGTCCCTGCTGGTGGACCACCGGAGGTCCGACACCGCCGCTCTCCTCTCCCGCGGGGCCGGGCCCTCGCAGGTGGGCTTCCTCGCGCTTGCTGAGGGGATCCTGATCGCGATCCCGGCCGCGGTCCTCGGGCCCTGGCTGGCGGTCGCGGCCGTGGCGATCCTGAACGCCGTGGGGCCGCTGGCCGATGTTGGCCTCGAGACGCAGCCGCGGGTCACCGTGGAGGGCTACCTTGCCGCCGGCGCCATCGCCATCGTGTGTGTGGCGCTGCTGGTGCTGCCCGCGATGCTGTCCGCGCGCAGCCTCGCGGCCGAGCAGCGCGGGCTCTCCCGGCCCGAGACGCGTACCCTCGGGCAACGGATGGGGCTCGACATCGCGCTCCTGGCCATCTCCTGTATCGCGCTCTGGCAATTGCGCCTCTACGGCGCACCACTGACCCGCACGGTGCAGGGCAGCTTGGGCATCGATCCACTGCTCGTGGCGGCACCGGCGATCAGCCTGCTGGCGGGCGGCGTGCTGGCACTGCGAATCCTGCCCCTCCTGGCCCAGGGGGTGGAGGCCGCGGTCTCCCGCCGGCGGGACCTCGTCGCGACGCTCGGCTCCCGCCAGCTGGCCCGTCGCCCGCTGCGCTACACGCGCGCCCTCCTCCTGTTCATGATCGCCATCTCGATGGGTGTGCTGACCGTGTCGTACGCCGCGACATGGTCCAGCGCTCAGCGCGACCAGGCCGCCTACCAGGCGGGGGCCGATGTGCGGGTGGTGCCCGGCGACTCGCTCGGCGGGCTGCCCGCCTGGGCCCTGCCCGGCGCGTACGCGGGGCTGCCGGACATCGTTCGGGCGTCACCGGTCGAGCGCATCCGAGACGGGATCTCGTTCGCCGCCGGCTCAGGCGACCTCCTGGGGATCGATGCCGCTACGGCCGGCGGCCTCGTGCTCTTCCGCGCAGATGAATCGGCCAGCCCGCTCAGCGACCTGTTGCAGAGGCTTCGCGATGGCCGACCGGAGCCGCGCCTCACGACGCTGCCGGCGGGAACCGCCTACCTTCGCATCGCGCCCCGTCTCGACGTGGCGATCCGCGGAACGGTGATCGACCCCGCCACCGGCGAGGCGCGCCTCGAGCAGCTCGATCCCGCCTCGCTGGCCGCCGTGCGCGTGCGCGTTAGCGCGCTCGTGCGTGACGCGGGTGGACTCCTGTACCGCGTCGAGTCCGATCCTGTGCCGATGGCTGGGCCGGGGACGGCCATCGTGCTGTCGCTCGAGCCCACCGGAGCGCGCAGCGCCCCGGTGGTGGCGAAGGTCGGCGCCCGGTTCGACGGGCCCGTGGAGCTCGCCGGTCTGGGCATCGACGTGTGGCTTCCCGGGGACGCGGTCATGTCCGACGGTTTCGTGGGAGTGGCCTCGCTCTCGGCCGGTGGCGAAACGGGGGGCCCGTGGACGGACGTGCCGCTCAGGTCAACCGGCTGGAGCGCCCAGATGGCCGAGGGACTCCGTCTGCCGGGTGCCGTGCCCGCCGGCCAGACGGACGGCACCGCCGTGCATCTCACCGGGAATGGGCTGCAGAACCCTGACTCTGCCAACGGAACCGGCCAGCAAGCCGGACGAATTCAGGTTCCTGCCTGCCGCACTCGCCTCGCTCGACGAGGCGCTGCCGGTGATCGCCAATCGCGCCTTCCTGGCCGCCATCGCAGCGTCACCCGGCGACACGGTCACGGCCACGGTGGTTGGCTCGGTCCAGCGCCTGTCGATCGCCGGGGTGGTCGACTCGTTTCCGACCACCGATCCGGAGCGGCCGTTGCTGATCCTCGACGAGGCCACCCTCGGCCTGCTGCGCCTGCAGCGGACGAGCAGCGCCCGAAGCGCGGACGAGTGGTGGATGAAGGCTGCCGACGGACGCTCGGAGCCGTTGGCGGCGGCGCTGCGCGCCAGCCCGTTCGACAGCTCACTGGTGACGAGCGTCGACGACCGCGCCCACAGCCTCAGCACGGACCCGGTCGCGATCCTCACCATCGGCGCCCTGGCGATCGGCTTCGTCGCCACCGGGCTGTTCGCCGTCGTGGGCCTGACCGTGACCACGTCGGCGGCGGCGCGCGCGCGTCGCCCCGAGTTCGCGCTCCTGCGCGCCCTCGGTCTCTCGGGGAGGCAGCTGACGGGCTCGCTGTGGCTCGAGAACGGCACGCTGGTGCTGGTCGGCCTGCTCGCGGGGACGGCACTCGGCCTCCTCATCGGCTGGATGGTCCTGCCATTCGTCACCGTGTCGCAGGGCGCGACGACGCCGGTGCCGCCGGTCATCGTCGACGTGCCCTGGGACCGCATCCTCCTGCTCGACGCTGCCATCGCGCTGGCGCTTGTCACTGCGCTGCTGGTAGTCGGTAGCGTGCTGCGCCGGTTGGAGCTAGGCAGCGTCCTCCGCATGGGGGAGGACTGAACGTGGGCTCGCTGTGGGCTGCCGGACTGCTCCTGCGCCGGTTCCGGGCCGAGATGGGGACGCTCCTCCTCCTGTTCGTCGTGATCGCGGCGACGAGCTTCCTGTTCGCCGCTGCACCTCGCCTGTTCGATCGCGCATCCGACGATGGGCTGCGGTACGCGGCGCTTGCCGTCGATCCCCTTCAGCGGGACCTGGTGCTGGCGGAGGTCAACAGCCTGTCCCCGGGCGTCGACGGCGGTGTCGCCGAGGTGCGCGCCCACGGAGACCAGGCCGCGGAGCGGTTCCCCGCCTCGCTCGCCGCGCTGATCTCCGATCGCTCGCTGCGCGTTACCACCGCCCGCTTCTCGGTGACCGACCCGCCCACCAACTACGAGACCTACGTATCCCTTCGCTACCAGGACGGCCTGACCGATGCGTCCCGGCTCGCCTCCGGGCGCTGGCCCGTCGATCGAGGAGTCGCGCTGCCGCCGGCCACGGCGGTGTTCGGGTCTGAGACGCCGGCCGGTGGCAACCCGCCCGAGCCGGTGATCCTCGAGGCTGCGACCTCGACGGCCGTGGCTACCGAGATCGGTGTGCACGTGGGCGATCGCCTGGCGGTGACGCTGGACGGCAGGGACCCACTGCTCGAAGGCGCCCACCGTCAGGTGGTCCCCATCCAGATCGAGGTGGTCGGGCTCTTTGAGCCGATTGACCCGCACGCGCCGTACTGGTCCGGGGACCCGAGTCTGCGGGTCGTGCAGATGGGAACGTGGGACACCCCGGTTGCCCGGTTCACTGCCTACATCGCCGCCGAGACATACGGCGCCGTCTGGAGCAGTGGCCTGCCGTTCCGCTACGAGTGGCGCTACCAAGTCGACCCGCAGCGTCTCGTCGCAGGGCAGGTCGCACAGTGGCAGGAGGATCTGCGGCACCTGGACTTCGTCACCGGATTCTCGGAGCTCGCGTTACCCGGCACCGTCGTCATGCGCAGCGGCCTGCTCCGGATCCTCGATACATTCGCCACGCAGCTCGCGCGGTCGGAGTCGATCCTGTCGATTGCCGCCATCGGCCCGTTCCTCCTGGCGGGCGGCGTCCTGGGCATGCTCGCCATCCTGCTGGGCACGCGCCGGCGCGCCACCCTGGTGCTCGCCCGCGGCCGCGGAGCGTCCGGCTCGGTAGTGCTGGGCACGCAGCTGTGGGAGGCCGTGATCCTCGCCGGAAGCGCATGCCTGGTAGGGCTGCTTGCCGCGACGATCGCAATCCCCGCGCGAGCCGGACCGCTCTCCCCGGTGCTGGCGATCGCGGTCGGGGGGGCAGCCATCCTCCTGTTGATGGGCTCCGCCTGGCCGATGGCACGGCGCCCCCTCGGCCAGCTGGAACGGGACGACCAGCCGCAGCACGGGGTGGCCCCGCGCCGCCTCGTCATCGAGATGACGTTCGTGGGCATCGCCGTCGCGGGAATCCTGCTGATCCGCGAGCGTGGCCTGAGCCTTCCCGTCGACGGCAGCGTCGGCCACTTCAACCCGCTGCTCGCGGCGGTTCCGGTGCTCTGCGGTCTGGCGGCAGGGATCGTGGCCCTGCGTCTCTACCCGCTGCCCATCCGTGGCCTCGGGGGGCTGGCCGCCAGGCGTCGCGGCCTCGTCTCGGTCCTCGGCCTGCGGACGGTGGGCCGGCACCCGGCTGCAGCGAACCTCGCGCTTCTCGTGCTGATGCTGACCGCCGCTGTCGGGGCTTTCTCCATGGTGATCGTCTCGAGCATCGATCGAGGACAGCATGTCGCTCCGTACCTCGACGTGGGCGCCGATTACCGGATCGAGACGATCGGGATCGGCGCGCTGCCACCGTCGCTGGATCCTGCCGCAATCCGCGGTGTCGAGGCCGTGGCGGCCGGCGTCATCGACGCGTCTGCCGGCTTCGCGAGCACGGCGAACCAGCGGGCCAGCATCTACCTCGACGCCGTCGACCCGCGAGCCTACGAGGCGGTTGTCGGCGGCACGCCCGCAGATCCGGGCTGGCCGAGCGCTTTCCTGGCCGAGCCGACGGGAGCCGGCCTCGGAACGGAGGCGAACCCGGTCCCGGCCATCCTCTCCGCCCGGCTGCCGGCGGGCAGCGCCAATCTCGCGTTGGGCGACACGTTCCGGATCGTGGTGCTCGGCCATGACCAGGTGTTCCGGCTCGTCGGGCAACGGACGAGCTTCCCCGGGATCGGTGAGCCGGCCTCGTTCGCGGTTGTGCCCCTCAACTGGGTCCAGGCCGCGTGGGGGAGCCAGCCTCTGCCGCCATCGGTGATGTGGCTGCGGGCGCCCGAGGAGGTCGCGGGGTCCCTGGCGGCGACCGTCCCCGAGGCGGGGGACGAGGTGCGCATCGTCTCGCGTTACGACGCCTACGCGTCGCTCCACGATGCGCCGCTCGGGGCGGCGATCGCCACGGGCTCCGGCATGGCGATGGTCCTTGCCACGATCTACATGGCGCTTGCCATCATCGGCGCCGTCGTCCTGTCCGCGGCACGCCGAAACCAGGACGTCGCATACTTGCGAACCCTCGGTGTCACCGCTTCCCAGGCACTCGCGCTCAGCCTCACGGAGCATGTCACCCCCGTGCCGTTGGCGCTCATCCCCGGGGTGGCGCTGGGCGTCGGTGTCGCGTTCCTGCTCGAGCCCGGTCTGGACCTGGCCTCGTTTGCCGGGACCAGCGGCCTTCCGCTGTCCGTTGACCTGACGTGGCTGTCGCTCATGGTCGCCGCGCTGATCGGGGTGGCGGTGGCGGCGGTCTGCGTCGGGACCTGGCTCTCGCTTCGGGCCTCCGTGGTGGACGCGCTGCGGATCGGCGAGCATTGACATGCATGGAGGACGCATGACCCAGGACCTCACCCGGCTCGTCGACGCGCCGGTAGGAGATCTCACCCCGAGGATGGCCCGAGCTGCTCCGGAGCCGAGCCGCGAGTCCCACGACGGCGCGCTGATCATGTGCGACAACCTGGTGAGGATCTACAAGGTCGCCGACCTCGAGGTGGTGGCCCTCCAGGGGTTGGACCTGCTGGTGGAGGCGGGTGAGTTCATCGCCCTGGTCGGGGCCTCGGGCAGCGGCAAGAGCACCCTCATGAACATCCTCGGCGGGCTCGACGCCCCGTCGGCCGGACGGGCGGTCGTCGCCGGCCATGTTCTCGGCGAGATGGGCCGCGGGGAACGTTCGGACTACCGACGCCGGGTGATCGGCTTCGTGTGGCAGCAAACGTCCCGCAACCTGTTCTCATATCTCACGGCCCGCCAGAACGTCGAGCTCCCCATGCTTCTCAACGGGGTTGGCCGCCACGAGCGTGGGGAGCGCGCCACCGGCCTATTGGCGCGGGTGGGGCTGGCGCACCGGAGCGACCACCGTCCGGAGCGCCTCTCCGGCGGCGAGCAGCAGCGCGTCGCGATCGCCGTCGCGCTTGCCAACGAGCCGGCAGTCCTGTTCGCCGACGAGCCCACGGGCGAGCTTGACACGACCACTGCCCACGACGTGTTCGATCTTCTGCGGACCGTGAACCATGAGCTCGGCGTGACGATCGTGGTCGTCACCCACGACCCGTTGGTCAGTGAGCAGGTGAGCCGTACGATCGCCATCCGCGACGGGCGAACGAGCAGCGAGACGCTCCGCCGACGTGCGGTCTCCGAGCAGGGCGACCACCACATCATCAGTGAGGAGTACGCCGTTCTCGATCGAGCCGGGCGCCTCCAGCTGCCTCGCGGCCACGTCGAAGCCCTGGGGCTCGAGCGACGAGTGCGGCTGGCGCTCAAACCCGACCACATCAGCGTCTGGCCGGACCGCGACCATTCCGGGGACGGCGATGGCCGGGCCGACGGGACGGACGCCTGATGGGCGACCTTCAATCCGCGCTGCCCGAGCAGCGGCCGGCAGGCGATCCGAGCGCCCCGCCCATGGTCGAGACGCGCGACCTCTCGCGCGATTACGCGATGCCGGGAGAGCTGGTCCACGCCGTGCGCGACGTGAGCCTTCGGGTGGGCCGGGGCGAGCTGGTAGCGCTGCGAGGACGGTCTGGATCGGGCAAGACCACATTCCTGTCCATGGTCGGCGCTCTTGATCGACCGACGCGCGGCAGCGTCTCGGTGGATGGCACGGTGGTCTCGGACCTGCCGGAGTCGCAGCTCATCGACTTCCGGCGGCGGAAGATCGGCTTCATCTTCCAGGGGTTCGGCCTCATGCCCATCCTCTCGGCCGCGGAGAACGTCGAGGTCCCCCTCCGCCTCGTGCGGACCGAGCCCCGGGAGCGCGACCGACGCATCCTCGAGCTGCTCGGGATGGTCGGCCTGAGCGGCCGGGCCAACCACCGTCCGCAGGAGCTGTCCGGTGGCGAGCAGCAGCGCGTGGCGATCGCCCGCGCGCTGGCCAATCGACCCGACCTCCTCCTGGCCGATGAGCCGACCGGGCAGCTCGACTCGCAGACCGGGCGGAGCATCATGTTGGTGATCCAGCACCTCGTGCGGAGCGAAGGTGTGACCGCCATCGTGGCGACACACGACCCCATGCTCATCGACCTGGCAGACCGTGTGATCGAGTTGCGGGATGGCCGGCTGCAGGACGACGGCTTGGCCACCGCCCATGCCGATGCAGCGTCAGCCCCGACCGCCGGCATGGACAACCGCGGCTGATATACCGCCTTGTGGGTCGATGATGGCACCGACCCCCTCGGGGAGACCGGCGTCCGGCTATCCGGCAGATGACCGTTGGGCCTAGTGTCCGGCCCCCGACCTCTGGCCGTGAACGGTGATCGGGATCCGGCGGCTTGGACCGGTGATCGGATAGGTCAGCTGACGTCGACCGGAGGAGCGGGTACCCCTTGGGGTCCGCCGAAGGAGGCTGGCCTGATGACGACGATCGGGATCGACATCGGGGGACGGATGCACGTCGCGGCGAGATGCCGGGACGGCGAGGCCCGGGCCGACCGCGAGATCCTGCGGGTCAGCCAGGACCGGGCCGGGTTCACCGTCCTCGACGCCTGGCTCGAGCGACAGCCGGAGCCCGTGACCCTCGTGACGATGGAGTCGTCGGGCCACTACTGGATGCCGCTCGCCAGCCACCTGCGCCGGCACGACGTCCCGGTCGCCGTGGTCAACCCGCTCGCGGCGAAGTACTTTGCAAGGAGCCGCCTGGGCCGGACGAAGTCCGACCCGGCCGATGCCCGGAGCCTCGCCGAGATGGCCATGCGCGACACCCCCGACGCCCGCGACCCGCTCGCCGGCGTCGAGCTGCGCCAGGCGGCCCGCTTCGCGATGACCCTGGTCACCGAGCAGGCGAAGGTCTGCCAGCGCCTGGTCCGCCTGGTCGAGCTGGGCTTCCCGGAGCTCGGCGAGCTGTTCGACGATCCGACCTGCCGGACCGCCCGGGAGGTGCTGCGGATCGCCCCCACAGCCCGGACGGCAACGAGGCGTCGGACGGCGACGCTGGCCAACGCCAACGGCCGTCCCGGCCATCGCCGCCTCGGGACGGCGAAGGCGGAGCGGCTCCAGGCCGCCGCGGCCGACTCGATCGCTGTCCCCGAGCTCGATGCGGAGGTCGCCTTCGAGGTCCGCCTGCTGCTCGACCAGTACGACCTGCTCGAGCGCCAGATCACCGACGCCGACCGGCGGGTCGCAGGGCTCCTCGACGGCGAGACCGCCCGTCGGCTCCAGACGATCCCGGGCGTCGGGCCCTCGATCGCGGCGACCCTCATCAGCGAGATCGTCGACATCGGCCGGTTCGACGACTTCGACCAGCTCCTCGCGTTTGCCGGCGTCCATCCGGCGGAGCGGAGCTCGGGGCGGAAGGGATCGAACCCGGAAACCTCCTGGCACATGAGCAAGGCGGGCAACAGCCACCTCCGGGCAGCCGCCTATCGGATGGCCCTGGTCGGGATCCAGCACAACCCGGTCATCGCCGCCCACTACGCTCGCAAGCGCGCCGCCGGCAAGTCGAAGATGAACGCCCTGGGCCACTGCATGCGCAAGGCCCTGGCCATCGTCTGGGGCGTCTGGCGCAACGGTCAGGACTTCGACCCCAACTGGGGGGTCGAAGCTTGACAAGACCCTATGGGATCTAGGCCGCATCGGGGATCGGCTCCTCAGCCGATCCCTGCTCGACCCGCCGGACCCGGAGCGCCTGGTCGACGGCGAGCCGGCGAAAGCCCTGCTGGTCGCCGGCCGTGAACCGGGCCGCCACCGCCTTCATCGGGACGATCTCCGGCTCGTCGACCCCGTAGGTCTGCCCCTCGTGCACGATGGTGGCGGACCCGGCTGCCAGCACGTTCTGGAGCCAGTTCGTGCGGGAACCGTACACGAGCGCGATCAGGAACCCGTCGTCGTCAGCCACCACCCCGACGGGCGTCTCGTACGGTCGGCCCGAGGTCCGGCCGCGATGCCGGATCACGGACGCGTACGCTCCAGGCGTGCCCGCCGATCGCATCTGCTTCGGGTTGATGACCGCGCGCTGGATCCGGATGAGGGGCCTGAGCACGAGCGGCGACTTCGTCCGCATCCCCAGCAGGAACACGAGCGCGAGCGCCACGACTCCCACGAACAGGGCGCCCGCGAGGGTCGCCACTTGCATCAACATCGGGTGCCTCCCTGGTTGGTTGTGTCGCCTGCTACACTGTAAGCTGACGGTGTAAGCCTACGACTACACTGTAAGCCTGTCAAGGGTGAGGAATCCGATGGCGAAACCGCCGACCGAGTCCACGCTGCCAGCGGCCTCCGGACGCACGCCGCTCAGCCGCGACCGCGTCCTCGAGGCGGCCGTCGCGCTTGCCGATGAAGACGGCCTGGAGGCCGTGTCGATGCGCAGGCTCGGCCAGGTGCTGCGGGTCGAGGCGATGTCGCTCTACAAGCACGTGGCCAACAAGGACGACATCCTCGACGGCATCGCCGACCTCGTCGTGGGCGACTTCGAGGTGCCGTCCGGGGACGTCGACTGGAAGGCGGCCATCCGGCGGAGTGCGATCTCGGCCCACCAGACCCTGCTCCGCCACCCATGGGCCAGCAGCCTTATCGAGTCCCGCCTCAGCGCCGGTCCCGCGAGGCTGCGCTACCTGGACGCGGTGATCGGCGTCCTCTCGGCCGCTGGGTTCTCGATGCCGGTGGCCGTGCGCGCGATCATGGCGCTCGACAGCCACACCTACGGCTTCGTGCTCCAGGAGCTCGCCTGGCCGTTCGACGACGAGAACGCTGCGGAGGTGGCGGCAGCCTTCGCACAAGCTCTTCCCGCGGGCGACTACCCGAACCTCCTCGCGATGGCCAATATGGCGGCGACGACGCCGGGCGGCGCCCCGGTCGATTTCGCGTTCGGGCTGGACCTGATCCTCGACGGCCTGGAGCGCGTCCGGGACGCCGCCTACCACTGATCGGGGGTGATGGTCGCCGCCCTACCGCGTGACGGCGACCTGACCCGGGACCCCGACGGGCCTGCGATCGGGCCTGTGGTCGGGCGCGCCCGGAGACCTCACTCCCTTCACGAGCAGGTAGCCCAGCAGCCAGACCTCGGCGATGGTCGGCAGCATCATGGCGGACGAGTTGAGCGCATCCCCGGACGCGGGGTCCAGGAACACGGCAAGCGCCCCCACCAGCCAGCCGGCGCCTCCCACCACGAGCGCGACACCCATCGCCCTGGGGAACAGCCCCGACGCGTAGGCGAGGTACCCGAGCGGCACCAGCCACAGGCCGTAGAAGACCTGGGCGATGACGGAGCCGGCGTGATGCATGTCGAGCAGGAGCAGCGCCAGGGCTTTCGATCCTGCGGCTCCGAAGGCGGCCGCATAGGACGGCTCGGTTGCGACCAGCAGGGCGGCGACCGGGAAGACCTGCTTGACGCAGACGATGGCTGCCCCGACGGCGACGAGGACCACCATCGCACGAGCCCGGCCCCCGTTCACGTGACGCAGCAGCAGGTAGAAGGCCATCGCTGTGAAGATCCAAGCCGCCGCCTGGACCAGGTCGGCAACGACGCCAGCCCGGACGAGTCCTGCGTTCGCCACCAGCTTCTGGGCGGTTGCGGCGGCGTCGTCTGGTACGTACACCGTGCCGGTCGCGCAGTTGAACGAGAAAGCGGCGAAGACGGCCACGATCAGGTAGAGGACACCTGCAATCCTCGCGCGGCGCTTGGGCGAGGGCTTGGCCCGGGCGGAGTGGATGATCGCGTTCATCATGTCTCTCCTTCGCTGCCCGAGTGCGGGAACCCCCGGGCAGCGCACCTCGCCGACTCAGGCCGGCCGCCCGGCGGCTGCGGTGCCCCGCCACCTCGTTGTCTCACCGGCAGGCTCGGCAGCGATCACGGATGAGTTGAAGCCCTTGGCGATCAGCCACACCGCCAGGACCATCTCCTGCACGGCGAGCGGGGCCATGAGGACGCCGAGCGAGAGCCCGAACATGCTCCCAATCGCCGGCACGATGTAGAGCGCTGCCCCTCCGAGCCCCCACGTGGACAGCCACCGGGGCACGAGCCGCGACCGGTAGAGCAGGAGGTAGAACATGAGCGCGCCGAGCGCGAACGGGATGGCGATCAGCTGGTCCCAGGTCACGGTCTCGGTCGTGCGCACGAAGCCGGCCAGCGGGCCCGCGTCGGGCTGCTTGCTGAGCGCGATCAGCAGCAGCCAGCCCAGCGCGCCGACGAGGTAGGTGACCGTCTCGAGCCCGCCCCGGAAGACGACGTAGCCCATGGCCAGCGTCTCGTCGTACCGCCTGCCGACCGGCCAGAACACGACCGGGACCATTGCGAGCGCGAAGCCCATGAGCAGGACGAGCAGGGCTCCGATCGCCAGCTGGTTCGGCTGCGCGGCGACCTGGGCGAGGTAGGCGGGGCCCGCCAGGACCGGGTCCGTGACGATCAGGCTGAGGGCGCCCGCGACCGTCCCGATGATGAACAGCACGCCGATCCAGGCGGCTGCCTTCCGATCCGCGCTCATGCCTGGCTTCGGGGCAATTTCGGCGATCGTTCGGTTCGTGTTCATGCTCTTCTCTCCTATCACTGGGCAGGCCGAACAGGCCTCGTGCACTTGGCTGGAATCGGACCCCGCCGCGCCTTGGTCGGCGGGGTGTGGTCCTCGAGTCCGTCGAGGTCCGGGGGAGGACCCCTAATCGGATCGGGGCGACAGGATGACGACTGCCGTCTCCCGGGAACGCAGGGAGGCATAGCCGTCGAGATCCTTGTCGTAGACGGCCCACATGGCCCACAGGCGAGGCCGTTCGTCCTTGTGCGCGGCACGTCCACGGACGGCGCGCGACCCTCCGGGGAGATCGACGGTCACATCGGGCTGAGCCTGCAGGTTGAGCCACCAGGCGGGCTCGGCATCGGCCCAGCCGTTCATGGCCATGGTGACGAGGTCGGGACCATCCTCGAAGTAGCCGAGGATGGCCACTCGCTCCTCACCGGTGCGGCGTCCGACCGTCCGCAGCCGCATCATGCCCCAGCGGTCGGCCTTCGCGGTCCGGAGGCCGATCCGGCCGCGGGTGACCGAGTAGAGGGCGCGTTGCGCGATCCAGAACGAGCGGATGAACCAGCGCGGCTGCAGGGACGGCGACTTCTTCGGCGGTTCTGCGGCGGTCGGGGCGGTCATGGTCTCTCCTCGGAGTCCGGGTAGTGGAAGACGTCATCCAGGCCGACGCCGAAGGCTCGGGCGATCTGGAAGGCCATCTCCAACGTGGGTGAGTACCTGCCCTGCTCGATGGCGATGATCGTCTGGCGCGTCACGCCGACTCGATCGGCCAGGTCCGCCTGGGTCATCTCGCCGTTGGCGAACCTCAGCAAGCGGATCGAGTTGGTGACGCGGGTCGGCTTCACCATTGCTGGAACGGCCCGTGGTAGGCCGCGATCTTGGTGACGGAGCTGACGAGGGCTGCCGCCATGCCCCCCAGGAAGATCGCGTTGGCGATCCAGAACTGGTCCGCCATGGCCATCGCGAGGGCCAGGGCGACGACCGAGCCGGTGATGATCAGCCAGTTGCCGACCCGCTCACCGTAATGGTCGATCTCCCGGTCGCGCTGGTCGTTCTTGTCGGCCTCGCGCGGGTTCGAGGCCGCGGCCACGACGTTGCCCAGGACGTTCGCCACGATGAAGCCAACGATCGCGAGGATCATCGGCTGGACCCAGGAGATCTCGGCGATCGGCTTGCCGAGCACCTGCGGCACGACGAGGGCCAGGTAGACGAGGAGCGTCGGCACCGCGACGACGAGCACGACCCAGTTGCTCTTCTCGAGGAATGTCACCCGCGTCTCCCATGTCAAGAATCGTTGACATGGGCAATGTAAAGGACAGCCGACACCTTGTCAACTATCTTTGACATCTTCGAACTAGGTGCCGAGCACCTTCGGGCCACCGACAGGGCACCGCCCGGCGGGCGGGCGCCGGTCAGCGCCAGTTCCCGGAGTGACCGACGCGATCGATCTCGATCTCGAAGATCTCGCGCGGTGTCCGGCGCTGGTACGCCTGGCCGACGTATTTCTGGGACATGCGGTCGATGAAGGCCAGGCCCTCGTCGGGCCGGATGTTGACGACGTGTCCGCTGATCGACAGCCATCGCCACTGGGTCCTGGTGCTCACGATGGAGATCCCGACCCGGGGATGCACCCGGAGCGCCCGGCCCTTCTTCGAACCCACGGGTGAGCTGGTGAGAAGGAGCGCGCCGTCGTAGTCGACCCACATCGGGAAGGGGACGATCAGGCCGGCCTCGGTCGTGTACGAGACGTGGCCGAGGGCGGGCTCGGCGAACAGGTCGAGCATTTCGGCTGGGATGGAAGTGGCCACGTGTGTCTCGCGAATGCTGGTGTGCGTCGATGCCGACGATGGAACGAAGGCCAACGATAGACAGACTCGCGCAAGCCTGCTCGGGACGCCACCCGCTCAAGACGCGGATCGGAATCACGGGTTGCATTCCGCGCCGATATACGTATACTCCTGCGTATGGTTAGTCAGCCTGCCAGGAGTTACGATGCCGACGTGCCGAACAAGACGATCTACGTGTCCGATGCGGACCTGCCGCTCTACGGACGTGCCCAGGAGCTGGCCGGTGGCAACCTGTCCGCGGCGATCGCCAGCGCGCTGCGCCGGTACGTCGACGTGGAGGAGGGACGACGGGAGGGTTTCGACGAATTCGTCGTCCGCGTCGGACCCGGTCGCGGCCGCAAGGTCCGGTTCACCGGGGTGTTCCTCGGGGAATGGGTCAACACGAGCTACAGCCGCGTCGAGACCTTCCGGGTCTACCGCGGCCGGACTGGCAAGTTCGTCCTCCACGTCGAACGGAGTCCCGACTACTCGATGGTCGACGCGGAGGGCAAGCCGGCCGGATGGCGAGGCTACCTCGGCATCGGGAACATCAGCTACGGGACCACGCCCGCCGAGTCGACGCTCGAGGTCGTCGAGTCGCTCGACGAGCTCCGAGAGCGGATCCCGCCCCAGCTCTACGACAGCGTGGCCACCTCCGCGCGACAGCCGGCCGTCGAGGACCTCGACATCTGACCCTCATCGCCACGCGGCCCGCCCAAGGAGTGCCGCATGACAACGACCGAATTCCGGGGGCCCGCGATCCAGGTGCTGGGCCTGGAGAAGTCCTACAAGCAGCTGCACGTGCTGCGCGGCGTGGACTTCGAGGTGGCGCGCGGAAGCATCTTCGCGCTGCTCGGCTCCAACGGCGCCGGCAAGACCACGATCGTGCGCATCCTCAGCACCCTGCTCAGGCCGGACGGCGGGACGGCGCGCGTCGACGGGTTCGACGTCCTGACGGAGCCGGCGCGGGTGCGGGAGTCGATCAGCCTGACGGGTCAGTTCGCCGCAGTCGACGAGATCCTCACCGGCCGGGAGAACCTGATCATGATCGCCGAACTGCGGCACGTGAAGGGCGTGGGCAGGGTGGCAGACGACCTGCTCGAACGTTTCGGCCTCGCCGACGCGGCCGGGCGCCGGGTGTCGACCTACTCAGGCGGCATGCGCCGTCGCCTCGACATCGCCATGAGCCTCATCGGCAACCCGCGGGTCATCTTCCTCGACGAGCCGACCAACGGCCTCGACCCGGAGGGCCGAATCGAGGTGTGGCAGGTGATCCAGAACCTCGCCGACAGCGGCACGACCGTGCTCCTGACGACCCAGTACCTCGACGAGGCCGAGAAGCTGGCCGACCGGATCGCGATCCTGCACGACGGCACGATCGTCGTGTCCGGCACGTTGGAGGAGCTGAGGAAGCTGCTCCCGCCCGCGAAAGTCGAATACGTGGAACGGCAGCCGACCCTGGAGGAGATCTTCCTGGCGATCGTCGGGAGCGACAAGAAGGTGCAGCGGTGAACGACCACTACTTCAGCGACACGAGGGTGATGCTCGTGCGTTCCATGCGCCACGTCACCCGCAGCATGGACACCATCATCACGGTGACGATCATGCCGATCGCCTTCATGCTGCTGTTCGTCTACGTGTTCGGGGGCGCCATCCAGGCGGGCACCGACAACTACGTGAACTACCTGCTGCCCGGCATCCTGCTCATCGCCATCGCCAGCGGCATCTCCTATACCGCCTTCCACCTGTTCAACGACATGCAGAGCGGCATCTTCGAGAGGTTCCACTCGATGCCGATCGCCCGGTCGTCGGTGCTGTGGGGGCACGTCCTGACCTCGCTGGTGTCCAACGCGATCTCCGTGGTCGTCATCATCCTGGTGGCACTCCTGATGGGCTTCCGTTCGTCGGCAGGCGTGGAGGCATGGCTCGCCGTGGCCGGGATCCTCGTCCTGTTCACGCTCGCGCTGACCTGGCTTGCCGTGATCGTCGGCTTGTCGGCGAGCTCCACAGACGGGGCGGCCGCTTTCTCGTACCCGATCATCTTCCTGGCGTTCATCAGCTCGGCATTCGTGCCCACCGCCTCGATGCCGGGGCCCGTGCGCGTCTTCGCGGAGAACCAGCCGGTCACCTCGATCGTCAACTCGATCAGAGCCCTGTTCGAGCAGCAGCCGGTCGGAGGCGAAATCTGGATCGCCCTCGCCTGGTGCGTCGGCATCCTCGTCATCGCCTACGCGCTCGCCATGGTGGCCTACCGGCGCAAGATCGCCTGAAATGGCCAGGGGCGGGAGTCGCCCGTGACAGGTGGGGCCACCGTGTCCTCCGAGCGGTACCCCGGATCATGGCCGTCTCGGCCGAACACGAGGCCCAGCTGACGAGGGTGCTCGATCCGGCGCAGCGGGAGGTGCTGATGGGCCTGCTGCTGGATGTCGCCGGGGGCCAGGGGAGCACCCGTCCGGGCCATGGGCCGCTGGGCGCGGCGCGGCACGCCGGTCGATGGCCGGGAGCGCGCGGCGCCTGGCCCGGCTCGCGTGCCCGATACTGGACGGCGCCGCGTCACCGCGACGGACCGTCGGAGTTGCTTGATCGCCTGACCCTCGCGCCCGGCCAGCGAAAGGACCCATGCGCCATCTCGGCATCGACCTCGGCACGGCTTCGGTGAAGCTGATGGTCCTCGGCGAGGACGGCGGCGAGATGTCGGTGTCCCGCCCCTATCCGGTCGCCGCCCCGTCGCCCGGCCGCGCCGAGACGGCCCCGCGCCTCTGGCTGGACGCGATCCGCGACGCGGCCCGCGAGGTGCCGGACCCCGGCTCGATCGCATCGATCGGGTTCTCCGGCCAGATGCACGGCGTCGTGCCGTGGAAACGCGGCGCGGGGGCGATCCATCCCGCGATCCTGTGGCCGGACCAGCGCGGTGGGTCGATGATCCCCGCGCTCGCGCGCCTGCCGCCAGAGATGGCCGCTCGCGTCCGCAACCCGTGGGCGAGCGGCATGGCCGCGACGACGATCCCCTGGCTGCGCGAGCACGAGCCGGAGCTGTACGCGGCGGCGGACTGCTTCCTGCTGCCGAAGGACCACGTCCGCTGGGCCCTGACCGGCAACCTGGCCACGGACCATTCGGACGCGAGCGGCACGCTCCTCTACGACTTCGAGGCGGCGGGCTGGTTCGGTGACCTGTTCGCGCGGCTCGGCCTCGACGAGGCGAAGATGCCGCCCATCCTGCCCAGCGACGACCAGGCCGGGCCGGTGACGGCCGACGGGGCGAGGCGCTGCGGCCTCCCCGTGGGCGTCCCGGTCGCCGTCGGCGCGGGCGACACGGCGGCCGCGATCCTCGGCTCGGGGCTCGTCGACGAGCGCGTCGTCCAGATCAGCATCGGCACTGCCTGCCAGGTCGTGCGCATCGGCCGGGACCTGCCGGCCTTCGACCCGGCGCTGAACCTGTTCGCCGGCGCGGACGAGGGCACGTGGTACCGGA
This sequence comes from uncultured Chloroflexia bacterium, assembly GCA_963829105.1. Taxonomy (GTDB): domain Bacteria; phylum Chloroflexota; class Limnocylindria; order Limnocylindrales; family CSP1-4; genus CAIXZV01. The sequence continues at coordinate 74,052 of CAWHHF010000018.1, forward strand.
TGGCGGCGATGCTGAACGGCGGGCTCGCGCTGGAGTGGCTGCGCGGGATCCTCGGCCTCACCTGGGACGACGTCTACGCGGAGGTCGGCGCGATGGAGCCGCCGCTGGACCTCCAGTTCCTGCCCTACCTCGCGGGCGAACGGACGCCCTGGATGGACCCCGAGGCGCGCGGTGCCCTGTCCGGGCTCGGCCTTCATCACGGGCGCCTCGATCTCGTGCACGCCGGGCTGCTGGGCGTCGCGTGCAGCGTCCGGCTCGGCCTCGAGACGCTCGGCACCGCGGGCGTCGAGCGCTACCGGCTCGTCGGGGGGAGTGTCCGGTACCCGTACTGGAACCAGCTGCTGGCGACCGTCCTCGGGGTGCCGCTCGAGGTCTCCGTCGCCACCGATGCCTCGGCACGCGGCGCGGCGATCCTGGGCGCCCGGGCCATCGGGGTGGAGATCGCCGCGCCCCACGACGACGTCGCCGTGCAGCCCCGGGAGATGCCCGGGATCGACGAGTACTTCGCCCGGTTCACCGAGACGTACCGGGCGCTGCGCGCCACCCGCGGCGTCGACCCGCAGCCGGCGCCCGAAGCGGCGACGGCGCGGTGAGGATCTTCGCCCGCGGCTGGAGCAACGGCTTCGACGGCCCGGGCCGCCGCCTCGTCTACTACCTCAAGGGCTGCAACATGCGCTGCCACTGGTGTGGCAACCCCGAGAGCATCGCCGCGGCACCCGAGATGCTGTTCTACCCGGAGAAGAGCGCCTTCGCGGGCGACAGCTGCCCGCACGGTGCCGTCCGGGACGGGCTCCTGGACCGCCGCGCCTGCGGCCGCTGCCCGGACCACGCCTGCGTCGAGCGCTGGCGCGACCCTGCCTTCGAGCGGGTCGGCGAGGGGATCACCCTCGCTGAGCTGCTCGACCAGGTGGAGGAGCGACGGTCCTTCTTCGGCAGGGATGGTGGCGGCGGCGTGACCTTCTCCGGCGGCGAGCCGACGCTCCAGATGGACGCCCTCCTGGCGGCCACCGACGTGCTGCGCGAGCGCGGCATCCACGTCGTCATCGAGACCAACGCCTCCTCGCCGCGGTTCCACGAGCTGGACGGGCGGTGCGACATGCTCATCTGCGACCTGAAGGCCGTCAGCCGGGACCTTCACGCCCGCATGACCGGGGCCGGCAACCGGGTCATCCTCGCCAACCTTGCGTCCGGCATCACGATGACGGTGCGGGTGCCGCTCATCCGCGAGCTGAACTTCGTGCCCGAGGAGCGTGAGAAGATCCACCGGTTCCTGGTGGAGATTCGACCGGAGCGGGTCGGGCTGCTGCTGCTGCACCGCCTGGGGCGGCCCAAGTACCAGGCGCTCGGCATGACCTGGACGGCGGAGGACCTGACGCCGCCCGATCGAGACGACGTGGAGGCATTCCGGCAGGCGCTGGAGCGCGACGGCCTCGCGGCCGAGATCCTGAACTAGGAGGCGCACGCATCGTGGACGACTGGATCGCATGCCTGGCGAGCGGCGTGGAGACGCTCCGCGGCGTCAAGCGGCATCAGACGGTCAACAACGCGTGGTTCTTCGTCCAGGAGGTGCGCATGCGCGAACGGGAGGACATGCGGCTCGCCGGGCTCGACACCGATTCGGCCCTCGGGCGGGCCGAGCTCCTGTGTCGGACTGTCGAGCGGATGCCGCTCGCGATCCCGGCCGGGAGCGCCCTCGCCGGTTCGCAGGACGGTGCGTTCTCGCCCTCCTACGCGCTCATCAACCCGAGCTTCAAGGTCGAGGAGTTCGCGGGCTACTGCGATCCCTGCGCCGCCTACGACGACATCGATCCGGAAGAGAGCGTGACACCCGAACGCGTGGCGACGGTGCGGGCGTACTGGGAAGGTGCCGGCTACGTCCGCGACCTGCGCGCCATCTACGAGCGCTACGGGCGCTACACCTCCGAGGTCGCCTTCTTCATGGAGCCGGTCACCGGCCACGTGATCCCCGACCTGCGCCCGTACCTGGCGCACGGCGTGATCGCGATCCAGGAACGGGCGCTCGCCTCCGGCACCGACTACGGCCGCGCGATGGCGCGATCCCTCGACGCCGTCCTGATCCTCGCGCGGCGCTATCGTGCCCTGGCGCTCGCGATGGCCGAGGCCGCCGGGCCCGGCCCGACCGCCGACCCGGCCGCGAAGGCCCGGCTCGAGACGATCGCCGCCCTGCTCGACGAGGTCCCGGCGCGGGGCGCCCGCGACCTGCACGCCGCGGCACAGGCGTTCGTGCTGCTGTGGCAGGCAATGGCGATCGAGCAGGCCCCGAACCCGTACGCGCTCTCGGTCGGCAACGTCGACCGCCTGTTCGCGCCCTATCGTGGGGAGTGCGACTTCGAGGAGGCCGTCGCGATCATCCGCCACCTGCTGTGCTTCTTCCAGGTCGGCGACCGCTGCTGGGCGATCTCGCAGAACCTCATGGTCGGGGGTCGCGACGTGGGCGGCAGCGACCTGGGCAACCCAATGACCGGCGTGGTCCTGGAGGCCTTCTTCCGGAGCAACGACCCCCAGCCGTCGCTCTCCGTGAAGGTGCACGCGGACACGCCCGAGGCGCTCTACCTGGACCTCGGCCGGTTCTTCTTCGCCCCCGGCCACCTGACCCCGTCGCTGTTCAACGACGACGCCCTGCTGCCGCTGCTCGGCGCGCAGGGGATCCGGGCCGCGGACCAGCCCGACTACGGGATCGCGGGCTGCCAGGAGCCCTCGATCATGGGCAAGTCCTCGCTCAACACGACGAACACGTGGCTCAACCTCGCCAAGGTGCTCGAGATCGCGCTCAACGACGGCCGGTCGACCATCTCGGGCGCGCAGATCGGGCCGACCTGGGCCGAGCTCGGGTTCGCGGACGCCGCCGACGCGTACGCCCACGCCGAAGCCGCGTTCCTCGGCACGCTCGATGCGCTGCTGCCCGAGATGGCCGCGGCCGGCAGCGCCTGCACGACGCTGCTCGGGCGCGCGATGCCCGTGCCGTTCACGTCGTCGCTGATGGACAGCCTCACCACCTTCCGCGACGTTCGCGACCCGGAGGCGCCGGGCGCCACGTACACCGGCAGCGGCTGCCTCATCCACGGTCTCGCCGTCGTCGCCGACTCGCTCACGGCGCTCGACGCGGCGTTGCGCATCTGGCCGGCCTCGGAGATCCGGGCGGGCCTCGCCTCGGACTTCCGGGAGGCGCCGCGGCTCCGGGCGTTCCTGGTCGCGCAGCCGAAATGGGGCAACAACCACCATGAGGCCGACGCGACCGCGATCCGGATCGCCACGGCCGTCTCCGAGCGGGTGAACGCGCTCCGGGACACCTCCGGAGCCGCGTTCCTCGCCGACTGGTCGACACCGAGCACGCACCTGCTCTATGGCTACTGGGTGGGGGCGACGCCCGACGGCCGCGCCGCGCGGACGTCGCTGAGCTACGGGATCGACCCCCGGCCGGAGACATCTCGCAGCGAGCTGCCGGAGCGGTTCCTCTCCTTCCGCAAGCTGCCGTTCGGCCTGATGGCGGGCGGCTACGCCTCCCACGTCGGGATCTGCCCGGTCGACGCCGAGTTCCGGAGGCCGATCGACGGGAAGGCGCGCTGGATGCGCGACCGCGTCATCGCGCCGCTGTTCCGGTTCGGCGAAGGGGTGCCGGGATGCCCCCTACTACGTCTACTTCAACATCGACACGGTCGACAACCTTCGGGCGGTCCTGCGGAATCCGAAGGAGCTGGCGCCGAGCGGCGTCTACATCATGCGGATCCACGGCACGTTCGTGAACTTCCTGGACCTATCGCCGGCGATCCAGGAGGACATCATCGCGCGCCTCGAAGCGGGCGGGTTCGCGGCATAAGCACCAGCCGCTTCGGGCTGCTCCCGATCAGCCGGCGCGGCGCCGGCGCTCGTGGACGGCGTCGTGGAGCTCCGCGGTCGTGCGGCCGGCGAGGGCCGCATCCACCGGCCGCCGCCGCCCGCGCGGCAGGCCGATCCCGACTGCGCGTGCCGCCGCGCTCGGATCGTCGTGATCGTGGCCGTGCTCCTCCGGCGCCCACGGGACACCGGCCGGGAACAGCAGCACGAACATCTCCACCAGCTCCGGGTCGAACTGGACCCCGGCCTGACGGCGCATCTCCGCGAGCGCCTCCGCGTGGCTGATCGCCTCGCGATACGGGCGCCCGGCGATCATCGCCTCGTAGGCATCGACGATCGACACGATGCGGGCGCCGATCGGGATCTCCGAGCCTGCCAGGCCGTGCGGATATCCCCGTCCGTCGTACCACTCGTGGTGGTGGAGCACGATCGTGGCCGCGTCGCGCAGCGCGCCCGCCTGCTCCAGGACCACCTGGCCGATCTTGGGGTGCTCGGCGACCACCCGCCATTCCGACGCGGCGAGGTCACCGCGCTTCGCCAGGATCTCGTCGGGGATCGCCAGCTTGCCAAGGTCGTGGAGGAGGCTCGCCGTCCGGATCCGGTCCAGCTCACCCTGCGGGAGGTCGATCGATCGCGCCAGCGCCACGGACGCCTCAGCGATGAGCGTGGACGGCTTCCCGGCCCAGGGCGCGCGCCCGGAGAGCGTCCGCAGGAGCGCCTCCTGGGCCACCGACATCGCGGCACGACCCGCGTCGAGCGCCTGCGACCTGGCCTCCGAGCCGATCGGCGAACGCCGGACGGTGTCCTCGTCGCCGGTCTCCCGGAAGATGTACACCTGGTCGCGCCCGAGCGCCTTCGCGGAGTAGAGCGCCGCGTCCGCGTCGCGGACCAGCGCCTCGACCCGGAGGACGCCGCCCGGACCCCCCGCCACGCCCGCGGACAGGGTGATGCCCACCGTCTCCCCGTCCGGGAGGCGGACCGTGCTGCTCCCCACGATCCGCCGCAGCTTCTCGGCCAGGGAAGCGGCCGCGTCCACGTCGGTCTCGGGGAGCACGATGAGGAACTCCTCACCTCCGTACCGGCCGGCGAGATCCACGGTGCGAACGTTGGCGTTGAGCAGCTGGGCGACATGGCGGAGGACCCGGTCACCGGCGGCATGGCCGTGGGTGTCGTTCAGGCGCTTGAAGTGGTCGAGGTCGACGAGCACGACCGAGAGGGGGTGCCCGTAGCGCGCCGCGCGGGCGATCTCCTCGTCCACGCGGGAGAGCACGGCCTGCCGGTTGGCGATGCCCGTCAGCGGGTCCACGGTGGCCAGCCGCCACGTGTCCGCGACCCGGTCGGCCAGCCCTCGGAATGCCGCTCGCAGCCGTGGATCCTGGATCCGCTCGGCCTCGATGGCGACCAGGGCCCCCTCGTCCGCGGCGTCGGTGAGGCGCTCCGCGAGGATGGCCAGGCGCCGGTTCTGGCGCCCCACGACGATCGCCGAGAAGCCCGCCGTCCCGGCAAGCGCGCCGACCAGCGCGATCGCCAGCACGAGCGGGATGAACTCGACCATGGGATCCAAGGGGTGGCACTCGCCTGGGGGTGATTCCCGGTTGCGGTCAAGACGGCCGCACCCGTACCCAGCCAGCCTACGGCGCGGCCAGGTGGCGGCCATGGGGCGATGGTCCCACCGTCACCCCGGTGAGCCGGACCCGGTTCATGCACGCACCGCACGCTCGCGTCCTGGTCATGGCCCGAACGTACCGGGGGGTCCCGTCGCTCCGGCGGGGATGACCCGGCCGCGCGCGAGTTCGCGCCCGTCACCACCGGTGAGGCGCCAGGCCCACGGACCCTCGGATGCGCTCGTCTCGGGCCACACGCTGCCGGTCAGCGCGGCTCCCGGCGCCGCCGCGGCGGCGTACTCCAGCCGGACCCGCCGCGGCACGGCGGCGAGCAGACGGCGGCCACCATCGCCCGCGGCATGGAGCGCCTCCTCGAGGTAGTCCACGTACGCGGCGTTGTTGACATGGCCCATCGGGTCGAGGTCCTGTGGGCGGACGATGGTCCGCAGCACCACGGCCTCCGGCGGTGACGGCGGCAGCGTCACGCGGCCCGGCTCGAACGCGCCCGGGGGCACGGCGAACTGGGCGGGGAATTCGGGGGGCACGCGGCGCGGCACGCCCCGCTCGTCGATCATGACCCAGTCGGTATGGCCCCACATCGCGAGCGTCCCGTCCTCGAGGCGCGCCTCCGTCCGCCGCCGGGCCCAGACCTGCCGGAAACCCGTGACCGCCGTGGAGACGACGAGGGTCGTGCCCAGGGGGATCGGCAGGAGGATCGCCAGCTCCGCGGCCCGCACAACCCACGCGAGGCCGCGCCGCGCGTACCACTCGCGGCCGAAGCCCAGGCGCTCGGAGTGGATCCAGGCGACGTCCTGCGCATACCGGAGCAGGGCCGAGGTACGCGCGACGCCGTCAGGGCCGCACTCGTCGAACCGGACGCGGTACGGGACGGTGACACCCGGCACGAGGGACGGGTCCGTGTTCCGATCTGCGGTCTCGTCGTCGATCCCGGCGTCCCCGGTCGAGTCAGCGTCGCCGGTCATGCCGGCGTCCCGGTTCCTGCCGGACTCTCCGCTCCTGCCGGGGTCCCCGGTCATGCCGGCTTCCGGCCGGCCAGCCGGTCCAGGCCCTCGAGGGCGATCAGCTTCACGCTGTCGGCGGCCACCGGTCCGCGCTCCCGGACGAGCCGGACCTCGCTCGAGCGCCGTGCATCGAACACGACCAGCCCCACCACGAGCCGCCCGCCCTCGTCGGCCGCGCCACGCCGCGCGTCGTCGAGCTGGTGCAGGACGTCGGCCTTGATGCCTCGGGCGCCCCACTTGCAGTCCCACGCCTCTGCGGCTCCGTCGCGCTCCACCGTGACGTCGTAGGGGTGGATCTCCGCGGGCCGGCCGTCGAACAGGATCCGCCGCTCGCGACGGACGGGGCCGGTGCGGACGGCGAGAAGGCGCTCCGTGAGGGCCTCCACGAGGGCGCCGCGAAACTGGCTGCGTGCCTGATCGCCGCGGTCGGCCACCTGGAGCGACACCTGGAGCACGGCTTCGGAGCGGTCCCGGACCGGGTCGCCGGGGGCGGGCGCGACCGCGCCGAAGAGGGTCGGGAACATCGTCCGCCAGACGGCGGGATCCAGGGACTCCCCGTTCATGACGGCTCGCGCGAGCAGGCGCTGGGTCGTGTTCGCCTCGGCCAGCAGGTCGGCGGAGCGGGCGACGAGCGGGTCGGCCTGGATGTGCGCGTAGACGACCGCACGGCCATCGGGGCGGGCTTCCATGAACCGCATCAGGCAGGCTCCCCCAGCGCCGCGAGCGCCACCTGCGGGAGGGTCGAGAGCCAGTCGATGGCGCGGTGCGGGTCCGTGATGCGGGCCGCCTCGCCGACGAGGGCGGTGATGGCCTCGTCGGCGCCTGGCGGCGAGGGCTCGGTGCCGCGGGCGGCGGCGATCGCGCGCAGGCGGGCACGCCAGATGGTGCCGAGGTCCGTGACGTACTGGTACTCGTCCTGGACGGGCTCCGCGGTGGCCGCGAGCACGTCGAAGCCGCCGAGGGCGCGGTCGATCAGGTCGGTGACGGTCACGGGCATCCGTCGCAGGGTACGACGGCGGCGGCGATCGCGGGGCGCCGATTGCCGGGGACGGCGCCGGGAGCGGACCGGCGGCGGTGGCCTCGCGCCGGACCCGCATGGCGGCCCCGCTGCCAGCGGGACGGTCGGGTCGGGGGCGGGACAGTCGGGTCGGGGGCGGGTCAGACGGGCTCGCCACTCCGGGACAGCGCCCCGATCGCGGCGGCGCGCGGGCTGGCGGCGAGCCGGGCCTGGGCACGGCGCTCGAGCTTGCCCAACGTGCGCCGCGTGCGGTCGTCCCAGCGTGCCGAGTAGGCGCGCTGGGCCTGGCGCCGGATGTCGTAGGCGGCCTGCCGGTCTCCGGCGCGCTCGAGACGCCCAACGCCGTCGAGCACGTCGCGATAGAGCCTCGGCAAGACTTCGGCCGGATTCTGGTCATCCATCCAGCAGAGCGTGCCCGGTGCCTGGCACGTCGGGTATGAGCGGGTCGTCCTGCCGGGGATCCGCCGGGAGTCCGGGGTGCGTTGCCGGCGCGCACCGGGCGACCGGCTTGCGGCGATCCCGAAGCGCCGGTTCCGAGGCGGGCACAACGACCGCATCACCCGGTCGGCGAGCACGGCTTCGCGGCGGCCCCGGCGAGGGTGGTCGGTGGCGACGGTGGTCAGTCGCCCCGGTGGGCCCCGCTCTCGATGCGGAAGCCGCGGCCGAGCCCGCGGGCGGGTTCCCAGCGCGTGAGCACCCGGTCCACGTACCCGGCGGGCGGCCCATCCTCCAGCCGCTCCACCAGTGCCTCGAGGTCCGCGCGCCGCCCTTCGGCCAGGACCCGGACGCTGCCGTCGGCCTCGTTGGCCACGAACCCGTCGAGCCCGAGCGCACCGGCCTCGCGAAGCGCGAACACGCGGTAGCCGACGCCCTGGACCCGGCCGCGAACGATGGCCTCGAGGCGCGCGCGGCCGGAGCCCTCGAGCGGGCCTCCGGCGCGACCCGTTGCCCCGGCGGCCCCCGGCGGATCCCCGTTCATGCGACGCGCCGCCGGCGCGGCCATCGGATGAGCAGCACGTCCAGCTCCAGCTCGGGGCTGACGTTCCCGGCGACCAGCTCGTCGGCCCGGACGAGACGGGCGAGGAACTCAGCGGGGGAGCCGGCGGCCAGCTCCCGTGCGGCCGCCTCGATCTCCTCGAGGATCATGACGTTCCGGATGGAGCCCAGCGCTCCGTGCTGGGCAAACGCCAGGTCCCGCGCAACGCTGCGCCACACGTCCAGGAGCAGCACGAGGCCCCGACGACGGGCCGCGGCCGGGATCTTCCTCGGAGCGCCGTCGTCGGGTGGCTCGTCGGGTGGCTCGTCAGCTGCTTTGTCGGCTCCCTCGCCCGCCGCGGCCGGCCGCGCGATAGCCGGGCCGTCGGCCCGGGCCGACACCTGGCCGGCCGGTGTCGCTCGTCCGCGGGCCGGACGCCCGGCCGGCGCCTCGGTCGGGGCGGGGGGGACAGGAGCGCGTCGAGCTCCATCGCCCGGGAGAGGAGGGGCCTGGCGGAGGCCAGCCGGCGAGACGGGCCGAGCTCCAGGAGGTCCAGCAGGGTCCGGGTGAGCTCACCGCGAATCGCCTCGGCGCCGCCGGCGCTCGCATAGGCGACGGCCAGACCGGCGCGTCCGCCCGTCAGCCGGGCGAGGCGAGCGGCGGTGGGGGCGTCCGCGAGGCCGCGTTCCACGAGCAGGCGCTCGACGTCACGGACCCCCACCGTACCGAGCCGGATGCGGGCGCACCTCGAGCGGATCGTCGGGAGGAGCACCTCCTCGTCATCGGCACACAGGATGACGGTCGTGTCGTGGAGCGGCTCCTCGAGCGTCTTGAGGAGCGCCGACTGGGCGTCCTCGCCCGCGCGATGGACATCCCTGACGATCGCCACGCGGCCACCGCCCTCGACCGGCAGCAGCGAGAGCTCGGTGACGAGGTCGCGGACGCCGCGCACCTTCGACCCGGGGCCACCGATGACAACCTGGGTCCCGAGGCTGTCGGGTCCCAGCCAGTGGAGGTCCGGGTGGTTCCCGTGCTCCACCATGCGGCAGGTACGGCAGGTTCGACAGGGCCGACCGCCCCCGGAGGCGCCCGTGCACAGCAGCCCGGCGGCGAGGTCAAGGGCGAGGGCGACCTTGCCCACCGCCCCGGGGCCGCTGATGAGGATCGCGTGCGGGACGCGCGACGCCAGCATCGCGTGGGCGGCCGCGACCGCGGCCGGGTGGCCGACGGTCAGGAAGCCGTCCACGTCGCTGGCGATCGTTCGACCGCGGTCAGCCCTCGGCAGGCTCGGGAGCCGTCTCGGGAGCCGTCTCCGCCACCGGGGCCGGGGCCTCGGCGGACGCGGCGGGCTTCCGGGTGGTCCGGCGCCTGGGGGCCGCTGCGGGCGCGGCAGGCTCGGGAGCCGTCTCGGGAGCCGTCTCCGCCACCGGGGCCGGGGCCTCGGCGGACGCGGCGGGCTTCCGGGTGGTCCGGCGCCTGGGGGCCGCTGCGGGCGCGGCAGGCTCGGGAGCCGTCTCGGGAGCCGTCTCCGCCACCGGGGCCGGGGCCTCGGCGGACGCGGCGGGCTTCCGGGTGGTCCGGCGCCTGGGGGCCGCTGCGGGCGCGGCAGGCTCGGGAGCCGTCTCGGGAGCCGTCTCCGCCACCGGGGCCGGGGCCTCGGCGGACGCGGCGGGCTTCCGGGTGGTCCGGCGCCTGGGGGCCGCTGCGGGCGCGGCGGGCGCGGCGGCTTGGGGAGCCGTCTCCGCCACCGGGGCCGGGGCCTCGGCGGACGCCGGGGTCGAGGCACCCGCAGGAGCCGTAGGACGGGATCGCTGCAGCTGCGCGCGGAGCATCTGCTCGAGCTCCGGCGGTACCTCGCTCCACTCCTCGCCGCCCGTGCGCGGGGCACGGTCGACACGGTCCTGACGCTCCGGGCGCGGCCCGCGCGGGGGCTGCTGCCCGCCGCGACCGCCGCCACCGGTGCTGCCGCCCCCGCCGGGGCTGCCGCCACCTGTCCGGCCACCGCGGGCCGGCTCGGCATAGCGGCTCGGGCCGGCGCCCCGGCCACCGCCGTAGCGCTCGCGCTCGATCGCCGCCGCGTAGGCGCTCCGGTTGCCGCCACCGCGGCCACCTCGGGCACCGCCACCGCGGCCACCCTGGCCCCGACGCTGCTCGGCGAGCAGGTACTCCGGGATCGCCGGCTCCTCGAGGTCCTCGTCGTCGTCGGGGAGCGGGGCCAGGCCGGCGGCCGGGCGTGCGGCAGGCGTTCCGATCTGGCGGTCCCAGACGGAACCGAACGGCGCCGACCTCGGCCCGCGCGGCGCGGCGGAGAGCGCGTCCAGGTCGTCGAACGGCGTGGGCAGGTCGCCCGACGGTGTCCGCGACCGCCCGCCGCGTGGCGTCCGCTCCGGGAGCGGCGCGGCATCGGCCGCAACCTCCTCGCCCTCGGGCTCCTCGTCCTCGAGCTCGTCGGACCCCTCGACCGGCTCACCGGCCTCGGCCGGCTCCTCACCTTCGGCGGGCCCGCCAGCCTCGACCGGCTGGTCTTCACGCCGGCCCCGGCCACGGCCGCGACCACCGCGCCGGCGGCGCCGGCGGCGGGCTTCACCCTCGCCTTCGAGCTCCGCGTCGCCGGCGGCGACGGCCATGCCCTCCTCGCCCTCCTCCAGGTCCTCCGGGTTCTCGAGCTCCTCCCGGACCTCGAGATCCTCAACCGGGGCGACGGCGGCGATCCTGGACAGCTTCTCGCCGGGCAGCGCCACGAGCCCGATCGGCGCCGCACCGCCCGAGGCGGCGACCGGCTCGCGAACCGGCTCGCGGCCGGAATCGCGACCCGCGTCGCGACCATAGTCACGACCCGAGGACGAGCGCCCGCCGCGCGAGCCGCTGCTGTAGCCGCCCTCGCGCTCGGACCGGCCGCGGCCACGACCCCGGCCACGACCCGTCCCCTCGGACAGCTTGTCGGGGACCTCGGTCATCGACAGGTCCTCGTCGTCGTCCGCGACACGGCGGCCGGAGCGCGTGGACCCCTTGTCGACCTTGGCGATATGGGTGATGTCCGTGAACAGGTCGGCGACCTCGATGAGGTCCGACGACGTGTTGCCGCGGAAGCTCACCACCTCCACGCGCACGCCCATCTCCTGGACGGCGCGAATGGCGGAGGCGAAGTCCCCGTCGCCCGAGACGATGACCGCGACATCGAGGTTGCGCGCGGTCTTCATCAGGTCCACCACGAGCTCGATGTCGAGGTTCGCCTTGATCTTGCCGTCGCCGTACTTCCGGATGTCCTTGCTGACGACCTTGTACTGGTGCCGCGCGAGGAACTGGTGGAAGTTGCGCTGGTTCTCGTTCTCCGGGTCGAGCCCGGTATAGGCATACGCGCGGACGAAATCCCGTCCCGCGGTGGCCGACTTCAGCAGCGTGACGTAGTCGATATCCACGCCGGCCGCCTTGGCCGCGTAGAAGATGTTCGCCACGTCCACGAAGACGGCGACGTTCTTCCCCACGTTGACTCCTATGTGTGGGGCGTGACCCGGACACCGTCCGGACCGCCCGGTGCGCTAGAGGCGGCGAGCCGATCCGGCTGCCGCGAGGGGTCGCCGGAGCGTGGGTCCGGCGGGAGCGAACCCGGCGCGCACGAGGCGCGCGAGATCCGCGGGATCATCGGGCTGAGCCATCTCGACCTGGGTGCAACCCTTGTTGCCGGCCGAGCGGAGCAGCTCCTCGAGGAGGGCGTCCGTCACGCGATCAGCGTCGTGGTCCGGGGCGACGACCAGGAGGTCGACCGTTCCCACGTAGCCACCGGCGATGACCGACGGACGCAGGACGAGAAGGGCCCCGCCCACGATCTCGCGTCGCAGCTCGGCGACGATCAGGCTCGCGTTCGGAAGGTAGACGAGCTGGCGAAGCAGGTCAGCGGCATCGAGCGACCCGCGGCCTGATCCCCGGAGCGACGTCCGGCCGAGAACGGCCAGGCGGTCGACGTCGGTGATGCGGGCCTGTCGGATCAGGTACTCCACGCCGAGCATGTACCTCGAGCAGCGAGCGGCCGGTGCGCCGGGTGGCCGGGCCGAAGCGGTCCGGACGGGCGGCCCCGCGCCTGGCCGCGATGAAGGATGCCCGGGAGGCGAGCGACACGAGGCTCGAGCAGCCATCCCGAGGCGAACCGGCCGGGACTCCGGCCGAATCGACGGCCTTGCATCCCTGACGCCAGCGCCTATGATACTGCATCGCTCCGGGACTCCCTGTTCCGGGCGAATGGGTCCCTCGTCCCGTGTCGCCGTCACCGCCACGCCGAAGCAGATCGGCCACCTGGGACGGCGCCACGGCCAAGGAGCATCGGGATGCCGCGGGCGTCGACGAGGGGAATTGGAGGAGGCAGCTATGAAGTTCTCACGCGTGGGCGTGGCCATCGCGGCCGCGGCCATCGTCGTCTCGGCCTGCGGTGGGTCGAGCAGCAGCCCCGCGGCCGCCTCGGGCGCGGCTGCCTCGGGCGCCGCGGCCGGCGGCATGAATGTGAAGGTCGGGATCGAGCTGCCGATGACCGGCGGCGAGGCCCCGAACGGCGTGCCGACCGCCAACGGCGTCGCGCTTGCCCTCGACCAGGTCAAGGTCCCCGGCTTCAACGTCACCATCAACCAGCAGGACGACGCGGTCAACGGCGTGCACAACGCCGACCAGGGCGCCAAGAACATGCAGGCCCTGGCCAACGACGCAGAAGTCATGTTCGTCGTCGGCCCCTACAACTCCAGCGTCGCGCAGGCCGAGATCCCGGTCAGCAACGCGGCCGGCCTGATGCAGTGCAGCCCGGCCAACACCGCGGTGGTGCTGACCAAGGGCGCCGACGCTCTCAAGCTCCGCCCCACGAACCCGGACAAGATCGCCTACGTGCGCGTCGCGACGACCGACGACAACCAGGGCGCCGGCACCGCCGACATCGCCTACAACATCGCCAACGCCAAGACCGCGTACGTCCTCGATGACACGCAGACGTACGGCAAGGGCCTGGCCCAGGGCTTCACGGACGCCTACACCAAGTTCGGCGGATCGATCGCCGCGACAGACGGCGTCCCCGGAACGACGACCGACTTCACCAGCTACGTCACGAAGGCCAAGGGCCTCAACCCCGGCATCGTCATGTACGGCGGCGTGACCACCTCCGGCATCGGACTGTTCCGCAAGCAGATGGCGCAGCAGGGCCTCGCCAACATCCCGCTCGTCGGCGGCGACGGCATCAGCGACGGCTCGGCGGCGACCGCCAGCACCTTCCTCAACATCGCGGGCGCGGACGGCGACGTGAACACGTACAGCACCGTCGCGGCGATCCACGACATCCCGAACCCCACAAAGTTCGCGGCCGACTACAAGGCCAAGTTCAACACGGAGCCGGGCTCCTACAGCGCCCCGGGTTATGCCTGCACGCAGATCTTCCTGCAGGCCCTCGCGGCCGTCGGGACCGGCGTGACGGATCCCGCCGTGCTGCGCGAGAAGGTCCGCGCCTACGTCGCAGACCCCGCCAACTCGTTCGACACCGTGCTCGGGAAGGTCAGCTTCGACGCCAACGGCGACACGACCCAGCACACGATCTCGTACTACCAGTTCGATCCCACGACCAAGGACTGGAAGTTCATCAAGCAGCGCGACTTCACGGCCGACCCGGTCAAGTAGTCCCACGCTGGAGGAAGGCCGGACACCTCGACATCGAGGGCCCGGCCTTCCTCGCATCTGGCGACGGTCCATTCACCGATCTGCCCCGTACCAGGTGATCCGCCGATGGCAACCGCGATAGCCGAACCTCGAGCGGCCAGGAGGTCCCTCGACCGCCGCTGGCGGATGCCGCTCGCGATCCTGATCTCGCTGGCCGTCGCCTACGCGCTGATGGTCATCGGCGCCGGTGCCCAGGCGCAGGAGCAGTTCATCAATGCCCTCACGATCGGGGCGATCTACGCGCTGATCGCGCTCGGCTACACGATGGTCTACGGGATCATCGAGCTGATCAACTTCGCCCACGGCGAGATCTTCATGGTCGGCTCGTTCGTGTGCTGGTGGCTGCTCACGACCCTCGGGTTCACCGGTGCGATCGAGGACCCGGTGCTGCTCATCGAGGTGCTCGTTCCTGGCGTTCACGGTCTCGATGGTCGTCATGGGCATCGTCGGCGTCGTGATCGAGCGGCTCGCCTACCGGCCGTTGCGGAACGCCCCGCGGCTCGCCCCGCTGATCACCGCGATCGGCGTCAGCTTCATCCTCCAGAACCTCGTGTTCGTGATGATCAGCAACTCGATCGTCACGGTGCCCCAGATCATCCCGAACCCGGTGATCACGATCGGCCCGATCTCGATCCGCCAGATCAACCTGTTCGTGATCGTCCTCGCCCTCGTCCTGATGACCGCGCTCCACCTGTTCATCCAGCGGACCAGGCTCGGACGCGCGATGCGCTCCACGGCGATCGACCGCGACGCGGCGCAGATCATGGGCGTGAACATCAACTCGACCATCGCCCTGACCTTCTTCATCGGGTCCGCGCTCGCGGGCGCGGCCGGCGTGGTCCAGGGCCTCTATTTCGGCGTGACGGTGTTCAACATCGGCTTCCAGGCGGGCCTGAAGGCGTTCACGGCGGCCGTCCTCGGTGGCATCGGCAACACGACCGGCGCCGCGATCGGCGGCTTCGTGATCGGCTTCATCGAGGTCCTGGCCTCGGTGTTCGGCGTTGGGCGCTGGAGTGAGGCGGCAGTGTTCACCACCCTCGTCCTCGTGCTTATCTTCAGGCCGACCGGCATCCTCGGCCAGCAGCTGGCGGACCGGGCATGAGCGCCGCGACGAGCCGCCTCGGGAGGGTGCGCAGCTTCAGCTCGCGCCACCAGTCGACGTCGATCGTCCTGGTCGTCATCGTCATCACGATCCTGCTGCCGATCATCTCGCTCGTGCCGCCGTTCAGCGGCTTCGGCACCCAGAAGGACTTCGTGGGAGGCTTCGCCGCGGCAGGCGTGTTCGTGCTGCTGGCGCTCGGCCTCAACGTGGTCGTGGGCTTCGCCGGCCTGCTGGACCTCGGCTACGCGGCGTTCTTCGCGATCGGTGCCTACACCTACGCCTACGGCGCGTCGGGCTTCACCGGCCTGTCCATCCCGTTCTGGCCGATGCTGCTCGTGGGAGCGCTGGTCGCCGCGGTCTTCGGCGTGCTGCTCGGCGCGCCCACGCTCCGGTTGCGCGGCGACTACCTCGCCATCGTCACCCTGGGCTTCGGCGAGATCGTGCCGGTCGTGTTCCTGAACGCGGACAAGTACACCAACGGCACCAACGGCATCACCGGCATCGCCCAGCCGAACGCGCTCGGCCTGTTCGGGATCAACGGGTTCGGGTTCACGAACCCGTGGCCCTACTACCTGACCATCGTGGGCATCATCACGGTCGTCGTCATCCTCCTGTACCGGCTGCAGGATTCGCGCCTCGGCCGGGCGTGGGTGGCGCTCCGCGAAGACGAGCTGGCCGCGGCCAGCATGGGCATCAACACGATCACGACCAAGTTGCTCGCGTTCTCGATCGGCGCCTCGACCGCCGGCCTCGCGGGCGTGTTCTACGCCGCGAAGCTCTCGACCGTGACCCCGGACCAGTTCGGGTTCACCGTCTCGTTCACGGCCCTCGCCATGGTCGTCCTGGGTGGCATGGGCAACATCTGGGGCGTGGCGGCGGGCGCACTGATCATCTACGAGCTGCAGAGCCAGGGCCTCAAGCAGCTGGGCAGCTTCATGCAGGGCCTCAACCTGCCGGCGGTCGCGCTGGGGCCGATCTCCATCAACGTGAGCGCCATCAACTTCCTGAACTACCAGTACCTGCTCTACGGTCTCGCGCTGGTGATCATGATGCTGTTCAGGCCGGAGGGCCTGTTCCCGAGCCGGCGGAGACGGCGGGAGCTGCACGAGACGCCGGCCGCGGACGAGCTCACGGCGCCCGACCCGACCGCAGGCGACCCGAGCCAGGAACGCGGGGACTGACGATGGACCAGCCGACAGCCCCGTCCGCCACACCGTCCGCCCCCGCCACCCCCGCCGGTCCTGACGGGGCCGCCGACGCGGGTGCGCCGCGCACGCTGCTGCTCGACGCCCGGGGGATCACCAAGCGGTTCGGCGGCCTCGTCGCCGTGCGCACGATCGACTTCGAGATCCCGGAGGGCTCGATCGTCAGCCTCATCGGTCCCAACGGGGCCGGCAAGACGACCTTCTTCAACGTCATCGCCGGGCTCAGCGAGCCGAGCGAGGGCACGATCACCTTCGCCGGCGAGCAGGTCGTCGCCCGCCCCCGGCGGACCTGGGCCGAGCCCTTCTTCTGGTTCGCCCTGCCGGCCCTGTTCGTCGTCCTGGCGCTGGGGGTGGTCGCAGCCCAGCTGCCGATCAGCGGCGAGCTGCTGGCGCTGGTGTCGGTTGGCCTGCTCGTGACCTCGCTCGTCGTCGCGATCATCCGTCCGCCCTGGTACGTCCACATGCTGGAGCGGACGGGGAGCTTCCGCAGCGCACGGCCCAACGAGATGGTCAGGTTCGGGATCGGGCGGACGTTCCAGAACATCCGCCTGTTCGCCAACATGTCCGCGCTCGAGAACGTGCAGGTGGGCATGCACAGCCGCATGTCGGCCACGCCGATCGACGCCGCGTTCCGGACGCCCCGCCACAACCGCGAGGAGGCGGCCGCCGCGGTGAAGGCCCGCGAGTGGCTGGCCTACGTCGGGCTCGGCGACCGCGACGATGAGATGGCCCGCAACCTGCCCTACGGCGACCAGCGGCGGCTCGAGATCGCCCGCGCGCTGGCCAGCCAGCCGCGACTGCTGCTGCTGGACGAGCCGACGGCGGGCATGAACCCCGTCGAGACACGCCGGATGACGGAGTTGATCGCCCAGGTCCGCCGCGACCTCGGGATCACGATCCTGCTCATCGAGCACGACATGCGGGTCGTGATGGGGGTCAGCGACCGGGTCACCGTGCTCGACCACGGCGAGAAGATCGCCGAGGGCACGCCGGACGCCGTGCGCGCGGACCCTCGGGTCATCGAAGCGTACCTCGGCAAGGGAGCGGCGAGCGCATCATGACGGCCCCGACGACAGACGCCCGCCCGGACCTCACCGCCGCGCCGGTCCTGCTGCGCCTGGACGGCGTCCACAGCTACTACGGCAACATCCACGCGCTCCAGGGCATCTCCCTCGAGGTCAACGCGGGCGAGATCGTGACCCTGCTCGGCGCGAACGGGGCGGGCAAGACCACCACCCTGAGGACGATCCACGGCCTCATGCATCCGCGCAAGGGCAAGATCGAGTTCGAAGGCAAGGACATCACGGGGATGCCTGCCCACGAACACGTCAGCCACGGCATCGGCCAGGCGCCCGAGGGACGCCGGATCTTCTCCCGGATGACGGTCCTCGAGAACCTGCAGATGGGCGGCTACAGCCGGAAGGACAAGGCGAGCCTGCCGGACGACTTCGCGCGCGTGTTCGAGCTGTTCCCCCGCCTCCTCGAGCGCAAGGGTCAGGCGGGCGGGACGCTGTCCGGCGGCGAACAGCAGATGCTCGCGATCGGGCGGGCCCTGATGACCCGGCCGAAGCTGCTCCTGCTCGACGAGCCGTCGATGGGCCTGGCGCCGATCCTCGTCGAGCAGATCTTCGCGATCATCGAGGACATCAATCGCCAGGGCACGACGATCCTGCTCGTCGAGCAGAACGCGCTGATGGCGCTGGGCATCGCGAACCGGGGCTACGTCCTCCAGACCGGGCGGATCGTGCGATCGGGCGACGCGAAGGCGCTGCTCCAGGACCCGGAGGTCCAGAGGGCCTACCTGGGCGGCTGATTCTGCCGGGCGGCCGGTGCGGCCGGGGCGGCGAGAGGCGCGGTTCGCGGCGCCCCGCGGTCAACCTCGGGGCGGCTCCAGGATGATGTCGTACGCGGCCCGCAGCATCATGAGCGTGCCGACGACCGCGATCCAGTAGCCGTAGGCGCCGGCCGGGAGGAACCCCTCGGGTGCGTCCAGCAGGCCCGGCACCCACAGGATCACGCCCACCAACGCGACGAGCGCCAGCAGCAGGAACGCCAGGCCCCGGTCAACCGCCATCGGCCGTTCGCCGGCCGCGTACGGGAGCGCGACGAGGGCGATCGTGGACAGGGCGGCGAGGAACGACGCGATCCCCGATCCGTCGAACGCCCGGTACACGACGGGCGTGAGCCCGCCGTCCCCGCCCACGGTGTACCAGGGCAGCAAGCAGCCCACGAGCAGCACGATCGCGCCGACGAACGCCAGGCGGCGCCCGTTGCCGAGGGGACGTCGGTGCATCAGCCGGTCGTGCCGTAGACCTCGGGGCGCAGCACGCCCACGAAGCGGAGGTTGCGGTAGCGCTCGCCGTAGTCGAGCCCGTAGCCGACCACGAACTGGTCCGGGATCTCGAACCCGACGTAATCCACGTCGATCTCGACGAGGCGGCGCGCCGGCTTGTCGAGGAGCGTGCAGATCTTGAGCGAGGCGGGGTTCTTCCCGCGGAGATAGCGCAGCAGGTAGTTCAGGGTGAGGCCGGTGTCGATGATGTCCTCGACCAGGAGGACGTCATCGCCCACGATGCTGGCCGACAGGTCCTTCAGGATCCGGACGAGGCCCGAGGACTCCGTGCTCGTTCCCCCGTAGGAGCTGACTTCCATCAGGTCGATCCGCAGCGGGAGCGGGATCTGGCGCATCAGGTCCGCCATGAACGGCAGCGAGCCCTTGAGGACGCTGACCAGGGTCAGGTTCCGGCCCGCATAGTCGGCGCCGATCCGTTGTCCCAACTCTGCAACCCTGGCGGCGATCGCCTCCTCGCTGAGGAGGACTTCCCCGATGTCGGCCTGGAGATCGGCGGTGCGGGTCATGGGCGGGTCGACGGTGCCTCCACGTGGCTGGGAGCAGGGTACGTGGCGATGATCGCGCGTCCGGGCCGCCGGCGCACGCCGGGCAGGAGGTTCACACCGGTCCCGCGTCGTGAACTGGGGCGGCGAGCGGGCCGGCCAGCGCGCGCGGCGGCGGCCTCCGATGCGCGGCGTCGTCGGCGTCCGCGGCGCCGGCTCCGCACGCCCGCTGGATCCCGGGACGCCTCGGATCGGCCGGCCATCCCGGGCCGGCCGGTCGGGACGGCATCGGCGCCGGCGTCCTGCGCGCCCGTACCCGGCGCAGCCGCGGGGCGCGAGGGGGCGGTCGCGGCGGGAGCGGCGGGTGCGACGGGTGCCGCGGCAGCGTGGATCCGGGGGGGCGTGGACTGGCCGGAGGTGCCGGTCAGGTCGTCCAGCAGCGCCATCCGACCGAACTTGAGCATCAGCATCCGGAAGTCCCGCCCGTAGAACAGCTTGATCCGGATGTCCGGGTACAGCTCCCGCAGACGGCGGAGCTTGCGGTTCTTCTTGCGCACGAGCTTCTGCTTGAGCGTCGTGAGCTCGACGTAGAGCTCCATGTCCGGCAGGTAGAAGTCCGGCGAGAAGCTCTCGACCACGTCCCCGTCCAGGTTCCAGCCGATCGGGTAGGTGTCGGGCTCGTAGAGCCATCGGACCTCGTAGAAGTCCAGGATCCGGGCCAGCTCCGCCTCGCTCGCGTGGGCGAACGCAGGCCGGGCGGACACGGCGGCCGTCACGTGGTGCTCCCCGGCCCGCGGGGATCGCGTCGGCCGTCGTCACCGAGCAGCGTGCGGAGGTCACCCTCCCAGCCCGCGAGGAACCGGCGCATCGCGATGACGTCCGCCTCGACGAAGGAAGGTGCGCCGGCCGGGCGGGCCGCCGCGCCGGACGCGGGCCTGACCGCGGTTGCCGGGCGGGCGCTCCCCGGGCGACGGCTCCCGCGGTCTGCCGCGACGACGACGGTCACCGTCCGGCTGCCGCAGGACGGGCAGTCCAGCTCAACGAAGGCAATGTCGCCATGGTCGGCCAGGACGGCAATCCGGTCCACGGGAACGGCCGCTCCGCAGTGGGTGCAGCCGGACCCGGTGAGGCGCTCCCGGAGTCCGCGGTGGTCCATCGAGGTCAGTCTACCGACTCCGCGTCCTGATGGGGCCCGGCGGGGCCAGTCGATCCTCGCATACCCCCATGGGGTATCATCTGCTCATGCCCGAGACCACCTCCCGGCAGGCACCGGCGCATGACGCCGGCAATGCCACCTTTCGCCACAGCTACAGCAAGGACAAGGCGCAGCTGGTGCGGCGGCTGAGCCGCGTCGAGGGCCAGGTTCGCGGCATCGCGCGGATGATCGAGCGCGAGGAATACTGCGTGGACATCCTCCAGCAGACCGCCGCCCTGCGGGCGGCCGTGGATGCGGTGTCCATCCTGATCCTCGAGGACCACGTGCAGGGCTGCGTCCGCACGGCCGCCGAGCGCGGCGAGGCGGACAGGTACGTGGACGAGATCATCGACGTCGTGCGGCGGTCCCTGGGGCGACCGGTCAGGGGCGCCAAGAGCACCCTCTGACGTCGCCCGCTGACCCGGTTATCCACAACTCGCGCGCTCAACGTGGATTCGTGGACAACTGGGCTTGACGCCCCCGGCCGGCGCGCCTAACGTCCGCAATCCGCACGTCGCGTGCGCGCACCGGGGAGCGTCATCCAGAAGGGGTCGCGGGGAAACCCGGGCCGGAACCGACTGGATGACGCGAGACCGAGTCGACGCCCGCAAGTGCGATCTCTCCGACGCCGGGAGCGGCTCCCGGACGAACCGGTGCACGACCACGGGAGGGTGCCCTGGATCGCCCGAGAGATCCGCTCCCGACGCGTGTTGAGGACCTCCCGCCCCTGCCAGCAGAGTTCGGCGACGAGCTCGACGCCGGGCTCGAGGCGCTGGGCCTTGAGCTTGCGCCGCCCGTCCGCGACGTCCTCGACGCCCATGCCCGCCTGCTCCTCGCCTGGACCGTGGCGATCAACCTGACGGCGATCCGCAACCCTGCGGGCATCGCGCGGCTCCACATCCTGGACTCCCTCGCCGC
Organism: uncultured Chloroflexia bacterium; assembly: GCA_963829105.1. Lineage (GTDB taxonomy): Bacteria > Chloroflexota > Limnocylindria > Limnocylindrales > CSP1-4 > CAIXZV01. Next base: position 95,467 of record CAWHHF010000018.1, read on the forward strand.
CGTGTCCCTGCTGGCACCCCGAGGCGTGACGGGGATCCTGGACCTCGGCAGCGGCGGTGGATATCCCGGCCTGCCACTGGCCGCGGTGCTGGCGCCGGCCCGGACCCTGCTGGTGGATTCGGTCGCCAAGAAGGTCGGCTTCCTGCGCACGGTCGTGACGGCGACCGGTCTCGAGGGCCGGGTGGCCGCCGAGGCCGTGCGCGGCGAGGCGCTGGCGCGTGACCCCCGTGACCGGGAGGGCTGGCCGGTGGTGACCGCCCGGGCGGTCACCAGCCTCCCGGAGCTCGTGGAGATCGGGCTTCCGCTCGTGGCGCCCGGCGGCGTCCTCGTCGCCTGGAAGCGCGAGCCGGTCGATGGCGAGCTCGCCGCGGCGGCCCCGGCCCTGGCCGCGCTCCGGGCCGGCAGCGTGACGATCCATGCGGCGGGCGTCCCGGGCCTCGAGGCGCACCGGCTGGTCGTCATCCCGCGAGGCGGTCCCATCGACCGGCGGTTCCCGCGCGACCCCGCGGAGCGCCGCCGGCGCCCGTTGTGACCTCGGGGCGTGCGACACGGGGCGTGCGACACGGGGCGTGCGGCCGGTCCCCGCTGCGCTACCCTGCCCGGGATGCGCGTCGCGGTCCTGTCCGACATCCACGCCAACCTCCCGGCCCTCGAGGCCGTGCTCGCGGCCATGCCCTCGGTGGACGAGGTGTGGCAGCTGGGCGACATCGTCGGCTACGGGCCCGAGCCGGACGGGGTGGTGGCACGGCTCCGCGAGGTCGGTGCGCTCGGCGTGCGCGGCAACCACGACACCGCGGCGCTCGGTGGTCCGGAGATCGAGTCGTTCAACGTGGATGCCCGCAACGCGATGCTGTGGACGCGGGCGACGATCAGCGACGAGACGAGGGCATGGCTCGGCTCGCTGCCGGACCGGCTCGAGCGAGACGGCTTCACGCTGGTCCACGGGAGCCCGAGGGACCCCATCTGGGAATACGTCACCTCGACGCCGGTGGCCAGGGCGGGGATCGCCGCGATGGACACGCCCTGTGGCCTTCACGGTCACACCCACATCCCGATCGCCTACCTGGAGGACGACGGCCAGCTCGAGACGATGAGCCCGGGCTCCGGCTCGCGGCTCGCCTTCGACGGCCGCCGGGTGCTGCTCAACCCGGGCAGCGTCGGTCAGCCGCGGGACGGAATCCCCGCCGCATCGTGGCTGATGCTCGACACGGGCGAGGGCTCGGCCACCTGGCGGCGGACGGTCTACGACGTGGCCTCGGTGCAGGGCGCGATGAGCCGGCTGAAGCTCCCGGAGCGGCTCGTCGCCCGCCTGGCGTACGGACTCTGATGACGGGCGGGCGTCGCTGATGGGGGCGGGCGGAAGTGTGACGCGTACCGTATCGTCCCTCCGGTACGAGAGAGCGGGCAGGAACCTGTCCATCCCCACGAGGTCGCCCAACACCAGCCCATGATCGGAGGACGCAAGCCCATCCAGGGCCGCAAGCCCGCGGACCGGCGGATCCGGGTGGAGCGCCCACACTCCGCCTTCTTCCGCTACACGGGGCCCGGCCAGCTGGTCGCGAAGCCCGCCGCCTCCAGGCCGACGACGCCGCTCGGGGCCGCCCTGTCGCGGATCAAGCAGGCGGTGTTCGGACGCCCCCTCGCGAACGAGGAGGAGATCGGCGAGCGGCTGCCCAAGAAGCTTGCGCTCCCCATCTTCAGCTCGGACGCGATCAGCTCGTCCGCCTACGCCACCGACGAGATCCTGAGGGTCCTCGTCCTCGCGGGCGCCAGCGCCCTGTACATCTCGGTCGAGGTCGCGGTCGCGATCACGGTCCTGCTGACGGTCGTCTCGTTCTCGTACCGCCAGGTCTGCCGCGCCTACCCGTCCGGCGGTGGGGCGTACATCGTGGCGCGCGAGAACCTGTCCCAGACCGCCGGCCTCGTGGCGGCCGCCGCCCTGTTCATCGACTACATCATGACCGTGGCCGTGTCCACGGCGTCGGCGGTGTCCCAGGCCTACTCCGTCTGGCCCGCGCTGTACGACATCCGGATCGAGATCGCGCTCGCCTCGATCGCCCTGATCACGGTGGCCAACCTGCGCGGGCTGCGGGAGTCGGGCAACATCTTCGCCATCCCGACCTACCTGTTCGTGGGCATGGCGCTGCTGATGATCGGGCTCGGGATCGGGCACATCGTGACCGGCACCGTGCCCGTGCTGCCGGATCCGCCCTACGTCATCAAGCCGCCGGACCCGGTCCTGCTCCTGACGCCCATCCTGCTGCTCCGGGCGTTTGCCGGCGGCGCCGTGGCCCTGACGGGCGTCGAGGCGATCGCCAACGGCGTGCCGGCCTTCAAGCCGCCGGAGTCGAAGAACGCGGCCAACACGATGACGATGATGGCCATTCTCCTCGGGGTCCTGTTCATCGGGATCACGTTCGTCGGCAACCGGTTCGGGATCCAGCCCACGACCGAGGCCGGGCCGACGGCCATCGCCCAGGTGTCCAGCGCGGTGTTCGGGGCCGGGTCGCCGGTGTTCGTCCTGTTCCAGGTCGCGACGGCCCTGATCCTGTTCCTGGCCGTCAATACGAGCTTCAACGCGTTCCCCCGGCTGGCCGCCATCCTGGCCGACGACGGGTTCATGCCGCGCCAGTTCAGCATCCGCGGCGACCGGCTCGCGTTCTCGTGGGGGATCGTCGTCCTCGCCGGGGTGGCGGCCACGCTGCTCGTCTACTTCCAGGGCGACGTCCACCTCCTGATCCCGCTCTACTCGGTGGGCGTGTTCGTCTGCTTCACCCTGTCCCAGGTCGGCATGGTGCGCCACTGGCTGACGGTCAAGGAGACCGGGTGGCGCTGGCGGCTGACGGTCAACGCGGTGGGCGCGGTCCTGACCTTCGTCGTGCTGGTGGTCGTCGTCGTCGGTGAAGTTCACCTCGGGCGCCTACCTCGTGCTGGTGCTCATCCCGATCCTGGTCGCCCTGATGCTGTTCATCAACCGGCAGTACGCCGCATCGGCGCGCCAGCTCGCCGTCCGCCCCGACTTCGTCGTGCCGCCGCCCGGCCGCGAGGAGCGCGCGATCATCCCCGTGCCGGCGCTCAATCGCGCGGTGGTGCGGGCGGTCAACGTCGCCCGCTCGATCTCCGAGGAGGTCCTCGCGGTCTACATCAGCGACGATCCCGAGGACTCGGCCGCGATGCGCGCCCTGTGGGAGCGCCAGGTGCCGGGTGTCTCCCTCGTCATCGTGGAGTCGCCGTACCGGGCGCTGGCCGGGCCCCTGATGGCCTACCTGGACGTCCTCGACCGGGCGTGGCCTCCCGACAAGCCGGAGCCGATCACGTTCATCGTCATCCCCGAGTACGTCGCCCGCAACTGGTGGGAGCGGATCCTGTACAACCAGTCGGCGCGCCAGCTCCGGCGGGTGCTGCTCGGCCGGCCCCACACCGTGGTCGTGGACGTCCCCTACCGCCGGGACGAGCCGCGCAAGTTCGGGGGCGCGGGTCACGATGCCGACGTCGACGACGGCGGACACCGGGCCGCATGACCCGCCGGAGGGCTGGCCGGTGGTATCGTGACCGGCGCGTCGGGTCGGCCGAGGGTCGGCCGTGACCAGCCGTTCCCACGCTTGACTGGAGGCTCCTGAACTCGTGGCCGACTCGCCGGCACCGCAATTCCGGCGTGCCGTCATCGCCCTGTCGGGCGCCCGGACGGATCGGCCGATCGTGGCGCTGGCAGCCGAGCTCGCGCGGACTGGCCACGCGGAGCTGGTCGGCGTCCACGTCGTCGAGATCGACTGGACGCTCCCGCTCAACGCCGACGTGGCCGGCCGGTCCGAGGACGCCCAGCGCGTCCTCGACATCGCCGAGACGACCGCCGAGGCGTCACGCTACCGGCTCGAGACCGTGCTGCTGCAGGCTCGCGACGTCGGCGCCGCCATCGTGGACGAGGCGAGCGAGCGGAGGGCCGACCTGATCATCGCGGGGCTGCCGTTCCGGCGCCGGTTCGGCGGGGACTTCACGATCGGCCGAACCATCCCGTACATCCTGAAGAACGCCCCCTGCGGGGTCTGGGTCATCCGCGAGGCGATGCCCGAGGAGCAAGCATGAAAGCCGTCATCGTCGGCTGTGGTCGAGTCGGAGCCGGTCTGGCCGACGAGCTCGACCGCGCCGGCTGGCAGGTCCTGATCATCGACCGGGTCACGGCCGCCTTCGACCGGTTGCCGTCGTCGTTCGGCGGAACCGCGCTGCGGGGCGACGGGACCGACGAGGACACGCTGCGGCGTGCCGGCGCCGGGGGGGCCGACCTGTTCCTCGCCCTCACCGAGGGCGACAACCGGAACATCATGGCGGCCCAGCTGGGCCTCGAGGCACTGGGCGCGCGCTCGACGATGGCCAAGTGCAACGATCCGGTGCGCGCCGAGGCATACGCCCACCTGGGCATCGCCACGGTCTGCCGCACCAACCTGATGATGACCGCCATCCTGGAGCACCTGGGTCAGGCCGCGCCGGCCCTGGCCGGCATCTACCCGCCGAAGGGCCACCACGATCACGGGGCCGACGCGACGGCCGCCGAGGGCGGCGTCACTCGCGGCGCGTCCGCGAAGGAGGCCTGAGCGATGTTCGTGCTGGTCGTGGGTGGCGGCAAGGTCGGGTACTACCTGACCAAGGAGCTGATCGAGTCGGGGCACGAGGTCGCCCTGATGGAGAAGGACCGGGCTCGCGCGGAACAGATCCGCGACGAGATCGGGTCGGTGGTGATCGGGCAGGACGGGTGCGAGGGCAAGTACCTCCACGAGGCCGGGGCGAACCGGGCGGACATCGTGGCCGCGGTCACCGGCGATGACGAGGACAACCTCGTCATCTGCCAGATGGCGAAGCACCACTTCGACGTCCGGCGGACGATCGCCCGGGTCAACAACCCGAAGAACGAGGCGCTGTTCCGGCACCTCGGCGTGGACGAGATCATCAGCCCCACGCGGATGATCCTGGGCTCGATCGAGCAGGACATCCCGGTCCACGAGCTGCTCCACCTCGCGGCCCTCGGCGTGGGCGAGCTGGAGATCATCGAGGCGCACCTGCAGGCGGGCTCGCCGGCGATCGGGAAGGTCGCCTTCGACCTCACGGTGCCCAAGGGCTGCTCGCTGTTCGGGGTTATCCGGGAGGGTGTGCCGACGCCGCTCCGCATGGACACGATCCTTGCCGCGGGAGACAAGGTGATCGCGATCGGGCGGCCCGACTGCGAGGCGGCGCTCCGGGACCAGCTCATCGGGGAGTACGAGGAGGCCTGATCCGCGGCGCGGGCGGTGGACCGGAGACGGCGCTTGACCGGAACCCTTGGCCCTGGATCGGGATCCGGGCGACTTCGGCGGGGCTGTTCGTGCGAGCGCCGTCAGCGCCGTCGCACGGTCGCCAGCCAGGCATGCACCCGGCCCACCGGGAGCCGGGTCTCCAGCACCTCCGGCTCGATCGCCTCGATGCGCCACCCGTCGGCGGCGACGAACGAGCACCTGAGCATCGTCCGGGTGATGCGCTGCGGCCCGTAGCCGAAGGGATTGCGCGCGCTCCAGGCGATGACGAGCGCCCGACCGCCCGGGCGCACGACCGCGGCCAGCGACCGTGCGTAGCGACGCCGCTCGTCGGGCTGCAGGGCGTGGAACAGGCCCACGTCGAGTGCCGTGTCGAATGGTCCGCCGAGACCCTCGCCGCCCGGCTCGTCCAGCGTCAGGGCGTCGCGCACGAGGAACCGGGCCCGGATCCCGAGGCCCGCGGCCGCGGCCGTCGCCCTCTCGATCGCCCGGGGCGCGATGTCCACCCCGACGACGCGGTGACCACGGGCCGCGAGCAGCAGGGCGTGCGCTCCGGTGCCCGTGCCGGCATCGAGGACGGAGCCCGCGAAGGCGCCCCGCTCGAGCAGCCGCATGACCGCCCCCTGGGGACGTCCGATGTCCCAGGTCGGGGTGCCCTCGTAGGCGGTGTCCCAGGCGGTCACACGGTGGCCCTCGCTGGATCCCCCGGAGCCCGGATAGCCGGAACGGGCGCCGTCCGCGCTGGCCGGCGCCCGTTCCATCCGTCGGTGGACGGAGGTTGAGAGAGGCTAGAAGATCCGGTTCGCCACCTCGGCCGGAGCGAGGAGGAGGTCCTTGAGCTCGGCGTCCACCTTCAGCAGGGAGATGTGCGCGCCCGCCATCTCGAGGGACGTGCAGTACTCGCCGACATAGCTGCGGAAGACGGTGATGCCCTTGGCGGCCAGCTTCTTGTGGGCGGCACCGTAGAGCAGGTAGAGCTCGCTGATCGGCGTCCCGCCCAGGCCGTTGACCATGAGCGCGACCTCGTCGCCGGCCTTGAACGGCAGGTCGGGCACGATCGCGTTGAGGAGCAGGTCGACGATCTCGTCGGCCGTTCCCATCTTGCGCCGCTCGCGGCCCGGCTCGCCGTGGATGCCGATGCCGACCTCCATCTCGCCGTCCGCGATCTCGAACAGCGGGGTGCCGCGGGTGGGCGGGGTGCAGGAGGACAGGGCGACGCCCATCGTCCGGACCTGCCCGATGACCTTCTCGCCGACCCGGACGCACTCCTCGAGTGAGCCGCCCTTGTCGGCCATGGCCGCCGCGGCCTTGATGACGAAGAAGTTGCCGGCCACGCCGCGCCGGCCGATCGTCCAGGTCGAGTCCTTGACCGCGACGTCGTCGTTGACGAGCAGGTAGCCGATCTTCTGGCCCTCGGCCTCGCACAGCTCCCTCGCCATCTCCCACGCGGTGCGGTCGCCCGTGTAGTTGTTGACGATGAACAGCACGCCGGCCGGGGTGTCCATCAGCTTGGACGTCTCGGTGACGAACTCGACGGGCGGGCCGGCGAACACGTCCCCGGGGCAGGCGGCGTCGAGCATGCCCGGCCCGACGATCATGGTGTGGGCCGGCTCGTGGCCGGACCCGGAGCCCTGGATGATCGACACCCGGTCCTTCTTCGGCATGTCGGCCCGGTAGATCAGGTTGTACTTGGGCTCGAACTTGAGCGAGCCCCCCGATGCCAGGGTGACGCCCTCGAGGAACTCGGTGACGAACGTCTTCGGATCGTTCAGAAATTTCCTCATGCCGTTTCTCCCTGTCCGTACTTCTCGCGCCAAGCGGCGCTGATGGCCTGGAGGATCACGCCGACCGCGGTGGCGCCGGCGTCCACGGAGCCGATGCTCCGTTCGCCCGTGTACGCGGCCCGGCCGCGCATCGCGAGCATCGACTTGGTCTCCTCGGCCGCCGTGACGGCGACGTCGGCGGCTCGCTGGAGCGCGGCCACCCCGTGGTCGCCCTGCATCGCCGGGTCACCGATCGCCGCCTCGAGGCTGTCGGTTGCCGGGACGAGGGCGTCGAGGAGCGTCTTCTCGCCGAGCGAGGCACCGCCCCGGGCCATGATCCCGGCGATCGAGGCTCGCAGCATCGCGATGACGTCCTCGGGTGCCAGCTCCGTCCTGTCGCCCGCGGTCGCGCCGGCACGCAGGAACGCCGTGCCCCAGATGGGCCCGCTCACGCCCCCGACCTTGCCGGAGATGACAAGGCCGACCTTCTTGAGCACGGACCCGACGCTCGACCGGTCGAACGTGTCGTAGTCGCTGACGACGACCTCGAAGCCGTTGCGCAGCGAGTACCCGAAGTCGCCGTCGCCGACGATCGAGTCCAGCTGTGCGAAGTAGTCCGCGTTGTCGACGATCGTCCGGGCCATCGTCTGCACGACGAGGTCAACGTCCTCGAGCGACGATTGCGCCATCCGTACCTCCTTCTAGCTAGCTGGTCGCCTGGGCCGACGGATCCGGGGCGAGGCAGGCCTCCAGGTCGTCGAGCGTGATGTAGCTCCCCGGCCGGGCCGCGCTCCGGTTCGCGATCACGACGGTTGCCTCTCCGTCGGGGTCGCCGAGCGTGGACACGACCATGGCCGCCTCCGTGCTGTCCTCGGCCTCCGTGTAGCCGTTCACCGTCACCAGGCAGCGCAGACCGGCCCCGGTGGCGGCCAGGAGGCCGTTGCGCGAGTCCTCGACGACGAGGACGTCCGCCGGCGGCATCCCGAGCTGCTCGAGCGCGAGGAGGTAGATGTCGGGCGCCGGCTTCTTGTGTTCCACGCAGTCACCGGCGAGGAACACGTCGAACCGGCCGGCCCGCTCCGCGCCGATCGCAAAGTCGAGGATCGCGTGCACCGACGCTTCGGCCGAGGTCGAGGCGACGGCGAGCTTCCAGTCGGCGTCCTGGGCCGCGGTGATCACGCGCCGGATGCCGGGCCGCGGCGGCAGGCTGCCGGCGGCGACCATCTCCGTGTAGATCTGGGTCTTGCGCTTGTGCCACCGGGCGACCTCGGCCGCCTGTGCCTCGGGGGTCGTGGGCAGGCCGGCGGCCGTCACGAACTCGGGCGTCAGCAGGCTCGCCATCCGCTCCTTGCCGCCGCCGATCTTGAGCCGCCGCCCGTACTCCTCGACCGACCACTCGACGGGGAGACCGAACTCGCGGAAGGTCTGGTTGAAGGCCGGCAGGTGCCCGTAGCGCTCGGTGTCGGCCAGCACGCCGTCGCAGTCGAAGATGAGCGCCTTCACCATGCCTTGCCTTCGCTCCCGAACATCCGGATGTGGTCCTGGGCCATCTTCTTGACGGCGGCGTGCTGGACCTTCATCAGGGCCGGCGGGTCGTACTCGCCCGGGTGTGCGGTCATGTAGTCGAAGGCCGACTTCATGAACGCGATCTTGAGCGCGGTCGAGATGTTGACCTTGGCGCAGCCCCGCGAGATCAGGTCGCTGAACTGCTCCGGGCTCATGCCCGTGCCGCCGTGGAGCGCGACCGGGATCCCGGTGGCCTCGACGATGTCGGTCACGCGCTGGGCGTCGAGCGTCGGGGCGGTCTTGTAGGTTCCGTGGGCGTTGCCGATCGCAGGGGCGAACACGTCCACACCCGTCGCCCGGACGAAGTCGACCACGGTCTCCAGCGACTGGACGTGCTGCGCCTCGTCGCCGGTCATCTCCTCGGTGCGCTTGAAGCCCTCGATCTCGCCCTCGACATGCGCGCCGTAGCGCCTCGCCTCGGCGACGACCTCGACGCACTGGCGCCGGTTCTCCTCGACCGACAGCTTCGAGGCGTCGAACAGGACCGAGTTCCAGCCCATCGCGAGGCAGTCCGAGATCACCTGGCGATCGGGGCAGTGGTCGAGGTGGAGCGCCACGGGCACCGTGACGCGCTCTGCCATCGCCGTCCACATCGCGAACATGACCTCCGTGCCGGTCATCTGCACGTGCTTGACCGAGGTCTGGAGGATGACCGGGGCGCGCAGCTCCTCGGCCGCCGCGAGGACCGCGTCCATGGTGAGGTCGTTGATGACGTTGATCGCGGCGACGCCGTAGCGCTCGGCGAACGCGCGATCGAGGATCTCCCTGGTCGAGACGACCGGCACCTCACACCTCCTGCATGGGACGCATATGGGGTTCGGGCGGCACGTCCAGCAGGAAGCGGGCGTTGCCCTCGTCCACGACGAGGACGTCGACCACGCCCGTCCGCAGGGCGCCGAGGATCGCGAACGGCTTCTCGCTCTCGCTGACGACCGCGACGACGGTCCCGACGGCGTGCAGCTCCTCGATGGACAGGCCCACGAGGCGCGCCGTCTCGGCCAATTCCAGCCGCGAACCCGCCACGTCAACGTAGTTGCCGAGCAGGTCGCCGACGGCGCCGGCCAGGCGCAGGCGCCGGATCTCCTCGATGGAGAAGCAGCCGGTGCGGACCATCGTGCAGGCGTCGTCGGTCCCGCCGATGCCCACCAGCGCGATCGACGCGCCGGCGGCGACGCGCAGCGTGTCGGCGACGGCCGGCTGGCGCAGCAGCTGGTCGCGCATCTCGACGCTCTCGACGTAGGCGGGCGCGTACAGCTCAACGGCCTGGCCGCCGCAGCGGGCCGCGAGGCTCCTGACGATCTCGTTCGGGTTGGTGGGCGAGTCCGCGAGCGTCGAGCCGCCCATGGCGCTCACGAAGGTCACGTCCATCCGCCGCGCCGACTGGAAGAACCGCGGCACGTCGCCCGTGTCGCGGCCGTGGCTGACCGCCACCACAACCCCGTCGGTCAGCCGTCGCTCGAGGAACCGGGCCGCCTCGCGCGCCACCTCCGCGCGCTGGGCGACGGGATCCGGTCGGGCGGGTGCCACGATGACGTCGGCCAGGTGGAAGCGCTCGCGCACCTGGCGCTCGAGGTCCAGGTGGAGCCAGGGCGGGGCGGAGATGCGGATGTCGACGACGCTGCTCGTGCGGGCACGGTCGAGGAGGCGCTGGACTTTGGGCCGCGACAGGCCGAACTCGCGCCCCACAGCCTCCTGCGTCAACCCGTCCGCGTAGTAGCGGTGGGCGATGCGGGCGAGGAGCTCGTACTCGTCGTGGCCGAGGGTGTCGAGCGACGGCATCCAGCCTCCGGTCGTCTGAGCAGTTGCTCAGTCACGGACAAATGCACTACCCACAGTATGCACCAGCCTGACGTTGGGCGCAGGCTCGCGTCCTGCTTGCTCCGTGCAATGTCACCGGTTGGCCGGCCCGGGCCTGACCCCGTTCGGCCGATGATCGCCCGGACTCCGGGCGCTCCATCCAAACTCGATCGGCGGATCCGGCAGCCATCGTCCCAATGTTATGGACACTTATCTTGACAACGCCATTGATAGGGTTCTACCCTGCCGGTTGTCCGACGGACGGCGCGCCCGTCACGTCGGAGACCAACCCAACCCGCAGCCGGCTGCGTTGAGCCGCCGGTGGACCAGCAGGAGGCTGACCGATGACGCTCATGCGCCGCCCGTCGCCCTTCAGCGAGCTCGTGACGCTCCGCCAGGCGATGGATCGACTGTTCGACGACACGGTGTTCCGGCCGTACTCCGCCTTCAACGGAAGCGCGGAGATGGCCCGGCTGTCGCTCGACATCCGCACCACGCCGGAGGCGCTCCTCGTGGAGGCTGCCCTGCCTGGCGTCAGCCCCGAGGACGTCGACATCACCGTGGAGAACGGCACGCTGACCATCCGCGCCGAGGACCGGACCGAACGCTCCGGTGAGGAAGCGGGCTGGCTCGTCCGGGAGATCGCCCGCGGCACCCTGATGAGGACCGTGACCCTGCCGACGGGGCTCGAGGCCGAGAAGGCCGAGGCCACCTTCGAGCACGGGGTGCTCAAGCTCCGCATCCCGAAGGCCGAGCAGGTCAAGCCGCGCCAGATCCAGATCCGTCCCGTGACCCCGGGCGAGGCGACCGCGGTCGACGGCGAAACCGCGCCCGACATGAACACGCCGGGGGCCTGACCCATGGCAACTGCGCGCCGGCCTGACCGGGACGCCACGCGACCCGTCTACGTCATCAGTGTCGCCGCGACCCTCGTCTCGGCGCACCCGAGGACGCTGCGGATCTACGAGGACGAGGGCCTGGTCTGTCCGGCGCGCACCCCCACCAACATCCGCCTCTACTCGGAGGAGGACATCCGGCGCATCCTGTGGATCCGGCACCTGACCCGCGATCGCGGCGTCAACCTTGCCGGGGTCCGCACCCTGTTCGAGCTCGAGGAGCGCCTCGGCAAAAGGATCCTCGAAGCCCTCTACGACGAAGGGATCCGTGAGCAACGGGCCGAGACGCGTGCCGCGGCCGCTGCGGTGGAACCCGCGACGGCGGAGCCCGCGTCAACACGACCCGGGATCGCGGACGGCCCATCCGGACGCCCGGGTCCCACCACGTGACACCGACCACAACCATCCGAAGCAAGCAACGAACCGTCGTGCCGGACCAGCCGGCCGGCACCGCAAGGAGAACCTGATGGCCAAGCGACCGTCGAAACCGGAGGGGGAGCAGAGCCAGACCGCGGCCGAGCCGCGTGAGCTGCCGCTCGTCGCGCTCCGGGAGACGGTCATCTTCCCGGAGATGATCGTCCCGCTCCAGGTCGGGCGTGACAAGAGCGTCGCGGCGCTCAATGCCGCGACCGAATCCGGGGGCCCCATTGCCCTCGTGACCCAGCGCCGCGCCGAGCAGGAGGAGATCGGGGACCCGTCCGAGCTCTACACCATCGGCACCATGGCCAAGATCGCCCAGGTCGTCCAGCTCCAGGACGGCACCGTCCGGGCGATCGTCCAGGGCCAGCGCCGGATCCGGATCCTCGGCTTCTCGCAGACGAGCCCGCACCTCGTCGCCCGTGTCGAGGAGCTCACCGACGCTGTCCCGGTTGGCGTGGAGATACAGGCGCTCGTCCGCAGCGTCCAGGCGCAGATCGAGCAGTACGTGGCCAACGGCGCGCCGGTGCCGCCGGAGGCTGCCGTGGCCGCGCGCAACATCACGGAGCCCGGGCTCCTCGCGGACATGGTGGCGTACAGCCCCGACATGTCCACGGAGCAGCGCCAGGAGCTCCTCGAGACCGTCGACGTCGAGCTGCGCCTCAAGCTCGTCTCCAACTTCCTCGCCCGCCAGATCGAGATCCTCGAGCTCAAGGGGAAGATCCAGAGCGAGGTCAAGTCCGAGATGGACAAGACCCAGCGGGAGTACATCCTGCGCGAGCAGCTCAAGGCGATCCAGCGCGAGCTGGGCGAGGACGACCCCCAGCAGGCCGAGATCAACGAGCTTCGCGAGAAGGTCGAGTCCTCCGGCATGCCCGAGGAGGTCCGCGCCAGGGCGATCAAGGAGATCGACCGGATGAGCCGCATCCCGTCGGCCTCCCCCGAGGTCGGCGTGATCCGGACCTACGTGGACTGGCTCGTGTCGCTGCCGTGGACCACCTCCACGGAGGACCGCCTCGACATCAGGGAGGCGGCCCAGATCCTGGACGAGGACCATTACGGCCTCGAGAAGGTCAAGGAGCGCATCCTCGAGTACCTCGCCGTGCGCAGCCTGGCGGACACGATCCGCAGCCCGATCCTGCTGTTCGTGGGCCCTCCGGGCGTGGGCAAGACCAGCCTCGGCCGGAGCATCGCGAGGGCGATGGGCCGCAAGTTCACCCGCATGAGCCTGGGCGGCATCCACGACGAGGCGGAGATCCGCGGCCACCGGCGCACGTATATCGGCGCGCTGCCCGGCCGGATCATCCAGAGCGTCAAGACGGCCGGCACGAACAATCCCGTGTTCATGCTGGACGAGGTGGACAAGATCGGCATGGACTTCCGGGGAGACCCGTCGTCCGCGCTGCTCGAGGTCCTGGACCCGGAGCAGAACTTCAGCTTCCAGGACAACTACCTCGAGGTCCCGTTCGACCTCCGGAAGGTGCTGTTCGTCGCGACCGCCAACCTGCTCGATCCCATCCCGGCCGCCCTGCGCGACCGGATGGAGGTCATCCAGCTGCCGGGCTACACGCAGACGGAGAAGGTCGAGATCGCCCGCCGGTTCCTCATCCCCAAGCAGATGGAGAACCACGGCCTCAAGGCCAAGCACATCGAGGTGACCCACGAGGCGCTCGTCGAGCTCGTCCAGGCGTACACCCACGAGGCCGGCGTCCGGAACCTCGAGCGGGAGCTGGCCAGCGTGATGCGGAAGGTCGCCCGCCAGGTGGCCGAGGGCCGCAAGCGCAAGACGGTCGTCGACGTTCGAAAGCTCAACGAGTATCTCGGGCCGCCGCGGTTCGAGTACGGCGAGCTGGAGGCCGAGGATCAGACCGGCAGCGCGACCGGCCTCGTCGTGACCGAGGTGGGCGGCGACGTGGTGGCCATCGAGGTCACCCTGATGGAGGGCAAGGAGGACTTCATCCTCACCGGCCAGCTGGGCGACGTGATGCGCGAGTCCGCGCGGGCGGCGCTGTCCTGGATCCGGTCGCACGCCTCGGAGCTCGGCATCCGGCGCGAGGCGTTCGAACAGCACACCCTGCACATCCACGTTCCGGCCGGCGCCACCCCGAAGGACGGCCCGTCCGCCGGCGTGACCATGGCCACCGCGATGGTCTCCGCCCTGACCGGGATCCCCGTCCGCAAGGACGTGGCCATGACCGGCGAGATCACGCTTCGCGGCCGCGTCCTCCCCATCGGCGGGCTCAAGAGCAAGATCCTCGCCGCGCACCTCGCCGGCGCGGGCATGGTCATCATGCCCAAGAAGAACGAGAAGGACCTCCGGGACATCCCGGAGGAGATCCGCAAGCAGCTGAAGCTGGTCCTTGCCGACAACATGGACCAGGTCCTCGAGGCCGCCCTCCGCCGGCGCCCGAAGCCCCTCGAGCCGGCGGCCACGACCGTCGGCGGTGGCGGCGGCGGGCCCAAGGCGGGCACCTCGCACCGCGTCCGAACCCCGTTCCCGCCCGCCGACCAGCCGCAGGTCGTCGTGCAGGGCACCCGCTAGCGCGCCCGGCCGGGGTCCGGTCCGATGGAGTACCGCGACTACTACGAGATCCTGGGCGTCCCGCGCTCGGCCACCCAGGCCGAGATCAAGAAGGCGTTCCGGAAGCTCGCACGCGCACACCACCCGGACCGGAACCCCGGCGACGCGTCCGCCGAGCGGCGGTTCAAGGACATCAACGAGGCGAACGCGGTCCTGTCCGATCCGGACAAGCGCAAGCAGTACGACACCCTCGGGGCCAGCTGGGACCAGTACCAGCGCGGCGGCGGGGGTCGCGGCGGCTCGGACCCGTTCGGGCCCGGCGGCCCGTTCGCGGGCTGGAGGGCCGGCGGCGCCGGGAGCGACGGCGGCAACGTCCGCTACGAGTTCCGGACCGCGAGCGGAGGCGATGCCGGCTTCTCGGACTTCTTCCGGATGTTCTTCTCGGGCGCGGCCGCGGGAGCGGCCGGCGGCACGGGCGCCGGCGGCGGCGCGCGAGGTTCCGCCGCGGACCGGGCCGCCCGGCGTGGCCCCGGCGGGAGCCCATCGTTCGAGGACATCCTGTCGGGCATGGGCATCGGCAGCGACGGCGGGACGGGAGTGGCCGGCGCGGCCGGCGGCGCCCGCGGCCGGACCGGGCACCAGCCCCAGCCGGAACCGAGGACCGACGAGCTGGAGGCATCCGCCGACCTCACGCTCGAGGAGGCGTTCCACGGCACGACCCGGCTGGTCGGGATCGATGGCAGGCGCTACGAGGTCAAGCTGCCGCGCGGCGTGGACACTGGCAGCCGCGTCCGCCTGTCCGGCAAGGGACCTGGCGGGCGCGACGTCGTGGTCATCGTGCGGGTCCTGCCCCACGGCGTGTACACGCGCCGCGGCTCCGACCTGGAGCGTGAGCTCCAGGTCACGCTGGAGGAGGCCCTCCTGGGCGCGGAGATCCCGCTCGTCACGCTCAAGGGCCGGATCCTGCTCACCATCCCGGCCGGAACCCAGCCCGGGCGGACCATCCGCCTCAAGGGACAGGGCATGCCGAAGATGAAAGGCGAGGGTGCCGGGGACCTGTACGTCAAGGTCCGCGTCGTGCTCCCGTCGATCGACGACGGGGCGGCCGTCGCCGCCAGGACGTTCCTCGACCTCGTCCACCAGCCAGACCCCCGGGCCGCCTGACCCGGTCCCACCGGATACGCCACCGATGCAGCTCGACCGATTCACCGAGAAGGCCCAGGAGGCCATCATCGCCGCCCAGCAGCTCGCCGAGCGGATGCAGAGCCCCGTGCTCGACGCGGAGCACCTGCTCGCCGCGCTCGTGGGGCCCGACGACGGCATCCCCGCCGAGACGCTGCGCCGCCTGGGGGTGGACCTGGCCTCGTTCCGGGGCGAGATCGCGGCGGTCCTCGCCCGGCGCGCCCGCGTCCAGGGCGGCTCGCTGACGCTGGACGCCCGCGCCAAGAAGGTCATCGAGCATGCCCAGGGCGAGGCCCGGCGACTCGGCGACGAGTACACCTCCACCGAGCACATGCTCCTGGGCGTGGTCGAGTCGGGCGGCGAGGCGCAGGCACTGCTGGAGCGGCACGGCGCGGGCCGGGAGGCGATCCTCGGCGCGCTCCAGACCGTGCGCGGCGGCCAGCGCGTGACCAACGCCAACCCCGAGGGCACCTACCAGGCCCTGGAGAAGTACGGCCGGGACCTCACCGCGGAGGCCCGCGCGGGCAGGCTCGACCCGGTCATCGGCCGCGACGAGGAGATCCGCCGCGTCATCCAGGTCCTCTCCCGCCGGACCAAGAACAACCCCGTCCTGATCGGCGAGCCGGGCGTCGGCAAGACCGCCATCGCGGAGGGCCTGGCCCAGCGGATCGTCCGCGGCGACGTCCCGGAGACGCTCAAGGACAAGCGCGTGATCGCGCTGGACCTCGGCGCGATCATCGCCGGCTCCAAGTTCCGCGGCGAGTTCGAGGAGCGCCTCAAGGCGGTCCTCAAGGAGATCAAGGACAGCGAAGGCCGCGTGATCCTGTTCATCGACGAGCTCCACACGGTGGTGGGCGCCGGCGCTGCCGAGGGCGCGATGGACGCGTCCAACCTGCTCAAGCCGATGCTCGCCCGCGGGGAGCTCCACACGATCGGCGCCACCACGCTCGACGAGTACCGCAAGCACATCGAGAAGGACGCGGCGCTCGAGCGGCGCTTCCAGCCGGTCATGGTGGACGAGCCCACGGTCGAGGAGACGATCTCGATCCTGCGCGGCCTGCGCGAGCGGTACGAGGTCCACCACGGCGTGCGGATCACGGACTCGGCGCTGGTCGCCGCCGCCACGCTGTCCAACCGCTACATCACCGAGCGCTTCCTGCCCGACAAGGCGATCGACCTGGTCGACGAGGCGGCCAGCCGGCTCCGGATGGAGATCGACTCCATGCCGGTCGAGCTGGACGAGCTGGAGCGTCGCCGGATCCAGCTGGAGATCGAGCGCGAGGCGCTGCGCAAGGAGACCGACGACGCGTCGAAGACGCGGCTGGGGGCCCTCGAGAAGGAGCTCGCCGAGCTCGGCGAGCAGGCCGGCGCCATGAAGCAGCGATGGGAAGCGGAGAAGTCGGCCATCGCGGCGATCCATGCCACCAGGTCGGAGCTGGAGCAGCTCCAGGTCCGGATCGAGCAGGCGGAGCGGGAGGCGGACTACGGCCGCGCCGCGGAGCTCAAGTACGGCAGGACGGGCGAGCTGGCCGAGCGGATGAAGGTCCAGGAGGCGGCGATGGCGGCGCTCCAGGGCCCGGGCGCACTGCTCAAGGAGGAGGTCACCGCGGACGACATCGCGGAGATCGTGGCGGCCTGGACCGGGATCCCGGTCGCGCGCCTCATGGAGGGCGAGCTCGAGAAGCTGGTCCACATGGAGGAGCGCCTCCACCAGCGGGTCGTGGGCCAGGACGAGGCGATCGAGGCCGTGGCGGACGCCGTCCGCCGGGCTCGCGCCGGCCTGGCGGATCCTCGCCGGCCGATCGGCTCGTTCCTGTTCCTCGGGCCGACCGGCGTCGGCAAGACGGAGCTCGCACGCGCCCTCGCCCAGTTCCTGTTCGACGACGAGCAGGCGATGGTCCGGATCGACATGAGCGAGTACATGGAGAAGTTCGCGGTGTCGCGACTGACCGGCGCGCCTCCGGGTTACGTCGGGTACGAGGAGGGCGGCCAGCTGACCGAGGCGGTCCGGCGGCGCCCGTACCAGGTGGTGCTGCTGGACGAGATCGAGAAGGCCCACCCGGACGTGTTCAACGTGCTGCTCCAGGTCCTCGAGGATGGCCGGCTGACCGATTCCCAGGGCCGGACCGTGGACTTCCGCAACACGGTCGTGATCATGACCAGCAACGTGGGCAGCGCCCAGATCGGGTCGGTGACCGGCCGCCCCGGCGAGAGCGCCTACGAGGCGATGAAGCGCCAGGTCACCGATGCCCTGCGCTCGCAGTTCCGGCCGGAGTTCCTCAATCGCGTCGACGAGATCATCGTCTTCCGCGCGCTCACGGACGCGGAGCTGGGCGCGATCGCGGATCTGCGGCTCGCGGAGCTGGTGCGCCGGATCGCAGCCGGCGAGCTGGCGCTGGAGCTGACGCCGGCGGCCAGGGCGCTGATCGTGCGCGAGGGCACCGATCCGGCCTACGGGGCGCGGCCGCTCAAGCGGACCATCCAGCGGCTGGTGGAGAACCCGTTCGCGCGGGCGCTCCTCGCCGGGACGTTCCGGCCGGGGGACACGGTCCTCGCGGACGCGGACCCGGTGTCGGGCACGCTGGTGTTCTCGACGGCCGATGCGTCGCGGTCCGTGATCGCCGAGGCCGGCGACCGGCGCGACGCCCGCACCCCGGCCGACGGCGGTTCGGGAGACCCGGACGCCACCGCCGGGCGCCGGTCCACGTTCGACCTCCCGCCCCTCGACGAGGGCAGTGACCCGAACACCGGCGGCCTGGTCAACTAGGCGCGACGGCAGAACCCGCGGAACCGCCGGCGATGCGCTTCGACCAGGTCCTGCGCCGCCTCGAGCCGCTGCCCGAGGTCCTGCCGGAAGGTCCGGAGGCGTTGCTGCCGGTCTTCGCCGAGTCCGGTGCGCCCCGCCCGCGACCCGCGTGGGGTCCCGCCGGCATCGTCGCACGTCCGGCCGCGGTCCTCGTACTGGTCTTCCCGGACGATGCGGAGGAGGCCCGCCTCGTCCTCATCGAGCGCGTCGACGGTGGCGGGCACCACTCGGGCGAGGTCTCCTTCCCCGGCGGTCGTGCCGAGCCGGGTGATGCGGACGTCACGGCCACCGCCCTGAGGGAGGCGAAGGAGGAAGTGGGCCTGGATGCCGTCGCAGCCGGCGTCCGGGTGCTGGGAACGCTCACGACCCAGTGGATCCCGGTCAGCAACTACAGCGTGACGCCCGTGGTGGCGGTTGCCGCGCGACGCCCGCTGATGACAGCCCAGCCCAGCGAGGTGGCGGCGATCCTCGAGGCACCGGTCGATGCCTTCCTGCCGGGAGGCGAGCTGGTCCGCGTGGAGCGCGCGCTCCGCGGATGGCAGATCCGCTACGCGGCGTACCCGATCGAGGGGCTGGCCGTGTGGGGGATGACGGCGCGGGTGCTGGGTGGGCTCGGGGCACACCTCGCGGGGCAGGGTCGGTCTGGGCCGCGTGGCTCGCTCGGGCGATGATGGTCGTGCCCCTGTCCGCCGTCGAGGCGCGGGAACGCCGATTCACGCGCGCCTTGACGACCTGCCCGGGACCGCGCCGCTCGCAGATCGCCCGGACGCTTGCCGGTCGATCCCCGGTGGTTGGCCCCCGGCACGAACCTAGTGCGGCTCGCCTTCGGCGGCGCCCAGGTCCTCAGGGCGGTCGGTCGTATCGACGGATCGCGGAGCCAGCCGCCCAGCGCCTCGTGACACGGGACGCAACCGCGCAACGCCGCCCTCCACGACACCCGGCCCCACCTGCGGCGGCTCGGCGAACTCGACCACGATCGCGCGCATCGGCGCCCCGTCGGTCCACGCCGCGTGCAGCACGTCGGGCGGCCAGACGACGGCCTCGCCGGCCTGGACGCGACATCGCTCGTCACCGACGCCCACCCAGCCGCCGCCCTCGATCACCACGAAGTACGTCCAGCGGGGATTGGTGTGGGGCGTGATGCGCGCGTCCCGGCTGAAGGCCAGCTCGCTGATGAGGCCCGTGGGGCCACTGCGGATGACCTGACCCTCGATGCCCCTCGTCCCGGGCGGCCCGTCGGGCCGCCGGTGCCCGACCCCGAACCGCCTGACCTCGATCGGCACGGGGCGGCGTCCGTCAGCGCCGCCGGCGCCGGCGGCGCGACGACTTCGTGCGGATGGTGCTCTCGGGGCGCGAGAACCGCTCGCGCGAGAAGTAGCGCTGCTTGGCCAGCTGGCGCTCGTAGGCCCGGAAGTAGGGCGGGAACCGGACGAACCGGATCCAGGCGAAGATCCCCATGCCGATCACGATCGTGGCCAGCACGATGATCATGTCGAACCGGAAGATCCAGTACACGATCACGAGGCTGTACACGATCACGCCGGTCCACAGCAGCCACTCGTACATCTGCAGGTACACGGAGTGGCGGTGGAGCTGGCGTGTCCGCACGTTGTAGAAGACCACCGTCACGATCAGCAGGGCGATGGACGCCACGAGGATCTGGTTGTAGAGGTCCGGGAACGCGGTGCTGCTGAACGGCTCGAACAGGTAGTCCCAGGGCCAGAGCGTCACGTCGTTTCGTCTCCACACGGCCGGGGTGTCCGGCCCCGCTGATGGGCCGTCCGAGTATGCCACGGGGCCGCGGTATACTCGCCGCCAGGATCGCGCCTGCGCGGAACGGTCGTGGACATGTCCCGCCCCGACCGGCGGCTGGGCGCCGGAGGTACGAGCCGGAGGAGGACCCGCCCAGGTGCGTGCGCTGCTCTCGGTCGCCAGGCGCGAGGGGATCTCGGCGTTCGCGCGAGAGCTGCAGACGCTGGGCGTGGAGCTGTTCGCTACCGACGGGACACGCGAGCATCTCGCGGCGGACGGCATCGAGGCCGCCTCGGTCAGCGACCTGACTGCGGTTCCCCCGTTGGTCGGCGGGCAGGTCCGCACCTTCCATCCCGCCATCTACGCCGGCATCCTCGCGCGCCGGGACAACGCGGACCAGCTGCAGCAGCTCGCCGAGCATGGCATCGGCCTGATCGACGTCGTCGTCGTCAACGTCAAGTCGTTCGCCCCGGAGGTCGGCCGCCGCCACGTCGGCATTGACGAGGCGGTCGAGATGATCGACGTCGCCGGTGCGGCACTCCTCGGCGCTGCCGCCCGCAACGCCTCCGGCGTGATCGCCATCTGCCGGCCGGAGCACTACCCGACCGTGCTCGAGGAGCTGCAGACGCTGGGCCAGGTCTCCGCCGACACCCGCTACCGGCTTGCCGCCGACGCGTTCAGCACCGTCGCCGCGTACTACGCGGAGATCGCGGCCTACCTCAACCAGATCTCCAACAACGTGCATCCCCAGCGCCTGGCGCTCGTGCTGGAGAAGGTCGCTGATCTGCCCTACGGCGAGAACCCGCACCAGCGCGCCGCCTTCTACCGCGAGACCACCCACCGGTCCCGGTCGCTCGCGGACGCCACGCAGCTGGCCGGGTCCCCGCCGACGTTCAACAACCTGCTCGACCTCGATGCGGCATACCGGATCGCGACGGACTACACCGCCCCGACCGTCGTCATCACCAAGCACACGGACCCGGTCGGCATCGCGTCGGCCGAGGAGCTGGTCGAGGCATACCGGCGGGCGCTCGACACCGACGCCGTGTCGTCGTTCGGCGGGACCGTCGGCGTGAACCGGGAGCTGGACGGCGCGACGGCGCGCGAGATCGCCGCCAACTCGTACGAGGCGGTCATCGCCCCCGGGTTCTCCGAGGCGGCCCTCGGGATCCTGCGCGGCAAGGCCGGGCTGGAGCTCCTCGCGGTGCCGCCCGCGCCCGCCGAGGGCATGCGGGACTACGGCATCGCGAACCTGGACTTCAAGCGCGTCGGCGGCGGGCTGCTGGTCGAGGCGCTCGACACGCTGGACATCGACCGCAGCCAGCTGCTGGTGGTCACCCGCCGGCATCCGACCCTCGGCGAGCTCACCGACCTGCTGTTCGCGTGGCGGGCCGTGCGGCACGTCCGGTCGAATGCCATCGTCCTGGCGCGCAACGGAGCCACCGTGGGCATCGGCGCCGCACAGGCCAGCCGCAGCGTCTCGGTCGACATCGCCCTGCGGGAGGCCGGGACGCGCGCGAAGCTCTCCGTGATGGCCTCCGACGCCTACTTCCCGTTCCCGGGCGGGATCCAGATCGCCGCCAACGCGGGCGTGACCGCGATCATCCAGCCCGGCGGGTCGATCCGGGACGAGATGGCGATCGAGGTCGCGGACCGGCACCACCTCGCGATGGTCTTCACCGGGCGCCGCCACTTCCGCCACTGACCCAGCGCTGATTCCTGCCCGGGGACGCGCCACCACAGTCGCCACCGGCCGGAGGATTCGCGATGGAACAGCTGCTCGCGCTGGAGATGGTCCGGGTCACCGATGCCGCCACGACCCTCGAGGTGGGTGTCGGGCGCGAGACGGTCGACATCGCGGTGGACCCGCTCGACGGCACGGACCTGGTCGCGATGGGCCATGGCGGCTGTCCACATATGTTCGACCCCGAGCGGCCGCGGGCCGTGCGGCTGTAGCGATGGCCGTACCGGTCCGGCGCATCGTGGCGATGGGCGGCGGGGGCTTCAGCCAGGAGCCGGACAACCCGCTGCTGGACGAGTATGTGCTCTCGCTCACGGGTGGGAGCCGGCCCCGGGTCTGCTTCCTGCCCACCGCGGCCGGCGACGACCTCGCGTACGTCGCGGGCTTCTACGACGCCTTCGCGCGGCGGGCCGAGGCAACCTGGATGCCGCTGTTCACGCGCCGGCACCCCGACGTCCGTGGCCTGCTCCTCGACCAGGATGTCATCTACGTGGGCGGCGGCAATACCACCAACATGATGGCGATCTGGCAGGCCCACGGCGTGGATGGAATCCTCCGCGATGCGTGGCGGGCGGGCATCGTCCTCGCCGGGCTGTCGGCCGGCGCCATCTGCTGGTTCAGCCATGGCGTGGAGGGCTCGGTCGGGACCGATGTCGGCGCGCTCGACAGCATGCTGGCCCTGCTCGACGGCAGCTTCTGCCCGCACTACGACGGCGAAGCGCCGCGGCGGCCCCGCTACCACGAGCTGGTGGCGGCCGGACTCCCGGGCGGCTGGGGCTGCGACGACGGCGTCGCGCTGGTGTTCGAGGGCGACGCGCTTCGCGAGGTCGTCTCCTCGCGCCTGGGGGCCGGTGCCTACCGGGTTGACCTCATCGACGGACAGGTCCGCGAGGTCCCCGTTCCCGTCCGGTTCCTCGGGGCCGGGTGACGAGGCCCGGGAGCATACGCCAGCCCTCGCCGTCCCAGGACGCGATCGGGCGGGCTGCGTCGGCGCCCTCCAGAGACCGCTGCCGCGACGCCGCCGAGCCCACCGTCTCGCCCCAGCCCGGCGGCACGAGCCCGGGTACCAGGTCCGACAGGGGAGCCAGGACGAACAGCCGGTGCTGCGCCTCCCGATGAGGAACGGTGAGCGGGAGCAACGCCTTTGCGGGATCCGGGCTCCGGCCGGCCGCCGGCCGATCCACCTCCACCCGGTGCCGGCCGAAGACCAGCAGGTCGAGGTCCACCTCGCGGGCGCCCCAGCGCTCGCGCGGCTGCCGCCCGAACTCCCGTTCCAGCCCCTTGAGCGCGACCAGCAGCGCGGAGGCGCCGGTCCCAGGGTCCGGCCCGGCTGGCACGTCCAGGGCGACACACGCGTTCCGGTACTCGGGCTGGTCCAGGACGCCCACCGGATCCGTCGCGTACAGGCGTGAGACGCCGCGCAGGCGGACGCCGGGGAGCGCACCGAGGGCATGCACGGCCCCCGCCAGCGTCCCCGCCGCGTCGCCGACGTTGGCACCGAGCCCGATGTACGCCCGCACCCGACCCACGGCCCAGGGCCTCCCGATCGCTAGACTCGGGGGATGCCCCCGGTCACCGTCCTGATCCTCGCCCCGGCCCGCTCCTCGGATGCCGGACCGCTCGAGCGCGTGTTCGACGCGGCGCGCGATGCGCTGGCGGAGCATCACCGGCGCCGGTTCCTCGAGGCCGGAGCGGCCGAGGCCGTGATCCGCCGGGAGCCACCCGACGATACCCCATTCGGCTGGCGCCTCCGCCGTCTGATGGGGGAGCTACGTCCGGCGGGGCTCGTGGTGCTCGGCGCCGGATCCCTCCCTCTCGCGACGCTCGCGGATCGCCGCGCGTTCCTGGAGGTGGCCGGCGGCGAGACGCCCGCGGCCCTCGCCAACCACCGCTACTCCGCCGACGCGATCGCCATCGCCCGCGCCGACCTCGCCCTCGCGGCGCTCCCTGACACGCTCGCCTCGGACAACGCGCTCCCGCGCTGGCTCGCGGAGGTTGCCGGGGTGCCGGTGGCGGATCTGCGGGGCAGGCGCCGGCTGGCGATCGACGTGGACTCGCCGCTGGACCTGCTGCTGCTGGACGGTGCGCGAGGCGCGCCGGGCGGCCTGCCGCTTCCCGGGGAAGCCGAGTCGGAGCCCGTGCGGTCGAGACTCGCGGCGCTGAGGCACCGGGCGGCCGATCCCGGGGCGGAGCTCATGGTGTCGGGCCGCCTGTCCGCGGCCGACCTGCGCTGGATGGAGCGCGGCACCCGGTCCCGGACGCGGGCCCTCATCGAGGAGCGTGGCCTCCGGACCGCCGCCGCCGGGCCGCTGGTCGGCCGTCCGAACCGCCGGCCGGCGCGGAGCCTGCTGGGCGAGCTGCTGGACCGCGATGGCGCCGGGAGCATCGGGCGTCTCGTGGCGGCGCTGTCGGACGGCGCCCTGCTGGACAGCCGCGTCCTGCTCGCGCACCGGCTCGGCGCCGACGAACGTGGCTGGCCGCCGGCCGAGGACCGCTTCGCGAGCGACCTGCTGCTGCCGGACCGCGTCCGGGATCCGTGGCTGGCCGAGCTGACCGCGGCCGCGGCGGGGTCGGGCGTGCCGATCCTGCTCGGCGGACACGGCCTGGTGGGACCCGGGGCCCGTCTGGCGCTGGGGCGCCCGCGAGACCGTCGATGAGGCCGGTGGATCCCGGCGCCACGGACCCGGAGGCAGACCCGGGGCTCGACGGCGCGGGCACGAACCCCGACGCCGCAGACGGCGCCGGCGGCGCCCTGGCCCGGCCCGGTTATCGTCGCGAGGCGTTCCCGGATCCCGAGGCCGTGGGCGAGGACAAGGTGCTAGTGGAGGCGATCCGGGCGGAGATCGCCGCGAGCGGACCGATCACGTTCGCGCGCTTCATGGAGCGGGCGCTGTACGAGCCGGGCCACGGCTACTACCGCCGTCCGGATGCGGCCCCGGGACGGGCCGGCGACTTCCTCACCGCGCCGGAGGCCCACCCCATCTTCGGCGCGGCGATCGGCCTGCTGCTCGAGCAGGCCTGGGACGCGATGGGGAGGCCGAGCCCGTTCACCGTGACCGAGCCGGGGGCCGGCACGGGGTCGCTGGCGGCCGGGCTGCTCGGCGGGCTGCGGGACCTCGGCTCGCACCTGCTGGAAGCGATCCGGTACCGGCCGGTGGAGCTCGAGGCCGCGCGGGTGGCGACGCTGGAGGACCGCCTGGCAGCGGAGCGGCTGGCCAGCCACATCGAGAGGACCGCCCGCCCCGCGACGCCGGTCGAGGTGGGTGCCGTGGTGGCCAACGAGGTGATCGACGCGCTGCCGGTCCACCGCGTCGTCGGCCGCGCCGGCGGGATCCGGGAGCTCCTGGTCGGCTGGGCGCCGGACGGAGGGTTCCGGGCCGTCGAGGCCGCGCCGACGACACCCGCGCTCGCCGAGCGCCTCGCGTTCGAGGGCATCACGCTCGCCGAGGGCCAGGTCACGGAGCTGTGTCTCGCCCTCGATCCCTGGCTGGAGGACATCGTCGGCCACCTGCGCGCCGGGATCGTCGTGCTGGTCGACTACGCGGCCGAGCCCGCCAACCTCCACGGCGCGGCGCGGCCCACGGGCACGCTGCGGGCGTTTGCGCGCCACGCGGTGGGCGCGGACCCGTTCCGGCACGTCGGGCGGCAGGACATCACGGCGACGGTGGACCTCTCGGTCGTGCGGGCGGCCGCGAACCGGGCCGGACTGGCACCGGTCGGCGAGACCACCCAGGCCGAGCTGCTTGCGTCCGTGGGCACCCCACGGCTGACCGATGCCTGGATGCGCCGGCCCGGCGGGAGCCTGCAGGACGCCCTCGACCTTCGGTCGGCGCTCATGCGGTTGATGGACACGCGCGGGATGGGCGGGTACCGCGTTTTGGTCTTCGGGCGCGGGCTGCCGCCCGGCACGACGCTGCCCGGCCTTGCGCGAGCCGGGCGTCCCGGCGGCCGCGCCTGAGCGGGCCTGACCTGGCCGACCGCCCCGCGAACCCCGGCCGAACGGGCCCGATGGGTGCCGACGCACTGCGGACCGGCCCGTCCGGCGTCCTGCAGTCCGGCGTCCTGCGGTCCGACCCGCTGCTAGAATGGCGGCGCTGTGCCGCCGGATCCGGCGGTCCGGCCGAACTGCCAACAACCTCGAACGCGGGCCGGTGCTGCGGTCACCGGCCCCGCTCGACCTCGAGGACCACGTGACCGGGATCTGGTACGTCGTCGGGTTCGTCATCGTCGGTGTCCTGTTCGTGTTCGGCGTCATCGGCCTTGCGTGGCTGATCACCCATCGCACGCGGGGGGACGAGCACAAGGGCTACCCGTACGAGTCGGGCATCGACACCTACGGTGACACCCACGCCCGGTTCGGCATCTCCTTCTACATCTACGCCCTGATGTTCGTCGCCTTCGACATCGAGATCGTGTTCATCTTCCTGTGGGCCCTCGTGTTCCAGGACCTCCTGCTGGGCGGGCTGGTCAGCATGCTGATCTTCGTCGGCATCCTGATGCTCGGGCTCGCCTACGCGTGGCGCAAGGGAGTGCTGTCGTGGCGCTGACGCCGGACGGCGCCGACGAGGCCGCCACCCCCAACGCCCTCGCGGCGGACGCGTCCACCGCCGCGGATGCCGCCCCGGCCGCGGGTGCCGCCGCGGATGCTGATGCTGCCTCGGCGCTCACGGGCGCCTCGCCGCGGGACCTGCTGCAGCCGCTGGTGGTCCCGAACACGCTGTGGACCTCCGCGCGCCCGGACGCCTACCGCTCCGAGGCCCCCGCGTTCACCCACCTGCGGGAGCTCGAGGGCTCGGACCTCGTCCTCTCCGATACCGCCCGGTGGGGCCAGCTCGAGGTGATCCCGACCAAGGCGGACCTCGTCATCGACCTGATCCGCATGAACAGCCTGTGGCCGCTCCTGTCGGGCCTGGCCTGCTGCGCCATCGAGATGATGTCCGCGGCCACGTCCAAGAACGACATGGACCGCTGGGGCATGTTCCCGTTCCGTGCCTCGCCCCGCCAGGCCGACGTCCTGATCGTGGCCGGCACGCTGACCACGAAGATGGCCGGCCCCCTGGTCCGCCTCTGGGAGCAGATGCCGGAGCCCAAGTGGTGCGTGGCGATGGGCGACTGCACCTGCTCGGGCGGCCGCTACAAGCGCAGCTACTCGACGATCGAGGGCATCGACCGGGTGATGCCCGTGGACGTCTACGTCCCGGGCTGCCCGCCCCGGCCCGAGGGCCTGATCTACGGGATGATGAAGCTCGGCCAGCTGGTCAAGGAGCGGCGCGGCCAGTGGCCCGACCACAGGATCGGCCCCAACGTGCCGACGGACGTCTAGCGATGGACCGCTCGCTGCGCGCCCGCCTCGAGGCCCGCTTCGCAGACCGGCTGACCGGCCCCGTCCGCCAGCGCCACGACGAGACCGAGATCCGGATCCGGCCCGCGGACGTGGTGGAGGTCCTGCGCACGCTGCACGACGATCCCGAGCTGGAATTCATCGTGCTCGCGGACCTGTCCGGCGTGGACACGGGAACCCATATGCAGGTCGTCTATCACCTCTGGTCGGCGAAGACACCCGACTGGCTCCGCATCGTGGCGGACGGCATGCCCCGGGAGGACCCGCGCGTCCCATCCCTCACCGGCCTCTGGCCCGGCGCCGAGTGGATGGAGCGCGAGACCTACGACATGTTCGGGATCATCTTCGAGGGCAACCGCGACCTGCGCCGGATCTACATGCCGCCGGACTACACGAGCTTCCCGCTGCGCAAGGACTTCTACCTGGCCGATGACGCCGCCCGCTCACCGGGTGGTGGCGTGCGCCACATGGAGCAGACCCAGGCGCCGGCCCAGGCGACGCCTGGCGCGGTCCGCCGGATCGTGAAGGCCTGACGATGACGACCCCCGCCAGGCCCCACCAGCACCCGTCCCTGGACGACCCGCGGATCATGCTCGACGACCAGATCGGGCAGTTCGAGGCCGTCCCGCCGTACCCCCCGCGCACGGAGCGCGAGGCCGAGTTCTACAGCCTCCGCGACGGCGAGATGTTCGTCAACATGGGTCCCCAGCACCCGTCCACGCACGGGGTGCTGCGCGTGGTCCTGAAGCTCAACGGCGAGCAGGTGGTGGACCTCGACCCGGTCCTCGGCTATCTCCACCGCGGGGTGGAGAAGCTGTGCGAGAACTCGGACTACCACCACATCATCAGCCAGGTCGACCCGCTCGAGTACGTGAGCTCGCTGTTCATGGAGTGGGCGCCGGTGATGGCGTTCGAGAAGCTCCTGGACGTGGAGGTCCCGCGCCGGGCCGAGTACATCCGCGTCCTCACCGGGGAGCTGCTCCGCGTCTCCAGCCACGCGCTGTACCAGGGCTGGATGGCGCTGGACCTGGGCGGCCTCACCCCGATCCTGTACAGCTTCATCGAGCGCGACGAGATCGTGGAGATGCTGGCGGCGATCACCGGCCAGCGGATGCTGTTCAACTACTTCCGGATCGGCGGCGTCAACGGCGACCTCAACCACGAGTTCATGTCCCGCCTCGGTGACTGGATGAGCCGCGCCGCGACGCAGCACGAGGCGAACATCGGGCTGCTCAACGAGAACGAGATCTTCGTCCGCCGGATGCGCGACATCGGCAGGCTCGATGGCGCCACCGCGCTGCGCATGGGCACCAGCGGCCCCAACCTCCGGGCCGCCGGCGTCCCGTTCGACGTCCGCCGGGCCCATCCCTACTCGGTCTACCCGGAGCTGGAGTTCGACATCCCGACCCGGGGCGCCGGGCGCGGGGGCGACAGCCTGGACCGCTACCTGCTGCGCCTGGACGAGGTGGGCCAGAGCCTCCGGATCATCGACCAGTGCCTCCACAACATGCCGGACGGGCCGATCATGGCGCGGCTCCCGCGCCTGCTGCGGCCGCGCCCGGGGCGCACGTGGGCGGCGGTCGAGGCGCCGCGCGGCCTGTACGGCACCTACGTCATCTCGGACGGCACGGACCAGCCGTTCCGGATGAAGATCCACGACCCGTCGTTCGTGAACCTGCAGCTCGTCGGGCTGCTGATGAAGAACAACCTGATCGCGGACACGATGGCCGTCATGGCATCGCTCGACCCGGTCATGGGCGGCATCGACAAGTGAGGCCCCCGCCGAGGTCCGTGCGATGACGACGCTCAACCGCGCCTGGGGCCACCTCACGCTGACGGGGAAGGTGATCCTGCCGCTCCTGTTCCTGGTCCTGATCGTGGGGCCGGTCGTGACCATCCTGTTCGCGACCGTGGTGGGCCCGTGGCTCGCGGACCTCCTCGGCGCGAACCTGGAGATCGTGCGGTTCGTGGTCGCGATCGGCGGGATCCTGCTGTTCAGCATCCCGGCCGCCTTCATCATCATCTACATGGAGCTGAAGGTCATCGCCCTGATGAACCTGCGGATCGGACCCGACCGGGTCGGCCCCATGGGTGCGCTCCATTCGCTGGTGGCCGGCCTCAAGGTCCTCACCAAGGAGGACTTCACCCCGTTCGGCGCGGACCACATCGTGTTCACCTGGGCGCCGGTGATCGTGTTCCTGACCGCGGTGATGACCTTCCTCGTCATCCCGTTCGGCCCCGGCCTGGTGGGCCAGGACTTCAACATCGGCCTGCTCTACCTGTTCGCGGTCGGCGGCATGTCGGCGGTCGGGCTGCTGCTCGCCGGCTGGTCCAGCTTCAACAAGTACTCGCTGCTGGGCGGCCTCCGCGCGGCGGCGCAGGTGGTGAGCTACGAGATCCCCCTCACCCTGTCCGTGGTCGGCCTCATCCTGCTCGCCGGGACGATGAGCCTCAACCGGATCGCCGAGACCCAGGCCGGCTGGTTCACGGACTGGTTCGTGTTCCGCCAGCCGCTGGGTGCCCTGATCTTCTTCATCGCGGCGACCGCGGAGGCCAACCGGACGCCGTTCGACATGTCCGAGGCCGACAGCGAGATCGTGGCCGGATTCGCCACCGAGTACTCCGGGATGCGCTTCGGGTTCCTGTTCTTCGCCGAGTACGTGAACGTGTTCATCATCTCGGCGCTGCTGGTGACGCTGTTCTTCGGGGCCTGGAACGCCCCGGTCGACCTCAACGCGCTGCTCGCGGCGGCCGGGGTCTCGCCGATCACGGTCACGATGGACCCGGCCTCGCTGGGCGTGGGCCCGCTGTTCCTGCTGCTGGTCGTGCCGGTCGTCCTGACCCTCGTCTTCGCCGTCCCGTTCTACCTCGCACGGAGCACCCGGCCGGCCTGGCAGGCGCTGGTGCTCGGGTTCCTCCTGTTCAACGTCGTGGCCGTCGGCCTCCTGTTCCTGCTCGCCTACATCGGCTGGCCGTGGGTGGCCGGCCTCGTCTGGTTCATGCTCAAGTCGTTCCTGTTCGTGTACGTGTTCGTCTGGATGCGCGGCACCTTCCCCCGTGTCCGCATCGACCAGCTGATGGGGTTCGCCTGGAAGTGGCTGCTGCCCGCCGCCCTGCTCAACCTGTTCGTCACGGCCGCGGCCATCGTGATCGTGAAGTCGTGAGCACCCCGTGAGCTTCATCCCCGGCATCGGGCTCGTGCGCGGCATGGGTCTGACCCTGCGCCGGTTCTTCCAGCCCAAGGCCACCATCCGCTGGCCGGAGCAGAAGGCCGACGTCGCGCCCAAGTTCCGCGGCCGCCTCCAGCTGCTGTACGACGAGTACGGCACGCTCAAGTGCGAAACCTGTTTCCAGTGCGCCCAGGCCTGTCCGATCGAGTGCATCGACATGGGCGGCATCGACACCAAGGGACGCTTCCACGTCCACTGGGGCCCGCCCGAGACGTACGGTGAACGGCGCGAGGAGTCCGCGCTCCGGCGGTCCGGCCGCCCGGTCGCGGACCCGATGTACGAGCGCTTCGCGGCCATCGACCTCGCTGTCGTGGACGAGATCCTCGAGGCCCACGACTACGACCCGAAGGACATGCTCGCGATCCTCGCGGAGACACAGGCGGCCTATGGGTATCTCCCCGTCGCCGCGCTGAAGCACATCTCGCGGATCACCGGCGCCTGGTACGCCATGATCTACGGCACCGCCACCTATTACCGCCACCTGCGTTTCGAGCCGCCCGAGGTCGAGACGGCCGCACCGGCCGGCGAGGCGCAGCGCACCATCGAGGCCGGCTACCGCTCCGCGCTGGACGGGGCGCTGGGCTACGGCGGAGGGCGCCCCGGCCGATGAGCACATTCCTCGAGACCCCCCGGGACTGGCCGCTCGTCCTCACCGGACGCGCCGGGACCCTGGCCGCGGATCCGGCGGACCTTGACAGGGCGGTGGCCGCCGGCGCCTTCGACGCCCTGCGCAGGGTCGTCCGGGACCTTGGCGCCACCGGCACCATCGCCACGATCGCCGCCTCGGGGCTGCGCGGCCGCGGCGGGGCAGGCATCCCGACCGGCGACAAGTGGCGCGCCGCCGCGGCGCGCGACACGGACCGGCGCTACGTGGTCGCGAACGCCTACGACGCGGACCCGGGCGTCCATGCGAGCGCCGCGCTCCTGGGAGCGGACCCCTGGACCGTGATCGAGGGCCTGGCGATCGCGGCGTTCGTGACCGGCGCCACCGAGGCGGTCCTCGCGCTCCGCGCCGACGACCCGGCGCTGGTCACGATGCTCGACGGCGCCGTCCTTGCCGCGGAGGAGGCCGGATTCCTGGGCGACGATGTCCTGGGCTCGGGTCACCGCGTGACCGTGTCGGTCCGGCCAGTGCAGGGCGCGTACATGCTGGGCGAGGAGACCGTCCTGCTGCGGGCCCTCGAGGGCCGGCGCGGCCAGCCCGAGCAGCAGCCGCCGTACACCACCGAGCGCGGCCTGTGGGACAGGCCCACCGTCGTCAACAACGTCCAGACCCTGGCCGCCGTGCCGTGGATCATCCGCGAGGGCGCGGAGCAGTTCACGGCGATCGGCGACGGGACCGGCGCCGGCACCATCCTCGTCCAGCTCCGCGGTCCCGGGGGCGCCGGCATCGCCGAGGTGCCCATGGGCACGCCCCTTCGGGCGCTCGTGGACCTCGTGGGCGGCGCTGGCCCGCGGCCGCTGAAGGCGCTCCTCGTCGGCGGCCCGACGGGCGGCATCCTCCCCGCCGACCTGCTGGACACGCCGTATGCCTTCGACGCGCTCCGCGTCGCCAGCGCCAGCATCGGGTCCGGGTCCGTGGTGATCGCGGACGACCGCGCCTGCGTCGTGGATCTCGCCCGGCTCCTGACCCGCTTCGCCGCCGACCAGGCCTGCGGCAAGACGATCCCCTGTCGGATCGGCCTGCGGCGGCTGTCCGAGATCGCCGATCGCATCGCCGAGGGCCGTCCCCGGCCGACCGACCCGGCCCTCGCCACCGACCTCGCCCACGACATCGTGGCCAGCGCCCTGTGCGATCACGAGCGCCTGGCCGTCCTTCCCCTCACCAGCGGCCTGCGGTACTTCCGCTCCGAGATCGACGACCACCTCCTTCGCTCCACCTGCCCCGCCGGCGTCTGCACACCGATCGCGGTGGCGGCCGGCGCGGCGACACCGGGA
This sequence comes from uncultured Chloroflexia bacterium, assembly GCA_963829105.1. GTDB lineage: Bacteria > Chloroflexota > Limnocylindria > Limnocylindrales > CSP1-4 > CAIXZV01. Next base: position 127,699 of record CAWHHF010000018.1, read on the forward strand.
CCCCGCTGATGGCCGACCTCGTCACACGCCCCGACATGCCGGTCCAGCAGCGGACCGAATCCCGTCCCGACCTCCCCGCCACGCTCGACACCGTGACGCCCCGGGACGACTCGCTGGCCGAGCGGCTGATCACGACCCAGTCGCCGCAGCGCCCGCAGAGCACGCCCCGCATCCGCCTCGAAGTGGACGGCCGCGTGATCGAGGGCTTCGAGGGCCAGACGATCCTCGAAGTGTGCCGCGACAACGGGATCGAGATCCCCACGCTGTGCTACGAGCCCAAGCTGCCCGGCTTCGGTGCCTGCCGGATGTGCGTGGTCGAGGTCGAGGGCGAGGACACGCCGCCGATCTCGTGCTCCCGCGAGGCGCAGGCGGACATGGTCGTCCGCACCCAGACCGACGAGATCCGCCGGATCCGCCGGACGAACCTCGAGCTCATCTTCTCGGACCACAACGCGTACTGCCTGCCGCCCTGCCAGAACAAGTGCCCCAGCCACATCGACATCCCGGGCTTCCTCAAGGCAAACGCGGAGGCCAGCTGGCGCGAGTCCGTGCGGATCTTCAAGCGCACGATCCCGTTCCCCAGCGTCCTCGGCCGCGTCTGCCCCGCCCCGTGCGAGGAGCACTGCCGCCGGGACGAGGTGGACGAGGCGATCGCGATCCGCGACAGCCACCGCTACGCGGGCGACCAGGTCCTGCGGGCGATGCTCGACGAGGGCGTCGACCCGCCGCTGCCATTCGAGCGGCAGGCGCCATCGGGGCGCCGGGCGGCCGTCATCGGCTCGGGCCCTGCCGGCATGGCCGCCGCCTACTACCTGCTCCTCGCGGGCCACGACGTGACGGTCTTCGAGCGCGACCCCGCCCCGGGCGGCATGCTCCGCTACGGCATCCCGCAGTACCGCCTGCCCAAGGTGGAGGTCCTCGAGGCCGAGTACGAGTCGGTCACCCGCCTCGGCGGCAGGATCGTCTGCAACCGCGAGCTGGGGACGGACTTCACCCTCGACGACCTGCAGAACCAGGGCTTCGACGCGGTGCTCGTCGCCATCGGCTGCTACGACACGAACAAGCTGGGCATCCCCGACGAGGACGCCGACGGCGTCATCGACGGCCTCGAGTACCTGCGGACCGCCACCCTCGGCCTGCCGTACCCCGGCCACCGGGGCACCCGGGTCGTGGTTGTTGGCGGCGGCTTCACCGCGATGGACTGTGTCCGCACCTCCGTCCGCCAGGGCGCCGGAGAGGTGACGCTGGTCTACCGGCGCGACATGAAGGACATGCCCGCCTCCTCCGAGGTCCACGAGGCCATCGAGGAGGGCGTCACCACCATCTTCCAGGCGGGCCCCACGCGGGTCATCAAGGACGCCGTCACGGGCAAGGTCACCGGCATCGAGTTCATCCGGATGAAGCTCGGCGAGCCCGACGCGTCCGGCCGGCGCCGCCCGGAGCCCGCCCCGGGCACGGAGTTCACCATCCCCTGCGACCGGGTGCTGCTCGCCATCGGCCAGGGCCCGGACCTGCGCTGGTTCGGCGCCGGCAACGAGGGCGTCGCGGCCACCCGCCAGCGCCGGCTGAAGGCCGACGCGGTGACGTTCGAGACCGGCCGGCCCGGGGTGTTCGCCGCCGGCGACGTCCGGATCGGCGCAGCCACGGTCGTCCAGGCCATCGCCGAGGGCCGCCGCGCCGCGTACGCGGTGGACGCCCACCTGAAGGGCCACGACCTCGCCGCGATCCGGACCCGCCAGACGCTCGCGGAGCCGCAGCCCGAGTTCCTCTCGATCGTGCCGTTCACCGGGGAGGTCAAGGAGCCGCGCTACCGCCTCAGGTCCCTGGAACCCGAGGCCCGCAACGGCAGCTACCTCGAGTACGAGATCCCGTACACCCGGGACGAGGCCGTCGCGGAGTCCACCCGCTGCCTCCAGTGCACCTGCGAGGCGATCGGGTTCTGCGACCTGCGCCGCCTCGGGATCGAGTACGGCACGACGCTCAAGACGCTGGAGCCCGGGTTCCACTCGGGCGCCGGCTACCGGAGCGTGACCGAGAACCGGTTCACGGGCGTCAACCACGACTACGTCCGTGACGACAGCCACGCGTTCATCCTGCGGGAGCCCTCCCGGTGCATCGACTGCGGCCGCTGCGCCAACGTCTGCGCCGAGGTGGTGGGCGCCGCCTGCTACGACTTCATGCGGATCGGCTTCGACACCCTGGTGACCACGCCGCTGGACATGAGCCTCAACGACACGCCGTGCGTTTCCTGCGGCCGCTGCGCGGAGACCTGCCCCACCGGGGCCCTGATGCCGAAACCGCGGATCCTGCAGCAGTACGACGTCGACGAGAGCCGCTGCATCCTGTGCGGGATCTGCGTCGACGCCTGCCCCTACGACGCCGTCCGCGACAGCGACCAGTTCGAGCTCAGCCACACGTCCCGCGAGGAGCCGATGATCGACCTCCTCGGGCTGGCCGAGGTCGAGCGCGAGACGGAGATGAGCTACATCCGCCGCGAGCGCGACTGGGCTGAGCGGGCCAGGGCCGAGGGACGGCTCCTCGACCAGTCCCGGCTCCTGCCCGTGCTCCCCGCCTCGCTCGCGGGCGGTAACGGGAACGGCCACGGGAACGGCCATGGGAACGGATCCGGCCACGGGTCCGCGAACAGTCCGGCCACACCCCCCATCGCTGAGAGGGACGCGTGACGCTGCCGGAGACGATCCCGCTGCTCGGGTTCACGTGGGACGACCTGCTGTTCATGACGCTGGCCGCCGTGATGGTCGTGTCCGCGCTGCTGGTGGTGACCATGAGGGACATCATCCGCTGCGGCCTGGCGATGATCATCGCCTTCGCCGCGCTCGCGGGGCTGTACGTCCTCGCCGGGGCGCCGGTGGTCGCCGGCGCGCAGGTGCTGGTCTACATCGGCGCCATCAGCGTCCTGGTCCTGTTCGCGATCATGCTCACCCAGACCAAGGACGCGCCCGCCTCGCTGGTGTTCCAGACGCAGGCGTTCCCGGCCGCGATCGCCGCCGTGGTGCTGGCGCTGCTGATCGCCGTCACGGTCGCCGCCACGGACTGGCCGACCACCGGCGCTCTGATCCTGACCGACACCACGAAGCTGGCCCAGACGCTGTTCGCCGACTACACCCTCCCGTTCGAGGTGGTGAGCGTGCTGCTCCTGGCTGCCGTGATCGGTGGCGTGTACCTCGCCAAGCGCGAGCGGAGGGGGGACGACTGATGCTCGGCTTCCTCAACGGCATCTCGCAGAGCCTGGACGCCTATCTCGTCCTGGCCGGCCTCCTGTTCGCCATCGGCAGCTTCGGCTTCCTGGCCCGCCGCAACGCGATCAGCATGCTGATGTCCATCGAGCTGATGCTCAACGCCGCCAACCTCGCGATCATCGCCTTCGGGGCCTTCAGCACGTCGCTCGGCGAGAGCGCCTCGGTGATCGCGCTGATCGTCATCGCGGCCGCGGCCGCCGAGGCGACGGTCGGCCTCGCGATCGTGATCGCGATCTACCGCAACAAGAAGACGCCGCTCGTCGACGAGTACGACGAGTTGCGGCAGTAGGGGCGGGCGATGTACGAGACGCTGATCCCGCTCATCCCGCTGCTGCCGATCCTCGGCTTCGCCTTCACCGCGCTCTTCGGACGCCGGCTGCAGGCGAGGTGGGGGCGCGCGGCGACCGAGCTCGTACCGGTGGCTGTCGTGGTGGTGGTCTGGGTGATCGCCATGATCGTGGTGGTCCCGGCGCTCCAGCACGCCGAGCCCTTCGGCGAGGCGGGCCTGGACATGAAGCTCTGGACCTGGATCCCGGCCGGCAACTTCACGGTGGACGTCGGGTTCCACGTGGATGCGCTGACCGCCACGCTCCTGATCGTCGTGACGACGATCGGCATGCTCGTGCACGTCTACTCGATCGGGTACATGGCGCACGACCCGGGCACCTGGCGGTTCTTCGCCTATCTCAACCTGTTCATGTTCTCGATGCTGCTGCTGGTGCTGGCGGACAACTGGCTGCTCGTGTTCGCGGGCTGGGAGCTGGTGGGCCTGTCCTCCTACTCGCTGATCGGCTTCTGGTACCCGAAACGGTCTGCGGCCCTGGCCGCCAAGAAGGCGTTCATCGTCAACCGCGTCGGTGACGTGGGCTTCGCGCTCGGGATCATGGCCATCTGGGTCAACACCGGGACGCTCAACATCCAGGCGTCCCTGGCCAAGCTGATCGAGACGCCGGCCTCCGGGCTGGTCATCCCGCTGGGGATCGTCGCCCTGCTCGTGTTCTGCGGGGCGATGGGCAAGAGCGCCCAGTTCCCGCTCCATGTCTGGCTGCCGGACGCGATGGAGGGCCCGACCCCCGTCTCCGCCCTCATCCACGCCGCCACCATGGTCAACGCCGGGGTGTACCTGATCGCCCGCGCCAACCCGCTGTTCGCCCACGCCCAGGAGGTGATGGTCGTGGTCGCGGCGATCGGCATCTTCACCGCCATCCTGGCGGCGTCGATCGCGTTCACCCAGACCGACATCAAGCGGGTGCTCGCCTACTCCACCCTCTCCCAGCTCGGCTACATGTTCGCGGCCCTGGGCGTCGGCGCGTTCGTCGCGGCGATCTTCCACCTGATGGCCCACGGCTTCTTCAAGGGCCTCCTGTTCCTCGGGTCCGGCTCGGTGATCCATGCCGTGGACGGCGAGCAGAACATGAACCGCATGGGCGGCCTGTGGCGGAGGATCCCGATCACCCACTGGACGATGCTCATCGGCGCGATCGCGATCGCCGGCATCCCGCCGCTGGCCGGCTTCTTCTCCAAGGACGAGATCCTGAGCGAGGCATTCAAGGGCGGCTTTGTCTGGGTCTGGGCGATCGGCCTGGTCGTCGCCGTGATGACCGCCTTCTACATGTGGCGCCTCATGGGCAAGACGTTCTACGGCGAGTCCCACGTGGATCCTCACGTGGAACCCAGGATCCACGAGTCGCCCCGCTCGATGACCCTGCCACTCATCCTGCTCGCCATCCCGTCGGTCTTCATCGGCATGTTCCTGGGCCTGCCGCTCGGGGACTCGCGGATCTCGCAGTGGCTGGACCCGGTGTTCAAGGCATCCGAGGAGTACCTGTACGGCAGCCCGGCCGAGTTCCAGCTGTTCGGCATCGACGGCGTCCTGATCCTGATCAGCGTCGCCGCGGCGACCCTCGGGCTGGTCATCGGCATCTGGCTGTTCGGTGCCTTCAGGGCCCGCGGCCGCCAGGCCACGGTGGACGGGATCGTCGCCTCGAGCGCGGCGACGAGGTTCCTCTACCGGGCGTCGCTCAACAAGTGGTGGTTCGACGAGCTCAACGACCTGCTGTTCATCCGCATCGGCGGGCGGGTCGCCGCCGGCCTGTGGTGGTTCGACCGGACCATCGTGGATGGCGCCGTCAACGGCGTCGGCAGCGTCACCCGCGGCGCCGGCGGCGCGCTCCGGCAGATCCAGACGGGTCGTGTCCAGAACTACGCGCTGGGCATCGCGATCGGCCTGATCGTGATGGTGGGCTCCTTCCTGCTGATCGTGGGACAACCCCGATGACGGCCCTGGCCGGTCTGCCGCTCGTCTCGCTGATCGTCTTCCTGCCGCTGCTGGGCGCGATCGTCATCGCGTTCACGCCGTCGGCCCGCCCCAACATCGCGCGCTACACGGCGCTCGGCTTCGCGCTCCTGACATGGGTCGTCTCGCTGGGGCTGCTGGCGAGCTTCGTGGCGACCAACGGCGGGTTCCAGTTCGTGGACCAGGTCGCCTGGATCCCGATGTTCGGGATCCAGTACAGGGTGGGCGTGGACGGCCTGTCGCTCGTCCTCGTGGTCCTGACCACGACGCTGACCTGGATCAGCATCCTCGCCTCCTTCAGCCCGATCCAGAACCGGGTCAAGGAGTACATGATCTCGTTCCTCGTCCTCGAGATCGGGATGATCGGCGTGTTCGTGGCGATGGACCTGTTCCTGTTCTACATCTTCTGGGAGCTGGTCCTCGTCCCGATGTACCTGATCATCGGGATCTGGGGCGGCAAGAACCGCATCTACGCCACGATCAAGTTCGTCCTCTACACGCTGGTCGGCTCGTTGCTGATGCTGGTCGCCATCCTGGCGACGGCGTTCACGTACCAGTCCGCGCGGGCTGCGGCGGGGGCCGTCGATCCCTGGGCCGGTGCGTTCGACATCCAGACGCTCACCGCGTTCGCCGCCCAGGGCCACCTCAACGGCACCTTCGGGTTCCTCGCGTTCGCGGCGTTCGCGCTCGCCTTCGCCATCAAGGTCCCGATGTTCCCGTTCCACACGTGGCTGCCCGATGCCCACGTCGAGGCGCCGACCGCGGGCTCGGTGATCCTTGCCGCGGTCCTGCTGAAGCTGGGCGGCTACGGGTTCATCCGGCTCGCGGTGCCGCTGTTCCCGGAGGCGGCGCAGACCTGGGCCCCCGTCATCATCGTGCTGTCCCTGATCGCCATCATCTACGGCGCGATCGTCGCCCTGGTCCAGCCGGACCTCAAGAAGCTGGTCGCCTACTCCTCGGTCAGCCACATGGGCTTCGTGACCCTGGGCATCTTCGTGTTCCAGCAGCAGGGCATGCAGGGGGCCATCCTCCAGATGGTCAATCACGGCCTCATCACCGGCGCCCTGTTCCTGCTCGTGGGCGTGATCTACGAGCGCACCCACGACCGCACGATCGCGAAGATGGGCGGCCTGGGGGAGAAGACGCCCGTCTATGCCGCCGCGTTCGGCTTCTTCGTCTTCGCGTCGGTCGGCCTGCCGGGCCTGTCCGGCTTCGTGGGCGAGTTCCTGGTCCTGGTCGGCACCTTCGCCTCCAGCCCGGCCGCGGCCGCGGTCGCTGCGTTCGTGATGATCCTGGCCGCCGGGTACCTGCTGTGGATGTTCCAGCGGGTGGCCTTCGGCGAGCTGTCCGACTTCCTCAAGGGCCTCGGTGACCACCTGACCGACATGCGCCCGGTGGAGGCCCTCACGCTGGTTCCGCTGGGCGCCCTGGTGGTGGTCTTCGGCCTGTTCCCGGGCCTGATCCTGGACCTGGTCGCCGGCTCCGTGAGCAACGCGCTCGCCGCCGTGCAAGGGGCCGCACCCATCGCGCTCGGCCCGTGGCGGTAGGAGGACACCGGTGAACTTCTCCGACGCCGTCACGCTGGCGCCGTTCATCGCCGCGATCCTCGTCGCGGCCTCGATCATCATGGTCGACTTCGTCGCGCCCGGGCGCAAGGTCCCGGCGCTCGCGGTGACGTTCATCGGCCTCGCGCTCGTCGCGATCCTGACCGTCCTCACGGGCCAGCACAGCGGCCAGACCGGGTCCACGGCCTTCAACGGCTCATACGTCGTGGATCCGATGACCACGTTCCTTGACATCCTGTTCGTGGCGATCGTCGCCCTGACCGTCGCGTTCGCCCCCGACTACCTCGAGGAGCGCGACCTGCCCGTGGGGGAGTTCAGCGCGGTCCTCGTGTTCGCCATGTCGGGCGCGATGCTGCTGGCGGGCTCCGCCGACCTCCTCGTGCTGTTCCTCGGCCTCGAGCTCATGGTGCTGCCAGGCTACGTGCTGGCCGGGTACCACAAGTCGGACGAGTTCTCCACCGAGGGCGCGATCAAGTACTTCCTGCTCGGCTCGTTCTCGAGCGCGATCTTCCTGTTCGGCCTCGCCTTCGTGTGGGGACTGACCGGCACCACCCGGATCGAAGGTGTGTCCCAGGCTCTCACCGCGGTCGTCTCGGGCACCGCGGCCCTCTCGCCGGGCCTGGGCATGGGGCTCGCGTTCCTGACCACGGGCGTCGCGTTCAAGATCGCCGCGGTCCCGTTCCACTACTGGACGCCGGATGCCTACCAGGGCTCCCCGACGCCCGTCACCGGCTACCTGTCGGTGGGCCCGAAGGTGGGCGCCTTCGCGTTGATCATCCGGCTCTTCGGCGAGGCCCTCGGGCCGCTGGCCGCGGACTGGAACGTCGTGATCATGATCCTCGCGGCGCTCACGATGACCCTGGGCAACCTGGTCGCCCTGACCCAGGACAACGTCAAGCGGATGCTGGCGTACTCGTCGATCGCCCACACCGGCTACATGCTGGTGGGGTTCGCGGCGTTCGGTGCGGGCCAGGTGATGGGCATGGAGGGGTTGCTGTACTACAGCGCCGCCTACGTGTTCATGAACCTGGGCGCATTTGCCGTGATCGCGGCGATCCAGAAGCGCACCGGCATCACGAGCAACCTGACGTCCTTCGCCGGCCTCGTGCGCCGGGAGCCCGGCCTGGCGCTGCTCCTGACGCTGTTCCTCCTGAGCCTCACGGGCATTCCACCGACGGCCGGGTTCTTCGGCAAGTTCTACGTGATCCTCGCGGCCGTCCAGGCCGGCGGGTGGCTGACCGCCCTCGCGGTCCTGGCCGTGCTCAACGCGGCCATGGCGGCTTTCTACTACCTCCGTGTCGTCGTCTACATGTTCATGCGTGACCCGGTGGGCGACGTCCCCGTGATGCCGCACGGGCGCCTGGTATGGACCGGCCTCGCGGTGGCCACGGTGATGACAATCGTCCTGGGGCTCTTCCCGAACATGCTGCTCGACATCGTCGGGAACGCCGCCGCCGCGATCGGATAGGTTGGCGGGCACAATGGGATCTCTGGCCCGCGGTGTCGCCTCGCGGGCGACGGAACCGGGCAAACGTGGTGAGCCCGGCCCGCGGTGTCGCCTCGCGGGCGACGGAACCGGGCAACGAAGACGATTCAGGCCGATTGAAGGGCGAGAGCGTCGCCTGCATGGCGCCGGAACAGGCTCCACCCGTCCCGAGCCGGCCGGGGGGCGACGGTAGCTGGCGATTTCATCGCCTCCGAGGCGACACGTCCCTCAGGAGGTGACGGTCACCCCCGGGAGGATCGACCCGACCAGCGACGGCGCCGGGGCGCCCACGCCGAACCCCTGCGCCGGGCTCGTGGGCGATGCCGGGATGGCGGGCGAGCCGGACGCCCCCGGGACCGGCGAGGCGGCCGCACTTCCGCTGGGGGCCTCACTCGCGGTCGGGGCCGGTGTCGCGGTTGGGGCCGGTGTCGTGGCCGGGGCGGTCGGGGCCGGCGTCGGGGCCGGCGTGGCGGTCGGGGCCGGCGTCGGGGCCGGAGCCGTCGGGGCCGGTGTCGTGGCCGGGGCCGTCGTGCGAGGCAGGAACGCCACCAGGCCGCCCACGACCAGCCCGCCGACGACGACCCCCGCCAGCAGGCCCATTGCAATCGCCGTCTTGTTTCCCATTGGGCGCGAGCGTACCAGCACCAATGGGGGACGGGCGCGGTCTCCCGTCGTCGCCTAGCATTCACCCACCATGACCGCGCTGCTCGATGCCGTCCGCACCCGGGTGCTCCCCGCGCTGGTGACGGCGCTGGGGGTGGTGATCATCACCGCCGGGCTGCTCTCCTACGCGGATCCCGCGACCGCGGGCACCACGATGGTGGGGTCCCCGCCATCCGGGATCATCGTGCCCGGCGACGCCCCGTCGGCAACGATCGAGACCCCGTCCGCGTCGGTCCCCACCGACCCCGGCGCCTCGACGGATCCGGGCGCTTCGGCAGGCGCCCCGACGGAACCAGGCGCTTCGACGCAGCCCACCGGGCGTGCCGTTGCCACCCGGGTGGTCATCCCGGCGCTCAAGATCGACCTTCCGGTCGTGAAAGGCCCGCAGGGCTACCCCTACTGCAACGTGGCGATGTACCTCAAGGAGATGGGGCAGCCGGGCGAGGGCCGCGCCACCTACATCTACGCCCACGCCCGCGATGGGATGTTCGGCCCGATCTACCAGCTGGCGATCCCGGACAAGAACGCGAAGAAGATGCTGGGGATGATCGTCCAGGTCTACACGAGCGACAACAAGCTGTACCTGTACGAGATCCGGGAGTACCGGCTGCATGCCCTCGACATGGATGCCGCGGTGGCCGCGACGGACGAGGAGCTCTGGCTCCAGACCTCGGAGGGTCCCAAGGGAACCCCGGGCAAGACCCAGCTGCGCGCGTTCCTGCTGTCCGTCGGCGCTGCTGACCAGCAGGACGCACACCCCAAGGCGAAGCCCGTCGTCTGCGGCTGAGGTTCAGATCCAGTCGATCCGCCGCAGGAAGACGGCCGTCAGCGCGGCGCCCAGGACGATCAGGCCGGTCACCAGCCAGAACCCGGGCGCCTCCGTCCCGCCGAGCGAGGCGCCCGCCTCGCTCATGCCGAAGATGCCGGCCATGGCGCCCATACCGGCGAACACGACGGTCACGCCCGTCAGCCGCTTCATGATCGTGGACAGGTTGTTGTTGATCGTGGACAGGTAGACATCCAGCGTGCCTGCCACGAGCTCGCGATCGTTGTCCAGCTCGTCGGTGACCCGGATCAGGTGGTCGTACACGTCGCGGAAGTAGATGATGTGCTCGGGGGTCACGAGCCCCAGGTCCCGGTTGGTGAGCTGGTTGAAGATCTCGCGCGCGGGGGACATCGCCCGGCGCAGGCCCACCAGCTGGCGCTTGAGCGCGAACAGGCGCTCCAGCGTCCCGGACGTGGGCTTGCGGACGACGTCGTCCTGGAGGGTGTCGATCTCGTCCTCGATCGCATCGAGCACCGGGAAGTAGCCGTCCACGATGCCGTCCGTGATCCCGTACAGCAGGTAGTCCGGGCCGTGCTCCAGGAGGCGGCCGGGGTCTCCGCGCAGCTGGTCCAGGGTGAACGGGTCCCAGCCGGGCTCGTGGACGGACAGCAGGGACCGCGGCCCCAGGACCAGGTCCACCTCGATCTCCGTGACCGCGCCCTCGAAGGTGATCCAGAACATGACGATGTGGATCGACCCTTCGATCTCCTCGATCTTCGCCCGCTGGTTGCGCTCTGCGATGTCCTCGGCGATGAGCGGGTGCAGCTCCAGCAGGTCGGCGATCGGCGTGACCTGCACGTGGGACGCAGCGGTGACATCCACCCAGACCATCGCCTCGGGGTCGGCGAGGACCTCCGCCAGCTCGCCGCGGCCGGTGATGTGGCGGCCGGCGCCGGCGATCCACGCGAACCCGCGGATGAGCGGTTCCTGCGTGGTGTCGGGCGCGCCCGCCTCGTCGGGGGCGGGCCCGGTCGCCGGAGGCGCGACCGGCCGGACGGGCTCAGCGGGCGTCGGCGGCATCGGGCCCGGCGCGGGGACCTGGGACGGGTGCGGCGATGTCATCTGCTCCTGGTGCTCCGTCGGGGACCGGCGACGGCTCCCCGGACCCGAGCATACGACGACGCCGGTCCAGCAGGAGCGCCGGCGGCACCGCCATGGCCGTCACCCCGGCGGCGACCAGGAAGATCCCGACCATGATCCGGGCCGCCTCGCCGGCCGCCCAGGTCTCCAGCGCCTCCACCACCAGCGGATCCTTCAGGGCCCGCCCGCGCAGGGACACCGGCACGTACTGCTGGTAGGCGTCCGGCGTTGCGTACACCTGGTCGTAGAGGCGGTCGATCGTGGTCGAGCCGTACGCGGTCAGGATCGCCAGGCCGACGGCCATGCCGATCATCCGGGCCACCGTGACGGTGGACGAGGCGATCCCGTACGCCTCCGGCGACACCGACTCCACCGCGGCCGTCGAGCGCGGGGTCACCGTCAGGCCGAACCCGGCCCCGAACAGCGCTAGCGCGCCGGCCGCGCTCCCGACGGAGGTCCCCGGCGTCCAGCCCGCCATCATCAGCAGGCCGGCAACGGACGCCGCCAGCCCGACCAGCGTCACCAGTCGCAGCGAGAGCACCCGGACCGCGAACCCCGACACGAGCGCCGCAACGGCCGTCGCGCCCGCCAGCGCCCCCAGCGCGAGCCGCTGCTCGTCCGGACCGCCGTAGAGGACCCGGTCCACGAATACCGCTGCCCCCACGATCGCGGTCGCCAGCCCGTAGCCCGTCAGCGCGGAGATCAGCGCGGCCGCCGCGAACCCCGCGTGCCGGAACAGCCGCGGGTCGATGAACGGATCCGGGACGCGCAGCCCGCGGATCAACGAGAAGGGGCCCGCGACCGCGGCGAGGCCCGCAAGGACCAGGGCGATCGACACGGGATCCGGCCCGCCTCCCGCGCCACCCTGGCCACGGCTGCCGAGGAGCGTCAGCGCCCCCAGCGACCCCACCAGGAACACCGAGAACAGGACCGCCCCCACGATGTCCACGCGGCCCCTGCGCCGCGGTGTCTCCCAGCCGCTGCTCGCCGCCCACGCGATGACCAGGGCGGCGAGCCCGATCGGCACGTTGACGTAGAACACCCAGCGCCAGGCCGGAGCCAGTGCGTCGGCCAGGGGAGAGCCCGGCGCCACACCGAGGCGAGCGAGTGCCACCTCCGGGTGCACGAGGTCCAGGATCGCGGCTCCGAGGAACGGACCGGCCGCCATGCCCAGGAAGGTGAGGGCGCCGATCACGCCCAGGGCCCGGGACCGGCCCGCGCCGGGGAAGAGGTGCGAGGTCGCGGACGTCGCGACCGGGACCAGGGCGCCGCCGCCCGCTGCCTGCACCAGCCGGGCCACGATGAGCAGCTCCAGGGTGGGCGCGGCGCCGGCCAGCATCGACCCCGCCGTGAACAGCACCAGCGCGCCGAGGAACAGCCGCCGGTTGCCCCACAGGTCCGCCAGGCGGCCCGCCAGCGGCATCGCGACCACGTAGACGAGGAGGTAGCCATTGATGATCCACGACGCCTCACGCAGGCGCGTCCAGGTGGCGAGGTCCGTGACGATCGCCGGGAGGGCGACCGCCGTGATCATCAACTCGAGGCCCGCGAGGAAGACGCCCGCCCCGAGGACGGCGAGGAGGACGAGGGCGTCGCGACGCGGCAGCGGCTCCATGACCCCGAGTGTAAGGCGCTCCCCGCCGGCCTCGTCCGGTTCCGGGTCCCACGGCCGGCGGGCGACCCTCGTGATCCGGCCCTGCGTCACCTTGGGGGTCCCACGCCGGTGCGTGTCCTGGCCGAGAGGGGCCCGACCCGCGACTGCGCCACCCGGCGTGGGGAAGCGCGCCCCATCCCCCGGGACTCCCCTGGACGCAGGTGGGGGCCGGGGTGTTGACAAGGCCCGGTCGCGATTCTAGGATCAACGCCCATTGATATAAACCGCCGTTGATCTAACGGCGCCGGCTACCAGCAGACAGGTTTCGCCCGCCAGTGTCGCCCTCCCCGGTACGGTTCCGCAGCACGATCGCCGCCGCAGTCGACCAGCCCGACGACCTGCGCGAGCTGCGGCGATTCCACAAGGTCCTCGCGGACGTGAACCGCCTGCGCATCGTGCGCCGGCTCGCCGACGGCCCCGCCACGGTCACCGAGCTGATCGAGCACGTGGGCCTGTCGCAGCCCCTGGTCTCGTGGCACCTGGGGAAGCTCCGCGAGGTGGGCCTCGTCGCCGCGCGACGCCATGGCCGCGAGACCATCCACACCATCGTCCCGGAGGCCTTCGCCATGTTTGCCCAGCGGGAGGCCCGGGTGCTGGGCCTCGAGGCCCTGGTGGCCGGTGCGGGTCCCGTCTCGTGAGCGGGTCGATCGTCTCCCCGGAGCTCCGGGCGAGGATCCGCGGCCTGATCGTGCCGGTTGCGCTGGGTCTCGCGCGGGTCGGGCTCACCCCCAACGCGCTCACGGTCATCGGCTTCCTCATCGCGTGCGTCGCGGCGGTCGCGGCGGGCGCGCAGGCCTGGCTCCTGGCCGGGCTCCTCGTCATCTTCGGCGGCGTGTTCGACCTGTTCGACGGCGCGGTGGCCCGGGCCACCGGCAAGGTCAGCAAGCTCGGCGGGTTCCTCGACTCCACCTTCGACCGCTGGGGCGAGGGCGTGGTCTACGTCGGGATCGTGTGGGGCACGCTCGAGCTGGGCCTGTCGCGTCCCGTGATCCTGGCCGCAGCGGCCATGGTCTCCGCGTTCATGGTCAGCTACACCCGGGCGAAGGCGGAGAGCCTCGGTTTCACGTCCGGGACCGGGATGGCCAACGTCGGTCTCGCGCCGCGCGAGATCCGGATCGTCATCCTCACCATCGGGCTCATCGGCGCCGGCGTCGTCGGGACTGGCTTCCAGTCGACCTGCGACACCTGCGCCGGCGGCATGGCCTACCCGACCGGGGCCCTGGTCCTCGAGCTCGCCCTCGGGCTGATCGCCGTGCTCGCGACCATCACCACCATCCAGCGAATCCTCCACACGGTCCGGCAGGCCGCCGGCCAGCAGCAGGGGTAGTCCGGGGCGGCCGGCCGCGGCCGGCCGCCGCCCGGGCAGCAGGGTCAGTCAAGGAAAGGGAGCACACGTGGACCAGGTCACCGCAACCGAAACCGTCCCGGCGAAGCGCGATCACAAGATCCGCGTCGCCATCGTGGGCGTCGGGAACTGCGCCAGCAGCCTCATCCAGGGCCGCTACTACTACGAGAACGCGAAACCGGAGGACTTCGTACCCGGGCTGATGCACGTCAAGCTCGGCGACTACCACATCAGCGACGTGGAGTTCGTGGCCGCCTTCGACATCGACAAGGAGAAGGTCGGCAAGGATCTCTCGGAGGCGATCTTCTCGGGCCAGAACAACACCTACAAGTTCATGGACGTCCCGCACATGGGCGTGACCGTGGACCGCGGGATGACCCACGACGGCCTCGGCAAGTACCTGTCCCAGGTGATCGAGAAGGCGCCCGGACCGACGGCCGACGTCGTCAGGATCCTCAAGGACCGCCAGGTCGACATGGTCGTCTCGTACCTCCCGGTCGGGAGCGAGGCGGCGACCAAGTGGTACGTGGAGCAGGCCCTCCAGGCCGGCGTCGGCTTCGTCAACGCCATCCCGGTGTTCATCGGCCGCGAGCCCTACTGGCAGCGCCGGTTCGCCGAGAAGGGCCTTCCGGTCATCGGTGACGACATCAAGAGCCAGGTCGGCGCGACGATCAGCCACCGGGTGCTCACCCGCCTGTTCATGGACCGCGGCGTCCGGGTCGACCGGACGTACCAGCTCAACTTCGGCGGGAACACCGACTTCATGAACATGCTCGAGCGGGAGCGCCTCGAGTCGAAGAAGATCTCCAAGACCAACGCCGTCACGTCGATGCTCGACTACGAGATCGAACCCGGCAACGTCCATGTCGGCCCGTCGGACTACGTGCCCTGGCTGAAGGACCGCAAGTACTGCTACATCGTCATGGAGGGCACGACATTCGGGGACGTGCCCCTCAAGGCGGAGCTCAAGCTCGAGGTCTGGGACAGCCCGAACAGCGCAGGTGTCATCATTGACGCCATCCGGTGTCTCCGGATCGGCCTCGACCGGGGCCTCAAGGGGACCCTGGTGGCCCCGTCCAGCTACTTCATGAAGAGCCCGCCGCTCCAGGTCCACGACGACGTCGCGTACAACCGCGTCGAGGCGTTCATCAGGGGCGAGGACAACGAGACGCTGGTCGGCGCCGAAGAGTCGAAGAAGGACGCCAAGGCGCTCGCCACCGCAGCCCGCACGAAGGTGACCACTCCGAAGTGACCCAACCCGAGCGACGACTCGAGGCGCCCCACCGGCGCCTCGAGTCCTCCCCGCGCCTGGTCGAGAAGGCGGCGGTCGTCGGCTACAAGGCCATGGCCGCCGCCCTCGCGCACCTGCCGCCCCCGCTGTGCCGGGAGGTCATCGGCGGGTTCTCGCAGTTGGGCTACCTCGTCCTGCCCTCGAAGCGCCGCTGGTCGAACCAGAACTTCGGCCACGTCCTGGGACTGCCACCCGACCACCCGAGGGTCCGCCGCATGGCCCTCCGCGCCTACAGGATGTACGCCACGTACATGGTGGAGTTGATCCGGCTCCCGTCACGGCCCAAGGGCGAGGTCTCCTCGATGATCGAGGGCGACGGCATCGACCGGATCGTCGCCGCCTGGAAGGCCTCCGGACGGGCGGCCATCGTGGTCGCGGGCCACGTCGGCAACAACGAGGCGGTGGCGGCCGCGATCGCGTGGCGCGGGCTCCCGGCCAACGTCATCGCGGATGATTTCGCCTTCCCCGAGATCTTCGAGATCCTGCGCCGCCAGCGCGAATCGTGGGGCGTCCACGTGATCCCGTGGCGGAACCTCCGCGAGATGTTCAAGATCCTGCGCAACAACGAGCTGCTCGCGCTGCTCGTCGATTGGGGCTATCGCAACGACGGCATCCCGGTGAAGCTGTTCGGCGCGTGGACCACGCTCCCGGCGGGTCCGGCGACGCTCGCCGCCAAGACCGGCGCGGTCATCGCACCGCTCGCCGTGCGCCGCACGGCGAGCGGCAGGTTCCACGTCGACGCCGACGAGGTGTTCGAGGTCCCATCCTCCAGCCCGGCGGATCTCCAGCGGGCAACGCAGCGGATCGCGGACTACCTCGAGCGCACCATCGCGGCCGCACCTGAGCAGTGGTACCTGTTCAGGCCGATCTGGCCGTCCGATCCCGACGAGGCGCGGGAGCTCGGGGAGCGGGCGGCAGAGATGCTCGCGGGACCGACGGCGACGCCGGGCACGCGGGCCGCCACGGGCACGCGGGCCCCCGCGGGGAGCGCCACGGGGAGCGCCACGGGGGGCGCCACGGGCAGCGCCCTTACCCCGGCAGGATCCGGCGCCGCCCGGGCCGATGCCCGCGCCGTGAACGTGAGCGGCGGCGCCCCGTGACCGCGGCGCCTGCGGGCCGTCCCGGCGACGGCACCACCGAGCCCGCCACCGCGGCGCGGGCGGGCTTCCGTGGATCGTTGCTCCTGTTCGTGGCGAGTGTGCTCGTCCGTCTGCCCGAGGCGCCGCTCGTGGCCGCGGCCGAGGCCATCGGGGAGATCTGGTACCGCGTCGCCCCGGCCCGAGCGGCACAGGCGCGCGTGAACCTGCGTCGGGCGTGCGAGGGTCTTGCCTCGAAGGGACATGGGACGCGCCTTTCCCGGCGCGCCGCCACGGACCCGGAGGCCCTGGAGCAGCTGGTCCGGCGCGCCTTCCGGCATGCCGTCCGCTACTACCTCGAGGTGGCCCTCACCGGCGGCCTGGACCCCAAGTCCGCGTCCGACCGGATGGACATCGAGACGCCCGACGAGGTGCGCGAGGCCCTCACGACCGGGCGGCCGGTGATGATCGTCGGGCTGCATTTCGGCGCCATCGAGCTGCCGACGATCGTGCTCTCGAGCCTCGTCGGCCACTTCGTCACCGCCCCGATGGAGACGGTTGCGGATCCGGGCCTCCAGCGCTGGTTCGTGGAGTCCCGGAGCCGGGTGGGCGTCAACATCGTCCCCATCAGCGATGCCCGCCGGACGCTCCTGCGAGCCATCCGCCGCGGCGAATCCGTGGGCATGGTGGTGGACCGGGACCTCGCGGGCAACGGTCTCCTGGTGCCCCTGTTCGGCCATCCGGCACCCATCCCGGCGGGACCGGCGCTCCTGGCCGTCGAGACCGGCGTGCCCGTCTACGCGGCGTGCGGGCGGCGCAAGAAGGGCGGCCGGTACGCCGCCCGGATGATCCTGGTGGAGACGCCCACCGAAGGCTCGCGCCGCGAGCGCGTCACGGCGCTCACGGCGGCCATCGCCGTGGCTTTCGAGTCGATCATCGCCGACGCCCCGGAGCAGTGGTGGGGCGCATTCCATCCGATCTGGCCGGACCTCGACCTCGGTGCACGTGGCGGCACCCGGACCCTCGCCCCGGCCGGCCCGGTTGGCGGTCCCCCGGATGCCCGCGTCCCGGGAGATCCGGCATGACCCCCGAGCCCGTCGACAGGCTCGGCCGGGGCGACCTGCACATCCACACCTGGGCCTCGGACGGCACAGCGTCCGTGGTGGCGGTGCTGGACCACGTCGAGGCGGAGGGTTTCCTCGACGTCATCGCGATCGCCGATCACGAGCGCATCGACGCGGCCCTCGCCGCCCGGCAGATGGCCGCGGACCGCGGCCTCGGCGTGGCGATCGTGGTCGGCGAGGAGATCTCGACCCGCGGCGGCCATCTCCTCGGGCTGTTCCTGGAGCGGCCCGTGCCCGCGCTCAAGGGCCTGCGCTGGTCGATCGAGGCGATCCACGACCAGGGGGGCCTGGCGATCCCGGCCCACCCCCTGGTGCCGCATCCCATGTGCGCCCAGGGCTTCGCGCTGCGGAAGCTGCTCGCCTCGGACGATCCGGCCGTCCGGCCCGATGCGATCGAGACATTCAACCCAACCGCCTTCGGCCGCTACCGCCACGGGAACGTCGTCCGCTTCGCCGCAGAGCTCGGCCTCCCCGAGTTCGGGGCCAGCGACGCCCACGCCCTGTCAGCCGTCGGGAGCGCCTGGACGACGTTCCCGGGCCGGACCCCGGACGACCTCCGCTCGGCGCTCCAGGCCCGGGCCACGCGCCACCACGGCAGCTTCCACGGCAGCGTGGGACAGCTGGGCGTGTACGGCAACCAGCTGCGCAAGTACGGTCGGGGCTGGCGGGCGGAGATCCTCGGCCGGGTCCGGCGTGACGGCACCGGCCGCGACCACGGCTACCCGGGCGGCAACCTCCGGCCTCCGCGCTACACCGGCCCCGGGGATCCGGACCAATGAAGATCGGGCTCGTGTCCCCGTACGTCTACCCGCTGCCCGGCGGCGTGACCCAGCACGTCCGGTACCTCTACGAGAACCTTCGCCTGCGTGGGCACGACGTCCGGATCCTGACCTCGTCCCACGGGCTGCAGCGCAGCTCCGAGGGCGACGTCATCCGCCTGGGCAAGGGGTTCTCGATGCCGGCCAACGGGTCGGTCGGGACGATCACCCTCTCGCCGCGCTACATCTCCCAGGTCCAAGCGGTGCTGGAGCGCGAGCGCTTCGACGTGCTCCACTTCCACGAGCCGTTCGTGCCGTTCCTGTCCCTGGTGATCCTGCGCGAATCGCGGAGCGTGAACGTGGCCACGTTCCACGCGTATGGGGGCTGGTCGCCGTCCTACGAGTTCGGCAGGCGGACCCTGGGCGGATACGCGGACCGGCTCCACGGGCGCATAGCCGTGTCGGCAGCCGCCCGGCACTTCATCGACCGCTACTTCCCCGGCGACTACAAGGTCATCCCGAACGGCGTCGATGCGGAGCGGTTCCGGCGCTCGGTGCCGCTGGCGCGCTGGCAGGACGGGACGAGCAACATCCTGTTCGTCGGCCGGTTCGAGCCGAGGAAGGGCCTGCTCGACATGCTCAAGGCCTACCGGATCCTGCGCCGGACGGGCTGCCAGTGCCGGCTCCTGGTGGTGGGCGGCGGCCCGCAGGAGCGCGAGGCGCGGCGCTACGTCGCGACCCGTCGGCTGCCCGGGGTGGAGTTCCTCGGCCGCGTCTCCGACGACGAGAAGACCCAGCTGTTCCGGACGACGGACGTCTTCGTATCGCCCGCGACCGGCGGCGAGTCGTTCGGGATCGTGCTGCTGGAGGCGATGGCCGCCGGGGCGCCGATCGTGGCGTCCGACATCCACGGCTACAAGGGGGTGGTGCGCCGCGGTCGCGAGGGTCTCCTGGTCCCGCCGCACGAGCCAAAGCAGCTCGCGGGGGCGATCGGCCGGCTCCTGGAGGACCGGGTCCTGGCCGCGGAGATGTCCGCCGCCGGCCTCATCCGGGCCGAGGAGTACAGCTGGCCGCGCGTGACCGCCAAGGTGGACGACTACTACGGCTTCGTGATCCGCCGGCTCGCCGCGTCGGGCAGCCTGCCGCCGCACTTCACGGCCGCGGTGCCGCCGTCACCCCGCCCGGCGATCGCCAGGGGCGGGGCATCGACGGGGTTCGTCAGGCCGGGCGATGACGATCGACAGGCCGGCCCCGGCCTGGCCGACGAGGGCGGTCACGCCGACGACGCCGATCACGCAGACGAGGCGGTGGAGGCCGAGCCCGGCCGGTAACCGCCCGGGCTCAGGCCGCTCCCGTCTCACCGGCCGCGGCGGGGTCGTCGCCGGGTCCGTCCCCGAGCGCCTGGCGCCAGATCCAGGTCGAGTAGGCGACGACGGCACACGCGATCACCAGGGCCACGAGCAGCAGCGCGAAGCGCGGGTCGGCGAACGAGATCGCCCCGCTCCGGTCCACCGTGTTCACGGAGAACTGGAAGGCATACAGGTACGTCGGCAGCATCCCCTGGTAGGCGTTGACCATCGCGGCCGGCAACGGGAGCGCCGAGATGTTCGGGTAGAGGATCACGAACCACAGCGCCGCGGCGGCGATCAGGCCGGCGACGAACCGCCGGCCGTCCCGAGCGGTGAGCACCTGCAGCGCGACCAGGCCGAGCGGGATGGCGACCAGCAGGGCGATCACCTCCGGGATGAGACCCGGAATGGAGAGCAGCGGGTCGGTGGACGGCAGGAGGCGGCTGACGCCGAGGGCCACGATGCCCAGGGAAGCCGTCACGGCCAGCGGCAGCAGGTCACGCGGCTCCAGCGACCGGCCGTCGGACCTCGGCCGGCCCAGCGCCACCAGGAGACGAACCAGCACGATCACGGTCACGAGGACCACGACGGCCAGCGCGGCGGCCGCCGGCGTCACGACGAGGTTCCCCGGGTTGCCGTTGCACGCGGCCGAGCCCTTGTTGACCGATTCGACGTCCGCCAGCGCGCACAGCGGCAGTCGCAGCAGCCACAGGATCACGGGTCCCATGACGGCGACCGCCGCCGCCACCCGGGCGAACAGCCAGGTGCGGCGGGACGCCCCGTGCCAGATCTCGGCGGCGAAGTAGCCGAGCGCCAGAACCACGAAGGGCAGGCTCGTGTAGTAGTGGTACTGGAAGGCGGCGCGGTCGATGCGGGCCCACGAGATCCACTGGGCGAGGAACCCGATCAGGATCAGCGCCAGCGCGAGGCTCCGGCGCTTGAACGCCTGGTAGGCGACGAAGGCCATCGCCGGGATGCCCATCCACCAGATCACCACGTTGCCGGCGTCGTAGATGGCGGCCGCCGTGTCGTTCGCGAAGCTGCCCTGGTAGAACCAGACCGGCTTGAGGTTCAGCGGCCACGCCCACCACGGCGAGCTGGCGGCGTGGGCCGCGGTCAGGTTGTTGTGGTAGCGGTACATCTCGCCGGTGAGAGCGAGCAGCGTCTGCCCGTCGTGCCCCGGGGGCCACCCGGGGAACAGCTGGTGGCCCTCGATGAACGCCCAGGGCAGGTACGAGATCACGTAGACCACCAGCGGGATCACCAGGAGCGAGACCGCCATCCAGGCAACCGGCAGGCCCAGGCCGGCGCCGAGGCGGAGCCAGCCCTCGGCTGGCGGCGACGCGGGGGGCACGCGGGATGCCGGGTCGTCCGGGCCGGGCGCGGGGGCCATCGGGCCGAAGCCGGCGCGTCCCGCGGCGTTGAACGCGAGGTATGCGACCGGACCCGCGACGATCAGCGCGAACCCGAGCGTCAGCGGCGACACCAGCAGCGGGCCCAGCACGACCCCGGCGTCTCCCTTGCCCAGGGCGATGGCCGTGAGAGCGAGCAGGATGCCGAGTGCCGGCGGTCCGACGACCGCGAGGCGCACCTCGTCGTCCGACCATGCGATCGGGTGGTAGACGGTGACCACGACCGCGGCCAGGGTCAGAGCGATCATGATCAGCGTGAACACGATGTTGCCGGAGGCGCCGCTGTCGGGCGGGACGGCCAGGGCCATCCAGCCGAGGACACCGGTGAGGGCGATCAGGCCGAGGATCAGGAGCACCCGGCCGAGGGCCGAGCGGGCCAGCACGAGGATCCCCAGTGCCCCGATCGCGTAGGCGGCGACCCACTTCGACGCGAGCGCCAGGCCGAGGAGCACGCCGATGGCGGGCATGAGGAGCCAGAACGCTCTCCACGACCGCCGCCCGATCCACAGCCAGGCGAAGACGAGGTAGGCCGCGAGGATGAAGAAGCCCGTGTAGACGTCGTTCATCGCGATCCGGCTCTGGACGAAGAACATCCCGTCCAGGACCACGAACAGGCCGACCAGCACCGCCACCGTGCGTCGCCGGAACAGGATCCGCCCGAGCAGGAACAGCACCCCGACCGTCAGGGCGCCCAGGATCACGCCCGGCAGCCGCCACGCGAGCTGGTAGCTGCCGACATCGAGCGAGGCCGTCTGCCCGCCCGAGTCGAAGGCGAGGATCGCGCCGTGGCTGGTGGCGGGATAGTCCCCGTTGTGGTCGAGGACCCACGCGGACGGCTCGAACGGCAGCCGGTGGTCGGCGAAGACGGCCCGGCCGTGCGGCTCCACGACATAGACGGTGGGACCGGTCCCGTCCTGCGCCTCGCCCAGCACCTCGACCAGCTGGGAGGCGTCGTCGTAGATGATCCGCGTGCCGGCGCCGGGCAGCGCGAAGGTGCCGGTGACGCTGGGCCCGTTCGTGGCCTGGTCGCCCGACACCGCGATCACGGCCACCTGCGGTTCGCCGGTGGCGGCATCGGTCGTGGTGACCCAGAGCTGCGTCCCCTCGTCCACCCCGGAGACGAGGGCCGCGGACCGCGCCCCGCCATCCAGGGGGACGGATTCCGCGAGCGTCCCGCTCTCCGTGACGAGGTCCACGCCGGCGGCCCCGGTGACGGCGAGCAGCGGCGTCTTGTCGATCCGGATCCCGGGCAGGCGGCCGTCGGTGATGGCCGTCTGCAGCTTCGTCCGGAGGTCGCTCGTGAGCGCGATGTCCAGGATCACGCTGGTCACATCGCTCTGTGACAGGGCATCGCGGTAGCGCGCGGCGTCCCCCCCGGTGATGGCCGCGAGCTCGGCGGCGGCGGCCGCCGGGTCCGTCACGTCGGCCGGTGTCGCGAGCACGGCGTCGCCGTCGCCCATGGGGGCCATGTCGGTCGCTCCGCGCACGACGAGCATGCCGACGGCCGTGCCCGTCGTGGGATCGACCGCCGCGACCCGGTCGCCGGGCAGGAACGCCCCCAGCCGCTGCCCGTCACCGAACGGGACCAGGCGGGTGATGGCGCCGTCAAGGGTGCCGAGGGGATCCAGCGCCGGCGTGGGGAGCGCCGGGTCGCCGCCGGCCCACTGGTCCACGGCCGTGGCATCCACGGCGAGCAGCTCGCCGGCGTCCGTCCCGACGTAGACCTGGAGGCCCGACGAGTCGAAGGCGACGGCCGACGCCCCGGGCACGGACCAGCGGGCCACGAGCTTGCGGGTGGTCAGGTCGTACGCAACGAGCTCGCTCCCGGTGGCGACCCAGACCCGGTTCCCGGCCCGGGCGGACGTCCCGCCGGGATCCTCCCGCCTGGGCTCGATGGCGGCGTCCCGCACCGGGACCCCGAGGTCGCTCGACGCGGCGACATCGTGGCCAGCGAATCCGACGATGCCGGCCGCCATCATGTACTTCGCGAGGTGCGGGTGGGTCCACTCATAGATGTCGTGGGGGATCCCGTAGCGCCAGTCCTGGAGGAACTCCGTGGCGGTTCGCGCGTGGTAGACCTCGTCGAAGTGCATGCGGGCCGGCTCTTCCAGGCGGTACATCCGCAGGCACAGCGAGGCCACGACCAGGACGACGAGGATCCACAGGTCGAGGCGGTCCAGGCGGCCGCCGCCCTCGTGGGCGAGCCCCCGGGAGCGGTCGGGGCGGATCGGCGTCTCGTGCATCCGGGCGCGCACCCAGCCGATGGGGCCGAGCTCACCCAGGGTCGGCCGGTCGTACCACGCGGGGACCCGGCGAACGGCCGGCGGAACGGGATCATCCGGCGGGTCGTCAGCGGCGAACGCTGCGGCCGCCGCGCCGCCCGGCGGAGTCCCGGTGCCGGCCGGGGGCGGCGGGGCGGCGGCCAGCCGGACAGCCGCCGGAGGGGCCGTGGCCACCCCCACGCCGGCCAGGCCCATCGCCCGGTCCGGCTCCCGCCCGGCCTCCTCCCGCCCGGCCACCAGCTCCCGCGCCAGGGAGCTCCGCGCACGGGACCGCAGCTGCAGGATGCCCCAGGCGAATGCGGCCGTGTGCAGGACGGCGATCACCGCCACGCCGGTGAAGGACCGGATCGCGGGTCCGATCCCCAGCCAGTCCGAGATGCCCGGGTTGTCCGGGTAGATCGTCGTGAGCACGACGTACATGTTGAGGAACGTCGCGACGCTGGCCACCGCGTACGCGATGCGCCAGCGCCACGAGAACGCCACCAGGATCGCGGCGAGCCCGAACAGCGGGAACAGGTAGCGCTCGTGGACCCGCGTCGGCAGCACGAAGAACGCGAGCGCCAGGACGCTGACACCGACCAGGATCGTGAGCCGGTCCGGGCGGCGCGCGACGGCCAGGGACACGATGACGGCCGTGGCGATCAGGAGCACCGCCCCGACGAGCGCCGCCGGGACCGGTCCGAAGGCAGCCCAGCTGACGGCATCCTTGACGGGCGCGTCGAAGATCCAGCCGCCCGCCGTCGCCATGCTCGCGCCGTCCACCGGGAACAGCGCCCACAGGTTGTACGCGTTGACGGACACGTACGAGTACTGCGCCGCGGTGCTGAACACGAGGCGCAGGAGCGACGAGTCCAGGAACGGCGCGGTCGGGGAGAACGAGACCACCGAGAGCCCGAACGGGGCGGCCAGCAGCACGGCCGTCAGGAAACCCGCCACGCCGGTGGTGAGGATCCGGAGGGGGCCCGCCGCACGACGCTCCCAGCCGAGCCCGGAAGGCGCGGGCGCGCCCTCGTCGCCCCAGCCGCCGGCCGGCCACAGGGCACGGCGGATCGTCACCACGGCGACGATCGGGACGAGGATCGCCAGCTGCGGCTTGATCAGGGCCGCGATCACGGCGAGGATCGCCGAGCGCTCGCTCCGGCCTCGCCACAGCTCACGGACGGCCAGCAGCAGGAACACCGTCCCGAAGCTGTCCACCTGGCCCCAGATCACCGAGTCGAACCAGGTGATCGGGTTGAAGATGACGACCGCGGCCGCGATGGTCGCGCGGCGCTCGGTGACGCCCAGGTCGCGGGCCATGAGGTACACGACGTACCCCAGCGCGATGTCGGTCAGGATCGCCGGCAGCTTGATCAGGTCCCCGATGCCGCCGATGAGGTTGCCGACGATCCCCACGGGCCACAGCGCATACAGGTAGCCGGGCGTGTAGTCGGCATACGACGCGTTCGCGTAGAAGCCCCATGGTCCGTGGGTCGCCAGGAGGTCGGCCCAGTAGCGGAACAGGTCGAGGTCGTTCCGGAACCCGGAACCCCGGAGCGGATCGAAGGCGTATGCCATGATCAGGCGGAAGACCAGCCCGATCAGCAGGATCGCGGCGATCTGCGGGCCGATGCCTCGCCGGGGGGCCTCGTCCGTCATCGTCTCCCGGTCGGGCAGACCCGAACCCAGAGCGGTCACGGGAAGCCTCCTACGCAGCGTGAAGGTGGAGCGGAGTATAGCCGAGGGCCCCGTGGCGGCCCCCCTCCCCGCACAGGCGTCCGGGCGCGCCGCGGCGATCGTCGTCGGGGTGCTGCTCGCGGCTGCCGCGTTCCTCGTGTACTGGTGGTCCAACCCGGTCCACTGGAACCAGTACAACCACTTCGTGTGGCAGGCCGACGCGTTCCTGCACGGCCGCGCCTGGTTCCCGTACCCCGTCCCGGCCGGCGCGGACCTGCCCCAGAACGACTACCTCCAGGATGTCTATCCGCTCCGGGACGCGGCCGGCAACCTCGACGGCCGGGCCCTGCTCCCCTTCCCGCCGCTGCCCGCCCTGGTCCTGCTGCCGTTCGTCGCGCTGTTCGGCCTGGCGACGGACCAGGAGACGGTGGCGATCGGCCTCGCGGCACTGGGCGTGGCGCTGGCCTGGTGGATGCTCGGCGGGCTGCGGCTGCGGACGTCGGTCCGCGCGGCCGGGACGATCATCTTCGCCACCGGCACCGTCTGGTGGTGGGCGGCGGCCGTCGGCAGCACCTGGTACCTGGCCCACCTGGTCGCGGTGGACCTCGCGCTGGTCGCCGTGGGCATCGCGCTCCGCCATGACCCCGCGTCCGTCACCGAGACCCCGCGGCAGGAGGACGAGCGGGAGGCCCGCCGCCGCGCGGCGGCGGGCCCGGCCGGCTCGCGTCTTGACCGGGCGCGTCGCTCGGCGTGGCCGCTGGACCGCTCGCAGGTCCTGGCCGGGTTCCTGCTCGGCCTGGCCGTCACGGCACGGCTGCCGATGATCCTCGCGGCCCCGTTCTTCATCTTCACGGGCGGTGGCGGCTCGCGGCTGCGCCGCACGCTGTCGGCGGCCGTGGGCGGGCTGCTGCCGGTCGCGGCGCTGCTGCTCTTCACGTACCTCACGACCGGCTCGTTCCTGAACCCGGGCTACGACTACCAGTACCAGCTGGAGGCGAACGGCTACCCGACCCTCGGCTACCACCCCGCGTGGTCCGTGGAGGACCCGCGCTACATCCCGCAGAACGCAGGGATCATGTTCGGCTCGCTCCCGGTCGTCGCCCCGGAGATCAAGCCGGACACGCTCGGCTACGGTGATCCGGTGGCCCTGTGCACGGCGCCCGGCGCGAGCCGGACCCTGTTCGATCCCGACTGCCCGCTCGTGATGCCGGTCGACATCGGGACCAGCATCCTGCTCAGCGCACCCGGCCTGCTGCTCGCTCTGTTCGCGTTCCGGAGGCACGGGCTCGCCCGCCTCTCGATCGGCACTGCGGCGGCCGTCATCATCGTCGCCATCTTCAACCTTGCGCACTTCAGCCAGGGCTGGGTGCAGTGGGGCTACCGCTTCTCGCTGGACTTCCTCCCGTTCCTGCTGCCGATGGTGGCGCTGGGCGCGGCGCGCGACGACGGGCGGCTGCGCGTGCTGGCGGCCGCCCTCATCGTCGCCGGGGCGGCGATCAACCTCTGGGGCGTCACCTGGGGCCAGCTGCTTGGCTGGTAGGCGTCCGCGGATCTCGCGGCCCACCAGGCGGCCGGACACGGTGGGGCTGGCCGCCCTCGCCACCGGCCTCGTGGCAGTGGCCGTGTACCGGACCACGCTGCTCCCAGGGGTCGGCCTGTGGGACACGGCCGAGGCGCAGACGGTGCTGCCCGCGATGGGCACGATGCATCCCACGGGGTTCCCGGCCTACGTCCTGCTCGGCTGGCTCGCCTCGGTCGTGCTCCAGCCGCTCGGCACGCCCGCGTTCGCGGTCAACCTGCTCTCGGCGATCCTGGCCGGGCTCGCCGTCGGCGGGTGCGTCCTGGTGCTGCGCCGGCTGGCCGTGCCGCTGCCGATCGGGATCGCGGTCGCGGCCTGCTTCGCGCTCACGCCGATCGTGTGGGGCATCGGGTCCGCGGCGGACGCGCACGCGCTCCACCTCGCGCTGGTGGTCGCCCTCACCCTCGCCCTGCTCCGATGGGGCGCCCTGGCCGCCCAACGCCGCGAGCGCCCGGACGACCCCTCGCTGCGCGGGCGCGCCGACCGGGCGCTCGTCCTGGCCGCGGCCGTGTTCGGCGTGGCCGTGGCCAATCATGGCCTCTCGCTGCTGCTCGTCCCCGCCATCGGCCTGTACGTCCTGGCGGTGGATCCGGGGGTGGTCCGCCGCCGGAGGGTCGTCCTCGGCGCCCTGGGAGCGTGCTTCGGCACGGCCGCGCTGCTCTACCTGGAGATGCCGCTGCGCGCGGGACCGTTCCCGGCGCCGCTGGTGTACGGGCACCCGGACACCTGGAGCGGCTTCTGGGAGATCCTCCTCGCGCGCCAGTTCGGCGCGGACGTGGGCGGCCTCCTCGCGGACCCCGGGGGGAGGGTGGGCCAGCTGCTCGCGCTCACCTCCCGGCAGTTCGGGCCGCTGGCCGTGCTCATCCCGGTGGGCCTCGCGGTGACGGCCGTCCGCCATCGCCCGTACGCGCTGTTCTCGTTCACGGCCACGCTGGTCACCTGCCTGTTCGCCGCCTCGTACGCCAACGCGGCGATCGAGCGCTACTACCTCGGGCCCGCGTTCTTCGCGTGGACCTGGCTGGCCGTGCTGGGGGGCGCGCTGGCGGAACGGATGAGCCCGGTGGCGCCCGACCCGGACCCGGCCCTCGAACGCGACCGGCCAGACGAGCCGCCCGAAGCTCCCGCGCCGGGCAGGCTGGAGGGGCCCGGCGACGCCGGCGGAGGTGCGGGCGGCGTCGCGCCCGGCTGGCCGCCCGGGATCTCCCCGGCAACCCTCGTCGCCGCGATGATCGGCCTGACGCTGCTCGTTCCGACCGGGCTCCTGCTCGACGCCCGCTGGCGCGCCGAGGATCGCTCACGGGAGACGGCGGCCGCGGACTGGCTCGACCAGGTGTTCGCGGCCGTGGGGCCGGGCGGCGTGATCGTGTCGTGGTGGTCGTACTCGACGCCCATCTGGTACGGCCAGGTCATCGAGGGCCGGCGTCCGGACATCCTGCTCCTCGACGACCGGGTCCGGGTGGACGAGAACCTCGGTGGGGTCGAGGATGTGATCGACAGGTACCTGGGCGCGCGACCCGTGTACGTCATCAGGGCGCAGGATTCGGACGTCAGGGTTCTCGCCCAGCGCTACTCGATCGAACCCGTCGGTCGCCCGGACAACCTCTACCTCGTGACGGGCAGCTTGGAGACCCAGCCGTGACCATCGCCGACGACGCGGGAGCCGGGGCGCCCGACCGGGTCGCCCGCCTCTCGTTCTTCTTCCCGGCCCATAACGAGGAGGCCAACCTCGAAGGCCTGGTCGAGGAGGCGCTGGTGGCCCTGCCGTCGATCGCCGAGACCTTCGAGATCATCGCCGTCGACGACGGCTCGAAGGACCGCACCGGCGAGATCGCGGATCGCCTGGCGGCTGCCCATCCGGGCGTCGTCAGGGTCGTCCACCACGAGGTCAACCGCGGGTACGGCGGCGCGCTCCGATCCGGGTTCGAGGCCTCGCGCTACGAGCTCCTCGCGTTCACCGACGGGGACCGGCAGTTCAGGGTGGCGGACCTGGCGCTGCTCACGTCCCGCCTGGCGGAGGGGGACCGCCCGGACGTCGTGGTCGGGTACCGCATCCGGCGCGCGGACCCCTTCATCCGCGTCGTGTACGCGCGGTCCTACAAGCTGGCGAACCGCATCTTCTTCGGGCTCAGGGTCCGGGACGTGGACTGCGCCTGCAAGCTGTTCCGCCGGGAGGCCCTCGACGGTGTCCGGGTGGAGTCCGGCGGCGCCTTCTTCTCCGCGGAGCTGCTGATCAAGATCCTCAAGGCGGGCCGCGTCATCGCCGAGGTCGGCGTGCCGCACTATGCGCGCACCGCGGGCTCCCCGACCGGCGCCCGGCCATCGGTCATCTGGCGGGCCGTGAAGGACTTCTGGGCCCTGCGGCTGCGCCTCTGGGCAAACCGGACGCTGGCGATGAGGCGGGGCCGGCCGATCCTGGGTGCATAGCCGACCGCGGCCGCGGGTCTGCGGGGGTCGTGCTCGTCCGAGGCGGTCGCGGGTGGGCGCCTCGGGCGGCGGCTCAGCCGACCGGGCCGTGGGTCAGTGCTGCGAGCCGCCGTGCGAGTCGGAGTCCGGGTCGAGCGAGTTCACGAACTGGCGGAAGATGTCGAGGCGGGCTGTGTCGATCGGCTCGCCGGTCATCTCGGGTGAGCCCGGTGTCCCGCGCGTCCGCCGCTGCGTCCCCCCCGCCGACGACTCGTCGTCGTCCCCCTCGTCGTCCGGCTCGGGGAGCGCGGCTGCGCGGTCGAGGACATCGCCGGCCGCATAGATCGGCGCCTCGAGACGGATCGCCAGCGCGATGGCGTCGGACGGGCGGGCATCCACCTCGTGGCGCCCGTCGGCGGTCACGAGCACCAGCCGGGCATGGAACGTCTCCTCGGCGAGCCGGGAGATCAGCACCCGGTCGAGCCGCACCGACGTGTCACGCAGCACCGAGGCGAACAGGTCGTGCGTCAGCGGGCGCTCCGGCTCGACGCCCTGCAGGTGGGCCGCGATGGCGCTGGCCTCCCACGGGCCGATCCAGATGGGCAGGATGCGCCCGAGCCCGATCTCCTTGAGCAGCAGCACGTGGCGGCCCGTGGGCATGTGCACCCGCACGCTCTCGACGACCATGGCGATGTCGTGGTTGTGGTCTTCGGACATGGCCGGATTATCCCACGCGTGGCACGCGCAGCCGGATTGGCAGTGCCATCAGGGCGCCGGCCGCGAAGCCACCGATGTGGGCGAAGACCGCCACGCCCCCGCCGACGAGCGTCGCCGAACCCAGCGACCCGATCCCGTCCACCACCTGGAGCAGGAACCAGAACCCGAGCACGATGGCGGCCGGGACGGCGAGGAGCTGGTAGAAGAATCCGAGGAACACCAGGGACTGGATGCGCGCCCGCGGGAAGAGCACGACGTAGGCTCCCAGCACCGCGGCGATCGCGCCGGAGGCGCCGATCATCGGGACCTCTGACGTGGGGTCCACCAGGATCTGCGCAACGGCCGCGACGACACCTCCGACGAGGAACACCAGCAGGAACCGAACGCGGCCCACCCGGTCCTCCACGTTGGCGCCGAAGATCCACAGGAACAGCATGTTCCCCAGCAGGTGCAGCCAGCCGGCGTGGAGGAACAGGCTCGTGAACATGTCCAGCACGGGCTCCGACAGCAGCTTCCCGCTGCCGATCACGCCCACAACCTCCGCCGGTATGGAGCCGCGTGCCTCGAACAGCTCGTTGAGCGCCGCATCACCGCCGAGGGCCAGGACCAGCAGTTCGTACCCGAACGTGACCGTGCACAGCGCGATGAGCGTCAGCGTGACGACCGGCGTCCGGCGGGTGGGCTTGGCATCGCGGAGCGGGATCACGGGCCGGGCATCACGGGCCGGGCATCACGGGCGCGCGCCCCGGGTCACGACTTCGGGGTCGGTTTCGCGGTCGCCTTCGGGGACTTGCTGGGAGAGACCGACGGAGCGGCGCCTGCCGACGGGGAGGGCGAAGCGCCGGGCCCGCCAGGGGCCGGCGCCAGGGTCACGGTGTGGAGGCCCGTGGCGGAGATCCACCACATGGTTGGCGGCACCGTCTCGTCGGGGGACACCATCACCGTCATGCCCGCGAGCCCGGCCCAGGCGTCGTCGCCGCCGGCCAGCTGGTACTGCGCCACGTACGCCCCGTCGGACTTGTTGAACGCGACGAGCCGGTGGTTCTCGGCGTCGAAGGCATAGAGGATGCCCGTCCGGCGGCTGGACGTCCCGTCGGGCCGGTCGGGCGACGAGAGGAGCGTGTACCTGGAGGTCGGGCGGAGTTGCGTGTCCGAGGGAGGCTGCACCTGCCAGCCCGCGGCCGGGATCACCCGGGCGACCGCCCCGTTCTCTGCCACGTAGATGTCGCCGTCGATCATCAGATCCGTGATCCCGTCCACCGGGCGGTCCGTGGGCAGTCGCCGCTGCGGGGGACCCGGGTAGCCCGAGCCGTCGCTGGAGGGCGACATCACCATGATGTTCTGCTCGGACGGGTCGACGATGTAGAGCTTGTAGAACGCGGCGTCGAAGTTGGCGACGAACGTGGCGATGTCGCGGACGTCGTTGCCCCAGGAGGCGGAGTCCGCCACCCTGATCTTGACCAGCGTTCCCTTCCCCTTGGCGTTCGCGGGCCGCCAGCGCCAGAGCACGTTCTTCGAGTCGAGGACCAGGACGTCCGGGCCGCCGGTCGTGATGAACTTCGGGTCGGCGACCTTGGTGCCGGACACCTTCTGTCCGGACTTCAGGACCGCCGTGGCCGTCTTCTTGGCCAGGTCGATGCGCCAGACCGTCTTGGCGGCGGTGTCGAGGACGTAGGGCGCCCCGTCCGACCCGCGGACGAGGCCCGTCAGGGAGGCGGGGGTCTTCCCGGCCGGGAACGTGAACAGGTCGGTCGAGGCCACCTTGACCACCCGGTACAGGCGGTCGAGGCCGTCGAGCGCGGTCTGCCGCAGGGGCGCGATCTGGGCCAGCGGGTAGCCGGCCTTCTCGGCCTTGTCGAGCTCGTCGTACGCGGTGGAGAGCAGCTCGAGCGCGCGCTTCGGATCGTTCGCCACGAGGTCGATCCCCGGGCCGCTGACGGCGGCCAGCGCCTGCTGGGCCGCCTCGAACGCCTGCTGGCCCGCCTTGAAGGACCGGATGGTCTCGGTGGACGTGCGCTGGCCACCGACCGCGTAGACCCCGAGCGCGAGGGCGGCGCCCACCGTGACGAACGCGAGCAGGGCGACCGCGGCCCGGCGCTGCGTCTCCATCCGGGACGATGCGGTGCTGACCTTGGTGCTTCCCCGCCGTCGGTGCGGGAGGTGGTCCTGGATCCGCCAGACGAACCGTTGGAACTTGTTGCCGGCGGCGTCGCGGGCCCGGGTTGCGGACGCACCGATGGCGGCGGCTCCGGCGGTGACGGAGTCCGCGAGGGGGATCGGCGACCGGTCGGGCGCTCCGGCCAGCGGCTCGTCGGGACGCACCGGGACCAGCGTTCGGGCCTTCTGCGTCGCCCCGACCTCGGTGGCCTCGAAGGCGAAGGCGCCGTCGCTGCCGTGGCCGTCCGCGGCGACGAACCGGGCGTGAAGGTGCTCGATCGCAGACTGTGGATGGAGCGTGACCAGCGCGTCCTTCAGGGTGTCCGTCCCCACCCTGGCCACGACGTTGGCGGAGACGAGGCACAGGGAGTCGCCCACGGACAGCTCGCCGCGCCATACCTCGGGCTCCAGCTCCGCGACCGGCATGCCGCTCTCCCCGTTCGGGTCGGGAAGGGTGGACAGCCGGGCCTGGCGGATCAGGTAGGCCTCGGCGGGGCCGACGGTGGCGACGTACAGCTCGCGGCCGCGGACGACCGCGACCGCCACGCCGATCGGACCGGCTCCCCCATCCTGGTGGCCGAGCGCGAAGTGGTCCCGCTGGTGCGCCAGGCGCTTGTTCGCGATGCCGAGCACCTTGGTCAGGCACTGCCGGATCCCGGCCGACTCGTCGTAGTAGTACTCGTTGCGAATCGTGTCCGCGACGACGCGGGTCGCCTCCCGCGCTCGCGCCCCCGTGACCCGCGACGTCACGAGCAGGTACAGGTTGCCCTTCGTGCGACCGACGGATCCGACGGACGGCTCCACCACGACGACCGTGTCGGGCGAATCGGGAAGCCGATCCTGCTCCGTGACGGCGCCGAGCTTCAGCTGGAGACGGACGGCCAAGGGGTGAGCCTCATGGATGCATCGACGAGCGCCGCGATCGCCGGGTGACGCGACGAACCCGCCCCCGCGACAGGACCCGGATTATACGCGCGGATCCCCGTTGCTCCGGGGCTCCCGTTCAACGCTCTGGATCCGGAGAAACCGCACCCGGGTCCCGCCCGGCGCCGCGGCGAACGCGTCCAGCAGCTCGAGGGCGCGCATCCGAAGCTCCGCCCCGACGATCGGCTCGTCCACGGCCACGACCAGCGCGTCCGGCTCCAGGCGGACCAGGTGGCATGCTCCCGCGGCCGGTGGCACGAGCTCCGCGACGAGCACGTCCCAGGTGGAGGTCGCCCGGGCGAGCCGGAGCTCCTTCTCGAGGCCGAGCCGGCGCGCGGCCTCGGGCAGCAGGTCGCCGATCCGGTCCGGGCGGCGGCGGCGGGAGGCGGACTCGGGGTCGTCGCTCACCGGGTTCCCCCTCAGCCGCCGCGCTCGAGGTGAGCCGTGCCGTCGGCCGACGCGGTGACCGCCCAGGCGGTCCCGACCGACCTGAGGGCAGGGTCCAGGTCGTCGAGCGTCGTCGTGGTGACGAAGGCCTGGGGCAGCTCGGCGATCCGGCGAACCAGGTGCGAGCGGCGGACCGGATCCAGCTCCGAGAACACATCGTCGAGCAGGAGCAGCGGTGGGCGCCCGTCGAGGGCGGTCAGCAGGTCCACCTCCGCGAGCTTGAACGCGAGGATCGCGGTCCGCTGCTGGCCGCGAGAGGCGAACGACGCCAGGGGGCGCCCGTCGAGCTCGAACACCACGTCGTCACGGTGCGGCCCGACGAGCGTCGCGCCGTTCCACACCTCCTTGTCGGCGGTCTCCGCGAGGCGTCGTGCGAGGGCATCCCGGATCGACTCCCCCGGATCCTGGGGCGCGTTGGTCGCGTAGGTCAGCATCAGCCGGCCGCTCACCGCCTCGTCCGGGGCGATCTCGGCGTGGGCGGCCGCCAACGGGTCCGCGATGGCCTCGAGCAGCCGCGCCCGCACCTCACGGACGGCCGTGCCTGCCTCGAGCAGCGTGCCGTCCCAGAACCGGAGCTCCGCGCGGGTCGCCTGCTCCTCCCGGATCCGGCGCAGCAGGCCGTTGCGCTGCTGGAGCGCCCGGCCGTACGCGGCAAGGTGCCGGACATACGCGGGCGTCTGCTCGCCGGCCAGCCGGTCCAGCGCCTCGCGCCGCAGGGAGGGTGAGCCCGTGACCAGGAGCATGTCCTCGGGGGCGAACATCACGGTCCGCAGGACACCAGCGAGCGAGCCGGCCCGGCGAGCCGTCCCGTTCACGCGAATGCGCTTTCGTGCCCCGCCGCCGGCCGTCCTGACGAGGGAGACCTCGACGGCATCACGCGCCTCGGGATCGGTGTCGGGCCTCCCCACGCGCCCCTCGACCCGCGCCAGCTCCCGGCCCCAGCGGACCAGCTCCCCTTCCGCCGGGGTGCGGTGCGAACGGCCCCAGGCAAGGACGACGATCGCCTCGAGCAGGCTGGTCTTGCCCGCCGCGTTGGGGCCCCAGAGGAGCTGGGGGCCCGGGTCGAAGGCGACCGACAGCTCCGCGTAGCCACGGAGGTCGTGGAGCGACAGCCCGCGGAGGACCGGGGCGGCGTGTCTCGGTGCCGTGGTGTCGGGCGGGACGTCCGTCGCGGTGCCCGTCAGGAGCTGGTCCGGACGGGCATCACGACATGGACGTAGGCTTCGTCGCCCACCGGCCGGAAGACGCCCGGGGACAGCGGGCCGTTGAGCTCGAGCGAGAACCGGTTCGCGTCCACGTTGGACAGGACGTCGTTGAGGTAGCGGGCGTTGAACGCGATCGTCGTCTGGTCGCCCTCGACGATCGCCTCGACGTCACCCGTGTAGTCACCGACCTCGGCCGTGGCGGTGACGGTGATGCCGGATCCGTCGCCGCCCACCTGGAGCTTGACGATGTTGGCCGACGAGCTCGCGATCAGTGCCGCCGGACGCACGGCCCGGAGGAGCTCCTCCCGGTCCATCTCGGCGCGGGAGGCATGGCTCGCCGGGATCACCTGCTGGTAGTTCGGGAACTGGCCGTCGATGAGGCGGGACACGAGGTCGATGCCGTCGAGGTGGAACAGCACCTGGTTGCGGGCGGTCGCCAGCACGAGCTCCACGGGGTCGTCGGTGTCCGAGAGGATCCGGCTCAGCTCGTTGAGCGCGCGGGCCGGGATGACCACCGAGGCAGCCTCCACGGGGTCGAGGATGTCGATGGTGCGGACCGCGATCCGGTAGTTGTCGGCGGCGGCCAGGGTGAGCCGGCTGCCCTCGAACCTGGCCAGCACGCCGGTCAGGATCGGGCGGGCCTCGTCGCTGGCCGCGGCGAAGGCCGTCTCCGCGAGCGCCTTCCTGAGGACTCTCTGGGAGATGCGTGTCGTCGGCCGCTCGCCGGCGGTCTGGATCGTCGGGAACTCGTCCGCGTCGATGCCCTTGACGTGGGTCGCGAACCGCCCGCAGCGCAGGTGGAGGGTGTCGAGGCCCTGGAGCTCGAGGTCGACCTTCTCGGAGCCCGGGAGAGAGCCCACGAGGTCCGTGAGCAGTCGCGCCGGGACGGTCGTGGCACCGTCTGTCTCGATCTTGCCCGGGACCCAGTAGGTGATCCCGATCTCGAGGTTCGTCGCGGTCAGCTTGAGGCCGGCGTCCTCGGTCCGCAGGAGGACGTTTGCGAGCACGGGCAGGGTGCTTCGGCTGGAGACGGCCCGGGAGACCACGGAGAGACCACGAGCCAGGTTCTCCTGCATGACCGAGAGTTTCACGTCGGAATGTCTCCAGCAGCGCTTGTGGACAGGCGGTTGGTGAGCGGCGTGTCGCCGGTGTCCCGGTGCCTGACGGCCGGCGTCCTCGTCCCGCGCGGGGTTCGGTAGGGGTGGAATGATCGGTCTATCTTCTCATTCCGTCATCACCGTCATCATGCCGTGGATTTGGTGGACGGGCACGCTCGTCCATGCGGGAGATCGGTGTTCATGGGGATGATGACCCTGTGGACCGCCGGGACCGGACCCGGGGATGGACCGGGGACGGCAACGTGGATGACCGGGACGGCGCGCCGGGGTTGTCCCCACCGGTCGTCCCGTGGGGCCGCCTGTCCACGACGCAGCCCACGTGGCGAGGGGTCCTGTCCCCGGAAAGCGGCGCTTGTCCACAGGTCGTCCCCGGTCCGACCCGCGTCGGCCGGGCAAGGGAACCCGGCTTCGTCCCCGCCAGACGCCCGCTTCGATCGAAGGCCGGGGCCGAGCGCGTGGCAGCCCGGGCGGCGCGACCCCGGCCAGCCAGCCGTCACTCGGAGTAGATCAACTCCCGGACCGCCGCGACCTCGCGGCGCATCTCGTCGTTGACCTGCATCTCGCGATTGATCTTGTCGCAGGCGTGGAGGACCGTCGAATGGTCCCGGCCACCCAGCTCCGCGCCGATGCGCAGGAGCGAGACGTCCGTCTCCTCGCGCATCAGGAACATCGCGATCTGCCGCGGAACGACGATGCTCTTCTCGCGCTTCTGGCCGCGGAGCTGCTCCATGGCCACGCCGTAGTAGTCCGAGACCGCCTGGGCGATCCGCTCCGGGGTGACCTGGCGCTTCTTGGGGTTGTAGAGCACGTTCGAGAGCACGGCCTGGGCCAGCTCGATCGAGACGGGCATGGCGCCCATCGAGGCGTAGGCGACGATCCGGTTGAGCGCTCCCTCGAGCTCCCGGATGTTGGACACGATCTTGCGGGCGATGAACTCGATCACGTCCGAGGTGATGGGCATGCCCTGCTCCTCGGCCTTGGCGCGCAGGATCGCGATCCGCGTCTCCAGGTCCGGGGCGGTGAGGTCGGCGATCAGGCCCCACTCGAAGCGGCTGCGCAGCCGCTCCTCGAGCGTGAGGATGGCCTTGGGCGGTCGGTCCGACGACAGGACGATCTGCTTGCCGTCCTCGTGGACCGTGTTGAACGTGTGGAAGAACTCCTCCTGGGTTCGCTCCTTGTCGGCGATGAACTGGATGTCGTCGATGAGGAGCAGGTCGATCCGGCGGTAGCGGGCCCGGAACTCGTCGATGCGACCCTGCTGGATCGAGGTGATGAACTCGTTGGTGAACTTCTCGGAGGTGGCGTAGACAACGCGCTTGCGCGGGAACTTCGCGACGACCGCGTTCCCGATCGCGTGCATCAGGTGCGTCTTGCCCAGGCCGACCCCGCCGTACAGGAACAGCGGGTTGTACGCGTGCCCGGGTCGCTCCGCCACCGACAACGAGGCCGCATGGGCGAGGCGATTGGCCGATCCGACGATGAAGTTCGAGAAGGTGTAGCGGGCGTTGAGGTAGGTTGCCCCGCCGGCGGATCCCTCCGGGGCGCCCACGCGCGTGGGCTCGACCCGGACCGCCTGCGGGGCCGGGGTGGTGGCCTCCGCCTGGCCCTCGCCGACGGAGCTGACCACGAACTCGACCTGGACGCTGTAGCCGACGACGCGTGCAAGGGTCTGGGAGATCAACGGGCGGTAGCGCGACTCCAGCCAGTCCTTCGCGAAGCCGTTCGGAACCGAGATCCGGAACCGCTGGTCGTCGACCTCGACGAGGTAGGTGTCGCGAAGCCAGGTCTCGAAGTTGGCGGGCGACAGGGATACCTGCAGCTCTCCGAGCGCGGCCCGCCAGACCTGCTTCGCGTCCATCTGCGATCGTGACCTTGCGCTTGAGTTGGCTGCGATGGGTAGCGCCGACCGCGGTCCCGGACGCGCCCGGAGGTCGCAGATGCGATCCCCGAACAGGCACCGCTCAGCCGGCATCCGGTCCCGTAGCCGGGCCCCCGGTGGCGTCCCGGCGCCTCGGGCTGCCGAACAATACACCGCGCCTCGGGACGGTCGCAAGGCGATTCCCGCATACCCCCATGGGGTATCGTGCGTGACCCCCGGCGCGTGCCCGGATTGGCGCCGGTGTTCCGTCACGGGGCCTCCCGTCATCCCCTGCGCCCGGTGCCGCGTCGTCCGCCGAGATGCGATCATGCGCCCGGGCGCACGGGTGGTCCAAGACCGCTTCCCGTTTGACACCCCTTCCCGAGGCGCCCTATCATCCTCCGGACGAACACGCGCCGCCGCGCTCCACAGCGCTCGGCGCGTTTGCGTGCCTCTAGGGGTCGGAGCTTCCGGGTCCCAGGGCCGGACGGAGAGGATCACGGACAGTCCCGATGGGCAAGCCGACATTTCAGCCCAAGAAGCGGCATCGCGCCAAGGAACACGGGTTCCGCGCCCGCATGCGAACTCCGGGCGGCCGACGCGTGCTCGCGACGCGGCGCGCGAAGGGCCGGCAGAAGCTCTCGGCCTGACCGGCGAGCGCAGTCACAACTCGCTGCGGCTCGTCATGCTCTCTCGCCCGGGCGACTTCGCCAGGCTGGCGGAGGGAGGCGTCACGAGGACGCACCCGCTGCTGGTCGGACGGTTCGCCCGGACCGACCTTGACCAGACCCGGTTCGGGTTCGCGACCGGCAAGCGACTCGGAGGAGCCGTGGTCCGGAACCGCACCCGGCGCCGGATCCGCGAGGCGCTCAGGGTGATGGCGCCCGCGTTCCAGCCGGGCTGGGACGTCCTCATCATCGCCCGGCCTGCCATCGTCGAGGCCGACCACGACGCGCTGGTCGGAGGATTGCGCCGCGTCCTCCGCTCGGGGGGCGTGCTCGGAGGTCAAACGGAGCCGTGAGACGAGCCGGGGTCACGATCGGGGTGGGGCTGATCCGCCTGTACCGGATCGTGTTCGCATGGCTGCCGTCGGGCTGCAGGTTCGAACCGTCGTGCTCGCGCTACACCGAGCAGGCGATCCAGAAATACGGGCTGCTCCGCGGGTCCTGGATGGGCGCGAAGCGCATCAGCCGATGCCATCCCTGGAACCCGGGCGGCTATGACCCGGTCCGCTAACGGATACGAGAACGACCGCGTGACCCGCCTCCAGAAGCTCCTCATCCGGCTGGCGCCGATCCTGTTCCTGGTCGTCCTGGCGCTGGTCGTGTCGGCCTGCGTACCGGGCACCGCCACGCACAGTGGCTCGCCCAATCCCTCGCCGAGCTACTCCCAGGCCCCGCTGACGCCGGCCAGCCCGGGCACCAACCCGATGGACCTCCTGGCCTGGGCCTTCACGCCCATCTTCAAGACCCTGTTCATCACGCTCGTCCTGCTGGACACGCTGGTGGGCGGGAACATCGCCGTGGCGATCATCCTGCTGACGATCCTCATCAAGCTGCTCATGACGCCGCTCACCCGGCGGCAGGTGGTTTCCGCGAAGCGGACCCAGATGCTCCAGCCCGAGATCAAGGAGATCCAGCGCAAGTACAAGGGCGACCGCGTCAAGCAGCAGGCGGCGACCCAGGAGTTCTACAAGCAGCGCGGCATCAACCCGGCCGGCGGCTGCCTGCCGTCCCTGCTCCCGATGCTCCTCCTCATCCCGATGTACTCGGTGATCAGGGATGGGCTCACCAACTACGACATCACGCCGATGCTGCAGGTGTTCGGCTTCAACCTGGCTGTGCCGCTCAACATCGTGTGCGACCCGGCGCCGATCTTCAACGCCACCGGCCAGGTCATGAACCCGTGCCTCAACCCGGTGGCATTCGGGATCAACTGGAGCTTCCCGGAGCCGATGACGACCGGCATCTACATCCTGGGCTTCGGGATCAGCATCCTCGCGATCATCTCGGCCCTGACCCAGCTGGTCTCCTCGCGCCAGATGCTGCCGCCCCAGGATCCGCGCATGGCGGACGACCCCAACGCGAAGGTCCAGCGGCAGATGGCCTACTTCCTGCCGCTGATCTCGATCCTCTACGGCAACATGCTGCCGGCCGGCCTGTTCCTCTACTGGATCTTCTCGACGGTCATCCAGATCGGCCAGGCGTACCTGGTCGTCGGCTTCGGCGGGACCTTCCCGCTATTCGGCTGGCACCCCGACTTCGCGCTCAACCACTCGCCGCGGTACGCGGTGAAGCTGCCGGAGCCCAAGCCCCTTCCCCCCGGTCAAGCCACGGGCGCGGCGGAGCGCTCGAAGGCCGTCGACCGTGACCTTTCCGCCCGATCGACGATCCGGCCCAACCGCTCGCGCGGTGGCCGACGAGGGAGACGACGCTGACATGAGCGAATACCAGGAATTCACCGGCAAGTCGGTCGAAGAGGCGATCAAGGCCGCCTGCGACCGGTTCGCGGTCGGGCTCGCGGACCTCGACTTCGAGATCCTCACGCCCGGCAGCCGCGGCGTCCTGGGCATGGGCGCGGAGCCCGCCCGGATCGTCGCGGCACCCCGGAGCGCCCTTGGCGGTTCCGCCCCCAAGCGCGAGGCAGCCGAATCCAGGCCGCTCCCGGC
This sequence comes from uncultured Chloroflexia bacterium, assembly GCA_963829105.1. GTDB lineage: Bacteria > Chloroflexota > Limnocylindria > Limnocylindrales > CSP1-4 > CAIXZV01. Next base: position 167,898 of record CAWHHF010000018.1, read on the forward strand.
GCCGCGCCCCCGAGAGGACCGCGGCTTCGACGACCGCCCCCCGCGCCGCGACGACCGCCCCCCGCGCCGCGACGACCGCGGGCCGCGCCGCGACGACCGACCCGCCGGCGACCGACCGGCCGGCGACCGCCCCCCGCGCCGCGACGACCGCGGGCCCCGCCGCGACGACCGCCCCGCGGGCGACCGGCCGCCGCGCCGCGACGATCACGTGGAGCGACCGGCCGGGGGCGGTTCCGAGCTCACCCCGGCCGAGGTCGCCCAGGTCGCGACGGCGCGTGGCTCGCTCGCGATGGAGCGCGCCGAGCTGGAGGCCGCCGAGGCGACGCCCGAGGCTCTCGCAGCCGGCCGGGAGATCCTCGAGACCCTCATGGGCCACCTCGGCTTCGAAGGTGTCACCGTCGAGATCCGCGAGGGTGAGACCAGCCGCCTCAACGTCGTCGGCGAGGGCGCCGATCGCGAAGCCCTGGGGTCCCTGATCGGTCGTAAGGGCGAGCGCCTGTCCGCGCTCCAGCACCTCGTGAACCTGATGCTCTCGCGCCGCACGGGCCAGTGGACGCGCGTCCTCGTGGACGTCGAGGACTACCGCGGTCGCCGTGAGCGGCAGCTCGTGGACCTGGCGACCCGTGCCGCCCAGCGCGTGGTCGAGACGGGCAAGATGCTCCAGCTTGAGCCGATGCCCGCCCTCGAGCGACGCTGGATCCACCTGTCCCTGCGCGACAACCCGGACGTATTCACCCAGTCGATCGGCGAGGAGCCGAACCGGCGGGTCGTGGTGCTGCCCCGAAACGCCTAGGCGCCGGCCGGGGACTCGACGCAGAGAGCAGCTCGTTGCGCCGGCCATTCGCGCTGGTGGAGGTCCCGGCCGACGGCAAGGACGTCCGGCGGACCGTCACGGTGCCCGAGAATGGCAAGGCCACCCGCCGGGCGCCCTTCAACTCGCACGACTTGGCGGTCACAGGCGTCGCGCTCATCGGCACCGGCGGCCCGTCCGCCCCGACCCCGGTGCCTTGAGCGACCGGGTCTCGCCAGTGATCCGTCAGGGGGCTGGGTCGCCAGCGTTCGCTCCGTGACTCCCGAGCGGCTGCCCGATGCCGTCCTGTTCGACTGGGACGGGACCCTGGTGGACACGATGTCCATGATCTATCGCGCCAACGTTGTCGCGCTCCGCTCCTACGGGATCTCCATGAGCCGTGAGTGGTTCCGCGAGCGGTACACACCCGACTGGCGCCAGTCCTACCGCGAGCTCGGGATCCCGGAGCATGCCTGGGAGGAGATGGCCGCCCGGTGGTCCGCCGAGATGCTGCGGATGCGCCCGCGCGCCATGCCCCGGGCGCGGGCGGCTCTGCGCCGGCTCCGCGCCCAGGGCATTCGCGTGGGCCTGGTGACCGCCTCCACGAGGGCGGTCGTGGAACCCAGCATCGCCCGCCTGAACCTGGCCGGCGTGTTCGAGACCGCGTTCTACTCGGACGACGTGGCGCGGTCGAAGCCGCACCCGGAGGCCCTCCTGCGAGCCCTGGAGGAGCTCGGGGTTGCGCCGGCGGCGACGACCTACGTGGGGGACACCCCGGTGGACCTCGAGATGACCCGCGCGGCCGGCGCGACCTTCGTGGCGGTCGGGACGACGACGCCCGAGTCGGTCTTCCTGGCCGCCGGCGTGGATCGGGTGTGGAGCGGCGTCGGGGCGTGGGCGGACCACCTCCTCGGCGGGCCGCGGTCCGGGTCGGCGGGTGGTGTCACGCGGCGATAGGTCGCGCCGGGCCGAGAACCGGTCCGACCGGCAGGGTCCCGGGATCCCGATCACCGGTAGCATCGGGAGATGAGGCAGATTCTGAGCAGACTCAACTCGCTCGCCGAGCGCATCATGCTTCCGCTCACGGCGGGCGGGCTCGTCCTGGGCATCGTCGCGACGCTCGCCGGCCAGGACTCGCTCGCCTGGTTCGCCTGGACGGTCCCGGCCATGATCGTCGGCATCTGGCTCGTCGCCTCGATCGTCGCTGACCTGCTCCGGCACGAGGCCGGCGTGGACATCATCGCGGTGCTGGCGATCGGCGGGGCGCTCGTGCTCGGGGAATCGCTCGCCGCCGCGGTGATCGCCGTCATGCTCGCGACCGGGGCCTGGCTGGAGCGGTACGCAGCCGGCCGGGCGCACCGAGAGCTGTCGGCCCTGGTCTCGCGGGCCCCGCGCACCGTCCACCGCCACGAAGGGGGCGAGATCGTCGACCACCCGATCGAGGATGTCGAGGTCGGTGACCGGATCCTGGTGAAGCCGGGCGAGGTCGTGCCGGTGGACGGCACCGTGACCGGCGTGCCGGCCGTGCTCGACGAGTCGGCCCTGACCGGCGAGTCACGCCTCGCCACGCGCGAGGCCGGCGACCCGGTGAGCTCCGGCACGGTCAATGCCGGCGCCCCGTTCGACCTCATGGCCACCGCGACCGCGGAACGCAGCACGTATGCGGGGATCGTCCGGCTGGTCGAGGAGGCGCAATCCTCGAAGGCGCCGTTCGTCCGCCTCGCGGACCGGTATGCGCTGCTGTTCGTCCCCCTTGCCCTCGGCATGGCCGGCCTCGCCTGGCTCCTATCGGGGGATCCCGTCCGGGCGCTCTCCGTCCTCGTGGTCGCGACGCCGTGCCCGCTCCTCCTCGCAGTGCCCATCGCGATCGTGGCCGGGATCAGCCGCGCGGCCCGCCGCGGGATCATCGTCAAGGGCGGCGGGGCGCTGGAGTCCCTTGCCCGCGCCCGCGTCCTGCTGTTCGACAAGACCGGCACGCTGACGGCGGGGCGTCCCCACCTTGCCGACGTGATCACCGCGCCCGGCTGGACCCCGGACGCCGTGCTGGGCATCGCCGCATCCCTCGAGCAGGTGTCGCCGCATGTGCTGGCGTCCTCGATCGTGGGGGGCGCCCGCGAGCGCGGTGTGGTGCTCGCGTTGCCCGAGGGTGTCGTCGAGGTGCCCGGGTCCGGCGTCTCGGGGCGTGTCGGCGGCCGCACCGTCCTGGCGGGCACGCCGGACTTCGCGAGCGGCGGAAACGGGCTGCCCACCTGGGCGCGCGACGTCCGCCGCCGAGTGAGCCTCGAGGGCGCGACCAGCGTGTTCGTCGCCGTGGACGGCGCGCTGGTGGGTGCGCTCGTGCTCGAGGACCCGATCCGCCCGGAGACCCCGAGGGTCATCCGTTCGCTCCGCCGGGCGGGCGTCCGGCGCACGGTCATGGTGACCGGGGACCACTACGGCGTCGCGGACATGGTCGCCGCGGCGATCGGCGTGGACGCCGTGCTGGCGGAGCGGACCCCGGCCGACAAGGTGGACGCGGTCACGGACGAGCGCGCCGACGCCAAGGGCATCCTGGTGATGGTCGGCGACGGGATCAACGACGCGCCCGCCCTCGCCGCCGCCGACGTCGGCGTGGCGATGGGCGCCCGGGGTGCCACCGCCAGCTCCGAGGCCGCGGACATCGTCATCACCGTAGACCGCCTCGACCGGCTGCCCGAGGCGATCCGGATCGCCCGCCGGTCACGCACGATCGCCATCCAGAGCGTTGGGATCGGCATGGGTCTGTCCATCGGGGCCATGCTGTTCGCGATGACCGGTGCGCTGCCTCCGGTGGCGGGTGCGCTGCTGCAGGAGGCGATCGACGTCATCGTGATCCTGAACGCGCTGCGGGCCCTGACCGGCGGCCTCGAGAAGACCCCCAAGATCCCGGGCTGGACGGAGATCAGCATCCGGCTGCGCAACGAGCACCGCGAGCTCGCGCCGTCCATCGCCCGGATCCGCGCCCTCGCCGACGGCCTCGGGTCCCTGCCGCCCGCTCGGGCCCGCGAGGAGCTGGCGCAGATCCGCACGTTTCTCACGGTGACGCTCATCCCGCACGAGGAGAGCGAGGACCGCGAGATCTTTCCGCTGCTCACGGACGCGGTCGGCAACGACGACGTGACCGCCGCGCTCCACCGGACGCACACCGAGATCTTCCATTTGATCCGGTTCATGGACCGCCTGGTGGCGGAGGTCCCCGAGGAAGGCCCGGGCCCCGAGGACCTCACCGACCTTCGCCGCGTGCTGTACGGACTGGACGCGATCCTGCGGCTCCACATGGCGCAGGAGGAGGAGCTGTACGTGGCGCTCGGCGACGAGCACCCGGAGGCAGCCCCCGCCGTCGCCCAGGCCGCCTGACGGCCCGCGCCTGGCGGCCGGCGACCCGGCGCCGACCGCGCTGGATCAGCCCGGTCCGGCGCTCCCCGCGGCGGCGGCGGCGGCGCGGATGGCGCACGTCAGCCGGTGGGTGCGCAGCGCGTCGGCGTAGCTGCTGAACAGGCGGCCGGGGTCCCCGCGGCGGATCGCGTCGAGGAACGCCCGGTCTTCGTCCCGGAACGGGTCGTTTCCCGTGGGCACGTAGCGCGTCGCCGTCACGCCCCATAGCCGGCTGCCCGTGAAGCCGTCGGTGGCCGTCACCGCCTTGGTGCGGGCGTCCTCGTACAGCACGCCCTGCTGCCGGACCGTGATCGCCAGGCCGTCGGCGAACAGCCGGACCTCCTGCGCGCTCGTCCCACCCAGGATGCACGTGGCCGTGAACGTGCCGACGGGCCCCGTCTGGTAGCGGACGATGGCGGTGCTCACGTCGGCGACGGTCATGTCGGGATGGTCCGGGTGCTCGTGGCGGTCCGCCGTCGCGGCCACCACGGTGGCCTCGCCCAGCAGCCGGCGGGAGAGGTCCACGAGGTGCGTGGCCTGCTCCACCATCTGGCCCCCGCCCCGGGACTCGTCACGCCACCAGGCCGGTCCGGGCAGGCTGTCGTGCCAGTGGCCGTTCAGGAGCCTCACGGGGTTGGCCGCGATGACGTCCTCCACCTCGCTCAGGGTGTCCATCGCTCGCCAGTGGTAGGCGACGCCTGCGATGAGGCCCGTCGCCCCGAGCGCCGCGGCGATGCGCTCTGGCGTGTCGATGTCTCCGGCCAGCGGCTTCTCCGCGAACAGGTGGATTCCGCGGTCGATCAGCTCGAGCTCCAGCGCGCCGTGCTGATCGGGCGGGAGGCAGATCCAGGCCGCCTCGGGGCGCTCGCGGTCCAGCATGGCCTCGAGGTTCGTGTACGGGCGGCCACCGAAGCGCCGTGCTGCATCCGCGGCGGCGTCCTCACGGCGGCCCAGGATGCCGACGAGCTCGACGTCCGGCTCGGAGCTCAGGACCTCCAGGTGCCGCTGCGCGATGAACCCGGGCCCGATGACCGCCACTCGTCGGCGTTCCGCCATGTCGACCTCCTGCTGTGTGGCGTCCAGCGTACGAGATTTCCTGGGGAACCCACGGAGAACGCAGTGGTGAGGGTCACCCCGGAGCGGGGCCCGCGGCCGATGGCGACGTGCGCGTCGTCTGCGGGCCAGTACGGCGCTCACGCGCGCGACGCAACATTCCGCGGATCGTGCCGTTGCGGCAGCGTGTTGGTGGAGATGGGGGAGAGTCGAACTCCCCGTCCAGAACCCTTCGCCAGGACCCACTACGAGCGTGTCCGATGGTTTTCGTCAGCCGGTCGGACGCCCATCGGCAGGCTTCCGTCCGGCCCATTCCCGTGTCCCTAGATCGGGCTTGGCTCCCGGTTACGTGACCTCACCGGGGTTGCACCGCCGCTGAGTGACGCTTCCACGGCCCGCGACGGGGAGGCCGCTTCCACGCTCACCTTACCGCCTAAGCGGCGAGGGCGAGAGCAGGCTGCTTGTTGGCAGTTACTTCGTTTGCCGCCGGTTTAACGAGGCCTGACGGCACCTCGGCTCGCGTTCCCTGGCAGCCAAGCCCTGTCGAAACCACGCATCCCCACAGGACCGAACCACCGTTCGGGGAGCGAATGGTAGCACCGGGCCGCGGCGGGGCCAATCGGCCGATGGGGCGATCGACACGGGGGCCCAAAGGGTGGCCGGGCCCATCAGAAGCAACCGGCGCCTTCGGACCCGAGGCGCCCGCGACTACCGGACCGACGGATCGGCGACCCGGCCGAGGAACAGCACGGCGCCGGTGTCCACGTCTCGCAGCGCGAACAGGAAGGGCCGGTCGACCGTGAGCGTGACCGGCTCGGCGGCCATCCCCGTGGCGCGCATGACGACGGCGGTCGCAGCCGCCGCCTCGGTGCCCTTCTCGTCCACGTCGATGTTCGCCTGGTGGATCACAGCGGAGATCTGGAGAGGGGCCTGCTTCGTGATGCCGCTGAAGTCGGCGGCGTCGGTGAACGCGGTGGGCATGCCGAGGGCGGCCAGGACCGGCCCGAGCCCCACGCGCGACTCCATGCCGAACTTCGGCAGGGCCAGGATGACCTCACGCGACCCGAGGCCACTCGCGATCCGCGCCAGGGCGGCACCGTCGAGCGTCTTCTCGAAGGCGGCGAGGTCGTCCGGGACGATGACCAGCATCGAGAGCTTGCCGCCAACGTACGGGAGCTCGACGGCCCGCCAGCTCGTGCCCGAGGCGTACGGCAGCTGGCCGCCGGAGTGCATGAGCGGGACGTCGCCGGTGGTGCCGTCGAGGCGCGTGAACGGGGCCGGCGCCGTCGCCCCATCGTCGAACGGAGTCTGCCAGGCGGCCTTGAGGTAGATCGCGTTGACCAGCACGAGGCGGGTCATCGCGTCCACGTCGCCCTGCGCCAGCAGCTCCCTGATCCGCTGCTCCGTCTGGTCGGCCACCCAGCCGTTGATCGCCTGGCGCGCCGCCTCGGCGGCCTTGACGTAGTCCACGAGCCGAAGGCCGGCCCCGAAGCGCGCCGACAGGGCGTCGAGGTACGAAGGCTCGAGGGCGAAGCCGCGCTGGGCGAACGGCGCGTTCACGATCCGGAGCGTCACGTCCTGGGCCTGGCCCGACCCATCCTGGAAGCTGCCCGTCCGCGCGTTGAGCAGCGAGTCGAGCGCCGCGACCCATGCCGCGTGCCCGTCCGTGCCCAGGTCCCGCAGGACGGCGTCCATCTCGGTCGCGGTCTGGCCCCGGGCGCCGGCCCGGGCCATCGAGAGCGCGAGGGCGATGCTGGTCGGCGACACGACGAGGTTGGCCGACGGATCCTCCGCCACGATGCGCTGGTAGAGGGCCATCCCGAACGCGTTGATCGCGCTCCCGGCGGCGGCCGCGTCCTCGGCGGAACCCGCGAGGCGCGCGACGTTGGCGGCCGCCAGTTCGATGGCGCCGCCGTTGGCGCGGTCAGTCGTGCCGCCGGACGGGCCGGCCGTGCCGGCTGGGATCGGGTTGCCGCAGCCGGCGGCGAGGACCAGTGCGGTCAGCCCGGACAGGAGTCGCTTCATGGTGGTTGGCCTCCGGTACGGGACGCCCACCGCCGGGACGGGCACGGACGGCATCCGGTTCCCCCGCGCGCCGATACTGTCCCATGAAGCGCCTCATTCCCGGGGTCGCCGGGACGGTTCTCGATGGCGTCGCGTGGGCCGCGTGATCGATACTCCGCAGGTGACGACGATCGCCGACATCTTCCCCGTCCTGGGGCTCCGGATCGCGGCCGGCCCGCTCGAGCTCCGCGGAATCTCCGATGACGACATCGTCGCGCTCGCGGACCTGGCCGGGAGGGGCATCCACCCGCCCGACCTGATGCCCTTCAGCACCCCGTGGACCGATGTCCCCGCCGCGGAGCTGCCGCTCCGGTTCGCCAGGTTCCACTGGGACACCCGGGTCTCGTTCACGCCCGAGCACTGGACCCTCCAGCTCCTCGCCACATGGGAGGGCGTGGTGGTCGGCACCCAGGGGTTCCACACGCACGACTACCTCGTGACGCGGTCGGGAGAAACCGGCTCGTGGCTGGGCCGGGAACACCAGGGCCGGGGCATCGGAACGCGGATGCGCCAGGCGATGTGCTCGTTCCTGTTCGACTGCCTCGAGGCGCAGGAGATCACCTCGGGCGCGTTCGTGGACAACCCCGCCTCGCTTGCGGTGAGCAGGAAGGTGGGCTACCGGCCGAACGGGCTGCGCCGCATGGTCCGGCGGCCCCGTGAATGGCAGCTCAACCAGGCGCTGGTCCTGACCCCCGAGACATTCGGGCGCGGCGCGGCGATCACGGTCGAGGGCCTGGATCCCGTCCGGAGGCTGATCGGCCTCGAGGACTGAGGCGCGGGACCGGAAGCCTCGGCGACGCCGCCGACTGGACGTATCATCGCCACGCGCCCTTGCCCTCGCCGCGCTGCCTGCCTGCCGCGCGCGGGTCGACACATGACGTTGGATCCGAGGTGCACGACCATGACGACCCGACCGGCTCCCCTCGATTCCACGGCCCTGCTGGCCGCGATGACGCTCGAGGAGAAGGTTGCGCTGCTCTCGGGCCGCGACTTCTGGAGCCTGAACGGGGTCGAGCGTCTCGGCGTGCCGTCGATCATCGTCACCGACGGCCCGTACGGCCTGCGCAAGGCGAAGACAACCAGCTCGACCAACATCGCCGACAACGTCCCGGCGACGTGCTTCCCAACCTCGTCCGCCCTCGCCGCCACGTGGAGCCCCGAGCTCGTCGAGCAGGTCGCGGCGGCGATCGGTCGCGAGGCGGCGGCCGAGGGGGTCAGCGTCGTCCTGGGGCCCGGGGCGAACATCAAGCGGACGCCGATCTGCGGACGCAACTTCGAGTACTTCTCGGAGGACCCGCTCCTGTCTGCCCGCCTGGCGGCTGCCTGGATCAGGGGCGTCCAGGGGTGCGGCGTCGGCGCCTCGCTCAAGCACGTCGCGGCGAACAACCAGGAGACCCGCCGGATGGTGCTCGACGCGCTCGTCGACGAGCGGGCATTGCGCGAGATCTACCTCGCCAGCTTCGAGCACGCGGTCACGGAGGGGCAGCCGTGGACCGTGATGGCCGCCTACAACCGGCTGAACGGCACGTACTGCACCGAGGATCGCGGGCTGCTGACCGGCATCCTTCGCGACGAGTGGGGCTTCGACGGCGCCGTCATGAGCGACTGGGGCGCCGTCAACCGCCGGGCGGCGGCGCTGGATGCCGGTCTCGACCTCGAGATGCCGGGTCTCGGCGGGCACGGCGCTGACCCCCTGCTGCGGGCGCACGCCGAGGGACGGCTGTCGGCCGGGGCCATCGATCGGGCCGCCGGTCGGATCCTGGCGCTCGTCGCGAAGACGGCAGCCGCCCGCGAGCCGGGTCGGACCTACGACCGTGACGCCCACCACGAGCTCGCCCGCCGCGCGGCGGAACAGGCGGTCGTGGTGCTCAAGAACGACGGGCTCCTCCCGCTCGACCCGACGGCCAGGGTGCTGGTTGCCGGGGCATTCGCGAAGGAGCCCCGGTTCCAGGGCGCCGGCAGCTCGATGATCACGCCACACCGGCTCGACGACGCCTGGACCGAGCTCACCGTCTCGCGTGCCGAAGCGAGCCTCGCCTATGCGCCCGGCTACCGGCTCGATGCCGACGAGATCGACGACGGACTGCTTGCCGGGGCGCGCGAGGCGGCCCGGTCCGCGGACGTGGTCCTCGCCTTTGTCGGCCTCACGGAGTCTGCGGAGACCGAGGGCATCGACCGGGAGCATCTGCGGCTGTCGGCCCCGCACGACGCGCTCGTCGAGGCGCTCCTCGAGGTCAACCCCCGCGTCGTGGTCGTTCTCGCAAACGGAGCGCCCGTCGAGATGCCGTGGGCATCGCGCGTGCCCGCGATCGTCGAGGGCTACCTCGGTGGCCAGGCCGGCGGCAGCGCCGTGGCGCGCGTGCTCACCGGCGCGGCGGAACCCGGGGGGCGCCTCGCCGAGACGTTCCCGCTCCGCTGGACCGACAACCCGGTCCACGAGCTGCCTTCCGGCCCCCGGCTCGCCGAGTACCGCGAAAGCGTGTACGTCGGCTACCGCTACTACGACAGCGCGGGCGCGGACGTGCTGTTCCCGTTCGGCCACGGCCTGGCCTACACCACGTTCAGCTACACGAACCTCGCCGTGGGCCAGGATCCCGCGGATGGTGACGGGTTCGTGGTGTCGGCGGCGATCACCAACACGGGCGTCCGGGCAGGGTGGGAGGTCGTCCAGGTCTACGTCCACGATGTCGCCTCCCGCGTCTTCCGGCCCGAGCAGGAGCTGCGGGGCTTCGCCAGGGTCTGGCTCGCCAGCGGGGAATCGACGCGGGTCGAGGTCTCGCTGGGCCGCCGCGCCTTCGCCTTCTGGGACACCCCGACCCACGGGTGGGCGGTCGAGGGCGGACAGTTCGAGATCCGCGTGGGCGCGTCCTCGCGGGACATCCGGGCGACGGCCGTCGTGGACGTGGCGGGCGACGCGGTTCAACCGTCCGCCACCGAGCCCGAGGCGGTCAGGGCCACCTACCGGCTGGAACCGGGCCGCAGGTTCGACCGGGCGGCGTTCCAGGCCCTCTACGGTCGCCCGCTCCCGGACGACGCGCCGGAGGTCCCGGGCCACTACACCCTGAACACGCCCCTCGCCGACATGCGGTCGCCGGTGGCAGGCCTCCTGGCCCGGGTCATGCGGCGTCAGGCCATGGCATTCGCGGGGGGCGACCCCGCCTCCCCCCTCGGCCGGATCGTCTCCGCGGCGATCGGCGACATGACGCTGCGGACGTTCCGGATGATGAGCGGCGGAGCCGTCCAGGGCCGCCTGCTCGATGGCCTCCTGCTCCTCACCAACGGCCGCTACGGCCTGGGCTTCCGCACGCTCCTGCGCGCGGCCCTGGCGGGATTGCGAGGCGGCGGCGGGCGGAACGCGAACCGCAGCCGTGGCGAGCCGTTGACGCCGGGGGCAGCGACGGCGCGCTGGGCGGACGGCCACCTGGTCGTCGGTGGCCGGCGCATCCACTACTCCCGCACGGGCGGCGACAAGCCGCCGATCGTGTTCAACCATGGCGCCATGGACGACGGGCTGTGCTGGACGCGGGTGGTCCGCGAGCTGGAGAGCTCCTACGACTGCGTCATGGTCGACGCGCGCGGCCACGGGCGGAGCGACTCCGGGCACGGCGACTACAGCTCGGCGGCCCGCGCCGCCGACCTCGCCGGGGTCATCGAGGCGCTGGGCCTGGGCCGGCCGATCGTGGGCGGCCACTCGATGGGCGCCGACACCGCGATCCACCTCGCGGCAACGCGTCCGGATCTCGTCCGGGGCGTGTTCCTCGAGGATCCGCCGCTCCTCACCCCCGACGAGCCGGTGTTCGGAGGGGACATCGGCCGGCGCATGGGGGACGCGGCCACGGCGATGGCGCGCTTCATGTCGATCTTCCGCTACCTGCCGGCGGGCGCCGGGCGGGCGCTGGCGCGTCGGATGAGCCCCAGCTACCCGGACGTCGAGATCGTCCCCTGGGCGGACTCGAAGCGCCGCCTGAGCCGCGACTTCCTGCACACCATGGGGAGCGGCAACCTGGCCATGGAGACACCGGGCGACACGCTGCGGCAGATCACGGCTCCCGTTCTGCTGGTCATCGGTGACCGCGATGCCGGGGCGATCGTGTCCGAGCAAATCGCAGCCGAGGCGGCCGCGGACATGCCCAACCTCCAGGTCGTCCACCTGGCGGGCGCGAACCACGACATACGGCGGGCCCGGTTCGACGCGTACATGGAGGCGCTGCGCGACTTCCTCGATCGGATCCCGGACCCGCCCGGGACCGTCTAGGGCCGGGCCCGTGGCTCAACTCCAGGCGAGCGCGCTTCTCGTCCGCCAGTAATCCTCGGCCGGGACGGCAAGGGCGCCGAGCTCCTCGAGCTCCCTGGCGCCGAGCGCGAGGTCCAGCGCCGTCAGGTTCGATCGGAGCTGGGCGGGTGTGATCGCGCCCGACAGGACGACGTCGACCCACGGCTGCGACAGGACGGCCGCGATCGCGATCGCGTCGCGCCGCCCGGTTCCCAGCGCGGTCCCGGTTCCCAGCGCGGTCCCGGTTCCCGGCGCGGTCTCGGCCGGTGCATACCGGTCCGCGATCCGGTCCAGGGTGGCAAGCGCCCCTGCGCGCTCCGGCTCGGCGTCGCCGGCGCCCACGACAAGCCGACCGTTGGCCAGGGCCTCCTTCACGATCACCCCGAGCCCCGCCGCGTGCGCCTCCCCGAGCGCCGGCCCCGCCGACGGCTCGAGGATGTTCCACGTCGCCTGGACGGCGTCGAACGGGCAGACGCCATCGACTCGCACCTCGAGCGCCCTCCGGATGGTTTCGGCCTGGCGGATCCCGCTGACCGAGAACCCGATCGCGAGCCCCTCGCGGCGTCGGGCCGCCAGCTCTGCCATGACCGCCGTGTCGCGCAGAACGCCGCTCTCCAGGGTGGCCGAGTGGATCTGGTACAGGCGCAGCCACGGCCCAAGAAGCGCCCGGCTCTCGTCAAACTGTCGGCGCAGCGTCGGGAGCGTGTGGTCCTTCACTTCGTTGACTTCGGCGCCGACCACCCAACCGGCCGTGTACGTGTACCCCCATTTCGACCCGACCGCGATCCCGTCGGGAGGGACCCCGCGGGCCTCCAGCCAGGTGGCCAAGAACGACTCGGCGAGGCCGTACGAGCGTGCGGCATCGACGTACCGGACGCCCGCCGCCCACGCCTCGTCGAGCAGCCGGTGGGCCCGGGCCCGCATCGTCTCGACGCCCCGCTCGGGACCCAGGTCGGCCTCCCGACCGAGGGTGATGTACCCGGGTCGCCCGATGGCGGCGAGACCCAGGCCGATCCTGGTCACGGGGATGGTGGTTGCACCGAGGTTCCGGGTCTCCATGGCGTCGAGAGTACGCCCGGCCACGGCGGTCGCGCGGTGTGAGCCAAGGCGGCGACAAGTCGCTGACGCGCTGGTCCGGCTGGTCGACGCGATTTTGTTCATCGCCCGCACCGGCTGCCAGGGGCGCTACCTGCCCGCCTGCTACTGCCCTGGGAGGCGGTGTGGCAGCAGTGGCGGGCGTCGGGTGTCTGGGCGAAGGCGATGGAGAAGATCGCCGAGATGATCCCGCAGACGCCACGGCCGGACCGCGACGCCCTCGATGGTCATGATCGACGGCCAGACCGTGCGGGGCGGTCGGGTCGGCCCGACCTTCCACGAGAAGGGCGGACGCGACGGGCGCACCAACGGGGCCAAGCGCAGCGTGGTCATCGACATCCTCGGGCTGCCACTCGCGGTCTCGGTCGATTCGGCGCGCCCGCACGATGTGAGCGCGGGCCGCCGGCTGCTCGACACGACCCTGCCCGCCCTTGGCACGGTCAAGGCGGTCGTCGCCGACCGGGGCTATCGCGACCTCAGCAAGATGACGGCCAAGAAGGGCATCCGGCTCGACATCAAGGCCCCGCCCAAGGGAAAGGTCGGGTTCACGCCGATCGCGCCGCTCTACCGGGTCGAGCACGCCTTCGCGCGTCTCGGGCGATGGCGGCGGCTGTCGCACTGCTGCGAGGGGACACCCGCAAGCGCTGGTGCCTGGCTCGAAGTCGCCGCCCTGGGCTTACTGTTCGCGCGCTTGCGGGCCGAGCCTGCCTGATCAGAACTCGGTTCGCGCCTCGAACGAGGGGTCGCCGCTGTTGAGCGCGAGCAGGAGCGGCCTCGGGCCTGGTTCCAGCACGGCGGGTCGGCAGTTGCGCAGGCGGAGCAACTGCGCGAAGGACGGCGGCAGGCCGAGCGCCGCCGTCATCAGGATCCGCAGCGTCCGTCCGTGGCCGACGACCAGCGTGATGCCGTCGCCGTCGCCGAGCGAAGAGAGGAAGGACCTGGCGCGCTCCGCGACATCGTCCTCGGACTCGATGCCGGGGACCTGCACCCCGTCGCGTCGCCACCCGGCGGCGACGGGGTCGGCATCCACCTGGGCCTCGGTCCAGCCCTCATAGGGGCCGAAGTCCATCTCGCGCAGGCGGTCGTCGAGCAAGAGCGGCGGCGCGTTGGACAGGGCGGCGAGGACGACATCCGCCGTCCGTCGGGCACGGGCGAGCGGCGACGAGAACGCGCGGTCCCAGCGGACGCCCGCGAGGTCAGCGGCGAGCGTTGCCGCCTGCCGCTCGCCCCGGGTGTTGAGGGGCCGGTCGGTGGAGCCCATGAGACGCCCCTCGGCGTTCCAGTCGGTCTCGCCGTGGCGGACGAGGTAGAGGCGCGGTCGGGTCATGTCGCCATCGTCGGCGGGAGACCGGAGCGACGCAAGGGCCCGAAGGTCACCAGGAGGTCGAGTTCATTCACAGGCTCTCAGCCTCTCCGGGGGCGTCGACATGCGCATCCGGCACGCCGTCGTCCTGGCCGGGGCGATCGTGGTCATCCTCGCGGTCGCGGCCATCGCCCTTCGGCGCGAGCTCGACCGCGAGCTTATGTCGCCAGCTCCGGTCCCTGTCACGTCCTCGTGCCCGGCTATCCTGGCGGCGCGCGCCGCCCGCCTTGTCTGGTCGACCGCCCCGATCCCGATCGGCTGGGTGCTCCTGATCGTGATTGGGCGGGGCCGCCCGGTGGAGCTACTCGAGGGCGCCGACCTGCTCCGACCGTCCGAACGGAACCAGCCTTGGACGCGACGTCGTCCGTGTCCCGCTCCGGAAGGGCCTTGGCTCGCCGGACATCGACCTACGGCGCCGGCGGCACCACGAGCCGGAACACGTGTCGTAGCCCAGGCAAGCCCTTGAGCTCGTGAACGCCAGCATCGTCGAGCTCGACACCCGAGCCCTCGATGAGCCCACCCGTCGTCGACGAGACCAGGACCTCGCCCGGACCGGCAAGGGCGAGGATGCGCGCGGCCGTGTGCACGGCGATGCCTCGCACGTCGTCCCCGACGAGTTCGACCTCCCCGGTGTGGAGACCGACCCGGATCTCGAGGCCGAGCGCCCGGACGGAGCGGGTCATCTCGAGGGCGCACCGGACGGCACGCGTCGGGCTGTCGAAGATGGCAAGAAGCCCGTCGCCGGTCGTCTTCACCTCGCGCCCGCGGTGGACGTTCAGCTGCTCGCGGAGGCGCGCGTTGTGCGCCGCGAGCAGGTCGCCCCAGCCGGCGTCGCCGACAGCCTGGAGCCGGGCGGTCGAGTCGACGATGTCGGTGAACAGGACCGTCGCGAGGGACCGTGCGCCGCTCTCGTTGAGTGCCGCGCCGAGGGCGCGCCCGCTCGCGCCCCACTCGATGGTGACCCACGGCTCGTCCCCGATGACCCACTTGTCGTGACCCGGTGGGATGTCGAACACCGTGTCCGGACCGATATCGAGCGTCTGCCCGTCGTCCATGACGACCCGGACCGCGCCCGACATCGAGTAGCCGAGATGCCGGATCGGGCACGAGGGGACCCCGACGATCGGCCCCATGTCGGTCGACCAGCGCCACCCGGGCTCGAAGCTGCAATGGCCGACGGTGGCGTCGTCCAGGCCGACGGTCTCGAATCGGACCCTGGACATCGTTCGCACATCGTCCGGGGCCGCGAAGCCTTTCGCCTGCAATCTGGGCATGACGGCCTGCCTTCGGGATGACGTGGGTGGAGACCGACACATCATGCGGTCCCGGGTCGCAACGCGCTCCGGAGGAGGCGATGCCGACCGTCTCCTTGGATCGCCATGCCTTCAGGTCCCCAGACCGAACCGCGGCAGGTATCGGCGGTTGGCCTCGAGGAGCGCCTCGAGCAGTGGACGGGCGACCGCGAACTGCCCGACGAGCGGGTGGGCGAGCAGCGCCTTCTCGGCGACCGCCCGATCGCCGCCGATCGCCGCCGCAACCGCAAGCTCCTCGTACGCTTTGACGGCCTGGACCAGGCCCCGCAGCTCCGGCGCGAGCGGAGCGAGCGGAAGCGGGTGCGCTCCGGCCCGGTCGATCCGGGCGGGAATCTCAACAACCGCGGCGGCGGGCAGATCCGGCAGCGCCCCGCTGTTCCGGACGTTCACGACCTGCACGTCGCCCGTGTCCGAGTACAGCGAGGCGATGAGCTGCGCTGCGGCCTCGCTGTAGAACGCGCCGCCTCGCTGCTCGAGCAGCGCCGGCTTCTCGTCCAGCGCCGGGTCCCGGTACATCTCGAGCAGCCCGCGCTCGATGTCCATCACCTCCTCGGCCCGCGACGGGCCCGCAAGCTGAACTCTTGAGGACGTCGTCGCGGCAGTAGAAGTACCGCAGGTAGTACGAGGGGATGACGCGCAGCTCGCGGACGAGCTCCACCGGCAGGCCCACCTCGTCCGCAACCCAGTCGGCCTCGCGCTCCAGCAGCTCGGGGAGCCGGTCGATCCCGTCGACGGTCACGGCCCGCTCCCAGCTCAGGTGGTTGAGCCCGACGTGCTCCAGCGCCACCCGCTCGGGCTCGACCTCGAGGCGCGCGGCCAGCCGTCGCTGCAGCCCGATGGCGACGTTGCACAGGCCGAGCGCCCGTGCGCCCGCGTCGAGCAGCGCCTGGGTCACGATGCCGACGGGGTTCGTGAAGTCCACGATCCAGGCTCCGGGGGCAGCCCGGCGGGCGGTCTCCTCGGCCACGTCGAGCACGACCGGCACCGTCCGGAGCGCCTTGGCGAATCCGCCCGGGCCCGTCGTCTCCTGGCCCAGGATGCCGAAGCGATGGGGCAGCGTCTCGTCGACGTGGCGTGCCGCCTGGCCCCCGACACGCAGCTGGATCACGACGAAGTCGGCGCCCTCGAGGGCGGCCGCCCGCACGTCGGTGGTGGTGACCCGCGTCGGTCCACCGGCCCGCCCGAGCATCCGGCACGTGAGGCCGGCGACGGGTCCGAGGCGCTCCAGGTCGGGATCCATCAGCGCCAGCTCGTCGACGGGGAGACGGTCGGCCCGGCGCGTGAACCCCTCCACGAGCTCGGGCGTGTACGTGCTACCCGCGCCGACGACGGCGATCTTCAGGCCCATCTCCCGGGTTCCTCCATGGACGGTCGCGCCGGGTGAACGGTCCCGCTTGACCCTTGGGACGATTGTTTATAACATTGCGAGCAGCGCTTGACAAGCCCCGCCCGGGGCCGGCATATGGACAGGGATGGATCCGAGCATGGCCCGCTACCACCTCGAACGTGGTCCCGTTCCGTTGCACCACCAGGTCTACCTGGACCTCAGTGCCGCCTTGGCCGCGCGCGAATGGAAGCACGGCGACCAGCTCCCGATCGAGCGGGAGCTCGCCGCACGGTACGGCTGCAGCCTCATCACGGTACGACGGGCACTGGACGAGCTGGCTCGTGAGGGGCGGCTCGTCCGGACCCCGGGGCGAGGGACGTTCGTGACCGACGCGCCCATCGTGCGGGACATCAGCGGCCCGGCGGGCTTCGCCGACGAGATCAGGGCCCTCGGATACCAGCCGTACTCCGTGGTCGTCACGGCACGCGAGAAGCGAGCCTCGCGCGCCATTGCGCGGGCTCTCGCGATCGAGCCGCATGCCGGCGTGCTGTACCTGGAGCGGATCCGTGGCGCGGATGGTGTGCCGCTCCTCCTTGAGCAGGTCCGCCTGCCGGCGTCGATGCTGCCAGGGCTGCTCGATCACGACTTCGGGCGAGAGGAATCGCTCTGGCAGGTGCTCCGGGAGGATTTCGGATTGCCGGTCATCCGGCGCAAGGAGGTGCTGTCCGCGATCGTGCCCAGCGCACGCGAGGCCAGGCTCCTGCGCCTCCGGGCACGCCGTCCGGCGGTCCAGTTGGAGGGGGTCGCCCTCACGACGGACGACCGGCCGATCGAGCTCAGCCGGACCCTCGTCTCCCCCGAGCGAGCGCGCTACTTCGTGGAATCGGGCGACAACCCCGTCCGCCTTATCACGCCGACGGACGCGCTGCGACCGTCGGACTCGACCGGCTGACGGCATCCCATCAGCGCCGCGCGCCAGCAGCGGCCTGGCCGGCGTCCCGTATCGTTCATCTGGGCCGTCGGGCGCGACGGACGCGCAGCCGGAAAAGGGACATGGACCAGCACGAGCGTCGATCGCCAATGGACGCACCGGCCGTGATCGCGGTCGATGTCGGCAACTCCAAGACGGACGTGGCGCTCGTCGCAGCCGACGGCGAGGTCGTGGCCGCGGTGCGCGGGCCGACCGCGTCCCACCAGCAGGTCGGACTCGCAGCCGCATTCGGCATCCTGGCGTCACTCGTCGAGCGTGCGGCTCGCGCGGCTGGCCTGGACCCCGACGCTCGACCGATCGCGCGGATCGTCGCCTGCAGCGCTGCCGGAGCCGACTACCCGGCCGATGTGCGGATGCTGACGCGTGGCTTCCGCCTGATCGGGCTGGCCCCGGCCGAGATCGTGGTCAACGACTGCTACGCGGGCCTGCGGGCCGGCTCGAGCCGCTCCTGGGGGATCTGCGTCGTCTGCGGCAGCGGCATGAACTGCCTCGGGGTCGCCCCGAACGGGAAGGTGGCCCGCTTCGACGCCCTGGGCGAGATGTCCGGGGATTGGGGAGGCGGCGGTGCGATCGGCCAGGCCGGGCTCGCAGCCGCCGTGCGGGCGCAGGACGGGCGCGGCCCGGCGACGCTGCTGGCGCAGACGGTACCCGCCCATTTCGGCGTCGCGCGGCCGCGGTCCCTGACGGCGGCCATGTACCGCGGCGACATCGCTTTCCTGCGCCACCACGAGATCGCGCCCCTCGTGTTCGCGGCCGCGGGGCAGGGCGATGCCGTCGCCCGCGCGATCGTCGACCGCCAGGCGGACGAGGTCGTCGCGTGGGCCGGCGCCGCCATCACGCGCCTCAACCTCCGCCGCCGGGACCCGGACGTGGTGCTCGCCGGGTCGGTGTTCCGGGTCGAGGATCCGCTCTTCTATGCCCGGATCGGCGCAGGGCTCGCCGCCGTCGCTCCGGCCGCGCACGTGTCGCGGCTGGGCGCCCCCCCCGTCCTCGGGGCGGCGCTGTTGGGGCTGGACCGGCTTGGCGGCGCTCGCCCTCCAGCCGACGTCGAGCAGCGGCTGCGCATGGGCCTGCCACATGGGCGGCTGGCCGGCGCCTGACGCCTGGCCGGTTGGCCGGCGCCTGACGCGTGGCCGGCGCCCGATCACGGCCGCGCGTCGATTCCGACGGGTCCGCGGGCCGTCCGCCCGGCTCAGCCGGGCATGGAGGCCGCATGCAGGCGCACCGCGCCACCCACCCCCTTGAGCTCGACCGGGCCGATTTCGCGGAAGACAACCTCCGCCCCGCCCGAGGCGTCGATCACCTCCTGGCTCACCAGCACCTCGCCCGGCCTGGCATAGTCGGCGATGCGGGAGGCCAGGTTCACGGTTTGGCCGTAGTAGTCGCCGTCCTGGAAGATCACCGGCCCCGCGTGCAGGCCCACATGGGCTGGCGGCAGCCCGGCCTCGGTCACGCCCGCCGCCATCTCGAGCGCGGCGACGACGCCCGGCCCCGGGTTCGGGAAGTAGAACATGACGCCGTCGCCCAGCCACTTGATCGCCCGGCCGCCATGCCTGACCGATGAGCGCTGCACGAGCCGACCGAGCTGCTCTGCGAGCCCGGCCGCCGCGGTGTCGCCCCGCTCCTGGGTCAGCCGCGTGTAGCCCGTGATGTCCAGGAAGCACATGGCCGGTGGATGCTCGAGGCGACTGTGGAGCCCGGCCGCGGCCAGCTGCATCTCCAGGCCCTCGATGATGGTCCGGGTCCAGGCCTGTGCCTGCTGGAGGTGGTACATCCCGAGGATGGCCCGCTCGGCGAGGATGCTCATCCGATTGGCGAACTCGGCCCCGAGGATCTCGTCGGGCCGCCTGCCAGCCGCCACGGCCGGCATGATCACCTCGGACCGCCACCAGGCCGTCTCCGTCTCGGCCATGCGGCGCAGGCTGTCGGCCCCGACCCGGAGCAGTCCCTGGCTGGCTGCCGGGTCAAAGCCAGCCTTGACCTGCGCCTCGATGAATGTGGCGTACGGCAGCTCATCGCCGCGGATCAGGTCGTCCGGATGCGGCGGCGGCGAGCCGGCAGCCTCGCGGATGAGCATCAGCAACGGGACCGGGATGCCGGTCCGCTCACCGAACTCCGCGAACGTCACGCCGCTGAGCGACGAGAACCGCTCGTAGGCGGGCTCATCGAGGAAGTCGAGCGAGACCTGACCGCTCCTGATGGCGGCGCCCAGGCCGTCGAGGGGGATGCCCGCGGCCGTCAGGCTACCGACCATCCCCACCCGGCGCACGTCACCCGGCGTGAACCGGTTCTCGGTGTCCGGCTTGAGGATGCCCAGGTCGACCAGCCGGCGCAGCTCATCGACGCTGACCCCAGCCCGCACGGCCGCGTCGGCGATCTCGTACTTCTCCACGAGCCGTACTGTAGCGGTCGAGCCCCCGACGTTCTGCCCACGCCGCCGCGCAGAGCACGAAACGAAGTAACGGAGCGGAAGACGGGACTCGAACGCGCGACAGTCTGCCCGGTAAGCGCGTGCGCCGGACGGGAACCCCTACCAGATATCCCCGACCGTGTATCCCTCCGGGAATGGGTCGCTGGGATCCACGACGTAGCTCGCGAAGCCGGTGATCCACGCCGTGCCGGTGATCGAGGGCACGATCGCGGCGCGCTCACCCACGGATGTCTCCGCCTCCACCCGCCCGGCGAACACGGTGTCCAGGATGCCCTCGTGGCGGAACTCGTCGCCCACGTGAAGGCCGCCCTTCGCGTGCAGCGTCGCCATCTTCGCGCACGTCCCCGTCCCGCAGGGCGAGCGGTCCAGCACGCCCGTCCAGGTGGACGGGTTCGACCAGTCCAGAGTCCCCGTCGAGACCGTCGTCGCGTTCCGCCACGAGTTGCGCGGTTCGTGGGCAGGGCCCGACAGCTGGCCGATGGTGATCCCCGTGAACCCGGCCTGCTCCGGATGGACCACCGGCAGCTGCTCCGCGGCCGCCGCCTTGATCATCTCGGTCACCCGGGTGATGTCGCGGCCCTCGTCCGGGACCAGCCGGAAGCCCAGTGCCTCCGCGTCCGCGATGACGTGGAACATGCCGCCGTACGCCACGTCCACCACGATCGTGCCCAGCTGCGGCACCTCGATCGGCGTGTCGAGGTGGGTGGCGAACGCCGGGACGTTGCGGAACGTGATCCCGGTGACCTTGCCGCCGGCACACGTCGCGCGGATCCGGATCAACCCGGCGGGAGCCTCGAGCATGATCTCCGTGACCGGCTCCGTCATCGGGAGCATGCCGGTCTCGAGCAGCGCGGTGGCCACGCAGATCGTGTTGGTCCCGGACATCCCCGGGTACTCGAGGTGCTCCATGATCACGTACCCGGCGTCGGCGCCGGGATGCGTCGGTGGCAGGATCACGTTGGCGCACACGGCCGGATAGCCGCGCGGCTCGCGCAGCATGAGCCGCCGCAGCGAGTCGCCGTCGTGCTCCAGGTGCCGGGCCTTCTCGAGCATCGTCGCGCCGGGAACGTCCAGGACGCCGCCGACCACGACGCGACCCGGCTCCCCCGCCGCGTGCAGGTCAACAGCCTGGATCATGCGCGCGAGCCGCATCGATCGCCTCCTCTGCCTCGCTCTCGAGTCGCCGTCAGCGACCCCCATGACGCTTGCGGGCATCGGCCACCTGCCGGTCCATGTCCCGCTTGGCGTCACGATCCGCGATCTCCCGACGGCGGTCCCATGTCTGCTTGCCGCGCGCCAGCCCCAGCTCCACCTTCGCCCTTCCCCGCGAGAGGTAGATGGACAGAGGGACGATCGTCAGGCCCTTGGCCTTGGTCTTGCCGAGGAGCTCATCGATCTCGCGGCGGTGCAACAGGAGCTTCCGGGCGCGCTTGGGCTCGTGGTTGAAGCGGACGTCCGTCGTCCCCCACGGGGCGATGTGCAGGCCGATGATCCAGGCTTCGTCGCGCTCGATGCGCGCGTAGGCATCCGCGAGGCTCACCTTGTGGTCGCGGATGCTCTTGATCTCGGTGCCGCGAAGCACGATCCCAGCCTCGAAGGTGTCCTCGATGCTGTACTCGTGATGGGCTCGTCGGTTCCGGGCGATCGTGTCGCCCATCGGGGGCTCCTCTCCGTGGGGTGGGCCGCCAGTGTCGCACGAGCGACGTGGATCGCCGGGCGTGACCAGTGCGAGCATCCAGCGCGCCGGACGCACGAACGCCGGCCCGTTGCCGGACCGGCGTTCATTCGCTACCGACCACCCGTCGGGATCGCAACTAGGCGGCGATCTCCGACGAGGTGGTGCAGCAACTAAAACGATCTATCACTGCACATCACCTCCTTTCGTTCGGAAGGACCGTAACCGAAGATCCGGTTTGGTGCAAGCCCCGGGGTTCGAGGGTGGCGGGCCGGCCGGGGGTTCAGTCTGCCCGACCACGTATGACCAGCAGTCGATGGTTTCGCTCCCGCCCAGTCGGGAATCGGGCCGCTGGTCATGAAAGGACCCGCCGGGAACCCCAACGGCACCCGGAGCGGTCGCGTTCGTGACCACGGCGCACGAACCATGCAGCACCCCGTCGATTCCATCGACCGCCGGCCACGATCCGAGCGGATGAGCGCCGCGCCCAGGAGCCCGACCGGCGTCGCGCTCTCAGGCCGCAGCGTCGAGGAGGTATCCGGTCGTGGCCGCGCCCAGCTCCTTCAGCGCCGCGTCCAGCACCGGGTCGTCCCCCGGCTTCGCGGGTGCCGTGTCCACCACCACGTCCGGCGTGATCCCGACGCCATGGACCCACGTCCTGTCGGGCGTCAGCCACTTGGCGATGGTCAGGCGGAAACCGCCGTTGTCCCCTTCGAGCTGCGTCCACTGCTGGACCGTGCCCTTGCCGAACGTCCGGGTCCCGATCAGCTTCGCCCGCCCTCGATCCTGCAGGGCGCCCGCCACGATCTCCGACGCCGATGCCGTTCCCCCGTCCACGAGGACGACCAGCTGGATCTTCGGGTCGGTCGCCGCCCCGCCGGGCTCGGCAGCGGACTCGGTCAGGTTCCCGCTGGCGTCCTCCTCCCAGAACACCGTGCCGTCGGCCAGGAACTGGCTCGCGACGTCGCGAGCGGCCGTCACCATGCCGCCGGGGTTGCCGCGCAGGTCAAGGATCAACTTCGTCCGTCCGGCCTGGACGTCCGCCGCTGCAGCCGCGTGGAGCGCCTCTGCCGAGTGATCCGAAAACCCCGACAGGCGGATGTAGCCCACCGTCCCGTCGGCCAGGACCTTCGACTCGACCTCGGGCGTGACGATCACCCCACGCACGATCTCGATCTCCTGCGACTGCCCGCCGCGCACGATCCCGAGGCGCACGGCCGTGTCCTTCGGGCCCCGGATCCTGGCCCGCGCCTGGTCCACGGTGAGACCGTCCAGCGAGGTGCCGTCGATCGTGTCGATGACGTCGCCGGGCAGCAGGCCGGCCTTCTCGGCCGGGGAATCCGGGATCGGCGCCACGACGACCAGCCGGCAGTCCGACGCGATCGTGGTGCACGAGGACGTGTTGCCCGCGGCGTCGACGGTCCCGATGGTGGCTCCGATGCCCTCGAACTCGCCGGAGATGCTGCTCAGCGACTGCTTGTACTCCTCCGGGGTGAGATACATGGAGTACGGGTCGCCGAGCGCGGCGATCATCCCCTTGATCGCCCCCTCGATGATCGTCCGGCGGTCGACAGAGCCGCCGGCATAGCGGTCGGTCACGGCGCGATACGTGTCCCAGAACGCCTGGAAGTCCTGTGCCTCGCTGGTGGGGGTCCCCGGGGTCATGGCCTCCTGGTGGCCGAGGGTCCAGCCGGACAGGAACAGGGCGCCACCCGCGAGGATCGCGATCAGCGACACTGCGACGACGAGGACGCCGCCGCGGCGTCCCGGTCCTCTGCCGGGCTCGATGGGAGCCACGGGGGATCCGGTGGCCGGAGGTGGTGCTGAGGTCCCGATCTCGGTGTCGGGTGCGGTGCCCGGCTCGGGCGCCACGGCCATCGGTTCCAGGGACATGCGCAGTCTCGATCGATGCTGGCGCCCTCCGGGCGCGGGTCTTCAGCGTACAACCCGTGTCCGATCCGGGCCGCCGGCCTGACCGCCGCCGACGCTCCAGGCACGGCCGCCGCCGACGCTCCAGGCCCGGCTGCCGCCGACCCCTGTACCGCCCGCGCAGCGGCGCCCACGGGGCCCGCCTCACCCGAGACTGCCGTCCGCCCCCCGCGAACCGTTTGGCGCCGCTGCCGGTGCTGCCGACGCCGGCGGCAAGACGGCCAGGGGCGCGTCAGCGGATCAGGTAGGTCCGCACGGAGAGCCACGACCCCAGCACGCCGAGCCCCACGCCGGTCACGGTCACGATGACCGCCGTGTCCCGGGCCATGGACCCCAGCTGCAGCGGCAGGATGTTGAAGAACCCGACCATCGCTGCCGAGAGCGGATCGGCGGCCGCGACGAGCAGGCCCAGTGTGATCAGGGCGCCCAGCAGCCCCACCAGGGCACCCTCGAACACGAACGGCCAGCGGATGAAGGCATCCGAGGCGCCGACCAGGCGCATGATCTCGATCTCCTCGGCGCGCGCGACCACCGCGAGGCGAATCGTGTTGACGATGATGAACAGCACGATCAGCCCGACGATCACGACCATCGCCACGCCCGCGGTGCGGACGACGGACGTGACGGTGACCACGCGGTCAACCAGCGCCTCGATGTTGAGCACGTTGCGCACGATGGGCTCGTCCCGCAGCGCCGCGACCACGGCGTCCAGGTCCCCGGGCGCGGTCAGCTTGACGTTGATGCTGGCGTAGAGCGGGTTTGCCTCGAGGTACTTGCTCAGGTCCTCGCGACCCTGTGCGAGCTGGGCCTCGCGGAAGCGCTGCAGCGCCTCGTCCCGGGAGACGAACTCCACCGACGCGGTTTCCGGCATCGCATCGATCTTCGCCACCAGCTGGTCGACCTGGTCCTGGGTCGCGGTGTTCTCGACGTAGGCGACGACCTCCACCTTCTGCTCCACGAACGCGAGGCTGGCGAGGAGGACGTTCTGGAGGATGAAGAAGCCCGAGAGCAGCAGCAGCATCAGGACCATGGTCAGCGTGGCCGCGAGGCTCATGAGCGCGTTGCGCCAGAAGCCCTGCCAGGCCCTGCGGATCGAGAACACGACGAACGTCAGCACGGTCCGTCAGTCCTCGCGATGGTAGGCGGCACCGGTCTCGTCGCGGATCACCCGGCCCTCCTCCAGCGCCACCACGCGCTTGCGGAGCGCGGTGACCACCTCGGCGTCGTGGGTGCCCATCAGGATCGTGACGCCCAGCTCGTTGATCCGCAGGAGCAGCTGGATGATCTCCCAGCTGATGACCGGGTCCAGGTTGCCGGTGGGCTCGTCCGCGATGATCAGCCGCGGGTCGTGGACGAGCGCGCGGGCGATCGCCGTCCGCTGCTGCTCGCCGCCGGACAGCTGCGTCGGAAGCTGCCCGGCCTGCGCGGTGAGCCCCACGAGCGCCAGCACCCGGTCCACGGACGGCCTGATGTTGCGGCGCGGCGACCCGGTCACCTCCAGTGCGAAGGCCACGTTCTCCCAGACGGTCTTGCGGGGCAGCAGCTTGAAGTCCTGGAACACGATGCCGATCTTGCGGCGGACGCGCGGCACCATCCGGCGCGGGATTCGGGCGAGGTCGTGCCCGTCCACGAGGACGTCGCCCCGCGTGGCCAGCTCGTCGCGGATGAGCAGCTTCATGAGCGTGGACTTGCCGGCGCCCGACGGCCCCACGAGGAACACGAAGTCGCCCTCCGGCACCACCAGGTCCACGTCACGGAGGGCCTCCTTGCCGTTGGGGTAGCGCATCGTCACGTCGTGGAGCACGACGACGTTCTGGTCGGTGCGCACCGGGCGGCCGCGACCGGTGAGGCGGTCGAACAGGGAGGGGGACGGGCCGGGGGAGACGGTCATGGCTCGTGATCGAGGCTAGCACAGCAGGGGGCGCCACCCGCCGCGGCTGTCCCTGCTCGCGCCGCGGCGCCTCCCGTCTCCCGCCGCGCGGCGTGCCTTGTGCCCGGCCCCTATTGGTGCCCCGCGCTACACCAGCGCGAGCGAGATGGGCAGGTACCGCTCGAAGGGGTGGCTCGCCGCGGACCAGCAGATCAGCGCCGGGAAGCCGTCGAACCGCAGGCCGGCGTCGAGCAGCGCCCGGGTGGCCTCCGCGGCCGTGCCCGGCACCCAGGCGGCCATCGGACCAAGGACGGGCGTCTCCCGCACGATCGTGCCGAGGATCGCCGGGTGCAGGGCCGGATCCAGCGCAGCCACCGGCCCGAGCCGCCCGGCCGGCGTCCCGTACCCGTACCCGAGCGCCCGGAGCGTGCCTCGCTCCCGGACGAGGAACCCGGTGCGGCCGTCGCGGCGCAGGTACCGGTGATCCTGCGGATGGGCGACGCCCACGATCTCGCGGTCCAGGGCGTCGAGCGCCTCCGCGAGGCGGCGCGGTCCGTCCCGGCCGTCCACCGCCATCGCGTCGAAGGGCACCCATTCCAGCGCGGCGGGGAGCGTCGGGATGGCGGACCAGCGCCGCGGCTCGCCGGACAGGCGCCAGACCGGGACCCGGGGCAGCATCCCCCGCCGGGCGTAGAGGCCGTTGGAGATCGGCTGCGCGGTGTCCGTGCCCATGCCCCAGGTGGCGATCCCCGTCTCGAGCGGGGCGTCGGGACCCGGCACCGCGGGGCCGCCGGGAGACACGTCCCTGCCCGCCTGCGCGCGGTCCATCAGGGCGGAGCCGATCCCCCCTGCCTGGAGCCCCGGATCCACGAACAGCATCGCGAGGAACCAGAGGCTCTCGCGGACGGTGGCGGACGCGAACCCGATGACCCGTGCTTCGGCCCGATCCTCGGCCACCCAGAACCGGTCGGGGTCCGTTGCCAGCGTGTGGGCCAGCAGCCGTCGGAGCGGACCGAGGTCGCCCGCGACGGATGGCTGTCCGAGGCGCGACAGGTATCCGTGCAGGGCGGCCTGCCAGGTCTGGATGCATGCCGGGAAGTCCGCCTCGCGGCCCCGTCGGTACGCGACGCCGTGAGCGGGGCCCACGGGCTCAGACGTCGCCGTCATCCTCGGAGGGTGGCCGCCCCGTGGCCACCCGCTCCAGCTCCGCCTGCATGAACGGGTCCAGGTCGCCGTCCAGGACGGCCCCCGTGTTCGAGGTCTCGTGGGCGGACCGGAGGTCCTTGACCATCTGGTACGGATGGAGGACGTAGGAGCGGATCTGGTTGCCCCAGCCCGCGGTCACGTGCTCGCCACGGAGCTTGCGCAGCTCCTCCTCGCGCTTCTCCAGCTCCAGCTCCAGGAGCCGGGACTTGAGGACGCGGATCGCGATCTCGCGGTTCTGGGTGGCCGAGCGCTCGTTCTGGCACGACACGACGATCCCCGTCGGGATGTGTGTCAGCCGGATCGCCGATTCGGTCTTCTGGACGTGCTGGCCGCCGGCGCCCGACGAACGGAAGGTGTCCGTCCGGATCTCGTCCCAGTTGAGCTCGATCTCGACATCCTCGTCCGCCTCGGGCATCACCTCGATCAGGGCGAACGTCGTCTGGCGGCGCTTCTGGGCGTCGTAGGGACTGATCCGCACGAGCCGGTGGACGCCACGCTCGACGCGCAGCCAGCCATAGGCGAAGCGCCCGGTGATCTCGATCGTCGCGCTCTTGATCCCCGCCTGCTCCCCCTCCTGGGAGTCGATGACCTCCGTCCGGAAGCGGTGGCGCTCGGCCCAGCGGAGGTACATGCGCAGCAGCATCTCCGCCCAGTCGGTGGCCTCCGTGCCGCCCGCGCCCGCGCTGATCGACAGGACCGCGTTCTTCGCGTCGTACTCTCCGGAGAACAGCAGGAGGGTGCGCTCGCGCTCGAACTCGGCGCGCAGCGTGTCGGCCTCGCGCTCGACGTCGGCCTCCGTCTCGGGGTCGGGCGAATCCGCGAGCAGGTCCAGGAGCTCCTCGAGGTCGTCGACCCGCTTCTCGAGGGATCGCCAGAGGGTGATCTCGTCGCGCAGGCCGTCCGCCTCCCGGACGACCTTCTGCGCGCTGCGCTGGTCCTCCCAGAAGCCGGGCTCGATCGCGCGGGCATCCAGCTCCGCGACGCGGGCTTCCTTGGCTGCTAGGTCAAAGACGCCCCGAGGTCGTCCGGATCCGCTCCGCCAGGTCCCTGATGGCAGCGGCGTCCACTAGCCGCGCACCTGGAGGTCCTGGAGCAGGATCGGACGGAGCTCGATCAGCCGCAGGGCTGTCTTGCTCCGGGCGACTACGGGGTTCACGCAGGGGCAGTACGAATTGTGGGTGCACACGCCGCAGTTGCCATCGCAATCGAGGGCTGCGGCATAGCTGCAGGACCGGCAGTCCCGTTCGCAAGCGATCAGATCCACGAACTGGGCTTCCTCGGCCTGCTTCACAGCTCCCTCTCTCTGGCCCTTCGGTTGTCGGTCGAGCGTGACAATTCGGAACAGGGGCGCCGCGAGGAGCGCTGGGCGGTGGCTGAGGCTCGGCGCCGGTCCCTGGGTGGCGAAGGACTGTGCCCGAGTATAGGAGAGCGTTCCGCGCATTCCAAGAGGGGGAAGCGGGTTTCGGGCGCGAAAAGTACGCCATTCCGCCGTCGTTTCGGCGATTCCGGGTCTCCGGCGGGATCGTTCACGGAAATCGATTCCCGCGGGGACCCCGGCGGCCACCAGGCGGACCGGGGGGAGTCCGGCGGTCAGCCCCCCGACTGTTCGACGGGCGGGGCGCCGCCGGTGAGGAAGTAGACCGCCAGGGCGCCCAGCTCGTGCAGGGTGGCCTGGGCCATCCGCGCCGGGTCGCCGGCGAGCGGCGAGTTCGTGGTCGGTGATCCCCAGGCGTCGATGCCCAGGTCCTCGGCCATTCGCAGGGCCCGGAGCATGTGGGTGGGATCCGAGACGATCACCGCCGATCCCAGGCCCCGGTCCCGCATCAGGGTGGCCACGGCGGCGAGCGAGCTCAGCGTGTTGTGCGCCTGGTCCTCGCCGAAGATCGCCTCCGGGGGGACGCCGTGGGCGATCGCGTACGCGCGGGCGACGGCCGCCTCCGTGGTGCGGTCCCCCGGCAGCTTGCCGCCTGTGACGACGAAGTGCGGGGCGATCCCGGCCTTCCAGAGCGCGACCGCGTGCTCGAGGCGTGCCTCGAAGACCGGGGACGGCCGCCCGTCGTACTGGGCGGCGCCCAGGACCACGATCGCATCGGCGGGCCGCCGTTCGTCCGTGGCGCCCTGCTGCCAAATGCGGATGGTCGCGAACGTGGCGGCCACGACGACTGCGAGGCCGCCGGCGACGATCAGGCGCACGAGATCACGTGTCCTGGACCCGGTCAGGCCCCGTGACACTTCTTGTACTTCACTCCCGATCCGCACCAGCAGGGATCGTTGCGCCCGATCTTCGCGCCTGACGGCGTCAGGCCGGGGCGCGTCTGGCCCGGGACGGCCGCGTCGCCGGGGGCCTGGCGGGCCGTGCGCATCGGGTCGGCGGGGAGCCCGCGGATGGGCACGCCGGACCCGCCAGCGTATCCGGCTCCGGTGCCGCTCCTCGTGCCGGGGCTCCGGAGCACGGCGCCACCCGGCTCCATCGGACCGCCGGCGATCGGGCCGGATCCCGTTGCCGACGTGGACCCGGAGCTGACGCTCGCGCCGACCGGGACGCGATGGTCGTGGCCGTCATCGGCGATGCTGGCCGGCTGACCGGGCCCCGCCAGCGGCACGGTGGCAGGCTCGCGCTTCACGGTGACGCGGAAGATGGTGGTGGCAACCTGGTGCCGGAGGAGGTCGCCCAGCTCCTCGTAGAGGCGGAACGCCTCCTTGCGGAACTCGTTGAGCGGGTCCTGCTGGGCATAGCCGCGCAGCCCGATGCCCCGGCGCATGTCGTCGATCTCGGTCAGGTGCTCGACCCACAGGCTGTCGATCGTGCGGAGCAGCACGAACCGCTCCACCTGCGACCAGACCTCCGGGCCGTTCTCCTGGGCCCGGGCCTCAAGCTGCTCATCGGCGAGGTCGTGGAGGTACGTGATGAGCGTGTCACGGCTGGTGGCCGCGTCGTCGAGCGCCTCCTCGGAGGTCACCTCGCCGTCCAGGCCCATCGCTCGCAGCGCGCCCGAGAACCCCTCGAGATTCCAGTCGGTGGGCGAATCGCCGGCGAGGTAGGTGTCGGTCATGGCCTCGATCTCCGCGTCGAGGAAGTCCCGGACGGTGTCGGTCAGGTCCTCGTTGCGGAGGACCTTGTCGCGCTCGGCGTAGATCGTCTCGCGCTGCTTGTTGATGACGTCGTCGAACTCGACCACGCGCTTGCGGATGTCGAAGTTGAAGCCCTCGACGCGGGTCTGGGCGCTCTCGATGGTCTTGGACACGAGTCGCGACTCGATCGCGACGTCTTCCTCGAGGCCCATGCGCTCCATGAGCCCCGCGACGCGTTCCGAGGCGAAGCGCTTCATCAGGTCGTCCTCGAGCGACAGGTAGAAGCGGGACGAGCCCGGATCACCCTGGCGCCCGGAGCGGCCGCGGAGCTGGTTGTCGATCCGGCGGCTGTCGTGGCGCTCGGTGCCGATGATGTGGAGGCCGCCGGCGGTGACCACGGTCTCGTGGTCCACCTCGGTGATCGCCTTGGCCTCGGCGAGCGCAGCCTCGTAGGTCCCCTTGTCCACCTCGGCGGGGTTGAGGTCCCGCTTGTGGAGGATGTCGGACGCCAGGCCCGCGGGATTGCCGCCGAGCACGATGTCCGTGCCGCGGCCGGCCATGTTGGTGGCGATGGTGACGCTGGCGCTCCGGCCCGCCTGCGCGACGATCCCAGCCTCGCGCTCGTGGAACTTGGCGTTCAGGACCTCGTGCTGGATGCCGCGCCGCTTGAGCAGCGTGCCCAGCACCTCGGACTTCTCGACGGACACGGTTCCGACCAGCACCGGGCGCCCGGCCTTGGTCATCTCCTCGATCTCGTCGATGACCGCGTTGAACTTGCTGGCCTCGTTCTTGAACACGAGGTCCGGGTAGTCCTCGCGGATCATCGGGCGGTGGGTGGGGATCGCCACCACCTCGAGGTTGTAGATCTTGTGGAACTCCTCGGCCTCGGTCATCGCCGTGCCGGTCATGCCGGCCAGCTTGTCGTACAGGCGGAAGTAGTTCTGGAAGGTGATCGTGGCCAGGGTCACGGACTCGCGCTGGACGCGGAGGCCCTCCTTCGCCTCGACCGCCTGGTGCAGGCCCTCGCTCCAGCGCCGGCCCGGCATCTTCCGGCCGGTGAACTCGTCGACGATGATGATCTCGCCGTCCTCGACGATGTAGTCGCGGTCGCGCTTGTACAGCGCGTGGGCCTTGAGCGCGGAGTCGAAGTGCCGGGCGAGGCGCGGGTCCGCGTCGTACAGGTTCGTGATGCCCAGCAGCTGCTCGATCTTGTCGATGCCGTCCTCGGTGGGTGAGACGGCCTTGTCCTTGAGGTCGACGAAGTAGTCGCCGCCCTCCTCGGCACCCTCGGAACGGGCCTTGAGGCGCGGGACCAGTCGGGCGAACGTGAAGTACAGGTCGGCCGACTCCTCGGCCTGGCCGGAGATGATGAGCGGCGTCCGGGCCTCGTCGATCAGGATGTTGTCCACCTCGTCGACGATCGCGTAGGCGCGCTCGCGCTGGACCCGTCCCTCGAGCTGGTCGACCATGTTGTCCCGCAGGTAGTCGAACCCGAACTCGTTGTTGGTGCCGTACGTGATGTCGGCGGCGTAGGCCTCGCGGCGCGTCACCGGGCGCAGGTTGATCAGGCGCTCGTCCGTGGTCGGATAGCCCGGCTCGAACAGGTACGACGTGTCGTGGGTGATGACGCCGAGGGACAGGCCCAGGAAGTGGTAGACGGGGCCCATCCACTGCGCGTCGCGGCGGGCCAGGTAGTCGTTGACGGTGACCAGGTGGGCGCCGCGGCCGGACAGCCCGTTGAGGGTCACGGCCAGCGTCGGGACCAGCGTCTTGCCCTCGCCGGTCTTCATCTCGGCGATCTTGCCCTGGTGCAGGACGATGCCGCCGATCAGCTGGACGTCGAAGTGGCGCATGCCCAGCGTCCGGCGCATGGCCTCGCGGGCCGCGGCGAACACCTCCGGGAGGACCTCGTCGAGGGCGTTCCCGAGTCGCTCGTTCTCGCGCTTGTGGCGGGCCTTCCGCAGGTCGCTGCGGCGCTCGGAATCCGGTGCGTTGAGCTCCTCGTCGGACGGCTCTTCGGGCGCGGCGATCTCGACCAGGTCGGCCCGGATGATGTCCACCCGCTCGCGGATCTCGGCGTCGGTGAGGGACTCGTACTCGGGCTCCAGCGCGTTGATCTGGTCCACCAGGGGCTGGATGCGGGAGACCTCGCGGTCGTTGGTGTCGAAGAAGCGTGAGAGAAAGCGCATGGCCGGCTGAGTATAGGGTGCGACGCGGGAGCACCCCGCGGTGGCGGCCGGGCCGTGCCGGTGCCGCCGGGCGGGGTGCCGGTGCGGCAGGGCCGGATGCGAGATCCAACCGGCCGCGCCGTGGCGTCGCCAGCGGTGGTCCCAAGCGGGACCCGACGGCTACTTCTCCGGGCTGGCCGGCTGGGGCGCGACGACCATCCCGCCGCCGGCATCGATCCCCACGGGGGCGGGCACCGGCATCGCGACGACGTCCTTCGCCCACACGACGCCGCCATTCCAGCCCGCGGCGACGGTCGAGCCGTTGGGGAACGCCAGGGAGACGAGCGCGGCGGCGACGAAGACCAGGGCCGTCCCAAGGCCCAGGACGCCCGTCACGATGATCCCGGCACGCATCAGGGTGTCTCCTCCGCAGCGGGGGCGGCGACGGGGATGTCCGTGCCCCGGAACATGACGCTCCGGGACGGCCTGACGTTTCGGGTCGATGCGACCCGCAGCGATGTCGGCGCGTCGGCCGCAAGGGCCGTGGCCATCACTCCGATTGGGGCGGCCCAGCGGCCGAGGATCCGTCGCATGGTGTCTCCCGGACGTCGGTGACGCCGATCAGGTTCCCGGCGCGACGAGGCTCCAGAAGCCCGATCCGTAGCCCGCGACGATCAGCGCGAAGGTGATCAGGCCGAGCACCGCCCAGAATGCGACGGCGCGCCCCGTGGAGGTGGGGTTCATCTCCGGGTTCGCGAGGCGGGGGAGCTTGCCGCCCTTGAGCGACGCGCCCCAGCGCGTGGAGCGGAGGCCGGTCCGCCAGTCCTTGTCCGGCGCAGTGCGGACCTCGAGGCCGCCCTTGCCGTCGGGGCGGTGCAGCTGCAGGCTCATGGGTCTCCGTGTGGTGGCGGGCGTTACGCGCCGGCCGATGCGGGCCATCCAGATGGTACGTCGTCCACCGAGGTTGCAGCGTCGCCCCCGGAGGGTCCCGTTCCGTTCCCGGGATGCATCTCCGGGAGCATCCCCTGGTGGATCCCCGGCCCGTCGAGACCCTCGTCCCACAGGAGCATCTCCTGCGTGAACGAGACCTCCGAGGAGAACAGCGCACCGACGGACTCTCCGCGGTGGATCCGCCTGATCGCCTCGCCGATGAGCGGTGCCACGGACAGGATCTTGATCTTCGGGATGTGGCGGGCCTGGGTCAGGGGGATGGTGTCCGTGATCACGACCTCGGACAGGCTGGTCGCGTTCTGGATCCGCTCGATGGCCGGGTCCGAGAGCACCCCGTGGGTGGCGCAGGCGTAGATCTCGCTCACCCCTTCCTGCTCCAGCGCACGGGTGATCTCGATCAGCGTCCCCGCCGTGTCGATCTCGTCGTCCACGATGATCACGCGCCGCCCGCTCACCTCGCCGATGACGTTGACGACCTCGGCCTTGTCCAGGTTGCCGTAGCGGCGCTTCTCCACGATCGCCAGGGGCGCGTTGAGCAGCTCCGCGAACGCCCGGGCACGCTTCGCGAACCCGAGGTCCGTCACCACGACGGGGTCCTCGAGCTTCCGGTCCAGGAAGTACCGGCTGAGCATGTGGACGGCGGTGAGCTCGTCCACGGGGATGTTGAAGAACCCCTGGATCTGGCCCTGGTGGAGGTCCATGGTCAGCATCCGATCCGCCCCGGCGACGGTGATCATGTCCGCGACCAGCCGGGCCGTGATGGGCACCCGCGGCTGGTCCTTCTTGTCGGAACGGCCGTAGGCGTAGTACGGCACCACGGCCGTGATCCGACCCGCCGACGCCCGCTTGAAGGCGTCGATCATGATCAGCAGCTCCATGATCGACTTGTTGACCGGCCGGGACGTGGGCTGCACCACGAACACGTCCTTCTCGCGGACGTTGTCGATGATCCGGACGAAGATGTTCTCGTTCGCGAACTGGAAGACCTCGGCCTGGCCCGGCTCGCTGCCCAGCCAGCGCGAGATCTTCCGGGCCAGCTCCGGGTTGGCGTTGCCGTGGTAGATCTCGAACTGATCCGCGTACACGCCGGCCTCCCGACCGCCGAAGGCGGTCACGCCCGACCCCGACCCGGGTCCGCCGGCTCGCCACCGGTGGGCTGGGGGCCGTCATTGTCCCCGATCCCACCCCGCTCCGCCAGCCCGGCCCGGAAGGCGGCGATCGCCACCACCCTGTCACCGTCGGCGAGGCGCATCACGATCACGCCGCGGGCGGACGCCGAGTAGCGGTTGATCGAGTTCGTCTCGGTCCGGATGACCTGGCCGTGGGCCGAGATGAGCAGCAGCTCCTCGTCCCGCGGGGTCACCTGCTGGACGGCAGCCACCAGGCCCGACTTTCGCCCTTCGAGCGCGATGAGACGCACGCCCTGCCCGCCGCGGTGCTTGAGACGGAACTCGGTGAGCCCGACGCGCTTGCCGTAGCCGGTCTCCGTCAGGACCAGGAGGTCCGCCCCCGTCTGGACGACGCTCATCGACACCACCGCGTCGCCCTCGCGGGCGAGCCGGATCGCGATGACGCCGGCCGCGTCGCGGCCCATCGGCCGGACCTCGTCCTCGGAGAAGCGGGCGAGCATGCCCTGCGAGGTGGCGATGATCACGTCGTCCTCGCCGCCGGACACGTCGACCCAGGCCAGCTCGTCGCCCTCGTTGATCGTGATGGCCCGGATGCCGGTCGAGCGGACCCGCTCGAACTGCTCCAGCGGGGTCTTCTTGATGATCCCATTCCTGGTGGCCATGACGAGGTAGTGCCCCGGCTCGAAGTTCGGCAGGCAGATGGTCGCCACGGGAACCTCGCCGGACTCGACCTGGACGCCGGGAAGGTTGATGATCGCGATCCCCTTGGCCTGGCGCGATGCGTCCGGGATGGCATGGACCTTGGCCGAGAACACGCGACCGCGGTTCGTGAAGAACAGCGCCCAGTCGTGGGTGTTCGCCGCCAGGAGGTGCTCGACGGCATCCTCCTCGCGCGTGACGTGGCCGATGATCCCCTTGCCGCCACGGTGCTGGCGGCGGTAGGCCGCCACCGGCTGGCGCTTGATGTAGCCGCGGCGGCTGATGGTGACGACGACGTCCTCGTCGGCGATCAGGTCCTCGTCGGTCAGCTCGCGGTTGGAGTCGTCGACCACGCGCGTGCGGCGCTCGCCGGCGTACTTCTTCTTCAGCTCGGCCAGCTCGTCCTTGATGATCGACAGGACGCGCTGCGGGTTGGCGAGGATGTCCTCCAGCTCCGCGATGAGCTGGATGATCGCGAGGTACTCGTCCTCGATCTTCTGGCGCTCGAGGGCCGCGAGGCGGGCGAGACGCATGTCGAGGATCGCCTGCGCCTGCAGCTCCGAGAGGGCGAACCGGGTCATGAGGTTGCGGCGGGCCGTCTCGACATCGGCGGACTCGCGGATCGTCTTGATGACCGCGTCGAGGTTGTCGAGGGCGATCTTGAGTCCCTCGAGGATGTGCGCCCGTGCGCGCGCCTTGTCGAGGTCGAACTCGGTGCGCCGGCGGACGATCTCGCGACGGTGGTCCACGTAGTGGGAGAGGACCGCCTTGAGCGGCAGCGTCTGCGGCTGTCCGTCCACCAGCGCCAGCATGTTCAGGTTGAACGCCGTCTGGAGCGCGGTGTGCTTGAACAGGTTGTTGAGCACCTTGTGCGGGTTCGCGTCCCGCTTGATCTCGATGTAGATCCGCATGCCGTCGCGGTCGGACTCGTCGCGGAGGTCCGCGATGCCCTCGAGCCTCTTCTCCTTGACGAGGTCGGCGATCTTCTCCAGCAGCGTCGCCTTGTTCACCTGGTACGGCAGCTCGGTGACGATGATCGCGGTCCGGTCGAGGCGGGTCTCCTCGAACGCGACCTGCGCCCGCACGACCACGCGGCCGCGTCCGTGCGCGTACATCTCCCGGATCGCGTCGACCGTCTCCTGCTCGCCGGTGAACGTGTTCCGGCGGGTCTCGAAGCGGAAGATGGAGCCACCGGTCGGGAAGTCGGGACCCTTGACGTACCGGCACAGGTCGTCGTTGGTGATGCTCGGGTCGTCGATGTAGGCCACGGTGGCGTCCGCGATCTCGCCCAGGTGGTGGGGCGGGATGTTGGTCGCCATGCCGACGGCGATGCCCGACGAGCCGTTGATCAGCAGGTTCGGGAGCTTGGCCGGCAGGACCGTCGGCTCCTTCTGGGTGCCGTCGTAGTTGTCGGTGTAGTCGACCGTGTCCTTGTCGATGTCGGCCAGCATCTCGGCGGAGATCGCCGTGAGGCGGGCCTCCGTGTACCGCATGGCCGCCGCAGAGTCGCCGTCCACGGAGCCGAAGTTGCCCTGGCCGTCCACCAGCGGGTAGCGGAGCGAGAAGTCCTGGGCCAGCCGGACCAGGGCGTCGTAGAGAGCCACGTCGCCGTGCGGGTGGTACTTGCCCATCACCTCGCCGACGATGGCCGCGCACTTGCGGTAGGAGCTCGTCGCGGAGAGCCCCATCTCGCCCATCGTGTACAGGATCCGGCGGTGCACCGGCTTGAGGCCGTCGCGGACGTCGGGCAGCGCGCGGGCGACGATGACGCTCATCGCGTAGTCGAGGTACGAGACGCGCATCTCGTCCTCGATCTGGATCGCTCGGACGTTGCCCAGGTCGTCGGTCACGTGGTGGCACTCCTCCGGTCGGTCGGGTCAGGGTGTCCGGATGGTCCGGATCGGGGGACGATGGGGCGCTCGTCGGGTGGGATGCCGAGGCCGAGATCCAGGAAGTCGGCGGCGGTCGCCGAGGCGCGGGATGTCGATGGGGCGCCGGGGCGCTTCCGGATGCCCGCGAGGTCGGCGCCCAGCTCGGCTGCGACGGGTGCGGGCAGCTTGCCGAAGGTGTCGCGGATGACCCAGGCGCGGTGGCCGTCGGCGGTCGCTGCGGCGCGCGCGGTCTCGGTCCGCAGGAATGCGATCGTGGCGGGGAGGTCCACCATCGCGAGGTTGCGCAGCGCCCAGGAGAGCGCCTTCTGCACGTCGGGCTCGGCGTCGCCGACGAGCTCGCGTACCAGGTCAAGGCCGTGGCGGGTGACGTCCGGCGAGCGTCCCGCGGTGCGGTCGATGAACGGGATCGTGGCGACGGTCGAGCCGACGAGGCGGCGCTCCCAGCGCGACGGCGAGTAGACGAGCTGCTCCAGTTCCGCCCACCGGTACGGCTCGGCGAGGATACCGCGGCCCGCCGCGTGGGCGAGCGTATCCACCGTGATCCAGTCCGCGGCCGAGCGCGCCTCGGACCGGACCAGCTGCCAGGTGCGCTCCGGCTCCGGCCCGACGGAGCGCTCGAGGAGGTCGAAGGCGAGCCAGTGGAACTCGAGGGGCGGCTGTGCGAGCATCCGGCCGGCGAGGTCGAGGAGGGCCGAGCATGGATCGTGACGCGTCGTGGCACGAAGGCCACGGCTCACCGCATGGAGCAACGGCCCGCGGACGCCGAGCACGGAACCGATGCCCGGGGCGATCCGCCGCTCCCCCTCGAGGTAGTCGGGGTCCGCGAGGCCGGCGAGGCCCAGCCGGAGGATCTCGACCGCGGCGGCAGGGTCCTGGGCGATCTCTCCGGCGGCACGGCCCAGGGCCACGGCGTCGGGCAGGCGCTCCGCCACGAGGGCACGGGCCCGCGCGGTTGTGGCGCTCGGCTGGCGGGCGTCGTCGACGGAGGTCATCGGCCCGGGTCCACGGTGTCGCGCGTGCCGGCTGCGACGCGACTCGCCGGCCCCTCGGGCACCTCTGGCCCCTCGAGCACCGCCGCCCCCTCGGGCACCTCGCGGAACCCGTAGCGGGCCTTCAGCTCCTGCTTCCGTTCCTCCGGGGCACCGACGAAGGTCGCGTGGGCACGCGCCAGGATCGCGCCGTCCGCGGGGTCCAGGATCACGCCCTCGGCCTCCACAAGTCGCCGCCGCACCTGGATGACGCGGCCCTCTGCCCGAATCCTCCGGCCGATGGGCACCGGGCGCTTGAACTCCACGCTCATGCGCGCAGTCACGCCCCACATGTCGTGGTCCACCAGCGCCCAGGCCATGACCTCGTCCAGGATCGTGCACACGATCCCGCCGTGCGCGATCTCCTCCCAGCCCTGGAACCGGTCCGGCAGGACGAGCTCCGTCCAGCAGCGGTCCCCGCCGGCGTGCAGCTCCAGCCCGATCCCGTGGACGTTGAGCGTCCCGCAGGCGAAGCAGTTGTGGGGCTCGAGGACGATCCGGGAGCCCCCGATCCGCACGTCGGAGATGTTGACCGGTGCCTCAGATGTCAAGGTTGCGCACCTTGCGTGCCTCGGTCTTGATGAAGTCCTTGCGGGGCTCCACGCGCTCGCCCATGAGCATCGTGAAGATCTGGTCCGCGACGGATGCATCCTCGACCTCTACCTTGAGCAGCGTCCGTGTCTCCGGGTTCATCGTCGTGTCCCAGAGCTGGTCGGCGTTCATCTCGCCCAGGCCCTTGAACCGCTGGACGCTCACGTTCCTGGTCGTGAACTCCCTGATCCTGAGGTCGCGTTCCTTCTCGGACTGGGCGTACTTCGTGACCTTGCCGGTGGAGATCCGGTAGAGCGGCGGCTGCGCGATGAACAGGAACCCCGCATCCACGACCTCGGGCATGTGACGGTAGAAGAACGTCAGAAGCAGGGTCCTGATGTGGGCCCCGTCCACGTCGGCGTCGGTCATGATGATGATCCGGTGGTACCTGAGCTTCGAGATGTCGAAACTTTCGCCGATGCCGCCGCCGAGCGCGATGATCAGCGGCTTCACGTTCTCCGAGCTCAGGATCCTGTCGAGGCGCGCCTTCTCCACGTTGAGGAGCTTGCCACGCATCGGCAGGATGGCCTGGAAGCGGCGGTCCCGGCCCTGCTTCGCGGAGCCACCCGCCGAGTCGCCCTCCACGATGTAGATCTCGCTCTTGGCCGGGTCACGCTCCTGGCAGTCGGCGAGCTTGCCCGGGAGGGACATCCCGTCCAGGGCGCCCTTGCGGATGACCAGGTCGCGCGCCTTGCGGGCGGCATCGCGCGCCCGCGCGGACATCAGGCACTTCTCGATGATCCGTCGGCCATCGGCCGGGTTCTCCTCGAGGTACTGGCTGATGGCGTCCGCCACGGCGCCCTCGACCTGGCCCGCGATCTCGGCGTTGCCGAGCTTCGCCTTTGTCTGGCCCTCGAACTGCGGCTCCGTCAGCTTGACGCTCACAACGGCAGTCAGGCCCTCGCGGACATCGTCGCCGGAGAGGTTGGCGTCCGAGTCCTTGAGGACGCCGGCACGCTTGGCCCAGTCGTTCAGGGAGCGCGTGAGCGCTCGTCGGAAGCCGGTGATGTGGGTGCCGCCGTCCACGGTGTTGATGTTGTTGGCGAACGCGAGCACGTTCTCGGCATACGTGTCGTTGTACTGGAGCGCGACCTCGATGGTCGTCGAGCCATCGCGGCGCTCGCAGTAGATCGGCCGGCTGTGGAGGGCCTCCTTGTTCCGGTTGAGGTGCCGGACGAACGAGACCAGGCCACCCTCGAAGTAGAAGGACCGCTCGCGCTCGTTGCGCTCGTCTCGGAGCGTGATCCAGACGCCCTTCGTGAGGTAGGCGGACTCGCGCAGGCGCTGCGAGATGACCTCGAAGGAGTAGTCCGTGCTCTCGAAGACCTCTGTGTCCGCCATGAACGAGGTCTTGGTTCCTTTGCGCGTCCCCTGGGGGCCGACCCTCTCCACCCTGGTGGTGGGCTTGCCGCGCTCGTACTCCTGTGCCCAGACGCCGCCGTCCCGCGCGGTCTCGACGCGGAGCCAGGAGGAGAGGGCGTTCACGACCGACACGCCCACGCCGTGGAGGCCGCCAGAGACCTTGTAGCCGCCACCGCCGAACTTGCCGCCGGCATGGAGCACGGTGTGCACGACTTCGAGGGCATCCTTCCCGGTCGAGTGGCGCCCGACCGGCACGCCCCGGCCGTCATCCTCGACGGTGACTCGACCGTCCTGGTGGACGGTGACGAAGATGGTCGTGGCGTGGCCGGCCATCGCCTCGTCGATCGAGTTGTCGACGACCTCCCAGACAAGGTGATGGAGGCCGCGGACATCTGTCGAGCCGATGTACATGCCCGGGCGACGCCGGACAGCCTCGAGCCCCTCGAGGACCTGGATGCTGGAGGCGCCGTACTCGCTGCCCGACGGTGTCTTCGTCTTGCGCCCGCCGGCGGCGCGGCCGTTGCCCTCTGCCGGTCGCTGCCGATCCCCGACGTCCGTCACGCAGGTCCTCCGATCAGGCGATCGTAGAGCCGGCCGAGCTCCTCGTCGCTGTAGTACTCGATGACAATGCGGCCTCCCTTTCGGGTCCGGCTGAGGCTCACCTTGGTTCCCAGGCGCTGGCGAAGGTCCTCCTCGACCCGCTCCAGCTCGGCGTCAAGCCGCGGCTTGGCGGCGGCCTCTCGCGCGGGCCGCGGTTCCCGGAGTCGGCGCACGAGCTCTTCTGTCTGCCGCACCGACATGCCCTGGCCGACGACCGTGCCCAGCACGCGGGCCTGGCCGTCCGCAGGGAGGCCGCCGAGCGCCCGCCCATGGCCCTCCGTGATCTTCCCCTCCCCGATGGCCGCCTGGACGGCCGCGTGGAGATCGAGGAGGCGAAGGGTGTTGGCGACCGTGGCACGCGCCCTGCCGACGCGATCGGCGACCTGCTCCTGGGTCAGGCCGAAGGCGTCGATCAGCTCGCGGTAGGCGAGGGCCTCGTCGATCGGATCGAGGTCGGCCCGCTGGACGTTCTCCACGAGCGCGACCTCGAGCTGGTCGCGGTCCGCCAACTGGCGGACCAGCGCCGGGATCCGGTCCAGACCGGCCAGGCGGGCGGCGCGGACGCGACGCTCCCCGGCGATCAGCTGGAAGCCGTCGAGCGTCTCAGTGACGAGCACCGGCTGGAGCACGCCGTGCTCGCGGATGCTCGCCGCGAGGTCGGCGAGTTCGACGTCGTCCCAGTGGTGGCGCGGCTGGCGGGGATTGGGGCTGACCCGCGAGAGCGGCACCTCGAGGACCGACGAGGGCGGCGTGTCGCGCTGCGGGATGAGCGAGGCGAGACCCCTGCCCAGGGCAGACCCGCCGCGATCGGATCGGAGTGTCACGCGACCGCTCCTGCCGGAATCGGCTCGGTCCCGACCACCCGTTCGAAGGGGCCCCGGCGGGCGCGCAGCTCGAGGGCGAGGCGCTCGTAGGCCTCGGCACCCTTGGATTCCGGACGGTACAGGGCGATCGGGAGGCCGTGGCTCGGAGCCTCGGACAAGCGGATGCTCCGCGGGACGATCGTCTCGAACACCATGCGCCCGAGGTGCTTGCGAACCTCGGCGGCGACTTCCATCGAGAGGTTCGTACGACCGTCGAACATCGTGAGGACGACGCCGGAGATCTCGAGATCCGGGTTGAGGTGATCGCGAACGAGGTTGATCGTCGCAACCAGGTGCGTGAGGCCCTCCAGGGCGTAGTACTCGCACTGGACGGGGACGAGCACGGCCTGGACAGCGGTCAGCGCGTTGACGGTGAGCAGGCCGAGCGACGGGGGGCAGTCCACGAAGATCCAGTCCCAGGCGTCCTGCTCCGCACGTATCGCGAGCCCCAGGCGGCGTTCCCGTCCCGCGACGGGCGTCAGCTCGACCTCCGCGCCGGCTAGCGACACGGACGAGGGCACCACGCGAAGGCCGTTCACGGGCG
Source organism: uncultured Chloroflexia bacterium (assembly GCA_963829105.1). GTDB lineage: Bacteria > Chloroflexota > Limnocylindria > Limnocylindrales > CSP1-4 > CAIXZV01. The sequence goes on from CAWHHF010000018.1 coordinate 209,571, forward strand.
TGGCCAGGTGCAGCCCGGAGAGCGGCCGCGTATCGATGATCGCGTCGTAGATCGATCCCTCCACGGTCGTGCGGTCGATACCCAAACCGCTCGTGGCGTTGCCCTGGGGATCGAGGTCGATGACGAGGACGCGGTCACCGAGGAGAGCGAGATAGGTTGCGAGATTGACCACCGTCGTGGTCTTCCCGACGCCGCCCTTCTGGTTCGTGCAGGCGATCGTCCGGCCCACTCAGCCTCCCGTCTCAGTCGTTCGCATGAACAGGAATTCTACCATCGGAGGCCCGATTCCCGGCCGAGCGACCGGACCTCCGACGGGCTTCATGGTGACGCCGGCCGCTTATCGGGCACTCACCAACGCATTCCGCCCCCGGCGATCGTGTCGCGTACTCGGCGGCCCTTCGTGCCCCTCCGGGGCATGGCGAGCTGCCGGCACCGGCCCCGACGGTGGGCTTGTTTCACGTGCAACAACGTGCGGTGGCCGGACGTCCCGTCCCGCATGCCGGTGGCCCGCGCCGATGCGCGTCGCCCCGGACACGACGATTAGGGCGATGGCCCGGGTGGTCGGACGAACCATGGTTCTGTTCAGGTCACGCCCAAACGCGGGCGAGACCCCGGGCGAACTGGAGCGCATCCCGGCCGGACCCGGCGCGAACCCGGCGTGATCCGCTTCCTCTGCGGCGGCGGGAACGAGCCAGGCTACGGCACCAGGTCGTGGCGAACAGGATGCCCCGGCCAATCAGCGGGCATCCGGAGGAAGGCGGTGATTGCCGGTTCCGGGGTCGCGTGGGATACTGGCGACGCGTCAAGCCGTCACTCCGTCGTCGCGGTCGCCACCCGTCTTGCACCCGACCGTCGGCTCGTCAGCCGAGGATCGATCCGTTCATGAAGTTCATCATCGCCGCGGCGGTCGCCGTGGTGGCCGCGCTCGCAGAGTTCACCGTTGTTCCA
>CAWHHF010000019.1:0-277746 GCA_963829105.1 uncultured Chloroflexia bacterium
CTGCCAAGATGGCGCGCCCGGAGGGCGTCTGGCGCGGGAGCGACCCATCGCGGACCGGCTCCGCCTGACTCAGCTCTCCTTGGGCCCGGTGAGGCGGAACAGTTGCCGCGCCCCGGAGACCCCTTTCAGGTCGTGGATCCCGGCGTCCACGAACTCGAGGCCTGAGTCCGCGACGAGGTCGCGCGTTCCACCCGACACGAGGACCTCCCCTGGGCCGGCGAGGGCCATCACCCGCGCTGCAATGTGGACCGCAAGCCCACGCACGTCGCCGGCAACGACCTCGACTTCGCCCGTGTGAATGCCGGCCCGGACCATGAGCCCCATCGGTTGAACGGTGAGGCAGATCGCCGCAGCCGCCCGGACGGCCCGCTCGGAGCTGTCGAACAGCGCGAGCACCCCGTCACCCGTCGTCTTCACGAGTCGGCCCCGGAACCGGTCCAGCTCGAGCTGGATCCGCTCATTGTGCATGCCGACGAGCTCCCGCCAGCGTGCCGGCCCCATCGACTCCGCGAGGGCGGTCGAGTCGACGATGTCCGTGAACAGCACGGCACCGAGGACGCGCTGCGACTGCTGGTCGGCCCGCGCGAACGAGCGCACGCCGGCAACATCGTAGGCGACAAACGCCTCATCACCGACGACCCAGCCGTCGTGGCCCGGTGGGATCTCGTAGACCGTGCCCGGACCGATCTCATGGGTCGTGCCGTCCTCCAGCCGGTTCGCGAGCCGCCCCGAGATGCAGACGCCCACGTGGTGGTACTGGCACAGGCTGGTGCCCGCCAGGGGCTGGACGTGCTCCATCCAATGCCAGCCGGGCTCGAACACCATCCTGCCGATGACGAGGTCGTCGAGGTTGTAGATGTCGACCCGCCCGAGTGGTGTCGGCCGGACCTCGTCGGGATCGTCGAGCGACTTGGCCTGGAGTCGGGCCACGGCTCTGTCCTCGCGCAGCACGCTTTGCCCGCACGGGCCTTCCGCTGGGACGCGTGGGGCCGATCATGCGCCATCGACGGATTCGTGTGTGCCCGGGAGCTTCCCGGTGCTCGGGCGCGGCGGACCTCGTCGGCGTCCGCGGGCCCGCCGCGACCGTCGTCGAGCTCGCCCAGACACAGAGACCCAGTGCCGTTGCGACGCTCGTGGCCGCCTTCATCGCCGACCCTGTCGAGCGCAGGCTCTATCCGGAGGCGTCCGCCTACCTGGCCCATTTTCGGTCGGTTTGTCGAGGCGTTCGCCGGTCGGGCGTTCGACACCCGGTCGGCGTGGGGGCTGCGGGAGGTGTCGGCGGTGGCGCTCTGGCTGCCGCCGGGCACCCAATGTGACGACGACGCGGTCGTGCAGCACCTGACCTCGACCGTCGACCCGTCGACCCGTCGACCCGTCGACCCGTCGACCCGTCGACCCGTCGAAGCGAACCACACGAGTGCGATCCGGGCGCCGCCCCGCGCCTGGCGAAGACCGCCAGCAACGGCAACGGCAACGGCAACGGCAAGGACCAGCCTACCTCAAGGCCGTGAGGCGACGGGAATCGGGTGCCTTACGCGCCACCGTGGCCACATCGCGTCGCGCATGGCGTGCGACCGCTTCACACGACCGCGGATCGGCCTACAGTGGTACTGCGTCCAGCGTCCCCGCGACACATGTCAACGCTGGAGGATGCACTGATGCGCACCCGTCGCCGTTCCCTGTCCGTCCTGGTCCTGGCCGCCGCCCTCGCTGGATGTGGCGGCTCCGGGGCGACAGCAGCACCCGCGGCATCCGACATGCCCGCCGCCACCGAGGCCGTCGAGGCGACGTCCGCCCCCGAGGCAACCGAAGCGGCCGTGGAGGGCGCGACCCCCGCACCCGCAGGCGACTTGGGCACGGCCACCGTCACCATCGACGGCAAGGCGACCGACATGACGATCCATGAGTGCGGCGCTCCGTCCACGGGCTGGCTGCGCGTCGTGGCCGGCGAAGGCGACACCTTCGTCAAGATCGTCCTGAAGTCCGACGGCGGCGTCCCCGAGATCGAGGGCAGCATCGCGGGCACCGCGTTCCTCACGAAGGACGAGACCGTTGCCTGGGACGGCGGCACGACGGGCACGATCACGAGCAGCGACTACAACAGCCCCTCGACAATCGCCATCACGTTCGCCTGCAAATAGGCGCCGCCAGCGCCTCGCCCTTCGGCACCGGCGCTGGGGTCACCCGGCCGGCAGACACGCCAGCGGGATCCGGTTGCCAGCTCGCGACGGCCGGCGACCGATCCGGCCGCGGGCGCTGTGCGCGCCCGGAAAGAGCGGCGTCGGGCGATGCCGACGCACCCTTGAACGGACAGGGGCAACGATCGCGAGATCGCTGCGCCCTGTGACTTGAGACCCGCACCGAGGTCGGTGGGGGTCTTCTTGTTTAGGCCGGCTGAATGCCAGCGGAGGTTGACGCCATGGACGACGAGATGCTCCGCTTCGAGATCGCAGCGATCGTGCCCGCGTGGCCGCTCGCGAACCGCTTCGCGCCTATTGACCGACTGGCGCCCGCAGCCAGGCGACGAGATCCACCAGCCATCGGTCGAATGCATTCGCGAACTCGCCGCCGGTCGCGTGCAGATTCGGCGTCGGCATGGCTTCCGCCTGGATTCGGTCCATCAGTCTCTCGATGAGCCGGCGCGCCTCAATCGCGCGGACTGTCGTCGACATCCCGGTTTGATCTGAGAAGCGGAGCACTTCGAGCGCAACGCCGAACCGAGCCACCCAGTCGGGCTGCGGAACCGGCGGGCGCAGGCCCGGGAGCACGGCCTGCTTCGGCGCCACCCAGACGCGCCGTTCGTTGGCGCCAACGCGCACCCTGACCAGCCCCGCGAGAACGAGGGCATCGACCGCCGATGCGACGTTCGGCTTGGTGAAGCGGGTCGCTCGGGCAAGCTCGGCGACTGTGACCTCTCGCGGGGAGGCGGCCAGCAGTACGGCCAGGACGTCCGCCCGGGCGTTCACCCCGAACGCGGCCCGCAGCCTGATCCGCAGGCGGGCGCCCGACGCCGAGACCATTCGAGCCTTGCCCCTGCGCACGTAGTCCGGACGGGGAAGCGTCGCCATCGGCCAGGCAGGCCCGCCCGCCGCGGTCACGGTCGCGACGTACTCACCCATCGCGTCCGCTGGAACAGCGAGCTCGCGCGCCACCTGCTTGAGGCGCGACCCGTTGACGTATCGGCCGTAGGCCACGCACCAGTCCGTGCTGAGGTCCCGGAGCCGGGCGTCGGCGTCGCCCAATGCAGCGGTCAGGGCGATGAGGGCCTCAGGATCGACCACAGCGTTGTCTGGCTCTGCGGTGGCGTCCACGCCGAGCGCGGTCCACTGCGTCCAAGCGCGGTTGAGAAGGGCCGCCTGGAGGGCGCTACCCGAGGGCTGCATCGGCATCCTCCACACCCATCTGCTCCAGCGTCTCGACCAGCAGGCTCCGGAAGCCCGGCGACGGGTCGTGGCTCGTCGCCCAGTGCGCGGCGTCCAGCAGGGCATCGCGTTCTGGCCGCAGATCCCCCAGGTCCTGGAAGTGCCGGCTCCGCGATCCTTGGTCCACCGCCGCGTAGAGCTTGAAGCAGACCATGTCGAACCGGCCCGCGAGCCAGGCCACGAGGCCGCCGAAGTCTCGGCGCTCGAGTCGCGTCGCAAATCCGACGGGAAGCCCGAAGTCGAGAAGCGAGTCGGGCCCCGTGTTCAGCCAGTCGGCTGCAAGTCCGAACGCGCGGGCCACGTCGTCGATTGCCATGAGCAGCGGCTCCGGCATCGGGCGCATCGGGGCAACGCCGTCCGGAGTCCACAGGCCCAGGATGTCGAGGTCCTTGGTGGTCGGGCGACTGACGAGCCCGCGGAGGATGAGATTGCCCCCGCCCACGAGCACGACCTCGTAGCGTGCCCCTCGTGCCTCGAGCAGCTCACCGAGCGCGCCCAGCGCTGCCTCGAGCTGCGACTTGCCGATCGCATCCATGGCGCGAGGCTACACCGCGAGAGATGAAGAGTCAACTTATCGGATCGATAGACTCAGTTTATCGATCTTCGACTTTGGCCTAGGCCGACAAAGCGGCTCCGACACCCGTGCGTGGTCTCGGGCGAGGCGTCGTCGGGACCCCGGGGTTAGGCCCGGGACAACGCCCTCCTTCGGGACGTTGCACACCGGCCCCGCCGGTCGACGCCATCCAAGGGTTGTCCCGGCCGCGTGCCTGCTCCGCGACCCCACCTCACCCCCAAGTGGCGCGATGCGGTCACGGCCGAAGTCAGTTGCTCAACTGGAGGCGCCGAGACCCTTCTGAACGACGGTCCAGGGCGCTCGCGGGCCGCGCTTCGTGCTGCTAAGATGCCCCCCGCGCCGACATAGCTCAGCGGTAGAGCAGCTGTTTCGTAAACAGCAGGTCCTCGGTTCAAATCCGAGTGTCGGCTCCAGCGATCTCTTTCGAAGCCCGGCCCAGCGGCCGGGCTTCGTGACTCCTGGCGCTGTAGACGCGTCAGGCGGCCAGCACGCCGATCGGGATCACGGCGACGCCGTCCTCGCGGCGGGACCGGAACCGGGAGCTGGCCAGGGTCTGGTTTCCGGTCCCGAACCCGGATGACATTCGCATCGCGGACGGTGATCTGGCGACGATCGGCCACCCCCATACGTCGCGGACAGGCCGCGTGGTGTGCTGCTGCAACTGGACAGGGAGACTGGGAGAATGGGACTGCACGGCCCCCCTGGAGGGCGACAGCCGTGCCGCTCGTCCAGTCGCCCCGTCTGTCGGCCTCATGAAACGCCGGACCGGCCCGCCCGTCCGGCGCGGACGGCCTGGGCGTCGATCGGTCGTGTCCCCACACAGGAGCGTGTCATGTCCTATGTCGTGGATTTCAACAAGGTCTCGACCACCGGCCTGGAGTCATCGCCGGTGGCGTCCGCGCTCGCCGGGCTGCGGGCGAACGAGGCCCGCTACTTCAAGAACAAGTACGACCACGACTTCAGGGTGGAACCGGCGAGCGAGGCCACGGAGACCGTCGACTGGGTACATCGCATCCTCAAGGAGGAGCGGGACCTCGTCATCGCGTCTCGCCCGCTCGAGGCGACGGCCTTCCAGGTCGCGGCCATCCGGATGGCGTATGTGTTCTACGAGAGCGGCCTGTCCATCAACGTGATGTACACCATCGACGACGCCTCGAAGCGGGCGGTCGGGTTCAAGCTCTCCGACGGGATGGAGGTCCCCGCCGAGCTCGCCTCACGGTTCAAGTTCGCACGCCAGAAGTCGAAGCTGGCCGGGACCATCCGCGGTTCGTTCTTCGTGATCAAGGGCGAGTACTGACCTGGGTGCTGGATGACGGCCGGCGGACGGCGGCCAGGGTCGGCCCGGGGCACCCTGCTCCAGCGGGCCGTGGAGGTCAACGAGGTGAACCGGCTCGACTTCGCCGACGCATGCCTGGTCGCGAGTACGGAGCGAACCGGGGGTCGGCGTCATCGCATCCTTTGGTCGGGGCATCGATCGGGTCGCTGCTGATCCTCTCGCAGTAAAGGAAGGGCGCATGATGGCGACGGGGCTGACGATGCGACGCCGTCTCGCACTCGCGCTCGTGGCGTGCCTGGTGACCGCTTCGCCGGTCGCGGGCTGCGGCATGCTGCCGTCGGCGTCCTCCGCGCGGGACCTCCACGTCGAGAACGGGACCACGAAGGCGATGACAGTGCTCGTGGACGGGGCCGTCGTCGCCACCGTCGCGGCGGGTATGTCGGCGACCGTCGCCGAGGGCAGCCTCCCGGCCGGCGTCTGGTCGGTCGAGGCGAGGCTGCCGGGCGGCAGGACCGTCCTGCGGGGCCAGGTCGACAAGAGCCGGGCGAGCCAGACCGACAACACGGGATCCGGGTCGGGCGCCCGCGTCGACCTCTCCTGCGGCCGGCTCGACATCTGGGTGGGCGTCCCGATGATGGGTCCCGCACCAGGACCCGGTACGCCGGGCGACTGCGATGGCTGACACCACCCGCGCCGGCGGAGCGGGCGATCGGCCAGCTGGCGTCTGACCTCGCCCCCGCGACAGACGGCCAGCCCGGGTGAGGCGCGTCACCGGGATCCCGCACGGACCATAATCCTCCGATGGCGATCCCCCTCCCCCCTCCCGTTCCGGGCGTCCCGTTTGATGTCGAGACCACCCACGGCAGGGTCGCGGGCTACCGGCTGGGCGAGGGTCGGACGGTCCTGCTCCTGCACAGCTTCAACGCCGCGGGTGCGGGCGTGGAGCTGGCGCCCTTGGCGTCGCAGTTGGCGGAGCACCACCGAGTCGTGCTGGTCGACTGGCTCGGCTTCGGCACCTCGGATCGGCCCGACGCGCCCTACGGCTGGGCGCTCTACGGAGAGCAGCTCGAGCGCATCCGCGCGGCTGCCCTCGGACCGGGCGAGACCTCGGTCGATGTCGTCGCGCTCTCGCTGCCTGGGCAGTATGTCGTCGTCGTCGCCGCCGAGCATCCAGAGCGCTTCGGCCGCATCGTCCTCATCAGCCCGACCGGGTTCGGCCGCTTCAAGGGCAGCGCCGGACGTGGGTCGCAGTCCCTCTACCGGTCCCTGCGCCTGACCGGGATCGGCCGGCTGTTATTCGCGGTCCTCGCCCGGCGCCAGGTGATCCGCTGGTTCCTCCGCCAGACCTTCGCGGATCCGGAGCGGGTCCCGCGCGAGTACGAGCGGTACTGCTGGCGGACCTGCCAGCAGCCTGGTGCTTGGCGGGCGCCGCTGGCGTTCGTCTGCGGGCTGCTCAACGACCCCCGGGCCGAGGAGGCGTACGGACGGCTCGCGAACCCGACGCTCCTGGTCTTCGGGGATCATCCGCGCTTCACCGACCCCGCGGCCTCGGAGGCGCTCGCCGCCGCGAACGGCCACCTGGAACGGATCACGATCGCGCGGGCCGGGGATCTCCCCCAGCTTGAGCAGCCCGACGAGACGGCCGCCCTGGTCGAGCGGTTCCTGCGCAACGAGTCCGGCTGATCAGGTCGCCTCACGCGGCACGAACCGCGTGACGATCGCGAGGTCCGGATCGGGGCAGGAGCGGTACTCCGAGAACGATCCGGGGCGTCAGCGCACTCGCGCATCCTCCCCCGGGATTCCCAGCCGCGCGAGCTCTTGGGCGAACCCTTCGAGATCGTCGACCCCGGCATAGATCGCCAGGATCGAGAGCGGTCCCCAGCGAATCTGGGTACGGAAGTCGAGCCGCACGCCGCCGCGCGCGCTGCCGGCGAACGAGACATCCGCGTGGCGGATGCTCCGACGGATGCCGATCGCCGTGATCCAGCGCCAGGGTCCCTCGATCCGCCACCGCGCGACGCCCGCGACGGGGGCCCGGAGCTCGAACCGCCCGAACCGGACCGTGACCGTCTCGGCGTCGGCCGACGCCCAGGCACGGTCCGGCGTCACGCCGAACACGACCCGCAGGAGCAGGGCAGACTTCGACCCGATCCGGATCGGGTATCTCGTTGGCGGCGACACAGCCTGACCTTACCGCGTCGAGGCGGACCGTTACCACTTCGCGTCCTGACCTGTTCGCGTCCAGACCTGGTCGGTCCCGGCCCATTGGGGTCGGAGGTCTGCGGTGACAACGCCCTCGGGCGCGCGGACGCCCCAACTAATCCGTACGGACACCGTCAAGGTCCCTCGCCCGTCGGTCGGGCAATCGGGAGCGAGCCGGGCGGAGGGGGCGCCGGTCCCGGAGGATCCCCCCGCTACCTGCTGGCCATCCCCGCCATCATCTCCCGGCCGAACGCCCTCGCGTTCGCGAGACCCGCTTCGAGGTCGCTCAGGGAGATGATCTCGACGGTCGAGAACGGCCCGAACGGGAAGCGAGACATGATCGCGTCGAGCTCCTCGTGGCTCTCGACCTCGAGCAGACCGCCGCCGCCTGCCGTGCCCGCAAAGGCCCACATCGCCTTCGCCTTGCCCGAGGCGCGAGTCTGAGCCACCCAAGCCTGCATCGCGCCGATGATGGGCTCCAGCATCTCTGGCGGCGGCGGAGTCTTCTGCCTTGTGATGACCAGGAACTGCATGATCGTCCCCTTTCATGGGCGCAGCGGCGCCAGACGCGGACAAGCCGGTCTCGCCGTTGGCCCTGCGCGACGGTCTAGGCGACCGTATGGGGACGCCGCGCTGGAGGGAGCGCGATGGCTCCCGCGCCTCTCTTCCGGCAGGCGGATTGTGCGCTCATCGACGGGATTGGAAAGCCCGGCATATCAGGCCAGCGCGACCCTCGGCAGCGTCGCAGCCCCGACGTTCACGGTCGCTCCCGAGTCGCTCGGCCCGAGGCGCCGGCACCGTGCAGCCTGCCCCTCGGGTCTTTCAGGGCCGATCGTCAGTGGCCGGCACCTGGGGCCGCCTTGCTGGGCAGCAGCCGAGCGCGCCGAGCAGGGTTCGCTCCAGCAGGACGATCAGCGCGATCGTGGCCACGCCGAATGAAGACGGCGCATGGCGCGGATGACCGCGGTCGATCCGGGCCTCAGGTCCCAGCCTTGAGCCGGCGCCAGCCGCCGGCCCGGTTGTTCGCGATGATCTGGCGGAACATCGCCGAGAGCGCTTCCGCATTGACCCGTTCGCCCTCGTGGACCGCGACCGTGCGGGCCGTCGCGTTGTCGTGGCCGCCCGTGATGATCGCCTCGGGGTCCGGGACGATGCCGCCGTCGTAGAGGAACACGTTGACGTGGTCCTTCGCGGCCAGGAGGGCACAGATGTTGCCGTGGAGCACGAAGTACGGCTGGACGCTGCGCTTGATCGTCTCGACCACCTCGGGGTCCGCCGCGTGAACGAGCGCCCGGACCTCCCGGCAGATCGCCTGCTGCCACGCCGGCAACCGCTCGATGTACGCGTCCACCCGGGGGTCGGCCTCGTCGTCCATGGAATCCCCCGAGCCTAGCGCGCCAGCCGGTAGGTGATGTGCGTCGCGAAGGGCGACTGGCGGACGCCGGCGTGGACGAGCTCGAGGCTCTGGTCGAACCCGTCGAACAGGCGCTTGCCCGCCCCGAGGACGACCGGCGCGATGGTCAGGGTGAACTCCTCGATGTACCGGGCGCGGAGCGCCTGGCGGATGAGGTCCGCGCCACCCATGATGTGGACATCGCCGTCGCCCGCCGCCGTTCGCGCCCGCTCCAGGCCGGCCTCCAGGCTGCCGATGAACGTGAACCCGCCGTCCGGCGGTTGCTCCTGCGGGCGATGCGTGACGATGAAGAACGGCACCGGCCAGGGATTCGTGCCGCCCCAGTGATCGGCGGACTCGTACGTCCATCGACCGCCGATCACCGCGCCGACGCTCGCCATGGCGGCATCGAGGTAGTCCCTGTCCGCGCCGGTCGCCTCACCCTTCGGGCCGCTGTCGTACGACCAGCGGCCGCCGAAGACCCAGGCGTGGAGGCGCTCGCCGCCGTCGCCGAGTCCCCGGCCCGGCCCGTCGTTGGGGCCGGTGATGTAGCCATCGACCGAGGTCGTGATCCCCGAGACCACGCGTCCCATGTCACCTCCCTGCCGATACGGACACGACATCGCCCACGAGGACCCTGCGAAGCGTGGCCGCGAACGCGTCCGGGCCACCGCCCTGGCTCATCTCCCCTTCGAGGAACCCTCCGTGGCCACCGGGGAAGACGACCGGCGTCGTCCCGAGCCGCTCGGCGACGGCCTTCGTCGCGCGACCGGTCATGACCTGGCTCGACTCCGCCCCGACCGCGAGGACGATGCGCGTCGACGCAGCCCGCAGGGCTCCGAAGTCCGGCTGGAAGTGGCTGGCCGAGATCATGTTCTGCCCGAGCAGCGGGTCGGTCCGCGTGCCGTCGTCCTCGGCTGGCAGCCCGAACATCGCCGGGTCCGGCGCGGGCCGGTCCGTGTAGTCGGCGGGGAAGGGGCCCTCGTAGCTGACGAGGGCGATGAACTTCGCCATCGCCGGCCCGAAGCCGCTGCGCAGGTACGTCTCGTGGATGTCCACCGCAGCCGCCAGGCCGGCGTCCCGGTCGGGGAGCACCTGCCAGACCGGCGGCTCGTGCGCGACGAGGGTCGTCACCTGCTCTGGATGACGGGCGACGAGGGCGAGAGCGTTCACGGCCCCGCCGCTCGAGGCGAACAGCTCGACTGGGCCGGCGTCGAGCACCGAGATCAGCCGGTGCAGGTCGTCGGCATGCTCGTCGGGCGTCGTCTCGAGCGCCCCGTCGGTCCGGCGGCTCCGGCCCGCACCCCGCGGGTCGTAGGTGACCACGGTCCGCTCGGGGAACCTTTCCGCCAGCGCGGCGAAGCCGTCGGCCCCCATGGGTGAGCCGACGACCATGAGGATGGGATCGGCGGTCGAGGTGGCGCGCCGGACGTCATACGTCAGGACGGCGGCGGGGACCGCGAGCGTGTGGGTGGTGACGGTGGCCATGAGGGACGCTCCTTGCATGCAGCCCGGGCGCGGCATCGCCGTGGATGCGCTCACTATGAACCCGTCGATCGAAGGGTGTTCGAAACGGACTCGACCACAGGCAAGGCTGCCGCTCACCCGACCGTGCTGGCCCTACCCGACGATGCGGAACACCGGGTAGTCGGCGGCGATCGGCTCGAACGCCTCCACCGGAGCCAGGTGGTCAACGGGAATGTGCGGACGGGCCCCGACGGCGCGAGCCAGGTACGCCTTGATCACCGGGGGCCGGTCGCCGGGCGGCAGCTCGACGAGACGGACCTCGAGCCGTCGGCCGTGGCGGATGACGGCTCGGCCGCCGGCGGCTCGGACGTTGCGGACCCAGGGTGAGCGCTCGCCGAGCATCGAGACGACGTAGCGCTCGCCATCCAGCTCGCCGATGACGACCGGGATCGAGTGGACCATGCCGGTCCGGTGGCCCGTGGTCTCGAGCGCGACGAGATAGGAGGGCGTCAGGCCCAGACCACCGATGCGCGTCCACGCGTCGCCGAACACGCGCCCGGCGATGTTGGGCCGCCCATCCCGGTAGAAGAGGCGATTCCCGTTCCGGTAGGCAGCGGTGCGGTGGTAGAGGGCGTAGGCCACCGCGAGCCCGACGACGCCGGAGACCGAGAGGAGGAGCCGCGGGGTCTTCATCGATCGAAACGATGGTCGCCGCCAAGCGCGCAGGGGCGTGAGTCCATTCGATGGCTGGGAACCGGTCCTGGCGCGATGGCCAGTCGCAACGCGCTCGGGTCGGTCACCGACCGCCGGGCTCTCGACCGAGCGCACCGGCTCACGCGTCATGACCCTTCAGGACCGGCTCGCATTCTCGACGCAACCCGCGCATCGGCCGACGATCGTCACGTGGCTGAGATCCGCCGCGAACCGGTGACTGGCCGCGAGGAAGCCGAGGAGCGCTTCGCCCTCGTCCCGGCCGATCTCCCACGTCCCGCCGCAGGCCTGACAGTGGAGATGGCCGTGCTCAGCCTCCGGCAGGACGTGGAACTCCTCCCGGCCATCGGCACCGTGCCCGTGGCGGACCAGGCCGAGCTTCTCGAGCACGTCCAGCGTCCGGTAGACGGTCGAGGGCGTGGTCTCGGGATCGATCTCTCGACAGCGCTCCACGAGCTGGCTCCCGGTCACGTGCCCGTGCGTCCGTGACAACACCTCGACGAGCGTTCGTCGTTGCGGCGTCCAGCGGAGGCCGAGGGCGCGGAGATCATCGCGAACGGCAACCCACTGGGCATCGGCTCCGCGCTCGCTCGACGGGGCTCCTTCGGTCGCGGGGCCGGAGCTCGACGCATTGCGCAGCCTGATCCGGGGGTCCGTGGTCATCTCGGTCGGCAGTATAGGTTCCCCGCCCCGGCCGCTCACGGGAGCCGGCCCGATGCCTGCCGCGTCGATGCCGCTACAATTCCCGTTATCGCAACAGTTCGCAGCAGAGTTGACTGGCATCTGCCGGGCACCATCCTGCGAAGGGAACGGCGACACGGGTCCGCAGGAGATCGTCGTGCACATCCCGGATGGCTATCTCAGCCCCCTCATCTCGCTCGGCGCCGCGGTCGTCACGCTGCCCACGTGGGGCCTGGCCACGCAGCGGGTCAAGTCGGTCCTGGACAACCGGACGATCCCGCTCCTCGCGATCTTCTCCGCCCTCAGCTTCACGATCATGATGTTCAACGTGCCCGTACCGGGAGGGACCACCGCCCACGGCGTGGGCGCCGGGCTCATCGCGGTCATCCTGGGTCCCTGGGCGGCGGTGATCTCCGTCAGCGTCGCGGTCGTCATTCAGGCCCTGTTCTTCGGGGACGGCGGGATCCTGGCGATCTTCATCAACTGCTTCAACATGGCGATCGTGATCCCGTTCGTGGCGTACTGGGTCTACCGGCTGGTCGCCGCCCGGGCGCCGATCCTGTCCACGCGCAGGGTGGTCGCGGCGGGCATCGGCGGCTACGTGGGGATGACGGCCGCTGCGCTATTCGTCGGGATCGAGCTGGGCATTCAACCGCTGCTGTTCACCAACGCCAGCGGCGTCGCCCTCTACAGCCCCTACGGGCTGGCCGAGGCGATCCCGGCGATGCTCATCAGCCACGTGTTCGGCGCCTCGATCGTCGAGGGACTGATCGGCGCCCTCGGCGTCGCCTACTTCCAGAAGCGACACCCCGAATACCTGACCTCGCTCAAGTCCGTCTTTGCCTCCACGGACGTCGTCGAGGGCGAGGCGAGCCCGCGCCCGCTCTGGCAGCTGGTGGCCGGGATCGTCGTCGCCGGCACGGCCGCGATCGCGCTGCTTGGCCTGGTCCTGGGCGGCGGCGATGCTGCCCACTGGTTCGGGGCCGACTGGAGCCAGGTGGACTGGGCCGCGGTGGCATCCATGCTGCTCGTCACGGCGGTCATCTTCGCCGTCCTCGTCCCCCTGACCTACCTCGTCCTGCCCCGTCCCTGGAAGCGGGTGGGCGCGGGCCTCGTGGCCCTCTCGGTCATCGCGCCACTGGGCCTCATCGCGCCCGGGTTCGCCTACGGCGAGGGCAGCGTCGAGGACGTCAAGGCCGCGTTCGGATACGTCCCGAAGGGACTCCAGGATCTGTCGGGCTTCTTCAGCGCGCCGCTCGCCGACTACAACATCCCGCTCCCGTTCTTCAGCGGCGCGAACGCCCAGCTATGGCACGCGGCGCTCGGCTACGAGATCACCGGGATCCTCGGCATGCTTCTGTGCGGCGCCGGGATCATGCTCGTCGTGCGCCTCCTCGGCATCCGCAGGTCCAGGCCCGTCAGCAATTCGTCGGCGGCATGACGCGGAAGGCACCGTGAGCGTCCCGAACCCGGCCGTCCTGCCGACCGCCCCGCCGTCCCGTCGCGAAGACCCTCGGGCCGACGGGTCGGGCAAGCCGGGCTGGGTCGAGAAGACGCTTGCCGGCATCGCCGGCAACATCGAGCGGGCGGTCTTCACCGAGCAGCACGCCCGGCTGGACGCGTTCCTCCAGCGGGTGGATCCCCGCGCCAAGCTGGGGATGTTCCTGGCCGTCGTCCTGGCGGCGAGCCTGACGAGCTCCTATCTCGTGCTCGCGTTCCTGTATGCCGTCACGCTCGCGGCCGCCATCGCCAGCAGGATCCCGGTGGGCTTCTTCGTCAAGCGGGTGTGGCTCGGGATCCCGCTGTTCGCCGGCATCGTGGTCATCCCGTCCATCTTCCTCATCCCGGGCCCGCACCTGTTCGAGATCACGATCGGGCCGCTGGTCATCGCGCCGTCGATCAATGGGATCCTGGGCGCGATCCTGCTGGTGATGCGGGTCGGGGTCAGCGTGTCGCTGGCGGTCCTGCTGGTGATGACGACGCCGTGGGCCGACATCCTCAAGAGCCTCCGCTCGCTGCGGGTGCCCCAGGTGTTCGTGCTGATCCTCTCGATGACCTACCGCTACATCTTCCTGTTCCTGCACACGGTCAACGGCATCTTCCTCGCCCGGAAGAGCCGGCTCGTGGCGAGGACGAGCGGGGCAGAGCAACGTCGCTGGATCGGTGGGACCATGGGCGCCCTGATGAGCCGCTCCTTCAAGATGAGCAACGACGTCTATGCCGCGATGCTCGCGCGCGGCTTCACCGGCGAGATGCGGACCTACTCGGCCTACCGGATGGCCATCCGCGACTGGCTGCTGCTCGGGGGCTCGGTCTCGATGGTCATTGCCCTGCTCGGCATGGAGCGACTGTGGCCGAGGTGACCGAGCCACCGGACGAGCGGGACGGGGCCGTCGCCCTGACCCAGCCGGCCGGCACGGAGCCGGTCTACCGCCTTCACGGGGTCCGCTACTCGTATCCCGGTGGCCACCTGGCCCTCGACGGCATCGACCTCGAGATTGCCCGAGGCGAGCGGGTCAGCCTGCTGGGGGCCAATGGCAGCGGCAAGTCGACGCTGCTCAAGCTCCTGGACGGCATCCTGGCCCCGAGCGCGGGCGCGATGCGGGCGCTCGGCCGGGACGTGGCGGCGGTCGTGGCAGGCCAGGACGCATTCCGCTTCCATCGCGAGGTCGGCCTGGTGTTCCAGGACCCCGACATCCAGCTATTCAGCGCAACCGTCTTCGACGACGTCGCGTTTGGACCGCTGCAGCTCGGCATGACCAGGGAGGAGGTCCGCGACCGATGCGCCGAGGCCCTTGACGAGATGGCGATCGCCCACCTCGCCGACCGCGCCCCGTTCGAGCTGTCCGGCGGCGAGAAAAAGCGGGCGGCGATCGCCTCGGTCCTCTCGCTGCACCCGGAGGTCATCCTCCTCGACGAGCCGACAGCTGCGCTCGATCCGCGGACGAAGTCCGTTCTCGTCGAGCTCATCGCCCGGCTCGGCCGGGCGGGCCGCACCATCATCACCGCCACACACGAGCTCGAGATCGTGCCCGGCATCTCCGATCGGGTCATCGTGCTGGGCGAAGACCGCAGGGTCCTGGCCGACGGTACGCCCGCGGCCATCCTCGCCGATCGAGCGCTGCTCCTCCGGGCGAACCTCATCCACGAACACCTCCACGGCCATCTCGACGGCGGGGCACTCATCGAGCACTCGCACGTCCACGTCTCGAGCGACGATCACCACCATGCGACCGATCCCGAGGCTCACGACCCCCAGGTCGTCCTGCCGGGATGAGGACCGCAGGCCATGGGCGCGCGGACCGCTGAGGTGACCATCCGCCCGATCCGGTGCCTGCCCGACCCAATCCTGCGAGGGGCCACAAGACCGGTCCGCCTGCCGGACCGCGGGCTGCGCCGGCTCGTGGAGGACATGGTCGAGACGATGCGGCAGTCTCGCGGCGTCGGGCTCGCGGCGCCCCAGGTCGGCGAAGCACTCCGGCTCGCCGTCGTGGAGGTCGAAGGGCGGCTGCTCGTCCTGGGCAACCCGGCGCTCGTGAGGAGCGTGACCCCAGTGGTTGGCTGGGAAGGATGCCTGTCCGTCCCGGATCGGGTCGCGCAGGTCGCGCGCGCCGGCGAGGTGGTCGTCGCGGCCGACGACCTCGAGGGGCGGAGGATCCGGTGCCGCGGCTCGGGCCTGATGGCCCGGGCGATGCAGCACGAACTCGACCATCTCGTGGGTCGACTCTACGTCGACCTCGTGGGTCCGGCAGACCTGGTCGACACGCGCATCCACCCGACCCCCTCGACCTGAGCCGAGACGGATCGCGGTCCCGATGCCCGGCCCCGCGCCCGGGCCGGGCACGCCCGGCGACTGCCACGGCTGACGACCCGCGCTCTGGCCGTGGGGCTGGCCCAGGGCGCGCCGACGGGGCGCGGACGCTCGAGAACCCCGTTACGCTAAGCGCGATCGGCCCCCGCGAGCCCGTTGTGCCACGTGGCGCGGTACGGCCGGATCGACGGCGTCGTGCCCTGGTTCCGTGCCGAAGACGACGCCGGATCCGAGAGCGACCATCCACCGCAGCCCAGGGTCCTAGCCGGGAGCACCAGCCGCCATGTCGATCGCCCAAAACCTCATCACCAACGAGACCATCGAGTTCAGCTCCAAGAAGCACTGGATGGCACCCCTCCGCGACTCGTGGATCCCGATCCTGCTCGTCGTCGGGGCGTTCCTCGTCAACTGGATCTCGCCCGATGCCACCACGGGCATCGTCGGAACGGTCGGCAACCTCATGAACCTGCTCCGCACCGGGATGTTCGTCGTCGCGATCGTCTGGATCGGCTACAACATCATCGTGTGGCGGACCGCCGAGTTTGCCGTGACCAACCTGCGCGTGGTCCGCGAGGAGGGCCTCATCTCGAAGCGGTCCTCGGCAACCCTGATCACCTCGGTCAGCGACGTGAAGTCGAGCGTCGGCATGCTCGGCAAGAGCCTCAACTACGGCGACCTCGACGTCTTCACCCAGTCGGGTGCAGCGGGCGCGGACCGGTTCAAGACGATCACGACGCCCGAGGCGTTCCGCAACGCGATCATGACCCGCAAGATGGGTGAGCCCGGGCGCGAGGCGGCCGCTGTCGTCGCGACCCCGGTCGCGCCCGTGCCCCCCGCGGCCGCGGTCGATCCGGCCGCGGCCCTGGCCAGCCTGGCCGATCTCCGCGACCGCGGCGCGATCACCGCCGAGGAATACGAGGCGAAGAAGACCGAGCTGCTCGCCCGGATGTAGGTGGCGCAACGGGGCTCTTCACGCGGGTCGGCCGTCGACCGCCGCGATCCCGAGCCTGCGCCACATCGTCAACACCTCCGCTCCTGTGAGGTGTCGCCCCTTCGACCAGGTCTACCTGGTCGAGCTCGACCCCCGCCGGCGCGAAGCTGAAGTTGGCGATCGTGACGGCGTTGCCGGCGGCGGCCGGGGCAACAGCCGAAGGGCCGGCCGACCCCTTGGCCGTGGCGGCCGGCGTCGCGCTCCCCGAGCAGGCGGCGATCGCCAATGCGACGGCGACCGTCATGGCTGCGAAGGTGGCGTGGCGCATGGTGGACCCTCCAGGGCGTGCCGTCCGTATGAATGATCGGAGCGCTGATCCGGTCGAGATCGCGGCGAACCGTCGGATGCGGGTCTGACGATCCCGGTCAGTAGGCGGGACCGCCTCCGCCACCCGGGCCGCATGCCGCGAGGATGGCCAGCAGCAGCGGCAGCAGGACGACCAGGCGTCCCGGGAGCAGTCGGCGAGCCGTGGAGAGGGTCGGGCGGATGGCGTTCATCGGATAAGTCCTCCGCTGACCATTACGTCGGAGGGTCGTAGCCGGTTTCGGCAAGCTGCGCCGGTCTGTTGCCGTCGCCGGGCAGCGGCCAGCTTGTGACCGGTCGTGCTCGCTCCGCCCCGCTTGATCACCCTCAGCGATTCCGGCTCATGATGGCGACGGGCGCCGCCATCTGATCGCGCGTCAGGGATGCAAGGAGTGAACCGTGTCAACCGGAGCAGAGGCGACGGCGGCGCTCTACGCCGGCTACTTTCACGATGCCCACGCAGCGATGCGGACGGTCGTGAGCGGCCTGAGCCCGGCGCTCCTCGACTGGAAGCCGGGCGAGGAGACGAACTCGGTCTCCGCGCTCATCGCCCACTCGCTTGACTCCGAGCGGGCCCTGACGGCGATCGTGGCCGGCATCGCGCTGCCCCGCGACCGCGAGGCCGCGTTCCGCGTCAGCGACCTGGACGCGGAGAGGCTCGTGGCGATGATCGATGCCGCCGAGCGGGAGGTCGACGGCTTCCTCGGCGGACTCACGCAGGACCGCCTTGACGCCCCAATTGAACGGCCGATGCGAACCGCGACCGGGGCCGCCTGGCTGCTCCACGCCGCCGTGCACAGCCGGGAGCACATCGGCCAGGCAACCCTCACCAGGCAGCTCGCCGAACAGGCCGTGGCACGAGGGCAGGCGACCTGAGTCCGGGGCCGGCCTCGACGGCCGGTGGTCGAAGGCGCCGCTACCAGTGAATGACGCCGCCCACGAACATCGCGGTGATCCCGAGGATCACGACCACCATGACGACGATGGCAGTGATCCGGACGGGGTCCGACGCGTGCCAGGGCCGCCCGATGGTCTCCTGCTGCTGGCGGTGGACGGCGGCATCGTGGCTCTTCCGCTCGCCGCGGCGACGGCCGCTCTCGCTGTGCTTCTGCTTTGCCATCCCACCCTCGTCGTGCGCCGCCTTCGCGCTGCGCCTGTGGTCGATCATGCCACACCGGCCCCTGCGAGCGAGCCGCGGAAGCGACGTCCGGCTCGGACCAAGCGGCGGTTAGGGGGACGGTGGATCGGCGATCGCCAGGCTCCCGTCCCAGGTCGACCGTCACTACACCGTGGGTGCCGCGGCCGGCGCCTGCACAGCATTTGAGGTCCGCAGCGGATGCTCCTGCATCGTCGCCGCGACGACCGCCGCGATGACGGCGGCGCCGATCCCGATGTAGAACGTCTGGGCGACCGCCGCGCTGAATGCCTCGTAGATGCCCGAGACGATGTTGGGCACGAACGGCGCGACCACCGCCTGGGCCTGCGCGGGAAGGGCCGCCAGGATCGCCTTGCCGAGATCGAGCCCGACGCCTGCGACCTGGTTGAGGTCAAAACCGCCGGTGCCCATCGCCTGCTGGATGCCGGCGACGACCTGCGGCGGCACGCCGGCAACGTCCATCTTCGGGACGAGCTGGTCGCTGAAGCCGGTCTCGAAGAGCTCACCCGCGATAGCCAGCGCGATCGTGCCCCCGATCTGGCGGAAGAACGTCAGGTTCGACGTCGCCACGCCGAGCTCGTGGAACGGCACCGCGTTCTGGACGATGATCGTGAACACCGTCAGCGTGGGACCGAGGCCGACCCCGGCGATGAACATCCAGAACCACAGCACCGGCAGCGGGGTCGTCGCGGTCAGCTGGGTCATCAGGGCCGCCCCGACGCCCATGAGGATCAGCGCTCCAACGGTGAGCCACTTGTAGCGGCCCGTCCGGGCGACGATCTGGCCCGAGATGATCGAGCTTCCGATCAGCCCGACGAGCAGCGGGAAGACCGCATACCCCGACGCCGTCGCCGAGTAGCCCTCGACGAACTGGAACCAGCGCGGCAGGAAGATGATCGAGCCGAAGAAGGCGAAGGCGGCGAAGAACGTCGCGATCATCGAGCTCGAGTAGGTCCAGATCCGGAACAGCCCGAGCGGGATGATCGGCTCCTTCGCCCGTGACTCGACCAGGACGAACAGCACGATGCCCACCAGCGCGATCAGCATGAAGCCGCCGACCGTCAGCTCCGTCCAGGCGTTGAGCTGGTGGGTGGTCGCGTTGGCGATGCCCTTGTTCGTGAGCCCCACCAGGAGGAAGACCATCGCCACGGTGAAGACCAGCCCGCCGAGGATGTCGAAGTTCCGGCTCGCGCGCGCGCTCTTGACCGTCGGCAGCAGGCGCCAGATCAGGTACAGCGAGACGATCCCGATTGGGATGTTGACGAAGAAGATCCAGTGCCAGCTGAGCGTGTCGGTGAGGACCCCGCCGAGGGCCGGGCCGATGATGAACGCGATCCCGAACACGGCCCCGAACAGGCCTTGGTACTTGCCGCGCTCGGCCGGCGTGAACAGGTCGCCGATGACGGCCAGCGCCACCGGGAAGATCGATCCGGCGCCGATGCCCTGGAGGCCCCGGAACAGGATGAGCTGCGGCATCGTCTGGCTCAGGCCGGAGAGCGCGGAGCCAAGGAGGAAGATCCCGATGCCGATCATGAAGATCGGCTTGCGCCCGTAGAGGTCGGAGAGCTTGCCCCAGAAGGGCACGCTGATCGTGCTCGTGAGCAGGTAGATCGTGACGACCCAGACGTAGAGGTCGTTGCCGTTCAGCTCGGTCACGATGGTGGGCAACGCGACCGACACGATCGTCTGGTCGAGCGCGCCCAGGAACAGGCCCAGCATGACCGCGACGAGGATCTCCATCTTCGCCCGGAACGGCAACCCGAGAGCGGGGTCTTCCTCGACGGTCTGGACGTGGATCTCGTCGACGAACTCTTCGGGCTTCCCAGCGCCAGTCATGAGCCGCTGACCTCCTCCGGCTGAGCGTGTTGTCTGTGCGGGCCCCGCTGCACACGATGGCCGCGCCGGCGGGTGGCCGGCCCACCAGGGCGAAGCTGAGTCTAGCCGCTGGCCCGGACTCTGCAGGATCCCGCACGTGCTGCACCGGCCGGCTGGTCGGGGCTGGTCGGGGCGAAGGCTTTCATAAGGGCTCCTCTTCCAGGATCACGTTCAGACGCCGACGGGCTCGTGGACGAGCACGACGGTGGTGCGTCCGGGTCGCCACTCGCCGAGGATGAGGAGGCGTCCCCGGTCGTCACCGCCTGATCGCGACCGACACGAGGCCGGCCGCGAGGCCGATGCCGGCGCTGGCAAGTCCGATCTGGCGCGATCGTGTGCGGTCGCGCCGCCGGGCCTCGGCATCCTCCACCTGGATGGTCGGGCCGACGTCCCCGAAGTTGTAGACGCCCCGCGACCCGAACCCGGCGCAGAACCGGAGGCGAGCCTGCAGATACCCGGACGCCGCGACCGCTGCCGGTACGGCGATCACCAGCCGGCTGGGAGCCGGCGCGTCGATCGCCAGCAGCCCGGCCAGCACGCCGATCGCGACGCCGAGCCCCACGTGGCCCGCGCGACGACGGCGGGCGATCTCGGCCGGTCCGATGTTGCAGATGCCCGGCTCGTATCCCTCATCGGACGGAGATGACACGCGCAGCGTGGGCATCGACTGGGACGTGAACGTCATCGTGTGCTCCGTGGCTGTTCGGGCGTGCGGCTCATGCCTCGCATCGCACTCATGACCTGGCGCGGGGTGGGCGGTGCCGGCAGCGGGCTGGCGCCGCCGGCGCGGATTGCCTCGTCGGTGCGGAATGCCTCGAGCATGAGCAGGACGAACCGCCGCCAGGCGTCTGGCGCGGCGTCACCGGCACCCTGGAATGCCCTGATGCTACCGCCAATCGGAGGATAGCCTCCAGTTGTGTCGTCGGTCCGCAACCTGCCCGAGCCCAGTACGCCAAGGGCCATATGGCCCCCTGTCTGCTGGGCCACATCTCCTGTTAGTTGCGTTCTCTGGCCAAATCGCGCACCATGGGGCCAGCGGCAGGGGGCACCGGGGGCAACCAGGTCCTCACTCGCGATGCGTCCCCCAAACGGTCGCCACGACCGTCATCCAGGACTGCGGGTGAGTCAGACACCACCGCCGAGGGCGCGGATGCGTCCGGAAAGGGGACCATGGCCTTCCGTCCTGACTACGAGTTCCGGCGCCTCATCGACGTCGGCGAGAACGTTGGGCGCGAACGGCGGCTCGAGCATCTGCGCGCTCTGGGCCTGACCGGAACCGTCGTGTCGGAGACCGACCAGGGGTGGCAGCAGGCCCGCCAGGCGTGGAATCGCGCCGCCGACCAGCGTCCCCCGCATGTCGCCTTCCCCGAGACCACCGACGACGTGGTCAAGCTCGTGACGTTCGCCGGCCAGCATGGTCTGCGCGTGGTGCCCCAAGGCACCGGGCACGGTGCGTGGCCCCTTGGCGCGATCGAGGATTCCCTCCTCCTGCGACCGTCCAGGATGCGCGACGTCGCGATCGACCCGGTCAGGCGCGTCGCCCGCGTCGGGGCCGGCTCGACGTGGGGCCAGGTCGAGGCGGCCGCTGCCGCACACGGCCTCGCCGCCCTGGCGGGCTCATCACCCGACGTCGGGGTGGTTGGCTACACGCTGGGCGGCGGGCTTGGCTGGCTCGCCCGGCGCTACGGCCTCGCCTGCAATAGCGTCCTCGCGATCGAGGTGGTGACCGCGGACGGCCGCCTGCTGCGTGTCGACCGCGAGCACGAGCCCGATCTCTTCTGGGCACTCCGTGGCGGCGGGGGCAGCTTCGGCATCGTCACCGCGATGGAGTTCACCCTGTATCCGGTGCGCGAGCTGTACGCGGGCGCGATGTTCTGGCCGCAGGAGCGCGTCGCCGAGATTCTGCGGGCCTGGCAGGCGTGGACCGCCGTCGTTCCCGACTCCGTCACATCGGTCGGTCGCATCCTCAACCTGCCGACCAACCGTGAGATCCCCAAGGAGTTGAGGGGTCGCTCGTTCGTGCTCGTGGAGGCGGCGTGCCTGTCGACGGAGGGCGAGGGCATCGAGCTGTTGCGCCCGCTCCGGCAGCTCGAGCCGGAGATCGACACGTTCGCCATGCTGGCACCGACCGGGCTGGGCGCGGTGCATATGGACCCGGTCGACCCGGTCCCGGCATTCGTGGACGGCTGGCTCCTGGCAGACCTGCCGTCGGCGGCCATCGACGCCCTCGTGGAGGCGGCAGGCCCCGGCTCGGGATCGCCGCTCCTGTCGGTCGAGCTTCGTCACCTGGGCGCGGCACTCGCCGATGCCGCCGCCGACCACGGGTCCCTGGCTTCGCTCGAAGCCGCCTTCGCAACCGCCACGATCAGCCTGGTGCCGAACGCGAACATGGCCGCCGCCGTGGAGCGTCATGCCGCCATCGTGCGGGCCTCGCTGGCACCCTGGGAAGCGGAGCGCAACTACCCCAACTTCGCCGAGCGGCCCTTCCGGGGGCCCGACTTCCACTCGCCCGCGACGCGCAGGCGGCTCGGCCGCGTCAAGACCCTGTACGACCCGCAGGACCTCATCCGGGCGACACATCCGATCGCGACGGCCTGACGCTCGCCTTTGCCCTCGCGCGACGGCGCGAAGGCCGGCGCTGCCGGGCGTTCGCGCCTCTTGCTGCCTCGGCCGGAATGGGGCGGCGGGCACGCAAGCGCCGGGGTTCGAGCTGGCCGTTCCTCCCGCTGTCACCGCTACACATAGACATGATGGCGATCTGCGTCGATACTTCATCGGTATGACGCATCTCCCTGAGGACACGCCCGCACTCCTCCGGGTCGGCCAGGCAGCCGAGATGCTCCAGGTGTCGGTCGAGACCCTCCGCCGCTGGGAGACTGAGGGGCGCCTCCGGATGGAGCGGTCCCAGGGCGGGCAGCGCCTGGTCGCGATCGAGGAGGTCGCCCGCCTCCTCGACGAACGGCGCAAGGCGTCGGTCGAACGCCCGATCGTCGCCCAGTCGGCGCGCAACCGGTTCCCCGGCATCGTCACGCGCGTCGAGCGCGACAGCGTCGCCGCGGTCGTCGAGGTGGTCGCCGGCCCCCACCGGGTGGTCAGCCTGATGACCGCCGAAGCCGTGGAGGAGCTCGACCTCAAGGTCGGCGATGAGGCGGTCTGCGTCGTCAAGGCGACGAACGTCATCGTCGAGATTCCAGGCTCCAGGGAGTCGCGGGCATGAAGCCCCGCCTGCTGGTATTCGTCGCCGCGCTGCTGCTGATCCTCGCCGCCTGCTCCGGCGGCGGCGCCTCACCGACAACCAGCAGCGCGCCGACGGTCGCCCCGGCAACGACAGCGCCGGACACCGCGGCCGCCGTGGACCTGACGATCTACGGCGCGGCGTCGCTCAAGGGCGCGCTCACGGCGGCCAAGACCGCGTACGAGGCCGCGAACCCCGGCCTGACCCTCACGATCTCGACGGACGCATCGTCAGCACTCGAGACGAAGATCGAGCAGGGTGCCCCGGCCGATGTCTTCCTGTCCGCCGACACCAAGAACCCGCAGACGCTGGTCGACAAGGGGCTGGCCGTGGCGCCGCCGGTCACCTTCGCCACCAACAGGCTCACCGTGATCGTGCCGACGGGCAACCCGGCCGGGATCAAGACGCCCGCCGACCTGGCCAAGCCCGGCGTCAAGATCATCGCGGCGGGAGACGCCGTGCCGATCACGAAGTACGCCAACCAGCTGGTGGCCAACCTGGCCAAGGAGCCGGGCTACCCGGCCGATTTTGCTGCCGCCTGCACGGCCAACATCGTGTCCAAGGAGGACAACGTCAGCGCGGTGGTGGCGAAGATCGAGCTGGGCGAGGGCGACGCCGGGATCGTCTACGTCACCGACGCGAAGGCCTCGACGAAGGTGGCGACCATCGACGTGCCCGACACGGCGAACGTGATCGCGACGTATGACGGCGTCGTGGTCAAAGCCTCTCCGAACCTCGACGCGGCCAATGCGTTCCTGACCTGGTTCGCCGGCCCGGACGGCCAGGCCATCTTGGCCACCTTCGGGTTCCTGCCGCCGTCATGACCGCGGACGCCACAGGGCGTTCCGGGGACCGCTCGGCTGCGACCGGTCGGCCCGCACCGGCCGCGGCGCGCCAGGGACGATGGGGTGAGTGGTCACTCACGGCGATCGCCGGCCTGTTCGCGCTGTTCCTCGGCCTCCCGGTCGCCACGCTGGTGGCCAGGGCGATCATCACCGGGTCCTTCGGGGTGGCGCTCGCCTCGCCCGAGGTTCTCGACGCGCTCTGGCTCAGCCTCGTCACGACATCGATCAGCCTGGTCATCACCGTGACCCTCGGCCTCCCGCTGGCCGTGGTGCTCGCCCGCCGGCAGTTCCGTGGCAAGGGATTGGTGGAGGCCGTCGTCGACCTGCCGATCGTGCTGCCACCGTCGGTCGCCGGGCTCGCGCTGCTCCTCGTGTTCGGGCGGCGGGGCCTGCTCTCGGCGCCGTTCGAGCTCCTCGGCATCTCCGTCCCGTTCACCACCGTCGCCGTGGTCCTCGCCATGACGTTCGTGTCGGCCCCGTTCTTCGTCCGCTCTGCGCGGATCGGCATCGCCGGCGTGGACCGGGAGCTCGAGGACGCGGCTCGAGTGGACGGTGCCTCCGAGCGTCACCTGTTCCGCACCATCACCGTCCCGCTGGCAGGGGCGGCGCTGGCCGGCGGCCTGGTCATGACCTGGGCGCGATCGCTGGGCGAGTTCGGAGCGACGATCATGTTCGCCGGGAACGTCCAGGGCCGCACCCAGACGCTCCCCCTCGTGGTGTACAGCGAGTTCCAGGGTGGCGGCCTCGACGCCTCGGTCGCCGCGGCGGCGATCCTGGTGCTGGCGGCGTTCGGGGTTCTCGTCGCCGTCCGCGTCTTCCACTGGGGACACGCTCTCGACGTTCGTGGCCTCGGGTGATTACCGGCGAGCACCGCTGGAGGCCGTCATGTTCGCGGCCGGATGACGGTCACGAGGCCGCCCGGCGGCTCATCGCGTCGACGGAACGCGGCAGGAAGGAGCCGAACCATGAGGATCAGCGCACGGAACCAGGTCCCGGGCACGGTCAGGTCCGTGAGGGAGGGGGCCGTCATGGCCGAGATCGTCGTCGTCGTGGTCGGGGAGCACGAGGTCGTCTCGCTGATCACGGCCGAATCGGCCCGGCACCTCGGCCTCCAGCCGGGCAGGCACGTGGTGGCCCGGACTGGCGGGGGCCCGGGGCGGACGACCGGTTTGGCGTCGACCGGGCGAAGCCGGACGGCTGACCCTGGGAATGGCGAATGGCTCCCCGGTTCACACCCAGGCGATCACGCTCAGAGGCCGGCCTCGAGGCCGGCCTCTGAGCGCTCCACCAAGCCGTAAGAGCGGCGAGTTCTCGCCCTGGAGCGGACGGGCGAAGCCGACCGCGTCAATGGCGAAGATCTAGTCCTTCGTGGAAGCGATGTAGCGCCGCAGCCCCGCCCAGTCGCCTGCATCGGCAAGCTTGGCCTGGTGTGGCCAGGTGGCGGCGTTCTGGCCGGCGAACTCGGGCAGGTTCGCCTTGGCCAGCACTGCCTCGATGGCCTCGGGTGTCATCTCGCTGACCTGGGCAAACGTGGTCACGCCCGCCGCGCGTAGCGTGTCGGAGATCACCGGGCCGATCCCGTCGATGATGGTCAGATCGTCGCCGGCAGCGACCTCGGCCGCCTCGACGGCGGGGACGGCCTCCTCGACTTCGGCCTGGACCTCCTCGGTCACCGCGTGGACCTCGGTGATCCCGCCCAGCTCGGCGAGCTTGTCCTTGATGAGCCATGCATCGTCAGCATTCACGAGCACGCCGACTGCGGCCTTGCCGCCGGCGAGATCGGCCGCGATCCGATCTCGTTCCTCGGCCGTGAGACCGAGGCCCTTGTGATGGAAGGCGCCCAACAGCCCACCACCAATGGCACCGGCGAGGAGAGTCGGCGGGGCGATCACGGCCAGCAGGATGCCGATCCCGGCGCCCTTGCCGACGCTCCGCCTGCCGAGCTTGTGGGTCTTGATCTTGCCCTTGTCGTCGAGGACGAGGACGCCGATCGCGTTGAGCTTGATGTCGTAGTCCGCCTTCTCCCACGCCTTCAGCGACTCGACCGCATCGTCCGCGGCCACCTCGTTGTCGAAGAACGCCAGGACCACGGTCCTTTCCGCCATGTGCTTCCCTCCTGTGGAATGGGCTCCGCTGTCGCAGGTCCGGCCCGCGCTCGGATTGAGACTGGCGGGAACCGGTGGTGGCTCTAAGTGCCGAATGTCCGCTTCGGCTCGAGGGCCCCGTGGCCCAGGTCTCGTGCTGCTCGCGGACGACCCGCCGGCAAGCCGCGGCGGCGGCCGGAACGCGTCCCCGGAGCGTCCTCACATGGGTCTGGCTACAATCGCGCCACTCGTCGACCGGTGCCCAGGAGTGCTCGAAGCGTGCGCGTCATCCACATCCCCAAGAACCAGCTGATGCTCATCGCCGGCCTGGTCTGGTGCGCGGCGGGCGCGATGGTCTGCATGATCGGGCTGCCGCTGGAGTTCGGGCTGGCGCCCTCGCACCTGGTCCTCTTCCCGCTCGCCGGGGTGATCTTCCTGGTGTTCTACTTTCTCGTGTTCTCCCGCCTCGTCCGGAAGCACACCGGTCGAATTCGCGCGCGCGCGGAGGACCGGCTCCCCGTCTGGAACTTCTTCAACGCCTCCTCCTGGGCGGTGATGGCCCTGATGATGGGCGGTGGCATGGCGCTCCGCCTCTCGCACCTGATGCCGGACTGGATGATCGCGTTCTTCTACAGCGGGCTCGGCGTGGCGCTCTTCCTGTGCGGCGTCGGGTTCCTGCGCGTCTTCGCCCGCAAGGATGTGCTGGCGCCGGCACCCGAACGGCTCGGCTCCGACAGCTGACGGCACGGCACCGCCGGCGGGGTGACACGCCCCGGGGCTACTGGTATGTAGACGGCTCCTTCCTGACCTGCGGTCCGATCCCCTGATCCGCTCGGCGGACGATCGTGGCTCGGTCCCGTCGTGCGCGTGACGGATCTGGCCGTGAGCCCTTGCCCGGGCGACTCGTCGATCCCACAATCGTCTCGGCAACACCGACAGTTGGCCCAGCTGCCGCGACGAGCGGGTGGAGGACCTGACCCATGGCCGAGATCGCCCTGACCGTCATCGATCCATCGGGGTTGCACGCCCGGCCGGCGGCCCGCTTCGTCCAGGCGGCGAGCAGGTTCCAGAGCCGGATCGTCATCCGCCACGACGGCCGCGAAGCCGACGCCAAGAGCCTCATCGCGATCCTGGGGATGACCATCGGCCCGTCGTCGCAGATCGTCCTCGCGGCCGACGGCGCGGACGCTGACGAGGCGCTCGCCGCCCTGGCAGCCGAGCTCGCTCCGTACGTCGAAGGGGGCGCGGCGGGATGACGCGCACGGTGCTGGCAGGTCGGGCCGGTTCGCCCGGGCTCGGGAGCGGCCGGCTGCTCCTGGTGACGGAGGCGGCTCCTTCGATCCCCGACACGACGGGTTCGGGGCCGGGCCGGGACGACGCCACGGTTCCGTCGGAGGAACGCCGGCGCCTGCTGGACGCGCTTCACTCCGCCGCGGACAACCTCGGCTCGCTCGCGATGCAGACGTCGGCCCGCGCGGGCGAGGAGGTCGGGGCGATCTTCGAGGCCCAGGCCATGTTCGCCCGGGATCCGGGGATCGTCGATCCTGCGCTGGCCTTCATCGATGCCGGCGCGACCGCCGATGCTGCCATCCTGCGCGCCACCGACGAGCAGGCCGCGGTCCTGGCTGCCGTCGACGACCCGTACTTCCGCGAGCGGGCGGCCGATGTGCGGGACGTGGGACGGCGCGTCGCGGCCATCGTGCGCGGCGAACACCGACGGGACCTCTGGCACCCCGACGGCGCACCCGCCATCGTCGTCGCCGTCGATCTCGACCCGTCGGCCGTGGCGACCCTGCGCCCGGAGCTCGTCGCCGGGATCGCCCTGGGCGGCGGCG
The DNA here is from genome assembly GCA_963829105.1 of uncultured Chloroflexia bacterium. GTDB lineage: Bacteria > Chloroflexota > Limnocylindria > Limnocylindrales > CSP1-4 > CAIXZV01. Next base: position 27,862 of record CAWHHF010000019.1, read on the forward strand.
CCCCGACCGGTCACGCGGCCATCGTCGCCCGGGCTCTGGGGATCCCGATGGTGCTCGGGCTCGGCGTCGCGATCGACGGGCTGCCGGAGGATGCCGCCGCGGCGGTCGACGGGACGGCCGGCGAGCTCGTGATCGAGCCTGACGCCGACGACCTGGCACGGGTGGCGGCCGCGGGGTCGGCCGTGCTCCTCGCATCGACGGCGCCTGTCACGGGAAGATTGGGCGGCGCGATGGCGGACGTCGAGGCCACCCACGGGATCCGGATCCTCGCCAACGTCGCGTCGGCGCTGGAATTGGAGGCGGCGGCCCGGGCAGGCGCGGATGGAATCGGGCTCGTCCGGACGGAGCTCCTGTTCCTGGCCCGGTCCGTCCCGCCGAGCATCGCCGAGCAGCGGGCCACGTATGCGGCCATCCGCGCACCGATGGGCGACCGCCCGGTGGTCTTCCGCACGCTCGACATCGGTGGCGACAAGCCCGCCGCCTGGCAGCCCGGGGGCCCCGAGGCAAACCCGGCGCTGGGCGTCCGCGGGCTGCGGCTCGGGCTGCGCCATCCGGAGCTGCTCGACGCCCAGCTCGAGGCCCTGCTCACGGCGGCGGCGGGCGGGGAGCTCCACGTGATGCTGCCGATGGTCTCGGCCGTGGAGGAGCTGGCCGCGGCCCGGGCCCGGCTGGCGGCCGTCGCCGGGCGCCTCGCCCGCGACGGGATCCCGGCCGCCGACCTCGAGCGGGTGCGACTCGGGGTGATGATCGAGGTTCCGTCGGCCGCGCTCATGGCCGACGCCTTCGCCGAGATCGCCGACTTCTTCTCGATCGGCACCAACGACCTCGTCCAGTACACCATGGCGGCCGACCGGACCAACCCCGGGCTGATCGACCTCGCCTCGGCGTTGCAGCCTGCCGTCCTGCGCCTCATCGACGGCGTGGTCCGGGCCGCCGACCGCGCCGGACGCCACGTGGCCGTCTGCGGCGAGTCGGCGGCCGATCCACGGGTGATGCCGCTGCTGGTGGGGCTCGGGGTCCGCGAGCTGAGCGTGGGACCGGCGGCCATCGCCGGGGTCCGGGCGGCCGTCGCGGCGCTCGATCCGGCGCTCTGGCGGTCGATCGCCGCGGAGGCCCTGGCGGCGCCGTCACTGGCTGCGGTTGAGGCCCTGCTCGAACGCTGAAGAGGCGCTCGGGCGCGCTGCACCGCCAGGCCTGGGCGCTGGGCGAGCCGCCGGTGGGTCGTCCGCGCGGCTTCGTGGGACGTGATCCCGGACTCGGAGTAGCATCCTCCTCCCGGCACGCGGCCGGGCGTCAATCGAGGTCAGGACATGCTGGAAGGCCTGTCGCCCGTCCACCTCATCGTCATCCTGGTCATCGCATTGCTGGTCCTCGGTCCGGGCAAGCTGCCCGAGTCGGGCGCGGCCCTCGGCAAGGCGCTCCGTGGCTTTCGCCAGGCCATGAGCGACGACGAAGCCAACCCCCAGAGCACTTCCGAACCGGCCCCTCCGGCGCCGCCACCGGCTCCGCCTGCGGCGCGCTGACCTCGATCTCCGAGGCGATCGCCAGAGGCCGAGGCGGGTGGGTCGCCGGCAGGCGTTCGCGCCCTCGTCATTCGCGCCCTCGTCAGGTGAAGGCGTTGACCGCCCGGGCGATGACGAGGCCGACGACGACGAACGAGATCAGGGCCTGCGCACCCATGGCCACCTTGGCCCAGTGCACCATGGGCATCGTGTCGGTCGGGCTGAACGCGTTGGCGGTCGTGAACCCGAGGTAGAGGTAGTCGATGAACTCGGGCCGCCAGCCGGGCGGCGCCACGTCGGGACTGAGCTGCTGGGGGAACGCGAAGTCGAGGTAGCGCGGCATCCCGTGGGCACGAGCGGCCGGGCCGCCGGCGTCGAACTCCCAGTAGAGGAACGCGAAGGCGACGTTGTTGCCGAGCCAGACCTTCGCGCCGGCGATCAGGACCTGGTCGGCGTGGCTGGTGATCGGCGATCCCGTCAGCAGGTAGTAGAGCAGCAGTGCCGTGGCCCCGAGCGTGCTCGCGAGGATCACCACGACGAGCGCGATGGACGTCCGCCGCTGCCATGGCCCGGTGCGGTCGATGCGCCCGGGGTCGCCCAGGATCAGCGCCACCAGCAGGAAGCCCTCGACCGCGGCGATGACCCACCCGGGCACGAGCGAGAGGTCGACCGGCGCAACGAGCGCGAAGACCATGACGGCGAGGACGGCGGCCGCCATCGGCCAGCGAGACTCGCCGACCTCTGCTCCAACCGGGGGTGGCTCGGACTGGGCCTCGCCATGCTCGGGGGCCATCTCGGTCTCCTCCACGTCGTCACCGGCATGCGCCGTGCAGGATGAGAGTATGGAGCCGGGTGAGATACCGGATCGCGCCCCATTCGGCATGAGGGGCCGCTGGCCCGCCCGCTCCCTCTCGCGGCGCCTCTCGCGGCGCCGGCTTCTTCGCGTGAGATGGCGTCCACTCCCGCCGTGCAGAGTCACGTCGAAATGCGAGGCTCGGGCGCAATGAACGTGAATGGTGGCGCGTGGACGCACCACCTTGTCTCGCGTTGTCACGTTCCCTATTCCCAATCGGGCAGGGTGTCTCTAGAATCGGCCCGTGCTCCAGCCTCCCGCTCGACTGACGCCCACGCCGCCGGAGAAGCCGGCGTCCACGCGTTCGGCTCTCGGCTCCGGCGTGCTGCGCGCCGGGATCGTCGTGGTCGTGTGCCTCGCGCTGGCGGTCCCGGTCGTCCTGGCGATTGGATCGACCCCCGGGCCCGCCACCCTGACGGCCGGCGCCTCGGCCGATGTCACGGCCGCCCCCACCGCTTCGACCGGGGGCAAGACCCAGCCAGGCCGGGCACCGGGGGGGTGGGGCTGGGTTCCATGGGCCAAGGGCATGACCGGCGGGATGGGCAAAGGCTTCCAGGATCGCCAGGGCCGCGGTCCGATCACGATCACCGCCATCAGCGGGTCGAGCGTGTCGCTCGCGACGCAGGACGGCTGGAAGCGGACGATCACCGCGACCCCGGAGACGAAGATCACCAAGGGCGGCCAGACCATCGCCATCGGCGACCTCAAGGTCGGCGACGAGGTCCGCTTCACACAGAAGCGCAACGCCGACGGGACCTACGCGATCACCGCCATCGTCGTGCCGACCCCCGTGACGGGCGGCGAGGTCACCGCGGTCACCGACACCACGATCACGGTCAAGAAGCGCGACGCGTCGACCCAGGTCATCACCGTCACGCCCTCGACCATCTACACCCTCGGCAACGCCGCCGGCTCCAAGTCGGACGTTACGGTCGGCGTGGACATCACCGCCGAGGGCATGGTCGACGGGTCGACGTTCACGGCCCTGTCGGTCCACGTCGCCCTCGCCTTCGCCACGGGTGATGTCACGGCGACGACTGGCAGCACGATCACGATCAAGGACCACGGTGGCGCCACGACGGTGATCCACGTCTCGAGCTCCACGACGTTCAAGGTCAGGGGCAAGAGCGCGGCCACGATCGCCGACATCGCCGTGGGCGATCGTGTCGTGGTGGCCGGCACGCGTCGGTCCGACGGCGGGATCGACGCGGTCACGGTTTCCGGGGGTAGCCCGAAGGTCGACAAGGGCGGAAAGCCCAAGGCCTCACCAAGCGCGAGCGCGACCAGCGGCTGAACTCCGGGACCACCCGCGTGGCTGCCCAGGGCGCTCCAACGTCGTCGCCGGGCGTGGCCAAGCCGATGGGGTCCTTACCCACCCACCACGACCGTGACCTCGTAGGCGCCGGCCGTTCCCGTGCATGCCAGCGCCTCGCCACAGCTTGTGCGACTCGCCGTGATGACGGCCCGTCCGGGAGCGAGGGCACGGAAGACCGCCGTAATGCGGCCGCAGCCGCCGCCCGGGACGCAGGCACCAACTCCGGCGGTCGCCGCGGTCGGACCCGAGACCGTTGCCAGGACCGCCGGGTCGGAGCTGTCCGCCACCTGCCAGTAGGTGCTGCCGAGCTCGAGCGTCAACTCGGACCCGACCGACACCGTCAGGGTGCGGCCGTTGTCGGTCTCGGTGACCAGGTCGCTGGACACCGAGGGCACTCGTGTCGCGCTCGAGGTGGCGACCGGCACGGTGGGCGCTGAGGTGACGGTGGCCGGCGGGGAGGCGACCCCGGCCGCGCATGCCGCGAGCAGCAGCGCGAGCAGCAGCTCGAGCAGCAGGCTGATGCCGACGAAGAGAGCGCTGGAACGAGCGCCGCGGGGCATGGCACCGATCATGAGCGGGACGCCTCTCAGACTGCTTCACAGGTCCTCGTCGGTGTCGACTGGGACGCCGGCGGGCAGTCGGCGGTTCCGCCCGATTCCATCGATGGGACGGCTTCGTCTCGCGCCACGGGAGGTGACGAACCCGGGCGTGCCCTCGCTCAGGGTCCAGGTGTCGGTGTCGGCTCGGGTACCGGCGTCGGTGCCGGCGTCGCCTCCGGGGTGGCCGCGGGTGTGGGAGTGGGCGTCGGCGCGGGTGGAGGCGGTGGCGCTGGCGTCAGCCGGAGGCGCGCCCCAAACGCACCCGAGTAGCCGTCGCGGCCATCGCCGTAGGCGAAGAAGATCGTCCGCCCGTCGGCGAGCAGCGCGCCGCTGTCACGCAGTCCGGGCCCGTTGTAGCGCGCGATGATCGGGGCAATCGACCATCGGTGTCCGTTGACCGCGCGCGGTCCCGACCACGTGGCGCCGCGGTCGAAGGTCACCGCCACGGTGTTCCCCGCCGTTTTGTGGCTGCCCGCCGCGTCGATCGCGTGGAACAGGACGGCGACGAACCCGTCGCCCGCGACCAGGTAGGGGCGCATCGAGCGTTGCGCCTTCCCGCCGGCGGCGGGGGCGGGAGGCAGGTACCGCAGCCGCCAGGTCCGGCCCTGGTCGTCGCTGGTCAGGATCCGGATTCGTCCGTCGCCACCGACGGCATAGTAGACGCGCCCGCCGGCATCCACGACCAGCCCCGTCGCCCAGCACGGCTCGGCCAGGCCCACGTTCACGCCCTGGAGCGTCCAGCCGAGGTTCCAGGCGGACTCCGGCAGCACGGTCGCCAGCACGTTCGGCCCGCGGGTCAGCCGGCGGGCTGCCCGGTCGTACCTCAGGCGCGCCACGCCGAACGCGATGCGCCCGATGTTCGCGTAGCTGCCCTTGCGGAACGGCGAGGAGATCAGCCAGACCTTCATGTTGAGCTGGTAGCCCGCGACGTAGGCCGACCCGTCGGGGGCGGTCGCCAGCTTGTAGCCGATGCGCCAGTAGTCCCCGTAGCCCGCGGGCCCCGGAAGCTGCGGCACCTCGGTCTCGGCGAAGGTGTGCCCGTAGTCGCCGGAGACGACCACCCGCAGGCCGTCGCCCCGTGCCGGGTCCTTCGGCCAGTTGTAGGCGAGGTAGAGCACCCCGTAGTTCGGGCTCGAAGGGTTGGTGTCGACGACCATGTCGGCCATCCCGCCGAACCAGCCGCGGGTGTGGTCCGCGATGAAGCCCTGGTGCCAGCTCGCTCCCTCGTTGTCACTGTAGCTGACGATCCAGTGGTAGTTGTCATGGCTCCCGCCCATGGCCGTGTAGTAGAGGCGGGCCGTCCCCCGCCGTGGGCCGGGGCCCCAGGCGAGCATCGGATGGCTGCCGCCGCCGCGCGGGCGGCTCGTTGTCGTGCGCCAGGTCTTCCCGCCATCGTGGCTGATGCGGATCACGGGAGAGCTCGCCTCGCCCCCCTTGGGGTACACGACGGCAAGCCGCGAGGCGTCGAAGGGGTGCGCCGCCACGATCGGCTCGCGACTGCGGTTGAGGACGCTCGTCGGCCGCGGGCTCAACCGGTACTCGCCGAGGACGGACCAGCTGCCGGAGGCCGCCGGGTCGGCGGCGCGCGCGGTCTGGACGGTTCCGGGGGCGGCCAGGGAGGACCCGACGAGCGCGACGGTGATCAGCAGGCCGACGGCCAGGCGCATCATGAATCCCCTGTTGCCGGCCGACCAGCGCCCGGCCTTGACCGATCCTCTCCGGCACGGACCGCCCCCGTCAACAGTACTAACGGCCCTGCTCCCGCAGCGCACGGTGACCGGTCGCCTCTCGGCGAGGGATCGCGCCGGCTGCATCTGAACGTTCAGCCGTCCGGGCCGATACTTGGCTCATGTCCACACCCGGCTCCACCGGGAGTCGCCGGCGTCTCACGGCGCTGCGGGTCGCTGCCCAGCACATCGGCAGCGGCGGCTTCTCGGCGCCCGGCGAGACCGTCCGCTGGATGCTGGCCCTGCAGGCCCAGGACTTCCCGGGCGTCAAGTGGTCGGTCGGCCTCCGCCAGGCGGGCGCGACCGAGGCCGCCGTCGACGCGGCGTTCGACGCCGGCGAGATCGTGCGCTCCTGGCCCCTCCGCGGCACCCTCCATCTCGTGGCGGCAGAGGACCTCGGGTGGCTGCTGGCGCTCACCGCACCGCGGTCGATCGCCTCGACGGCCGGACGTCGGGCGGCCCTCGGGCTCACGGAGGCCGACGTCGAACGCGCCGGCGCAGTCGCGCGATCCGTGCTGGCCGGCCGTCGGTCCCTGACCCGCAACGCGCTCCTCGCGACGTTCAGTGCGGCCGGTGTCAGCACCGCCGGCCAGCGTGGCTACCACCTGCTCTGGCACCTCGCCCAGGCACGCGTGCTCGTCCTGGGCCCGACCGATGGCCGGCAGCAGGCCTTCGCGCTGCTCGACGAGTGGGTGCCGCACCCGAGGCGGCTGGAGCGCGATGAGGCGCTGGGCGAGCTCGCGCTGCGCTACTACCGGAGTCACGGACCGGCGACGGCCGCCGACCTCTCCCGGTGGGCCGGCCTGACTGCGAATGACGTGCGACGCGGGCTGTCGGTCTGCGGGAGCCGGCTCACGACCCTTGAGCTCGACGGGCTGACCTACAACCTCGCGCCGGAGACCCTGGCCGTGGCCGCGCCGGTCGCCCGCGTGCACCTCCTGCCCGGCTTCGACGAGTACCTGCTGGGCTACGGGGATCGGACCGCGGCGCTGGCGGCGGAGCACAGCGAGGCGATCGTCCCGGGCGGCAACGGCATGTTCAAGTCGACGATCGTCGTGGATGGCGAGGTCGTCGGCACCTGGGGACGGACGATCCGGGCCCGCGAGGCCGTCGTCGAACCGGTCCCGTTCGACCGCCTGTCGGCCGACGTGCTGGACGAGCTCGCTGTGGCCGCTCGAGCGTACGGTGCCTTCCTGGGGCGATCGGTCCGGCTGGCCGGACCCGCGGTCCCGTAGCCGCAGGAGCCAGCCTCGCAGGAGACGACTCGTCCCCCGTCGCGTCAGCGGCGGCGACGTCGCAGAGGCCCACCCGTGAGCCAGTCGAGCAGCGAGCCCACGATCCAGGCCAACAGGCGCAGGAGCCAGTAGAGGATCGCGAGGGGCCAGGCGACGATCAGCAGCAGGATCGTGATCAGGCAGCCGTGATCGCCGCCCTGGCGGACGACGATGACGTGCGGCCGCTCCCTGGTCATGCGACGGCTACCACGCGCGCCGTGTCGTGCACATCGAGGCCAGGGTGCGACGCCTTGCGTCAGGCATGCTTGTCCTTGCGTCAGGCATGCTTGTCCTTGCCGACGGCGTCGTGGACATCGCCCAGGCCGTCCTGGACCTTGCCCTCGACCTTCTGGACTTTGCCCTTCGTCTCGAGCTTCTGGTCGCCGGTCAACTTGCCGACGCCTTCGTTGACGGTGCCCTTGACGGTGTTGACGGCACCCTTGACATGCTGGTCGGTCATGAGACGCTTCCCCTTGCTCCGCGCGACGTGAACATCCGCGCGACGAAGATGACGACGATGGCGCCGAACACGGCGACGATGAGGCTGGTCAGGTTGAAGCCCGTGATGTCAGCGATGCCGAGCAGGGTCCCGGCGATGAAGCCACCGACCACGGCGCCGACGATCCCGAGGATGACCATCATGACGAGGCCCTCGCCTCCGCCCATGATGAGGTTGGCGATGAACCCGGCGAGCGCGCCCAGCACGATCCAGGCGATGATCCCCATGGGAGCAGTTCCTTTCGTATCGCGCCCGCCAGTGACGGGCTACATTCCGGGCGATCCTGTGCTGCAGTACGCACCCCGAGTCGTGCGATGTCATGACGGACCGTCATTCCATCAGGGCCCGCGCGCTGCGAGCGGTGACCGGAAGGCGTCATGAAGGGTCGTCATGACGCCCGGACACGCCCCGGGCACACTCTCGGTCGACCGTGCGAACGGTGATCCCGGCTGCCACCCGGCACGATCCGGAGTCGTCAAGCCGCCCGGCCCGCTGGAGCGTCCCATGTTCCCGATCAGGCCTATGAGCTACACCGGAGCGGCCGGCTCCGGTAATGCGCCTCCCGCGCACACCGAGGCCTGACCATGACGATGCTGCTATCCGGATTTAGGTTGCTGTTGCGTGCCCGCCCCTCCTTGCGACTGCGGCGGGGACGGCGCCCGGTGGGCCGCGGCGCGACGGCCGGGCCCGAACAGGCGGCCTCCAAGTGACGCGGGCGCTGGTCATCGGACGCCGCCTGCCGGGGCGCGAGATCGGCAAGGCGGTGCGCGAGGCGCGCAGACAACTGAGGGCTGAGGGCTGGTCGACCGATGGCACCCTCGTCACGACCAAGGGCCAGCTCCGCCACCGGGCGGCCCGCGCCGTGAAGCGTGGCGTGGACGTGGTCGTGGCCGTCGGGGGCGACGGCACGGTGCTGCAGGTCGTGCAAGCGCTCGCCGACACGCGGGTCGCGCTCGGGATCGTCCCGATGGGGACGGGCAACCTCCTGGCGGGCAACCTGGACATCCCGAAGGGCGTGGATGATGCCGCGAAGGTGCTCGTGGGTGGCGGCCGACGCCGGATCGACCTCGGGAGACTATCGGTCGGCGGCAAGCGGACGATGTTCGCAGTTGCTTGCGGCGTCGGCTTCGACGCGGAGATCATGGAGTCAACGGGGCGGGACGCCAAGGAGCGCCTCGGGAAGCTCGCCTACGTGGCGAGCGCGATCCGGCGGCAGGGCCAGGTCCACGACGTCACGCACGAGGTCACCCTCGACGGCGTCCACCAGTCGATGGAGGCGGCCCAGGTCCTGATCGCGAACTTCGGCGGGATGGGGGCCGGGATCAGGGCGCGCCTGGAGGTCCACCCCGACGACGGGCTCCTTGACGTGTTGGTGATCCGCGCGTCGGGTCCGCTGGGAGGCCTGCTCGCGGGCTGGGAGGCCCTCCGGCAGGACGAGCCCGGGGAGAGCCCCGAAGGGCATGTCTTCCGGACCCGGGCCCGGAAGGTCCGGGTCTCGACTACGTCACGCCGGCTCGTCGAGACCGATGGGAGCGTTGCCGGCAGGACACCCATCAGGGTCTCCGTGCGGCCCGCTGCGCTCACCGTGATCGTTCCGGCGACATGATCCGAGGAGCATTGCCAAGCTCGTGCGCGTACCCGGCCCCGGGGAGGGATCGGGTCGCACCTCTCGTTGCCATCAACCGATCTGGAGGCGGCGACCAGGGAGTCCGGCGACATGTTGTAGGCGACCAAGACGTAGAGCCCGGTCAGCGTCCACGCAAGGGTGGCAGAGGATGAACGCCGCCGGCCCGGTGCCGGTGTCCGCTGGCGCTCATGCCGTCGAGGCGGCCGCGGAGCTGAGCGCCGCAGGGCGGCGGTTCGGGAACGTCATCGCACTCGACGACATCAGCCTCGCAGTCGCCCCGGGCTCGCTTGTCGGGATCATCGGACCGAGCGGAGCCGGCAAGACGACGACGGTCCGCCTGCTCACGGGCGGCCTCCGCCCGACGAGCGGAACGGTCCGGGTCCTGGGCGAGGACCCGACGCGACTCCGGGCCGCTACCCGTGAGCGGATCGGCTTCATGCCCCAGAACGTGTCGCTCTACGACGACCTCACGGTGGCGGAGAACCTCGACTTCATGGGGAGCCTGTTCGGCATGTTCCTCCCCCGGCGCCGACGGCGGATCAAGGCGATCCTGGCCTGGCTCGAGCTGGAGGATGCGCGCTCGCGGCGGGCCGTGCACCTGTCCGGGGGGATGCGCCGCCGTCTCCAGCTCGGCTGCGCGCTCATCCACGATCCGCAGCTGGTCTTCCTCGACGAGCCGACCGGTGGGATCGATCCGATCGTCCGCCACGCGATCTGGACCGAGCTCCGCCGGCTTCGCGATGCCGGTCGGACGCTCATCGTGACCACCCAGATCGTCACCGAAGCCGAGGAATGCGACACGGTCGCGCTCATCACCCAGGGCAGGCTGATCGCTCACGCCGCGCCCGAGGAGCTGCGGCGCGAGGCGTTCGGCGGCGAGCTGCTCGAGGTCGAGACCTCGGGCTTGGTCGACGCGGAGCGACTGGGGCGGCCCCCGGGGATCGACGACGTCCGCCAGGTCACTCCGCGCCGGCTCGTGTTCGTTGCCCGGGACGCGGCCAGCGCCACCCCCGCCGTGATCTCCGCCGTGGAGACGACCGGGGTCTCGGTGACCTCGATCCAGACGACACGGCCGTCGTTCGACGAAGTCTTCGTCAGGCTCGTTCAGCGGGCGGGAGGGACGCTCCCCGGCGATGCGGAGGCAGGCGAGGCGAGGGGCTCTGTCCGGGCCGAACCCGGCCCAGGGGCCGGCCCGCCGCCCGCCGTCGGGGGATCCGGTGTGCCGGCGGAGGTCGCGTGATGCGGCTCTTCAAGCTCCTGCTGCGGGTCTTCGCGGTCATGGGCAAGGAGGTCGTCGAGGTGCTCCGGCGGCCGCGGGCTCTCGTCAGCATCGTCGCCGGACCTGTCCTCATCCTGGGCCTGTTCGGCCTCGGCTACGTGGGCCAGCCGCCCCTGCGCGCCGAGCTCGTGATCCCGACCGGGATCGGGCTCCCGACCGATCCAGCGAGCTTCGCGTCCATCGCCGGTGACCGGATCTCGATCGCCGGGATCACGCAGGACCCCGCCGAGGGACGTGACGTCTTGCGACGCCACGCTGCCGACCTGCTCGTCATCGTGCCGCCGGACGCGAAGGACCGGCTGGCCAAGGGTGAGCAGACCGTCCTCGACGTCGAGTACAACACGGTGAGCCCGTACCGGGCCTTCGTGGCGAGGGCGGCCGCAGACGCGATCGTCGCCGGCGTGAACAGGCAGATCATCCAGACGGCGGCGAAGGAGGCGGCCGACCGGGCGGCAGCCGCCGGCCAGCCGGTCACCGTCGCACCCGAGGTCGTCGCCGCCCCGACGCGGGCAGAGGTCGTGAATCTCGCGCCCAGCGAACCCGACGTCGTTGCCTTCTACGGGATCATGGTCCTGGCCCTGATCGTCCAGCACACCGTCATCACCGTCAGCTCCCTGTCCATGCTCCACGACCGACGCCGAGGCATGCTCGACCTGTTCCGGATCTCCCCGATCGGGAGCGGCGAGATCCTGGCCGGCAAGTACGCCGCGTTCACGCTGCTGGGGACGGTGGTGGCCCTGGCCGTCCTGGCCATCCTCGTGTTCGCCTTTGGAGTGCCGTTCCTGGGCGGGCCGGGCGTCGTCCTCGGCTGCCTCGCGCTCCTCGTCGTCGCCTCGATCGGGATCGGCACGGTCGTGGCGCTCCTCTCCGACACCGACCGCCAGGCCATCCAGGTCTCGCTGCTCATTCTCCTCGCGTCGGTGTTCTTCAGCGGGCTCGCCATCGACCTGGACCAGTTCTCCGCTCCCGTCAGGATGATCGGCCAGCTGCTCCCGGTCACCCAGGCCGGAACGCTACTCCAGGACCTGCTGCTGCGGGGCTCGGCGTCCGACGCGTGGCGCATGGCAGTGCTCGCGACGATGGCAGGCGGGCTGTTTGCCGTCGGCTGGCTGATCCTTCGCCGCCAGATGGTCCGTCCCGCCTGATCGGCGGATACGTCCGGACGGCCTCGAAGGCCGTGCGACTGGCGTCGCCGAGACGGCAGCGGCGTCTGGGCCATGACGATCGGTCACCGAGGTCTGAGGCGTGCTGCCGGGCGATCCTCGTCCGCATGAGGCCAGGTCGCGGCGCAGGGCCCCGGTCGCAGGGTCCCAGCGATCGGCCGCAGCCGGCCTCTGGGAGGCCTTCGCCGCGTGGGTTTGCGATGATCCGGGCTCAACGCTGCACCAGCGGGCGACCCAGCCCCAGCCGGTGAACGACCTGGAGTCTGATGCGATGTGGGAGCTTGGCGTCAATCCCCTGGAACTGGTCGCGCGGACCGCGATCATCTACGTGCTCTTCTTCGGTGCCCTGCGCCTCTCCGGAAAACGCGAGATCGGCCAGTTCACCCTGTTCGATCTCGCGCTCGTGCTGCTTGTCGCCAACGCGCTCCAGCCGGCCATGACCGGAGCGGACCAGTCGGTCCTGGGTGGTGCGATCATCCTGGCCACGATCTTCATCCTCAATCGCCTCGTCTCGGAGGCTCGCGTCCGGATCCCCTTCGTCCGGAGGATCCTCGAGTTCAAGCCGACGACGATCGGGCGAGATGGGAAGTGGCTCAAGAAGGAATTTGCCCGCCAGGGCATCGATCTCGGGGATGCCGACGCGGCCCTCCGGCAGCACGGTCTCGAGCGCGTCGAGCAGATGAAGCTGGCCACCCTCGAGGAGGACGGGTCGATCAGCATCGTCGCCGCGGACGATGGCGCGTCGGTCGAGGTCCATCGGCGAAACCGCCGCTACCGTCGGTCCCGGCTGTAGGCGCGCCGGCATGGTCCTCGGCCACGCGGAGGCAGGCGGAGTCCGGCGCAACGGCCCCGATCGCGGCCACGTGACGATGACGGACCGTCATGACGCCCCGGTTGCGGGATCGCAGACTCGCATCGCGCCGACGGCGTCATCAGCCGTCCTCCGAGTCTGACGACCGGTGGCGCAAGGAGCACTCCATGACCGGGAGATCGAGATGAGAAGCGGTGGCGTTGGGATCGGCGGCGTGATCGTGATCGTGGTGGTGATCCTCATCCTGGTCGGCGTCATCAGGCTGTGAGCCCGGGACGCGAGCCCGCGCCGCCCCGTCGGTGACCGCGCTCGCTCGTCGCGCTCACGGCGTCGGCGCGCCCAAGCCCCGCGGCCAGCTCCGCGCCACCACCGGATCGGAGGCGTCGATGCCGCTCGACGCGCGCGGCGCGCCATGACACTCGAAGACGACAGCGCGGCCGAGCCGGCTGCCCGCGGCCGGCTCGCGTTCTACCGCCTGCAGGTCCGCCTGATGTGGGACTGGCGACCGACGCGCCTCGCGATCGTGCGACGCGCGGTCCTGTCCTACCTGGGAGCCTGCCTGGCCCTCGCCATCACGGCCGGGGTGATCCCCGACATGTACATCGACGGGCTGGCGTCGCTGGCGCTGGCCGGATTGTTCCTGGTGGCCCTGGACAGCTCGGTTGCCGTCGTCCTCCACGGGCTGCTGGTGCGACTGCCGATCTTCGTCGCCCAGGTCCTTGGCGTGGCAGCCCAGGCCGCGGCCATTCTCGTCCTCGGGCGGGTGCTGCCTGGGGTCCACGTGGGTGATACCGCTGCGGCCGTCTGGGGCGCGGTGCTCCTGACGGTCCTCAACAGCCTGTTCGCGGAGCTCGTGGCGGTGAGCGACGACGACTCGTACTACTCCGTCCTCGTGCGCCGGCTCGTGGCCAGGGAGTACGGACGGCCGAAGGACCCGGTCCCGGGGCTGCTCGTCGTTCAGGTCGATGGCCTCAGCCTCCCGGTGCTGCGCGAGGCGATCCGGGCCGGCCGGGCGCCCGTGCTCGGCCGGCTCGTGCGCAGCAGCGAGGCGGTGCTCCACCCGTGGATCGCCATGCTGCCGCCCACCACGCCGGCCAGCCAGGGTGGGATCCTGCACGGCAACAACGACGGCATCGCCGGCTTCCGCTGGTTCGAGAAGGCGAGTGCCAGGCTGCTGGTGGCCAACCATCCCGAGGATGCGGCCGAGATCGTCCGTCGCATCAGCGATGGCAACGGCCTCCTGGCGGACGACGGCGCCGGCATCGGCAACCTCGTGACCGGCGACGCGCCCCGCAGCTACCTGACCATGGCCACGATCGAGGAGCCTGCGCCGGCCTCCGACGATCGGCGCATGCGCGGCTTCTTCGTCACGACCGTCAACTACATCCGCCTCCTGGTGCTGATGGGCGGCGAAGTGGCCAAGGAGCTCTACCAGGCCGAGCGCCAACGGGCCCGGTCGGTCGAGCCGCGGATGCACCGCGACCTGCATTTCGCGGTCGAGCGCGCCGCGACGAACGTCGCCCTGCGAACGGTGTCCACGGCCCTGGTCATCGAGGAGATGTACGGGGGGGCTCCCACGATCTACGTGGACTACACCGGCTACGACGCCATCTCGCACCACTGCGGCCCGGAGCGCGCGGAGGCGATCGACGCGCTCGATGGCATCGACCGGGCCCTCGGGTCGCTGCTCAAGGCCGCCCAATACACCGGCCGGCCGTACCGGATGGTCGTGCTGTCCGATCACGGCCAGTGCCTGGGCGCCACGTTCGAGCAGCGTTGCGGCGAGACGCTCGAGGCGGTGATCGCGGGACACCTGCCGGACGCGATGACCGTCGCGGGGACAACCGGCTCGGTCGAGTCGGCCGGCTTCGGCCGGCGGATCGCGGCCGAGTTCGGGCGAGGCTCGGGCATGGGTCCGCTGGTGGCACGCGTGCTGCCCAGCGCCCTGCGGCGCTCCGGGGCTCGGAGAGGCGGTCCCGAGACGCAGCCCCCGGACGTCGTCGTGGCCTCGTCCGGCAACCTGGCCCACGTCTACTTCACGAGCCACCCGGACCGGATGCCCCTGGAGGCGATCGAGGCGCGCCACCCGGGCCTCGTCGAGGCACTGGCGCGGCACCCCGGGATCGGGGCCGTGATCGCCAGGTCGGCCGCCGGCCACCCGATCGTCTTCGGGGCCAACGGCCGGAGCGACCTCTCGGCGGTCCAGCCCGATGGCGTCGACCCCCTGGTCGACTACGGTCCCCGGGCGGCGGACAGCGTGCGGCGCCTCGAGGCCTTCCCGAACGCCGGCGACCTCATCCTGCTTGGCGCGATCGACCCGGTCACCGGGGAGGTCACCGGCTTCGAGGAGCTCGTCGGCTCGCACGGCGGCCTGGGCGGCTGGCAGACCGAGCCGTTCATCCTCTGCCCGGCGACCTTCACCCTCGTGGACGATCCGCCGATCGGGGCGCCGGCGCTCTATCGCCAGCTGGTGGCGTGGCAGGCGCTGCTGCGGGGACCGACCGATGGGCCGGCGCGATGACGGCCCCGGCGACCCCGACCTAGCGGAGGTGCAGGTCCACGCCCAGAAGGACGAGCGGCCACAGCAGCACGGCAAGGACTGCCGAGAGGATGGGCATCAGGGCATTGAGCGTCACCAGGTAGTCGTGACTTGACGCGACGACCAAGCCCACGACGAGATAGACGATGCTGATGATTGACGAAATCCCGGATCGCATGTGTGCTCCTGAGCAGAGGCCGCCCCGATAGGTTGAGGCCAGCACGAGGGCCACCTTTGGGCCGACGTGCTGCGCTGCAGTCTCAGTCTGCGCGGTCGGGAGCGAGCGCATGACGGTGCGTCATGACAAGCGATGGGTTCCGACAGATGGCGCCGTCCTTCGGTTCACCCTCAGGGAGGTCGTGCCGGCGCCGCCTGACCGCCGGAACGGCCCGATCCCGCGGACCTGTCGACTTCACCCCTTCAGGTGGGGTCCGAGGCCCTGACATGACGCGCCCTTGAGGTGTGCTCCGGATGGGGCTCGCCCCCGGGCGGTCAGATGCCCTCACCGGCGCTTGCGTCGGTCACGGCACGGTGGCTGGAGCCGACCATGCTCGCGGCCAGGACAAGGACCAGCGCGCCGATCACGACCAGCGCGATGGTCGCGAGGCCGGCGACGGTCCTCGTTCCACCCAGGGCGTCCTGGAGGTCGCCGAGACGCATCTGAGCGAAGCCCTGGACCTGCCTGGACCGTCCGCGACGTTGCCTTCGCCGATCTCCGATCAGCTTGCCGAATGCTTCCTCCACCTTGCCCTGGGCCTGGCTTACGGTGCCCTTGACGTGCTCATCGGTCATCTCGGGGTTCCTTTCACTTGCGTTCTACGGAGCGCCGTCGCGAGGATCATAGGAGGCATGCTGCGAGCCTGCGCCACTGCTCAAGTCGCCTGGCTCCGCCCTGGAGCTCGCGAAGGCCTCACCTACTGTGTGGCCGCGGTTGCTCCCAGTCATGACGGTCCGTAACAACGTCCGCGGCAGGCCTCGGCCCGGCACCCGCCGAGCGCGGCGTCCTCCGCCGGACCACGCGGCGCCGGCCCGCCAGGCCGTCGATCGGTGGCCACTCGGCCCGCGAGACAGACCCCCTGCGTGCGACCATGGAGCGTGTCCGCCGATCAGCCGTCCGCACGACGCCGGACGTCTCCGCTCGCGTCGCTGCGCGCGCTGCCCGACGAGTTTCCGCGCGTGGTGCTGGTCCTCGCCTGCGGCGATCTGGTCGCGAGCTTCGGCTTCAGCCTGTTCTTCCCGTTCCTGACGATCTACCTCGTCCAGACGCTGGGCGCGTCGGCCGCCCAGGCGGGCCTGGTCGTCGCGGCGTACTCCGTGTTCTCCGTCTTCTCGGGGATCGCGGGAGGTTGGCTGGCGGACCGGATCGGCCGCCGCCCGGTGCTCATCGGCTCGATCTCGTGCACGGCGGTCCTGGTGCTCGCGATGGCGATGGCGACCGAGGTCTGGCACGTCGCGCTGGTGATGCTGCTCCTGGGCTGCATCGATCCCGCCTTCCTCCCGGCCGCCCGTGCGGCGGTCGCCGACACGGTCGAGGAGCCGCGACGACCCCGGGCCTTCGGCCTGCTCAGCGTCGCGAACGCGGTCGGATGGATCGCCGGCCCGGTCATCGGCGCGGGCCTGTCGTCGCTCGGATACCCGCTGCTGTTCGCCGTCAGCGGCGTCCTGGTCGGGTGCTACTCCGTCATCGCGTTCCGATGGCTCCCGGAGACCCGGCCGCGGGCCGAGAAGCCAGCGCGCGCGGATCCGGAGGCGTCCCGAACTCCGGACCTCCGGGACACGCCCGGCCGGCCCGACCCGGCCGGCGGGCTGCGACGCCGGATCTTCTGGGCGCTGCTCCCGCTCCTGGCGGTCACCCATGCGCTGACATTCCTGTGGGTGACGACGCTGCCGATCTATGCCGCCGTCAGCCTCGGCCTCCCGACGCCGATCTGGGGGCTCCTGTTCGGGCTCAACGGGCTCCTGATCGTCCTGTTCCAGCTCCGGATCGCCGGCGCGTGCGAGGGACGATCCAAGCCGCGGGTCATGGCCGCCGCGGTCTCCCTCTATGCCCTCGGGCTGGCGCCCGTCGCGCTCCTGTCGCCCTCCTCGGCGGTCCTGGGCCTCGCGGTCACCATCGCGCTGGTGACCGTGGGCGAGATGCTCATGGGGCCGGTGGTGGCCGCGTTCGTGTCCGACCTGTCGCCGGTGGCCCGGCGCGGCACGTACCAGGGGATCGCCCTCGCGGCCGGCGGCATCGGCTCCGGGATCGGGCCGCCGATCGCCGGCCAAGTCCTCGACACATCCCACGGCTCTGCGCTGTGGGTGGTCGCTGCGGCGCTCCTCGTCACGGTGGGCCTGGGCTTCGTGGTGCTGGCCAGGTGGACGGACAAGCTGCCGGCGTGTCTGCCCGAGCACGCGGAGGACGGGCCGCCCACCGCTCGAACCGCGGCGATCCCGTCCACGGACCCCACGCCCCCGTGACCGATCTCGGCCGGCTTCCGACCGGCTTATCGTAGTTGCCGGGCCGGGAGCCACCAGGGCAGGCCGCGAGACGAGAGGCGCGCCGTGATGGAAGCCGTTCGAGAGCTGTGGCCCGAGGAGGCCATCGACGCGATGCACGAGGCATCGCTCGCCCTCCTCGAGCGCGTCGGCGTCCGCGTCGACTCGCCGGGTGCTCGCGAGGCCCTCATCGGCGCAGGATGTGCCGCGGGTCCGCGTGATCGGATTCTGGTGCCGCGCGCCGTGGTCACCGACGCGATCGCCTCCTGCCTGCCCCGGTTCACGCTCGTCGCACGCGACGACGCGCGGTCGATGCCGGTCGACGGAGACCCCGGGCCGACGTACGTCCACAACATGGGCGGCGCCCGCGACATGATCGACCCGCGGACGGGCGCGAGCCGGCGTGCGACGATGGCCGACCAGGTCCGGCTGGCCCGCGTGATGCACCACATGGTCAACCTGCACGGCGTCACGTCGCTGGTCCAGCCGGACGACGTCCCGCACCAGCTCGAGCCGCTCTACTCGTACCTGGCGCTGGCGCACGAGACCGACAAGCCATTGGGCGGACCCGGCATCTCGCACGCGTACCAGGCCGACTTCCTGCGCCGGATGGCGACCGCCGTCACGGGTGCGGACGGCTCCGGGGCCCGGTACCCGGTGGACCTCGCGTTCTCGCCGGTCAGCCCGCTGCAGCTGGGCGCCGAGGTCAGCGACGCGCTGGTGGCGACGGTCCGGGCCGGCGGGGTGGTCGTCGAGATCCTCCCCTGCCCGGCGGCCGGCACGACGGCGCCGGGGTCCGTGTCCGCCGCGGTCGCGACGCAGAACGCCGAGGTGCTGGCGGGGATCGTCCTGGTGCAAGCCGTCGCCGCGGGCACGCCCGTCTACTACGGGCCGCGCCTGTCCTCGATCAACCCGCGGACCGGGACCGTCACCTCCGGGCCACCCGAGACCGGCGTCGCGTCGATGGCCGCCACGCTCCTCGCCCGCCGCTACGGGCTCGCCTGCGACTGCTATGGGCCCACCAGCAATTCGGTGGTCGTGGACGCCCAGTTCGGGTACGAGCACATGGCGAACGCGCTGCTCGGCCTCGCGGCCAGGCCGCGTTTCCTGTCCGGCGCGGGTGAGAACCAGGGCGGCGTGGGCGGATCGCTGGAGGCGCTCGTGATCGACGACGAGGTCCTCAACTACGCCTTCTACGCGATGACCCCGCGCCCGTGGGATGCGGCGGCGCTGGACGTGGATGCCATCGTGGAGGGCGTGCTGTCCGAGTTCGGGTTCCTGGCCACGACGCACACCCGCGAGTACCTGCGACGCGACTTCGTCCGGCCGCTCCTGAGCTACCGGGGCGGGCTCGGGGAGTGGATGGGGTCGGGCAGGACCGGTCTCGTGGACCTCGCGGCCGAGCGTGCGGCAGCGTACGTGGCACGGGAGCCGGTGGGCCTACCGGACGACGTGCTGCGCGAGCTGTGCGCCCTGATCGACGCCGCCGCCCGGTCGATCGGCCTGGCTGAGTGGCCGGACCCACGGGGGATGCTCGGCGGCTGAACCCGACGCCGCGAGAGCCGGGTCCCGTTCCCTGTCGCCGGGTATCCGGACCCGGGTTCCGGGGCCGCGGCGCCGCATAGACTGTCCCGGATGGGTGACGTGACCGGGCAGTCCTGGGCGACGGGCGGCTAGTCGATGACCGCGGAGGCCACGGTGTTGACCGTCGAGCTGTTCACCGGGCTCCTGGCTGCGGCCGTCCTGGTCGCGCTCGTCTCCCGGCGGTTCGGCATCCCGTACACCGTCGCGCTGGTGGTGTTCGGCCTTGCGGTCGCAGCCTTCCTGCCGGCCCAGGCGATCGAGGTCACGCCGGAGCTGGTGCTCCTCGTCCTCCTGCCGGGCCTGGTCTTCGAGGCGTCGTTCCAGACCGATCTCGACAGCCTGCGCAGGACGTTCGGGGGCATCGCGCTGCTGGCCATCCCGGGCGTGCTCATCACGGCGGTGGTCGTGGCGGTTGCGCTCAACGTGGCGACCGGACTGCCCTTCGAGCTGGCCTTCGTCGTCGGCGCGATGGTCTCCGCCACGGACCCGATCGCGGTCATCGCCACGTTCCGCAGGCTGGGCACATCGCGCCGGCTGTCGACCCTCGTCGAGGGCGAGAGCCTGTTCAACGACGGGACGGCGATCGTCGTCTACGCCATCGCCCTGCGCGCCACGAGCGGACAGGTTGACCTGGGCGGCGCGGTGGTGTCCTTCGTCCTCACCCTGGTCGTGAGCGCCCTGATCGGTGCGGCCGCGGGGTTCGCGGCCTCGCGCGTTGCCGCCCGGGTCGATGACCACCTGATCGAGACGACGATCTCGGTCCTCCTGGCCTACGGCACGTACGTGATCGCCGATGTGTTCCACGAGTCCGGCGTCATCGCGACGGTGGTCGCCGGGCTGACCCTGGGTACCTACGGGCGACGGCTCGGGATGAGCGCTCGCACCCAGGAGGCGATCGACACCGTCTGGGAGTTCCTGTCGTTTATCCTGACCGCGATCGTGTTCCTGCTGGTCGGGCTGGCCATCACGCCGTCAGACCTGCTCGATGCCGCGCTGCCGATCGCGGTCGGAATCGTGGCGGTGGTGGTCGGACGCGCGATCGTGATCTACGGGCTGCTCGGCGGCGCGGCCCGCCTCCTCCGGCGGAGCGAGCGGGTCCTGCCTCGCGGCTGGCTCCACGTGCTGTTCTGGTCCGGGCTCCGGGGCGCGGTCGCCGTTGCCCTGGCCCTGTCGCTGCCCGACACCATCCCGCAGCGCAGCCTCCTCCAGGCCACCACGTTCGGCATCGTCCTGTTCACGCTGATCGTCCAGGGCGGGACGATCCGCTGGGTGGTCAACCGGGCGCTGGGGCCCGGTCCTGCGGCCGACTGACAGGGGCCCGGTCCTGCGGCCGACTGACAGGGGCCCGTGTCCGGCGGCCGACTGACACGGGCCTCGCCCGTGCGACCGGCGGCCGGCGACCGGCGACGCCCGAATGACCCGATGGTCCGAGCGACGCGACATCGCGGGCGCAACAGCACTGGCCGCCAGGCCCGTCCCTCGCTGTACCCTCGTCGGGCGCGGTCACCCGGCCGAAGACCGAGACCGCGTACCCGGGGACCCGGGCGGTTCGACGACGACGGAGGATGCACCCATGCCCACGGCGGAAGCGGCGATCGACGACTTCCTGGCGCAGAAGAGGATCGCCGTCGCCGGCGTCTCGCGCGACCCGAAGGGGATGCACACCGGCAACGGCATCTACCTGCGCTTCAAGGAGCGCGGCTACCAGGTGTTCGCCGTCAACCCCAACGCCGACACGGTCGAGGGCGACCCCTGCTACCGGAGCCTGGCCGCGATCCCGGGAGGCGTCGACGCGGTCGTCATCGCGACCAACCCGAAGGCCACCCCCTCGGTCGTCGAGGAGTGCAAGGCTCTCGGCATCAAGCGGGTGTGGATGCACCGCTCGTTCGGTGGCGGGAGCGTGTCGGCGGAGGCGCACGCTTTCTGCCGTGAGAACGGGATCGCCTCGATCGCGGGCGGCTGTCCGCTGATGTACGGGCCCACATCGGACGGCGGCCACCGCTTCATGCGTTCCATCGCCGGGCTCTTCGGCCAGCTGCCCAAGGAGGCCTGACGGACCCGGCGCCGCCTGCAGGCAGCGGAGTCGGCGCCGTGACGCGGCCCGACGAGCCAACCCAGGCCCGCGTCCTCCGGGACCGGTTCGCCCGGGTCCCCTGGCGCGTGGCGTTCCGGGAAGGGATCCGCGACCTGAGGAGGAACGGCCGCACAGCCCTTCCCGAACGGCTCGAGGGGGCGGTCTACGGCCAGCTCGTGGGCCGGTTGAGGGGCTCGAGGGATGCGCCGACGGCCGCGGTGGACGAGGCGCCAACCCGCACCGCGGCGAACATGCCGACGGCCGCGGCCGTCCCGGACGCCGACGGCGCCCGCATGCTCGACCTCCTCGACTCGCTGCTCCGGCCGGCGGGTGACGCGGCCGGGCAGACGGCAGGCCGGATCGAGGAGCTGGCGAGCGGGTCGCCTGACGCGATCCTGCCGGTGCCCCTCGTGTTGCGCGCGGGGGAGCCGGGCGAGATCGTCGGCCTGGCCACCAGGGCCTCGGGGGTGACCCGGGCGAGCGGCGAGGCGCAGGTCGCGTGCGGCCTGTACGCCCTGGTCATCCGCAGGTTCATGGCCGGGGAGCGGGGGCGTGACCGGGTCCTCGGCCGGGCCGCCGGCGAGCTCCGGGCGATGCTGGCGAGCCGGGGCCTGCCGGGATCACCGGGACTGTCGGAGCCCGCGGCGGTGGATGCGCTCGCCGCGGTGGATGCGCTGGCGGGGCGGTCCGGGAGGCCGGGAGCCGGGCCGGGCGCCGAGTGGTTCTGGTCCGGGTGGCAGGCATTCGCGGGTTCGACCGGTTACGCCGATGCCCTCGCCCGTGCCCGCGGCTGCGGCTCCGACACCCGCACGGCAGCGGCGGTGGCCGGCGGGCTCGCCGGGGTGTACTGGGGGGACCAGGCGATCCCGGCCGCGTGGCGGCGCGCGCTCCCGGAGGCGACCCGCGTCCGGGCACTCGTGGACAGGCTCATCGAGACCGATGCCCCGGGATGGGACGGGGAGCCGTGGCGGACATCGACCTCGACCCCGCTCGTCGTCGACCGGCTCGATGCCACCGGGCTCGGTGCCGCCGGGCCGGGTTCGCACCAGGCCGGCAGCGCCGGGATCACCTCGCTCCCCGGCAGGCGCTACGTCGGGTACCACACCGGGGCACACTGGCGCGATCTCGATACCGATGCCGCGCGCCTCCGGGAGCTCGGGGTGGACGTGGTGCTGCTGCTGGTGGAGGACCACGAGCTGGCGCGCTGCCGGGTCGTGGAGATCGGCGGGGCGCTGCCCGCCCACGGCGTCGATCTCGTCCGCTTCCCCATCCGCGATCCGCTCCTCCCCCGGGACGGTGGTGCCTTCCGCGAGACCATCGCGGCGATGCTGGAGCGGGTGCGCGGCGGCGAGTTCGTGGCCATCGCCTGTCGCGGCGGCCTCGACCGGGCCGGCATGGCGGGGGCCTGCCTGCTGCGCGAGGCCGGCCTCGGCGCCGACGAAGCCATCGAGCGCGTCCAGCGTGCGCGCCGCGGCGCGCTCACCCTCCCCGATCAGCAGGCCTACGTGCGCGGTTGGCCACCGCGCCGGTAGGGCGGACCCGGCAGCCGGTACCCTTGGCGCATCATGGCCCACGAGTTCATCTACACGACGTACAAGCTCGCCCGGCACTACCCGCCCGACCGGACGGTGCTGGAGAACATCTCGATCTCGTTCTACCCGGGCGCGAAGATCGGCGTCATCGGCCCCAACGGCGCCGGCAAGTCAAGTCTCCTGAGGATCATGGCCGGGCTGGACGACGGGTTCAGCGGCGAGGCCCGCCTGACGCCCGGGTTCACGGTGGGCTACCTCAGCCAGGAGCCGGAGCTGGACCCGACCAAGGACGTCAAGGGCAACGTTATGGACGGGGTCGCAGAGGTCCAAGCGCTGATCGACGGCTACAACGCCGTCATGGCCAGGTGGTCCGAGCCCGACGCCGACTACGAGGCCATCGGGGCCGAGCAGAGCGCGCTCGAGGACCGGATCAACGCCGCCGATGCGTGGAACCTGGAACGCAACGTGGACATCGCGATGGACGCGCTGCGGTGCCCACCCGACGATGCCGACGTCAGCACGCTGTCCGGGGGCGAGAAGCGCCGCGTCGCGCTGTGCCGCCTGCTGCTGCGGCACCCCGACCTCCTCCTGCTCGACGAGCCGACCAACCATCTCGACGCCGAGTCCGTCTGGTGGCTGGAGCGCTTCCTGCAGGAGTACTCGGGCACCGTCGTCGCTGTCACCCACGACCGGTACTTCCTCGACAACGTGGCCCAGTGGATCCTGGAGCTCGATCGCGGTCGCGGAATCCCGTTCGAGGGCAACTACTCGGGCTGGCTGGAGCAGAAGCTGGCCCGGCTGGCGCTGGAGCAGAAGTCCAGCGACGCGCGGCAGCGGACGCTGGCTCGCGAGCTCGAGTGGGTACGCCTGGCCCCGCGGGCCCGCCAGGCCAAGGGGAAGGCCCGGCTCGGCGCCTACGAGACGCTCCTGGCCGAGGCCCAGACCGACAGGGGCGCCGGCCGGGAGCTGGAGATCGCCATCCCGCCGGGTCCGAGGCTCGGTGACACGGTCATCGAGGTCAGGGACCTGCGCAAGGCCTTCGGCGAGAAGCTCCTCATCGACGGCCTGACGTTCTCGCTGCCGCGGGCCGGGATCGTGGGCATCATCGGCGCCAACGGCGCCGGCAAGACGACGCTGTTCCGGATGATCCTCGGACAGGAGTCCGTCGACAGGGGCAGCATCCGGATCGGCGACACGGTGCAGCTGAGCTACGTGGACCAGGAGCGCGACGACCTGCAGGCGGACCGGACGGTGTTCGACGAGATCGCGGGCGGCGTCGAGTTCATCAGGGTCGGCAGCCGCGAGCTCCCGGCCCGCGCGTACGTGTCCAGCTTCAACTTCAGGGGCACCGACCAGCAGAAGCCGTGCGGCAGGCTGTCCGGTGGCGAGCGGAACCGGGTTCACCTCGCCAAGCTGCTCAAGTCGGGGGGCAACGTCCTCCTGCTCGACGAGCCCACCAACGACCTGGACGTGGACACGCTGCGCGCGCTCGAGGCGGGTCTCGAGTCCTTCCCGGGCTGCGCGGTGGTGATCAGCCACGATCGCTGGTTCCTCGACCGGATCGCGACCCACGTGCTGGCGTTCGAGGGCGACAGCGTCGTCCGCTGGTTCGAGGGCAACTTCACCGAGTACGAGGAGTACCGCCACCGGGAGCTCGGCGCCGCGGCCGACCAGCCCCACCGGATCAGGTACCGCCGCCTCGCGCCCTGAGCACGGACCGGCCGCGCCTTCCACGAGGCCGACGGCATCGAGCGCTCCGCCGGCCGATGCACGCGGCACCGAGCGCCCCTCGGGCGGCTCAGCTCGCGTGGCGCGGGTCCCCGGCCGCGGAGCGCTACGCCACCGCGATCGAGGTCCCCTCCCAGCCCGTCTCGATCGCGGGCGGGCGCAGGAGCGTCTGCAGGACCACGCAGTAGCGCTCGGTTCGCTCGATCAGCTTCGCCAGCCGCTCCTCCGGGACCGTGTCGCCGTCGAGGGAGAACCTGATGCGGATGGCCTCGAAGCCGACCGGCACGTCGGGGGTCCCGAGCGTGCCGCGAAGGTCCAGGTCCCCCTCGACGGTCACGGCCACGGCCACACCGTCCAGCCCCATGTTCGCCGCGACCATCTGGCAGGTCAGCTGCGCGCAGGCCGCAAGGGCGCCCAGCAGCAGATCGCCGGAGCAGGCCGACGAGCCCGACCCGCCGACGCCCGGGTGCGCGCCCGCCGCGTACAGGGCACGGCCGATGTCCACCGAGCAGCTCATCGACCCGTCGCCACCGGTCCCGGTGGCCTTCAGGGTGACCCCGGCGGCGGAAGGGTCGGTGGCGTAGCGTTCCTTGATCGGCCGCTGGATCTCGCGAAGGGTCATGCTGACCTCCCGGCACGGCCTGAGTTGTCCACCGCGCCCCGTCGAAGGATGCCTCTGCGAACCGGATCCCGCTCGCGTCGGCCCCGACCCGCTCCACCCGCTCGGCCGGCCCTGACGACGGGAACCGTGTCGCGGTCTGGCGGATGGCCGTCAGTCGTCGGTCTGGCCGATCTGGAACGAGGCGAGCCGGCGGACCGCGATGACCGCGGCCGCGGCGACGGCCACGGTCGCCAGCACGAGCGCCGTGCGCACGTCCAGGAGGTTTGGGTCGACCACCCCGGGATGGGCGATCGCGGCCGAGATCGCCAGCGTGTACTGGCGGATGCTGAGGACGCGCGTCCCCTCGAGCAGGCCGGCCAGGACGCCCTCCCACACGAGGATGTAGACGAGGCCGAGCGCGAGCGCCCGCCCGGTGACGAGGCTCAGCGCGAAGAACACGGTCGCGTAGACCGTGGCGCCGATCGCCGTCCCGACGGCCGCCCCGATCGCCCCGGACAGTCCGGTCCCGCCCACCTGCAGGATGGCCCCCGCGACGAACGCGGCTGGCGCGACGAGGGCGACCGACAGGCCGATGGCCACGATCAGCTTGGCGGCCACGATCCGCCAGCGGTCGATGGGCTTGACCAGCAGGAAGACGGCGGTCCCGTCCTCGAGCTCCGCGCCGAGGGCCGCCGTGCCGAAGACGAGCGCCACGATCGGCAGCAGCGTGGTGACGATGAGCCGGTCCATGATCGCGGTCGACACCTCCTCGCCGATCCCGGCCCGTCCCGACAGGCGGACGAGGATCGCGATGGCCACCGGCAGGAGGGCCAGCAGGGCGAGCAGCAGGCTCCGCCGCCGGCCGAGGAGGCTCCGCACGGTGAGCGCGGCGATCGTGACGATGACCGAGCCGCCAGCGGGGCCGCCACCCCCGGCCCGCGACCGGCCGCAGGCGCCACGGAGCCCGTGGCGGATCCCGCGCCCGGGTTCCTGCCGGGGTCCGTGGCTCCGGGGCCTGTCATCGCTGCACCAGGTAGGCGAACACGCTCTCGAGGTCCTCGTCGGTGGGGCGGAGCTCGAGGATCGACACGCCCCACGCCCGGGCCAGCGCGGGGAGCGCCCGGGCGAAGCCCGCGTAGTCCGAGGTCCGCACCGCCAGGCGGCCCCCGTCGAGCTGGACGCCGAACACCGAGGGGTGGCCCACCAGGGCCGCCGCCAGCCGGCGGTCGTCCGACGAGCGCATCGTGAAGGTGTGGGGGCGGTCGGTCATCAGCCGCCGGATCTCGCGGAAGTCGCCCGACGCCGCCAGCCGGCCGCTGACGATCACGAGCACGTTCTGGGCGAGCCGCTCGACCTCCTCGAGGATGTGCGAGCTGAACAGGATGACGCGACCCTCGTCGGCCATCCGCCCGAGCAGCTCCATCATCTGGAGGCGCTGGCGGGGGTCCATCCCGTTGAACGGCTCGTCGAGGAGCAGGATCCGGGGGTCGTGGACGAGGGCGCCGGCGATCTTGACTCTTTGGCGCATTCCCTTGGAGTAGGTCCCGACCTGCCGGTCGGCGGCGTCCGTCAGGCCGACCGTCGCGATCGCCCGTCGAGCGGCAGCGTCGGGATCGGGCAGGCGCTGAAGACGCGCGTTGAGCTGGGCGAACTCGAACCCGGTCAGGAACGAGTGGACGGACTCGCGCTCCGGGACGAGGCCGAGGTCGCGGTACACGGCCGGGTTCCGCCAGCTCGGGGTGCCCCGGATCGCCACGACGCCGTCGGAGGGGCGGAGCAGCCCCGCGACCATGTGCAGGATCGTGGACTTGCCGGCCCCGTTCGGCCCGAGCAGCCCGGTCACCCCTGGACCCAGCACGAACGAGATGTCGTTGACGGCCACCACGTTGCCGAACCAGCGCGAGACCCCCAGGAGCTCCACGGCCGCCCCGGGGGTGAGCTCGCGCGGAACGGGGGCGCGCCCGGCGGCGACGGCGGCTGCGGGGCCCCAGAGCGGGGCGTTCACGTTGCGGCTCACGTGGTGATCGTCCGGTAGCGCTGGACGAGGATCGCTCCCGCCCCGAGCGCGATCACGATCGATGCGGCCAGCCCGAGCCCGAGGGGCACGGTCGCGGGCCACACCTCGCCCGCGGCCACCCCGAACAACCAGGCGTTCGCGGCGTCGAGCACCGTCCCGACGTCGAGCAGCACGATGTAGCGGGACACGCCGCCGAGCTCGAGCGCGAGGACCACCCCGACGATGATCGCGGGCACGATGAAGGCTCCGAGGATCGCCACCGTCGCGTATGCCCGCCGGGCAATGAAGGCCGCGATCACGAGCGCCACCCCCGCCATGGCGACCGCCGTCACGATGGTGGAGCCGAGGATCGCCGGCCACCATCCGGCCTCGTGGCCGAGCGCGCCGAGCACGTCCGACGTGAGCAGCACCGCCCCGATCGTGAGGATGAGGTGGGGCACGAGCAGGATGATCAGGGCCGCCACGGTCAGGGCCGCCAGCTTGGCCAGCGCGTAGTCGACCCGGAGCAGCGCCCGGGAGAAGTAGAGGCTGAGCACCCGGTAGCGGACATCGCGACCGAGCAGCTCCGGCGCCTGGACCGCAACGAGCAGGACCACGAACGTGCCGGTCGATCCGCCCATGTCGGGATGGCCCGGGAGGACACCGATGTCGCTGATGCCGAAGCGGGAGGCGAACGCGCTCATCGCGACGACGATCAGGGCCGTGAGCGCCGGGAACACGAGGCAGAACGCCGGCAGGATCTTGGCCCGACTCGATCGGCCGAGCCCGAACGTGGCCCGGAGTCCCTGGACGAAGAGGGTGGAGAACGCATGGCGCCGGCCCAACCTCGGGCCGTCATAGCCCCGGTAGCCGATGTCGTAGATGCTGCCGGTCGGCCCGGGCCCGGTGGTGACCCGGTCGCCGCCCGCGGTCACGCCGGACCCCCCGTCGTCGGGCCGGCGGCAGGGGCGGCGGTCACGGAGGCGACCGTCGGACCCGGGCCGGCGGGGGTTGCGCCCGCGGGCAGGTCGTCGCGGAAGAGGTCCTCCAGGGAGTGCCGGCCTCGCTCCACCCGGACGAGGGGCAGGCCAAGGTCGGCGGCCAGGTCGCGGACGACGTCGAACGGCGCCCCGCCGTCGAGCGCGATCCGGACCGTCCGGTCCGCCAGGCCGGATCCCTCGAGGATCCGCAGGCCGCGGGCCACCAGGCCGGCGGCGAGCGCGTCGCGCCCCTCCTCCACCTCGACGGTCAGGATCCCGGTCTCGGCCGTGAAGTCGGCCATCGGGGCCGCCCGCAGGAGTCGCCCGCCGTCGATCGCGACGAGGTGGTCGCAGACGGCCTCGATCTCGCCCAGGAGATGGCTGGCCAGGACGATCGCGATCCCGAACTCGGTTCCGGTCCGCCGGATCAGGCCGAGCATCTCGTCCCGGCCGGCCGGGTCCAGCCCGTTCGTGGGCTCGTCGAGGAGGAGCAGCCGGGGGTCGTGGACGATCGCCTGGGCAAGCTGGACCCTCTGGCGCATCCCCGTGGAGTAGCCGCCGATCGGGCGGTAGCGCTCCTCGGCGAGCCCGACGTGACGGAGGACGTCCGCCGTCCGCTCCCGGGCGGCCTTGGCGGGAAGACCGGAGAGCTGGCCGGCCTGGGCCACGAACTCGGTCGCGCTGACATCGGGGGGCAGGGCCGGGTGCTCCGGCATGTAGCCGACGTAGCGCCGGAGCCGCGTCCCCTGGGTCCACGGGACGTAGCCCATGACCTCCACCCGGCCGCTCGTCGGGGCAAGCAGCCCGAGAAGGATCTTGATGAGCGTGCTCTTGCCCGCCCCGTTGGCCCCGACCAGGCCGACGATCCCGGGCGCGACGTCGAGGGTGAGGGCGTCGAGGGCGACGACCCCGGGGAACCGCTTGGTCAGCGCGTCGACGCGGATCAGCGGCGCCGGGGTCCCGGCGATGGGCTCAGGCATCGACCTGATGGTAGCCGGGCGGGAGCCGGGCGGAGAGGCCCGCGGCCCGCCCACGACGCGGCGAGGGCCGAATCTGACGGAATCCGGCAGAAGCGTAAGATTGCGCACTCTCGTGGCGGTGAGACGTGCCCGTCGACCGGCACCCGGGGATCGTTGCAGGCTGGGGAGGCCCGGGCGATCCACGCGAATCGTCACCCGTGGGGAACCGAGGCTCAGGCCGGGCCTAAGACGGAGGACCGATGGATACACCCGCAACCTATCTCGAGCTCGGGTTCATCGTCATCTCGGTCCCGAACCTGCTGGTCATCCTGACCATGGTCGGGATCTTCATCGCGGCGCTGTTCGCGCCGTTCCCCGGTCACCATGCGATCGAGGAGGACGGCGATGACCGCCCCGAGTAGCACCCCGGGCACCACGTCCGTGCCCGGACCGGCGGATACGACCTGGGCCGGCGCGGTCCGGCGATTCCTGGAGCGGAACCTGCCGCTCAAGCACCTCCTGCCGAGCCGCCAGCCGTTCTTCGTCGGCTCCTGGGTCTACATCTTCGGCGTCGTGGCCATCACCTCCTTCGTGTGGGTCATCGGCAGCGGCATCGTCCTCGCGTTCTTCGGTCCCGAGTGGTGGCACGTGTCCGGCGTCGGGCGCTTCGTGAACAGCATGCACTTCTGGTCCGTCCAGCTCCTGTTCCTGTTCACCGCCCTCCACCTGTGGGGCCAGTACTTCATGGCCTCGTGGCGTGACGGACGGGCGCCGACCTGGATCGTCGGCGTGATGGTGTTCCTCATCGCGCTGGTGACGGGCTTCACGGGCTACGTCTCCCAGCAGAACTTCGACGCGCAGTGGATCGCGATCAACGCCAAGGACGGGATCAACGCGACGGGCGCGGGATCGTTCTTCAACGTCCTCGACTTCGGCCAGATGTACGGCCTCCACGTGGCGGTGCTGCCGGCCACGGTGGCGGTGGTGCTGGCCATCCACGTGATCCTGGTCCGCATCCGCGGCGTCGTGAAGCCGATGGAGCCTCCGGCTCCCAAGGACGGGGCCGCACAGGCGACGAGCAGCGGCGGCACCACGAAGGGCGGCGAGGCGTGACCACCGCGGCCGAGCGCCAGGAGGCCTACCACCGGGGAATCCCGACGGTCAGGTTCGACCTGGTCAAGGAGTTCTTCCTCGCGCTGGCCGGCTCCGGCCTCGTGATCATCGTGCTGGCGCTCCTGATGTCGTCTCCGGACGACCCGTCGGTGACGATCCAGACGTGGTCCCAGCAGGACCCGGTGGACTTCGTGACCACGGCGACGGCCGAGCTCGCCGGGACCAGCTTCAGCGCCACGTACGGACCGCCCTACACGGACGGGACCGACGCGATCCAGGCGGCCGGCCCGTTCGCCCCGCAGGCGTTCTTCGGCAACGCGGTCCACCTGGACACGGCACAGGAGTTCGTGCTCGGACCCCTCGGCACGGCCGCATCCGGCAACGCGGACCTCACCGCAGCGCTGGCTACGTACCACGCGGCCGACGCGGCCACCCAGCAGGCCTGGCTCAGTGCCTACACCGACGCCCTCGGCTCGGCCACCGCGGCGGACGGCCAGGTCACCGTGGCGGCGGGCGACTACGGACCGGTGCCGGTGCTCATGGCGAACCTGCTCGCCGTCGCCCACACGGGCGGCCTGGACGGGCTGGTCCCCTCCGGCGGCAACTTCTACGCGACCAACTACTCCGCGCCGCTGCTGTTCCTGGGCGACGGCGAGTACTTCGCGGGGCTCGGCGAGAACCAGCACCTGCTGGGCAGCCAGTGGGGGATGATGAACGAGACCGGCAGCTACCCGGGACAGGCCTGGCTGTGGCTGTTCTCGATGTGGTACCAGCTCCCGCCGTTCAACACGGCCCCCAACGCCGACCTGCTCGTCGTCATGTTGATGGGCCTGCTGACGCTGGGGCTGATCCTGGTGCCGTTCATCCCGATCCTGCGGGACATCCCCCGCTGGATCCCCGTCCATCGCCTGATCTGGCGCGACTACTACCGCTGGCGTCGAACGCACGACGTCCCACCGGCCAAGTAGCCGCGGTCACGACGGCCCGGGTTCATCGAGTCAGCCCGGGCCGACCGGGTACGTCTGGGCTGAACCGGCACGCCCGGGTTGGCCGGCTATCCCCGGTCGGCTCGGGCGGCGCACCAGGGTCGTCGGCGGCGCTGTTGCGATCCGCGGTTGGGCCGCCGCGAACGGCGCGTCACCCCGCGGATGGCCGGGCGACCGTCCCCGACGCGGCCGCCAGCTCCGCCGCCAGGCGCTGCTCAAGGGCACTCAGCGTCTCCACGCCGGCCGTGCTCGTGCCGGGCTGGCGCGCGCGCTGGTGGATGAAGGCCAGGAGGTCCGCCAGGACGGCGACCCGCTCTCCGGCGTCCGGCATGCGGAGGACGAAGGCCAGGATCCCGTCGAGGACGCGGACGTGGATCGCGGGGCCGCCGATCTCCGCCAGTGTCCCGGCTCGGCCCAGCAGCTCCCTGGCGTCCGGCCGCAGGCCGGCCAGCCAGAGCTCGATCCCGTCCGCGGACAGCCGGCCGTGCAGGTCCTCCAGGGCTTCGACGACCGGGACATCCACCTCGGGCGTGAGCGACAGGTCGATCATGACGACCGAGGGGCGTGGCTCCATCTCCGCGACGGCATCGACGATCCCGTCGCGCACCGCGACCACGTTGGCGAAGAACAGCATCTCGTCGGGGCGCACGATCAGCAGCCCCGGGATCGCCGCGGCGGGCTCGGTCCGCAGGTCCACCGGCTCCAGGCCGCCGCCTGCCCGGCCGAGGAAGGTCATGTTCCCCTCGCTCGCACGCCAGACCAGGACGCCCAAGGACACGACGACGGCGATCGCGAGCGCCTCCAGGGTGGGCACGACCAGGACCCCGACCAGCGCGATCATCGCGAGCCAGAAGTCGATCGGCCGCAGGTCCCACAGCCGGCGCATCTTGCCGACCTTCATCATGCCCGTCACCGCGACGATGACGATCGCGCCCAGGGTGGCCTCCGGCAGCGGCTCGAACAGCGGCGTCAGGAACAGCGCCACGAGGGCGGTCGCCGCGGCCGCCGTGACCAGGGAGGCCGGCGTCCTGGCCCCGGCCCGGTCGTTGGCGGCCGACTTGGAGAGCGACGATCCGATCGGGAACCCGGTGAACAGGCCGGCGCCGGTGTTCGACGCGCCGATCGCGATCAGCTCCCGGTTCGGGTCGATCTTGCCGCCGTGCTCGCGGGCGAATTCGTTGGCCGGCCCGATGGCCTCCGCGAAGGCGACGAGGGCGATCCCGACCGCACCCGCCAGCAGCAGGGGCACGGCGTCGAGCCCCACGCCCGGCAGGGTGGGCCCCCGGAGGCCCGCGGGAAGGGTGCCCACCACCTTGACGCCCTGGCTCTCGAGGCCGAACGCGACCGAGACCGCGATGGAGGCGAGGAGGACGACGAGGGCGGCCGGCACGCGCGGCAGCCGCCGTTCCAGCACGATCATCCCGGCGATGCCGGCCACCCCGACCGCCAGGGTCAGCAGGTCGGTCTCGCCGACCTGGGGGATGATCGCCCGCACCAGGTCCAGCGCGCTGTCGCCGTGCGCCTCGATCCCCAGGAGCTTGGGGATCTGCTTGATGGAGATCAGCAGCGCCAGCCCGAACACGAAGCCGATCAGCACGGATTCGGAGAAGAACTGCGCGATGCGCCCGAGCTTGAGGGCCCCGGCCGCGATGGACACGAGGCCGGCCAGGATCGCGAGGGCCGCGGTCAGGGCCGCGTACTCGACGCTGCCCGACGCCGCCAGCCCGGAGATGGTCGCCGCGGACATGATGGCGATGGCCGACGACACCGCGACCACGAGCTGGCGCGAGCTGCCCAGCACCGCATAGGCCAGCAGGGCGATCGGTGCCGCGTAGAACGCCGTCTCCGGCGGCATGCCCGCCAGCTCGGCGTAGGCCATGCCCTCCGGGACCAAAATGGCGCAGACGGTGAGCCCCGCGATGACGTCCAACGGGAGCCAGCTCCGCTGGTAGCCCGGAACCCAGGAAAGGATCGGCCAGGGCGCACGAGCGGGCGGTTGCGTGGGATGGTTGGCCATCAGGATCTCCCCGGGTCGGAGCTCACCGGCAGGGTGAGGCGGCCGCGCCCGGCCCCGACGATACCGCCGCACGACACGGGCCGTGACCCCGTTCGCCCGGCCCCGTCGCTGTCGCCGGGCCTTCGGGGCGGTACGCGAGAACCCGGGCGGTGAGGCCCGGGTTCTCGCGTGACATCGTCCGACCGGCGGATCTATCGGCCGGCCGGCTGCGGCCGGTCAGTCCTTCTTGGCCTTGGCGTCCTCGGCCTCCTCGATGGCCACCTCCTCGGCGTCCCGGGCCATGACCACGGTGTCCTCGGCCTCCTCGATCGCGACCTCCTCGACCTCGCGGGCGAGCGCCACGGTGTCCTCGGCCTCCTCGATCGCCGCCTCCTCGACGTCAGCGGACAGCGCCACGACGTCCTCGGCCTCCTCGATCGCGGAGTCCTCGACCGCGAGGGCCAGCGCCACGACATCGGCCGCCTCCTCCATGGCGGCCTCTTCGATGAGCTCGGCCGCGAACAGGGTGTCGATGACGTCCGCGGCCGCGGCATCCTCGATCGCGAGCGCCATGGCGACGACATCGGCGGCCTCGGCGATGGCGGCCTCCTCGATGAGCTCCATCTCGACGAGGGTCCGGGCGATGTCCATCGCGGCCATCAGCTTGATCTGCTCGGCGGCCTCGATGGCGTCCTCGGCCTCCATCTTGGCGCGCAGCTCGTCGCCCACGAGGGCCAGGGCATCGGGCGTGATCATCGCCTGCATCAGCGTGTGGCCGCCGGCGTCGCCGATCGCGTCGCGCAGGCTGGCCGCCCAGTGGTGCTCGATGACGAGGATGCCCGCCGCCCCGCCCGCGGGGATGGACTCGGCGAGCTCGTTCAGCCGGTCGACGCTCAGGCCGGCGTCCCGCTCGGCGATGGCGAGCGCGCCCAACTCGGCGCCGACGGCCGCGCCCTCGAAGCCCCCGGCGTGGAGGCCCATCAGGGCGCCGGCGATCGAGCCGAGGCGCATCCGCTCGGTCTCGGACAGGTCGGTCAGGTGCATCGTGTTCTCGATGCTGCCGTCCATGTCCTTCTGGACGAACAGGATGTCGACGATCCGGATGAGGCCGCGCTTCCGCACCCGGCGCAGCTCGGCCAGGATCCTGCCGGTCGCCTCGAACTTGTCGAACCCGATCACGAACACCTGGATCGGGCCCGTCACGTGCTTGTCGCTCATGTCCTTGCTCCCTGGTGCTGTCTGGCCTGGGCCGGAGCCTCGAGGTCCGGATGCTATCGAGGTCCGGATGCTATCGAGCCCGGGGCGACGATCGACCCGGGCTCGATGCTTGCTGGTACCTGGATGGGTGGCCGGTCAGCCCTCGGCGGCCGGGGCGGCGGAGTCGGCGGCTACGGCCGCGGCCTTGATCGCCTCCGTGGTCTCCTCGTCGACCGGGACCGACTTGACCTCCTGGGCGTCGGGCATCTTCAGCCTGACGTCCTCGACGGCCGTCGCCGACACGAGGCACAGGATGCCCGAGGTGCCGGGGGTGATGACGTCGGCGAGCTCCTTCTCGACCTCGACCCGGTGGTAGAGGTTGCGGGCCTTGCCCGCCGCGGCGCCCGCGAACCCGAGCGTGACGGCCCCGGCGACGATCGTGGCCGGCAGGAAGATCCCCGCTACCACGCCGCCGACGATGCCCCACTTGAGGCCCGTCCGGGTGCTGTGCTCGGTCATCTTCTGGATGTGGATCCGGCCGTCGGCGTCGGCCTTGGCCACGAGGACGCCGTCGATCTCGAGCGAGCCGTCGATCTCGGCCGCCAGGAGCTCGTCGTAGATCGCGATGGCCGACTGGGTGTCGGCGAAGCGGGCCACGATCAGGGCGTGGTCGCCCTGGGTCGCGATGGCAGCCTCGGCGAGCACGCCCTTGTCATCGGCAACCTGGCCGGCGACGACGACGACGTCGTCCGCGGACGGAGCGGTGGTCTTCTCTTCGGTCACGAGTGCTTCTCCTGTCTGAACACGACACCCGCTAGATCGGGCGATCTCATCACAACCCGGTCAGCGCGCTCCGGCTGACTGTCGGCGCGTCACCGACCGGGGTCGGGGGCGGCTAGAACCGGCGGCGGCCGGGGGTGACCGCGGCGGTGACGACTGCGGCCTTGGCGACCGGCGACGGGCCGGGCTTGGCGACGGCGGCGCCGACCACGGCGGCCTTGGCCACCGGCGACGGGCCGGGCTTGACGGCGGCGGTGACGACCGCCGCCTTGGCGACGCGGGACGGCCTGAGCGGCATGTCAGTCTCCTCCTGCCGCGAGGGCCTCGTCGGCCTCGACGGCGGCGATGATGGCCTGGACCGGGATCCGGCCGTTGGCGATGAGCTGCCCGCCGGCGTGGCGGATGGCGGCCCCGAACGGCGCGGCCCACAGGTTCTCGTAGACGAGCACGGCGCCCAGGCTGCCGGGCGCCATGACCTCGCCGAAGGTAAGGACGTCCTCCTCCGCCAGGGTCTCGGCGAGCTCGGTCTCGAGCCGGGCAAACTCGCCCATGTCCTCGAGGTCGCCCAGCTCCTGGGCCATGACGGTTCCGTCGGTTCCCTTGCCGATGAGGACCAGGTCCATGACCCGGATCATCCCGGCATCGTGGAGCCGGAGCAGCTCCTCGGCCGCTTCTCCCGTGAAGTTCTGCTGTCCTGCCGGGAACTCGACGACCAGGTAGTCGACGGGCCCCAGCTCGTCGAGCGATCGTTCAGTCATAGATCCTCCATGTGTGCCCGACTCACCTCGAGCCGTCCTGGTTGGTTCGCCGCCAAGAAGCCTCTGCCGGCTCCGCCGGCCGCGCTCCTCGCCGAGCACTCCTTCTCCCCATGGTGCTCCCGAACGGGTACAGGGGCATCGTCCCATTGGGATGAGCCCCCGGCCTGTCGATCTGTCGCCGGTGCGGCGGAGGACATCCCCGTTGCACGACTCGAGGGCCGCAGCCCCGTGCGTCCACCGGCTGGGTCCCGACCGAGCGGAACGACAAGGATACTCCCCGACTCGGCGCAGGGACCGCACGTAGCACCGCACCGGTCAGGACACCGCACCGGTCAGGACACCGAACCCACCGTTCGTCCAATCCGGGCGATGGTCAACGCCCGGGCCCAGGTGGTCGCGCTGCTCGCCGTGGCGCTGATCGGCAGCATCGGGATCATCGTCCCGGTCGCCGTCTACTTCGCGGGCGGCGCGAAGGCCGCGGACGTGCTCGGCGGGTGGAAGGTGTGGCTCACCGCCAACAACGCGGTCGCGTCACCCGGCCGAGAGGGTCGCGTGCGACAGCATCCCGCCGGAGACGGTGCGCGCCGCGAACCCGTTCTGGAGCAGGATCCGGGTCGCGTAGTAGGCCCGCTGACCAGAGCGACAGATGACGTGGATCTCGCGATCGCGCGGCAGCTCGTCGAGGCGTGCCCGGAGCTCGGGGAGCGGGATGTTGACGACCCCCGGCACCTGCTCGACGGCCAGCTCCGCGGGCTGGCGGACGTCGAGCAGGAACGGGTGCTCGTCGTCCCAGTGGGCCACCGGCATATCGCCCCGGAGGACGTCGGCGGCAACCATCCCGGCGAAGTTGACCGGCGATTTCGCGCTGCCGAACTGCGGTGCGTAGGTGAGCTCCGCCTCCTCGAGGTCGTACACCGTGGCCCCGAACTGGAGGGCCACCGCGAACGCGTCGATCCGCTTGTCCACGCCGTCGAGGCCCACGGCCTGGGCGCCCAGGAGCCGTCCGTCCGACTTGCGGAACAGGAGCTTGGTGGCGACGTATTGCGCGCCGGGGTAGTAGCCGGCGTGGGAGTTCGGGTAGATGTAGACCTTCTCGTAGTCGGTGTCGCCGGTCCGGCGCAGCGTCTTCTCGCTGACACCCGTCCAGGCGGCCGCCCCGCCGAACAGGCCCACGATGGCAGTGCCCTGGGTGCCCCGGAAGCGCGAGTCGCGCCCGGCGATGACCTCCGCGGCGATGCGGCCCTGCCGGTTCGCCGGACCCGCGAGCGGCACGTGCGCCTGGGCGCCGGTGACGTGGTCCCGTACCTCGATGGCGTCGCCCACGGCGAAGATGTCGGGGACGCTCGTGCGCATCTGGTCGTCGACCAGGATGCCGCCGCGCTCGCCGATCGCCAGCCCGGCGGTCCGGGCAAGTCCGAGCTCCGGCCGGACGCCGATGCCCATGACCACGATGTCGGCCGGGATCGCCTTGCCGGACTCGGTGAGCACCTCGAGCGACGAGCCGGCGGCCTGGCGGAAGCCGGTCACGTTCTCGCTGAGGGCCAGCTTGACGCCGTTGCGCGCCACGTGGCGCTCGACGTAGCGGGCCATCTCCGGGTCCATCGGCGACATGAGCTGCGGCCCGCGCTGGATCAGCGTGACGTCGAGACCGAGGTGCACCAGGTTCTCGGCCATCTCGAGCCCGATGAAGCCGCCGCCGACCACGACCGCGCGCCGCGCGGGCACGACGGTCTGGGACCCCGTGTAGGTGTCGAGCCCGGATGGATCGCTGACGTGGCCCTCCATCCACTCGCGGATGGCGTGGACGTCGGGCACCGTTCGGACGATGAAGATGCCCGGGAGGTCGATGCCGGGCAGGGGCGGCCGGATCGGCGTGGCGCCGGGCGACAGGACCAGCCTGTCGTACGCCTCGCTGGACACCTCGCCGGAAGCGACGTCGCGGAGCTGGACGGTCTTCGCCTTGGGATCGATCGAGACGGCCTCGCACAGCGTGCGAACCTCGACGTTGAGCTGCGCCCTGAACAGCGCCGCATCTGCCAGCACGAGCTTCGACTCGCGCGGGATGACGCCGCCCACGTAGTACGGCAGCCCGCAGTTGGCGTACGAGATGTATGGCCCCCGCTCCACGACGATGATCTCCGCGCGCTCGTCGAGCCGGCGCAGGCGCGCCGCACACGATGCCCCGCCGGCGACTCCGCCGACAATCACGACCTTCATCACCTGACCTCGCTTCTTGTCGGGTGCCCGCAGCCGATGCGACGGCTGCGCCTCGGGCGGCCCGGTGGCCTGCCGGGCACTGTCAGCTGACCCATGGGTCCCGCCAGCCGCCGTGGCCGGCGGCGAGACCGGTCGCGGCGTCCGGCCCCCAGGAGCCGGGCGCGTACGGCAGCACCAGCGGCGGTGTCTCGATGAAGGGTCCGAAAACGCGCCACGCCTCCTCGATCCCGTCCTGGCGGGCGAATCGGGCGCTCCGTCCGTCCATCGCCGCCTGCAGGAGGACCTCGTACGGCGTGGCCCCCTCCCCGCCCTGCTCCGCGAACGTCATGTCCAGGGCGACCGAGTCCGGCATCGCGGAGTCCGCACGCTGTGCGTTGAGGCGGAGCTGGACGCCCGTCACGGGGTCGAGCCGGATGACCAGCTGGTCGGGCTCGTTGTCTGCCCGGCGCAGGCCGAAGCCGAGCCGCGGCGACTTCTTGAACACGAGCCGGAGCTCCGTTTCCGTCACCGGCAGTCGCTTGCCCGCGCGGATGAAGAACGGGACGCCCGACCAGCGCCAGTTCTCGATCTCGAGGGTCATCGCCGCGTAGGTCTCCGTGGTGGACGCTGGGTCCACGCCCTCGATGGCGCGGTACCCGTCGTACTGGCCGCGGACGTAGCTGGCCGGATCGGCCGTCTTGATCGATTTGAACACGGTGGTGACCGCGGTCCGGATCGTCTCCGGGTCCCCGCCGGCCGGCGCCTCCATCGCGGCGGTGGCGATGACCTGCATCAGGTGGTTGACCACCACGTCCCGGAGTGCGCCCACCGGGTCGTAGAACCGGCCCCGCGTCTCGACGCCGAAGTCCTCGGCCATCGTGATCTGCACGCACTCGACGAAGTTCCGGTTCCAGACCGGCTCGAGCATCGTGTTCGAGAAGCGCAGGTACAGGATCTCCTCGAGACCCATCTTGCCGAGGTAGTGGTCGATCCGGTAGATCTGCGACTCGTCGAGGTACTGGTGGAGCTCGGCGGCGAGGGCGCGTGCGGACGCGAGGTCGTGACCGAACGGCTTCTCGACGATGACCCTGGCGTCACTGGCCGTCAGGCCGGCGCCGGCGAGGCCCTTGACGACCGTTGCGAACAGCGAGGGCGGGGTCTCCAGGTAGTGGACCGGGCGGGCGGCACCGCCGATTGCGACGGCCAGGCGCAGGTAGGTGGCGGGATCGGCGAAGTCGCCCTGGACGTAGGCGAGCCGCGCCGCCAGCCGTTCGAACACGACCGGATCAAGGGTCTCGCTCGTCCCGACGATCGATGTCCGCGCCCGCTCGATGAGCTGTTCGCGACTCCAGTCCTTGTGCCCGACGCCGATGATCGGGCATCCGAGCAGCCCGCGCCGCTCGAGGCGGTACAGGGACCGGAAGGTCATGACTCGCGCCAGGTCGCCGGTGATGCCGAAGATCACGAGGACGTCGGCGGGCTGCGCAGACCGCGAGGGCCGATCCGTGAGTGTCATGTCGTTGAGTGAGGACCTCCCAACTGACGTCAGCGGTCCGGCAGACGTCGTCGCCGGCACCAGTTGACCTCCCGGACGTTAACCCCTCGTCAACGAGGCGTTGTCGTCCCCTTCGAAGGATATCGGCGCAGCCATACGCGACCTATGCTCATTGGCGGAGCGATCATCGGCCCGTCGCGGGCCGGCTCCACGCGAACGAGACGATGCGCGCGAACGCACCCGGCATGGCCGCCAATCCCCTCATCTACGAGATCGACACCTGGCCGTGGCTCGAGAGACTCCGGCGCGTGGCCGGCCAGCCAGTTTCGCTCGCCACGGTTCCGGCGGCCACCTGGGACGCGCTGGCCGGGCTGGGCGTGGACGCGGTCTGGCTGATGGGCGTCTGGCGCCGCAGCCCGGCCGGGACCGCGATCGCGATGGCCGATCCGCGCCACCTCGCCGAGTTCCGGCGGGTCCTTCCCGACTTCGAGACAGGCGACGTCGCCGGCTCGCCGTACTGCGTGCGCGAGTACGTCGTGGACGACCACCTGGGCGGGCCCGCGGGGCTCGCCGCCGCACGCCGTGCGCTGGCGGACCGGGGGATCGGGCTGATCCTGGATTTCGTCCCGAACCATGTGGCGCCCGACCACCCGTGGATCACGGAGCGTCCCGACGTCTTCGTGGCCGGGTCCGAAGACGACCTGGCCCGCGACCCGAGCTCGTTCGTGCGCGCGGGCGACCGGGTGCTGGCCTGCGGGCGGGACCCGTACTTCCCCGCCTGGTCCGACGTGGTGCAGCTCGACGCGTTCTCGCCGGACCTCCGCCGGGCGGCGATCGAGACGCTGTCCGGGATCCTCGACCAGTGCGACGGGGTCCGCTGCGACATGGCGATGCTGCTGCTCAACGACGTGTTCGCCCGCACCTGGTGCGACCGCGTGGGCCGGGTGCCGGCGACCGAGTACTGGAGCGACGTTGTCGGTGCGGTCCGGGCATCGCACCCGGACGCCATCCTCATCGCCGAGGCCTACTGGGACCTCGAGTGGCGCCTCCAGCAGCTGGGCTTCGACTACTGCTATGACAAGCGGCTCTACGACCGGCTCGAGAGCGGCGATGCCGAATCCATCCGGCTCCACCTCTGCGCGGACCTCGCTTACCAGCAGCACCTCGTGCGCTTCATCGAGAACCACGACGAGCCGCGGGCAACCACCGCGTTCCCCGGCGGGCGGGAGCGGGCCGCGGCCGTGGTGGCGCTCACCCAGCCGGGCGCCCGCCTGGTGCATGACGGGCAGCTGGAGGGCCGGCGCGTCTTTGTGCCCGTGTTCCTGGGCCGGGCGCCCGACGAGGTCGCGGACCCGGACCTCGAGCGCTGGTACCGGGCGTTGCTCGGCGTGGTCCGGGATCCGGCCGTGCACGACGGGCGGTGGCAGCTGTGCGATCGATGGGGCTGGCCGGGCAACGACCGATGGAGCCAGATCGTGGCCTGGTGCTGGGAGCGATCGGGGCCCGATGACACGGCGCCGGAGATCGCAGAGCCGGAACACACAGAGGCGGGGGCCGCGGCTCCGGAGATCGCAGAGCCCGCGGACGTCCGCCGGTGGCTGATCGTCGTGAACCTCGGCACCGAGACCGCGGCGGCACGGGTGGCCGTCCCGCCGTCCTGGGGCGCGCTGCGGGGCGCGGACGTCGGCCTCGTCGATCCGGTCCACGACACAGCCTTCGGCCGCTCGGGTGACGAGCTCCTCGACGGCCTCTACGTCCAGCTCGATCCCTGGGGATCCCACCTGTTCTCGGTCCGGCCCGCGACACGCGAGCCCGACCAACGGGAAGCACCATGAACCCGACCGCGAATACCGCCGCCGGGGGCCCGACCCGGCGGGCCCGACAGTAGGGCCCCGACCTCGCCGAGCGCGCCTGGAGCACGGTCCGCGAGGACTGCAGTCCGGACGGCAACGCGTGGGCCCTCGTCCCCACACGATCATGCGCGCTCCCGCGCGTATCGCTGGAACGGGGACGGGATGGCCGGGTCTCGGACATCCGCCACGAGCTGTGCCTCGCCCTGGGCCTGTGGAACGGGGTCGATCCGATCGTCGCTGGGCTGACGCTCGGGACCGGGCGCGAGCTTGGGGTCAGCTCGACGCGGGCCGCCGCGCCGGCGCCAAGCCGGGGAACGGCTCGAGCAGGCCCAGCTCAATCGCCCGCTGGACCGCCTCGCTGCGGCTCGATGCCCCGAGCTTGCCGTAGATCGAGATGGCCTGCGTCTTGACCGTGTGGCGCGAGAGAAACATGCGCTCGCCGATCTCGTTGAACGTCAGCGGCGTCGACAGGATCGGGAGCAGCCGGAGCTCCGCGGTGGACAACGCCGACGACCCGGCCAGGACGCTGGTG
Source organism: uncultured Chloroflexia bacterium (assembly GCA_963829105.1). Classification (GTDB taxonomy): domain Bacteria; phylum Chloroflexota; class Limnocylindria; order Limnocylindrales; family CSP1-4; genus CAIXZV01. The sequence continues at coordinate 69,888 of CAWHHF010000019.1, forward strand.
GCATCCCTGAGGCGCTCGCGCATCTCCGCAAGGCTCGCGTTGAGGGTGCCGAGGGCCGGGCGGCGGCGAGCGATCGCCTCCGCCTGGGAAACCACGTTCCGGGCGCCCGACGGATCGGCGATCGCCAGGTAGGCGCGCGCCAGCTCCAGCAGGGCGCCGACCGCGAACGACGGCTGCGCGTGGCTGACGAGAGGGCAAACCAGCTGGGCGCGGACGAGCTCCTCGTGCGCACGTGCCGGGGCGCCACGGTGGATCGCGACGCGGGCCGCCACTGCGTGGGTCATGAGCGCGGCCGAGATGTTGCCGAGATGGGCGCGCGCGAGAACGCCATGGCTCTCGTGAGCGAACCGTCCTGCCGCGCTCCAGTCGCCCCTGGCGATCGCGAGGCTTGCACGGTTCGCCCAGGCGACCATCGCACCGGCCATCGCGCCGGCCTCGATGGCGTCCGCGAACGCCGCATCTGCCGCTGCGTCGTCGCCGAGCAGCGAGCGTGCCGACCCGAGCATCAGGAGGGCGTTCGTCCGCCACGGGCTGCCCGGCCCTTCTGCGGACACCGCGAACGAGGCGTTGGCGAGCATGTCCTCCGGCCCATGCCGAGCCATGACGGCCCGAAGAAGCGCCCTCGACGACTCGAAGGACGCGGCGCCGTCACCCGGATCACCGCTGAACGTCGACCGCTCGGCGATATTCGCCAGGTGCTCGGTGACGTCGGGCTTGCCGCTGAGGAGGTACATCCAGGCGCCGAGGATCGCCAGCGGTGGATGCCGCATGAAGGCGGCGTCGTCGAAGACCCGGAGCCACCTGTCCAGCTTGTCGGCGTGTCCCCCGTAGAGTGCCCGCAGGAAGCCGGCGGTCACGAGACCTGCCGCCGTGTCCAGGTCGCCACCCTGCAGCGCGTGCTCGATCGCGTGCTCGGTGCGGCCGCCGGCGGCGTACCACGACGAGGCCCGGCGGTGCAGCTCCGGCACCAGCTCCGGCTCCCGCCGGTCGAGCTCCGCCTGCAGGAACTCCCGCAACAGGTTGTGGTAGCGGTAGCCTCCCCCGGCTCCTCCGACCTCGCCGAGCAGCTGGTTGGCTCGCGCGAGCGACCGCAGCCGTGCTGCGGCGCAGGGCAGCCCGACCACCGCCTCCGCGACCTGCGGCTCGACCACCTCGAGGATCGAGCTTCGCGTGAGGAACGTGACGTCGTCGGCGGTCAGGTCAGGCAGCAATACGGACCGCAGGTAGTCGGCGATGTAGCCGTCGCGGCGCGAGGCATCGTCAGCCGCGCCCGCGGACGGTCCCAACCTCAGGCCAGCGAGCGTGGCGAGGTAGATGCCGGCGGCCCATCCCTCGGTGTGCTCCACCAGCGCTCGAACCTGGTCCGGGCTCAATCGATGACCGGCTGCGGACACGAGCGCCTGCGACTCGAGGAGGTCGAGGGCGAGGTCGTCCCGGCCGATCTCGAGCAGGTCCCCCCCTGCCCGGAGCCTCCCGTATGGCAGCCTCGGCATCGTCCGCGCCGCCATCGCCACCTGGAACCCGGGAGGGAGATGGTCCAGAAGCGCGCTCAGCGCGTCGAGACAGGTCCGGTCCACGAGACGATGGACGTCATCCAGCACCAGCAGGGCGGGCCGGCCGATCCGGTGCAGCTCGAACGCGAGACGGGGCACGGCGGCCGCGAGGATCCGGGACCCTGGCGTCAGGATTGCCGACCCGGTCGATCCGTTGACCGGCTCGATCCGGTCGATCGCTGCCGCGAGGTACGACAGAAAGATGCTCGGGACGTTGTCGAAGTCGTCGAGCGTCAGCCACGCGACGGGCCGGTCCTCGCGCGCGACCCATTCGGCGAGAAGCCGCGTCTTGCCGTACCCGGGCGGAGCGATGACCGAGACGAACGGCGGCCGCGGCTCGGCGGTCAGCAAACGGATGAGCCGGTCACGCGGGATCGTCCCCGGACGCGGCGCGGGCGGGTGGAGCTTCGCCTCGACAAGCGGGAAGGAAGGCTGGAAGCGCGGATGCACCTCGGCGTCCGATTGCATGCCCGGCGCCCGGCGCGGCGCGTGACGGGTGGCGACGGTCCTGGTCCTCGCTGCGGGCATGGCCGACTGGTGTCGGGCATTCACCATACACGCGGGTGGCTGGCCGGACGACGTTCCCGGGTGGTCGCGGGCGCCTCAGGGGGGTCCCGGCGGCCCGGTGACGCCGTGATCGGATGCGTCGTTCTGCTCCAGGGCGGTCTCCACGTCGTAGCCCGCGGCCAGCGCGATCCTCGGGGCCGCCGAGATGACGCGCGCCGATCCCACTTCGCCGGCGACGGCCACGACGACGGCCAGGACGTCCTCGAAGTCCACCCCGGCCCGCTGAGCCGCGCCAACCGCGACCAGGTACGAGGACTGCGAGGCGTCGAGCGCGATGAGGGCCCCGATCCGGAGGAGCGTCTCGGTGCGCTCGTCGAGCCGGCGGAGGCGGGGACCATGGCAGTCGAAATCACGCTGGCCGGCGTCCGACAACGCCGCGATCGACATCAGATCCCCGATCGTGAGCCGGCGGAATATCTCCTCGGCGGACTGCATGACTCGACCCGCTAGCGATCCGAACGGCAGTGACGGACCGCCACCGCCTACAAGCCCTCGTGGTGCTCGGCGATGGGCAGGCCCACCTCCTTCCAGGCGGTGATCCCGCCATCGAGGTTGACGACGTCCGCGTAGCCCAGGGTCTTCAACGTGGAGGCGGCCAGCACCGCCCTCACGCCCGACCGGCAGTACACGATCACCCGGCGGGCCGGATCCAGCTCCGGCTTGTGGCGCGGGCTCGCGGGATCCGCGGCGAACTCGAGCAGCCCGCGGGGCACCTGGACGGCCCCGGCGATGTGGTGCTCCCACTCCACGGGCTCGCGCACGTCGAGGAGCACGGCCTTCCCCGCGGTGCTCTCGTCGAAGGCATCCTTCGGCGACACGTTCTCGATCTGCGCCCTGGCCTCGGCGACCATCTGGGCGGCTGTCATCGGCATGGTGTCTCTCCCGTCCGTTTGCCCGCGGCCTTCCGGACAGCTAGCGTGGTTGATACTCCGTGATCGGGCGGCCGGGCCCGAGCTGAACCGGCCGCCCGGAACGTGCCGGCTACCCGAGCCGCGTGCCTTCCACTTCGAGCCCGCCCCCTTCGGGAAGCTTGCTCCAGCTCCGGCGCGCCCACTCCTCCTTGAGGACCTCCTCGGCGGCCTTCTCGAGGAACTCCGGGCGTGCCCACGTGTCCACGTCGAAGTCGTGCTTGATGTACCCGTGGCTGAACATGAAGTCCTTGCCGATCTTGATGGTCTGCAGGTTCCGCGCGCTCAAGCTGGGCACCATGTCGACGTCCAGGATCCCCTGGTACGTGTCCTCGGCGTCGAGGTAGAACGTCTGCCGGTTGAGGATCGCCCCCGCGGCGTGCTTGTTCTCGTTCGCCCAGCGCCCGACCTTGATCATGGCCTTCATGTAGGCGATGACGAGCTCGGGGTGCTCGTCGGCCATCACGTCGGTACAGGTGATGACGGCCGGCGTGTTGGCCACCTGGATCCTCCAGTCGGCGCGTCGCGACAGGTCCTCGATCATCGCGAGTTGGCCGGTGGCCTCCTGGATGTGCTGGAACACCTTGCTCTGGGTGTAGATGGCATCGACGGTGCCGGCCAGGAGCGCCTTCTCGAGCGGGCGGAAGGCGTAGTCGTGCTTGTGGTCGCGGCGCATCCACAGCTCGGACGGGTTGTTCATCGTGACCTGGAGCATCTCGGGCTTGTCGTACCAGTCGTCCGGGTACGGGAACTCGACGAGCTCGATGTCGTCCATGGTCATGCCGTGGAGCATGAGCATGTTCTCGATGCCCATGTGCTCCTGGATCCGCCACCAGTCGTTCTTGATGGTGTTCAGGCTCTTGCTGATGCCGATCTTCTTGCCGCGGAGATCCTCCATCCGGAAGATCCTGTCGCTGGCGCGCACCGCCATGCAGCCGCCCTCGTGCACCCACGTCGCCCCCAGCAGCACCGTGCGGCGAAGGTCGGCGTTGACGTGGATCGGCGGGTAAAGGCCGCCGAAGCGGATCAGGTTGTCGAGGTTGTGGATGTAGTGCGGGTACCAGTTGTTCTCGGGTGCGTGGCGGAAGTAGGCGTACTCGACGCCGATCTTCTTGTACTCCTCGCGGCACCAGCCCAGCTCCTGGTCCACGTTGTTCGCGGACACCATCGGGCAGTTGGTGAACCAGACCTCGTTCCAGTTCAGCGGAACGGTGGTGGAGACTCTCTGGACTTCGGCCATTGGTCGATGCTCCTCGTGCTTCCGGATCGTTGCCGTCACGGCGCCGGTTCCTGCCGTGCGCTCCGTGGACCCCGGCTCCGCGTGACACCCTGCCCCGACTCTGACCCTCGACCCGCCCCCCGGCATCGCGCGATTCGCGGCATTCGCCACGCATTGCCTGCGGCGCAGGTGCCCAGCGGCGGCGCACGGCCGCGTGCCATACTCCGTCGATGGACCTCACGTTCGTCGGCTGGATCGTTGTCGGCTTGATCGCAGGCCTGTTCTCCGGCGTCGTCGCCGGGGGTCGAACCCTCCGCGGCTGGATGCCGAGCCTGTTCATCGGCGTCGTCGCCGCGTTCATCGTCGGATGGGCGCTCCAGACGTTCGCCGGTGTGGACTCGATCACCAGCATCTGGGTCTCGGCGGTGCTCGCGACCATCGCCGCCATCGTCATCCGCCTGCTCATCAGGACCGTCTCGTTCAGCGGCGACTGACCGCCGGCTAGCGAGCTCAGTCGGTGGCCGAGCCGTCGCGCCCGGCTGACGAAGCGCCGCGCCCGGTGAACCGGTCCGCGGTCCTCCTGGCGCAGGTCGCCCGCTACGTTCCCATCACCCGGTGGCTGCCCGCCTACCCGCGGGAGTGGTTGCGCCCGGACGTGCTGGCCGCGATCACCTCGTGGGGGGTGATGGTCCCGGTCGCCCTGGCCTATGCCGCGCTCGCGGGGGTGCCGCCGGAGCTGGGCCTGGTGACCGCGTTCACTGCCCTGGCTGCGTACGCCGTGTTCGGGACGAGCCGCCACGCCAAGGTGACCGCCAGCTCGACGATGGCGGTCATGTCGGCGTCCGTCGTGGCCGGCCTCGCCGGAGGCGACGCCTCGACCTACCTGGCGATGACCGCCGCCCTGGCCCTGATCGTGGGAGGCATCCTCGTCGCGGCCGGCATCTCGCGGCTCGGATTCATCTCCGACTTCCTCACCAAGTCCGTCGTGACGGGCTTCATCTTCGGGCTGGCGATCACGATCATCATCGGGCAGCTGCCCAAGATCCTGGGCGTCCCGGGCCTCAGTGGCTCGCTGCCCGAGCAAGTCGTGCAGCTCGTCGGCTACATCCCGGACACCAACCCGTACACGCTGGCCATCGGCCTGTCCGCCCTCGTCCTGATCCTCGCCGTGCGCCACGTCTCGCCTAAGATCCCGGGGCCGCTCATCGCGCTCGTGCTCGGGATCGCGGCCGTGTACGTCCTCGGGCTGGAGGACCACGGGGTCAGCGTGGTGGGCGAGGTCGCCACCGGGGTGCCGCTCCCGTCGATCCCGCTGGTGCCCCTGACGACGATCCCCTACCTCGCGCTTGGGGCGGCCGGGATCGTGTTCCTGGCCGTGGGCGAGTCGGTCGGTGCCGGCCGTGCCTACGCGGCGCGCAACGGCTACGAGATCGACCCCGACCAGGAGATGGTGGCGCTCGGTGCCGCCAACCTCGCGTCCGGCGTGTTCGGCGGGTTCACCGCCGACGCGAGCCTGTCCCAGACGGCTACCGCGGAGTCGGCGGGCGCGAAGTCGCAGCTCTCGTCGCTGGTCACGTCGGGCCTGATCCTGGCCACGGCGATCCTGCTCGCGCCCATCTTCCAGAAGCTGCCCAACGCCGTGCTGGGTGCCATCGTGATCGTTTCGGTCCTGAGCCTGATGGACGTCGGCGAGATGCGCCGCTACTGGGCATGGCGCCGGACCGACTTCACGATCGCCGTCACGGCGATGGTCGGCGTGCTCCTGACGACCGTGCTCACCGGCATGATGCTGGCGGTGATGCTGTCCGTCGCGTTCGTCCTGTACAAGGCAAGCCGGCCGTACGTCGCCACTCTGGGCAGGATGCCGGGCCACCATGCGACCTTCGGCGACCTGGCGCGCCATCCGGACGCGGAACCGGTCCCGCGGCTCGTCATCGTCCGGCTCGACGCGCCTCTCTACTTCTTCAACGCGAACGTGGCAAAGGCGCAGATCCTGGAGCTCGTGGCGGCCCAACGGCCGGAGCCGCGTGGCGTGCTGCTCGACCTGGCAGCCACCTCCGACCTGGACGTGACAACCGCCGACATGCTGTCCGGCCTGCTCCGGGATCTCCACGCGCGCTCGATCGAGGTCCTGCTGGCCCAGGTCAAGGGTCCCGTCCGTGACCGCCTGCGCAGGACCGGGCTGATGGCCGAGCTCGGCGAGGATCGCGTCTACCTGTCGACCAGCTCGGCGGTGGCCGACTTCCAGCGGCGGTGCCCGCCCGAGGCGGAGCTGGCGGAGCCCGGGCCGGACGCGGACGGGCCGGAAGCGGAGGCCGCGGAGGAGGAAGCGGAGGCGGGACGCGAGCCCGAGGCGGGACGCGAGCCCGAGGCGGGACGCGAGCCCGAGGCGGGACGCGAGCCCGAGGCGGGACGCGAGCCCGAGGCGGGACGCGAGCCCGAGGCGGGACGCGAGCCCGAGGCGGGACGCGAGCCCGAGGCGGGACGCGAGCCCGAGGCGGGACGCGAGCCCGAGGCGGGACGCGAGCCCGAGGCGGGACGCGAGCCCGAGGCGGGACGCGAGCCCGAGGCGGGACGCGAGCCCGAGGCGGGACGCGAGCCCGAGGCGGGACGCGAGCCCGAGGCGGGACGCGAGCCCGAGGCGGGACGCGACGATGTGCTGACCGCCTGAACCCTGACCACCGTGGCCCGGAGCGGATCGACGCTCCGAGACAAGCGCACCGGCACTCGATTGGGCGCGACCCATTCCCCGTCGGTCGTATCACCGCGGCGCACGGCGTCGCGGGCGTGCTGGGGCGCACTCCAGTCCCCGCCACGTGGTGCCGGAGGAACCCCCAGCTGCTCATCACGGGAGCATTCGCCAGCTCGCCGGCGGGAGGCGTGGGCGGTCCGGAGCGTGGGATGGTCCGGGCTCTCCACCATCTGCAGCGTGGTGACGGCAACTGACGGCGCGGCGGGCCCGAATTCTCACCACGACGGCATATGGGGGTTGCGAAGGGCGGGGCACGGACGGAGCGGAGGGCCGGGTCGTCGGCGGGGCACGGACGGAGCGGAGGGCCGGGTCGTCGGCGGGGCACGGGACGGAGCGGAGGGCCGGGTCGTCGGCGGGGCACGGACGGAGCGGAGGGCCGGGTCGTCGGCGGGGCACGGACGGAGCGGAGGGCCGGGTCGTCGGCGGGGCACGCGTGGCGGGGCGCGGGCGGGCTCCGGTGCGCCGACGGAGCTTCGGTATGGGCCGGGTCGTCGGCGGGAAGGCGGCGCCCGATCCGGGTCCGAGTCTGATCCGCTCGCGGGGTCGCGCGATTTGGGCGATACCGCTCTACGCCGCCGTGGCTATCCTCGTGCGATGACGATCCCGGGTCTGCAGGCCATCCGGACGTACCAGCCCGCCTGGTTGTCGAAGGACATCGTCGCGGGGCTCGTCCTCGCGAGCCTCCTCGTCCCCCAGGGCATGGCCTACGCGGAGCTGGCCGGGCTGCCGGCGATCACCGGCCTCTACACGTCCGTCCTGTGCCTGATCGCCTACGCCATCTTCGGGCCGTCACGGATCCTCGTCCTGGGCCCGGATTCGGCGCTGGGCTCGATGATCGCCGCGACGGTTCTCCCGCTCGCCGCCGCCAACGGCGACCCGTCCACTGCGGTCGCCTACGCGTCGGTGCTCGCGCTGATGGTGGGCGCGTTCATGCTCGTCGGCGCCCGCGTCGGCCTCGGCTTCATCGCGGACCTGCTGTCCAAGCCGACCCAGATCGGCTACATGAACGGCCTCGCCCTGACGATCTTCGTCGGCCAGCTGCCGAAGCTGTTCGGCTTCTCGACCGACGCGAGCGGACTCGTCGCCGAGGCGCAGGCCTTCGTCAACGGCCTGGCCGCCGGGGAGGCCGTGCCCGCGGCGGTCGGCATCGGGCTCTTCAGCATCGCGGTGATGCTGGTCCTCGGCCGCTTCCTCCCGGCGGTACCAGCGGTGCTGGTGGCGGTGATCGCAGCGATGGTGCTCGCGGCCGGCCTGGATCTCGCCGCCCACGGGGTCAGCCTGGTCGGGGTGCTCCCCAGCGGCCTGCCTCCGTTCACCATCCCCAGGGTGACGCCGGAAGACCTCCCGCTCCTGCTGGCGGGGGCGCTCGGCATCGCAGTGGTCTCGCTGGCCGACACGATCTCCACGTCGTCGGCGTTCGCGGGGCGCACGGGGCAGGAGGTCCATGCGAACCAGGAGATGGTCGGCATCGGCACTGCCAACATCGCGGCCGGGCTGTTCACGGGCTTCCCGGTCAGCACGAGCGGGTCGCGGACGGCGGTGGCGGAGCGCGCGGGAGCGAAGACCCAGCTGACCGGCCTCGTGGGCGCGGCCGTCATCCTGGTGATGCTCGTGTTCGTGCCCGGCCTCATGCAGTGGCTCCCCAACCCGACCCTCGCCGCCGTGGTCATCGTTGCGTCGATGTCGCTCGCCGACATCCCGGCCACCCGTCGTCTCTGGCGCCAGCGCAAGACCGAGTTCGGCCTGTCAGTCGCCGCGTTCCTGGGCGTTGCGTTCCTCGGCGTGCTGCCGGGCATCGCCGTGGCGGTCATCCTGTCGATCCTGTGGGTCTTCCGCCAGGCGTGGGACCCGTACCGGACAACGCTCGTGGACGTCCCCGACGTGGCCGGCTATCACGACATCCGGATGTACCCGGATGGGGATCAGGTCCCCGGCCTCGTGATCTACCGCTTCGACGGACCGCTCATCTTCGCCAACGCCAACATCTTCCGGGACGAGATCCGGCACCTGAGGCACGCGGATCCGCCGCCCAGCTGGATCATCGTCGCCGCCGAGCCCATCACCACCGTGGACACCACCGCCGCGGACATGCTCGAGGCGCTTGACCAGGAGCTCGAGGCCAAGGGCATCAACCTCGTGTTCGCCGAGATGAAGGACGCGGTGCGCCAGGAGATCCGCAACTACGGCATGGACTGGTTGACCCACCGCGACGCCTTCTACCCGACCATCAACAGCGCGGTCAAGGCCTACCGGCTGGCGGCGGGCATCCCGAAGCCGGACCACCACCCGGCCGACAGACCCGCGGGCGACGGTTCGCCCGGTCCATCCACCGACGGCCCGGGCGGTTCACCCGCCTCCCCGCCGTCAGGACCCTGAGCCCCTCGCGGCGGAGCGCGCGGCCCGTCGTCCCGCGACGACGGCCAGGAGGTACGGCAGGGCGATCATGACCGAGGCGACCGCGAGCACGATGAGCGCGATCAGCTCCGGGCCGGCCTGGAGCATGACGGCCGTCAGCAGGATGACCATCAGCGGAGCCTTGAACAGCACGAACAGGAAGCCGGCCATGGTGCCGCCGATGATGATGTCCACGCGGACCCCGGGCAGCAGCAGGCTCAGGGCAAGGGCGACACACACCGAGGCGAAGATTGCCGGGAAGGTGGGGCCGCCGAGGAACCCGCTCTTGAAGGCGACGGCGAGCAGCGCGAGCTTCACGAGCGCCATTGCGACGAGGACCGCAGGCCCGTAGCCCGCCGGGTCTGCGACCACGGCCTGGATCTGCGTCTCGCCCGAGAACAGCAGGATCGGCGCGAACACGCCCACGGCGCTGAAGACCAGCCCGGCGGCCAGCGCCCGCTCCACCTCGCGGCCCTCGAAGCGCCCGAACACCGCGCTCGCAACCCGGAACAGCGCGCCCGAGACCAGGGCGAGGACCAGCCCGATCAGCCCGAACACGACGACGAGCAGGACGTCGAACGGCTCGAACGGCTGGTCGGGCGAGAGGTGGAGATAGTTCTGGAGCCCGCTGCTGCCCGCGGCGAAGAAGATGAGATACCCGATCGCCCCGCCGATGAGGCTCGCCGGCATGGTCCGGGCCTTCGCCACCGGGTCGGCAATCAGCTCTGCCCCGAGAACGCCGGTGAACAGCGGGTTGGCGACCAGCCCGTTGTAGGCCGAGGACAGCGTGGAGAACACCAGCCTCGAGCGGTGCTCGACCGGGATCGCGACCTTCTCGCCGTAGAGCGCGGCGATCTTCGAGGCGATCCCGCCGATCCCGCCCTCGGGTCCCACGACTGCCCCCGACAGCAGCGACACCCAGGCCATCACGACGTTCACGGGGAGCGTCCGCCAGTTGATCGCGGACACGTCGCCGGAAAGGCTGTCCAGCAACGACTCCCCGAGCATCGTCGGGGCGTTCCGGTGCTTCACCAGCAGGCCCGCGGCCAGCGAGAACGGCAGGCAGATCACCGGGAACATCCACGGGTTCGCCGTGACGAAGGCGTTCTCCCAGAGGAGCCTGGTCGCCTCCTGGTACACGAACAGCCAGGCCAGCACGGCGACGGCGCCGATCACCGCGACCACCACGACATGGACGTACGGGTGGACCGGTCGGTCGGCGCTGACCGGCTCGCCAAGCTCGCGCTCGTCCCCGGTCCCGGTCACGGAAACCGGGTCCGTGGTTGTGTCAGCGGCCCGTTCGCTCATCGCGTCAGCGGCCCGTTCGCTCATCGCGACCTCCCTGCCCTGGCACCAACGGAGGCGATCGGCGGGCACCGCCGCGAGACGCCGGGGCGACGGCTGATGGCGGGAGCAGCGTCAAGCGGACGTGACCTGCGCGCCGCGCTTGGGCGAGGGACATGGAAACGCCCGGCCGCACGCGTGCACGGCCGGGCGCGGAGGGGTGGCGTCAGGCTGCCGGCGCCTCGGCGAGGCCGAACTGGGCCTTGATGTCGCGGCTGTTGAGGTACCAGATGATGAGGCCGGGCATGATGATCATGCTGAGCCCGATGCCGCTTCCCGGGAACTGGATCATCCAGAGGAAACCCTCGAACACGGCCAGGCCGGCGACCACCATGGCCAGCAGCCAGGCCCACGGCCGCATCGACCACAGGCCGACCGCGGCTGCGAGCCACAGGATGCCGCCGCCGATCGCGAGCCAGCCCCAGATCCCGACGTGCTCGAACGCCGGGACGTCGCCGAACGCCCCGAACCAGTCGAAGCCGAGCAGGCGGAGCCCGAAGAACAGCCAGGCGAAGCCGGCGAGCGCGGCGAAGAAGCCGATGACCGAGATGAGGATGGGCGGGTTCTTCATTGCGGGTTACTCCCTCACGTTTCTTGATGGCGGGCTGAAGCCCGCGATGGGGGGCCGAAGCCCGGGTCTGCGTGGGCCTGCGGTGGCGCTCCCGCGCCTCGGGTGGGTCCTGGCGTCTCCTCCTCTGCGGGATGTCCTGGTCAGGCCAACGCTGCGTCCGAGGCCGCGTCCGCGTCCGCGTCGAGCTGGGCGATCACCTCCGCGAGGACCTCGGGCGGGATGACCACCCGGTTGACGAGGTAGCCGCCCGCGGCGGTGAGCGCGTCCTTGAGGTCCTCGGCCCAGCGGTGCTCGAACAGCAGGACCAGGCCGGAGGCGTTCAGCGGCAGCGAGTCCGTGATCTCGACGAGGTCCTCCGGGGTGAACAGCCTCATCGTGTCGGCAAGGAGCGGGGCGAACTGCGCGAAGCGCGGGTCGTCGTTGTCGCCCAGCTCCGTGACGACGGCCGCGCCCTCTGCGTCCCTCTCGAAGAACACGACGTCAACCAGCCGGATGATCTCCTTGCCGACGACCTTCTCGACCTCGCGGGCGATGCTGCCGTCGAAGTTGTTCCCGTCGAAGGCGATGACGATGTATTCGAGCGGTCCGAGCGTCATGGGTGGCCTCCTGTCGCCGTGGGTTCAACGCTACGAAATGCGGCAATCAGGGGCCGCTACCCGCCGGCCCCGTGGCCGACGCCGGCCTGTGCCGCGGCCTCGTGGAGCGCCAGCTCGTCGGCCTGGCGCATCGGCTTGAGGTCGAAGACGACGTTCTTGAGGGTCCCGGTAAACCTGTACGGGGCCCGGTCCTCGTAGGCGAGGTCGACGACCCCACCGTTGTCGCGGCCCATGTCCATGCCGGCGTAGGTCGTGAACAGCATCGAGCAGGTATGGTCGAGCCGGCCGTCGCCGATCTGCCGGTCGCCGGCCCACAGCGTCACGTTGCCCCCTGCCCCGGGCCGCGGCTCGTCGATCTCGAACAGCATCTTGAGCATCACGTCGCCGGTGGGGATCGGCTCGCTGGACGTCTGCTTGTACGTCTCCACCCCCAGGAACTGGTAGGTGTGGTTGAGGTAGCCCTTGTCGTCTACCCAGAGGGCGAAGCCACCGATGAAGTCGGCGAAGGCGCACAGGACGCCCTCGGCCCCGCCATCCGGCACGTTGACATCGGCCTCGATCGCGTAGGACCGCCCGTAGATCCGCGGGATCACGGTGGTCGAGACATTCTGGACGTCGCCCGCGAATGTGAAGCGGGTAATCGCGGGCATCGGTGGCAGGTTGCCGAAGAACACCGCCATACCACCCAGCAGCGGGAGCACCCGGTTGCGCGCCGCCTCCTCCCAGAACAGCTCGCGCAGCTCGGCCAGCTTTGCCGGGTTCTCCTTCGCCACGTTGTGGGCCTGGGAGAAGTCGTCGGGCAGGTAGTACAGCTCCCAGGCGTCCTTGTCCGGGTCGTAGCCACTGCCCGGCCTGAACTTGGCGAGCGTCGGCGGCGAGAAGTCCCAGGGCAGCTTGTCCAGCCGGGCGCAGGCCCACCAGCCTTCCTTGTAGATCGCCCGCGACCCGTACATCTCGAAGTACTGCACGGTGTGGCGATCGGCCGCCGCCGGGTCGTCGAGGGTGTAGGCGAAGCTGGTGCCGTCCATCGGCTCCTGCTCGATCCCGTCCACCAGGGTCGGCTCCGGGATGCCGACCAGGTCGAGGATCGTCGGCGCGATGTCGATGCAGTGGGTGAACTGCGACCGCAGGTCGCCGCCCGCCCTGATCTTCGCCGGCCACGCCACGACCATCGGGTCGCGCGCGCCGCCCAGGTGGCTGGCCATCTGCTTGCCCCACTGGAACGGCGTGTTCTGGGCGTGGGCCCAGGCCGCCGCGAAGTGCGGCGCGGTGTGGAAGCCGCCAAGCTCCTCGAGGCCACCGTACTTGTCGATCAGCGCCAGCTGCTCCTCGGCGTTGAAGCACGAGGCCGTTGAAGAACGTCGTCTCGTTGAACGACCCGGTGATGGTCCCCTCCATGCTGGCGCCGTTGTCGCCCCAGATGTAGAGGATGAGCGTGTTGTCGAGCTCGCCCATCTCCTCGATCGAGTCGAGCAGGCGGCCGACGTTCCAGTCGGCGTTCTCGGAGAACCCGGCGAACACCTCCATCTGGCGGGCGTAGAGCTTCTTCTCGGCGTCGCCAAGCGTGTCCCACGCGGGGTATGGATCCGGCCGCGGCGCGAGGTCCGTCTCCGGCGGGATGACCCCGAGCTTCTTCTGGCGCTCGATCGTTCGCTCGCGGTAGGCGTCCCAGCCGTCGTCGAACTGGCCCTTGTACTTGTCCGCCCACTCCCTGGCGACGTGGTGCGGGGCGTGCGTGGCGCCCGTGGAGTAGTACACGAACCAGGGCTTGTGGGCATCGTGGGCGCGGACCGCATGGATCCACTCGACGGCCTTGTCCGTGATGTCGTCCGGGAAGTAGTAGAGCTTGCCGTCCTTACCCTCAGGCACGCCGAGGACCGAGCTGTCCTGCGTGATGATCGGGTCGTACTGGCCGGCCGCGCCGGTCAGGAATCCCCACCAGTGGTCGAAACCCCATCCCTGCGGCCAGTGGTCGAACGGGCCCGAGGCGCCCATCTCGCGCCCTGGCGTCATGTGCCACTTGCCGAACCCCGCGGTGATGTAGCCGTTCTCGCGGAGGATGCGCGGCAGAGCCAGTGCAGCTGCGGGGCCGTGTGCCCGTGTAACCCGGGAACGGGCCCGGGAACTCCGCGACGCCGCCCATGCCCACGCGGTGGTGGTTGCGCCCGGTGAGCAGCGCGGCGCGCGTCGGCGAGCAGACCGCGGTGACGTGGAACCGGTTGTACGTCAGGCCCATCTCCTGGACCCGGGTCAGGTTGGGCGTCCGGATGCTCGCCGCCGAACGTGTCCGGGCCGCCGAAACCCGGCGTCGTCGACGAGCACGATCAGGACGTTCGGGGCGCCCTCGGGCGGCTGCGGACCCGGGATGAAGCTCCAGTCGCGCGACCGACGTATCCAAGGTGCGGCCGACCACGCCACCGAACGTGCGGTCGGGAATCGGCAGCACGGTGCGGTCCGGCTTGAACTTGCCCATCGCCTCGGCGAGCGAGTCCTTCAGTGCCGCGGTCCCCTGCTTGTCCGTCCGGACCACCGAGCGGGCGAGCGCCCCGGCCAGGACCTGCTGGACCGCGAGCGCCTGGTCCTCCTCGAACATCGCCAGGATGGCGGCAGTGCCGGGCTTGAGCGCCTCGCCGATCTTGTCGTGGAGGCCTGTCTCCATCTTGTGCTTCGCGAAGCGCCCGGCGATCCCGCCGGCTGCGGCACCGACGACGGTCGCGGCCAGCAGCGGTGGAGCGGCGAGGCCAACGAGGAATCCGACCGAGCCGCCGTAGCCCAGCCCCTTGCGGCCGAGGTGGTCGCCGGTCTGCTGGACAACGACGTTGTCGTCCTTGTCGTGGCTGATAAGGATCGCGCCCTCGATCCTGACCTTCTTCGCCTTCACCTGGGCGACGAGGTCGTCGAACTCCTTCGCCGCCGTGTCGACATCCGGGTACCCCGCGACCAGGACGTCGGTCAGTCCGCCAGCCATGTGGTCATCTCCCGCAAAGGTGAGCGCGCGCAACCCGCGCCGGGGCTCGAGCCGACGGTCGTCGACATGCCGGGCAGGGTCACCCCGCCCGGCGTTGCACCCGGCCGCAATCACAGCCCAACCGCTCCGTGAGGGCATCGCCCACGCGGGATGATGCGGAACCGCGCCGGATGGGCTGGGATAGGCAGGCGAGGGATCTCCTTCGAGACCCCCGACCGTTCCAGCAAGCCGAGCCGTCATGACATCAGCCGAAGAAGGGTTCCGCCGCCTCGCGATCGGCGACCCGGGTCTCGTCGCGTCGGTGGTTGGCCCCGAAGGCCACCCCCTCGATGCCCAGCGCCTGGACGCCCGCACCGAGGCGTTGCTGCAGATCGGTGCGCTGATCGCGCTCGATGCCCCACCCTCGTCCTACCGGCCGGTCGTCGAGACCGCCCAGCGAGCGGGGGCGCGGCTCGAGGATCTGCTCGCCGTGCTGGTCGCCGTGGCCGGGACGGTCGGCTCTGCGCGGATCGTCTCGGCCGCGCCCAAGATCGCGCTTGCCGCCGGCTACGACGTCGAGGCCGCGCTCGAGGGGACCGACCCGGCCGTCGGGTAGGCGAGCCCGCTGCGGTGCCGCCCGCCCTCCCCGACCGCCCCGGTGCCTCCCGACCGCACTGCGTGCATCCCGACCGCCCCGGTGCCTCCCGACCGCCCCGGTGCCTCCGCGCTTCTCGACCGCCCCGGTGCCTCCCGACCGCCCCGGTCGCGTGGTGACCCAACGGTTCCGTACCGCGCCGGTTTGGCCGCCGGATGCCCGGTCCGTCGCGCGGCTCACACCGGTCGGGTGACGAATCCTGCACCGCGCGAACGGAGCGTCCCAGCTTGGAACCGTTGGGTCACGGCGTGACCTGCCCGGGATCGGGCTGGTGGGCGTCTCCCCGATCCGGGGCCGGGCGGCTGACGCCGGGGGGCCGATCCGGCGCCGGGCGGCTGACGCCGGGAGGCCGATCCGGCGCCGGCGGCTGACGCCGGAGCGCCGGGCGGCTGAGCCGGAGCGCCGGGCGGCTGACGCCGGGGCGGGCGGCTGACGGCGGACGCCGGGCGGCTGACGCAGGGGGGCCGGGCCGCCCGGTGTCCGTGGTTCCTACGAGCGCCATCCGGGCAGTGGTCCCGCCGAAGCCGGAGCACGCGCGGAGGATTGGACGTCGGGCCGTATGATCGTGTCACCGCGGATCAAGGCGGTTCCGAGCACGAGTTGCCGATGTCACAGACCCAGCGCCACCGGGGGCGCGCCGAGCCGGGTGGCCAGGCGCGTTGACGGTCACTGCTCCCCGGTTCCTTCCCGCGATCCCGCTGGTCGAGGCCAAGCTTCATCCGCCGGCGCCGCATCCGGCGACCGTCGCCCGGCCCCGGCTGCACAACCTGCTCGCGGCCGAGCCCGCGCCGCGGGTCGTCTCGGTGATCGCCCCGCCCGGGTATGGGAAGACCACGTTCCTGGCCGAGTTGGCGGCGCGTGAGCAACGACCCGTCGCCTGGGTGACGCTCGACGACCACGACAACGACCCGTCCGTCCTGCTCACGTATCTCGCCGTCGCCCTCGACCGGATCGAGCCGATCGATCCCTCGATCCAGGCCGCGCTCGCCGCACCCGGTCATCGACTCCTGGCGACCGCGGTGCCCCGCCTCGCGGCGGAGCTGAACGGGTGGCAGCAGCCGGGCGTGCTCGTCCTGGAGGACGTCCACCGCATCCTCGACCGGACGTCGCTCGACGTCCTGGCGGCGCTTCTCGACCACCTGCCTCCCGGGTTCCGGGCCGCGATCTCGGGGCGCACGGAGCCCGACCTGCCCTTCGCACGGCTGCGCGCACAGCGCGACCTGCTGGAGATCGGGCCGGCCATCCTGGCCCTCGACGAGCGGGAGGCCGGAGAGCTGGTCGCAGCGGTCGGACACCGGCTGAAGCCCGATGAGGTCCGGTCGCTCACGGCTCGGACCGAGGGCTGGGCGGCCGGGATCTACCTGGCCGCGCTGGCCAGGGAACGCGGAGACGTGGACCCGGGCAGGCACGGTCGCGTCACGGGCAGCGATCGCTACATCTCCGACTACCTTCGATCCGAGTTCGAGCGCGACCTGGACGATGACAACGTGACGTTCCTGACGCGGACGGCGATCCTGGAGACAGTCGCCCCGCCGATCGCCGAGGCGGTCTCCGGCCTCCTCGGGGCCGCAGAGCGACTCCGGTCGCTGGCGCGCGGCAACCTGCTCATCCGGGAGGTCGGTGACGGATCCGTGTACCGGTACCACAACCTGCTGCGCGACTTCCTCCATGCGGAGCTCGAGCGACGCGAACCGGGAGCGACCCACGGACTCCACCGTCGAGCCTCATCGTGGCATGAGGCCGCCGGCAACCTCAACCTTGCCATCAAGCATGCGTCCGCGGGCGGCGACGTGGACACGGCCGCCCGGCTGGTGACGGCGGCGGCTCTGCCCACCTTCTACGGCGGCCAATGGACCACGCTCGACAGGTGGCTGCAGGGCTTCGACGCCGAGACCTTCGCGCGCCACCCCCCGCTTGCCGTCATCGCGGGCTGGATCCATCTCCTCAACGGACGGGCGGACGCGACCGACCGCATGGCCGACATCGCGGAACGCTCCACGTTCGCCGGCGCGCCCGGTGACGGCTCGGCATCCTTCGAATCGCAGCGGGCGATGCTCCGGGCGATCATGGGCCGGCATGGCCCGGGGGACGTGCTCGCCAATGCCCAGCTTGCGGCGTCACAGGAGGGACCGGGGAGCCCGTGGCGAGCAAACGCCCTGTGGCTCCTCGGGTCGGCGCACCTCCTGGTCGGCGAGGTGGGCGCGGCGGACGCGGCGTTCGAGGACGCTGTGACGCCCGGGGCCTCTGGCGGCGGGACGGCGATGGTGGCCATGGCCAAGCGGAGCAGCATCGCCATGTCGCGGGGCAACTGGCTGGCGGCGGAGACGCATGCCCAGCAGGCCCGAGTCCTGCTGGAGGCGGCGCACTACGGCGAGATCGTCGCGTCGCTCATGGTGTACGCGGTCGGCGCACGCGTGGCCATCCACCGCGGGGATCTCGACCGGGGGCGGGACGACCTCGTCAGGGCCCAGCTCGTTCGCCCGCTCGCCACCCACGTCGTGCCCTGGTTCGCGGTCGACGCCCTGCTGGAGCTCGCTCGGGCCTACCTGGCCATCTCGGACCCCGCGGGCGCCCAGATCGTCGTCCGCGAGGCCGAGCGGATCGTTCGACTGCGGCCGGACCTCGGGACGCTCACGACCGACCTGATCGACATCCGGCGGCGGCTCGCCGGAACCACCGCCACGCTGGCCGGCTCGTCCACCCTGACCGGCGCCGAGCTCCGGGTGCTGCCGTTCCTGCCGACCTACCTGTCGTTCCAGGAGATCGGCGAGCGCCTGTTCATCTCCCGCCATACGGTCAAGACGCAGGCGATGTCGATCTACGGGAAGCTGCAGGCATCGTCACGCGGCGAAGCGGTGGAGCGGGCGGTCGAGCTCGGCCTGCTGGAGCCGTTCCACGGCCTCCGGGTCATCCGGCGCCCGCCGGCCGATTGAGCGCCCACGCCTGGATCGGTTCGGCGTCAGGCCCCGGTCGACTGCGCCCCTGCGCCGCGTCGCGGGAGGTCGCGCACCATCGCGCCGGTCAGCCGGTCGACCGCGCCCCCGCGCCGGGTCGCGGGAGGTCGCGCTCCATCGCGCCGGTCAGCCGGATGAGGGTGGCGGCCAGGGCCACGAACGCGACGCCCGCCAGCCAGCCCGCCAGGACGTCGGTCGGCCAGTGGACGCCCAGCGCGATCCTCGAAAGCCCGACGAGGAAGGGGACCACCGCGCCGATCACGGCCGCGGACCGGCGAACCGCGAGCGTGAGCCTGCTCCGCCAGGCGACGAGGGCCAGGAGGCCATAGGTCACCGTGCTGTTGAGCGTGTGGCCCGACGGGAAGCTATAGCCGAGCGCCACGACGAGCGGGTCGGCCGAGGGTCGCGGCCGGGCCACGTAGTCCTTCACTCCCTCCGTGAACAGCGCGGCGGCGATGAGCACGACGGCGATGATCAGCGCCAGGCGGAGACGGCGGGAGAGCGCGGCGACGAGGACGAACGCGACCCCGATCGGGACGAGGACCGGGCCGCCGAGGAACGTGCAGGCCTCCCAGAACGAGGCCGGGATGGGGATGGCCTGCATGGCGGATGCCAGCGGCTCGTCGAACGCGAGGCCGCCGCGGCGGACCACCAGCGCGGCGAGGACGAGGAAGCCGAGCGCGCACGCGAGGCCCACCCAGGGCCACGGGTCGCGACGGGTCGAACGCGGTTGCATGGTGCCGCAGCATAAGCCCGGATCCCCCCGCGACCCGGACCAGGCCTCGCCGCAGCATGAGCCCGGATCCCCCCGCGACCCGGACCAGGCCTCGCCGCAGCATGAGCCCGGATCCCCCGCGACCCGGACCCCGCCTCTTCGCGTGGTCTCCAGGCCCCCCCGGATGCAGTCCCGGTGGGCATTCGAGCCCACCGCGCCCTCATCTGCCGTCCCCACGACGCAATTGGCGGAGAGCCGGGACCATCCCGCGCTCGGGACCGGGCGGGTTGCCTGCCGGCGAGTTCGCGAATGCTCTGCTGGTGAGCAGTTGGGGGATCGGAGAGCCCAGACAGCCGGCTCCTGGGGTCGTACCCCAGGCTCGTGGAACGGCCGGCCTGGCGCGGACGGTCAGTCGCCGGCGGCCGCCAGGGCCTCGGCCTCGGTCGCGTGGATGGCGATCGACTCGTCTAGGCGGGTGAGGGCCAGGATCTGGCAGTAGTGCTCGCTCAGGCCCACGGCCATCAGCCTCCGCCCCTCGCGCTGCGCGTTGACGAGCAACGTCACGAGCACGCCGATGCCGCCGCTGTTCATGTAGTCGAGGCGGCCGAAGTCGAGGACGATGACCCTCGCACCGTCGGCGGTGGCTCGGGCGTACGCGTCCATGAGCTGGCCTTCGGCCGCGGAGGTGACGTCCCCCCCGATCGCGATCGCGGAGACCGTGGCGGCGAGCCGTCGGACCTCGACCTGCGTCGCTCCGGCCGTCATCGATCGTCCTCTGCCTGTGCGGCGGCCCCCTCGACAGACGTGGCGGCCGCACCCGCCGGATCGTCGAGGATGTGCACGAAATCGGACAGGCGGGTGATCCGGAAGATCTCCACGTAGTGCGGGCTGAGGCCGGCGGCCCGGACCTCGCGGCGGTCGCGGCGGGCTTCGGCCAGGAGCCGGACGATCAGCGCGATGCCGGTGCTGTTGATGTACGCGGTGTCCGCGAAGTCGAGCAGGATCGCCGCCGCGTGAAGGGAAGCGGCGGCGGCGTAGGCCGCACCCAGGCCGGTCTCGGCGGCGACGTCGACGTCGCCGTGCAGCTCGATCGTGGCGAGCTCCCGTGACCCGCTGATCTCAGCCCTGAACGAGGTGGCCGGCATCGCTGTCTCCTTCCAGGTGGAGGGTCAGGGTCACCGTCTGGCCGGTGCCGTGGGTCGTGACGTCCACCGCGTCCACCATGTGCCTGATGAGGAAGAGGCCCCATCCGCGCGGCTTCTGCTCGCCGGCGAGCTTCCTCTCGATGTCGGGTTCCTCGGCATCCCCGAGCGGGCCGCCGAGACCGCGATCGGTGATCCGCACGACGAGGTCGGCACCTTCGATGGCAGCGAGAACCTCGAATGGGATCGTGGGGTCGTTCTGGCTGCCGTATTCGATCGCGTTCATCGCCGCCTCGCTGACGGCCGTCCTCAGCCGCTCCAGCCGCGCCGGCGCGATCCCGAGCCCCTCGACCGCGCGTGAGACCTCGTCCATCGCTCGACGCTCGTTGCCTGGCTCGCCGGCGAGGCTGACGTGGAGGAGCACCCGTTCGGTCCCACGGCCGCCGGTCCGCTGGAGCGCGACGAGCGTGATGTCGTCCTCCTGCTCCCACCCGCGGCCCACGAACGCGTGGAGCTCATCCAGAAGGTGGTCGAGGAGGGCACCTGCCGGGCGCTCGGTTGCCACGAGCTCGCGCAGCCGGGGGAAGCCGAACATCGCGCCGGCCCTGTCGTGCGCCTCCACGATCCCGTCGCTGTAGAGGAGGATGCTCTCGCCCGGCGCGAGGGCCGCCTCGTGCTCCGGGTAGTCCATCCCGGCCAGGAGGCCCAGCGGCATGCCGGTCGCCCGCAGCTCGACCACGCCCTCCGCCGTCCGGACGTACGGCAGGTTGTGGCCCGCGTTCGCATACACGACCCGTCCGGTCGCCGGCTCCAGGACCAGGTACAGGCAGGTGACGAACATCCGGGCCGGCATCTCCGGCAGCAGGATCTCGTTGGCTCGCTCCAGGACCCTCGCCGGCGAGATCAGCCGGGGCGCCTCACCGCGGAGGACGGACTGGGTCCGGGCCATGACCAGCGCCGCCGGGACGCCCTTGTCCGTGACGTCACCCACCACGATGCCGATGCGGCCGTCCGGCAGGGCGATGAAGTCGTAGAAGTCGCCGCCGACCGCCCGGGCCGGGCCATAGTGCGCGGCCACCTGCCAGTCGGGCAATTGCGGCAGCTCGCGTGGCAGGAACTGCTGCTGGATGAGGGTCGCGACGCGCATCTCCTGCTCGAGACGCTCCCGGGCCTGGATCTCCACGGCCTGTTCGCGGACCAGCTGGGCGACCCGGATGGCCGGCGCCGCCTGGGCAGCCAGGGTGGCCAGGAGCGCGCGATCGTCCGTGCTGTAGCCCTGGTCCGAGAGGCGCGGGCCCAGGTACAGGGCGCCGACCAGCTCGCCCTGGGCCACGAGCGGGACGATCACCCGGACGCCGGCGGCCCGCAGATCCGTCAGCGCAGGCGAGTCGAGCTCGAGACGCTCCACGTCGACCACCCCACTGGCGGCCTGGAGGTGGGTGAAGAGCGGGTCCGTGGGAGCGATATCGACGGCTGGCCCCAATGGGGTGAGGGCCGCGCCATCCGTCACGGATCGACCCCGGACCGCCGGATCCAGAGGCCGACGGTCGCCGGGGCGACGGTCCGGTCGACCACCCCCAGGACATCGGCGCTGACGCTCTCGAGGTCGACATCGTCGCGCAGCTGGGCCACGAACGCCGCGACCGCCCGCTCCGCGTCGTAGCGCGAACGGTTGAACCGGCGGTCCACGACACGCTGCACCCACCGGCGCAGCGGTCCGAACAGCGCGGCCGCGACCAGCGTGGACACGGCGACCCCCAGCGTATTGCCGCCGGTCACGGGCGCCAGCACCGCCTCGAACAGCAGGATCCCGCCGACGAAGACGACGGCCAGGGTGGCGGTCACGACCAGGTAGCCGATCGTGCGGCTGACGAGCCGGTCGATCTCGTACAGGCGGTAGCGCAGGACCGCGATCCCGATCGCGACCGGCAACGCGAGGTAGGCAAGCAGGCCGACCAGCCAGAACGCCGTGTCCAACCAGGAGTCGGTGGCCCCGAAGACCATCGCCAGCGGAAAGAAGATGGCGGCTATCCCGGCGACGGCGAGCAGCCACTTGATCTGCTGACGCTGAACGGGATCGCCGCGCCGGAACCGGACCCGGACGGCGGCCGCCCCGCCGCCGAACCCGAGGACGAGCAGGAGGACCGACACCACGTTGAGCACGTTGACGACGGCGTCGGGGTCCGCGAGGCCCGGGGCCAACAGGGGAAGGCCGCCACGGGCCTGCAGGACCAGCCCGGCGGCGGTTACCCAGACGACCAGCCGGAAGCGCCGCGACGGCAGCCGGCCGTCCGGGAACACCAGCGGGATGCCGATGAGGGCAATCACGAATGGGGCGATGAACCACACGTCGCCCAGGGCCAGGATGAGGGCGGCGGCGGGCCACGGCGGGACGGCGGCCGTGCCGGCGGTCCCGTACATCCCGAGCCCGGTACCGACGACCTGCGCGGTCGCGGTCGCCAGGAGCAGCGCGCCCACGAGGTTCGCCGGTACCCGGCGGATCAGCAGCGCCCCGATCGACGCGAACAGGGCCACGGCAGCGACAACGATCAGGGTCGACACCGGGTCCCCGAGCATGTTCGACCCGGAGAGCAGCGTGCTCCAGGCGACCAGGCCGGCGCACCCGGCGATATCCAGGATCGCGATCGCCAGGGCGACCGTGCCCCGCGTCATCGGCCCGCCTCCCCCGGGTCGGCGTCTCGCGGGCGCGGCCGAGCCGCGGCCTGGAGCGGCGGGGGAACGGGGCTTCCGATCATGTCGCCATCGTATGCGGGCAGCGTTCGCGGAACGTTACGACATCCCGGAGCGTGCGCCGTGATCCGCGTCGCCAGAGTGGCGCAGCAAGAGCAGGCCTGCCCCTGAGCGAGGCAGGCCGATCGTCAGGGTTGTGCGGTCCGTGACGGCCACCGATGATCCGGTCGCCGGGGTCCGCTCGTGCGCCATTCCCAGATCGAGGATGACAGTGACACAAGGCGTGAAGTCAGGTGCGCCGGCGAGGGTCCGCGTCGTGCGTCTCCTCCTCGTCGTGCTCGCGGGCCTGCTGCTCGGGATCGGCTCATTCTGGATCGTGAGGACCGCCACGCAGCCGCGGCGCACCACGCCGGTGTACGACCCGCCGGTCCTCGCCGGCCAGCAGCTCTGGGGGGCGTGTGCGGGCGGGTTCTATGCCCGCCGCGGAGACACGATCGTGCTGACCTCCACCGGTCACTGCACCTCCGAGGGCACCGTGGCCTACGACCCGGACGGGACCACCGTGCGCGGCGTCTTCGGCCCCGCCGCCAGGGACGCCTCGTGCCCGTATCCCGGGCACACGTGCGCGTCGTCCGACATCAACTACCTCGTGGTCGCGCCGGACCGCATCCCGTGGGGGCACCTCAACGAGGTGGACCTGGGCACGGCCGGCTACCGGGTCATCCCGCCCGGCACGCGACCGCTCGCCTGCGCGGACATCGCGATCGGCGACCAGGTCGAGATCGACGGCCGCAACCTCTACCGGAGCGGGACGGTGGCCGAGAAGGGCGAGTACCTGCACCCCGAGGACGGCTCCTACTTCCCGTGCATGATCGCCGCGCGCATCGCGGTCGACACCGGGGACTCCGGCGGCGCCGTCCTCGTCCGGGGGATCCCGGCCGGGGTCACGAGCCGCAGCTTCGGCGGCAACCTCGGGTTCACGCCCCTGGCCGAGGGCCTGGCCCAGCTGGGGCTGGAGCTGTGCACGACGCCCGACTGCGGGCTCGTGGCGCCCGCGGCTGGTCCGGCGGGGACCGGCCGGTAGCCCTGTCGTCCGACGCCGCCGTCGCATCCGCGGCAGCGCACCGTTCCCGGGTCCAGCCCCTGCCCCCGTTCCGGGAGCCGTAACGATTCCCGGACGCTCCCGGCCGATGCTGCGGGCCAAGGCCACCAGGCCAGCAACGAGCAGAGGGAGTCAGATCCATGCGACGTCGTCTCGCGACACTCGCCGCCGTGTCCTTGTTCGCGCTCACGCTGGGCGCCGCCCCGGCATTCGCCGACAGCCACGGCGCTGGCCAGGGCGATCACTGGGTCATCCTCATCGACCAGTCGACCGATCTCGGCGTCTACGCCGGCAGCGACATGGGCGGCATGCTCGACTGCAGCGTCGGCCACCACCGCTCCACGTACACGCTCGTCTCCGGGTCGCTCGACCAGGTGTTGGAGGTCAAGGGCGCGATCAGTGCCGACTTCTCCACTCCCCTCGGGCCCGGCCGGTTCGTCGAGACATGGACGCTGCACGACGTCAAGGTCCGGAGCGACCAGACCCATCGCACCTACCGCGTCGTCGGTTCGTCGCGAGCCGTCACGAAGTTCGATGCGACCGGCTACACCGGCGCCAGCTTCGTCCAGGACGTCCGGATCGAGGGAACGCGGGATGGCCGCTCGTTCAGGCAGGTGGGCCTGGACTGGCCCATGAAGATGGTGTGGGATCGGGGAACCTGCTCCAACCTTCAGCTCGGGCTGAACTGACGCCCCGCGAACGGTCGCGCCTAGGGACCCTCGGCGGCATCGCAGCAGGCCCTCGCCGGTCTTCCGGCGGGGGCCCTTCGCGTGCCTGCCGCCGCGCGACACGCCGCAAGGGACCAGGACCGTTACGGCTGCTGCCCGCGATGATGTACCGTGACGCTCGATGACGGACTCGTCCCGGTCGCCGTCCCACGCGTCGCTCGGTGCCTCGCCGCGCATCCGGATCGGGCTGCTGGGACCGGTGGCGATCGACGTCCGTGGTTCGCCGCTGGCCGTGGACACGCGCAAGGCAGTCGCGCTCCTCGCCTACCTCGCCGTGACCCGTCGACCTGCCAGCCGGGAGACCCTGGCCGCGCTGCTCTGGCCGGAAGCCGACGACCCGGGCGCCCGCGGTGCCCTGCGGCGCACGCTGTCGGTCCTGCGGGCGGGCCTCGGCGACCGGGGCGTCGTCGTCGATCGGTCGGCGGTCGGTCTCGATCCGTCAGACATCGAGGTGGATGCCTGGCGCTTCGGGGAGGCACTGGCGGTCGCGCGGGGGCACGAGCACGCGGGCGGCGGTCTCTGCCCGACCTGCCGCGGTGCGCTCCGGGAGGCGGCTGCACTCGACCGCGGCGAGTTCATGGCCGGGTTCGCCCTGCGCGATTCGGAGGACTTCGACGAGTGGCAGCTGGCGGAGAGCACGTCGTACCGGCGGGAGCTGGCGGCGGTCCTGGAGCGCCTCGCTCGCGGCGAGGCGGCGGCCCGCGACTGGCCCGCGGCGGCCTCGGCAGCCCGCCGCTGGCTGGAGCTCGACACGCTCCACGAGGCGGCCCACCGGCTGCTGATGGAGGTCCTGGCCCGGTCGGGTGAGCCTTCGGCGGCGCTCGCCCAGTACCGGGCCTGCGTCCGGATCCTGGACCGGGAGCTGGGCGTGGCACCACTGTCCGAGACGACCGCGCTGGCCGAGGACATCCGCGCGGGACGCCTGTCCGGACCGCCGCCAGCCCTGCCGGCGATCGACAGCGCTGCTTCGGATGCTGGTGTGCCGGTCCCGCTCGCTTCGCGCCCCCTCGTCGGGCGAGGCGCGGAGATGGCGCAGCTGGTCGGGGCCTACCACGCCATCGGACCCGACGGCAGGCTCCTCCTCGTGGAAGGCGAGGCGGGGATCGGCAAGACGCGGCTGGGGAGCGCCCTTGCCGACGACGTCCGCTCCGCCGGTGGAACGGTTCTCGCGGCACGCGCCTACGCGGGCGAGGCCGGGATCTCGTTCGCCCCGGTCGTCGAGCTCGTCCGGATGGGTCTCGCGATGCCCGGCGCAAACGGCCGCCTGCGGACGGTGCACCCGGACCTCCTCGCCGAGGCCTCTCGGCTCGTCGCGATCCCAGGGATTCCCGCGGCCTCGGGGCTGTCGCCGGACCCGTACGGCCGGGCCCGCCTGCTGGACGCGCTCACCGAGGTCATCACTGCTCTCGCGGCCGGGCCCGTCCCCGGCCTGGTCCGGCTGGACGACATCGGCTGGGCCGACGACTCCACGATCGAGCTGCTCGGTTACGTCGCCCGTCGCCTGCGCGGCCGGCCGGTCACGCTGCTCGTCACGGCCCGGCCGGAGGAACTCGCCGCCGAAACCCGCGAGCGCCTCGTCGCCGCAGCCGACCGGGACGGCCTCGTCGTGCGCGTCGAGCTCGGCAGGCTGGGACGGTCCGACGTTGCCGCGCTGGCCGGCCTGGCGCTCGAGCAGGGTGGAGCGGTGTCCGAGCGGATCGATGCGCTGTTCGAGCGGTCGGAGGGCCTCCCCCTCTACGTCGTCGAGGCGCTCGCCGTGCCGGGCCCGGCAGGGAACGACATCCCCGGCGGCGTCGCGGCGCTCCTCCGGGCCAGGCTCGACTCGGTGGGTGAGGTGGCCGCGCAGGTCCTGTCGGCGGCGGCGGTCATCGGGCGGTCGTTCGACCTGGGGATGGTCCGGGCGGCCAGCGGCCGGACCGACGACGAGACGGTGGACGGCCTGGACGAGGCCGTGCGCCAGGGCCTGGTGCGGGAGATCGGCCCGGGGGCCGGCGGCGACGTCCGCTACGACTTCACCCATGGCCGGCTCCGCGACGTCGCGTATGACCGGCTGAGCCTCGCCCGCCGCCGTCTGCTGCACGCACGTGTCGCGACGGCCGTGCGCGGCGCGGGCACCGTGCTCGGCTCGGAGGTGGACCGCTGGGCGCTCATCGCGCGCCACGAGACGGACGCGGGCCGGTCCGACGGAGGCGGCCGAGGCACATCGGCGGGCCGGCCATCTCGCCCGGTCCGTGTTCGCGAACACCGAGGCGCGCGAGCACCTCGAGGCCGCCCTCGCCCTCGGCGGCGGGGCGGTCGTGGAGCTCCACGAGGCGCTCGGGGAGGTCCTCACCCTGCTCGGCGACTACGACGGGGCCATCGGCCACCTCGAGGCCGCCGAGGCGCTGGCGGGACCGGCCGACGAGGCGTCGCTCGAACACCGGATCGGGATCGTCCTCGCCCGACGCGGCGACTGGGCGCGCGCCGACCTGCGCCTCGTGGCGGCCCTGGGGCTCATGGCACCCGGTGACCGACCCGGCCTCCGCTCGCGGATCCTGGTCGAGCGGGGCGTGATCGCGTGCCGCGTCGGGGATACGGGCGGCGGCGCGTCTCTCGCCGACGCTGCCCTCGCGCTCGCGAGGGAGGCCTTGGATCCGATCGCCGTGGCCCGGGCGGAGAACCTGCTCGGGATCGTGGCACGCAGCCGCGGCGACCTGGCGGCCGCGCGCGGCCACCTGGAGCGGGCGCTGGCGGCGATCGACGCGGCGGATGCCGCCGTGACGGGGGCCAGCGACGCCCGCTCGGCCGGCGCACCGGCCTTCGCCGACCCCGGCATCCGGATCGCGGCCCTCAACACGCTGGCCCTCGTCTGCGCGGATGGGGGCGATCCGGACCGCGCGATCGCGCTCACCCGCGAGGCGCTGACCCTGTGCGAGCGCCAGGGTGACCGCCACCGCCAGGCCGCCCTGGAGAACAACCTCGCCGACCTGCTCCACGCCACCGGACGCCCCGACGAGGCACTCGATCACCTCAGGCGCGCCGTGACCCTCTTCGCCGACGTCGGCGGGCGTCCGGACGAGCTGGAGCCCGAGATCTGGAAGCTCGTGGAATGGTGACCCGGACCCCGTAACGACTTCCGGACGGTCCGCGCGGATGCTCCTGCAACGGCTGGTTCACGGCCGACCCATCCCGGTCCGACGGGCCGGGCCAGGAGCATCCAGGAGGTCTGGTCCATGCGTCGTCGAATTGCCACTCTCGCCGCCGTGTCCGTGTTCGCGCTCGCGCTCGGCGCCTCGCCCGTGTTCGCCGACAGCCGCGGTGACAACCATGCCGATCACTGGGTCGTGTCCCGCGAGACAACGCCGCTCACGGGCATGTCCGTCGCCTGTGGCGCCAACACCTACACCGTCACGTCCGGGGTCGAGAACTTCGTCGTGCGGCTGAAGGGAACCCTGGATGCGAATGGCATCGCCACAACCGACGGCCAGGCCATTGAGACCTGGACGCTCGACGGCGTCCGGGTCGTCGACCAGAACGGCCGGTCCCACCACGTCACGGCATTTACGCAGTTCGAGTCATCCTGGGCGCCCGGCGCCAACCTCGGCGCCGACCTCGGCCCCTGGACCAGCGGCAGCAAGATCCAGAGGCTCCGGGTGGAGGGCACGCGGGACGGCTTCTTCCTGACTGCCCGCCTGCTCAAGAATGGGACGGAAAGGGTCGAGTCCTCCGGAACGTGCCCGAACCTCTGGGCTGGCTGATCAGACCCCGCTGACCCTACCCGCCCTCGCCCTCTTCCCGGCGTCGCGTTCCGGCCCAGCTGCCGGCCGCCTTCGCCGGGCCGGGGGGCAGTCACGACATCCCCGGGCCCCGCTTCGCCCCTCGTTCCCAGAACCCCCAGATGTGCGTACGGTGAGCACGCCTTCCGCCGGGCTGCGAAGGTCTCGCCTGCCGGGGGCGGGTGGCTCCCCCCAAATGTCGTCCTGGTGGGCATTCGAACCCGCCGCGTCGTCAGGTGCCGCCGTCACGACGCAATTGGTGGATGGCCGGCGCCGTCCCACGCTCGTGACTGTCCCGGTCACCCGTCGGCGAGCTGGCGAATGCGCTCCTGGTGAGCATCAGGGGGCTCCGGCGCGCGGGCCACCCATCCGCCCCGGGGGCTGTCAGAGGGGCGTGTCCCTGCCCTGGTCCTTCGAGCGCTCGCGCACGGCATCCACGACGTCGCCCGGATGGTGCTGGGCATCACCCGCGGCCGGCTTCGACTTGCCCTTGCTCTTCGGCTTCCGATCGCCCGTCAGCGCGCGAAGCCGCTGTTCCTGGGTGAGCGGCGTCTCGGCGGCGTCCCCGGTGGGCTCATCGGTCATGACTGCGTGCCTCCAGGTCGTTCACCGGCGCGGCCATCAAGGAGCACGTCCGGTGTGACACGCCCCATTGTCAACCCTGGGCGACCGGACCGCCGTCGGACGCGGTCGCGGCAGCCGGAACCTGGCCGGGGGCGCAGGATACGCGCAGGCCGTGCCCGGTCGAGGAGGCCGACGGGCACACGAGCCGGACGATCACCCGGGAGGGCCGACCACCATGATCACGGAGTTCCAGGGCTTCCGCCCCGAGGCGCTCGACTTCCTCGTCGAGCTGGCCCTCAACAACGACCGGTCCTGGTTCGGACCGCGCAAGGCCCAGTACGAGGCGCTGCTCAAGGTGCCCCTCGAGCAGCTCTGCACGGCGGTGGACGCGGGATTCCGGACCCGGGATATCCCGCTTGCCGCGGACCCGGCCAGGTCCCCGTTCCGGATCTACCGGGACGTTCGCTTCGCGAAGGACAAGTCGCCGTACAAGACCAACGTGGGCGCGAGCTTTCCCTGGACCGGCGATGGTGGAGGCGTGGGCGGCTACTTCCACCTGGAGCCCGGCGGGATCTTCGTCGGGGGCGGGATGTGGCACCCCGCACCGGCCACGGCTGGCCGCCTGGCGCGCGGCGGTCGCCGACGACGCCGAGACGCGTCCACGCCGCCGTGGACGACCCGGCGTTCCGGGCGACGTTCGGGGCCGTGGGCGGCGACCGGCTGAAGCGGGCCCCGGCCGGGTTCGCACCCGATCACCCGGAGATCGAGCTGCTCAAGCTCAAGGACGTGACCTTCGGACGGCCGCTGTCGGACGCGGATGTCCAGGGGCCCGACCTGCCGGCGACGATCGCCGACACGCTGGCGAGCTCGGTGCCGCTGCTCCGCCTGCTCGCCGGGCTGCCCGGCGCCGAGACCGCCGCCGGTTGGCTCCGGGACTGACCCGCGGAAGCGCCACGGACTGGCGCACGGTAGAGTGAGCACGCCGTCAGCGCGTCCCGGCAGGGGAGGTCCGGCGGGCGCGAAGACGAGAGGGACCACCGCGGCCATGGCAGAACACCGGCCGGTCATCGTGGCACGCGGCGCCATCCGGGTGCTCGGCCGGCCGGGCGAGGCTCGGCCGTGACGGCGCCGGCGGGCCGCACGCCGGCGATCATCCCGGACTGGCTGGTCAACCTCGCCGCTCTCGGCTGGCGGGTCATCGTCATCGCGGCGCTCGTCGTCGTGCTGTGGGCGCTCGTCGGCACTCCTGTGGGTCGTGTCCTCGTCGATCGCGATCGCGATCGTCGTAGCGGCGGCGTTCGCTCCCTTCGCAGCTGCGGCTCCGGGCCCGGGGCCGGTCGCGGGCGGCGGCCGCGGCGATCGTCTGGGTGGTCGCGCTGGGGATCCTCGGCGGCGCGATGCTGCTCCTGGCGCTCGTCCTGCTGCCGTATCTTGCCCAGACCGTGGCGACCGTGACCGAGGGGATCGCAGCCCTGCAGGCGCGGATCTCCGGGCTCAACCTGCCGCCGGCCATCGGCCCGCTCATCGGCCGTGACGCGCAGCAGGCGTTCGACGCCGTCCGCGCCGGCGCGGCCGCGACGGTGAGCGACATCGTCGCGGCGGCGGCCGGGGTGGTGACCGTGGTGATCCTGGCCGCCTTCCTCGTGTTCTTCTTCCTCAAGGACGGGGACAAGGCATGGGTCTGGATCTTCCAGGCCGTCAGCGACCAGAAGCGGGAGCGGATCACGGAGGCGGGCGAGGACGCGCTCACCCGCGTCGGCGGCTACCTGCGCGGCACGACCCTGCTGTCCGCGATCATCGCCGCCACCGACCTGGTGTTCATGCTCCTGCTGGGCGTCCCGCTGGCCGTGCCGCTGGCCGTCCTCGTCTTCTTCAGCGGCTACATCCCGTACTTCGGCGGCATCGTCACCACGATGATCATCCTGCTGGTGACGTACGCGGCCCTGGGCCCTTGGCCGGTCGTGGTGATGATCGTGCTGATCGCCATACGCAACGCGATCCTCGGTTACGGCGTGCGCCCGGCGGTCTACGGACGAACCGTGAGCATCCATCCCGCGCTCGTCCTGGTGGCCCTCCCGGCCGGCTTCCAGGTGGCCGGGGTCGTCGGCCTGTTCGCCGCCGTGCCGGTGACGGCGGTGCTGCTCGCCGTGGCAGGGGCGACCGTGGCGATCGTGGACCCGGGCCCGCGGCCCGAGCTCCCGTCCCTGGTGCCGGCGTGGCTGGATCGCGTGGCGCAGTGGAGCTGGCGCCTGCTGGTGGGCCTGGGCCTCATCGCGCTCGTGGTCCTCGTGACCCTCGAGGTGCCTCTCGTCGTGGTCCCCGTCGTCCTCGCCACGATCCTCGCGGCGACGCTGGACCCGTTGATCCGCCTCCTCATGAGGCGGGGCAGGGGCCGCGCGCAGGCTGCCGCGATCGCCACCGGAGGAGGGTTCCTCGCGGTCGCCGCGATCCTCGTGCTCGCCTTCGTGTCGCTGGTGGAGCAGGCCGGGGCCCTCGAGACGCAGGCAACCCTCGGTGCCGGGTCGGTGAACGATGCGGCGGGCGGCACCCTGGGCCTGGTCAAGTCCGCGGTGGCCAACGGGGGGACGGAGCTGGTGAGGACGGCGGCCTCGCGTCGCGTCCACCGTGGGCGCGGTCGCGGTGGTCATCGTCCTGAGCACCCTGCTGACGTTCTACTTCCTGAGGGACGGCGGCCGCCTGTGGAATCGGACGCTCGCGCGGGTCCGGCCCGAGGCAGCGGGCGCGGTCGATGCCGCCGGGAGCAGGGCGTTCGAGGTGCTCAGCGGGTACATGATCGGGACCGGCGCCATCTCGCTCGTGGGAGCGTCCAGCCAGCTGTTCATCATGCTGGTGCTGGGCATTCCGCTCGCGCTGCCGATCTTCGTCCTGTCGTTCTTCCTGTGCTTCATCCCCTACATCGGGGGCTTCATCTCGACCGGCCTCGCGTTCCTGGTCACGGTGGCCTTCGGCAGCACGGCGGACATCGCGATCATGGCCGTCTGGACCGTCGTGTTCAACCTCGTCACCGGCAACATCGTCTCCCCGCTCGTCTACGGGAAGACGGTCCACCTCCACCCGGCGGTGGTGCTGGTCGCGATCCCGGCCGGGTCGGCGGTCGGTGGGATCGCGGGGATGTTCCTCGTGGTGCCGTTCATCGGCGTCGTCGCCGCGGTCTGGCGGACGGTTCTCGCGACCATCGGGATGCCCCGGCTTCCGGCTGGCGGGACGGTGCCGGCCGACCCTGTCGCCGCCGCGGACGAGGTCGATCCGGCGGCTGGCGCCGTTGCACAGGCGGCTCAACAGGTTGCCCCGGCGGCCGACGCCGTAGCCCCGGATGACCACGCGTCCACCCCGACCTAGTCGACTAGAGTTGGCGCGTTGCAGCGGTCGCATGCGCCGCGATCCGACCGAACCCGAAAGGACGCTCCGATGGTCGACCTCCGGCCCAAGCAGATCGCGGAGTTCATCGAGCCGTTCCGGGTGGAGCCCGGACGCAAGGTCAGGCTGCCGCGCGACTTCGACCCGGCGGGCACCTGGAAGCAGCCCGCCCACGAGGCGAAGGAGATCCTTGCGGCAAGCGTCGAACTCCTCGCCGAGTATCAGACGCGCCTCGCCGCCCAGGACACGTACGGTGTGCTCGTCGTGCTCCAGGCGATGGACGCCGCCGGCAAGGACGGAACCATCGGCCACGTCATGAGCGGCGTGAACCCCCAGGGCGTCCAGGTGAGCAGCTTCAAGGTCCCGTCCTCCGAGGACCTCGACCACGACTACCTGTGGCGCTACGCGAGGAAGCTGCCCGAGCGTGGCAACATCGGGATCTTCAACCGCTCCTACTACGAGGAGGTCCTCGTCGTCCGGGTGCACCCCGAGCTCCTGGCAGGCGAGAAGCTACCGCCGCACCTGCGGCGCGCCGACATCTGGAACCGGCGTTTCCGCGAGATCAACGACTGGGAGCACTACCTCACCGACCAGGGCTTCCGGATCGTCAAGCTGTTCCTGAACGTCTCGAAGGAGGAGCAGCGGGAGCGGTTCCTGGCCCGCATCGACGAACCCCAGAAGAACTGGAAGTTCAGCGCCGGCGACGCGACTGAGCGGGTGTTCTGGGACGACTACCAGAAGGCATTCAGCGACGTGCTCTCCAGGACGAGCACGGAGTGGGCGCCGTGGTACGTCATCCCGGCCGACGACAAGCCGTTCGCCCGCGTCGCGGCGGCCGGCGTGCTGGCCAACGCCCTGATCGAGCTCAACCCGCAGTTCCCCAAGGTCACCCCCGATGCGAAGGCGGCCCTCCAGGCCGCCAGGCTGGAGCTCGAGGGCGAGGCTCCGCCAGGTGCTGCACCCGATCCGGTCGAGGTCGAGCTCGTCGGGAAGGCCGCAAAGAAGGCCGCGAAGAAGGCCACCGGCGGGAAGGCCGCCGGCGGGAAGGCCGTCAAGTCGAAGCAGGCGTGACCCCGATGGCATCGACACGGTCGCGCCCACTCCCGGCCCGCCGGTTGGGGCCCTCATCCCTGCGCGTGGGGCGCTCATCCCCGGAGGATGATGTGGGCCGCCGGGACGCGGCGCAGAGTCCGCTCCGGAACGACTGCGGGATCGTTCCATCGACAGCCGGCGCCGGGTCCGGCCGCCGCCCCGCGGAGGAGTGATGGGCTGTCTGCTGGTGCTGATGGGGGGTCTGTTCCCCCGGTTCGGCGTGTTGCTCGTCTACCTGGCCCGGCCCGCATACTTCACGGCCGCGTTCGGCAACACGTGGGTGTGGCCGATCCTCGGCGTCATCTTCCTGCCGTTCACCACGCTCATGTACGCCCTGATGTGGACACCGTCGGTCGGGCTGTCCGGCTTCGACTGGGTGTGGCTGGCCCTGGCGTTCGCGATCGACCTCGGCCACTATGCCGGCAGCGCCTACGGGAACCGGGACCGGATCCCCGGCTCCCAGGGCGGCAACACCGGCCAGTTGTAGGGAGCGTCGGCCCGTGGATGCGCAGCAGGATCGACCGGGTAGTGGCTCCGAGCCCGGGGCGGAGACCCTGGCCGCCATCGCCGAGGCCGGGCGCCAGATGCGCGCCCCCTGGGCGGCCGGCGTCGCGGGTCTCCTGTTCGCCATCCTCTTCACGGGTGCGCTCCTCCTGCTGCGCTCGGGGCCGCTGACGGCGGCGACCGACGCGCAGCTGGCCGTGACCTTCGCCACCGGTGGCTACCTGCCGATCGTGATCGGCGGCCTGTACCTCGCCCCGTTCTCGGGGATCATGTTCCTGTGGTTCATCGCGGTCGTTCGGGACCAGATCGGCGAGCGCGAGGACCGCTTCTTCGCCACCGTGTTCTTCGGCAGCGGCCTGCTGTTCGTCGCCCTCGTGCTGGTGTCGACCGCCATCGCGAGCTCCGCGGTCGTCGGCTACCTCTACCTCGACCAGCCGCCGCCGCCGGCCGCCCTGGTGGCGGCGCTGCGGGCGCTTTCGTACACGGTGCTGTTCGCGTTCTCGACCCGCGCGGCCGCGGTGTTCCTGATCTCGCTGGGCACGATCGGGCTGCGCAGTCGAACGTTCCCCAGCTGGATCGGCTGGACCGGCTACCTGCTGGGCGTCGTGCTGCTGGTCGCGGTGACGTTCTGGGACTGGGTCATCCTCGTGCTCCCCGCGTGGGTCGCCGTCGTGAGCCTGTTCATCATGCGGCGCGAACGGTCGCGCGGCCGCGGGGCGGCCGGGGCGAACGCCGCACCACCCTCGTGAACTTGATCGGTCTCGCCGAATCCCGGGCCTGACCCGGGAAGACACCTGGAGTCACCCGTGCGCCGGTTCCTGTTCGAGGCCCTGGTGGATGCTCTCATCCTCCTGGCGCTGGCCTTCCTCCTGTCGCTGTTCAACGTCCCGCAGCCGTTCCCCTTCGGGGCCGGATCGGCGCCGATCGTCGCCCGCACGGATGCTGGGATCCTCGCCTTCCTCGTGTTCGCCGTGATCCTGGGCGCCGTGAACCGCGGGGTGCGGCCGGTGATCGTCGCGTTCACCGGCCGCCTGGTGCTCGCGACCGCGGGGCTGTTCATGGTGGTGATCACGTGGCTGGTGTTCCGCGTCACGGCGCTCTTCGCCCCGGACCTGGTGGTGATCGCGAGCCCGACGTGGGCCTGGACGCTGCTCATCGCGGCCCTCTACGGGCTTGTCTCGATCGTGTTGGACGCGGTGCTGGGCCTCAGCCGGCCGTCCCTGGACGTCGAGGGCCGGGGCCGGTTCATCTGGCGCTTCCTGGACGGGCTCCCCACCCCCCGCCGGAACGCCATCATCGAGAACCTGCGCTTCCAGCAGGTCTACGACACCCTCTACCGGTACGGGCTCGACATCTTCCTGGGCGGCACGCCCGTCGGGAGGGTCCGGGTCTGGATCCAGCGGGTCATCCTCCGCGAGGAGGATCCCCTCGTCGGGCTGTCCACGCCCGCCCGCATCCGGCTCATGCTCCAGGCCCTCGGCCCGACCTACGTGAAGATCGGCCAGATGGTGGCGAGCCGCGGCGAGGCGCTGCCACCGGAGTGGCTCGAGGAGCTGCAGAAGCTGCAGAGCGACGCCGCGCCGTTCCCCTACGAGGAGGCCCGCGGGATCATCATCAAGGAGCTGGGCAAGCCACCCGAGGAGCTGTTCGCGACGTTCGAGACGGAGCCGTTCGCCGCCGCCTCCACGGCCCAGGTCCACCGCGCGACGCTCCACGACGGGACGCCGGTGGCGGTCAAGGTCCAGCGGCCCAACATCGTCGCCAAGACCAAGGCCGACCTGGGCGTGATGCAGGAGCTCGCCCGGCAGCTTGCCAGGCGGGTCGAGATCGCCCGGCGCCTGGACGTGGAGGGGATCCTCAACGAGTTCGCCTCGGGCGTGCTCCTCGAGATGGACTACCGCAACGAGGCCTACAACGCCCGCCGCATCGCCGACGCCATGGTCAAGTTCGAGCGGTTGCACATTCCCGTCGTCTACGGCCAGCTCTCGGGCGAGCGCGTCATGACGGCCGAGTTCGTGAAGGGCGTCAAGATCAGCAACGTCGGCGCCCTCGAAGCCGCGGGCATCGACCGCAAGGAGATCGGGGTCGTCTTCGTCAGGGCGCTGATCAAGCAGGTCCTGGTGGACGGCTTCTTCCACGGTGACCCGCACCCCGGCAACATCTTCGTGGAGCCGGAGACCGGGCGGATCACGTTCCTCGACTTCGGGCTCGTCGGTCGGCTCACCCAGAACCAGCGGATGGACCTCCTGGACCTGATCAACGGGCTCCAGCTGCGGGACTCGTCGGCGGTGGCACGGGCGCTGCAGAGCCTGGGCACGACCGGACCCGACTTCGACCAGCGCGGGTTCACGGAGGCGGTGGACCGGATCGTCCGCCAGTACCTCGTCTACGGCGAGGGCGACGGCATCGGGGATGCCCTCTCGAAGGTCATGGGCGCCGTCTACGGACACGGCCTGCGGCTGGACAACGACCTCACGCTCGCGATGAAGGCCGTCATCCAGGCGCAGGAGACCGCGTCGATCCTGGATCCCTCGATCGACATCGGCAAGGCCGCGATGGAGGAGGCGCGGGACGCGCTGGTCTCGGGGCTGACGCTCGAGAAGGTCGAGAGGGCGGCCACCGCCACGGGGCTCCGCGTCGGCAAGGAGCTGGTGCGCCGTCTGCCCACGCTGGAATCGGCCGCCTTCATGTGGATCGACCAGTTCGGCCGGGGCAAGATCACGGTGGCGATCGACACCAGCGACCTGGACACCCAGTTCCGGCAGCTCGACGACACGGGACGGCGGCTCACGGTCGGACTGCTGACCGTCGGCCAGCTGATCGGCACGGCGATCCTCGCCGTCGTCCTGCTCCAGCCGACGGTGGCCGAGACCGTGGGCCCGCTGGCGAATGTCGCGGTGTTCGCCTTCTTCGGTGTCCTGGTCTACAGCCTCGTCGTGGTCTACCGGGTGGCCCGACGTCCGGACGACGACGCGCGCCGCTGAGTCGTACGCCCGCCCCTGGAAGTCCAAACCCTACTCGAACGGGTCGTGGACCTCGATGCGCGGGAAGCGGCGGAAGTCCCGGTCCCGCGTCCAGATCGTCCGGTCGTCGTTGTCCAGCATCCAGGTCACCAGGTGCGCGTCGGGCACCAGGTTGCCCGACGGAAGGGCGTCATCGGCCACGTCCCGGAAGGATCGCCAGAACGCCTCGCCCTCGCCCGTCGTGCGGACGTTGCGACGGGCGAGCAGCTGCTCGATGCTGCCGACGGCCTCGGTGATCGAGAGCGGCGACACGGCCCAGGCTCTTGCCCTCCTGCCGAGCGCGCCGCTTGAGCTCGCGGAGAACGGTTGGATCGAGGTCGATGGTTGTCCGCATGATGCGTGATGCTCACTCAGATGACATCGATGTCGACACCTGTCGGAGATCGACCTGCCGAGCCGGTGGGCAGCCAGTGTGCCGGCCGCTCGGACGAAGGTGACAGCCTGGTCGCACGATCCCCGCTGGCGGACTGCAGTTGGGACTGCGTGAGGAACAACGATCCGCGCAGGTCGGCGCCACCGAGGTTCGCCCCGCGCAGGTCGGCCCCGGCCAGGTCCGCCAGCCGCAGGTCGGCGCGCCGAAGGTCCGCCCCGATGAGCGTCGCCCCGCGCAGGTTGACGCCGCGCAAGTCCTGCCCGCGCAGGTCAGCGCCGGCCAGGTCGGCGCCCCGGCGTTCGACTGCGCGGCGGCGCGCCCTCGACCCCACCCCGGTCCGGGCCAGCTCGCTCGCCCTGCCCAGCAGCGCGCCGGCCGCCTGGCGGTGCGCCGCCACGTCCACCGCGAGCAGCGCGCCGGCCGGGTTCTGCGTGAGCGCCTCGATCTCGTCCAGCGCCACCCGCAGCTCCCGGTGCAGCGGGCGCGCCGGCCCCAACGCCAGCGCCTCCGCCAGGTACCAGGCCAGCTCGTGGAGCTCGCGCATCACCAAGAACGCGTCGAACATGCGCGCCGCGGTCCCGGATGACTCACGCCAGTCCTGCCCGGCAAACGTCACCTGGGCAAGGTGCTGCCCCGCCCCGAAGCAGTCGTACGCCACGCAGCCCGGGAAGCCCTCCTCGCGGAGGCGGGCGTGGATTCCGCACCGGAAGGCCGGCGCCAGGTTCGGGCAGGCCTCTCCGGCGGCCTTGTCGATGGCGAAGTCCGCCGATGCTGCGAAGGGGAGCGCGACGCAGCACAGCCCGACGCATCGGCTGCAGTCCGCGCGCAGCTCGAGGGGGGCGGTACCGGACGGGTCGGCGCCCTGGGGCTCCACCGGCAGCGCCGCGACCCGGCCTATGCGTGCTCGTCGATGAACAGCCGCACCCGTCTCCGGTTGTGGCCCATCGAGTCCGCGGCGACCGCCTTGCCGATCTCCGTGGCGTAGGCCGCCTCGAAGTCCGCCTGCGTGTCGAACCACAGCTCGGAGATCCCGTCGATCCCGCTCTCCGCCGGGTCGGCCTCCACGATGTTGACCACCATCTTCCGGAGACCGGGCAGCTGGAGGGCGAGCGGCCGGTGCTCGTCCAGCCACCAGCGCCGGAAGTCCTCCCGCGTGAGGTCCTCGCGACGGCTGAGCAGGATCATGGCCTTGAACACGATGCTCTCCTAGGCCGGCTTGCGGACCCGGGCGTTCGGCCGGCCGCCGGCGCTCAGGGCGAGGGCGATGACGATCTCGTCCGGCCGGGGTGCGTCCGGGATGGCGACGTCGACGGCGTCCATGTCGTCGAAGACCCAGCGATCGTCCCTGTTGCCGATGGGCATCGTGATCGAGGCGCCGGTGCCCGCGACCTTCTTGGTGCCCGGGATGATGTCTGCGCCACCACCGATCGCCGCCCTGACCGGCGCCCCGAAGCGCGGGTGGAGGACGGCCGCCGAGTGCTCGCGGTCCCCGTCGAGCCCCACGATGGCGCCCTTGCCGTACCCGCGGACGTCCGCCGGGGACAGGCCGACCGATGCCAGCGCAGCCAGCGCGCGCTCGACCAGCAGGGCGCCGGCGTCGCGGCCCATGGCCTCCAGCTCGGCAAGGTCGTCGACGCGGCCCCGACCCGCGAGCGGGTTCCGGACCGCGATCGCGGCCGTCGCCACGGTGGTGGGCGGATCGACGCCCGCGCCGGCCTCCAGCAGCGTCTGCTGCACGGTCGCCACGATGACCCGTACGCCGTCCACGATGGGCTCCTCCGGTTCCGGCGCCGACGGGCCACCGCCCGGTCCGGCGCGTCCAACTGTAGGCCCGGGCGACCCGGCGCGGGGGCCGTCCATGGCACGGGCCCGTCCAGCGCACGGGCCCGTCCTGCGCCCGGGAGGACGGACCGGGTCAGCCACCCCCGTACGTCCGCCAGGCGAGCAGCGCCGCGACCCCCAGCCCGCAGACGCCGATCAGCCCCCGGAACAGCGCGGGCGGCAGGCGCCGGGCGATCCAGGGTCCGACCAGCCCGCCGAGGAACAGGCCCGCCGCCAGCGGCACCACGAGCGCCCACGCCACCGGGCCGAACAGCGCGAACCCGATCGCCGCCGCGCCGTTGGCGATCCCCGACAGCACGGCCTTGGCGGCGTTCACGTGGGTCAGGGGCAGGGCGATGATGCTCGCCAGCGCGACGATGGCGAGGATGCCGCCGGCGGCCCCGAAGTACCCGATGTAGATCGCGGTGGCGAAGTACGCCGTCGCCGTGGCCGGCGTGATGCCCCGCGGCTGGAATCGTTCGCGCCGCTGGAGCGACGGCTGCACCAGGATCAGGAGCGAGGCGCCGGCGATGAGCAGCGGGGCGACCAGCTCGAACCACCGGGCGGGCAGGACGAGCAGCAGCGCCGCACCGGTGGCGCCGCCGGCCGCGGCCACGACGGCCAGCCGGCGCAGGGTCGGGCTCTGGCCGGACAGCTCGCCGCGTGCGCCGATCGAGGCACCGACGCTGGTGAACGTCATGGCGACCGTGTTGGTGACGTTCGCGGCCACCGGCGGCAGGCCGACCGCGAGCAGCGCAGGGTATGTCACGAGGGATGCGAGGCTGACGAGGACGCTGACGATCCCTCCGACCACGCCTGCCGCGAACAGCGCCAGGATCTCGGTCGGGGTGACGTTCACTCAGCGGAGTCTAGATCCCGTAGGGCTCACGGGCGCGCGCGACCGGCCTCGTGTGGGCCGACGCCGTTCGTCGTCGAACACGCCGCGATACCCGGCCGCCGGTGGTGGGCGGTCGGCCGGGCTCAGTGATCAGGCGATGCGGTCGATGGCGCGACCGCCACTCGCGGCACCCACCGGTCAGGGCGCGATGTCAGCCCCTGGCACCGCCGGTGGGTCCGCTACGCGTTGCTCCTACTGCGTCGGCTGCGGGACGTCGCGCTCCACCAGCACCGGCAGGGACTTGACCGAGAACGAGCTGTGCGCGGTGAGATCCGCGCTGACCACGCGCCAGCCATCCTTGCCAAGCTCGTTGAGCCTGTCGGTGAGCTGATCAAGCCTGGACTCGGGCTCGTCCTTCCACTGGACCTGTACGACCTTGTATTCCACGCGACCCATGGCGCTCTCTTTTCTGACTCTCAGCTCTCCATCGGGCTCGCGTCTGCGAGTCCCTTCGAGCTCAGCCGTTCTTCTCAGCTGGTCGCAGTGTGTTGCTGTCCAACCGGCGTGTCATGAAGGTCCGTCATCCCGCCCCCATCGGCGGTCGTGGCTGCGACGGCCCGTTACCCGGCTACAGGGCGACCTCCTCTGCTGCCTCCTCGGCTGCGGCAGCTGCGTCGTCCGCCGTCACGGCGAGGGCCTTCGCCATGTCCAGCCGGGCGAACTCGGGCATCGCGAGCGCGATGGCAACCAAACCGAGCAGCGACAGGATCCCGCCCGAGACGACCGAGAACTGCGTGCTCGTGATCGCCGCGACCGCGCTCGCCTCCGCATCGCCGATCCGCGGCCCGCCGGTCACGACCAGGATATGGATGGAGCTCACCCGGCCGCGCAGCGCGTCGGGGGTCACGAGCTGCACGATCGCGCTCCGCAGCACCGCGCTGTAGACATCGGCCCCGGACGCGATGGCGAGGAACAGCAGCGCGAGCGGGAAGCTGAATGTCGCGAGGCCGAAGCCCACGATCCCGAGGCTCCACACGGCCACGGAGATCAGCACGGCTCGTCCCGGCCGGCGAACATGGGTCGTCCAGCCGCTGAAGACGGCGGCCAGGAACGCCCCGAGTCCGACGGCCGACGACATGAACCCGACCCCGGCTGGGCCCACCCGGAACACGTCCAGCGCGAGCGGCGTGAACAGCGACCGCGGCGACCCGAAGACCATCGCGTTGATGTCCACGAGGAACGTGGCGAGCACCTCCCGCCGGCTCCGGGCGTACCGGAGACCCTCGGTCACCGTCCGCAGGCTCGGCCGGGCAGCCCCGGCGGCCGGCGGGATGGGCGAGATCATCAGGACCGCGACGATCGCCGCGCCATAGGTGACGAAGTCGATGGCGTAGGCTGCCCCGATGCCAGCCGTCGCGAGGACGATGCCGCCGATGGCGGGTCCGATCACCGCCGCGCCGTTGAACACCAGCTGGTTCATCGAGATCGCGGCCTGCAGGCGCTCGGGCGGAACCAGGCGTGGGATCGCCGATGCGCGGGTCGGCTGGTCCACCGCCCCCAGCCCCGCGGCGACGAACGCGACGACGTAGAGGGCGAGGATCGGCGGCGCGGGCAGCATCGCCAGCAGGACCAGGGCGAGGCTGGTCCCCGCCAGTCCCACCTGGGTGACGAGCAGCAGGCGACGCCGATCCACGGCATCGGCGACGGCGCCGCCGCCGAGCGCGAACAGCATGATCGGGACCAGCTGCACCAGCGACAGCACCCCCAGCGCCAGCAGGTCGGACGTGAGGACGTAGACCTGGTACGGGAGGACGACCGTCGTGATCATCCGGCCGGCGACGCTGATCGCCTGGCCGGTCCACAGCAGGCGGAAGTCGCGGTCGAGCCGGAGCGGGGTGGGATCCGCGAGCAGGCTGCCGATCCGGCGGGGCGACCTCCCGGGCGTCACCGTGCGACGGCAGCGCCGCGCTGGGAGCGCGATCTCACCGTGGTCCGGTGGGGCGCCCGCGCCACCGGGCGGGCGGCGCGGAGATCACGATCCGCATGAGCTGGGACGCCCACGACCGGCGTCGCGGCCGTATCCCCGGCGGCCGGTCCGTCACGGCGGCGATCAGATGCCGGAGCGCTTGCCATCCGCGGGGACGCCTCCCCACCCCCGGTTCGAGAACGTCGGGATGAACCGGTATCCCTCGCCTGCCACCGTGGCGATGAAGCGGGGGTGCCGGTAGTCGTTCTGGAGCTTGATCCTCAGGCTCCGGATGTGGCGATCGACGATGTTGCTCTCGGCGACGAAGTCGGTACCCCAGATCGCATCGAGGATCTCGTCGCGCGTGACGACCTGGCCGGAGCGGCTGGCAAGCAGGTAGAGCAGGCTCTGCTCGATGCCGGAGAGGTGGATGACCGAGGTCCCGGTCCGCACCTCTCGACTGAGGATGTCGATCTCCATCTCACCGAGCGTGATCGTCGGCACCAGCGGCAGCTCCGTCCCCGTCGCGCGGCGGGTGATGACGATGGCGCGGGCGAGCAGCTCCTCGGGCGAGAAGGGCATCGTCAGGATGTCGTCGACCCCGAGATCGAAGGCCCGCAGCTTGGTCCTGAGGTCGCCGCGTCGGGTCAGGCCCAGCGCCGGCGTCACCCGCTTGGTCAGCCGGTTCGAGTCGCCCAGCCGCCCCAGCAGCGCGGTGCTGTCGTCGTGGTCCATGTCGATGACGGTGAGGTCCGGGTGCCAGCCGGCCAGGAGGGCGTCCGCCTCCGCCAGCGTGCTCGCGGAGCGCACCACGAAAAGGCCGTGGTTCAGGGTGAGCTCGATGAGATCGACAACCAGCGGTCGATCGTGGAGCACGAGGGCACGCCGCGCCTGGACCTCTGGTGCGCCCGCCTGGGCTTCCGTCACGGATCGTTCTCCATGCGCAAGACGACGCAGGGATTATCCCATGGACGGGAGGCGCACCGTTGCGCGCGAGACGGCTGCGGCACGAACCCCGGGCGCACGAACCCCGGGCTCACGCGCGGTCACGGCTCACGCGGTGGGCGGGCGGGTCCCCGTTGCGCTGCGCCGCGTACCGGAGGTTACCGACGCCCTGGCGCTCGCTTCCTTCGACCTGGTGGGCGACGCCGCCGGCCTGCCGCCGGCCCGCCGGTCAAGCGACCCAGCTATTGCTCGATCCGGCCCCGGACCTTCAGCAGGGTCCCACGGAGATGCTGATCGGCCATCCCGGTCATGCCTCGGCGTGGGATGGACGTGAGATCGGGCGCAACACGATCGCCGCGGCCATGAACAGGGCCGGGACGATGCCGACCACGATGGCCAGTCGCGGAGCGCGGGCGAGATAGAAGCCGGCTCCGACTCCCAGCGAGCCGGCCGCGACGCCCATGAGCGTCGTGTCCGGCAGCGACTGGAGCGCGCTGGTCGTGCCCTGGGCGCCCGTGCGCGTTGCGTGAAGAGCGCCGGATACCCGACCGGCAACCCCCGGGTGGTCGGTCGCGCGGGTGCGGGACGACGCCGAGCGCCGTCCCGGCCACCTGATGGCCATGATCTGCTCCTTGTGTGCGCCGGGCTCCGTCAGCCGTGCCCCAAGGGCCGGCTCAAGGGGCCGGCCCCCTGCGATGTCCCGACGGTCGCGCAGGGGGGTCCGAGGATCAGCGGGGGCGGAGGCGGCCGCGGCGCGAGCCGGAGAAGAAGCCTCCGATGAAGACGAGCACGATCGCGCCGACGGTGGCGATCGCGATGCTCTCGACGTTGATCCCGTCGACCGAGCCGATCTTGAGGACGCTCGTGGCCACGAAGCCGCCGAGGAGACCGCCGAGGACGCCGAGGACGATCATCATCAGCAGGCCCTCGCCCGCGCCGGTGATGAGGTTGGCGAGGAGGCCGGCGATCGCGCCGACGACGACCCAACTGAGGATGCTCATGGAGTGGTCCTTCCTTGCCGCAGCCTTTGGCATCCGGGGTGCCGCTGTGGGCGCTCCAGGGAGCCGAGGGACGTCTGAGGCTCACGTCACCATGCCCCACGACGCAGCGGACGTCATGACGGTCCGTCATCGGCGGACCCTGCGGGGCCTGCGAGGCGCAGCAGGCGTCAGGACGGCCGGGTCGCCGACCGGAACGCCTCGTAGCGGACGGCCCCGTCCTCCATGACGAACGCGTCCAGCGCGAGCCCGTTGGGGTCCATCTCCGAGAACTCCTCGTTGATCCAGCCCGCGAACGCCCGGTCCACGTCGGCCGGCATCGAGATCAGGATGTCCCGCATCGGTGCGATGAGGCACTGCGGCTCCTCGCCGAAGATGCGCCGGAGCTCATCGGGGATCAGCAACAGCGCGGACGCGCAGCCGACGCCGGACTGCAGCACCCGGACGGGCACGCCGTCCAGCGACTGCCCCACGAGATCGCGTGGCCCCACGCTCCGGACGCGGTCACGCAGGTTCCCCAGCGCCGTGGCGACCAGGTCCGCCGGCCCGATCGGCCAGGTCGCGAGCAGCGACTCGCCCACCACAAGGAACGCCGGTCCGATGTCGATGCCGAACCCGGTCGGGATCCCGGGCGGGAGCGTCACCCGGAACGGCTCCCCCGCCATCGGCGGCATCGGCCGTCGTCGGGGCAGGATGGGGATCACGTTGGGGGCCATCACCGGCCACTCGAGGTCAGGCGGCAGGCCGCCCATGGCCCTCAGCACTGCCTCCGGCGTGGCCTGCTCCATGCCGCCGCCGATGTCCACGGTGCGGTAGGTCTTGCCGGCCTTCCGCCGGCGCTTGGCGCGTCGCTTCTCGGTGTCGTTCATGGGGCGCA
The DNA here is from genome assembly GCA_963829105.1 of uncultured Chloroflexia bacterium. GTDB lineage: Bacteria > Chloroflexota > Limnocylindria > Limnocylindrales > CSP1-4 > CAIXZV01. The sequence continues at coordinate 114,860 of CAWHHF010000019.1, forward strand.
GGATGACGGCGCCCGCTCAATTCCGACCTCGTCGGGGCTTCACCCGGGCTTATCGCCACCGCCGGGAACCGGTAGCCGATGCCGCGCTCGTAGAGGAGGCTGCGGGGACCGGACGCCCGAATAGACGTTCGACCAAGCCTTGGAACCTGGGCAAATCTAGGACGTGGGTGTCGTACGATCCATCCCCATGTGGGCGGCGGTCCGAATGGTTCGCCGTTTCCGGGCCCTTGGGCCCTGCACCGGCGCCGCCGGGGGTCCATCCCCAGCGAGGACCGGGCTGGGCCCGCGGCATGTCTCCGAGGTGATCGCGTGCAGCCAAACGTCGTCCTGCCCTTCCTGAGCTCCTCGCTCAGCTTCGTGTTCGCCCTGTTCCTGCTGGACCAGTGGCTGGAACGCCGGCGTCCGTACCAGCTCATCTGGACGATCGGCATGGTCTGGTACGGCATCTCCGCGGGCACCGAGTTCTGGGGCGGGGCGTTCGGCTGGAGCGAGCCCCTCTATCGCACCTGGTACCTGATCGGCGCGGTCTACGTCGCGGCATGGCTTGGCCTCGGCACCATGTACCTCCTGGCCAGGACGCGGTTCGGCTACGGCGCGGCGTTCAGCGTCGTGCTCGCCGGGCTGTTCACCGTGCTGTCACAGGCGAAGGCCCAGTACACCGACACGGGGATCCTCCCGTACGCAGCATTCGCGATCGCGATCGTCGGCGCGATCCTGATCGTCATCGAGACGTACCGGGGCACGGGCCGCTGGGCGCAGATCGCGGGCGCCCTGATCATCGGAGGCTCGCTCATCGCGGTGCCGATCGTGTTGATGGCGCAGATCCCTCCCCCGGGCTACGCGTTGGACGCCAACGGGATCCCCGTCGGCACGGCGATGCCCGGCTCCGTCCGGCTGCTCACCCCGCTGTTCAATGTGACGGGTGGCTTCGCGCTCGCCCTGGGGGCGCTCTACAGCACCTACGTGTTCATGCCCAAGAAGCGCGTGATCCGTTACGACCTGACCCGGTCCCGGGGGGTCGGCCCGTTCCTGGCCAACCTGGCCATGGCGCCCGTCGCGATCACCGTCAACCTCGTTGCCTCGATCCCCGGGGCCACCAGCGCGCTGTTCCACGGCCGGCTCAACAGCCGGGTCCCGGCAACCATCCTGCTGGCGATCGGCGGCTTCATCCCTTCGATGACCAGCGGCCTCTCCCGGTTCGGGGTCACGGAGACGTTCTTCCTGGGCGAGCTGCTGGGCGTGATCTTCCTGTTCGCCGGGTTCCTGGTCTCGGTCGAGGTGTTCCGCGAGTTCCGGATCCCGTTCACGCAGCGTGTGCTGCGCGTCCGGAGTGAGGCGGCGTAGGACGCCGACACGGACGCAGCCCCCTCGATCCCGCCAGGAGCCGGACGGCCTGAACCGTCTCAGCCGCCGGTGACCTCCACCTCGCGAAGCGGGGGCAGCGCATCCGGGCGCCGGTTGGCGAGCGCCGGGATCTGGCGCCGCGCCGCGGCCACGAGCGAGAGGTCCAGGTCCGCGCGCACGATGGCCTCGTCCACCCCCGCCTGGGTCACCACCCGCCCCCACGGGTCCACGACCATCGAGTGGCCCCAGGCGGCGATGGCCCCCGGCCCACCCGCGCCGCAGCCGGCCGCGGCGATGACGTACGCGCCGTTCTCGATCGCCCGGGCGCGCAGGAGCACCTCCCAGTGGTCGCGCCCGGTGCGCTCCGTGAACACCGAAGGCACCGCCAGGACCTCCGCCCCGGCCAGCGACAGGGCCCGATACAGCTCCGGGAACCGCAGGTCGTAGCAGATCGAGAGCCCGAGGCCGCTCCCCTCGATCCCGACCACGACGGCCCGGTCGCCCGGCGTCACCCGCGCGGACTCCAGGTCGGTCGGCCCGTCGTCGACCGAGACGTCGAACAGGTGGAGCTTCCGGTAGCGAGCCGCCGGCACGCCCGAGCGATCAAACAGGACGGCGGTGTTGTAGGGCCGGGCCGGATCCCCGGACGCCTCCGCTTGGCTGCCCGCCAGGATCCAGCAGCCGTGCTCGCGGGCGATCGCCGCGAATGGCGCGGTCGTCGGGCCGGGAACGGCACGCGCCGACGCGCGGAACCCGTCGGCGGTGCCGCGGAACTGGACGTACTCGGGCAATACGACGAGGTCCGCGTCCGGGGCCGCCTCGCGCGCCAGTGTCGCCGCCCGCGCGATGTTGGCCTCGACGTCCTCACGCGCCTCGAACTGGACCAGGGCGACCCGCATCATCTCCACGTACGCGATGGTACGGCGGCCTGCGGCGACGGTGACGAGCAGTCGAGGGCTGCGCAAGCGTTAACTCGAACAGTTTGACCCGCCCTGCTGCGAGGGCTACAGTCGCGGTGTCCCCGCATCGTGTCCCGGTTCGGGGCGTCCAGCGCCGCAACGAGGATCTCTCCCCACGTGGAGACCGGACCTAGACCCGCCGGCACGATCGCCGGCATCCCCCAGGTCCCGACCGCACCCTGACGGCCAGGCCCGGCGCGATCCAGCCGGGCGGCCACCTCGGGCGGGCGGGCCTGCCCAGCCTGGTGGCCACCATGCAGTTCCTCAGCCGTTGCATCGGCCTGCCGGTGCGCGATCCGTCCGGCGAGCCCCTGGGCTCGATCGCGGACCTCATCGTCGCCATCGGCGGCAAGTACCCGCCCGTGACCGGGCTCGTCGCCAGCACGGACCGCCGCCGCATCTTCATCCCGTGGCGTGACGTCGCCGAGTTCGACACGACGGGCGCGCGCCTTCGCGTGCGCACGATCGACGTGGGCAAGTTCCGCCAGCGCGACAACGAGATCCTGCTCAAGGCGAACCTGCTGGACAAGCAGATCGTCGACATCGAGGGCCGCAAGGTCATCCGGGTCAACGACCTGAGCCTGGACTACGTGGAGGGCCGCCTCCGGCTCGTCGCGGTGGACGTGGGTGCGGCGGGGCTCCTCCGGCGCCTGGGCATCGAGGGCCCGTTCCGCACGATCGCCCGCAACATCCACGCGTCGCTCCCGGAGCGCTACATCGACTGGGAGGACGTGGATCCGCTGGACACGACCATCGCCAGCGTCCGCCTCCGCGTCCCGCACGCGCGTCTCGCGGAGCTCCACCCGGCGGACCTCGCCTCGATCATCGAGGACCTCGCCCCGCGAGATCGTGCCGGCGTCCTCGCCTCGCTGGACAACGAGGCCCTGGCGGACGTGGTCGAGGAGATGGAGCCCGATACCCAGGTGGACGTCCTGGAGGACCTCACCCCGGAGCGCGCCGCCGACATCCTCGAGGAGATGAGCCCGGACGACGCCGCCGACCTGGTGGCGGACCTGGACCAGGAGACCCGCGACGAGATCCTCGCCCTCATGGAGAAGGACGAGGCGGACGAGGTCCAGGAGCTGCTGGGCTACGCGGAGGACTCGGCGGGCGGCCTGATGACCACCGAGTTCATCGCGCTCGAGGAAACCGTCTCGGCGGGCGAGGCGATCGACCGGCTGCGCGAGCTGGAGCCGGACGCGGAGACGGTCTACTACCTGTACGTGACCTCGGACGAGGGCCACCTCGTGGGCGTCCTCTCGCTCCGGGACCTGATCATCGCCCGGCCGGACACCCTCATCCGGGACGTGATGATCGACGAGCCGGTGGCCGTCGCGGTCACCGCGAGCCAGGAGGAGGTCGCCGAGGTCGTCGCCCACTACAACCTGCTTGCCGTCCCGGTGGTGAACGAGCAGAACGTGCTCATGGGCATCGTCACGGTGGACGATGCGATCGACACGGTCATCCCGACCGCGTGGAAGAAGCGCCTCCCCCGCGTGTTCACGCGGTAGCCGGGCGTGACGGGAACCCCCGGACGGCCCAAGCCGTCCACGACGACACCCAGGGCCTCGCAGCCCGGGCCGACACCCGGCTCCTCGAGGGCCACGCCGGACACGGCACCGGCGGCCACGACACCGGCGCGCCCGACCCGGCGGCGGAGCGCCGGCGTGCTGCGCCCGTTCCCGCGCCTGCCCCACTGGCGTGTCCGCCTGATCGCGTCACTGGCCGTCCTGGGCCCGGGCCTCGTCAGCGGCTTCGCCGACAACGACGCCGGCGGCATCACGACCTACTCGCTGGCGGGGGCCAACTTCGGGTACGAGCTGCTGTGGGTCATCCTCGCCAGCCAGGTCGTCCTGTTCTTCACCCAGGAGGTCGGCGCGCGGCTCGGGCTCGCAACCGGCAAGGGGCTGATCAGCCTCATCCGGGAGCGCTGGGGCGTCCGCTGGACGGTGTTCGCGGCGTTCGTGATGCTGGCGGCGAACCTGGGCTCGATCGTGGCCGAGTTCGCCGGCATCGGCTCCGCGCTCGGCATCTTCGGCGTGCCCCAACAGGTGAGCGCCGCGGTGGCGGCGGTCGCCGTCGTGACCTTCATCGCGCTCGGGTCGTACAGCCGGGTGCAGTACCTGTTCGTCGCGGTGGGGATCGGGGTCTCCATCGCGTACGTGTTCTCGGCGGTGCTGGCGCAGCCGGACTGGGCCCTGGCGCTCTCGAGCATGATCCACCCGGACTTCTCCTCGTCCCCGGTCTACTGGCTGGCGGTCGTCGGCACGGTGGGCACGACCATCACCCCGTGGGGCCAGGCGTTCATCCAGTCGTACGTCGCGGACAAGGGCCTGCGGCCGGACGACCTGCCGGCCAGCCGGGTGGACGTGTTCTCGGGGGCGCTCCTCACGAACCTGATCGCCGCGTTCATCGTCATCGCCTGTGCCGCGACCCTGTACGCCAACGGCACCAAGATCACGTCCGCCGCCGATGCCGCGCTCGCCCTGGAGCCCATCGCCGGCGCGGCGGCCACGATCGTGTTCGCGATCGGCCTCCTGGGGGCGTCGTTCCTGGGCCTCGGCGTGGTCCCGATGACGAGCGCCTACACGACCTGCGAGGCGTTCGGCTGGGAGACCGGCGTCAACTGGAACTGGCGCGAGGCGCCCGCGTTCTACGGCCTGCTGGCGTTCTTCATCGGGTTCGCGGCGCTGTTCGTGATGATCCCGGGGCTGCCGCTCATCAGCGTGATGTTCCTGGCCCAGGTGCTGAACGCGCTGCTGCTGCCGTTCGTGCTGGTGTTCGTGATGCGCCTGGCGACAGACCGGGAGCTGATGGGGCCGCTGGCCAGCGGCCGGGTGCTGGGCACGATCGGGTGGGTCTGCACCGCCCTGCTGATCCTGCTGTCACTGGTGCTGGTGGCCAGCAGCGTGGTCCCCGCGCCGCCGGCGTGATCCCCGCCCGAGCGGCTGTCCGCGGACCACCGGCGGCCGGACGCCCGCGCCTCTCGTTGCGTCCGCCTCGATTCGCGGTCTCGTGCGAGCATTCGCCAATGCCGGCCCGCAAGGAGATTCTCGACATCGGCGGCCGCGAGGTCGCGATCAGCAACCCCGACAAGGTGTACTTCCCGGTCCCGGGCTACACCAAGGTCGACGTCGTCCGCTACTTCGTGGCCGTCGCGGACGGTGCGCTCCAGGGCGTCCGCGGCCGCCCGATGGCGCTCAAGCGCTTCGTCGACGGCATCGACAAGGAGCCGTTCTTCCAGAAGCGCGCACCCGAGAACCGGCCCGACTGGCTGCGGGTCGCGACGCTGACCTTCCCGTCGGGGCGCACCGCGGACGAGATCGTGGTGGACGAGGCCGCCGGGCTCGCGTGGGTCGCCAACCTCGGCTGCATCGACCTGAACCCGCACCCCGTCCGCGCCGACGACCTCGACCACCCCGACGAGCTCCGCGTGGACCTCGACCCCGTGCCGGGCGTGCCCTGGTCCCAGGTGCGCGAGGTGGCCCTCGTCGTGCGGGAGTCGCTGGAGTCCGTGGGCCTCGCCGGCTGGCCCAAGACGTCCGGGTCGCGCGGGATCCACGTCAACGTCCGGATCGAGCGGCGGTGGACGTTCCCGCAGGTCCGTCGCGCGGCGCTGGCGCTGGCGCGGGACGTGGAACGGCGGGCGCCGTCGATCGCCACGTCCCGCTGGTGGAAGGAGGAGCGTCACGGCGTGTTCCTCGATTACAACCAGAACGCGAAGGACCGGACCGTGGCCTCCGCGTACTCGATCCGGCCGCTCCCCGACGCGCGCGTCTCGTTCCCGCTGCGTTGGGACGAGGTGGCCGGCGTGGTCGCGGAGGATTTCACGCTGGCGACTGTGCCTTCGATCGTCGCCGCGCGGGGCGATGCCGGGGCGGGGATCGATTCGGCGGTGGGCTCCCTGGACGCGCTGCTGGAGCTGTCCGCCCGGCACGAGGCGGAGGGCCTGGGAGACGCCCCGTGGCCGCCCAACTACGCGAAGCAGGAGGGCGAGCCGCCGCGGGTCCAGCCGTCACGCAAGCGTCGCGCCGACGACGAGTACGCGGGTCGCGGCGTGGACGGCGGCCCGCCGCCCGAGGTGGCCGCGGCACGCGCGGCCGCGGTCGCGGCCGGTGACTTGAACGCCGGCCTGCCGACCGAGTGGGAGGGCAGCCGCCCGACACCCACGGGCCGGCGCAGGTCGAGCGTCCCCGTTGTCGAGATCGCCCGGGCAGCCACGAAGGCCGAGGTCAACGAGGGCCTCGAACGCTGGAAGGCCCGCCACCCCGAGGTCGTCGGCTTTCTCGAGCCCGCCGACATCCTCACCGACGGGATGCGCGGCCGCTCGTACGTCTGGTACCGGCTCCGGGTCAACCTCACCCACGTGCCGGAGGCGCAGCGTCCCCCGCAGGAGCCGCTCGACCCGGATTACGACCCCTGGCAGGGGGTCGAATGGCCGGGGAAGCCGACAGGCTGAGGACTGGATCGTGGGGGTCGGGCCCTCGATCCAGAGCCCGGATCCGCCTCATCCCTGGCGGCGGTAGGTCCGGATCGCGAGCGGAGCGAACACCGCGACGAGCCCGACGATCCACGCGAGGGCCAGGAGCACGGTCGAGGCGTCGACCGCGCCGATGATCAGGCCGCGGGCGGCGTTCACCACGACCGTCACCGGGTTCGCCTCGGCGATCGGTTGCAGCCAGGCGGGCATCGTCGCGATGGGCACGAAGGCCGAGGACACGAAGGTCAGGGGAAAGATCGGGATGAAGATCGCGCCCTGGGCGGCCTGTGCCGACTTCGCCCGGAGGCCGATGTTTGCCGACAGCCAGCTGATCGCGTATCCGAACAGCGTGACGAGGATCAGTGCGAGGACGAACTGCCCGACGCTGCCGGTGAAGCGGAAGCCGATCAGGAACCCGACCGCGGTCATGATCAGGACCGTGTAGGCGTTGCGGATCAGGTCAGCGAAGGTCCGGCCGATGAGGACGCCGGACGGCGCCATCGGCAGCGAGCGGAACCGGTCGATGATCCCCTTCTGGAGGTCCTCCGCGAGGCCGACGGCGGTGCCCGTGCCGCCGAAGACGACGGTCTGGACGAAGATGCCCGGCATCAGGAACGTGATGTACGAGACGCCCGGCGTCTGGATCGCCCCGCCGAACACGAAGGCGAACAGCAGCACGAACATGATCGGCGTGATCGTGTCGACCACGAGCAACTGCGGGTTCCGGACGACCGCCAGCATGTTCCGCCAGGCGATCGTGACCGAGTCGGTCACGACCCAGCGGGCGGAGCGACGGGCCGGCGCGGTGACCGGCCGGGCGATCGGAACGACGATGGAGCTCATGCGGCCTTCCTTGCCGGGCGGGCAAACCGGCGCCGGGCAGGCGCGGCAGCCTCGAGGGAGGCGTCGTCCGCGGCCCGGCGACCGGTCAGGGTGAGGAACACGTCGTCGAGGCTCGGCCGGTGAAGCGAGAGCTCCGCGACTTCAAGCCCGGCGCCGTCGATCCGCCGGACCACCTCGGCCAGGGTCCCGGCGCCGTGGCGGACGGGCAGGCTGATCCGGCCGGCCGACGGGTCGGCGTGGGGCTCGGTGGCAGCCAGCGGACGGAGGATCTCGAGCGCCTCGGCGGTGCGGGACCGCTCGGTGACGACCAGGTCCACGACATCCTCGCCGAGCTGGTCCTTGAGCTCGCCCGCGGTGCCCTCGGCGATCACGAGGCCGTCGTCGATGACCGCGATGCGGTCCGCCAGCCGGTCCGCCTCCTCGAGGTACTGCGTCGTGAGCAGGATCGTCGTGCCATCGGCGACCAGGCGCTCGATGACCTCCCAGAGCCCGAGGCGACTCGCCGGGTCGAGGCCGGTGGTGGGCTCGTCGAGGAACAGGACCTCGGGATGTCCGACGAGGCTTGCGGCAAGGTCCAGCCGTCGCCGCATGCCGCCGGAGTACGTCCGGGCGGGCCGTCCGCCGGCCGCGGTCAGGTCGAACATCGCGAGCAGCTCCTCCGCGCGGGCGCGAGCGGTGGGTCGGCCCACGTGCAGCAGGCGGCCCACCATCTCGAGGTTCTCGTGCCCGGTCAGGTTCTCGTCGACCGCGGCGTACTGGCCGGTGAGGCCAATCGAGGCGCGGACGGCGTCCGGCTCGCGGACGATGTCACGACCGGCGACAGTGGCGTGGCCGGCATCCGGGCGGAGGAGCGTCGACAGGATGCGGACCGCGGTGGTCTTGCCGGCGCCGTTCGGACCGAGGAGCCCCAGGATCGTCCCGGACGGGACGGCCAGGTCGACCCCCCGCAGGGCATGGACGTCGCCGTAGGACTTGTAGAGGCCCTCGGCGGTGATGGCGTGGTCGAGCATGGTTTCCTCGTGGGGCAGCGCGCGCTGCGCCTTTCAGCGACCATTTCGGCCACCGTGCCCCTCCGGATGGGCCGGGCGTAGACGGGAGGTTCCCGTGCTCCGCGACGTGGCGATGCCCGGCTCCGGATCACCCTCGGCCTACCCCCCGAAGATCCGCTCGATCTCGTAGGGGACGCTCGTCTCCAGCTGGTCGTAGCGGCAGTCCGAGACCGGCTTGTCCGGGCGCCAGCGCCGGAACGTCGTGGCGTGGCGGAACCGGTCCCCCTGGAGGTGGTCGTAGGCGACCTCGGCCACCCGTTCCGGGCGCAAGGGCTCCCACGAGAGGTCCTTGCCGCGGTTCCAGCGGGACCCGGCGCCAGGCAACCGCTGCCCCGGGGCCTCGGCGGCGGCATCGAAGGCGGCCCACGCCGCCCATTCGGCCCACGGGTGACCGTCGATCGCGCCCTCGCGCAGCGGCGCCAGCTCGACGACCAGCGCGGCTCTCCGCTCCCAGGTGAACGACGACGTGATCCCCACGTGGTGGAGCGTCCCCGTGTCGTCCAACAGGCCCAGCAGCAGCGATCCGACGTGGGTCCCCGGCCCGTTCTTGTGCCACCGGAACCCGGCCACCACGCAATCCGCGGTCCGCTCGTGCTTGATCTTGAGCATCGCCCGCTTGCCGGGCTGGTAGGTGCCGTCCAGGCGCTTCGCCACCACCCCGTCCAGGCCGGCGCCCTCGAAGCGGTCGAACCAGTCCGCCGCGAGCGCGCGGTCGAGCGTCGCCGGCGTCAGGTGGACCGGCGGCTCGGCGCCGCCAAGGACGGCCTCCAGCCGCGCCCGCCGCTCGCCCTGCGGCACCGCGCGGAGGTCCTCGTCGCCCAGCGCGAGCAGGTCCCAGGCCACGAACGAGGCGGGCGTCGTCGCCGCCAGCATCTCCACCCGCGAGGCGGCCGGGTGGATCCGCAGCAGCAGCGCCTCGAAGTCCAGGGTGCCACCGCGCGCGATCACCACCTCGCCATCCAGCACGCAGCGCTCCGGGAGCTGGGCGAGGAACGGCGCCTCCAGCTCCGGGAAGTAGCGGTCGAGCGGCTTGAGGTCCCGGCTCTGCGTGTACACCTCGTCACCGTCCCGGAAGACGAGCGCGCGAAAGCCGTCCCACTTGGGTTCGAACAGCCAGCCGTCCCCCTCGGGCAGGGTCGATGAGGCCTTGGCCAGCATCGGCTCCACCGGGGGCAGGATCGGGAGCTTCATGCGGCGCACGATACCGCGCCCGCAAGGCGTGCACCCGGGGCTCCGCTCGGGATACCCGGACGGCGTGCGTCCCTCCCCGCGGCGCATATCGGCCGCCCCGTCGGCGACCCCCGTCGGCCGCCCCGACCGCGGTGGACCCGAACGGGCGGAACCTGCCGGACGCGCACCGCGTCCCCCCAGCGGCGTCCCTGACATCGCAACGACCCGGCATGCACCGCGCGCCACCCGGAGGTGACTTCAGATGGGGATCCCCGAGCGGCTGGGCCAACGGCTCCGCCCGATCCTCGCACTCGGTCTCGCGTCCACGATCGTGCTGGCCGCCTGCGGCGGCAGCGCCTCGGCCACGGCCCCACTGGGCAATCCCGGCGCCCCGGTCCCCGGCGTCGGAAGCGGCGGCGAGCGGTCGGCCGCGAGCGCCGCTCCCAGTGCGGCCGCCGCGGCCCAGCCGGGCGACGTCAACGGCACCGCGTCAGCCCCGCTGCGCGACGATCTCAAGATCGTCTACACCGGCTCGCTCCAGCTGGTGGTCGCGGACCTCCAGCGGGCGATCGCGCAGGGACGCACGGCCGTCATGGCCACGGGCGGCTACATCGGCGCGTCGGAGGAATCGAACGACGGCGACCGGTCCGTCGCCACCATCACCTACCGCATCCCCGCCGCACGCTGGGAGGAGACGCTGGCCAGCCTCCGCGGCATCGGCAGCAAGGTGGTCGCCGAGCAGACGCAGGCCACCGAGGTCGGCAGCCAGATCGTGGACCTGGAGGCCCGCATCCGGAACCTGCGGGCCAGCGAGTCCGCCCTGGTCGAGATCGCGAAGGGCACCGGCAAGGTCAGCGATCTCCTGGAGGTGGAGGCGCAGCTGACCGATACCCGCGGCCAGATCGAGCAGCTGGACGCGCAGCGCACCCAGCTCAACGACCAGGTGGCCTTCGGGACGCTCGTCACGACCTACGGCCTCGAGCTCGTTGCCGTGCAGGAAGCCGCCAAGGGCTGGGATCCGGCCAAGGACGTCGATGGCGCGACCGCCACGCTCATCGGGGTGGGTCAGGCGATCGCCAGCGCCGTGATCTGGTTCGCCATCGTGTGGCTGCCCCTGCTGCTGGTGCTCCTCGTCCTGGCGCTTGTCGTCCGGCTTGCCTACCGGCGCTTCGGACCCAAGCCGAGGCCGCACGACCCCGTCCCCGGCTGGGGCGGGAGTGCCGGCGGGGACGCCGGGGCCTGACGACCTGGAGCCTCGAAGCTAGACCGCCTCGTACGGCACGTAGTCCGGCCGCCACATCGCCGCGGCGACCGCGCCCCGGATCGCCTCCGGCGCGAAGCGTCGCCCCACGCCGAGCTGGCCGAGGTGATCGACGACCGCGATCGCGATCTCGCGCGCCACGATCCGCAGGTCCCCGATGGGCGGGAACAGCGCGCCCTCCGCCAGCATCTCGGGCGTCGTCATCGAGGCAAGGCGCCGCGCCGCCACCAGGAACGCAGAATCCGGCAGGATCCGCGCCTCGGACACGATGGCGCCGAGGCCGATCCCGGGGAACACGTAGGAGTTGTTCGCCTGCGGCACCCGGCGCGACACGCCATCGACCTCGAGCGGCGGGAACGGGCTGCCGGTCGCCACGATCGCGCGGCCATCGGTCCAGGCCATCACGTCCACGGGCCGGGCCTCGGTGTTCGCGGTCGGGTTCGAGAGCGGCAGCACGATCGGCCGGTCCGTCCCGGCCGCCATCGCACGGATGATCGCCTCGTCGAAGGCTCCCGGAACCCCGGTCGTGCCCAGCAGGATGTTGGGCCGGAAGGCAACGACCACCTCCTGGAGGTCGTGCGGGCGATCGGGGTCCAGCCCGATGGCCTCCACCACGTCCCGCGGCAGCGCCGCCTCCCACTTGTCCTCGTCGAGACCCGGGCGCCCCTCGACCACGAGCCCCTGTGAGTCCAGCACGGCGACGGAGGCGTGGGCGGCCGCGGCGTCCAGGCCGTCCTCGACCATGGCGAGGCGCAGGAGGCGGGCGATGCCGGTCCCGGCAGCTCCCGCGCCCGCCAGCACGATGCGTGCGTCGACGAGCGCCCGGCCCGAGATGCGGAGGGCGCCGAGCATCGTCGCCAGCGCGATGGCGGAGGTGCCCTGGATGTCGTCGTTGAAGCTGCAGACCCACTGCCGGTAGCGCTGCAGCAGGCGGATCGCATTGTGCTGCTTGAAGTCCTCCCACTGGAGCACGGCACGAGGGTGCACCTCGCGGACACCGGCCACGAATGCCTCCACGACCTCGTCGTACGCGGAGCCGCGAAGGCGCGGGTGCCGGTAGCCCACGTACAGCGGGTCGGCCAGGAGCGACTCGCGGTCCGTGCCGACGTCCAGCGACACGGGCAGGGTCAGGGCGGGATGGATGCCCGCGGCGGCGGAGTACAACGCCAGCTTGCCGACCGGGATCCCCATGCCACCCGCGCCCTGGTCGCCGAGGCCGAGGATCCGCTCGTTGTCGGTGACGACGATGAGCCGGACCTCGTCGCGAGCCGCATGCCGGAGGATGTCCGGGACACGGTTGACGTCGTCGGGCGTGATCCAGACGCCCCGCGGGCGCCGGTACTGGTGGCTGAACTCCTGGCACGCCCGGCCGACGGTCGGCGTGTAGACGATGGGCAGCAGCTCCTCGAGGTTCTCGCTCAGGACGCGGTGGAACAGGGTCTCGTTGCGGTCCTCGAGGGCGGCGAGGCCGATGTAGCGCTCGAGGTCGTCGCCCTTGCGGCGAACGTGCTCGAGCTCGAGGGAGACCTGGGCCTGGATGTCGATGACCTGCGGCGGCAGCAGGCCGCGGAGCCCGAGCGCCTCCCGCTCCTCCTCGGTGAAGGCCGCATCCTTGTTGAGGACGGGATTGGCCAGGATCGGGATCCCTCGCAGCGCGATGGGGGCCGGACCCCTGCCGCCACGGAGCGCCTCGAGCACGACGCGCGAGAGGACGGGGGCATGGCCACGCGGCATGGCGGGCGTTGTCGAGAAGGTCATGTGTCGAAGCTCCCGGGGCGGCGCCGACGGTCGTCCCGGAGGAAGACCCCGGCCGTGCCGCTGGCTTGAGGGTGCCGCGCTCGCATCAGCGGGCGACGACGACCGTGACGTGGGCATTGGCGGCGACGTGCTCGGACACGCTGCCCTGGAGCGTGCGAGCCAGGGTTCCCAGGCCGCGGGTCCCGATCACGATGGTGTCGTACCCGCGCTCGTCGGCCGTGTGCTCGATGGTCCGGGCGGGATCGCCGGCCGGCTCCAGCAGCTCCGCCTCGATGCCGGCCTCGCGCAGCAGCCTGCGGGCCTCGAGGAGCTCCTCCGCGTGGACGGTCCGGTCATCCCACGGGTCGATGGGCGCCCGACGACTCCGGACGGGGACCACGCTGATCACCCCCACCGTGGCATCGAAGTGCCGAGCGAGGTCGATGGCCTGGTCGAGGGCGCGCATCGCAGGCGCACCGCCGTCATAGGCGAGCAGGATCTTCTTCATCGCCCGGGCTCCTTTCGGGAGGCTGCGCCAGCGACGGGCGCCTGCGAACCCGTCGCGGCCTGGCCTCCGCCTGCAGAGCATCGACGCCACGATCGGCGAGGGCCAGCGACCCGCGGACCGGGCGAGGCGTGCCGAAGGGCACGAACCGGTCGCGCCGGAAACATGGCACGATGTCCCGGATGGCCGACCAGCAGGTGCGCTACGACCGGATCGCCGAAGGCTATGCCACCTGGTGGTCACCCGTGCACCGGGCGGCCACGCTGCGGCTCCTGGACGAGGCAGACGCGGCGGTGTCCAGCGGCGCGCGGCGGCTCCTGGACGTGGGCTGCGGCACCGGTGCGATGGCGCTCGCGGCGGCGGAGCGCTGGCCGTCGGTGGCCGTGAACGGCGTGGATGCGTCGACGGGGATGCTGGCCATCGCGCGCCGGGAGCTGGAGGCTCACCGCGGCCCCGTCCGGGATCGCGTGCGGTACGAACAGGGGTTCGCGGACCGTCTCCCGTTCGGGGACGGAACCTTCGATGTGGTGCTGTCGGCATTCGTGCTGCAGCTGGTCCCGTCCGTTCCGCGGGCCCTGCGCGAGATGCGACGGGTGCTCCGGCCGGGTGGACGCCTGGCCTTCGTCCGGTGGCTCTGGACCGATACGTTCATGCCCGCGGACGCCGCCTACGACGAGGCGCTGGTGGCCGCAGGCCTGGAGCCGCGGGACACGGGCAACGACCACCCCGACCTGGCGTCGAGCGCGGTCGCGGTCGCCCAGCTGCGCCGGGCGGGGTTCCGGGGCGTGACGGCACGCGAGGACAGGCTCGAGCACGTCTTCACGCCCGAGGGATTCGCCGGGTTCATCACCCGGTTCGACGACGAGGACCTGTTCACCTCGATGGAGCCGACGGCACGCGCCGCCCTCGAGACGGACCTGCTCCGGCGGCTGCGTGCGCTGCCGCCGGATGGACTCCGGCTGGTGCTGCCGATCGTCTACGCGAGCGGCCACCGGGAGTAGCCGCCGGCCCGGGGATCCCGGGCCCGGGATCAGCCCTCGGCGGCAGGCACCTCGGCGGGCGCGGCGACCTCGGCCGCCTCGACGGGCGCGACCACGACCTCGGCCTCGGCCTCGCGCGGCTCCAGGACCCGGGCGATCACGTCGGCCGGGTCGGTCTGGATCGTCACGCCCCCGGGCGCGACCAGGTCGGCCACGGTGATCGTGTCGTCGTAGCCGGCGAGCGAGCCCAGGTCGTAGTGGATGGATTCCGGCAGGTCGCCGGGAAGCGCGCGGACCCGGACCATGGATACCGGGTGAACGAGCGAGCCGCCCTGGAGGGTGGCCGGCGCCACGCCGACCGGCACCAGCTGGACATCGACGGTGAGCTCCTCGGTCATGCGCACCGCGAACAGGTCCACGTGGAGCGGACGGCGCGTGACGCGGTGCACCTGGATCCCGTGCAGCAGCACCGGGCGTGCCTTGCCGCCGTCAACGGTGAGGTCGATCAGCGTGGAGGAGCCGGTATGGCGGCGCAGCTGGTCGAACACGTGGGCGTCGATGGTGACCGGCTCGCTGTCGGTGCCGTGGCCGAACACGACGGCCGGCAGGCGGCCCTCGCGGCGAAGCCGGGCAACGGCCTTGCCGGTGATGGTGCGGCGCTCGGCCGCGAGATGGGGTCGGTCGGCCATGAGTGTGTGAGAGCCTCCCAGCTCAGGCGGCATCCAGCCAGTCCGGGCGTCCGGTGCCCGGCACGATGCCCGGCGCGTCTCGGGCGAGCGGCCCGTCGCGTTCAGACCCGGAGGCTATCACGGGCGTCCACGGGCGTCCCCGGTCGTCCCCTGCCGTGTCCCGGCCGGGTCCCGGCGCTCCCCCGGCCGTCCAACGGCAGCTCGGGGCCTCTGCCCGGTGTAGCATCGGCGCGCAGTGGCAGCCACCATCCTGATCGTTGAAGACGAGTTCGCCGTTGCGCGAGGGATCCAGTACGCCCTCCAGCAGGAAGGGTATGACGTCACCGTCGCGCGCTCGGGCGAGGAAGGCCTGGATTTCGCCACCAACCAGGCCCCGGACCTGATCCTGCTGGACGTCCGGCTGCCGGGGATCGACGGGTTCGAGGTGCTCCGCCGCCTGCGCGCCGTCGGCTCCAAGGCGCCCGTCCTGTTCCTCACGGCCCGCGGCGACGAGTTCGACAAGGTCGTGGGACTGGAGCTGGGCGCGGACGACTACGTCACCAAGCCCTTCGCCCTGCGGGAGCTCATGAGCCGCATCCGGGCCCTGCTGCGCCGGGCGTACGGGGACCTCGCGAACGCCGCCGGCGGCCGGGTGATCCGCCACGGGGACCTCGTCATCGATCTCGAACGCCGCCGGGTCCAGCGCGGCACCCGCCGCATCGGGCTCACCGCCACGGAGTTCGAGATCCTGCGGCACCTCGCCACCCGCCCGGGCCGGGTGTTCAGCCGCCGGGAGCTGCTGGAGCTGCTCCGCGACTACGAGGCGCTCGACCAGGACGAGAAGACGATCAACGTCCACGTCAGCCACCTCCGCGAGAAGATCGAGGACGATCCCTCGCTCCCCCAGTTCGTGCTGACGGTCCGGGGAGCGGGCTACCAGTTCGCCGAGCGCTGACGTGGGTGACGCCCGCCCGCAGGAGGTGCGACCGCGGGACGCCCGTCAGCCGCTGCGGCCCGCCGTTCCGCAGTCGTTCCAGACCCGGCTGACCATCGCGTTCATGGGCGTCGTCGCCCTGACGCTCGTCCTCGTGGCCCCGGTCGTGATCAACCGCCTGGACGACTACTTCCGGGTGCAGGAGGAGCAGAGCCTCAGGGCCCAGGCCGCGGCGACCGCGGAGATCCTGACCCGGTTCATCGCGGATACGGTGGGCTCCCAGGCCGTGGTGGTCAACGTGGGCGGGAAGGTGCAGCTCAACCCCGCCGTGCGGACGGCGCTGATCGACGACCAGCTCCTGGACCTGGCCGCGCAGAACGTCGCCCACGCGGACATCCGGCTCCGGTTCGGGCTCGCCCACCTGGAGACCGACGGGGAGCTGGCCGTGAACCCCGATCCGACCCTCGGCTTCGACATGCCCCTCACCGAGGACCCGGCGCGCGGCCAGCTGCGCGACCCCGCGATCGCCCCGGCCAGGGCCGATGTGGCGCGTGTCAACGCGATCCAGGACTGGGGCATGAGCGTGACGCTCTCCAATCCCTACACGAGCCGGGCCAACACGCTGGCAGCCATCACGGGGCTGCTCGTCGTGATGGCATCGATCTCGTTCATGGTGGCCGTGCTGGTGGCAGCCTTCATCGCCCACCGGTTCACGACGCCCATCACGCGCCTGACGGAGGCCTCACGGCGCCTGGCGGAAGGCGACCTCGGCTCCCGGGTGTCCACCGACGAGCTCTCGTCGGGGACGCTGGAGCTGCGGGAGGTGTCCACCCAGTTCAACGTCATGGCGGACCGGCTGGAGGAGAGCGTCTCGATCATCCGGCGCGACCGGGACCGGAGCCGGGACTTCCTGGCCGACGTCAGCCACGAGCTGCGGACGCCGATCGCCGCGATGCGGACGTTCATCGAGCTGCTCCAGGGGCCGGCGGGGCAGGACACCGCCGCCCGAGCCGAGTTCCTGGACTCCTCGGCCGTCCAGCTCGACCGGCTCGACTGGCTGGCCCAGAACCTGCTCGAGCTCTCGAAGCTCGATTCGGGGCTGGTCCTGCTTGAGCTGCGACCGGACGACATCCGCGGCACGATCGAATCGGCCGTGGAGCAGCACCTGGCGACGGCCGAGCGGAAGGGGATCACGCTCACCGCGATGCTCCCCGATCGCCCGATCCGGATCCACCACGATGCGCCGCGGGTGGGCCAGGTGATCACCAACCTCGTCGGCAACGCGCTCAAGTTCACCCGTCGAGGCGGGGAGGTCCGGGTGACGGCCCGCGCGACCGCCGGCGACGGGGTCCGCATCGAGGTCGCCGACACCGGTGTGGGCATCCACCCGGCCGAGCTGCCGAGGATCTTCGACCGCTTCTACCGCGGGTCGGAGGCGAACGAGGCTCGCGGAACCGGCTCCGGCCTTGGTCTCGCCATCGTCAAGTCCATCGTGGACATGCACCACGGCTCGATCGAGGTGGAGAGCCGGGTGGGCTACGGGTCGCGGTTCGTCGTGACGCTCCCGCGCGACCCGCGCGAGACGAGTGGCCCGGAGGCGGCGGGCGAAGAACCCGCCCGGAAGGTGGATAATTCTTCACCTGCTGGCGACCCACCGCTGAACCCCGCTCCCGCACCCTAGGATTCGATCCCCCCGTCGGCCGGATGCCGATCAGCCTGCGCACCTCCCAGGTAGGACAGCCCGCCCCATGAACGACGACCCGACCGAGAATCCCGGCGAGACGACCGGCGGCCCTGACCCGCTGGATGACACCCAGCCCATCGACGTGCAGCGATTCGCCCCGACGCCGGAGCCTCGCCCCGACGACCGCTGGGCCTGGGCGTCCCCGGCCGCGACCCCGCCGCAGGATCGCTGGTACGAGCCGGCGCCGTCCGAGCCGGGTCCCGTGGCGACGGGCTACTCCGGCGGCGTCTACGCTCCGGGTGACCCGGGGCCGTCCCTGTGGAGCCGCCCGGCCGGCCCCGCCGCGCCGCCGGTCGCGCCGATCGTACCCACGGCCCCGGAGCCGCCAAGGCGACGTGGTGGGGCGGGCGTCGGCACGATCCTCGTGGTTTCCCTGCTGTCCGCCGTGCTCGCGTCCGGCGCCACGGTCCTTGTCCTGGACAGGACGGGCGCCCTGGACCGGCCGGCCGTGGTGTCCACCACCGGCCTCGGCCAGCAGGTCAGCGGTCAACAGCCGGTCACGATCGACGAGTCCTCCGCGGTCATCGACGCGGCCGCGAAGCTCGGCCCGGCCGTGGTCAAGATCACGGTGGACGGCCAGTCCACGGATCCCTTCGGGAGCCTGCCGACCGAGGGGGTCGGCTCCGGGATCATCTACGACGCCTCGGGCTGGATCCTCACCAACCGGCACGTGATCACGGGCGCCGACAAGCTCACCGTGGAGCTCAAGGACGGACGCCAGTTCGCGGGCACCGTCTACGGCATCGACACGCTCACGGACCTCGCCATCGTCAAGGTGGATGCGACCGGCCTCCCGACGGCACCGATCGGCCACTCGAGCGGTCTCAAGATCGGCCAGCTGGTGGTCGCCATCGGCAGCCCGCTGGGCACGTACTCGTTCTCGGTGACCAGCGGAATCGTCTCCGGCAAGGGCCGCGACATCCAGGTGGACAACGGGACGCGGATCACCAACCTGATCCAGACCGATGCGGCCATCAATCCCGGCAACTCGGGCGGTCCGCTGGCGGACGCCTCCGGTTCCGTGGTCGGGGTGAACACGGCGGTCGCCACGGATTCGAGCGGCATCGGCTTCGCGATCCCGATCGACATCGCCCGGCCGATCATGGAGCAGGCGCTCCGGGGCGAGGCGCTCTCGCGCCCGTGGATCGGGGTCCGGTTCCAGCCCATCAACCTGCAGCTCAAGCAGAGCCTCGGCCTCACCGTGGACAGCGGCGCGCTCGTGTCCAACTCCGGCGGCACCGACGCCGCGGTCGTGGCGGACAGCCCGGCGGCGAAGGCCGGCATCCAGGACGGGGACATCATCGTCTCCATCAACGGGACCAAGATCGACCAGGAGAACCCGCTGGACGCCCTGCTCGTCCAGTACGCGCCCAACGACACGGTCCAGCTGGAGATCCTGCGGAACGGGACCACGACGACGGTCCAGGTCACGCTCGGGACCCGGCCCGCCAACCTGTAGCGGCGGCCTGGGGGCCGCGTCCCCCGCCATGCGTCGTGCGCGCCGTTCGGGTGTCCGGGCGGCGCGCCGTCGTTCCTGGCAGCAGTCGCTCGACGGCCCTCAGCAGGGATGCCGATGGCGCGCGTGACGTTCGGCGCGCGATGCGCCGGGCGTCGGACGCTGGGCTTCGGGCGCCGGGCTTCGGGCGCCGGGCCGACGCGCGAGGGTCAGGCGGTGCGACGGCGCCGGATCGCGATGCCGGCGGTCCGGACCGGGCCGGACAGCCGGACGGCCGGCTTCCGGATCCTCACCGCGACCTCGTCCGCCGGGTAGCCCGCCAGCAGCTCGTGGGCGATCGCCTCTGCCAGCGCCTCGATCAGGTTGAAACGGGTGGACTCCACGATCTGCCGGCACGCGTCGTACACCGAGGCGTAGTCGATGGTCAGCGCGAGGTCGTCCGACAGGCCGGCCGGCTGGAGGTTCAGCGTCAGCTCCACGTCCACCTCGAACGGCTGGGGCGTGACCTGCTCCTCGGGGGACACCCCGTGTGTTCCCTGGAAGAGCATGCCCTCCAGGACGATCCTGTCGCTCACGTTCCCGTCCCATCCGGCCACCCGACGGGTCGCCATCCCCGAAGGATCGCATCCGCGACGCGTGCCGTCCGGACGTTCTCGCGCACGTCGTGGACCCGGACGATGTCGGCCCCCGAGGCGATCCCGAGCGCCGTCGTGGCGGTCGTCGCCTCCACCCGCTCGTCCGGGGGAAGATCCAGCACCTTGCCCAGGGTGGACTTGCGCGACGTGCCGAGCAGGACCGGCCGGCCCAGCACCCGCAGCGCCCCGAGGCCGGCGAGCAGCGCGAGGTTGTGGTCCGGGGTCTTGCCGAACCCGAAGCCCGGGTCGACGATCAGCCGCTCCCAGGCCACGCCCGCGTCGAGCGCCCTGTCGAGCGCGCTCTGCAGGTCCGAGACCACCTCCGCCACCAGGTTCCGGTAGCGGGCCTCCGCCCGGTTGTGCATGAGCACGATCGGGACCCCGCGCCCGGCCGCCAGCCGGACCATCCCGGGATCGTCTGCAACTCCCCAGATGTCGTTGAGCAGGTGGGCGCCCGCGTCCAGGGCTGCGGCGGCGACCCGCGGGCTGGTGGTGTCGATCGAGATGGGCGTGGCCGGCAGGGCCGCGGCGATCGCTCGGATCACGGGGACGACGCGGGCAACCTCATCCGCCGGAGCGACGGGGGCGTGGCCGGGCCGGCTGGACGCCCCGCCCACGTCGAGGAGATCGGCGCCGTCCGCGACCATCCGCCGTGCCTGGGCGACCGCCGCCTCGAGCGGATCGCCTGCCGCGAGCAGCCCGTCTCCCGAGAACGAGTCGGGGGTCACGTTGATGACACCCATCACGAAGGTGCGCTCGCCCCACGCGAACGTGGCTGGGCCGATCGCCAGCGCCCGGGGCGCCGCCGGCAGCCCGGCCCCGGCGCCACCGGGCAACCCGTACCAGGGAGTGGCCGCCCCGCCCCCCTGCTCGGGCCGTTCGCGGACCACGCCGCCTTCGTCGGGAAGCTTCCGGTCGCTCATCCCGGGTCCGGGTCCCGAAGCGCAGGGTCGTCCACGAGTCGTGCCCTCGCGGCACCGACGAGGTAGAGCGACCCGGCCACGATGACCGGCCCGGCCGACCGGTCGAGGGCGAGGTCCAGGGCGGCAGCCGGGTCCGGGGCCACCAGGACCGTCACCATCGGGAGACGCGCCCGCCAGGCGGCCGCCAGCTCATCCGGCGGCATCGCTCGCGGCAGGTTGACGGCCGTGCAGACGACGGTCGCCCCGGCGAGGGACGAGGACCGGGCGACCGCATCGATCACGCCCGCGACATCCTTGTCGGCCATGGACGCCCAGACGAGGGTCAGGGGCTCCGGCGCCGCCCCGCGTCCGGCGAGGAACGGGCGCAGGTCGTCCAGCGCGACGGCGAGGGCCGCGGCCCCGTCCGGGTTGTGCGCTCCGTCGAGGAGGACCTCCCTGGTGCCGCGACCGGGAACGTCCACCTCGAGCAGCTCCAGCCGCCCCGGCCACCGGGCGGACGCATATCCTTGGCGCCGGGCCGCCGCGTCGACCGTCGCGATCCCCGCGGCCTCGAGCGCGTCCAGCACGGCGTCCGCCGTCGCGACGTTCGCGGCCTGGTGGCGCCCCCGCAGCCCCACGGACACCGGGCCGAGGCGCGGCAGCTCCACCGTCAGCGCATCGCGGGTCCAGCCGAGGACGGGCGCCGTTGGTGCCACGCTCAGCGGCACGCCGAGCCGCGCACAGCGCCGGCGCACGATGGCCAGCGGCTCGCCCACGGCACCGGTGACCGCGTGGTCGCCCCGCTCGATGATCGCGGCCTTCTCGCGCGCGATCGCGGCGAGGGTGGTTCCCAGGCGATCGGTATGGTCGAGGGCCACGTTGGTGATGGCGGCCACGCCCCCGTCCCAGGCGTGGGTGGCGTCCAGCCGCCCGCCCAGGCCGACCTCGACCAGCGCGACATCGGGCGCGGCCTCCGCGAAACGGCGGAACATCACCGCGGTCAGCAGCTCGAACTCGGTGGGCGGGCCCAGGCGACGCGCGACGCGGTCGGCGAGGGGGATCGCCTCCGCCACGAGCCGGGCGAAGTCGTCGGCCGTGACCGGCTGTCCATCCACCACGATTCGCTCACGATAGGACACGAGGTGCGGTTTCGGCGTCTCGCCAACCCGGTAGCCGCCGGCCCGGAGCGCGGACGCGGCGAGCGCGATGACACTGCCCTTGCCGTTGGTGCCGCCGACCAGGGCGCCCCGGACCTCGAGCTGCGGGTCACCCATCGCCCGCAGCAGCGCGCGCACGCGGCCGAGCCCGAGGCGGATACCGAACCGGCCACGCGCCTCGATGGCCGCGAGGGCTGCCTGGTAGGTCAGGTCGCCGCTGCTTGCGGACGGCGAGGGCTCGAGACCGGGGGCGCTCACTCGCGGGTCAGGTCATCCTCGTAGAACACGCACTGGTTGAACCTCGGTGTCAGGCATACGTCGTTGACGTAGCCATCCTCGAGGTGGACCCCACCCCGCAGCTGGCAGCGCGAGATGTTGTTCGGCTGGCGCAGCAGTCCCTTGAGCAGGTGCGGGGCCTGGATCGGGATCGCCCCCCGCGACCCGGTCATGTAGAAATGCGGGCAGACATTCCGGCGGAGGCTCGGGAGCCCGAAGCCACCGCGGGCGGGCGGGCTCGTCCGGCTGTGCGGCGGGGATCCGCGCATCGGCAGACCGGCATAGGACGGCCGCGCGGGCGACGGCGGCGGCACGCGCGGTGCGGCCCGTTCAGGGACCCCCGGCTCAGCCTCCGGGACTGCCTGCCGCGCCTGCACCCGGGCGATCGGGGCGTGACTCCAGGCACCGCGATCACCCGGTGTCGGACGCACCAGTCTCCCGTCTCGGGGTTCCACTCGATCCCTCGCTGCGGGACCCCGTGGACAGCGGGGTCGGACACGCGGAGCGTACCACCGGGCCCCCCACGAGGATCGGCCCGGGTCGCCGGCCGGTCGGATGCGGGTCACCAGCTGGTGGTGCCCCGCCGGCCGACGACAGGCTGGTCGTGACCGGCTTGGGCCGGTCCCCGCTTCGTGCGACAATCCTGCCGATGGATCCCCGCTCCGGCAGCCGGCCCTCGCAGGTCCGCCCACGCCCCGCCTCGAACGGTCGTCCGCGCCGCGTCAAGCCCCGGCCCATCGAGCCGTCGCCGGCCCGGCTCGGCCAGCACCGGCGTCTCGAGCGGCGGCGAGGCCTTCCGTTCGTCGCCAAGCTCATGCTCGGCTCGTCGATCGTCGTCTTGGGCGCGTTCATCGTGTGGGCCGGCAGCGGCAGCGTCGGGCCGTTCCTGAGCTCGGTCGTCCGCGGCTTCGGCGGCTTCGTCGAGACCATCGGCGCCGCGGTCAGCAGCCCCGCCCCCACCGACCCGCCGATCACCAGCGACGCACCGGTCGTCGCCGCTCCCGACCAGGAGTACGTGAACGCGACCAACGTGGACGTGACCGTGACCGTGCCCAAGGCCGTGGTCGGGCAGCCCGGCTACACCGTCAAGCTGTGGGTCGCGCTGCCGGACGAGGATCCCGCCGTCGTGGCGGAGGCACCCGTCGGGGCGACCTCCGTCCTCGTCATCCCGGGCGTCAAGCTCGCGAAGGGTCGCAACGACGTGCAGGCCTCCATCGTCGGGCCGGGCGGGGAGAGCGAGCGGTCCGACATCGCGACCTGGGTGTACGACAACGTCAAGCCCAAGGTCCAGGTCACGTCGCCCAAGAACGGTTCGTCGGTCAGCAAGTCGACCGCCGCGATCAAGGGCACCACCCAGGCCAACAGCTCGGTCCGCCTCGTCAACGACGTCAACGATGCGACCGCCACGGTCAAGGCGGGCACGGACGGCGTCTGGGAGGCGAACATCGCCATCGGCCAGGGGACCAACACGATCACGATCACGATCACGGACCCGGCAGGCAACGCGAACACCGGGACCCTGTCCCTGCGGCGCGGATCGGGGAAGCTCGTGGCCTCGCTGACGGGGACCGTGTACCAGTTCACGGCATCGAAGCTGCCCCGCAAGGTCTCGTTCACGGTGAACGTGACCGACCCCGGCGGCCACCGGCTGTCGGGCGCCACGGCCCTGTTCACCGTCTCCGTGCCCGGGCTCCAGGCAATCGTCTCCGGCCAGGTGCGAACCAACGCCTCCGGCAGCGCGACGTTCTCGACGACGATCCCGAAGGGTGCGATGCCGGGAGGCGGCCTGGCGACCGTCCTGGTCACGGCCGGCGGGCTCGGGTCCACCACCGACCGCAAGGTGCTGACCGTCAAATAGGGTTCGATCGGGCGTTCGATCCTGCGTCGAATCGCCTCGACAGACGGGCCCGGCGCAGCTACGATCCGCTCATGCCGCTCTGGCGTTGCCCCCATTGCGGGACCCCGCAGGTCGAGAGCTCGCGCTGCTGGGTCTGCAGACGCTCGACCACCTCGTGCGTCGCGTGCCGTCACTTCCGCCGCGGCATCGCCGGGGGGCTCGGGCTGTGCGGGCTCGATTCGAGACACCTGGCGCTGCGCGGCAGCGAGATGCGCGCCTGCTGGGAGGCGGCCGACACCGGCGGCCCGCAAGGGACCGGCTCGTTCGGGACGCGCGGACCGGGATCCTTCGGGCCCGTGCTCGTCCCGGTGATGGCTGCGGCGGGGCGCGCCGTCGAACGGCCCGCTCGAACGTTCGTTCCGGTCCCGACGGGTGAGCCCGGCGGCGTGGATCGGTTCGCGGGGATCGCGGTCATGGCCGCAGCGGAGGACGACGCGCCGGCGCCAACGGCCAGGCCCCGGCGGATCCCGGGCGGCTGGTCACTGTGGGGCGACTTCGAACCCTGAGCCGGGTCGATCCTCAGGCGAGTTCGAACCCTGAGCCGGGTCGATCACGGGCCGGCAGGCTGCGAGCTCCGGGCCGACCCCATCGGGGTGGCGGTCTCCCGTCGGGCGGGTGCCGGCCTCAGGGGGTGCAGGTCCCCACGACCGCCGGGTCGGACAGGACGAGGTCGATCGTCGTGCCGAACGCGTGGTTGCTGCCGGCCGACGGAGCCTGGCTGGTCACGATCCAGGTGGGCGGGATCGGGTCCACGCCGGCCGGGTCGGAGCTGACCGTTCCGAGCACGAACCCATCGGCATCGATCGAGGTGGTCGCCACTTCCCGCGTCTGGCACCGGTAGTTGCCCACGTTCCGCGGCCCGGGCGTCGGCGTCGGCGTGGGCGGCGGGGTGGGCGCGGGCGTGGGCGTGGGCGTCGGGGATGGCGTCGGCTTCGGGGTGGGCGTCGGGGACGGGGTGGGGCTGGGCGTCGGCTCGGGGCCCAGGGAGACGACGTAGGAGACCGGCGACCCGGGAGCCATCAACTGGCCGGGGCTGGGCGACTGGTCGATGACGGAGCCGAGGGGGACCGACGGGTCGTACGCCTCTGCACGCGAGCCCACCACGAGTCCCGCCGTGACGATGAGCTGCAGCGCCTCGGCCTCGGTCTTGCCCCGGAGGTCCGGGACGGCCGCGGTGACCTGGCCGCGGGCGACGACCAGGTTGACCTGGGCGCCCGCATCCACGGTCTGGCCGGCCAGTGGCTGCTGCGAGAGGACGGTCTCCGGCGGAACGTCCGTCCGCTCCTCGGTGCTCGCGATGACGACCACGAGACCCACCTTCGCCGCGGCTGCCTGGGCGTCCGGGTACAGCAGGTTGACGAGGGTGGGGACCACGACCTGCCCGGCGGAGGCGCTCGGCGAGGCCTTGGCTCCGCCACCGCCGGTCAGGACCTGGAACAGCAGGAACCCGACGATGACCAGGATGCCGATGCCCAGCAGGCCGGCCACCCAGGCCCAGGGGCCGGTGCCACCCGGCTCGTCCTCCGTCGATGGCGGCGGGGGCGGCGTGCCCGTCGTGGACACGGGGGCGGCGGGCGGTACCGAGCGCGCGTAGGCATCGGGCGGGTAGGGAACGGGCGGGTTGGGACGCGCCTGGGCGGATGCGATGGTCTTCGTCGCGGCCGCTCCCGCGGCCGCTCCGGCGACGGCCGCGCCTGCGACGGCTGCGCCCGGGTCGGCGAGATAGCCCTCGAGGGCGCTGGCCATGGCGGCGGCGGTCGCGTAGCGGGCGGCAGGGTCGAGTGCCATGGCGCGCAGGACGATGGCGTCGAGCGCGGCGGGGACGCCCGGTCGCAGCGCGGACGGGCGCGGGGGCGTGGTCGTGAGACGGGCGAGCGCCACGGCGGCGGCCCCGTCTCCGGAGAACGGGCGCTGGCCGGTGAGGGACTCGAACAGGACGATGCCCAGGGAGTAGATGTCGGAGGCAGCCGTCGCGGCCTCGCCGCGCGCCTGCTCGGGGCTGAAGTAATGGACGGAGCCCATCGTGGTCCCGGGCAGCGTCAGCTGCGACTCGGTCAGCGCGCGGGCGATGCCGAAGTCAGCCACCTTCACGCGTCCGTCCCGTCCGACCAGGACGTTCGACGGCTTCACGTCGCGGTGCACGATGCCGCGGACGTGCGCCGCGTGGAGCGCCTTGGCCACCTCCGCGGCGACCCGTGCCGCCTGGCGCGGCGCGAGCGGGCCGTTCTCCCGGAGGATGGCACCGAGGTCCTGCCCGTCCACCAGCTCCATGACGATGTACGGTCCGGAGGCGTCTTCGCCGAAGTCGAAGACCGCGGTGATGTTCGGGTGGTTCAGCGAAGCGGCGGCCCGGGCCTCGTCACGAAAGCGGGCAAGGAAGTCCGGGTCCTTGCCGAACTCGGGACGCAGCAGCTTGACGGCGACATCCCGGTCCAGCTGCGCGTCGCGTGCGCGGTAGATGGTCGCCATGCCGCCCTGGCCCAGGAGCTCAAGGAGGCGGTAGCGGCCGCCGAGCGTGCTCCCGATCTCGGTCACGTGTGCTCGTCTCCCCTCTTTCGGCGCAGGCCGCCCGTGGCGGCCGGACGCATCCTATCGCGCGGGTGGCCGGGACGCCGGGTCAGATGTCAAGGGTCCGCAGGTACTCGCGGAAGGCGCTGCCGAACTCGGGGCGGGCAAGCGCCAGCTCCACAGACGCCTGGAGCCAGCCCATCGTGGTGCCGGCGTCGTAGCGCTTCCCTTCGAAGGCGTAGCCGAAGACGCTCTGCTCGTCCATCAGGGCGTGGATCGCATCGGTCAACTGGATCTCGCCGCCGGACCCGCGCTGCGTCTGCTCCAGCTTCTCGAAGATCTTGGGCGTGAGGATGTACCGCCCGATGACGGCCAGGCTGGAGGGGGCCGATTCCGGGCTCGGCTTCTCGACCAGCTCCGTCACCCGGTAGGTGCGGTCCTGGTCCGTCCCCTCGGTCACCGGCTCGCCGGCGATGACGCCGTAGCGCGGGGTGTCCTCCCGCGGGACGTGCATGACGGCGACCACGGAGCCGTGGTGCTGGTGGTAGGCGTGAATGAGCTGCCCGATGCAGGGCCGGTCCGAGATGACCACGTCGTCGGGCAGGATCACGGCGAACGGCTCGTGGCCGATCAGGTCCTTCGCCATGAGAACCGCGTGGCCGAGGCCCAGCTGCTCCTTCTGGCGCACGTACGCGATCTGCGCGAGATCGCTGATGTGACGCACCTGGCGCAGCTTCTCGATCTCGCCCTTCTCCTCGAGCAGGTGCTCCAGCTCGTAGTTGAGATCGAAGTGGTCCTCGATCGCGCGCTTCTGCGACGAGGTGACGATGATGACCTGCTCGATGCCTGCCGCGACCGCCTCCT
Source organism: uncultured Chloroflexia bacterium (assembly GCA_963829105.1). GTDB lineage: Bacteria > Chloroflexota > Limnocylindria > Limnocylindrales > CSP1-4 > CAIXZV01. Next base: position 142,229 of record CAWHHF010000019.1, read on the forward strand.
CCACGGCGTACTGGATCACCGGCTTGTCGACGAGGGGGAGCATCTCCTTCGGCTGAGCCTTCGTGGCGGGCAGGAAGCGGGTGCCCCAGCCGGCGGCAGGGAAGACGGCTTTGCGGACGCGCATCGAACCTCTCGGGAGGGGGAGGAGTCCGGCCAGTATACCCGCCGCCCTTCGGCGCTCCTTCGGGGCCGCGGATCGACCATCCGCCTGCCGTCACGCGGAGCCGGCGGCCTCGTCAAAGCGGGCGGCCTCGTCGGAGCGGGCGGCCTCGTCGGAGCGGGCGGCCTCGTCGGTGAATCGCGCGACGTGCTCGGAGAACGCGCGCGGGCGGTCCAGGCTGGACAGGTGCATCGCCCGCGGGATGACGACGCTCCGCCCGCGGCGGCAGGTCGCCGCCCAGAACTCGCCGCCGGGCCCGAAGACGGGGTCCAGGGCACCGTTGACCACCAGGACCGGCGTCCAGAGGCGGCCGAGCCGCTCGAGGAAATGCCGTCCGACGACCGACCGGACCGCCTGGGCGCCGCCCGTCCACCAGAAGCCGCCCTCGATGATCGGCTCCGCGATCGAGCGCCGGTAGCGCAGGCGAAAGAACGCGATGTTGAGCAACCGCAGGACCGACCGCGGGAGGCGCTCGAGCCCCCAGGCGAGGCCGCGGAAGGGCAGGGCCCGGGTCCCGAAGGCCTCGGCGGAGCAGCCCGCCAGCACGAGGCCGGCGACGCGCTCGGGTGCGGCGTCCGCGACCTCGATCGCCACGTAACCACCGAGGGACAGCCCGACGAGGACCGCACGGCCGGAGGGCACCTCGGCCTCGATCGCGGCGGTGACGGCGGCCCGCGCCGCCTCGAACGACCAGGGCTCGGAGGCGCGCTCGCCATGACCGGGCAGGTCCACGGCCACGCACCGGTAGCGGGTCGAGAGCTGGCCCATCTGCGGCCACCACTGCCGACGGGAGAAGCGCGTGCCATGCAGGAACACGATCGCCGGGGCGTCGCGCGGCCCGAGCGCGGTCCACGGATTCGTGGTGGGCAGGGTCCGCCGGACGTCCATCCGGTCAGGATAGCCCGATCGGTCCGGACGGCCGCGATCGTCGCGACCTCAGGCTGCGCCGCGGGCCTGAGGCTGCCCCGCGGACCCAGCGCTCAGAAGCCTGCGGGCGGGTCGGATTCGACCGGGATGCTGGCGATCTCGTGCGCCGCCTCGTGCGCCGCCTCGTGCGCGGCCACCTCGTGCGCCACCTCGTGCGCCGCCGCCTCGTGCGCGGCCACGAAGGCCAGCAGGAGACGGTCGAGCAGACCGGTGGAGACGTCGTACAGGGTGCCGATCCGGAGCGAGTCCACTCCCCGGCGGCGGGCCACCACGCTGAGCTCGGCGAGGAACGGGCGGCGGGCGGAGACGAACATCGCCACGGCGTCGGCAAGCGGCACCCCGTTCAGCGCGAGCAGCTCGGCGAGGTGTGCGGCGAGCTCGATGGCATCGCGCTCGGCCAGGGCCCGGGCGGGACCCGTCTCGTCGAGATGGCGCACCAGGGCGTCCACCAGGCGTCGGCCGTTGTCACGGAAGGACTCGCGCTCTTCCAGGGGAACATGAACACGGGGATCGAGACCATCGCCGTGAGCCTCGCCGTACCGCCTGCGGTACGCCGCGCTGAGCCGGACCTGACTGGCACCGAGACCAGCCAGCCCGTTGGCGGGCCCGGTTCGTCGTGCCGCGATGAGCCGCTCCAGCGCGCGCCGCTCGAACCGTCGATGTCCGCCAGGGGTGGTGAACGCGGCCACGCGCCCCTCGTCCGCCCAGCGGCGCAGCGTGTCGGGATCGACGCCCAGCAGCCGGCTGGCGGCCCCGAGCGGAAGCCAGTCGGAACGCGGGCGGGCATCCTGCGGCCGGTCGTCGAACATGGAACCTCCGGGAGCTACGGCCCAACGCACCCGGGCCAGGCACAACGAACCTGCGCAAACCTGGGTCCTCGCCGCAGCTCGGACCGCGCGAGTCTAGGAGCGACCGAGCCGGAACGTCAATCGGATGCCGGCGCCGGACGCCGGGACGCGCTCAGGCCGGGACGAACTCGTGGTCGTCCCGGTGGAGGCCGTCGCACAGGCCCCAGGCGGGAGACCCGACGGGCAGGGCCACAGGGCGCATGATCTCACGCACCTCGCCGCGACGGCAGAACAGGTATCCGCGCTCGGCCATCCACTGGTGGACGCAGGCTGGATCCGAGTGGAACTGGTGGGGGCCCGGGTTGACCGGCGTGGACTCTGCCCAGCCAACGGCGACCTCGGGGGCCACGATGTCCAGGAGGTTCACGCGCCAGGGCCTTCCGTGGATGATCTCGCGGCAGCCGTCACAGCGGATCGCGATGTTGTCGTCGACGATCGTCCGGATCGTCACGCCCATGATCTCCATCGCCCCGGAGGATAGCAGGGCGGCCGGGCGCCGGGCGCAACGTGTCGGGCGCAACGCGTCCGGGTGCAACGGAGGGCGGGAGCCGGGTCGCGAACCGGCCGCCTGCGCGGCACCGATCCGGCGGCGGACCTGGTACCCCCAACCGGATTCGAACCGGTGATCTCCACCTTGAAAGGGTGGCGTCCTAGGCCTCTAGACGATGGGGGCCGGAGCCCCGGGTGTGGCCGGCCGAGTGTACCAGAGGGCATTCCGCCCTCCCTGGACGGCTCCTCCGGGACGGCTCCGGCCGGCAACCGCCGTCGGCCGCCGACACGTTCAGCCGTCCGAAACCTTCAGCCGCCCGACGTCCCGCCCCAGATGAGGCTCATGATCACGGCGGCGGCGAGCGACATCAGCGCCACGATCGCGAACACGCCGCCGAGGATCGCGGTGATCACCGCGGCAGCGTCGCGGCCCTCGCGGCCGGCGCGAACGACCGCGGGCACCGACAGCAGGGCGGTCGCGGCAAACACCAGCCCGCAGATCGCGAACCCGGTCGCCATGAGCGGTACCTGGAGCTGGTCCCGGTCGAGCACGGACCACAGGAGAAACCCGATGCCGCCCGCGAGCGCGATCAGGAGCATGACCCGCGCGGGCGTGATGCGGACCGGTCCGATCCGGTTGCCCGCGCCGCGACCGTTGCCCGCGCCGCGACCGCGGGCGGACGGGTCCCTCGGCGCGGCCTGCGAGCGGGTGTGGTACGGCTGGCGGCTCATCGCGCCGAGCGTAGCAGGCGGCCACGGACCGGGCCTAGGCAACGGCTTGGGCCACCTCGCGCCGGCGATGGTAGATGGCGACGTTCCAGGACAGGCGCGGACGCTTCAGGGTCTCGCCGATGGCGATGCCGCGCTCCCCGAACGCCTCGCCCAGGAACGCCCGGGCCTCCTCGACCGTGGGGAACGTCCAGAAGCAGTGCACGACGCGAAGCTTGAAGCCGCCCCCCCTGAGAAACGGGCCCTCGCGCCGGCTCCAGGATCCATACTGCGGCCCATCGGGCTCGCCCAGCCGGGAGACGTCGTCGCGGCCGTAGTCATGGACCACCAGCAGGCAGCCGTCCGGTCTCAGCGCCCGATCGACCTCCGTGAGCGCCGCCGGATCCACGCCCCGGAAGCCGGTCCACAGGCTGACCACCGCGTCCAGGCTGGCATCGGGAACGTCGAGCCGGAAGGCCTTCCCGAGAGGGACCGCCAGGCCGGCGATGCCGGCCGCGCCGAAGCGGTCCAGCAGCGGTCCGGCAGGCACGTCGACCAGGGCCACGTCTCGCCCCGAGAGCGGACCGAGCAATTCGAGGGCGCGGATGATCTTGCCCTCGACGTCGGCGGCCGCCCGAAGACGCTCGGCCAGCGGGTCGGGGAGCGGGAACGGGAGGTCGGACACACCCTGAGGATACGCGGCGTGCGGCCCTCCGTGCGCCGCGGATCGAGTGCCGCACGCTCCCGCCGGGTCAGCGCGCCCGCAGCAGGCGCGCACCCCGAGCCGGGAGGGGTACGGAGGCGCGGCCGCCGCTGACGGTGACCGGGTCACCCGGGTCCCACGTCCAGCCGCCGGGCACCTGCGGTTCCAGCGTCCGACCCTCCAGGCCGGGCAGCGGGAGCTCGAGCCGGGCGTCCTCCTCGCCCGCGTTGAGACAGACGACGAACGCCGCGTCCGCATCGGAACGCAGGTAGGCCGCGGTCATGCCGGTGGCACCGGCGATCGCGAACTGGCCGCGGCGCAGCGTCCGATGGGCGTGCCGGAACGCCGTGAGGCCACGGATGTAGGCCAGTTGCCCGTGGTCCCAGGCGGCCTCGTCCGCCGGGAAGGAGCCCCGGCAGTACGGGTCCTGGGCTCCCTGGAGGCCGATCTCGTCGCCGTAGTAGATGCACGGCGCGCCTGCGACGGTCATCTGGACGAGCGTGGCGAGGCGGACGGCGTCGCGGTCTCCGGCACAGATCGTGAGGATCCGCGGCATGTCGTGGCTGCCGAGGAGGTTGAGTTGGACGGCGGTGACCTCGGCGTCGTAGGCCGTGAGCGCGTGCTGCAGGCGGGCGGCAAAGCCCGAGCCGTCCTCCCGCCGGACCCCGCGACGCACGTCGCCGTGCTGGGCGATGACGTCCTCGTCGCGGTGGCCGGCGGCGGCAAACGAGAGTGCGGCGAACCCGAGCGGGTAGTTCATGTAGGCGTCGAACTGGTCGCCCTTGAGCCAGCGATGATCCTCGACCCAGACCTCGGCCACGATGTACGCGTCGGGGTTGACGGCCTTGACCCGGCGCCGGAACTCGCGCCAGAACTCGTCGTCGTCGATCTCGGCGGCCACGTCCAGGCGCCAGCCGTCGGCGCCGAACCGGATCCAGTGCTCCGCGACCCGCATCAGGTACTCGCGGACCTTGGGGTTACCGGTGTTCAGCTTGGGCAGCGCGGGGAGATTCCACCAGGCCTTGTAGCCCAGGTCCTGGATCTGCCCCGACCCGAAGTGGTCGACGACCCCGGCGCGCTCGGCGGCATGGCGCAGCGACTCGTCCGGGTAGGCGCGGAGGGACCGGCCCGCGGCGAGCGCCTCGCGGTCGACGTGGAACCAGTCCACGTAGGGCGAGCTGATCCCGCACTCCAGCACGTGGTTGAACGCCCAGAACCCGCGGGAGGCATGGTTGAAGACGCCGTCGAGGATCACCCTGATGCCCCGGGCGTGGGCCTTGTCGAGGAGCTCACGGAGGCTGTCGTCGCCGCCCAGGAGCGGGTCCACCTCGAAGTAGTCGTAGGTGTGGTAGCGGTGGTTCGAGGCAGACGAGAAGATGGGGTTGAGGTAGATCGCGGTGATCCCCAGGTCCGACAGGTAGTCCAGCCGGTCCGCGATCCCGTAGAGGTCGCCCCCCTTGAACCCGTGGCGGGTCGGCGGCGTGTCCCACGCCTCGAGGGGACCGGGCAGGTCGGTGCGCCCGCTGCGCGCGAACCGGTCCGGGAAGATCTGGTAGAACACGGCGTCCTTGACCCACTCGGGGGTGACGATGGGCACGGCGAACCTCAGGCGGTGAACACCGGAGTCATGTGGCCGGGGCACCCTGTCCCGCGGCGTCGTTGCAGCGTACCGCCAAGACAGGCGGCCGTCCGGCGGCGGGCCGGGCAGGAGCGTCGTCCTGCCGGCCGGACGGACAGGGCCGCCATCGGCCGGACCGGGGTCGGCCAACCGCGCGACGGTGGCATCATCTGGAGGTGCTCACCCAGCTGCGCGCGATGCCGCCCGGCATCCGCATCTTCCTCGGCTACGGGTTCCTGTTGCTGGGCCTGATCGGCCTCTCGCTGCGCTGGGTCGTGGACATGGCGATGAACGCCCCCCTGTCGCTGCCGGGACTCGTGGTCATGCTCCTGCTCGCGTACACGATCTTCACCATGACGCTCGTCATCCAGCGCAAGGAGGCGGGTCGCCCCCTGGCGCTCGGGCTGTCGACGCTGACGATCCCGGCGGTGCCCCTCGCGCTGGCCGCCGCGCAGCCCCTGTTCGCGGTCCTCGTCGCCGTGCTCGCGATCCTCCTCTTCGCCGGCCTCACCCGGCCGGCCGTCCGCGCCTGGCTCAACGAGCCCTGACGGCCGGCCACCGGGCGCGCGCGATGCAGGACGGCTGACGCTACCCTTCGCGCAGGATCGCATCCGGTTGCGGCGCCGGTGGCCACGGACCCCTCCCGGCCCCGGCCGTCGTCGGAGCGCCCATCCTGTCCGAGCCGACCCGGGCCCGTCCGGGGCCGATCCGGGGCTGAAAGGAGACCCATGCGGCTGTATGCCTACGAGGACCGCTACGGCGACGAGCGCTTCGGCGTCCTGGTGCTCGGCCGCCTCCTGACGGGGGCCCAGCTCGAGAAGCGCGGCGGGCTCGACCCGGCGGTGGACACCCACCTCGGCATCGGCTACCAGCTCGCGTTCCAGGACGGGTGGCTCCGCGAGGTGGCCCGCGCGACGAAGCGGGCCCTGAGGCGTGGTGCGCCGCTGCTGGACCTTGACGCACGGCGTCCGCTTGCAGCCATCACCGCCGGCGGGCTGGGCGAGAAGATCGTCTGCGCCGGCCTCAACTACGCGGACCACGTGTCGGAGGGCGGGCGGCCCGCGCCCGACCGCCCCCTGCTCTTCGCCAAGTTCGCCAACGCGATCGTCGGTGACGGCGAGGCGATCGTGCGGCCGCCGGGCACCCGCGCGCTGGACCTCGAGGTGGAGCTGGGCGTGGTGATCGGCCGCTCCGCCCGCCGCGTGACCCCGGAGGAGGCGCCCGGTTTCGTGGCCGGCTACGTGGTCGTCAACGACGTCAGCGCCCGGGACTGGCAGGGCAACCCGCAGGCTCTCCGCGAGGGCGAGAAGGGCGACGGCCAGTGGCTCCGCGCCAAGGGCAGCGATACCTTCCTCCCGGTCGGACCGGTGTTCGCGACACCGGACGAGGTGGACCCCGGGGCCGGCCTGGCGATCCGCAGCTGGCGGGTCCCCGGCGAGGGACCGGAGGCCGGCACGCCCGTCCTGATGCAGGACGGCAACACGGCGGACATGCTGGTTCCGGTCGCCGGGTTGATCAGCTTCATCTCCCAGCAGGTGACGCTCCGGCCCGGTGACCTGGTCGCCACCGGCACCCCCGCGGGCGTCGGCGTGTTCCGCGACCCACCCGTGTTCCTCGAGCCCGGCGATCGCGTCCGGTGCGAGATCGAGGGCATCGGGGCGGTGGAGAATCCGATCGTCGACTGGACCGACGACCCGCGCGGCGATCTCTGAGGCCCGCGCCGGATCGCCGGGGAAGCTTGAGGCGGCCATGCTCGCGCTCGTGAAGACGGCCCCCGGACCCGGGCTCAGCCTGGAGAGCGTCCCGGATCCGGTGATCGGCATCAACGACGTCCTGATCCGGGTCCGCAAGACCGGAATCTGCGGCACCGACCTCCACATCGACTCGTGGGACCCGTGGGCGGCGAAGACGATCAGGCCGCCGCTGGTCGTCGGCCACGAGTTCGTCGGCGAGATCGTGGAGATCGGCGCCAACGTCGCGGACTACCGGCCGGGCGACGTCGTGAGCGGAGAGGGCCACGTCACCTGCGGCCGGTGCCGCCACTGCCTGGCCGGGCGGCGGCACCTGTGCGCCTACACCGTGGGGCTGGGCGTCGGGCGGGACGGCGCGTTCGCGCAGTACGTTGCCCTCCCGATGAGCAACATCTGGCACCACTGGCCGGGGATCGACGAGGAGGTCGCCGCGGTCTTCGACCCGTTCGGCAACGCCGTCCACACGGCGCTCGCGTTCCCGGTCCTCGGCGAGGACGTGCTGATCACGGGGGCCGGTCCCATCGGGCTCATGGCCACGGCGGTCGTCCGCCATGCCGGCGCCCGCTTCGTCGTGGTCTCGGAGCCCAACCCTGTCCGCCGCGAGATCGCCACCCGCATGGGCGCCACGGTCGCCGTCGATCCCCGGCAGCGGGACCTCCACGACGTCCAGCGGGAGCTGGGCATGGTCGAGGGCTTCGACGTGGGTCTCGAGATGTCGGGCGATCCGGCGGCCATCCGGAGCGCCATGGACAGCATGGCCCACGGCGGCTCGATCGCGATCCTGGGGATCCCCACCCAGGACATCAGCATCGACGTCAACGAGATCGTGTTCAAGCTGCTCACGATCCGGGGCATCTACGGCCGGGAGATGTACGAGACCTGGTACAAGATGACCGTGATGCTCCAGTCCGGCCTCGACATCAAGCCGGCGATCACCCACCGCTTCCCGTTCCGCGAGTTCGAGGCGGCGTTCGCCATGGCCCGCTCCGGCGGCTCGGGCAAGGTGCTCCTGGACTGGACCGCGTGAGCGGCAGGGAGGAATGACCATGGACGGCGCATCACTGGGCGGCGCACTGCGCCCCAACCCCCTCGCGTTCCTGGACGACGAGCTCGCCGCCCTGCGGGAGCGGCATCTCTACCGGCCGCTCCGGATCATGAGCAGCGCCCAGGGCCCCATCGTGTCGGTGGACGGCCGCCGGGTCATCAGCCTCTCGTCCAACGACTACCTGGGGCTGGCGAACCATCCGCGCATGAAGCGGGCGGCCATCGAGGCCGTGGAACGGCTCGGGGCGGGCTCGGGTGCCGTGCGGACCATCGCCGGCACGATGGCGCTCCACGAGGCCCTCGAGGCGGACCTCGCGGCGTTCAAGCACACCGAGGCCGTCCTCACCTTCCAGAGCGGCTTCACCGCGAACACCGGGGTCATCCCGGTCATCACCGGCGAGACGGACCTCATCGTCTCCGACGAGCTCAACCACGCCAGCATCATCGACGGCATGCGGCTCTCGAAGGCGCCGCGAAAGCTCTACCGGCACGCCGACGTCGAGTCGCTGCGCGAGGTCCTCCAGGAGGCGACCGAGCACGGGCGCGAGGGCCAGGGCGCCCCGTTCCGCCTGATCCTGGTGGTCACCGACGGCGTGTTCAGCATGGACGGCGACATCGCGCCGCTGCCCGGCATCGTGGACGCGGCGGAGGCGTTCGGGGCCGCCGTCATGGTGGACGATGCCCATGCATCCGGGGTCCTGGGCAAGGACGGCCGGGGCTCGGTCAGCCACTTCGGCCTCGAGGGACGGGTCGCGGTCCAGGTTGGCACGCTGTCCAAGGCGGTCGGCGTCCTCGGCGGCTACGTGGCCGGCAGCCGGGCCCTGCGCGACATCCTCGTCCAGCGCGCCCGGCCGTTCCTGTTCTCCACCAGCGCGCCGCCCGCCGTGGCCGCGGCCTGCCGCGAGGCGATCGCGATCATGCAGGAGGAACCGGAGCTCATCGAACGCCTGTGGGCCAACACGCGCCGGTTCAAGGCGGAGCTGGCGCGCCTGGGCTTCGACATCGGCCGGAGCGAGACGCCGATCACGCCGGTGATGCTCGGCGACAGCGAGACGACGATCCGGTTCTCGAACCGGCTGTTCGAGGAGGGCGTGTTCGGCACGTCGGTCGTGTTCCCCACGGTGGCCCTCGACCGGGCGCGGATCCGCACCATCGTCACCGCCTCCCTCACGGACGACCTGCTGGACCAGGCCCTGGCGGCGTTCGACCGCGTCGGCCGCGAACTGGGCGTGACCGCGGGGTGAGCCACCGTCATCTCGGGATCCCCGATCCGACGGACACCCGGCCCCGGGCGGACATCGAGCGCGACGTCTGGCGGTCCGGCGTGGCGGCCGGGCTCGGTGACTCGCGGGACCTGCCGCTCGACTCGCACCTCCACACCGTGCGCTCGCCGGACGCAAACGCGATGCTGGACGCGTACTGCGCCCTCGCGGTCGAGCGCGGCATTCCGGAGCTGGCGATCACCGACCACGTGGACTTCGACCCGGCGAGGCCCGCGTACGGCTTCTCGTCGTTTGCGGACCGGGAGCGGGACGTGCGCGAGGCCGCGGCGCGCTGGGCAGACCGGGGGCTCGCGATCCGGTTCGGCGTGGAGGTCACCTACGAGCGGGCGTTCGAGGACGACATCCGGGGCTGGCTGGCGCGCCACCTGCACGACTACGTGATCGGCAGCGTGCACGTCGGCGAGCAGTCGCCGTACAAGGCGTCGAACGTTGCCGCGTTCACGGCCGGCCGGTCGCTGCCGGATGTCCTGGCCCCGTACTTCGACGAGGTCATCGGCGCCGCGCGCTCCGGCCTGTTCGACACGATCGGGCACCTGGACTTCGTGAAGCGCTATCTCGTGCCGCACGTCATGCCGGCGGACCTCGCGCAGGCGCCCGAGCTGTACGAGCCGGTCCTGGCCGCGCTGGTCGAGACCGGGACGGCCCTCGAGGTCAACGCGTCCGGTCTGCGGCAGCTGCCGCGCGAGACCTATCCATCGGCCGCGATCGTGGCCCGATACCGGGCGCTGGGCGGCCGGCACGTGACCGTCGGCTCCGACGCCCACCGGACGGAGTGGTTCGCGTACGGGCTGGCGCAGGCGTATCGTCAGGCCGCGAGCGCGGGGTTCGAGGCGCTCGCCTTCCGGCGCGGGGGCGAACGGATCGCCATCGCCATTCCGGCCCACGGCACTGGACCAGCGTGAGCGACCCGGGGCGGTCTCCCACCGGCAGGCCCAGAGCACGGCGCCGGGGCGGCGCCGTGCTCGCCCGGGCCCGATGGAGGAGCGAGACATGCGGCTGACGGTGCTGGGCGCGGGCCCGGCGTACACCGACCGGCAGGGCGCCTCCGGAGCCTGCTACCTGGTCTCGGAAGGCGCCACCCACGTCCTCCTCGACCTGGGCCAGGGATCGTTCACCCGCATCTTCCCGCACGTCGGGCCCGCGGACCTCGCGGCGGTGGTCGTCAGCCATCTCCACCCTGACCACTTCATCGACCTGGTGCCGATGCGGCACTACCTGCGCTACGAGTTCCATCCCCCGCGACGGATGCGGGTGGCCGGCCCGGCGGCGCTCGCCGAGCGCCTGGACGCGCTGCACGCAGAGCCCGGCTTCACGGCGGAGGCGCTCGACACGGAGCCGCTGGGCGGGGCACCGCGTCGCATCGGGGCGCTCCACCTGGAGGCCAGCCTCGTCGCCCACACGGAGGAGAGCTACGCGGTTCGAGTCGCGGGCGCCGGCGGGCCGGGGCTGGTCTACAGCGGCGACTGCGGGCGGGCGGACGACCTGGTGGCGCTGATCCGGCCGGGGGACGTGCTGCTGGCCGAGGTCTCGTTCGGTCCGGGACCGGCCCAGGCGGGCGTCCTCCACCTCGACGGACCGGCCGTCGGGCGGGTCGCGGCCGCCACCGGCGCCGGGCGAGTGCTGCTCACCCACCTGCTGATGGGCCGGGACCCGGACGCGACGGTCGCGTCCGTGCGAGCCACCTACGGCGGCCCGGTGGACATGGTCTGGCCGGGAACGCGCATCGAGCTCTGAACCAAGGGAGGATGGACGGCCGGGCTGCGGTGCCACGGCGCGAGGGGCGCTACGATGGCCGCCGCGAACCCCGACGACCCCCAGGAGGCCCCGGTTGCCCAGCTCCGCCGATGACGTCGCCGTGCCCGCGGCCATCCGTGCCCGGGTCCGCGCCGCCGTGGAGCAGGCCTGGGCAGACGCGGTGGCGGCCGGCCGGCTGCCGGCGCTCGACGAGGACTCGGCGGCACCGGCGGTGGAGATCGAGCGACCCTCGAACCCGGCGTTCGGGGACTTCGCCACCAACCTCGCGATGAAGCTGGCGCGCCCGCTCCGCAGATCCCCCATGGAGATTGCGGAGGTGCTCGCGGCGTCGCTCCGGGAGGGTCCGATCGCATCGCTCATCGCCTCCGTGGAGGTCGCCCGCCCGGGCTTCCTCAACCTGCGCGTGACCGACGAGGCGATCGCGAGCCTGGTGGCGGGGATCCTCGCGGCACCCGCAGCCTGGGGCCGGATCCCGGCCGTGAACCCGCGCCGGGTGAACGTGGAGTTCGTCTCCGCCAACCCCACCGGGCCGCTCACGGTGGGCAACGCGCGGGGCGCCTTCGTCGGCGACCTGCTGTGCCGGGTGCTCGAGGCGGGCGGGCAGACCGTGACGCGCGAGTACTACTTCAACGACTCGGGGACCCAGATCGACCACCTGGGCGCCTCGGTGGCGGCCGTCCGGCGCGGGGAGCCCGTGCCCGAGGACGGCTACCGGGGCGCCTACGTCGAGGACCTCGCGAAAGCGGTCCCGGACGACATCTGGGCGCTGGCCTCGGCACCGGGCGCGGACACCCCGGACCTCGTGGGCCGCTGGGCCGCGACCCGGGTGCGGGCGATGATCGAGGCGTCGCTCGTCCGCCTCGGCGTCCGGTTCGACGTCTGGAAGAGCGAGGCCTCGCTGCACGACGAGGGCTGGGTCGCACGGGCCGTGGACCGCCTGCGCGAGGCCGGCCAGGTGTACGAGCAGGACGGCGCCCTCTGGTTCCGGTCCACGACATTCGGTGACGACAAGGACCGCGTGATCTACCGCTCGGACGGCCGGCCGACGTACTTCGCCGCCGACATCGGGTACGTCACCGAGAAGTTCAGCCGCGGGTTCGACCACCTGATCTACATCTGGGGCGTGGACCACCACGGCACCGTGGCGCGCAACCGCAACGCCGCCCAGGCGATGGGCTACGACCCGGAGCACTTCCAGGTGCTGCTCGTCGGCTGGGTCCGGTTCGTGGTGGACGGCGTCGAGGTCTCGATGTCGAAGCGCGCTGGGACCTTCGTGACCCTGGACGACCTGCTGGATGCCGTCGGCACCGATGCCGCCCGCTGGTTCTTCGCCTCGCGCGCGGCGCACGTCGAGATCGACTTCGACATCGAGCTGGCAAGGAAGCAGACGGCCGAGAACCCCGTCTACTACGTGCAGTACGCCCACGCCCGGATCGCCTCGATCCTGCGCAAGGCCTCCGAGGCGGGCCTCGCGCCGGCGGCGGGCGTGGACGGGCTGCTGGCCGGCGAGGCGGAGGGTGCCCTGGCCCGGGCGATCAGCCGGTTCCCCGAGGTCCTCGAGGACGCCGTCCTCGCCGAGGAGACGCAGGGGATCACCGCCTACGCGACCGAGCTCGCCACGCAGTTCCATGCGTTCTACCGGGACGCCCGGGTGGTCGAGGTGGCCGAGCCCGAGCGCTCGGCCAAGCGCCTGGCCCTGGCGCTCGCCGCCGGGACGACGCTGGCGAACGCGCTGGCGCTGCTGGGGATCTCCGCGCCCGAGTCGATGTAGGGCGTCGCCCCGCACACGCGGGGTCGGCCGCCGGTGCGGGGTCGGCCGCCGGTGCGGCCTGCTACTGCGCCAGGCCGAGCACGTTGGCGACGCGACCCAACACGTCGGCGGAGCTGCCGCTGACCAGGACCACGCGATCCGGCGCCGGGACCAGCACCGAGGCGCTGCGCCCGGAGGCCTGGAGCTTCGCCACCAGCGGCTGGAGCGCGGTCGCGAACTCGGTGGCATCCGCCGCGGTGTCCCACGCCGTGTCCAGCACCACGCCCACCGCCCCGTCGGGGCCCTGGACCAGCGCCACGCGGTCACCACCCCATCCCGCGGCGGCGGCCTTCGAGTTGGACGCGCCGCCCTCGCGGAGCAGGATCTCGAGCTGCATCTCGCCCATCGTGTCCTGGAGCGGGACCGTCCAGCCGGTGCCGAGCCTGGCCGCGAGGTCCGCCGGGAACGTCACCGCCACCGGCTTCTCGCCCGACGCAAGCTTGTCGGGGTGGAGGACCTGCGTGGTCGAGTCGGGCGGGTTGGCGAAGCGCGCGTCGATCGCGCCGAAGCCGCCCTTCGCGTAGTCGGCGAGCGCGAAGCCGATCCCTGACATGGCCGGGAACAGCAGCTGCTGCCTGACGATCTCCGGCAGGTTCGCCAGGGCCGCCTCGGAGGCGGGATCCGTCGCGGTCGCGATCTGGCCCATCTCGGCGGCGGTCAGGTTGGCCCGCGCCCAGAGCCCCATCGTGAGATAGGCGTCGCCTTCCACCATCGTCGTGCGGGCCAGAGTCCGGTCTGTCTGGTCCTTCGCGTCACCGATGACAGCCTGCAGGTCGAAGTTCTGGTCCTGCAGCGCGTGCGTGTACTCGTGGGCGTAGGTGACCTTCTCCACCGGGCCGATCGCACCCGACTGCGACACCACGTACAGCTGCTTGCTCTTGTTGTCGTACAGGCCGGCGACCGAGCTTGTGTACAGGTCGACGAACAGGCTCTCCAGCGAGGCGTCCTGCGGCATGAGCAGGAGCTCCTTGTACAGGGTCTCCGTCGCCGTCACCAGCCCGGCTGGGTTGTCCTGGTTGAAGGAATTGGTGATGAAGGCGCGCAGCCCGGCGGCGTCCAGCACGTTCCGCCCCACGGGCGCCTTCGGCTGGAGGCCGCGGAGCTCGATCACCTGCTGTTCGATCTGCGCATAGGTGGCAGCGTTCGGATCGCCTCCGGAGGCGGCCGGCGAGGCGGAGGCAGCTGGCGAGCCGGAGGCAGCCTGCGAGGCGGAGGCAGCTGGCGAGCCGGAGGCCGAGGCCGTCGGTGCAACGGCAGGAGGCGTGCTGGCGGCGACGGCGGCCGGAGTGGCGGTCGGAACGGCGCTGCCGCAGGCGGCGACCAGGAGCACGACGGCCAGGAGGGCAGCCGCGGGCCCGCGGCTTCGAGGCGGGGTCATGACACTGGATATTGCCACGTCGCCCCGATGTGCCCCACCGGCCACATGGTCCCGGGACCGAGATGTCCGTTTCTTAACCGTTAGGCGACTCACCGTTGAATCCGCCGGCAAGTACCTTGCATCTCGGAACAACCCTCACGTTCCAACCTCCCTCCCTCGGGACCGGGGGCGCCGATTGGGCAGGCGTCTCCGGTCCTTCATTTTGCCGCCCGTCTGCCGCGGTCACCCTTGGTCCGCCGCCGAGTTGCCGCCGGCCTCCCGCCATCGCAACCGGTCGCGCGACGGTTGGGTCCTGGTGCAGCGGCCTGTGCGAGAATCGGGCCATGGAGCTCACCTGGTACGGACGAACCTGCATCCGGCTGCGCGGCAAGGACGCCGTCGTCGTGAACGACCCGTACCCGGCGATCGTCGGGCCCACCGGCCGCGGCATCACCGGGGACGTCCTCACGTTCAGCCATCCCGACGACACCCCCCTCGGAAAGAGGACCGGCAGGGTCTCGCGTGACGGCGGCACCGCGATCCCCACCAGCCTGGATTCGGCCTTCGTCCTGGACGGGCCGGGCGAGTACGAGGTCCACGGGGCCCTCGTCACGGGGGTCCGGACGTACCGGGACGACGCGCGCGGCGCGCAGCGGGGTCGCCAGACGGCGTTCGCGACGGAGCTGGACGGGGTCCACACGATCCACCTCGGAGACATCGGCCACGAGCTCACTCAGGAGAAGCTGGGCGACATCGGCCACGTGGACATCGTGTGCGTCCCGATCGGTGGCGCGCTCTCGGCGACGACGGCGGCGGCGCTGGTCGCCCAGCTTGACCCGAAGATCGTGGTGCCGATGCCGGTCTGCGAGGAAGAGGCAGACTGCCAGGAAGCCCTGAAGAAGTTCCTGCACGAGATGGGCGCGGAGCCGGCGGTCCAGCAGAAGCTCTCGATCACGGCGTCTACGCTGCCGTCGGAGACGACGACGGTCCTGCTGGAGTCGCGCGGCCGGCCCTGAGCCTGTGACATCGCTCACCGGAGCGCTGCTCGCGGTCGCCGGTCCCGCAGGCCGTGGGCGACGGGTCGCCGTCGGGCTCGACGGATCCCGCTCGCGGCGGTCGAGCGGGTCGCGAAGCCGGCCGCTGCGCCCGGGTCAGCCGCCCCGGCGGTGGACCACCCGGCCGCGCTTCACGACGACGTCCACGAGGTCGGCGCCCACCCAGTAGGGGAGCTGCTCCACCGTCCCGGCGCGCCAGATCACGAGGTCGGCCTGCTTGCCGGGCTCGATGGAACCGGCCTGGTCGCCGATGCCAACCGCGTGGGCCGCGTTCACCGTCACCGCCGCCAGCGCCTCGGCCGGCGAGAGCTTCATCTCGAGGCAGGCGACGGTCATCACCAGCGGCAGGTTTGGCGTGGGCGACGTGCCGGGGTTGAAGTCCGTCCCGAGCGCGACCGGGACGCCGGCGTCGATGAACCGTCGGGCCGGGGCGGGCTCGTCGGTCATCAGGAACCACGTCGTGGCCGGCAGCAGGGTGGCGACGACCGGGTGCTGGCCCGTGGCCGCTCCCGCGAGCGCCGCGATCCCCTCGTCGCTGGGTGCGTGGAGATGGTCGGCGGACAAGGCGCCCAGCTCCGCGGCGAGCTCCGCGCCGCCCGACGGAGCCAGCTCGTCCGCGTGGAGGCGGACGGCCATGCCGTAGCCCGCGGCGGCCAGGAGGATCCGCCGGCTGTGGTCGACCGTGAACACGCCCTCCTCGCAGAAGACATCGCACGAGCGCGCCCGGCCCTGGGCGGCCACGCTGGGCAGCTGTTCTTCGATGACGCTCCGCACGTACGCCTCGGTGCCGTCGGGACGGGCCCGGTACTCCGCCGGGACGGCGTGGGCGCCCAGGAACGTCGGCACCACGTCCACCGGCCCGTCGGTCCCCAGCACGTGTGCGACCTTCAGCAGGCGGAGCTCGGTGGGCAGGTCCAGGCCGTAGCCCGACTTGGCCTCGATCGTCGTGACGCCGTGACGGAGCATCTCGTCCAGCCAGCGTCGCCCGTGGGCGTACAGCTCCTCTTCGGTCGCGCCGCGGGTCGCGGCGACCGTGGCCAGGATCCCGCCGCCCGCCTGGAGGATCTCCAGGTAGCCGGCGCCCCGCTGGCGGAGGACCAGCTCCCGTTCGCGGCTGCCGGCGAACAGCAGGTGCGTGTGAGGGTCGACCAGGCCGGGCGTCACCACGCCGCCGTCCGCGTCCAGGCGGACGAAACGAGCGAGCGGGTAGCCGTTCGCCTCCAGGCCCTGCTCCACCAGGTCGCGCGGCCCGACTCCGACGATCCTGCCCTCCCAGCAGGCGACGACCGGCGCGCCCCCGGCCCCCGGCCCTCCGACGGCCGCCGCGTCGAGCAGTGCGAGGTCCCCCTGCCCATCGCCGCGACGGATCCCGCCGGCCAGCGTGGCGACCTCCGAGGCGCCGTGGACCAGCAGCCCGGGGGCGTCCGCGTGACCGCGGCCGCCCTCGATGACGCGGAGGCTCATCCCTCGGCGCGCGCGGCGGCGAGCCGGAGCTCGAGCGCCATCTGGGGCGTGAAGTCACGAAGCCTGATCGCGGCCGCCGCCGCCGCGAGGCGCTCCTCGGTCGGCGCGTCCGGCGGAACGCCGGCATGGTCGGCGACGTCCAGGAAGGCCGCCAGCGGGGCGAGGCCGACCAGCTCCGACTCGGCCAGCTCCAGGCCGTCCTCCGCCGCCAGCGCGCCCACGACCTCCCACGCCTGCCAGAGCGGCGTGACGTGGAAGTCGAGGAGGTTCATCGACACCTGGGCGCGCACGGGGTGGCCGCGCTCGGGCTCATCGACGCGGAACCCGTTGCCCTGGACCCGTGGCAGGCCGCCGCCGGACTCGCGGACGCGACGCGCGATCCGCTTCGCCACCTCCACGTCGTCCGAATCCAGGTTGATGTTCCAGGCGATGAGGAACGGGCGGGCGCCAACGGCCAGCGCCCCGGCGCGCGGGTGCATCCGCGGGGGGCCGAAGTCGGGCTCGCGCCCATGGTGCGCGATCTCCCCCTTCAGGCCCTCGTATTGACCCCGGCGCACGTCGGCCAGCTTGACCCGGTCGGATCGCGTGGCGGCCTGCGCGTACAGGTAGACCGGCAGGCCGAAGCGGGCAGCGACCCTCGCCCCGAACTCGCGGGCCAGCCCGACGCAGGCGTCCATCGTGGTGTCGCCGAGAGGCACGAACGGGATCACGTCCACCGCGCCGATCCGCGGATGCTCGCCGGCGTGGGCGTCCATGTCGATGTCCTCGATCGCCTGGGCGATCAGCCGCTCCAGCCCGTGGCCGACCGCGTCGTGCTCGCCCGCGACGGTGAGCACGGTGCGGTTGTGGCTGGCGTCCGAGGTGCGGTCGAGGAGGTGCACCCCCCGTGACGATGTGAGGGCATCGGCGAGGCGCTCGACCACGTCGAGACGGCGGCCCTCGGAGACGTTGGGGACGGATTCGACCAGCACGGGTGGATGCTACCCGTCCCGGCTGGCCGGATTCTGGTGGGCGCGCGCTCCATGGCTGACCAGCCGGAAGGGACGGCCGGCGCCCGCCGACTACCCGTCGAGCATCGGGATGTGGACCCCGCGATCCCGTGCCACCTCGATCGCGCGTTCGTATCCCGCGTCCACGTGCCGGACGACGCCCATCCCCGGGTCCGAGGTGAGCACCCGCTGGAGCTTGCGCGCCGCCAGCTCCGTGCCGTCCGCCACCACGACCATCCCGGCGTGCTGCGAGTAGCCGATGCCGGTGCCGCCGCCGTGGTGGATCGACACCCAGGTCGCGCCGGCCGCCGTGTTGACGAGCGCGTTCAGCAGCGGCCAGTCGGCGATGGCGTCCGACCCGTCGAGCATCGCCTCCGTCTCGCGGTTGGGCGACGCCACCGAGCCCGCGTCCAGGTGGTCCCGCCCGATCACGATCGGGGCGGAGACCTCGCCCGATGCCACGAGCTCGTTGAAGCGGAGGCCGGCCCTCGCGCGCTCCCCGTAGCCGAGCCAGCAGATCCGGGCCGGCAGGCCCTGGAACGGGACCTTTGCCTCCGCCAGCTCCAGCCAGCGCCGGAGCGAGCGGTCGTGCGGGAAGAGCTCCAGCATCGCGGCATCCGTGCGGCGGATGTCCTCCGGATCGCCCGACAGGGCGACCCAGCGGAACGGGCCCTTGCCCTCGCAGAACAGGGGCCGGATGTACGCCGGCACGAACCCCGGGTAGTCGAAGGCGTTCGCGACGCCCGCCTCCTGGGCCTGTGCGCGCAGGTTGTTGCCGTAGTCGAAGGCGACGGCCCCGGCCTCCCGGAAGGCCAGGATCGCCCGGACATGGTCGGCCATCGACCGCATCGAGCGCTGGATGTACACGTCGGGCTGCGTGATCCGCAGGACGTGCGCGTCGCGTAGCGTCAGCTCGGCCGGGACGTAGCCGCCCAGCGCGTCGTGGGCCGAGGTCTGGTCGGTGACCACGTCGAAGTGCTCGCCGGCCTTCGCCCACGCCGGCTCGATCTCGGCCGCGTTGCCGATGAGCGCGATCGAGAGGGCGTCACCGGCGGCCGCCGCCTGTCGGGCCATCGCCAGCGCCTCCTGCGGGGAGTGCGTCAACCGGTCCACGTAGCCGATCTCGTGGCGGCGGCGCGCCCGCGTCTCGTCGACCTCGATCGCGAGGCAGACCCCCTCGTTCATCGTCACCGACAGGGGCTGGGCGCCGCCCATCCCGCCCAGGCCGGCGGTGAGGACCACGCGACCGCGAAGGGTCCCGCCGAAGTGCTGGCGGGCGAGCTCCGCGAACGTCTCGTAGGTGCCCTGAAGGATCCCCTGGGTGCCGATGTAGATCCAGGACCCCGCGGTCATCTGGCCGTACATCGTCAGGCCCTTCCGCTCCAGGTCCCGGAACGTGTCCCAGTTCGCCCACCTGCCCACGAGGTTCGAGTTGGCGATCAGCACCCGCGGCGCCCACTCGTGGGTGCGGAAGACCGCCACCGGCTTGCCGGACTGGACGAGGAGGGTCTCGTCGTCGGCGAGCGCGCGGAGCTCGCGGACGATGGCGTCGAAGGCGGGCCAGCTCCGGGCCGCGCGCCCGGTGCCACCGTAGACGACCAGCTCGTCCGGGTTCTCGGCCACCTCCGGGTCCAGGTTGTTCATCAGCATCCGCAACACGGCCTCCTGCTGCCAGCCGCGGGTGGACAGGGTGGTGCCGCGCGGTGCGCGGACGGGGCGCGGGCCCGAGGGCGGGGCGCCGGGCGGTTCGGTGCTCACCGGACGAGTCTACGACGCAAGCGGGTGGCCGATCACCCGCGTCCGGGCCCCGCCAGGACCCCGGTCAGGGGCGCAGGCCGGCGACCAGCTGCTCCCCGAACCGCCGCTCCCCCAGCGAGAACAGCGAGACGACGACCTCGCGTTGCGGCACGTAGACGTGGTACACGCGCAGGCCGCCGGTGCAGGTGGTGATGTACACCGGCCGCCCCCCGAGGGTGACCTGTGCCCGACCGGCGACCCCCCCGGCCTGGCCGCATGCACCCTCGTCGTACGAGTCGCGCCAGTCCCGGTAGAAGGCGTCCGAGTACGCGCCCGGCCGCAGGTGAGCCACCACGCCGGACGCCAGGTCGTCGCCCTCCACCACGACCGCGAACGCGGCCGAGTCCACGCTGGCGGCGAACGACGCGTCGCCGATGGCGTCCTCGAACGAATCCGGCTCGACCTCCACCTTCGCGGTCCCGACGGCCTCCGGCAGGATCGCGAGCAGGCCCGGGTCCATCACGACGCCCACGCCGGGCGTCCCGGACGGAGCATTCGTCGCCGGGCCAGACGGCGGGCTGGGCGAGATCGAGTCAGGCGAGGTGGGTTCGGGGGTAGGGGGCGCCGCCGGCGAGGCGGGCCCGACCGGGGCGGCCGTTGCGGTGGGAATGCTGGCCATGGCGCCGGGGGCGGTCGGGGAGGAGCCGGCAGCGGTCGGGGCCGAGACGCCGGCACTGCCGCAGCCGGCGGCGAGGACCGCCGGGAGGGCCAGCGCCACGGCTACGATCCCGACCCGGGCGGCGGCCCGAGGCCTCATTCCAGCTCCCGGCGCAGGACCGGGAAGCGATCGTCGGGAGCCGCGACGCGGAACCCGAGCCGCTCCCAGAACCCGGGCGTGGCCGCGCTCGTCGCCTCGAGCCGGGCCCCGACCTCCGGGAAAACCTCGACGGCGGCGAAGCCCCTGGCCGCCAGATCGTCGCAGACGGCCGAGACCAGCGTGGCGGCGAGGCCTCGCCCTCGGCCCCGGGCGGTCGTCGAGATGCAGGTGATCACGGCGGGCAGCGGCGAAACCGGCAGCTTCGGGTACAGCTCGCGGGTACGCAGCGCCCGCGGGTACGCGGAAAGCGGACCGAACTGGATGTACGCGGCCGGGATCCCGTCCTCCTCCAGCACCTTGGCGTACGACCCGAACACCGCCAGGCCCCGGGCGAGGAGGCGGAGCTTGGGCGGAGCATCGGCGGCCACGGTGGGCCTGGCCGGGGGCCGCGGCGCGAACGGGTTGTCGACGGGCTCGTCGTCACGGTCCAGGAACGGGTTGACCGGTGACCGGACGGCGGGGGGAGCAAACGGGTTCACCGCCGGCTCGCCGTCGTCGTCCGGGGCGAACGGGTTGGGTGGCCTGGGGCGAGCGTGTGCAGGCGCCGTGGCGGCGTGCAGCCAGGAAGCTCGCGCCGCCTTCGAGCCCCGGTCCGCGTCCTCCCAGTAGTCGCACGACCGGTGGTCGAACCCGGGGTCGGCGCAGGGCGGCACCCGTGCGAAGCCGGCATCGCCGGTGACGTCGAGGATGCGGATGGACATGGCCGGAGTCTATCGGCTCTGGGCATCGTGCCTCTCGCTTCGGTCCCGCGCCTCTCGCTTCGGTCCCCGCCGCTCGCTGCGGTCCCCTGCGATCGCCGGGCGGGGAACGAAGTGGGAAGGCCGAAGCCTGCCTGGCGGCACCGCGGCGCCGGGTCAGGCGGGAGAGACGAGGTCCACCAGTGCCCCCTCGCGCACGATGGCCAGCGCCGCCGCGAGGTCCGGCCCGGGTTCGCGGTCCTGACCGAGGGGCGTCACGCGCTCACGGATCCGGCGCAGCGCCTCGACCACGCCGGCGCCCGGCAGCAGGCCCGCGTGCGTGCCGGCGCCCGGCGCCTCAGCTGTCGCCGTGCCGGCACCGGGCGTCTCGCTCGCGCCGAGCAGGGCCAGCCGGAGGTCAAGCGCCTGCGCCGCACACAGCAGCTCGATCGCCACGATCTGCTCCACGTGTCCCAGGACCGTCCGTGCATGCCTGGCCGCGGATGCGCCCATCGACACGTGGTCCTCCTGGTTCGCGGACGTCGGGATCGAGTCCACCGAGGACGGGTGGGCGAGGACCTTGTTCTCGGAGGCGAGCGCCGCGGCCGTGTACTGGACGATCATCAGCCCGCTGTCGAGGCCGGGTTCCGGGGCCAGGAACGCGGGCAGCCCGCCGTTGAGCCGCGGGTCCATCAGCAGCGCCGTCCGCCGTTCCGAGATGGCGCCCAGCTCCGAGAGGGCCAGCTTCGCGAAGTCGAGGGCCAGCGCGATCGGCTCTCCGTGGAAGTTGCCGCCGCTGATCACGAGGCCGCCCCCGGTTGCGAGCGCGTCGCTGGGCACCTCGCCCCCGGACGGGAAGACCAGCGGGTTGTCCGTGGCCGAGTTGAGCTCCACGTCCAGGACGCGGCGCAGGTGGTCGAGCGCGTCGCGCACGGCCCCGTGGACCTGCGGCACGCAGCGGAGCGAGTACGGATCCTGGACCTTGTGCGCGCTTCCATGGTGGGCGGCCTGGAGACCGGACGCCCGCAGGAGGTGCCGCAGCTCGGCGGCCACCATGACCTGGCCCGGGTGCGGCCTCGCCAGCTGGTACGGCGCGGCGTAGGCGACCTCTGTTCCCAGCAGCGCCTCGACGGACATCGCCGCGGCCACGGATGCCGTCCGCATCAGACGATCCGCATCGACCAGCAGCAGCGCCCCGAGCGCGCTCATCAGCTGGGTCCCGTTGAGGAGCGCCAGGCCCTCTTTCGCCTGCAGCACCAGGGGCTCGAGGCCGCACTCCCGCAGCGCCATCAGGGCGGGCATCACCTGTCCGCCCAGCTCGACCTGCCCCCGCCCGATCAGCGGCAACGCGAGGTGCGCGAGCGGCGCCAGGTCCCCCGACGCGCCCACGCTCCCCTGCTCCGGGACGACCGGGTGGATGCCGTTCTCGAGGAAGTCGCAGATGCGGTCGACCAGGACCGGCCGGCAGCCCGAGTGACCCAGCGCCAGGGTGTTCGCGCGCAGCAGCAGCATCGCCCGAACGATCTCGCGCGGGAACGGGGGCCCGACGCCCGCGGCATGCGACGCCAGGAGGTTCTGCTGCAGCCGCTCGGCGTCGGCCGGGGGGATGGACGTCGTCGCCAGGTCACCGAACCCGGTCGTGACCCCATAGACGACCTCGCCCCGCGCCACGAGCATCTCGATGACGTCGCGCGCCTCCTGCATGCGCCCGCGGGCGCCCTCGTCGAGGGTGACGTGCGCTCCCCGTCGTGCCACGGCCTCCACGTCCGCCACGGACATGTCGGCGCCGGTCAGCAGGACGCCGTCGCCCGGGCCGCGGACGGGCGATCGTTCGGGGAGCGGATGGACGTCGGTCACCGTGCCGAGGATAGTCGGCTATCCTCGGACGCGTGCCCCCCGGCCGCAGCCGGGACACGCCCCGGCAGGAGCTCCTCCCGACCCGTGCTCACGTTCATCGACCAGATCGTCCTCCCGTTCCTCCAGTCCCTCTACGGAGCCGTGGGCTATCTCGGCGTGATGCTGGCGATGGCGATCGAGTCGGCGATGATCCCGCTGCCGTCGGAGCTGATCCTCCCGTTCGCCGGGTTCATGGTCTCCGACCCGAGCCAGGTCGAGCCCCTCACGAACGCGCCCTGGAGCTTCTGGCTCGTCGTGATCGTGGCCACCATCGGCAACACCCTGGGCTCGCTCATCGCCTATGCGATTGGCGCCTACGGCGGTCGCCCGTTCCTGGAGCGCTACGGCAGGTACCTGCTGATCCGGCCCCACGAGATCGAGGCGGCCGACGAGTTCTTCCGCAAGTACGGCGCGCCCACCGTGTTCATCGGCCGTCTCCTGCCGATCGTGCGGACCTTCATCTCGTTCCCGGCCGGCGTCACCAGGATGCCCCTGCGCACCTTCATCGCCTACTCGACGGCCGGCGCGCTGCTATGGTCCACGGCGCTGGTCTGGGCCGGCGAGCAGCTGGGAGCGAACTGGGTGCAGATCCGCGAGATGCTGAAGCCGTTCGACATGATCATCGCGGTCGCGGTAGTCGTCCTCCTCGCCGGCCTCCTCTGGTGGCGGATGGGGATGCCCGGGCGACCGAAGAAGGCCACGGCCGCCGACTGACGCCCCTCCACGGAGGCCCCGAGGGGCGCCCGAGCCCAGGCCGGGTCCGGGCTGCTCCCGCAGCCCCGGCTACTCCCAGGGCGTGTCCCGCGGCCCCCGCAGGTGCGCGAGATCGTTGAGCAGGATGAGCTCGGCGTCCTCCGGCGCTCCGCTCGACTCCCAGCGCAGCACGGTCAGGTTCGCCTGGCCCTGCGCGTACCGGCGGCGGTAGCCCCGCACGTCCGTGCCCAGCGCCACCGAGATCAGGATCCGGTTCGTCGTTGCGTGCCCTACGACCAGCACCCGGCGCTCCGGAGCGGCCTCCATTGCACGGCCGGACGTCACCGCCCGGAACGACGCCCTGGCGTGCCAGGTGCGCTGGTCTGCCAGTAGGTCGGCCAGGAACGACCGCACACGGACCGCGACGTCTTCGCCGCGTTCTCCACCCGGGCAGCGGGTCGTGTCGGGTGTCGCCTCCCACTCCCGCCGCAGCGGCCCATCCGTCGCCAGGATGGCCTCGTACGTGCGGCCCTCCCAGGCGCCGTAGTCCATCTCCCGCAGGCGTGGGTCGGCCACGATGGCGGCGTGTCCGCGAGCAACGAGCTCCGCGGTCTCCCGGGCCCGGAACAGGGGGCTGGTGATGACGCGGTCGAACGCGACATGGGCGAGGCGGCGGCCGAGCGCATCCGCCTGGCGGCGGCCGTCGGCGTTGATCGAGATGTCGATGTGCTGGCCGATGTGCTGCTCGGGGACGGATCTGTCGGTCAGGCCGTGGCGGGTCAGGGCGATCGTCAGCATCGCGGTCAGTCTATCGGCTACTCATGGGAGAATGGCCGCGGAGGTAGCCACGACACGACCATGAGCGACGCGCACGACACCCACGCTCCGGATCAGCACGGCTCGACACACGCGGCGGCCGGCGATCACGTCGTCGCAGCGGGCAACGATGGCGGCGCAGCGGGCCACGACGACGGCCACGGCCACGACGCCCATGCGGGAGGCGCGGCGCTGGGACCGGTGGGCTGGCTCATGTGGGGCGTCGGCGTGCTCGGGGTGGCCGCGGCGCTGCTGGTCGTGGCCGGGTTCGCGGTCGCTACGGGCTTCTCCTTCACGGCCTGAGGCGCACGGCCTCACGTGCGAGGGCCGCTCGGCTGCGACGGCCGCTCGGGCGCGAGGAGCGCGCGGGCGCGAGGGCTGCTCGGCACGGGCGGAGGCTACCCGGCGACCCCCGCGGCCTCGCCTAGAACAGCCCGACGATGTTGCCGTCGTCGTCGAGGTCGATGCGCTCGCCGCCGGGCTTCGAGTTGAGGCCCGGCATCGTGCGCATGTCGCCGGCGATCGGGGTGATGAATCCCGCCCCGGCGGACAGGCGCACCTCGCGGATCGGCAGCCGGAACCCGGTCGGGCGGCCCAGCAGCTTGGCGTCGTGGCTCAGGCTGTACTGGGTCTTGGCCACGCAGACCGGCAGGTGCCCGAAGCCCATGTCCTCGTAGAGCTTGAGGCTCTTGGCCGCCGCCGGCAGGTAGTCCACGCCGTCGGCGCCGTAGATGCGGGTGGCGACCGTCTCGATCTTGTCCCGCAGGCTCATGTCGTCGGGGTACAGGAGCCGGAAGTCCGGGCTGCCCTCCTCCGCCGCCGCCCAGACCGCGCGGGCGAGGTCCTCCGCCCCGGCGCCGCCGTCGGTGAAGTGCCGGGCGACAACCGCATCCCGGGCCCCGGCCGCCAGGGCGACCTCCCGGACCGCCTCGATCTCCTCGCCGGTGTCAGTCGGGAACACGTTGATCGCCACCACGACCGGCACGCCGTAGGCCATCACGTTCTCGACCTGCTTGGCGAGGTTGATCCCGCCCGCGCGGACCGCGTCGGGGTTGCTCGCCAGGAGGGCCGGGTCGAGCGGCTTGCCGGCCACGATCCGGCCCACCCCGCCGTGCATCTTGAGCGCGCGGATCGTGGCCACGATGACCGCGGCGTCGCACCGCAGGCCCGAGGCGCGGCACTTGATGTCGAAGAACTTCTCGGCGCCCATGTCGGCCCCGAAACCGGCCTCGGTGACGACGATGTCGGAGGAGGCGAGTGCCGCGCGGTCCGCGAGGATGCTGTTGTTGCCGTGGGCGATGTTGGCGAACGGGCCGCAGTGGACCCAGGCGGGACCGCCCTCGAGGGTCTGGAGCAGGTTGGGCTTGAGGGCGTCCTTGAGCAGGACCGCCATCGAGCCGGCGACGTGCAGGTCCTCGGCGGTCACCGGGGTGCCGTCGCGGCGCGTCGCGAGCACGATCCGGCCGAGGCGCGCCCGGAGGTCCCGCAGGTCGGTCGCCAGGGCCAGGATCGCCATGACCTCGGACGCGACGGTGATCACGAACGATCCCTGGCGGGGGTAGCCGTTGTCCCGGCCGCCGAGGCCCACCACGATGTCCCGCAGGGCGCGGTCGGAGATGTCGAGGACGCGCGGCCAGAGGACGCTGTTGGCGTCGATGCCCAGGGCGTTGCCGTGGTGGATGTGGTTGTCGATGAAGGCCGCGGCGAGGTTGTGGGCGGCGCCGATCGCGTGGACGTCGCCGGTGAGGTGGAGGTTGAAGTCCTCCATCGGGATGACCTGGCTGTAGCCGCCGCCCGCGGCGCCGCCCTTGATCCCGAACACGGGACCGAGAGAGGGCTGGCGGAGCGCGACCGCGGCCCGCTTCCCGATCCGCTCGAGGCCCTGGGCGAGGCCGACGGTGGTCGTGCTCTTGCCCTCGCCCAGGGGCGTGGGGCTGATGGCCGTCACCAGGACGTACTTGCCTCGCGGGCGCTCCGCCTCCAGGCGGCGGATCCCCTCCAGGGTGATCTTCGCCTTGGTGCTGCCGTACAGCTCGATCTCGTCGTCGCGGTACCCCAGGTCGTGGGCCACCTCGGCGATGGGTCGCGGCTTGACCGAGCGGGCGATCTCCAGGTCGGACGGGAACGACATCAGCGGGCCTCCGGCACGGCAACGGCGAGGGCCTGGGCGCCCAGCGGGATGCATCCCGTGGCCTGGTCCCGGGCGGCGCGCACGAGGTGGGTGAGCAGGATCGCGTTGGTCAGGGGCCCGACACCGCCGGGCACCGGGGTGATCGCCGAAGCGACGAGGCTCGCGGACGCGAAGTCCACGTCGCCCGTGAGCCGGCCCTCGACGACGTTGATACCAACGTCCACGACCACCGCCCCTGGCTTGAGCATGTCACCGGTGATGAAGCCGGCCCGTCCGATGGCGACCACGACGATGTCCGCGGTCCGCAGGACCCCGGCGAGGTTGACGGTCCTGCTGTGGCACACGGTGACGGTGGCGTTCTCGCGCAGGAGGAGCATGGCCGCGGGCTTGCCGACCACGTTGGAGCGGCCGACGACCACGGCGTGCCTGCCCGACACCTCGACCCCGGACTTGAGCAGGATCTCCACGGCCGCGTGGGCGGTCGCCGGCAGGAAGCCGTCGTAGCCGAGCGCCAGCAGGCCCGCGTTGAGCGGGTGGATGCCGTCGATGTCGCGCTGCGGGTCGAGGACGTCGATGACGGTCCGGAGCGGGATGCCCTTCGGCAGCGGCATCTGGGTGATGATCCCGGCGACGTGCGGGTCGCGCTGCAGGTCGCGCAGGGCCTCGGCGACGTCGGCGGCGCTGGCGTCCGCGTGCAGCTCCACCAGGCGGTCCTCGATCCCGACCAGCCGGCAGCCGTCGAGGATCTTGTGGAGGTACACGGCGGACGGGGCGTCCTTGCCGACGACGAGGACGGCCAGCGCCGGGCCATAGCCGAACTCCACCTTGAAGGCCGCCACGTCGGTGGCGACCTGCTCCCGGATCGTGGTGGCGATCGGACCGCCGCGCAGGAGGCGGGGGCCGTCGTCGGTCAGCGAGGGCGTCACGCGTCGCCGCGCTCGAGCGGTTCGCGGCTGTTCCCGCTCCTCACGGCCTCGCGCGTCTGGCTCGCCAGGCGTTCGACGGCGTCGACCAGCTCCTCGGTCTCCCGGAACAGGTCGCGCTCGGCCTCCGGGTCGCCGATCGAGGGGAGGTTGATGTACACATTGGCGGCGGCGGACCGGGCGGCGGCGACGGCCATCAGGCTCGCAACCTCCACGTCAGATGACGCGTTCCGGTTGCTCCTCCCGGCGAGCGCCTCGGCGAGGATGACCACCTGGAGGCAGGCCTCGACGGTCCGGAACGGAGCCATGGACGCACCCCTGGCCGCTTCGCTGATCGCAGCGCTGCGGACCTCGCGCTGCTCGTCCGTGTCGCGGGGCATCTTCAGCGCCGCGCCGTAGACGGCGAACGCCGCGGCGTCCTCGTCGGCCAGCGCGAGAAACCGGTCCGCCAGCTCCCGCCCCGCGATGCGGGCCTCCTGGTGGAGCGATTCGTGCTCCGCGTACTTCGGGCGGCCCACGGACAGGTTCGCGACCATCGCGATCAACGCCGCCCCAAGGCTCCCGGCGATCGCGGCGGCGCTGCCGCCTCCGGGGACGGGCTCGCCGCTCGCGAGCCGATCGACAAACGTGGCGACCGTCAGGTCGCGAAAGCCGGCATTTGGTTCCACCCGGCGATTGTAGAGATGTGGAGGCCGTGCCGGGGCCCGGGCGACCGGGTCGGGGCGGGCCGTCCGCCTGCGGGAGGCTATGCCGGGGGCCGCGGCGCAGGGAGCGGGCCGTGGCGACCTCCGGCACTTCCCAACCGCGGGCCTCCGCGCAGCATCATGTTCAACGAAGACCGACTCCAGGGACCGCACCGAGACCGAATGCAGCCCGCCGCCATCCAGGTCACCGAGGTCGTCAGTCTCAGCGATGCGGAACGCGTCCGTGAGGCGCGCCGGGGGGATGTTCGCGCGTTCGAGGCCATCGCCAACGCCGCGCTCCCCGGCGCATTCCGGCTCGCCTCCGCCATCCTCGGGAACGAAGCCCTGGCCGCGGATGCCACGCAGAACGCCATCGTGGCCGCGTGGCGTGAGCTCCCCCGGCTGCGCGAGGTGACCGGCTTCGAAACCTGGTTCCACCGGATCCTCGCCAACGAGTGCCGGATGCAGGTGCGGCGGCAGGGATCCGCGCGCGAGCTCCCGTTCGACGACGGCTCCGGTTCGGACGCCCACCGCGCGGCCCTTGCGGCGACCACGCTCGACCGCGGGGAGGTGATGGACCTGCTCGAGGGTGCGTTCGAGCAGCTGGACCCCGAGGACCGCGCCATGGTGGTGATGCACCACCTCGAGGACCGGCCGCTCGCGGAGATCGCCGCCTGCATGCACGTGCCCGTGGGAACGGTGAAGTGGCGGCTCCACGAGGCAAGGCAGGCCTTGCAGCGCGCCCTGGAGGGCCCGGGATGACCGCGCCCGATCGCACCGACGAGCTGTTGCGGGCCATGCTCGAGCGCCGCGCGGGAGGGCCCGTGCCCGCCTGGCTGCTCGACCGCACGATGCACGAGGTGGTGGTGGCGGGCCGAAGGCGGGGCGGACCCTGGTGGCATGCGCTCATCCCCGAGCGACGCGGCGCCGGTCTTGGGCTGGCCGCTGGCCTCGTCGCGCTGCTCCTGCTGCTCGTCGGTGGCGCGCTCGTCGTCGGCGGCGTCATCGACCTGCCGCCCGGGCGGGAGGCCCCCGCGCCCTTGGTGATCATCGTCCAGGACCCGAGCCCGAGCGCATCCGCACGGGTACCGGGGCGTTCGTCGCCCGTCGCGCCGACCCCGCGGCCGTCGCTTGCTCCTCCGCCCACCGCACGGCCGGTCCCCGACGTCCTCCTCCCGGACAGCCTCGCGGTGGTGACCAGGGACGGGTTCGACCTGCGCGTGCGATCGGCCCCCGGGACCGATCGCGCACGATCGAAGGAGCTGGAGCCGCTCCTTGGGAGCGGGACGAGGATGCTCATCGTGAGCGGACCGGTCCCCGCCGACGGGTACGACTGGTACGAGGTGCTGGTGGACCCGGACCAGGAGAACCTGTACGGGTGGGTCGCCGCGGCCGGAAAGGACGGGGTCGCGTGGATCGAGCCGAAGGCGCCCGCCTGCCCGGACGAACTCGACGAGAAGAGCCTGATCGCCATCAACCGGCTCGACTACCTCGCGTGCTACGGCCACTCGGAGGTTGAGGTGTCCGCCTCGCGTATCGAACCGCAGCCGGGCGACGACTCGCCGTGTCTCTCGGTCGGCGCGGACGCGTGCACGGTCGAGCCCGCGTGGATGAACGCACAGGTCTGGCTGGGCCTCGACGTGGGCGACGGCGAGACCTCGGGTCTCATGTCGGTCGCCAGGCCGGACGTGTACTCGCGGGCAGCGGACGTGCCCGGGAACACGCCGGTCGTCCTGACGCTGGCCGCGGACCAGCCTGAGGCGCGCGAGTGCCGCTTCGTCGACGCCTCGGGCGACGACGTCGTCCCGCCTGCTCGGGCCGCGCTCGCGTGCCGCATGCAGTTCGTCATCCTCGACCTCGCCTGGGACCAACCCGGAGAGAGCGTGGGCACCGACCCCGTCGACACGGAGCCGGCCGAGACGCCGTGAACCCCTCACCCTGCCTCGCGACCCCGCGATGGCTGGCATCCCCCACGGGCGGCAACGCCATCGGACCGGGTCGATCTGCTGCCGGGCGCGCTCCGTCATCCAGGCCGCAGAGCCCGTCCGGTAGGAGGCCGGCGAGGCAACTGGCCCAGGCAGGCCCTGGGGTCCCCGTTCGCCGCCGGGTCGGCGCGGGTGGCCCGCGGGGCGAGCGCGCCGGCGCCCGCCCCGCTGCCGAGCCCTGGGGCCGGCGGGGAGGAGCCGCGACCCCGGTCTGTCGTATCGATCAGGCGGCGGACGCGAGCTCGTCCAGCCCGTCGATGGTCCACCGCCGGGAGCGATGGAGGTAGGTCAGGGCAAGCCGCAACTGTGCCGTGTCGACCTCGAACAGCGTGCGCGGCCCGGTGATCGCCGGGTAGGCGCGGCGCTCTTCGCGGACGGCGACGAGCCGGGTGACCGGCAGGCGGTCCCCGCCCCAGGTGATCTCACGGGGAATGCCGTTGAACCAGTCAGTGCGGACCTGGACGGTGACCGGTGCGACGCGAACCATCGCCATGGTGGTGATCTCCCTTACGCGCGGCGGGGATCGTCGTCAGCCGGGGGCACTCCGGATGCGAACGTCTGTTCGTTTCGATGGAACACTAGATCGAACATGCGTTCGATGTCAAGCGTCCAGGTCGAAATCCTCCGCGGCGTCCGTGACACCTTGGATGTCACGATCCCGGGCGTCCGGCTGCGATCTACGGCGGCCCTGTCGGTGCTCGACCGGGGTCATCGGGTCCCGCTCGAACGGCGCCGGCAGCGCGGCCCGGACGAGGCGCGCCCGGGTCACCGCCCTGTCGCCGTACTTGCGCCGGATGGTGTCCAGCGCCTCGGCCGCCTGGTGACGCTTCGGGTCCGCGGCGGCGAACAGCGCCAGCTGCTCCCGGTCGCGGAAGTTGGACGCCGTCACGCCGACGAGCCGGATCCGCTGCCCGTGGAGCTCCTTCCGCACCAGCGCCAGCGCCGCCTCGTAGATCGGCTCCGTGAGGTCCGCGGGGTTCTCGAGGCTCACCTGGCGGGTGATCGTGTTGAAGCCGCTGTCGCGGAGCTTGAGCGTGATCGTCGCGGCCCTGATGCCCGACGCCCGCAGCCGCCAGGCTACTCCGTCGGCCATGCCCAGGATCGTGCGCTCGATGACCTCGCGGTCCGAGGTGTCCACGTCGAAGGTGTGCTCGTGCCCGATCGACTTCGCCGGCTCCCCGGTGGCCACCGGGTCGGCATCGATCCCGAGCGCCCGGTCCACCAGCGCGGCCCCGTGCCTGCCGAAGCGCCGCTCGAGCACCGCCGGGTCGATGGCTGCCAGGTCGCCGATGGTCCGGACCCCGTAGTCCAGCAGCGAGGCCGCGGTCTTCTCGCCGACGCCCCACAGGCGTGAGATGGGGAGAGGCGCCAGGAACGCTGCCTCCTCGCCCGGCGGGACCACCACCAGGCCATCCGGCTTCCGGAGGTCGGAGGCGACCTTGGCGACCAGCTTCGTCGCAGCCACGCCGACCGAGGCGGTGAGCCCCACCTCATCGCGGATCGCGTCCCTGATCCGGTGCGCGATCGTTTCGCCATCGCCGAACAGGGCCCGCGAGGCGGTGACATCCAGGAAGGCCTCGTCGATGGAGATCGGCTGGACCTGGGGCGTGAAGCGGCGGAGGATCGCCATCACCTCCCGGCTTGCCTGCTGGTACCTGCGCCCGTCCACCGGCAGGAACACGCCCTGCGGGCAGAGGCGGCCGGCGGTCCTGAGGGGCATCGCGGAGTGAACCCCGAACCTCCGCGCCTCGTAGCTGGCCGCCGAGACCACGCCGCGCTGGTTTGGCCCACCGCCGCCGACGATGACGGGCCTGCCGCGAAGCTCGGGCCGGTCGCGCTGCTCGACCGCCGCGAAGAACGCGTCGAGGTCCACGTGCAGGATGGTCCGGGTGCTCACGTGCGCGATTCTCCGCCCGTCGCGTGATGCCGTCACGTCGTGCAGCGCCCTTGCTACGGCGGGCGATCGCCAGTACGGCTTCCTGGCGCGGCCCCGCCGCCTGCCTTGGGCTGGCTCGACTGACCGGCAGTCAACGATCCCGGGTTCCGCCGTCCGCTCGCTGCCCCGCAGTCAAGGGTCCGACCGGATCCTGGCGGCCGCAACCTCGATTCGGGTTCGTTCTCTGACCGCCCGGCACAGAATCGACCATTGACGGCGGATCCCTCCGACTACCGGTCACGGCCGAGCCACGAGCCGTCCGAACTGGCGCCCGCGTCCGCCCATTCGCGCGAGCACGATCTCGCGCCCGCATCTCGCGCCCGCAGCTCGTGCCCGCCCCGTCCCCGCCCAGGCGCGGATCCGCGCGCCCCGTTGCGGTCCGGCCCGCCGGCCCCGGAGACGCAGAGACGCCCGGCTCCGCGAGCGGGCCGGGCGCGTCTTCGTTGCGCAAACAGGCGGGTCTGGCCCGCGCGCCGTCAGCCCTTCGGCTCGACGACGATCGTGACCTCCGGCGTCATGCCCGCGTACACCTTGATCGCCACCTTGTAGGTGCCGAGGGACTTGATCGGCGCATCGAGCTCGATCTTGTGCTTGTCCACGACGATCCCGCGTCGGCCGAGGGCCTCCGCGATGTCCTGGCTGTTGATCGAGCCGTACAGCTTGCCGCCTTCCCCGACCTTGACGCCCATGGTCAGGGTGGTGCTCGCGATGCGGGTCGCGGCGATCTCGGCGTCGGCGCGCTCGCGCTGGCGCTTGTCCTCGCGGCTCGCGATGTCGTGCTGGTACGCGCGATAGGCGCCACCCGAAGCGGACACGGCGAGCTTGTGCGGGATGAGGTAGTTCTGGGCGTAGCCGTCAGCGACGGTCTTCATCTCGCCTGTCTTGCCGAGCTTCGCGACGTCCTTCGTCAGGATCACCTTCACGCGTTCGAACCCTCCTCGTTGATCCAGGCCCGGACTCTCGGCCCGAGCCGGCTGTTGTGCAGCGTATCGCCTGCGAACCCGATCATCCCGGGCGTCCGTCGAATGATGCGCCGGAGCGATCCCGGCGTGAAGCGTCGGATCCGGTCCACGTCGGCGTGGAACGATCGGCGATCGATGCCCAGATCATCCAGCTTCTCGTCCAGGACGGCGTCCGGCACCCCGTCCAGGAACAGGTCCACGGCCAGCACCACGACAACCAGGTCGTCCAGGCCACCGATGACCGGCACGTTGTCCGAGATGAGATCCCGACCGACGACGAGGTACCCGGCAGCCGCCGCGAGGATCGCCTTGCGGCCGACCGGCGTCCGTTCGTCGCGAACCAGCTCCCACAAGAGGCGACCGTACAGGGGCGCACGACTCGCGAGCGGCAGGAACACGGACCAGGCCAGCAGCCTCCGGAGGCCGATCCGCTGGTCATGGCGTCGGTCGCGGCGTCGGTCACCGCGGCCTTGTCGTCTCTCCTGCCGGTCCTCGCGGCCGACCCGCGATGCTCGCGCCACCCTGCTCCTCAGCTCGAATCCACGGCGCCTGTGGCCGCCGGGGAGGGCGAGTCTATCAGGGGCCGATCGTGGCGCCCGCGCATGTGTCCCGCGCATGCCGACGCACGGCTTCCGTTCCAGGTTGACATCGAACGTCCGTTCGGTATCATGACAGGTGGAAAGGAGGCGCCCGATGACTCGTCATGACGCCGAACGCAAGCGCAAGATCCTCGACGTGATCGCGGCGACCATCCGCGCACGCGGCTTCCCGCCGTCGGTGCGGGAGATCGCCAAGGCCGTCGGACTCGCCTCCACGTCCGCGGTGCACCACCACCTCCAGGCCCTCGAGAAGGAGGGCTACCTGGAGCGCGGCGTGTCGGACGACGGGACGTCCCAGTCGCGGGCCATCCGCCTGACGCCCATGGCCGCCCTTCGCCTGGGCCTCGCGGCCG
Source organism: uncultured Chloroflexia bacterium (assembly GCA_963829105.1). Taxonomy (GTDB): domain Bacteria; phylum Chloroflexota; class Limnocylindria; order Limnocylindrales; family CSP1-4; genus CAIXZV01. Next base: position 176,458 of record CAWHHF010000019.1, read on the forward strand.
AGCTGACACCGCAGACCATCCCGGGCAACGCCCACACCCTGCCGGTCATCGGGGAGATCGCCGCCGGCGGCCCGATCGAGGCTTACCAGGACGCGTCCGAGACGCTCGCCGTGCCGGACATCCTCGCCCCCGCCGGGGATGCCTACGTCCTCCGCGTGCGCGGCGACTCGATGATCGAGGCGCACATCGCGGACGGGGACTTCGTGGTGATCCGTCCCCAGGAGACGGCGCGGGACGGGGACATCGTCGTGGCCCAGGTCGAGGAGAACGCGGTCACGCTCAAGCGGTTCTTCCGGGAGAAGGACCGCGTCCGCCTCCAGCCCGCCAACCCGGACTACCCGCCGCAGTTCTACCCATCGGTTCGCATCCAGGGAAAGCTCATCGGGGTCATCAGGCGCCTGGACTGATCGCCGGCGACCGCGGGTCTCGACCCCGGTCGTCCACAGGCCGTCCACACATCCGTCAAAGTCGTCCCGCCACTCGGGGATAAGGGCCTTCACGGGGCACGTGTTGTCCGTGACAGTGAACCTGTCACCCCAACCGCCGATGTTCTGGACCGCATGATCGACCGTCTTCCGCCCCAATCCATCGAAGCCGAGCAGTCCGTGCTCGGCGCCATCCTCATCGATCGCGACACGATGATCGAGATCGCGGACTTCCTCAAGCCCGAGGACTTCTATCGCCAGTCCCACGGACGCATCTACGCCGTGATGCTGGACCTCTCGGAACGTCGCGAGCCGATCGACATCGTGACCGTGTCGGAGGCGCTCGAACGCACGGGAGACCTCGAGGCGGTGGGTGGCCGCGCCTACCTGGGCACGCTGTCGAACTCGACGCCGACGGCCGTCCACGCGGCCCAGTACGCGCGGATCGTGGAGCGGAAGTCGCTGCTGCGGAACCTGATCGGCGCGGCCGGCAAGATCGCCGGCATCGGCTACGAGGATCCGGCGGAGATCCAGGAGGCGATCGACCGGGCGGAGTCGGAGCTGTTCGCCGTCAGCCAGCGGCGGATCGGGGCCGGATTCTCCCCGCTGAAGAGCCTGCTGCACGACGCCTACGACCGGCTGGACTACCTGCACGCCCACCGGGGCGAGATCAGCGGCATCCGGACGGGCTTCGGTGACCTCGACACCCTGACCACCGGCCTCCAGAAGAGCGATCTCGTGATCCTCGCGGCCCGGCCGTCGGTGGGCAAGACCAGCTTCGCGCTCAACATCGCGGAGCATGCCGCCGTGAAGGATCGCAAGTCCGTCGGCATCTTCAGCCTCGAGATGAGCAAGGAGCAGCTCGTCCTGCGGCTCCTTTCCTCGGTCTCGAACATCGACTCACAGCGGCTGAGGACCGGCTTCCTGGAGGAGCTCGACTTCGCCCGCATCGCACCGGCGATGAACTCCCTGTCCGAGGCGCCCATCTACATCGACGACACGCCCAACATCACGACCATGGAGCTGCGCACGAAGGCCAGGCGCCTCCAGGCAGAGGCAGGCGTGGACCTCATCATCGTGGACTACCTGCAGCTCATGCAGTCCTCCACCACTACCCGGGATGCCAACCGCGTGCAGGAGGTCTCGGAGATCTCGCGCGGGCTCAAGGCACTGGCCCGCGAGCTGAAGGTCCCGGTGATCGCGCTCAGCCAGCTGTCGCGCCAGCCGGAGATGCGCGAGTCGAAGGAGCCACGCCTCTCGGATCTTCGGGAGTCGGGCTCCATCGAGCAGGACGCTGACCTCGTGATGTTCCTGTGGCGCGAGAAGGAGCGCGGGTCGGACGACCAGCAGGCCGACGGCGAGGTCGTGAAGCTCAAGCTGTCCAAGCACCGCAACGGCCCGACCGGCGAGATCGACCTCTGGTTCAAGAAGGCGCAGACGCGCTTCGTCAGCTACGCCGGGGAGCGGTTCGCGAACGTCGGCTGACGCCAGGCGGTCCAGCGTGCCCTCATCGGGCCGCAACGGTCGGGCAGCGCGGCCAGGACCCAGCGACACCTCCGGCAGCAAGGCATCCCCGGGCCGGACGACGCGGCTCGAAATCACTTGACGTCGCGCGTATCCTCCGCCCAAGGGTCGGGCGACCGCCACCGCTCCGGGCCCGCGCTGGCGCGGCCGAGGCTTGACGCGATGCTGCGCCACGTCCGCCGGTCCCGTGGCGCCATCGCGTGCGACCGCGTCACCAGGGGAGGGGTCGAGGGTGTTCGAGGATCGGCCGCTGACCTGCCGCGACTGCGGCGAGTCATTCCTGTTCTCGTCCGGCGAGCAGGCGTTCTTCGCCAGCAAGGGCCTGACCAACCAGCCGCAGCGCTGCCCGACCTGTCGTGCGGTGGCGAAACGCACCCGGACCGAGCCCGCCGGCACTCGTGAGTACCACGCGGCCGTCTGCACAGGGTGCGGCGCGCAGGCGATGGTTCCGTTCGAGCCTCGCACCGACCGCCCGGTCTACTGCAGCAGCTGTTTCGACAAGGTCCGCGCCGGGGTGGCGCTCACACCTGGCACGCCTGCCTGACCGTCCGGCGACCCACCTTGCGGACCGGCCCGGTGCGACCATTGCGAACCCGCCGCGACACCGGGACCAGGGTAACGCTCGGTCCCGGGTGTCGCTCGGACCGGGGTGTCGCCCTCCAGGCGACCAAATCGCCCGTCGTCGGCCCAGCGCTATCCGTCTGGTCCCCGGGTGTCGCTCGAACCGGGGTGTCGCCTTCCAGGCGACCAAATCGCCCGTCGTCGGCCCACCGCCGTCCGTTTGGTCCACGACGAGGGCCGATCGCCGTCCTTCGTCGACTCAGAGGCGACGGATGCGCCCGGCCACGGCCGATGATGCCCCCCAAAACCCGAATTGGTCGCCTGCGAGTCGACAGGGCGAGGGCTCCGTGCCGGTGAACGTCCGCGCGCCGTCACCCGCGCTCGGCCGGCGCGGACGGACGCATGCGCGCGACGTCATGCCCGGGTTCGGCGCCCCCAGGCCGTGCAGCCTATGCTGGGTCGGCCTCAGCCACCAGGAGGAGCCAGATGGGCGTGATCATCATCAGGGAGATGGTCGGGACGAGCCCCCGATCATGGAGCGACGCTGCGCGACAAGCCGTTGCGACCGCCTCGAAGACCGTGCGCAACATCCGGACCATCGAGGTCGTGAAGTCCACCGCCCAGATCGAGGATGGCGAGATCGTTCAGTACGAGGTCCAGCTCAAGATCGGCTTCGAGTACGAGGGCTGACCCGCGCGGGGGTCCGCATGCAGCGGAGTCCGGCGTGTGCCCGCCGTTCGCTTGGTCCGTGATCCCGGATAAGCCGCGGGTGAGTGCCACCCGGCACCATGCCGGACATGTCTGCGACCACCCAGGGTCAGGACCGTCAACGGGCCCGGCCCCCCCGCACGCCTTCGGTCACCGGGACCATCACCTCCCCGCCTGCAGGGGGGGCCGTGGACGCCGGGGGGAGCCTCTCCGTATCGTTGGCATCGTCGGACGGCGTCTCCGGCCGGAGATCCCGGCGAAGCGCGTCGCCACTAGGGCACGAAGGGCATGAACTTGTCGCGGTGGGGCCCGGGATGGCCGGCTCCATGCTGCTCGCGGGTCCGCTCGGGCGCATCGGGATGAACCCGCTGCCGATCCAGCCTGCCAAGATCCACCGGCCGCTGCTGCGTCACGACGTCCTGGCGCGCGAGCGCCTCAATGGCTGGCTGGACGAAGCAGTCGGCGGACGGGTAGCGCTGGTCATCGCGGAGGCCGGCTTCGGCAAGACCACGCTGCTCGCCGATTGGGCAGGTCATACCCGGCGCGCCACGGCCTGGTATCGGCTCGAGCCGGACGATCGGGACTGGCTCGCCTTCATCCGGCACCTCGTGGCCACGGGCCGCGAGGTCGACCCGGGCTTTGCCCCGGAGACCTATGACATGCTGCTCGCCCTCGGGCCCGGCGGCCCCACGCGGGACGAGCTGACGGCGAGCGTCGCCCTCGAGATGGATGAGTTCGCCACGTCCCTGCCGGACGGGCTGACCCTGCTGTTCGATGACTACCACTCCGTTGACGCGAGCCCCGAGACGGAGCCGATCATGCGGGCGCTGCTGGCGCGGACGGGCCCCAGCTTCTCGTTGGTGATCGCGTCCCGGACGCCGCCATCCTTCCCGCTCGGGCGACTTCGTTCCCGGCGCGCCGTCTCCCGGATCGACGGGGACGACCTGTGCTTCACGGTCCCAGAGGCGGAGCGCCTGTTCCGCGACGCCTACCACCAACCGCTCGACGGGGACGTGATCGCGGACCTGATCGACCGCACCCAAGGGTGGCCCGCGCTGGTCTCGCTGGTTCATACCAGCTTGGAGGAAGCCAGAGCCACGGACGCCCGCTCGCTAGTGAGCCAACTCAGTGCAACACAGGGTGATCTCTACGAATTCCTCGCGGAGGAGGTGACGGCTGGCCTGCCCCCTCTTCTCCAGACGTTCCTCACGCGCGTCTCCATGCTGACCGCTGTTGCGCCAGAGACGGCGGCTGTGATCGGTGCGGGATCCTCAGACGAGATTGCCGGCCTGATTGCCGAAGCGGAGAAGGTTGGGCTGCTTTCGCGACCAGACAGGGGCCAGTCTCATCGGTTCCACCCACTGGTGCGGGACTTCCTGCGATCGAGACTCGAGGAGCAACTCGGACCTGACGAGATCACTAGACTCCACAGAATCGTCGCCGCCGCGGTCATAGGCCAGGATTGGGAAGCCGCTACTTGGCACCTAGTCCAGGCTGGTGACTCAAATGGGGCTGGCAGGGTCGTCGATGACGCGATGCCACTGATCATCGCGGCAGGTCAATTCGGCCGCGTCGCCCCCTATCTCGACGGATCTGCGGGGGCGCCGGATCGGCCAGGGGCCCTCATACTCCGAAGCCGACTGGAACTCGGGCGCGGGAGCCTCGATCGAGCGAGAGCACTCGCGCAAGCGGCCGTTGACGAGAGTGAAGGCGAGGAACTTCATGGAACAAGCCTCCTCAACCTAGCATCACTTCTTGGCGTGGCCGGCTTCGAGGAGGCAGTAGCTGACTGCGCCATTCGAGCAATGAGATGCGATTTGACCCCGTCCGAGCGGGCCATCGCCAAAGCGACCGTGGCGTTGTGGGATGCATCCCAAGAAGGTGACCTGGAGTCAATCGCAGAGGACCTGCGGCTGCTTGCCGCGAACCACGCGCGCGAGGGTCACATTCGCCACGCTGGCATCTCGAGGCTGAACCTGGCGACAGCCCTCCTATGGATCGGCGATGCGCGAGGGGCGCTCGCGGCCGCAAGGATGGCAGAGACAGATCTCGCTGGCTCCGATGCGCCGAGCATTGAGCGTGTCGCCGCGCTGGCAGCCTGCGCGCGGGCACTAGCTCATCTTGGACAAGGAGAGGAGGCGGAGCGCACTCTCTTGAGGGCTCAGGACTTCCCGTCCTCCCTCGGGAGGGATGAGGCGTCCTTGGAGACTGCGTCGATCCTGGGCGACTGCGGACCAGTCACACAAGCTCTGGCGGCCCTCGCCAAGGTTGATCCAGCGGGCCTCAGGACGGGATATCGCGGATTCTGGGCAATCGCCAGAGGTCATATCGCGATTCGGATGGGGGCCGTGCAAGTCGCGAGTGATATGTGTAATCAACTCGAAGTCGAGTCTTGTCGCGACATCGCGGGCAGACTCCGATCGACCATGCTTCGTGCGCGCACCGCATTCGCGGCAGGATCCCAAGAGGGAGAGGAGTTAGCTCGTGAAGTCGGGCGCATCGGAGACGCGCAACACTCACGGATCGGTCGGAGGTGGTCCGATCTGCTCCTTGCAGTCGCCGGCGCGGGTCCGATCCACGACGAGGTGCTCCGGATAGGCCCGGACGATGGGTACTGCCTGTCGGCGCTCGCTGAGGAAGTGTGTCGCAACCTCCATCGAATGTCTCCTGAGGCACAGCAGCGTGTTGGAGCTGAGGTTGCGGCCCTCCCTGGGCGCTGGCGGGAGGCGCTGCGGCAAGTCGTCAGCAGCGGCGGCTCGTCGTGGGCGGAATGTGCGCGGCTGTTGTCGGAGGTGGGGGAGGCTGGAGACGCCCAGTTCCTGCGCGACGCAAGTCTGTCGGGAAAGGGTCTGCGCCCGTATGCGGCGACCCTGACGAGGCGGCTTGCCCCATCCGTATACATCGACGATCTCGGCGCGGTGCGGATCCTGGTTGGGGGCTTGCCCCTCGCTCGGGGCCTCCGGAGGAAGGTGCTCGGGCTTCTCTGCTTCCTGACTTCGCGGCAGGGGCTGGCGGCTACCCGCGATGAAGCCCTTGAGGCCCTATGGCCAGAGCTTGGTCCTGACACGGCGGCGAACTCGTTGCACCAGACCATCTACTTCCTGCGCCGAGTCTTCGAGCCTGGCTACCGAGAGGGCCTGAGTGCGGGCTACGTTCCATTTGACGGCGAAGTGGTCAGTCTCAATCCGGGGCTTGTGGACAGTGCAAGCAGGGAATGCTGGCGGGCCTTGAGCACGACCCGAGCCGACGAAGAACAGGGTGCGATCCGCCTGATGGAGTTGTACCGTGGCCGATTCGCGCTGGACTTCACCTACGAAGAGTGGGCGTCTGCCTACCGCGACAACCTTCACGCGGCTGTGCTCGCCCGAGTTGAGGCCACGATGGCATCAAGCTCCACGTCCGGGCGCAGCGACACCGCCATAGCACTCGCGCTAGCGATGCTCGCCGTCGATCCGGCGGCCGATGCCATCGAACTGAGGCTGCTCAAGATCTACAAGGCGAGCGGGAGACACGCCGCAGCCGCCAAGCAGTACGCACACTACGCGTCCGTCCTCCGCGACCAACTCGGCGTGGAACCACCGAGGATGGAGGACCTGTAAGGGTCGCAGCCTCCAATTGACGCCCGAGGATTGCCCGGGTCATTCGTTATGGAACCATGGGCCAAGTGCGCATAGGTAGGCTTGCGTATTGACCGGTGTAGACAGGGGTCCCTATAGTCCGGCCTGCACTAGTACTTAGGTACCGTGCATCAAGGAAACGCTCGGACGCGCTGATGCCACCACCTGAATTGGGCACTTAGGGTGGAGGTGGAGTGAGTAGTGCAACCGACCGACTTTCGAGTCAGGTCGGTTTTCGTGTTCCTCGCGGACACGGAGGCCGCAAGGAGGTAACGAGCGTGGCACCGGAAATGGCCCTCAAGGGCTGGTAGGTCCAGGGATCGCTAGAGGATCGACCGATGAAGGATCGTCTCATGCGACTCTTGGCAGCTTTTGGCGCAGTCGCTGCGTTGGCGATCGCTGGAGGCGCGTCGCTTAGGGGCTTCTAGCAAGGGCACGTAGCCCTCAGTACTCAAGTCCTGTTCACCCATATGGGCCGGAGGGGCTAGAGTCCCAACGATCGGGACTGAGGACGAATGCCGAGGAAGCTGAAGCTCTACATTATTGGAGTCGTGGCAGCGGGCGCAGTCGCGCTCATTGCCACGACTCGTTTGATTCCAGTCTGGGGCGGCATCTCCCTTGTTGTCGCTCCGTTTGGGCTAGATGCGCCACAGGCCGGCCTTGTGTTCTGGTGCGTTGTCACCTTGGTCGCGTCTGCGCTGCCAGTGCGCATGCCGCGCGGGACAATGGTAGGCGTCTCGCTCGCCCCACTCATCGCCGCAACCTTCCTGGGCGGCCCGACCGCGGGAGCATGGGTTGCACTCATTGGCACAACTGAGCTCCGTGAGTTGCGCGGTCGAATCCCCTGGTACGGCACGCTCGCTAACCACGCCGCGCTCGTCCTTCCAGCGATCGCTGCAGGACTATTGATGAGCGCTCTGGGCGTCAAGGAGAGCAGCAATGACGCTGCAGCATTTGTTGCAGCCTTGCTCGGCGCCGCGCTGTTCTTCCTCATCAACGCGACCCTCACTGCAACCGCCGTCTCCTTGAGGTCGGACCAGCAATTCCGGGTGGTGCTCTTGGGAGATGCTCGGGGCTTCACCACTAACCTTCTTGGTTTGGCACCGCTCGGCTGGCTGATGGCAGAGATGTATTCGGTGGTTTGGTGGGCCAGCCTCCTGTTCGCCTTGCCCCTGTACACCACCCGACTCGCGTACCACAACTTCATCGAGATGCGCGAGATGTTCACCCAGACCATCACCGCGCTCGCCGGTGCCGTGGACAAGCGGGACCCCACGACTGCGTTGCACTCGTGGCGGGTCAAGGAGATCGCCGGCGACATCGGGCGGGTCATGCGCCTCGGCGAAAGCGATCTCGAGGCCCTGGAGTGGGGCGGCCTGCTGCACGACGTGGGCAAGATCGGGGTGCCGGACCATGTCCTGAAGAAGGCGGAGCGCCTCACCAAGGAAGAGCGGCAGGTCATGAACTCGCACCCCGTGCTGGGTGCGGAGATCATCTTCCCGGTGACCCGACTGGCGCGGGAGGTGCCGATCATCCGCCACCACCATGAGTGGTTCAACGGCTCCGGGTACCCGGACCGGCTGATCGGGGACGAGATCCCGCTCCTGGCGCGGATCCTGCATGTCGCGGACGCCTTCGAGGCGATGACGGCCGCCAGGCCATACCGCATGACGCCGCTGACGAGCGAGCAGGCACTTGGCGAGCTGCGCAAGTTCGCGGGCGTCCAGTTCGACCCGAAGGTGGTGGACGCGTTCGTGAAGACGGACTGGGTCCAGGACGTGCCCGATCCGGGCCGAACGGTGCAGCCGCGACCGATCCCGCTGATCTCACAGCACGCGAACGGGGCCCCCACCGCCTCCACGACGGACGCCGTCTGAGCGCGTCCGCCCTGCCCGGCCGGGGGCGCGTTCCGAGCAGGACGCAGCCCGTGCGCACCGCGCAGAAACCTCGCCCGGCCCGCCGAGCGAGCTCCGCCCGCCACGCCCGCCGCTGACGCCGCGCCATGACCGCCCGCGCCATCCGCGCGATCGGCCCCAGCCGCCCCAGCCGAGGCACACGGCCCCTGCCCTCGGCCGCACAATCTCGGGATGCTGATCGGCGGTATTGCCCTGGGGCTCGTGCTCGGCCTGCTCCTGGGCGGGCGACTGGAGCACCTCGGCGACATCCGGCTCCGTTTCCTGCCGCTCCTGTTCCTTGCCGTGATCGTCCGGTTCGCGACCGAGGCGATGCTGGGCGCCAGGGTGGAGATCGTCGACACGCTGCGGATGCCACTCCTGGTCAGTGCGTACGGGCTGCTGCTGTTCACGTTGTGGAAGAACCGCTCGGTCCCCGGCCTGGCCCTAGCGTTCATCGGGATCGCGTCGAATGCGATGGTGATCCTGGTGAACGGCGGGCACATGCCGGTGTGGGCGCCCGCCCTCGAGACCGCCGGGCTGCCGCCCGACCTGTCGTCGGTGCTGCACATCAAGGTCGAGGGAACAGGCACCGACTTCCTGCTGCGGCTGGTCCCGTTTGCCGACATCATCCCGATCCCGTTCCCGCTGGTCCGGAACGTGGCTTCCATCGGCGACGTGTTCCTCACCGCGGGGCTCGCGTTCTTCCTCTTCGCCACGCTGCTCCGGACGCCTACCCAGGCACAGGCAGCGATCGACGAGGCGAAGACGGGCCGTTACCTGGGCCTGTCCGGAACGGCGCGCCTCCCCCGGAGGACCGGGGACAGGGCCGGCGAGCCGGACACCGGCGCCCTGGACGTTCGCGCGGGCACCGGCCTGACGCCGGCCCTGGAGGATGCCGCCGCGCTCGAGCGGCCGCTGATGATGGGCGCCAGCGGCATGGGCATGTCGTCGCCGTCGCAGACGGCCATGGCCGTCGAGGGCGGGGCGGCCGCGGTCCTCGTCCCGGGCGGGATCGCCGTCCCGCGCGCGCGGCCTCGCCGCGGAGCGATCCTGCCGCGGATCCGCCGCCACCCGTACGTCCGCCTTGCGCTCAACGGCTCGTTCTCGGCACTCTGGGTGGGCCAGGTCATCAGCCTGTTCGGCGACCGGGTGAACCAGATCGCGCTCGGCGCGTTCGTCTACGAGATCACGGATTCGCCGATCGCGGTCGCGCTCACGTTCTTCGTCGGGACGATCCCCAACCTGCTGTTCTCGCCGATCGCCGGTGCCTTCGTGGACCGCTGGGACCAGAAACAGGTGCTTGTCGTCTCGGACATCCTGCGCGCGGCGCTCGTGCTGCTGATCCCGGTCGCGGTCCTCATCAACGTGTGGCTCGCCTACCCCCTGGTCTTCCTCATCACCACGGTCTCGATCTTCTTCCGGCCGGCACGCGTCTCCATCCTGCCTCGCCTGGTGCCGGATCGGGACCTGCTATCGGCCAACTCGGCGATGTGGGTCGGCGAGACGCTGGCGGACGTCATCAACTACCCGATCGCCGGCCTGTTCGTGGTGTACCTGGCGGGTTCGCTGCCGATGGCGTTCTGGTTCGACGCCGCCACCTACCTCGTCTCGGCGGGGCTGCTGTCCGCGATCGCGGTCCCGCCGATCGTGCGCAGGCTGCGCAACGGCCGTGAGAAGGGCGAGGTCGCCTGGGCCGACGGCGCGACCGGCGCCGACGCGACCGGCGCCGATGCGACCGGCGCCGATGCCTCCGGCTCGGGCGGCGACATAGGCGCCGACGAGGGGGCGACGCCCATCGACAAGCCGGCGTCGATCGTCGCCGACCTCAAGGCCGGCTGGGCCTTTCTGCGTCACGAGGCGGTCCTGCTCGCGAACACGATGCAGGGCACCGCGGGCCAATTCGCGGCAGGGATCGTCACCGTGGCGAGCATCGTGCTGGCCAAGCAGATCACGAACTCCGCGGGCGACGAGTATCGCGCCACGTACGCGTTCATGGAGACGGCGATCGGCGTCGGCAACCTCGTCGGCGGCTTCGTCCTGGGCATGGTGGCGGTGCGGGTCCGCAAGGGCCCGCTCGTGATCGCCGCCTACACGGCGTTCGGCGCGCTGGTGTTCCTGGTCGGCATCGTGGACTCGATCCCGCTCGTCCTGGGGCTGCTGTTCGGCTGCGGCGTGGCCAACATGGCGTTCGTCATCCCGAGCCAGACGCTGTTCCAGGAGCGGACCCCGCCCGAGCTGATGGGGCGCGTGGTGAGCCTTCGCTTCGCCCTCGTGTTCGGCGGGATGTCGATCGCGATGGCGGTCGGCGGGCTGCTCGTGAGCGTGTTCGGCCCCGGTCCCGTGATCGCGGCGGGTGGCCTGGTGTCGATGGCCGCCGGCCTGGGTGGCCTGGGGGTCAAGGCCCTGAGAGACGCGTGACGCGCCGGGCCGGCCGGAGGCAGGCAGGGCTGGGTACACTGTCGGCCGCGTGAGGCGATGCCTGCAGGCGTTGCCCGCGGAGAGGAGATCGATCACCGGATGACCGACAAGGAGCGCGACCCGGCGGCCCTGGGCCCCGAGGGCGCGACGGACGACACCGAGGCCGAGGGCACCGAGGCCGCGGACGACGACGCCTACGACAACGAAGCCGGGGGCGAGGCGCCCTGGGACGGGGCCGACGAGGACGTCGAGGCCGCGGCCGATGCGTCGCCTGCGGCGGCCGGCGCGACCGGCAAGGCGGCCCGAGGCGCTCGCGATCGCCAGTCGAGGACCGCCCCGGCCGGACCGCCGTCGGTCTCGCAGCAGGCGGTCCACGTCAGCGATCGGGCGTCCGCGGTGTTCGTCCTCGGGTCGATCGGCGTGTTCGTGGCGCTCTTCGCCTGGGCGTTCCTGTTCGGCCACGGCGGCCTGGTGACGAACGCCCTGGCCACGCCCACGCCTGCGCCCACGGCGACACCGGCACCCACCCCCACGCCTGCGCCCACGGCGTCGCCGGTCGCGAGCGGATCGCCTGCCGCGAGCGGATTGCCGCAAGCGGATCGGCGGCGCCGAGCGCGTCCGCCAGCAGTGCGCCGAGCGCGTCCGCCGGCGCCGCTCCGTCAGCATCGGCCAGCGCCGCTCCCTCGGGGACGCCGGCAACCTCCGGTACGCCCGCCTCGCCGTCCGGCGGGTCTGCCTCGCCGGGCCCCTCGGCGAGCTAAGGCCCCCGGCGATGAACGAGGCCCGGGCACGCGCGAGCGAGGCCCGGGCGAGGATGGTCGCGGACCAGTTGCTGGCGCGCGATATCCGGGACCAGCGGGTCCTCGCCGCCATGGATGCCGTGCCACGGGAGCTGTTCGTCCCCCAGGGCGAGCGCGACCGCGCCTACCGCGACGGACCGCTGTCGATCGGCGCCGGGCAGACGATCAGCCAGCCGTACATCGTCGCGCGCATGACCGAGCTGCTCCACGTCGGCCGCGGCGACCGCGTCCTGGAGGTGGGCACCGGGTCCGGGTACGCCGCGGCGGTGCTGGCGGAGCTCGGCTGCCTCGTGACATCGATCGAGCGCGATCCGGGTCTCTCGCGGGACGCGCGCAACCGCCTCGCCGAGCTCGGCTACGCGGACCGCGTGGACGTCCGGACGGGCGACGGGAGCCTGGGCCTGCCAGACGGGGCGCCGTGGGACGGCATCGTGGTCGCGGCCGGTGCCCCCGCGGTCCCCCCTGCCCTGCGAGAGCAGCTGGGCGACGGACGGCGGCTGGTCATCCCGGTGGGCTCCCGGCGGGAGCAGCAGCTCCTGGTCGTCGAGCGGCGCGGGAACGAGTGGCTGGAGACCTCGGACGGGGCGTGCGTGTTCGTGCCGCTGGTGGGCGGTGGCGGGTGGTCCAGTTGACGACCGGTTCGTGATCGGAGGGCCGGTCCGGCTGACCGGCGAGGCGGCGACGCCTCCGGGGGCCTCCCGGGGGCCTCCCGGGAGCCGATGACGCCCGGCTATACTCGGCCGGCGATGACCCACGTGTTCGTTGCCCCGCACCCGGACGACGTCGCCCTCTCGTGCGGCGGCCTCGTCGCCAGCCTGCGCGAGCTCGGGCAGAACGTGACGATCCTGACGCTGTACTCCGGCTCCGGGAGCGCGGAGCGGCTCACCCCGTACCAGCGCGAGGCGCTGGGCTTCGGCTCCAAGACGATCTGGCCGGTCACGGAGGCGTTCAACCGCGCGCACATGGAGGCGGAATTCCCGGTGGACGCTGCGGGGGGCGCGGACGACGGGGCGGCGCCGTGGCAGGCGACCAAGGAGGGGCTCGACGCCACGCAGGGCGAAGCCGATGCGGCCGCGAAGCGCTTCTGGCAGCGCTCGTCGTGGTACCGCCGCGCGAAGATCCACAACGAGGCCCTCGCGGGCCAGCCGCTCATCGACGACCTCGGCACCCAGGGCGCGGTGCTGACCGGGGAGCTGACCGAGGCCGCGGCCGCGGGAGACACCATGGCCCAGCGGCGCCTCGAGGACGAGCGGTACGCCGCCTTTGCCGAGGTCTCGGTCGTCTGGCTGGACCTCCCGGACGCCGTCTTCCGCGGCTACGAGGGCGACGACCAGATCCTCGGCTCGCCGCGCGCGGACGACCCGGCCCCCGTGGACCTGCTCCGCCGCGAGATCGCCCGCCTGGAGCCGTCCCGGGTCTACCTGCCGCTGGGCATCGGCGGGCACGTGGACCACCAGCTGGCGCGGGACGCCGGCATGGCGCTCCTCCACGACGCGCGGGCTTGGGTCATGCCCGGACCGGACTACGCGGACCGCATCGCCTTCTACGAGGACTTCCCCTACGCGTGGTGGGAGGACTTCGGGCGCCTCGAGGACATGCCGGAGGGCTCGCTCGCCGGGCTGCCGGACGACATCTCGCTGACCGCCGAGTTCGCGGACGTGGGCGACCAGCTGGAGCGCAAGATCCGCGGGATCCTGCTCTACGAGAGCCAGATCGAGCGCCTGTTCGACGACGAGGCCGCCGCGGCGGCCGCCGTGCGCGCATACGCGGCGCGGGTCGCCGATATCGGCTCCATCGAGGGCGGCGCCGCCGAGCGCTACTGGGTCACGACGCCGGCCTGACGGGGTGATCGACCTGGATGGTGTCGGGCAGACATCCGGTGCGGCACGACTGCGATTGACCCAATAGCATCTCCGGCATGCACGTTCACCGTCGGACCCTCGGGATCGGCGCCCTCGCTGTCGTCCTGGGGCTTCTCGCCTCGGTTCTGGTCCTGTACTTCGAACGCGGCATCATCCCTGGCGACGCCTTCAGCTACCTGGCCGCAGGCGAGCGACTCAACGCGGGCCACCAGCTGTATGCGTTGATGCCGGGCGATCGACCCGTCGATCTCAACCCTCCTCAGTGGACGGTGCCGCTCGTCTCGCCCCCTCCCATTGCCGTCGTATTTCGCGCGTTAGCCGTCATGCCGGACGGGTCGGGGGCCTACGCGTGGTGGGCGTGTCAGCTCGTCGCCCTCGCAGCATCGCTCCTCATGCTCGCCCGGAGGTCCCGCTGCTGCTCGCCGGCGCGATGCTCGTGCTACTGATCCCGACCGTCTACGAGATCGGCGTCGGCAACGTGAACTCGTTCATGCTCCTCGGGCTCATCCTGACATGGAGGTTCGCCACCCGCGGCCACGAGCGGGCGGCCGGGGCCATTGCAGCGGTCATGACCGCGGTCAAGCTCACGCCCGCAATGCTGGTCTGGTGGCTGCTCATGACGGGACGGCGGCGGGCTGTCGCCGCGGCGATCGTGACGGGCTTGGTCGTGCTTGGGATCAGCATCGTGGGTGCTGGCCTGGAATCGCACCTCCAGTACCTGCGGATCCTCGGCGACGGCGGAAGCATCGGGACCAGTCCGCTGTCCCTCGCGGGAATGGCCCGGTTCGTCGGCGTTCCCGCCTCGGTCGCCGACCGATTGCCAACATCCTTCGCGCTCGCCGGCCTGGTGGCGGTGGCGGTGCTGCGGAATCGACCCGCGGCCGCGTTCTGCGTCGCGGTGATCACGATGCTCTACGGCTCACCGGCCGTCAGCATCAACTGGTACATCCTGCTCTATGCGCTCCTGGCTCCGGTCGCATGGCCGATCCTGCCGGTCGTCGAGGCGAAGGCGGGCCGGCGCGTCGGCGAGAGAGCGGAGGTACGACTTCCCGGGGGCGTGAGCCGCCTCACGGCAGCGGGCGCAGGAGTTGGAGCAGGTCTGCGAAGTCGTCGCTGAGCACCGGGCCGGGGCGGCGGGATCGGTCCAGCCGGCAGCCGCGAAACCGGCGATGGCGTCGGGTGTCCCACGACCACCCACGCCGATGACTGCGCGGCGTCGCGGCCGACGGCCTCTGGGGTTGGGTTGTAATCGCGCCCGAGTGCGGCCAGCCCTGCGGCACGTGCGGTGGCCACGACAGATGCCTGGCAGATCGTAGAATCGGTTCGACACGTTGAACACCATCACGCCATCGGGTCGAAGGACGCGGTCGTAGAGTTCGATCGCCTCCTTCGTGATGAGGTGGACCGGGACCGTGTCTGACGAGAACGCGTCGAGGACCAGGAGATCGAAGGTGTCGTCCGGAACGGCTTCGAGTGAGCGTCGGGCGTCCCCCTTGACGATGCTCACCTCGGCCGACGAGTCGGCAAGGAAGCTGAAGAAGCGCGTGTCGGCGGCGATGTTGATCACTGCCGGGTCGATCTCGTAGAAGCGGATCTGGTCACCGGCCACCCCGTAGGTCGCAAGCGTCCGGCCCCGAGCCCAACCACCCCGATGGCGGCCGATCCGGGACGCCGTTGGCGAAGGAGATCGAAGGCGTCGCCCACGGGGCCCTCCCCGACGTAGTACGTCGTGGGGCTGTCACGCCTCTCGTCCAGGTACTGGAGACCGTGCAGCGTCGTGCCCGAGACGAGCGCATGCGCGGCGCCATCGGCTGTATTCCTCACCTCCGTGACGCCGAAGAACGTCCGCAACCTGAAGAGTGGGGTGCTCATGGTGATGACGAGGAGCACCGCGATCGCACCCGCAGTCAGCAGCGCGAGGCTTCTGGGGGTCCGCGCGCCGGCGACCAGCAGCGCACCGACGCCGAGTAGGACCCCGACGGCCGCAACCGCCGAACCAGGACTCTTCACGGCAACGAGTGCATAGAGCAGGCCCGCGACCACCGCGTAGGGCGCGAGCCGGCGGCCGATGCCCAGCAGGACCGCACTGGATCCCGAGGAATCGTCACCCGATCCGGGTCCGGCCAGCATCGCGAGCACGCCCGTTCCGGGGCGACCAGGAGTCGGGTATTCAAGGACCGTGGAGAAGATCAGCGGCGCAGCCAGCGCGACCAGGCCGGTGGCCAGCACCCCGCCCGCGCTGAGGACGAGGTAGAAGGCCGTGAGATGACGCTCGTCGGGACGGTCAAGCGCCAGCCGGCCGTGAATCGCCGTGGCAAGTACGCCGAAGGCCCCGAACTCGATGGTCAGCAGGACGACCACCGGCCAATCCACCCGCAGGACGAAGGGGATCCAGAGCAGCGTGGCGGCCGTCGGGACGAGCCGCTCGATCGGACCCAGCAGACGTCGGCCCCGCGCGGAGAACGCGATCGTCATACTCGCGAGGTAGATCCCAAGGGGACCGATCCAGAGCAGCGGTGCGCTGACCAGGTCCGTCGCGAGGAACGTCGTTGTCGCCGAGAGCAGGCCTGCGGGCACCATCGCGGCGACGAGCCAGCGGAGCATCCGCCGCCTCGAGAGCGGCGCGGAGGCGATCACCGGGCAGTCAGCCGTCACGAGTCCCAAGCGCTACCTCGCGCGCGCGCCGCGGCGACCGCGACGAACACGAGGAGGCACCCGTAGAGCGCGAAACCCGCGACGACGAGCATCCGCTGTGTCGAGAGGGGGATGCGGGACTCGATGATGAACGGGTATGCGAGCAGGCCCACGAGCGCCGCCGCGTTCGAGACCGCATACAGCCACCACGGGTCGCGACCCGTTCGCCCGAACCAGGACGAGAGGAGCGGGGTCGTAGTGGAGAAGACGAACACGACCGGCCCGACGAGGATCGTGAGGGCGAGGATCACGTTGATCGCCTCGGGCAGCGACTCGTTCCTGAGGGACGCGACGTCCCGGGGTGCGGCGAGGGCGGCGGCGAACGCGAGGGCGACGAGCGACAGGTGGACGACCACTCCGCGGCGCTGGCTCAGCCGGGTGACAACCAGGTGGGCATACAGGTACCCGAGGAACACGACGCCGGTGAAGAAGCACAGCGAGGTGGTCCAGACCGCGGGCGACCCGCCGAACACCGGGAGCACGAGCCGGCCCGCGAGCAGCTCGATAACGAACATCAGGAAGGCGGAAAGCCCGATCGCCGAGAGGTAGACGGGCAGGTCGCGCCTCATCGTGGTCACGGGGCCGCCTTCACCATGCGGCCGACTCTAGCAAGGGGTGATAGCCGTCGACCGCGACCCGAAGGTACCGCGCGCGGGCGCCATCACGCATCGCGTGACGTCGGTCAAGACGTTCGGCGCAGGATCACCCCGTCCGCGTCCTCGTAGACCACCGTCCAGCCCGCCAGGTTGAGGTCCGTGCCGACCGGAAGGACGAGGAGCTCCACGCCCCGACGGGTCAGCACGGCGTCGGCGTCGGGACCGCCCGCGGCAATCGTGGCCCGGTCCGCCCAGACGTCCGCCGGGAACAGCTCGAAGCGGGAGTCAAGGAAGTAGCGGGCATCGGGCACCGCCCACTCGAGGAACGAGGTCCAGGTCTGGGCCGCCAGCACGCGCGTGCCCGCCGGGGCGAGCCGCCGCAGCTCCGCCGTGATCCCGGACGGAGCATAGGACAGGATCCCGGTGCGGCCGGTGACCGGGTCGGGGGGACGCCACCACGGCAGGGCGGCGACGATGAGGACTCCGAGCAGAGCCGCCACGACCGCAGGAAGGCGGGAGGCGCGGCGGGCGCCCAACACACGGGACGCGGGCCACAGCGCATCCGGCAGGCCGCCGAGCACGAACACCGCCCCGAACGGCCACCACGCGAGACCGCGGACCGCCCAGGCCCCGATCGCGAACATCGCCGCGAGCCACAGCCAGTCCGGCCAGCGCAGCCCAGCGCGGCCTCGGACCGCCAGGGCGAGCGCCGCCGCGGCCGAGAGGTAGAACAGGAGTCCCGACACGGTGAACGGCGTCGTGCGCTGCCACTCGGTGACCTGGCCGGCGATGGCCGGGTTGGCGCCGATTCCAGCGGCGTACCCCCAGGCGCCGAGACCGAACGGGTTGACGAGGGTGGCCGCGGTGCCCACCAGGAGCAGGGCAAAGGAGGCGCGGGACGGACGGCTGCGGACGAGGTCGTCCAGCCACGCGTAGCCCAGGAGCATCGGGGCGAGGACGAATGAGCCATGGATGTTCGCCCAGGCGATGACCAAGAGCGGTGCCAGCCAGACGACGCGCGGGTTCCGGTGGCGGCGGGCCACCAGGAGCAGGAGCAGAGCGAAGAGCGCGATCGCGAGCAGCTGCGGGCGGAGCGCCAGGGCGGGAGCCGCGAGCGCGAACGCGAGGAGCGAGAGGATGGCCGCCGTACGCGGGCGGGCGCCCCTCGCCATCGCCGTGGCCGCCAGCAGCCCGAACGAGGCCGAGACGAGGGCCGCGCGGAGCACCACCAGCAGCTCCCAGCCGCCGGCGCGGAACCCGAGCGCCAGGAGCACCTGGGCCAGCCACTGCTGGTCCGTCCACGGCGTCCCGGCCACCGTGAACGTGTAGGTGTCCACGGCGGGGATGAGGCCGGTCCGCAGGATGTCCTCGCCGGCCCGCACCTGGTACGCGAGATCCACGGCCGGGATCGGGACCAGCAGACAGACCAGCGCCGGCAGCGCGACGGCGAGGAAGAGCCAGAGCCGGTCGAGAGAAAGGCGCATCAGCCGCTGGTTCTTGACGATGTGGGCGCTCGCCGGTTGGGGCCGGGAGCGGGCGCACGCCGCTCGGTTCTCGCAAATGGGATCCAAACCGCCATGAGAAGCAGCAGCGTCGGCAGGTTGACGACCGGCGAGCCGATCACCATGGCAAGCACCGCTACGACCCAGGAGAAGTCTCGAGCCGCGGAGCGCGATCACCTCTCCGACCAAGAACGCCGTCAAGCCCCATGAGATCAACCTGGCGGCAGGCACCTCGAGCGCGAGCAGGAGCCCCGGAATGGAGATGATCGAAGGAGCGGCGATCCTCACGGCCTCGAAGTAAACGACGATCTGACTGATGCCCACGTGAATGACCGCAACCCCCATGGCAAACAAGCCAACCGCAGCGCCCAGGAATGCCTCCCGCCGCCGACCGGTGGCGAGCAGCCAGATCAGGATCACCGCTGGTGTCAGCTTGATCGCGGTCAGGAGCCCGATGGCCACAGCACCGGCACGCGGCCGGAGATAGACTCGAGCAGCATGGCCGCCGAGGATGAAGCCGTGGATGTCGCCAACCTCATTGAGCTAAAAAACGATCGCCGGCGCCAGCAGCACAGCGGTGACCGCCGGCCGCCACCCACCACGGGCGATGATCACGCCCGTCGACACCACCAGGGCGACGGCGTTGGCGAACGTCCACGCGGCCACGCCGAGCTCGGACGGAAGTGCAGCCAAGGGCTGCCAGATGACCGCGATTGTCGGCGGATAGAGGAGAGGAATGGTCCAGAAGGGCGGATTGATCCAGATCCATCGGTCCCCCGGGGCCAGCTAGTACAACGCGTGTCCGGCGTTCAGACGTTCGCCGGCCGCCAGGTACGCGACCGCGTCCCAGCCAACCCGCCCGGTTTCGGTCCAGGCGGCCGCGACGAGATACATGACGAGAGCCGCCATGACCATCGCGATTTCCGGCCGTAACCAACGATGGCACACGGGGGTCGACAGTAGGCCTCACCATGCATGCTCGTTGTTGGGCCATGTCGGGACCCGTGGAGCGTCCGTCGCGGGTATCGCAGGATGCCGAAGGCAGGGGGCGGCGCGGGCTCAAGCTCAAACGGAACCGCCGTCGAAGCTCCCCTGCTCGATCCAGCGCGCGGTCCGGCTGAGACCCACGGGCAACGTGACCTGGGGCGACCAGCGCAGCATGCGCCGGGTCTTCTCGATGTTGACGACCCGGCGGCGGATGTTGTCCATGTCGCGCCGGTCGATGTGCCGACCGACGACCTCCGCCCCCGCCTCGGCCGATCGCACTCCGCCAGCTCGTTGACGCGGGTCTCGACCCGGTCCCGACGTTGAAGACCTCGCCCTCGGCCCGCGGCTGGGTCGCCGCCAGCAGGGTCGCCTCGACGGCGTCGTCGATGTAGGTGAAGTCGCGGGTCTGCTCGCCGTCGCCGTGGATTGACGAGCGGCTTGCCGGCGTACGCGCCACGACGAACTTGGCGACCACGCCGCAGTACGGGTTCGTCCGGCCGCTGGCCCGGCCCGAAGACGTTCGAGTAGCGACACCGCGACCGGCAGGCCGTAGCTCTCGTAGAAGGCCAGCAGTAGTTCTCGCCGGCGAGCTTGCTGACGGCGTAGGGCGAGAGCAGCGAGAGGCCGTCGTCCTCGTTGATCGGGATCGACGCGGGGGTTGCCGTAGACCGAGGCCGACGAGGTGTAGACGACCCGCCGGCCCCGGCGTCGCGGGCGGCCAGCAGCACGTTGAGCGTGCCGCCGATGTTCGTCGCGTAGTCCTCCCGCGGGTTCGCGTCGAGGCGATGATGTTGCGCGCGGCGAGGTGGAAGACGAGCGAGGCTCGCTCCACGAGCTCGCCGGACCAGCGCTGGCGTCGGTCGACCGAGCCCTCGCACGAACTCGGACGCTCGTCGGGAGCGTCCTCGCGCGCGGCCCGTGAACAGGTCGTCCAGGACGGTGACCCGGGCGCCCGCTCACCAGCGGCGCACCAGGGCCGCCCGACGAAGCCGGCCCCGCCGGTGACGAGCACGCGGCGGCCGCCGAAGGAGCGGCGGGATTCGAGGTCATCGCTTCACCCCCAGCGAAGCAGGACGGCGGGCCGGAACAGGCGCCACCAGTCGCGCAGCCGCGCATCTTCGTGAAGCCCTCCCGAGCGTGGTAGCGAACGGTGCACGGGCATCTCGACCACCCGATAGCCCCCCCGGATGGCCTTGTAGAGGACGTACGGCTCGAGGTCGTAGCTGGTCGAGCCAGTCCTGGTCCAGGTTGATCTCGGGTCGTCCAGGATCGCCGACGAAAGACCCGGAAGCCGTTCGTGGCGTCGGTGACACGCCGGAAGACCAGCATACTGAACACGAGCGAGTAGAGCGCGTGCCCATGCGCGCGGTCCGCCGTCGGCCCACGACGCGGCCGCCGGGCATCCAGCGCGAACCCTGGACGTAGTCGGCGTCGCTCGTCGAGGAGCGTCTCGAGCGCCGCGACCAGCTCGCGCCGGCTCGTGCTGGTCGTCGCCCGAGAGCAGGGCCAGATAGGCCGGCCTGCGCTCCAGCCCGCCTTCCAGCCGTCGCGGATCGCCGCACCGACCCCGCCCCGGTGCTCGTGGCGCATGACGACGGCCGCCCCATGGGCCCGCGCCTCGTCGCCCGTCCCGTCGCTCGACCCGTCGTCCACGACGATCGCCTCGAACCGGCCGTCGCGCGGCATCTTGTCCAGGACGCGGCCGATCTTGCCGGCCTCGTTCAGGGCCGGAATGATCACGGCGACGAGCGGCGTGTCTGTCCCGGGTTCAGGGTGCGACAAGTGCTGGGCCTCTCGTAGGATGGCTGCCATGCTGACGCGGATGGTGCGTGTGAGCAACCCGCCATTCGTACCAGGCCTTTTTTTTTTTTTTTTTTTTTTTTTTTTTTTTTTTTTTTTTTTTTTTTTTTTTTTTTTTTTTTTTTTTTTTTTTTTTTTTTTTTTTTTTTTTTTTTTTTTTTTTTTTTTTTTTTTTTTTTTTTTTTTTTTTTTTTTTTTTTTTTTTTTTTTTTTTTTTTTTTTTTTTTTTTTTTTTTTTTTTTTTTTTTTTTTTTTTTTTTTTTTTTTTTTTTTTTTTTTTTTTTTTTTTTTTTTTTTTTTTTTTTTTTTTTTTTTTTTTTTTTTTTTTTTTTTTTTTTTTTTTTTTTTTTTTTTTTTTTTTTTTTTTTTTTTTTTTTTTTTTTTTTTTTTTTTTTTTTTTTTTTTTTTTTTTTTTTTTTTTTTTTTTTTTTTTTTTTTTTTTTTTTTTTTTTTTTTTTTTTTTTTTTTTTTTTTTTTTTTTTTTTTTTTTTTTTTTTTTTTTTTTTTTTTTTTTTTTTTTTTTTTTTTTTTTTTTTTTTTTTTTTTTTTTTTTTTTTTTTTTTTTTTTTTTTTTTTTTTTTTTTTTTTTTTTTTTTTTTTTTTTTTTTTTTTTTTTTTTTTTTTTTTTTTTTTTTTTTTTTTTTTTTTTTTTTTTTTTTTTTTTTTTTTTTTTTTTTTTTTTTTTTTTTTTTTTTTTTTTTTTTTTTTTTTTTTTTTTTTTTTTTTTTTTTTTTTTTTTTTTTTTTTTTTTTTTTTTTTTTTTTTTTTTTTTTTTTTTTTTTTTTTTTTTTTTTTTTTTTTTTTTTTTTTTTTTTTTTTTTTTTTTTTTTTTTTTTTTTTTTTTTTTTTTTTTTTTTTTTTTTTTTTTTTTTTTTTTTTTTTTTTTTTTTTTTTTTTTTTTTTTTTTTTTTTTTTTTTTTTTTTTTTTTTTTTTTTTTTTTTTTTTTTTTTTTTTTTTTTTTTTTTTTTTTTTTTTTTTTTTTTTTTTTTTTTTTTTTTTTTTTTTTTTTTAAAAAAAAAAAAAAAAAAAAAAAAAAAAAAAAAAAAAAAAAAAAAAAAAAAAAAAAAAAAAAAAAAAAAAAAAAAAAAAAAAAAAAAAAAAAAAAAAAAAAAAAAAAAAAAAAAAAAAAAAAAAAAAAAAAAAAAAAAAAAAAAAAAAAAAAAAAAAAAAAAAAAAAAAAAAAAAAAAAAAAAAAAAAAAAAAAAAAAAAAAAAAGCCGCTCACTGAGCCGACGCGCCCGGGAGCAGCGAGCGGTACGCGCGGCAGCCGGTCGGTCGGTCCGCGCATCGCTGGGCGGAGGCGGCCCCGGCTCTAGCTCCAAGCCGCATCAGTACTCAGACGGCGCCAAGCCCGGAGCAGCCAGACTCGCTCGAGGATAGCACCGGGTGTCGGAACGGTTGCGCGGGCAACGAAGCGCGGTGGCGACCCTGGCCAGTCCTCGGTCGGATCTGCAGTAGATGTGACGTACGTTCCGTAGTACGTTGTCACGTATTATGAAGACAGTATCCATCAGCGATCTCAGGCAGCACGTGGCGGATGTCGTCGAGGACGTCAGAGCCAGCGACGAACCCATCGGTGGTGCTGCAGCGGTCCCAGCGAGCGGCGTACATCGTGGGACCGGCGAGGTACGAGAGAGACCAGGCGGAACTGGGCGAGTTGCGGCGGGCCGTCTTCCTGCGCGAGGTCCGTGAGGCCGAGACCGAGTACGCGGCCGACGACGCATCCAACTTCGACGACATGGAGCAGTTGCTCGGCGAGTTGCGGGGCTAGGTGCGCGTCACCGCCTCTCAGCCGGTTCCTCCGCCGGGCGAAGAAGCTCCGGGACCCACAGGCATCCATGCTGCGTGCGGGACTGCGCCGAATTCCCGCGGTCTAACCTGCTTGATCCGCTGCTCCGCACCCACAAGCTCAAGGGCGAGTTGGCCGACTACTGGGCATTCTTCGTGGACGATGGCCTGCGGGTCGTGGTCCGGTGGGTGGGCGAGGAGGCCTTCCTGGTGAACCTGGGCTCGCACGACGAGGTCTACTAGTTCGAGCTCCGGCGTCGGGTGACGCGGGATAGCCGAATGAATGGCCAGACCGATGCCGGCCCCTTGGCCGATATCGCTGCGTCCCACCTGCTGCTCCCGAGCCCAGGCGACCACCGGGATCATCACGGTGGGGACCTGGTTGAGCGAGTACATAAGGCCGTTCGGGTCGCGCGCGTTCTGCACGACCGTGACGTAGTCGAGCCACATCGCCGCGAACGGGACGCTCACCAGCGCCAGGACTCCGAGGCCGACCCACCACGAGCGGTGCCGGCACCCAACGAGCGCGAACGGGACCAGCGTCGGCTTCAGCAGGACCAGCACGCCCGCGGTGAATGCCAGACGGTGGCGAGCGCCACCGCGGCGACCACCCAAAGGACCGGGTTCCCCGCGTATCACGACCTCCGCGGTCGTCGGGAACCACAGGCACATCGCCAGCACCGGCCATGCGACGGGCCGCGGCCGATGGTACGCGATCACCGCCACGACGATGCCGATAGGGACGGCCCACCTCATGATCGCGGGCAGAACGGTGAACGGGATGAACAGCAGCAGCGACGTGGGCGGGTACAGGATCGAGGGCCGGCCCCACGGGATGTACGGGCCGGCGAGCTGGAATTCGGCATAGAACGGTCCACCTGCGAGCCACCGGCGGGTCGCCTCGCGATACAGGAAGAAGTCCGTCCCGACGCCGTCGCTCACCTCGCCCCATCGCGCCGCGACGGCGGCGAGGTCGATCGCAAGCAGCATGAGGAACGCGAGCGACGCCGCGACCATCGCCGGTCGATACCAGGCAGCTGCCGTGAACGGCAGATGCCTCTCCCTGGTCATGCTCTGCCGTTCCCCAGCAGCGGCACCGCCAGAGCGATCCGTGCCGCGCGTTACGGCCAGCCCGAAGGGGGCCCCCGAGTGCGGCACAGGCTGAGTCATGGGTGGATACCATCCCTCCGTGCTGACGATCCCACGACGACCGGGGATGACAACTGCAGCGTATGGGGCTCGGTCAATCCGTCGAGAGGACCTTTGGGCCGTGCATCCCGAACCCTACCCCGCCGCGGACACCATCTCGCGCGGCCGCACGGCGCGGGCCCCCTCGTCGTAGAGCTCCTCGACCGCGTGGACCATGAGCTGGACGCAGAAGCGGTCGTGGACCAGGTCGTGGCCGGCGCGGGCGAGCATGTCCGCCAGCGGGTGGTCGGTCAGCAGCCGGACGATCGCGGCGGCCAGGGCCGGCGGATCGTGGGGCGGGACGAGGAGTCCGGTGACGCCGTCCTCGATCATCTCGGGGATGCCGCCCACGTTGGACGCCACCACCGGGCGGGACAGCGCCATCGCCTCGAGGATCGTGAGGCCCTGCGCCTCGCGGTAGGAGGGCAGGACGGCGACGTCGAGGGCGGCGGTCACGGCCGGGATGTCGTCCCGGCGGCCCGTGAAGACGACGTGGCGCCGATGCCCTGCTCGCGCGGCGATCGCGTGGAGCGCCTCGCGGCGGCTGCCCTCGCCCACGATGAGCGAGGTACGCGTCGGGCGCTCCGCCAGCACCAGCGGCCAGGCCTCGAGCAGCGTCGGGTGGCCCTTCTCCGGCTCGAGGCGGCGCCACGACCCCCACGATCGGCGCGCCGGGCTCCATCCCGTACTCGTCGCGGAGCGTGCAGCACGGCTCCTGGTGGTCGTACCGGTCGAGGTCCACGCCGTTGTAGATCAGCGATCGCGGCGCGCGCCGTCGCGGCCCTCCTCGGCCAGCTTGTCGACGATCGCGTGGGACACCGCGACGAGGCGGTCCATCTGCGGCGTCAGGCGGCGGAGCACCTCGCGGTCCTCGCCGCGAGCGGATGCGGCTCGAGTGGACCGTGGACAGGACCTACGGCCGGCGCAGGCCGGCCTCGCCCAGCGCGATCGCCGCCCGGTCCCCACGATCTCGGCGCGGTACATGTGGTTGTGGATCACGTCCGGCCCGGGTGTCCGCGAGGTAGCGCGGCCAGGACGCCGGCGGCGAGGGCGTCGTCCGGCTCGTCGATGACCAGCGATGTGGATCCCGTGGCGCTGCAGCTTGCGGACCGCGCTGCCGGGCGAGAGCGAGACCACGGTCACGTCGTAGAGGTCGCGGTCGAGGCGCGTCACCAGGTTGAACACGTGCTCCTGGGCGCCGCCGTTCGTGCCCGTCGCCAGGACCTCGACGACCCGGACGCGCCGGCGCCCGGGCACGGGCAGGTGGACCATCGGCGCGACGCAGGGATCGTCCGGCAGCGGGCGGCGTCATCGGATCCCGCGTCCGCCGCACGAGCAGGCGCTGGATCGGCTCGTCCACCGCGCCCCACTCGTACTTGTAGGGCTCGTCGCCGCGCAGGAAGTCGATCCGGCGCGATCCCGCGCTCGATCGCCCGCCGCAGGTAGCGTCGCACCATGACGACGCCCGGCGAGAGCTCGCGCGCACTCCGGGTCGACGCCGGCGTTGTAGTAGTAGCAGCGCGTCGGCGGTCTCGAAGCGAGACGCCGGCGGCGACCCGGCGCCCGTCGACCGTGAGGAACGCCAGCTTCAGCGGGCCCGTCGGCGCCGAACAGCTCGAACAGGCGGCGGAAGAAGACCCGGCTGCGCGGCCGCCCTCCGTGTCCGGGAACAGCCCGTCCGCGCCCCAGCGCTTCTGGTGGAGGTCGATGAAGGCCGTCAGGTCGGCCAGCGGATCGTCGACGTCGTCGAGACGGACCTCGCCGGCGGCCTCGGCCCGGCGGACCTTGCGCCGGATCTCGTGGCGCTCCTTCTTGCCCAGCGTGGCGAGGTAGTCGTCGCAGTCGTGCCGCCGACGGGCAGCTCCGCAACGGGCAGACGTCCTCGCGCTCCACGTTGAGCGTCCAGCCCTGCGTCCATCTCGCGCGGCGCCGAACGCGGCCGCCAGCGCGTCGGCGGCCGGGTCGCCGCAGCGCAGGCGGCGCAGGTCCACGACGTCCCACGGCCGCGGATGGGCCGGGTCGCCCGACCGTGGCGCAGTACGGCCGGCCAGCGCCTCGGCCACGGCCGGCAGGTCCGCCGGGCGCGGCCAGGAGCGTCGCGTAGTCGGCGTGGTACGAGGCGCCGAAGAAGACCGCCTTCGCAGTCCGGCGGGACGGGGGTCAGCGGCGCGCCGCCGGCGTGGCGGATCGCCGTGTGCAGCTCCGGCGTCGGCGGGCTCCACCTCGTGGCGGTGCATGAGCGGCGCGATGGCGACGGGCGGGCGCGTCGTCGGGCGCATCCGGCCGCGGACGAGGACCAGCGTCTCCTCGTGGGCGTTGGCGCCGTAACCGTCCCACCAGGCACGGTGGAACGCCCAGCGCGAGAACGGGGTGGCCCAGGGGTTCGCATCCGCGAGCGCGTCCCAGGCGGCGGGCTCCACCCGGTCGAACGCGCGGCGCACGGCCCGCAGGGGTCGGGTCCCGGCCTCCGGCGACGCCGTGTCACCGTCGGCCAATGTACAGGGAGGTTCGCCGGTCACGGCTACTGAGGTCACGATTGCGAGGATAGCACCGGGGGCCGGAATTGTTGCGCGGGCAACGAGGCAGCGCCTGGCCACCCTACAGGTGGTACGCCCAGTACACCCCGCCCAGCCCGACCAGCACCCCCCACAGGATCAGCGTCCAGCCCCACCACGGCGTCTCGCCGCGGCGGACGATCCCCATCGCCACCAGCGCCCAGATGAACGGGATGGAGTCCAGGAAGTAGCGGTACCCGTACTGGAGCCAGCCGCCGCCGTAGTAGAGGAGCGTGGGGATGAGCACCAGCACGGCGGCCAGCAGCAGGATCCAGGACCGGGCGTCCCGCCACGACGCCCGCGCGGCGAGCAGGAGGCCGGGGCTCGTGAACAAGCACGGACATGCCGAGACCATCCGGGTGGAAGTACGGGAACTCCGAGGTGAACGCCGGCAGCTTGAGGAACAGGTAGTCGATGTTCATCGGCACGTGGGCGAGGGCGAACAGCCCGAGCTGGCGCTGGTTCTCCAGCCACTGCGGCAGCGTGGCCAGGGCGTAGCCGGACTCCATCGGGGAGCCGAAGCGCGCGAGGTTGTACCAGAAGAAGAACACCAGGGGCGGGACGAAGCCGAGCGCCAGGAGCGCCCAGTCGCGCCATGGGAGCTGCCGGAACCGCTCCCCGAGCGACCGGCCGGCCCGCACGGCCGGCGACGCCGCGAGGAACCACAGCGCCAGCGCGGGCGCCGCGAACGCCACCGGGGCGCGGGTCAGGAACGCGAGGCCCACCAGGAAGCCCAGGAGCCAGGCCCGCTGCCGCCCGAACAGCTCCGCCAGCAGCAGCAGGGTCAGGATCATCGCCACGAGGTGGCCGGTGTGCCAGACGCCGCCGCGGGTGGTCACCCACCAGACCTGCGTCGAGAAGCCGAGCAGCAGCACCAGCGCCACCCGGTCCCGGATCCGGTCCACGCCGATCCGCCCGGCGGTCCACCAGGCCAGCAGCACCACGGTCGCGGCCAGCCCGGCGTTGATCCCGGACTGCCACTGGTCCGCCGTGAGCGGCCCGATGATCGCCACCAGCGGCATCAGCAGCACGGCCGGGAAGGGCGCGAACGGCACGTAGACGTGGCCGTTCTGGTAGATGACGTCGTTGGGGCCCAGGGCGCTCTGGATCCAGACCCGGCCGTGGAGGAAGGCATCGGCGAGGTAGAAGAGGTCGCCGCGACCGGCATCGAACGCGCGGTTGGACAGCCAGTAGACGACGAAGGCGCCGACGGCGAACAGGATGCCGGCGACGGCCGTGGTGGACGGTTGCGGCGCTGACGTCGAGCTCACCCGCCTAGCATTGCAGGCATCTCCCGTGTCCGTCCGCTGCTGCCGGAACGACGCTCGCGCAACAGGGCCCAGCCGTGGCCATACCGGGGGGCGTGACTACGGGCCCGCAGCCGATCGACGATCCAGGGTGATGCCCCAGGCGTGCCAGCCATCCCCTGCCGCCTCGCGAATAAACGGGAGCACGCCCGACGAGCATGGACCAGCTGATGATGTAGAACACCGGCAGGGCCATCGTGGCAGCAACGGGGACCGTCCAGCGCCAGCCCCGCAAGGCTCCCACCGTCACGAGAGCGATCGCGAACGGCAGCCGGACCCACAGCGACGCGTAGTACGGGGCGACGGCGGGTGCCTGTCCGCTCGTGATCAGCTGCAGGTACGAAGGCCACGGGCTGCCGTGGGTCAGCAGCGAGACGGCGACGAGCGACCGGCGAGTGGTGGCGGCCACGATTCCGCGAGCGCCCGCCAATCCCGGCGGATCACGAACCAGAGGAGGCCCAGCACCCGGGCTCACCTTGGTCAGCAGGACGAACGCCCAGGCTGCCGGATATCGGAATCCGACGACGACCGCGAACGCCAGCAGGATCTGGATGTTACCCGCGTTGATCTCGGACGCCACGGGCACCGTGAACGAGCACCAGGATCGTCAGCGGGCCGGCGAGGTACACAACGGCAGCGAGCAGGACGGCGCCGCCATATGGCGCACGAAGACGTCGAACGGCGAGGAGGCGTCCCCAGGACACGACGTACTCGAACACAGGTGAGTAGTTGTAGCCGTTCTTCTCGGCCAGCTCCGGGTGCGGATAGAGGTGTGCAGGATTCGCAGCCCAGTAGTACCGCACGTCAACCGGCTGGCTGAGGCGGGCCGAGGGTGTACGCGACCGAGACGAAGACGGCCGCCACGATGCCGAGGACCACAAGGGTGTCGCGTGCCACGCGGTAGCCAGTTCACGCCGGGATCCTCATGCGGGCACCCGGCCCGAGCCGGCGCAGGACCTTCACGCCGGAGGCTCCGCCAGCAGCGCGACGAGCGTGACCCCGAACGACCAGCGGGGTAGACCACCGGCGGGATGACCCCCACCAGCGCCACGCACGTGGCCAGCGGGATCAGCGCGGCCCAGGCCCGGCCCCGGTCCAGCAGCCAGGCCACGGGGAGCAGCAGCAGCATCGCGTAGTGGTCCCACAGGATCGGCGAGAGCACCTGGGTCGCCACCACGACCACCAGGTACGACGCGACGGCCGACCGTCGCAGCGCGGCAAAGACGACGGCCAGGACCACCAGCCCGGACGCGGCCCACTGGACGGTCGCCGCGACATCCCGTGGGACGCCCAGCTGGTACAGCCACGGCCCCCGGCGTGAAGTTGTGCGGGGTGGTGATCGGGTCGTTCACGCGCGTGAGGATCGCCAGGAAGTCGGACCAGGCCGGGAGTCCGGCCAGCAGCGTGGCGGCAGCCGCCATCACGACGAGCGCCACGCCGCCGGCGACGACGGCCAGCCAGCGCCGGGTGAGCAACGCCCAGGCGAGAACCAGCCCGGGCTGGATCTTGATCGCCGCGCCGATCGCCCCCGTGAGACCCAGGATCGCGGGCCGGTCCAGGTTGCGCCAGCCGACGGCGAACAGGAGGAACAGCAGCGGCCCGACCTGGCCGAGCTTGACGTTGTAGAGGAACGGCCACGAGAGCCCGGCCAGCAGGACGATCAGCCAGCGCGTTCGCGTCGTGACCGGCATGACGGCCACGCCGGCGCCGAAGGCCGCGAGGAGCATCCCGATCCAGAGCCAGGTCGCCGGGGCAGCCGGCAGCAGGCCGAACGGGATGGCCAGCAGGAGGAACGTCGGCGGGTAGAAGAAGAGCCCGAACGGGCCCGCGACGAGGTAGGAGGTGTCGTACGCGGGCTCGCCCGCCCAGCAGGCGGGAGGCCGCGTTGTGGTAGGCGAGGAAGTCGTACCCCAGGGTGCTGCCGGCGACGGCGAGCGTCGCGGCGGTGGCGAGCACGAAGACCGCGAGCGCGATGACCGGGAGCAGCCGCTCGAGGGCTGCGCCGATGCCCGCTGTCCGAGGATCAGCCGGCCGGCTGATCGGTCGTCTCCCGCACGACGCGCCGGACGTCCCGGTGGAGCAGCGGGATCCGGAACAGGTCCCACGCCACGCGAACGGCGAGCCGGGGTCCCGGGCGCATCCGGGAGCCGCGGCGGTCCCCCCAGCGGATCGGCACCACGGCATGCCGGTAGCCGCGCCGCCGGACGAGGTGGATGACCTCGACGTCGAAGACGATGCTGGTGACCCGCTGGCGCGCGAAGACGTCCCGGGCCACCTCCCTGCGGAAGCCCTTGAAGCCGCACTGCGTGTCCTGGATCGGGCCCACCACCCAGATCGAAGCCAGCAGGTGGAAGGTCTTGCCGAGCGCCCGCCGCCAGGCGGGCTGGGACTTGCGCATGTCGCTGCCATCCGGCTGGATCCGGCTCCCGTACGCGGCATCCGCGGCACTCGAGCGCCGCCACGAGCGGCACCAGCTCGTCCGGGGGCGTGGCCATGTCTGCGTCCGCGAACACGACCAGGTCCCCGCGCGCCGCCAGCATCCCGGCCCGGACCGCGGCGCCCTTGCCACCGTGCGGCACGGTCAGCAGCTCCAGCTCGCCGGATCCGACCTCCGGCCGTGCGCGCACCAGCGCGACCGTGCCATCGGTGCTCCCGTCGTCCACGACGAGGACGTGGATCTCGCCAGGCAGCGCGTCGGCACCCGGCCGCCCGTCCCGCTCCGTGCTCCCCGCGGCGGTGGAGGTAGCCGAACAGCTCGTCCAGGGCAGGGCCCAGCCGCGCCTCCTCGTTGTAGGCGGGAAGGACGATCGTGAGGGAAGGCTCAGCCACGGGTCAGTCACGGGCTACGGCCGCGGTTCCGCGCCCGGCCACGCGACGGCCGGCAGGAGAGCGGCCAGGCGCAGGAGGACCGCGACCCAGGCGGGGAAGCCACGCAGGAGGCCAACGGGCGCGACCAGCGGGAGCAGCAGGGTCGCGCCCGGGGGCGGCGCGCGCGGTCGCCGGCGCGGCCGCCGGGAGCATGCCGGCCGCGTAGATCAGCGTGTACGGCGCCAGCAACAGGCCGAGGCACATGCGCCGCGAGGAGCCCCGGCCAGTACCCGCGGCGCACGGCCAGCGACGAACGCGACCAGGACCGGCCAGGGCCGACCGCGACGACGACCGGCGGCTGCGTGCCAGATCGCGAGGTTGAGGATCTCGCCCACGTTGAGGTAGGCGGGCGCGCGGAGGGTCGCGAACCAGCGTCAGGTAGGCGGGGATCCCGGTCACGGCGAGCCCGCCAACGTCGTGGCAGCGCCGGCGGTCGCGACCGCGCCGACCAGCGCCTTCCGGTTCGCGAGCAGCATCCACACGAGGACCGGGATCAGCTGCGGCTTCGGCGCCGTTGCGAGGAGCAGGCCGAGCGGGATCCCCGTGATGAACCGGTCCCGGTTCCATGCCACGAGCGCGATCGCGCCGAGCACAAGCACCGTGACGTTGCCGACCTCGAGGTCGTAGAGGATCGGCAGGAAGGTCACGAGGATGATCGCGACGAGCACCCGATCGAGACGGGCGAGCCCGCGGGTCGCGATCGCCGCGCCGACGAACAGGATGGCGAGCTTGCCGACAAGCCAGCCGGCGACCGCCACCTCGGACGGCACCAGCAGGGCCGGGGCGGTGAGGATGCGCGGAGAGGGGCGAGTAGAGGTAGCCCGGCACGGACCGAACGAGCCGTCCAGGGCAGGCAGAGGCGGCGGCCAGGTTGCGTTGGGCGTCCACCCCCCAGACGGCTCGGGGATCGCCCGCACGAACGCGAACGCCCCGACGACGGCGGACAGCACGGCCAGCCCGACCAGCGCGGGACGCAGCGGGAATGCGGGGGCGACACGCGGCCAGCGTGCCGTGCCGGGGCTCCGGCGACGCCGTTCACGACGTCCGTCGCGGAGGCCGGGCTGTGGCCGGGGTGACCATCGGCAAGCGACTGCTCGGACATCCGGGGCAGTCTACGGTGGGGTGGTGCGTCCCGTAACCGGGACTGGAGAGCCACCGGGACTGGTACCGGGGCCGGCGCGGAAGGCGGCCACGAGCAAGACGGACAACCGCCACCCAGAGCAGCGATCCGAACGCGATCGCTAGGTCTGCCGAGCAGCACGGCAAGCGCGATGATCGGTCGCGACGACGGAGACCTGCAGGCGAGCGCAACGCGAACTGGGATCAACGCCACCGGGTAGTGGAACCACGTGACAGGCAGCACGACCAGCGAGGCGGCGATCGCGATCGCCAGGCTCGCAAGGGAGTCGCCGATCCGCAAGGCCACGATCACGCTGGCACCGATCGCCGCGAGGGTGATCCCACCTGCAGCAGCCGGAGAGTCGCCGACGTCCAGGCCAGGGCCTGGCCGATCAGCGACACGGGGGCGAGGTTCCTTGGATCCACGAAGTCGCGCGATGGCCCCGACGCGGACAACCACGGCGTAGTCCAGCCACGGCGCCACGGCCCCCAGGCGAGGCTCGCGAGGACGAGCGCGGCTCCCGCGACGACGGCCGCGGCGAGCACTCGGCCTGGGGAACGGCACGGTCCGAGGAGCGCGCGCGCCATGACCTGCGCGAACGCGACGCGGGGTACAGGTAGGCGATGGAGATCGTCACCACGGCGATGCCGGCCCCGACTAGGCATGCCCCGCGAGGCCCCCGGCAACGCCGCGAAGGCACGTGGATGCCCTGGACGATTAGTAGTAGGCAGCACGCGTCAAGGCTGCCGAACAGGAGCCGCGTCCCGGAACGGCCATGAAGAAGCGGCGCGACGGCCACGGACCGGAGGGCGGCCCCGGTCCCGATCGGTCGAGCGCCCGTCAGATCGCACCAAACGACGTCGGCGACATCCGGCCGTTACCTCAGTCCCGAGGAGTTGTCCGAGGCCGTCCCGGGAGGCCGGTGTACGGTATGCGCCTGGGCGACCGGCGGGAGGTGGGAGTACGAAGAGGTACTGGCGGCACGGCGTGGACCCGGCAAGCCTCGCGTCTCGCGTATGGGCTCTCGCGAGCGAGCACCCGTCGGCCCGCCTCTAGCAGGAGCGCGAGGTCGAACTCCGGCGCGCGGCGGATCGCCGGATCCACAGCGAGGGCCCGAGCCACAAGACGACCGAGCCATCCGATACGCCAAGCCAGGATGCTAAGGCATCGGGCCGCGGACGAGCGGCCTCACGATCCGCGCCGGGATGTGGCCGCGCGGAACAAGGGCGCATGTCCGTAGGCGCACCGGTACCGCCCATGTGATCAGTCTTGGGCGGAGGGCCGGCGCGTGTGCCACGCCGTGAACTCTACGCGCCGGCAACGGGCTCGCGCACCCCGGGGTGGAGCCAGCCGGTAGCCAATTCGTACCCCTCCGGACGCCCCAGACCCGGTGCTAGGCTGCACCGGCCGTGCGAATCCCGATCGCCCTGTACCTGCTGGCCCTGGTGGGGAGGCTCGCGCTCATCGCGGGGTTCGCGGATCCCGCCTATCCCAATTCGTTCTACTACGTGGACGTTGCCCGGCAGCTGGCGTCGGGACACGGCTTCAACATCGACGTCGTCTGGATCTTCGCGGAGGTCGGAGGGCGGATCCCGGCAGACCCGGTCCTGCCCATCGCCTCCAACGCCCACTGGATGCCGCTGGCGTCGCTGGTCCAGGTCCCGTTCATCTGGCTGC
The DNA here is from genome assembly GCA_963829105.1 of uncultured Chloroflexia bacterium. Classification (GTDB taxonomy): domain Bacteria; phylum Chloroflexota; class Limnocylindria; order Limnocylindrales; family CSP1-4; genus CAIXZV01. The sequence goes on from CAWHHF010000019.1 coordinate 210,350, forward strand.
TGGGTCCGACCGCGCTCGCCTCGGCGCTGCCGTTCGCCTTCATCGGCGCCATCGCGGCCCCGCTGGCCTGGCTGATCGCGCGCGACGCCGGCGCCCCGTCCTTCGTGGGCATCGGGGCGGGCGTGCTCACGGCGCTGCCCGCGCTGTCGTTCGTGTACATGGCCCAGCCGGACAACTTCTCGCTGTACCAGCCGCTGGTCGCGGGCGCGCTCCTGCTGGCCGCGCGCGGGCTGCGGGGAAGCCCCCGGTCCTTCGCGCTGGCCGGGCTGCTGGCGGGCATCGCGACGCTCTCGCGGAACGACGGCCTCCTGGTGATGGTGGTGCTGGGCGCCGTCTTCCTCTGGGACCGTCTGCGCACGCGCGTGGCAGGCGCCGGGTCCCCCCCTCGTCCCGCGCGCGTGCCCCTGGCCGCAGCCCTGGGCGCCGTTGCGCTGTTCGCCCTGGCCGTCGTGCCCTGGTACCTGCGCCAGCTGGCAGTCTTCGGCTCCCTCTCGCCGTCCACCGCGTCGGGCAAGGTGCTGTTCATCCGGGACATCGGCGAGTGGAACAGCATCACCACGCCGGCCACGCTGGACCACCTGCTGGGGATGGGCATCGGGCCGCTGCTGCTCACGCGGTTGGGCGGCCTGGTCGCCGCCGTGTTCATCTTCAGCGTCCTGGTCGGTGCGCTGGTGCTGATCCCGCCGCTGGTGGTCGGGGCGTGGCACCGGCGCCGGGACGTGGCCTTCGGGCCCGTACTTCGGCTACGCGGCCCTCCTGTTCGCGTTCAGCGCGCTGGTCTCGGCGGTCCACGTGCCGGGCGGGACGTTCATCCACTCCGCGGTGGCGCTGGTCCCGCACGCGTACGTGCTGGCGCTCTGGGGCATCGTGGTCGCTACGGCCTGGATCGCGCGACGCCGGACCGGCTGGGACGCCGGGAGCGCCGGCCGGGTCTTCGTGGGCGGCGCCGTCGCCTTCGGGGTGATCGCGGCCGTCGCCGGCTCGTTCGCCGTGCACGCCGGCTGGGACGACAAGCGCACCCGGATGCAGGCCGTCGGCGCCGCACTGGACGCGGCGGGCGCACCGGTCTCGGACCGGGTCATGTCGATCGACGCCTCGGGCTACCGGTACTGGACGGGCCACCCGGGCGTGGTCCTGGTCAACGACCCGATCGCGACGGTCGAGGAGGTGGCCCGGGCCTACGACATCCGGTGGCTGGTGCTCGAACGGGCCGACTCGGTGCCCGCGGCGCAGGAGATCCTCATCGACGGCCGGCGCCCGGGCTGGGTGGGGCCGCCCATCCTCCAGTCCCCGGACGTCGGCGTCTACCCGGTCTGCACTACCGCCGGCGACACCCGTTGCGCCGTCGCCGGGGTGGCCCCGTGAACCGGAAGGCCGGCGACTTGCCGGAGCCCGCCCACAGGCCGGAGCCCGCCCGATGACCCGCCGCGAGGCCTGGCTGACCGCGCTGGGCATCTTCGTCGTCGCGCTGGTGGTGCGGATCGTGGCCGCCTCGGCGATCGGTTTCCCGAAGCCGGAGGACACCGCCTACTACGTGGGCGTGGCCCGCAACCTGGCGGAAGGGCGCGGCCTGGTCTCCGATGCGCTGTGGAGCTACGGGACGCCCCCGCTGGAGTTCCCCCGCCCGGCCTTCGAGGTCTGGCTGCCGCTCCCGTCCCTGCTCGCCGCGATCCCGATCGCGCTGTTCTCCGGCCCCGCGCCGATCCCGCTGGCGGCAGCCATGCGCGCCGCACAGGTGGTGCCCGTGCTGGCCGGCGCGATCGTGGCGGTCCTCGCCTGGCGCCTGGCCGCCGACGTGGCGATCGAGCGGCGGCTCCCGGTGGGTCGGGCTCGGACCCTGGCCATCGGGACGGGCCTGACGGCGGCGGTCTACCTGCCGCTCGTGCTCCACTCCGCGTTGCCGGACTCGACGATGCTGTTCGGGGCCCTGGCGCTGGGCGCCTTCCTGCTGATGACGCGCGTCCTGCGGGACCCGCGCGGGGCCCGGTTCCGCGACCCGCGGTTGCTGGCGATCGGCGCCCTGCTGGGCCTTTCGGCGCTCACCCGCAACGAGGCCGTCTGGATGGCGGCCGCGTGGGCCTGGCTCGCGTGGCGCCTGCCCGGCCGGCCGCGCGTCGAGCGGCTGCGCCTGATCGGGGTGGTGGCGGCGGTCAGCCTGGCCGTGTTCATCCCGTGGGCCATCCGCAACACCGTGGTGTTCGGGAACCCGCTCCCGGGCCAGACGATCTCCAACGCCCTGTCCGTGACCGGGTTCGACATCTTCGCCTGGAACGACCCGCCCACCCTGTCCCGCTACCTGGCCGTGGGCCCGGCCGCCCTGCTGCAGATGCGGATCGACGGCCTGGGCCACAACATCGGCAACGTCCTCCTCCTGCTGGGGGTCCCGCTCTCCGTGCTCGGCCTGCTGGCGCTCCCCTGGCAGGCGCGTGACCGGGCGCTGCGGCCGCTGGTGCTGGTTTCCGCCGCCACGTTCCTGGTGACCAGCCTCGTGTTCCCGGTCGCGACGACGTGGGGCACGTTCCTCCACGCCGCGGCCCCGATCCACGTGCTGCTGATCATCTCGGCGCTCGGTGCGCTGGACGCCGGGCTGGCGCGCCTGGGCCGCCGCCTCGGCTGGACCCGGCCCGTGGCCTGGCTGGGTGCCCTGCTGGCGGTGTTCGCGTCCGCGCTGTTCTCGGTCGCCATCCTGCCCGGCTTCTCGGCCGGCGCTGCCGGGACACGGAACGGACCTACGCGGTGCTGGCGCGGGAGATGGCCGCGATCGGGGCGCCGCTGGACGGGTCCGCGCCCGTGATCCACGACTTCCCGATCTGGCTGGCGGAGACCGCCCGCATCCCGACCCTCGCGCTCCCGGACGAGACCCCGATCGGACGTCCTGGACCTGGCGTCGGATCCGCGGTTCGGGGCGAAATGGCTCATCGTGGGCAAGCCCGAGCACGGCGCCTGGCCGGCGATCCTGGACGGGCCGGCGCCAGCGGCGGCCTGCTTCCGCGAGGTGGCGCTGCCGGTCCCGGACGACCCGGCGGACGCCGCGGCCATCGCCGGGTTCCGCGTGTTCCGGATCGGCTGCCAGGGAACGGCGGGGCTTCCGCTGCCGGCCGGTGCGGCGCGGCCCTCTCCGTAGGCCGCGGCGCGGCTACACTCGGCCCGATGGATGATCCCCGCGTCGAACCGGCCACGACCCGGTTCGACGAGTTGCACGCGGAGGCCGCGGAGGCGCTCGCCTTCGCGGCCAACACGCTTCGGGCGACGCGCGACCGCTACCGGGAGACGTTCCTGGGCGATCTCGGCCGCTGGCAGGGCATGGCGGACGACCTGGGGTCGCTCGAGCGTGGCGACGCGGTCGATGGCGCCGATGGCGTGTCGGCCCCTGACGGGACCGCGGACGGGCTGGCCGCCTCGGCCGCGGAGGCGGGCGCGGCCGGACTGCGCCTGCGGCTCGTGCGCGTCGAGGTGGAGCGATCGCGGGGCGAGCTGGCCCAGCACGAGACGGAGCTGTCGCGCCTGGAGCTGGCGATCCGGAACCTCGAGAGCACCTGGCTGTTCCTGGAGCGCGGCGACGCGTCGCTGGTGATGGAGCCGTCCCTGCCGTCCGTCGCGACCGAGCTCCAGATGCGGATCGTCGAGGCACAGGAGGCCGAGCGGGCGCGGCTGGCGCAGGAGGTCCACGACGGCCCGGCGCAGGCTCTCTCCAACGCGATCTTCCAGGTGGAGTTCATCGAGCGCGTCTTCGACTCCGACGCGCGGCTGGCGCGCCAGGAGCTCCGGTTCCTGCGCGAGCTGCTCCGCCGCGAGCTGGGTGACGTCCGCAGCTTCATCGGGCAGCTGCGCCCGCCGGTGCTCGTGGAGCTGGGCCTGGAGGGGTCCATCCTGGACACGGTGACCACGCAGGCCGCGCTCTCCGGGATGCGGATCTCGGTGGACCTGGCGGCTCCCGCCGCCGCGCTGCCCGAGGCGGCCCAGACCGTGGTGCTGCGGGTGGTGCAGGAGGCGCTGCAGAATATCCGGAAGCATGCGGCCGCCACGAACGTGGTGGTGGCGACGTTGATGGAGGAGGGAGAATGGGTGCTGGAGGTCCGCGATGATGGTCGCGGCTTCGATACCGGAGCGGTGGCGGCACGAGGCCGTCGCAACTTCGGCCTCCAGTTCATGCGGGAGCGGGCCGAGCTGATCGGCGCGCGGTTCGAGGTCCGTTCACGGCCGGAAGCGGGCACGGTGGTCCGGCTGGCGATCCCGGTGGCGCACAAGGAGAGCTGATGACCGACTACCAGGGGCCGGAGCGCCGCAGGAGCGGACAGGGCCAGCGAACGAGCTACGAGCGGGTGAAGATCCTGATCGTCGACGACCACGCGCTGTTCCGGGTGGGGATCCGCCAGATCCTGGAGCGGGAGCCGGACCTCGAGATCGTCGCCGAGGCGGACGACCCGCGGACGGCGCTCGACGCGGCCTTCGCGACCAACCCGGACGTGATCCTGATGGACCTCTCGCTGCCCGCCCCGGGTGGGATCGAGACGACCCAGCGGATCAAGCGGGAGCTGCCGGCAGCCGCCATCGTGGTGCTGTCCACCGAGGAGGACGAGGACGCGCTGTTCGACGCCATCAAGGCCGGCGCCGCGGCGTTCATCCTCAAGGACATCGCCCCCGAGGACCTGGTGATGATCATCCGCCGCGTGGTGGCGGGCGAGTACCTCATCAACGACAAGGTGTTCAGCAAGCCGGCCGTGGCATCCCGGGTGCTCAAGGAGTTCCGCGAGCTCGCCGTCTACGGCCAGGAGGCGGCCCCGATCTTCGCGCCGCTGTCGCCACGCGAGGTGGAGATCCTGGACAACATCGCCCAGGGCATGACCAACAAGCAGGTCGCCTACGCGCTCTCGATCAGCGAGCAGACCGTCAAGAACCACATGAGCTCCATCCTGCGGAAGCTGTCCGTGAACGACCGGACCCAGGCGGTGGTGTACGCGATGCGCCAGGGCTGGATCCGGATGCCCGAGGACTGAGCCTCCTCCGGCCACCCTGTGGGCCTCGAACCTGATGACCATGACCGACGAACCGACGAACGCCGCGGGCCCTGCGCTCGTGGGGGAGCTCCAGGCCGATCTCGTCACCCTCGATCGCGAGCTGGCGGAGATCGACATGCTCGTCGGACAGGCGAAGGCGGAGGCGATCCGCCACGAGCAGAAGAGGGCGCAGGCCGCCGAGCGCGCCGCCGGCCTGGACAAGAAGGCCGATCGCAAGGAGGTCGTGGACACCTACGCATCCCTCGTGGCGCTCACCCGCCGGGCCATCCTGATGGAGGCGCAGGCGGATGTCCTGGAGGGCAAGCGCCGGGCGCTGGCCCGACACCGTGCGGCGATCGCGGGGGTCGCGGGCCGCATCGAGCGCCTGGCGGACGACGCCGCGGCCCTCCCCGCTCCCGGTGGCGAGGCTGACCTCACGCCCTCGCTCTCGCCGTCGCTCTCGCGCGTGGTCCTGACCGCCCAGGAGGACCTCCGGCGGGAGATCGCTCGAGCGATGCACGACGGGCCCGCGCAGTCCCTCACCAACATCGTGCTCCAGGCGCAGATCGTCGAGCGCCTGCTGGACGGGGACCCTGCCCGGACGAAGGGCGAGCTCCGCTCCCTGGTGCAGATGGTCCAGCAGACCCTGGACGCGACCAAGAGCTTCATCTTCGACGTGCGGCCGATGGTGCTGGACGACCTGGGCCTCGTGCCCACCCTCCGGCGGGCGGCGAGGGACCGCGGCCGCCGGGCGCAGATCCCGGTCGAGTTCGAGTCCCTGGGCACCGACCGGCGCCTGCCGATCGACGTGGAGAGCGCCGTCTTCCGGATCATGGACGAGACCCTGGCGGCCTACCTGTCCCTCGCCCCGGGGCGGATCCTCATGCGCCTCGACTGGACCGACGAGCTGGAGGCCCGCGTCGCTGCCCATCGCACGGTGGTGGCCTCGACCGAGGAGCCGCTCCCGGCCGTGCCCACCGACGACACCCCGGACGCCCTCAAGCGGATGATCCAGGACCGCCACGACGCACGGGCGGCGGCCGAGGCGGCGGCCGAGGCGGCGGCGATCGTCGTCCTGCCGGCCGTCACGCGTCGCGACATCGCGGAACGGGCCGGCTCCATCGGGGCAACGCTCGAGGTTGACGCCGGGGGCGGCGAGGTCCGGCTGCTGGTCCCGCTGCCGCGCGCACCCGAGCCGGACGGCCCGGCGTGACGGAGGGTCGCGGGACGGGGGCCGGGGAACCGGGTCCGGGGATCCTGGAGACGTCGCTGGTCCTGGGCCTCGCCGTGGTCCTGGCGGGGGCGATCCTGGCGTTCTTCGGCGGCCCGCTCTCGGGCCTCATCGGGATGGTGGTGGACGCCGCCCACGGTGGCCACTGAAGGATCGGGACGGACCCCCTCGGGCAGGACGATCGTCCCATTGGATCGCCCGTGGGGAAGTCGTACCTTTGCCGTCGGCCCGTATCCAGCAGGCCCCAGCTCTCATCCTACGGAGGTCTTGCCCATGGCCCTTGTCACCACGATGCTCGCCTCGCTCATCGGCCGGGACGAGGAGGGTCAGGGTCTCGCGGAGTACGCGCTGATCCTCGCGCTCATCGCCATCGTCGCGATCGTCGCCCTGATCTTCCTCGGCGGCCAGGTCTCGGCGATCCTGTCCAACGTCGGCAACTCGATCTAGACAGGCCGATTTGTGCGGTCCGGCCCAGTTGACACTGCCCGGCCCGCGCAATACCGTCGGCTCGCCGCACATCGTTGCGGACTACGCAAGGAAGGAGGTACCACCCACATGATGCTCATCAACGCACTTATCTCGCGCTTCGCCAGCGAGGAGGAGGGCCAGGGTCTCGCCGAGTACGCGCTGATCCTCGCGCTCATCGCCATCGTCGCGATCGTCGCCCTGATCTTCCTCGGCGGCCAGGTCTCGGCGATCCTGTCCAACGTCGGCAACTCGATCTAGCACCGACCCGTTCCAGCCCACCGACGCCGGCTGCCGCCCTGGCAGCCGGCGTCGTGTTCTCCGGCGGTTCCGCAGCGCACCGGGACGGACCATCGGGTGGGTTGCAGGACGCACGTCTGGGCGCTACTCTGTTGTCCAGGCGTCCGGGGCGGAGCGCGAACGTTGCGCGTCGCCGGACCAGGAACCCGGACGGGGCAGCTGCCCGAGAAGGAGGTGATCACAGCCGTGCTGACCACACTCACGGCCCTGGCGGGCTCGATCGTCCGTCGCGACGACGAGGACGGCCAGGGCCTCGCGGAGTACGCACTCATCCTGGCACTCATCGCCATCGTCGCCATCGTCGCCCTGATCTTCCTGGGCGGCCAGATCAGCAGCAGGCTCAGCGAAGTCGGGACAGCCATGTAGCCGCCTTCGGCACTGATGGACAGCCCGCCGGGTCACCCCGGCGGGCTTCTGCGTCCGGGGGCCGGAAGCACGTCGACGATCGCCAAACGGCCCTTGCAGGACACCTTACGATGAGCAGCGGATCTGCCCATTTCCTCCCAAGGGTCCTAGCCCTATTGGTGGGGTGCGGGGCGGAAGCCCGGTGCTAGAGTGGTGCCACCTGTCACACGGCTCGGGGAGAACTTCAGTTGAAACGCTCGAACCGGTTGGTCCTGCTCATCGGGATCTTCCTTGCCCTCATCGCGTTCGTGTTGATCGCCTTCTCGGGCGCCTTTACGCCCAAGACCGTGGCGCCCTCGGCCTCGCCAACGACCGCCAAGGTGGTCGTTGCCGCGCGGGATGTGGCACTCGGCGCCACGTTCGCTCGAGGGGGACGTCACCCTCAAGGATGTCCCGCTTCCGCCTCCCGCGGACTCGTACGCGGATACCTCCTTCGTCGTCGGGCAGACGGCACGGGCGTCCGTCACGGCCGGCCAGCTGATCAACTCCGCGGTCATCATCGGCGGCGAGGGCCAGGTGGCCAACATCGAGGTGCCGCCGGGCCGCGTCGCAATGTCCGTCAAGGTCGACCAGGTCAGCGGCGTGGGCACGGTCATCAAGACCGGTGACTACGTGGACGCCATGGTCGCGTTCAACATCAAGCCGCTGACGATCGATCCCGCAACCGGGGAGCCCAAGGCGCTGGACGTCGATACCGGCCCGTCCGTCAAGGTGCTGCTCCAGGGTCTCCAGGTGCTGGGCACGCTGCTCCCGGCCCCCGGTCAGGAGCAGCAGCAGCCGGCGGAAGGCGCCTCTCCGGCGCCGAGCGGGGGCCCGACCACGAACCTCAACGGGCAGGAGCAGATCGTCATCCTCTCGGTGTCTGCACAGCAGGCCGAGGTCCTGAACTACTCCCAGCTTGCGGGCGCCCAGGTATCCAACGGCAACTCGCCCAACGGTATGACGCTCCTGCTCCGGAGCTCCAAGGACTTCGTCGGCCCCGACGGGCAACCGTCCTTCCCCCCGGACACGATCACGACCGGGATCGTCCTCAAGATCCTGATCGACCAGTACGGCGTGCTTCCGCCCAGCTTCTCGCTCACGCCGCTGCCACGCCCCTTGCCCACCGCGAAGCCCTAGCCGGACCGGCGCAGCGCCTCGGCCCGGCAACGGGCGGCCACCGGCCCAGTGCCGGTGGCCCGGAACCCGGACCCGGCTCGCGGGTCCCGAAGCCTCACCAACCGCCGAAACCCAACCCAGGCCCCCGAGGTCGGACCAACCCTTCATGGCAGACCAGATCCGCGTTCTCATCGTCGACGACATCCCGGAAACCCGCGATCACCTCTCGAAGCTGCTCAGCTTCGAGACCGACATCGAGGTCGTGGGGGCGGCGGCATCCGGGCGTGAGGCGATCGAGCAGGGCGTCAAGCTGGTCCCGGACGTGATCCTCATGGACATCAACATGCCGGACATGGACGGCATCACCGCCACGGAACGCCTGGCGGCCGAGGTCCCGTCCGCCGCCGTGGTGATGATGTCCGTGCAGGGAGAGGCGGACTACCTCCGCCGCTCGATGCTGGCAGGCGCGCGCGAGTTCCTCGTCAAGCCGTTCTCGTCGGACGAGCTCACGTCGTCGATCCGGCAGGTCTACACGCGGGAACGCGAGAAGCTCGCCCGCATCGCGCTCCAGCCCCCAACCCCGGGCAGCGCCCCGTCGTCCAAGCCGGTGCCCGGGCAGGCCCGCGAGTCCGACGAGCCGGGACGCGTCGTGGCGGTGTTCGGCCCGAAGGGCGGCGTGGGACGGACGACGCTGGCGGTGAACCTCGCGGTTGCCTCGGCCACGGAGCTCGGCCAGAAGACGTGCCTGGTGGATGCCTCGTTCCAGTTCGGAGACGTGGGCGTCCTGCTCAACCTCAACCCCAAGAACAAGTCGATCGCCGACCTCCTCCCGGAGCTCGAGAGCGGCGATTTCGAGTCGATCGAGACCTTCCTCGTCAACCATTCCGCGGGCATCCGGGTCCTGCTCGCCCCGCCGTCACCCGAGATGTCCGAGCTGATCACGCCGCACGGGGTCAAGCGCCTCCTGGAGACGCTCCGCATGTCGCACGACCTCGTGGTAGTGGACTGCATGGCGTCGTTCAACGACACTACGCTCGCCATCCTCGACCTCGCGGATACCGTCCTCACCATGTTGTCGCTGGAGATCACCTCTATCAAGAACATCCGCCTCTTCCTCGAGGTGGCGGGACAGCTGGGGTACGACTCGGACAAGGTCCGGCTCGTCCTGAACCGGGCCGACTCGTCGCTGGGCATCCGCGTCGCGGACGTGGAGCACTCGATCGGGCGGCGCGTGGATCACACGATCGTCTCGGACGGTCGGAGCGTCGTGTACGCCCTCAACCGGGGCGTGCCGTTCTTCCTGTCCAACCGCGAGGCGCAGGTGTCCCAGGACATCCTGCGACTGGCCTCCGCGGTGGTGGGGACCAGGACCGCGGAGGCCGGCGAGCCGGCGAAGAAGCCCGCGCAGAAGAAGTCGCTGTTCGCATGGCGATGATGCGGCGGCGAGAGCAAGGCCCATACGCGGCCGAAGGGGTGTAGCTGATGTCCCTCCTGAAGCGCATCGAGAGCGCCCGTCCCGGCGCAGGGGCCGGACCCGAAGGGAGTCCCAACGTCCCGGCGCCGACAACCGGCGGCTTCGGTGGTCCGACGCCGGCACCCGTGGGCGGCGGCCGGCTGATGACCCAGGCCCCGGTGAGGGAGTCGTTCCGGGACGTGAAGTTCCGGATCCAGCACCGGGTGATCCAGGACCTCGACCCGAAGCTGGACCTCTCGAACCAGGTCGAGGTCCGGCGGCAGATCGAGGAGATCTTCAGCAAGGTCATCGACGAGGAGGGCCTCGCCCTGACCCGCGCCGAGCGGGTCCGGATGCTGGAGCAGATCACCGACGAGATCATCGGCCTCGGCCCGCTGGAGCCCCTGCTCCGCGACGAGTCCATCACCGAGGTGATGGTCAACGGCCCACGCCAGGTCTACATCGAGCGCTCGGGCAGGCTGGAGCTGACCAACGTCGTGTTCCAGAACGACGACCACGTCATGCGCATCATCGATCGGATCATCGCCCCGATCGGCCGGCGCGTGGACGAGTCCAGCCCGATGGTGGACGCCCGCCTCACCGACGGGTCGCGCGTCAACGCGATCATCCCGCCGCTGTCGCTGGTCGGCCCCGTCATCACGATCCGGAAGTTCTCGGCGAGCCCGCTCACCGTGGACGACCTCGTCCGCTTCGGGACCGCCACCCCCGACATGTTCGAGTTCCTGCGCGCCTCCGTGGAGGCCCGCCTGAACGTCTTCGTCTCCGGCGGCACCGGCTCGGGCAAGACGACCACGCTCAACGTCCTCTCCTCGTTCATCCCGAACGACGAGCGGATCGTCACGATCGAGGACGCGGCCGAGCTCCAGCTTCGCCAGGAGCACGTCGTCACCCTCGAGTCCCGCCCGCCCAACATCGAGGGCAAGGGCGCCGTCCCGATCCGGGAGCTCGTCCGGAACGCCCTGCGCATGCGCCCCGACCGGATCATCGTCGGGGAGTGCCGCTCCGGCGAGGCGCTGGACATGCTCCAGGCGATGAACACCGGCCACGACGGCTCGATGTCCACCGGCCACGCCAACAGCCCGCGCGACATGCTCTCGCGCCTCGAGACCATGGTCCTGATGGCGGGCGTCGACCTGCCCGTCCGGGCGATCCGGGAGCAGATCGCGTCCGCGGTCGACCTGATCGTCCACCAGGCCCGCCTCAAGGACGGCACCCGCCGGGTCACCAACATCACCGAGGTCCAGGGGATGGAGGGTGACGTCATCGTGATGCAGGACGTGTTCGTGTTCGAGCAGACGGGCGTCGTCGACGGCAAGATCCAGGGCCGGCTCAAGCCAACGGGCATCCGGCCCAAGTTCGTCGAGAAGTTCGAGGTCCAGGGCATCCACCTGCCGCCGGGCCTCTTCGGCTTCGGCTACTAGAGGGGGCTGGGAGGTCAGGTCATGGACACCATGACGATCGCGATCGCGGCGATTGCGGCCATCGCGATCCTGCTGATCGCGGTCGGCATCTCCATGTCCGGCGGCTCGGGGGTCAACGCCCGCCTCGAGCGGTACGCCTCGGGCAAGCCGGACAAGCCCGTCACGCCTGCCGGTGGGCAGGGCAGCCTCGGCGCCGCCCTGTCCTCGAGCGCGGCCCTCAACCAGCTCAACAAGGTCGTCGAGCAGCGGGACTTCGGGGCCAACCTGGCCCGCGAGATCGCCCGTGCGGACCTCAAGCTCAAGCCCAGCGAGTACCTGATGATCTGGGCAGGGACGACCATCGGCGTGCCGCTCGCGATGATCGTGCTCTCCGCGGTCATGCCCGGGCTGCGCAACCCGATCGTCCTCCTGATCGGCCTGCTGATCGGCTTCATGCTCCCGCGGTTCTGGCTGGGCCGGCGGAAGAGCGGGCGACTCAGCAAGTTCAACAAGCAGCTGCCGGACACGATCACGCTGATCGCCAACGCGCTGCGCGCGGGCTCGTCGTTCCTCCAGGCCATCGAGCTGGTGGTCCGCGAGTCCGCACCCCCGATCTCCACGGAGTTCGGGCGCGTGATCCGCGAGGTCAACCTCGGCCTCGCGTTCGACGTGGCCCTCGAGAACATGGTCCGCCGGGTGCGTTCGGAGGACCTGGAGCTGATGGCCACGGCCATCTCGATCCAGCACACCGTCGGCGGCAACCTGGCCGAGATCCTGGACTCCATCGCCTACACCATCCGCGAGCGCGTCCGGATCCAGGGCGAGATCAGGACCCTCACCGCGCAGCAGCGGCTGTCGGGCTACGTGGTCGGCTTCCTGCCGATCGGCCTGGCCGGCTTCCTGTTCATCGCGGCCCCGGGGTTCATGTCGCCCATGTTCGACGATCGCGTGCAGCTCGTGGGACTGCCCGGCGGCGTCGTGATCCTGCTTCTCGGCGGCTTTGCGATGTTCATGGGGTTCATGTTCATCCGCCGCATCGTCGACATCGAGGTCTGACCCATGGACCTACTGCCCCTGGTCATCGCGGCGGTCACGGCCGGCGCCATCCTGCTCATCTTCGTCGGGCTCGCCGGCAACTCGTCGGCGGACCCCGTCCAGGCCCGCCTCACCCAGCTCGGCACCATGCAGGCCGCGAACCTGGAGGAGCTGGAGCTCCAGCAACCCCTGTTCGATCGCGTGGTTCGTCCGCTGGTCGGCCGGCTGTCCGGCTCCGTGGCCCGGGTCACCAGCACGTCCTTCACCCAGACGACCGAGAAGCGCCTGGCCCTGGCCGGGAACCCGGGCGACCTGCGCACGGCGGACTGGCTGGGGATCAAGGCCGTCGGCGCGATCGCCGGCGCCGGCCTCTTCTTCCTGCTGTTCTTCGTGGTCGGCGTGCTGAACCTTCCGCTGGTGATCCGGATCCTGATGCTGCCGATCGGCGTGCTGTTCGGCTATACGATCCCAGAGTTCTGGCTCGGCGGCCGCGTGAAGAAGCGCCAGAAGCAGATCCTGCTCATGGTCCCGGACACGCTGGACCTGCTCACGATCTCCGTCCGCGCGGGGCTCGGCTTCGACGGCGCGCTGGGCAAGGTGGTCGAGAAGCTCAAGGGGCCCCTCACGGAGGAGTTCCGCCGGGCCCTCGCCGAGATCCGCGTGGGCAAGGCCCGGCGCGATGCGCTCCGCGACATCGTCCCGCGCACAGAGGTGCCCGCTCTCACCAACTTCATCGGGGCGATCATCCAGGCCGAGCAGCTCGGCGTGTCGATCAGCAAGGTCCTGCAGGTCCAGTCCGAGCAGCTCCGTATCGAGCGCCGCCAGCGGGCCGAGGAGCAGGCGGCCAGGGCGCCGATCAAGATGCTGTTCCCGCTGGTCGGGTGCATCTTCCCGTCGCTGTTCATCGTCATCCTGGGTCCGGCGATCATCCTGATCATGATCAACCTCACCCCGAACATCTGACCGGGGTGGCGCCGGAGCCCGGCAGGGTGGAGCCCGAAGAGGTGGAGCCGGTGGCGTCCGGCGGTCGCCTGGCGGCGGATGGCCGCGACGCGGCGGAGGGGTCCGACGGCGGTCGCGGGGCAGCCGACGGTCGCAGGCGGGGGGTCGCACATAACCTCGAGCGGGGGACGAACCTGGCGGAGCGCCTGGAGACCGCCTCGTCGCTGTGGGCCAAGTTCATGGGGCTCATGGGCCGGCCGCCGCTGCCGCCGGGCGAAGGCCTGTGGCTGCCGGCCAGCAACGGCATCCACATGATGTTCATGCGCTTCCCGATCGACGCCGTATTCGTGTCCCGGCCCGACGCGGCCGGGGTCAGGACGGTCCGGTCCGTGCACCGTGGTCTGCGGGCCTGGACCGGGCTCGTGCCGCTGATCTGGGGTGCGGACGGGGTCCTGGAGCTACCGGTCGGGACGATCGACGCGACGGGGACCGCCGTGGGCGACCGCGTGGAGATCCGCGAGGGCCCGTAGGCTTCGGGTCGATCCTGGCCGGGCCGAGCGGGTCGGGGCTGCGCGGTCCGAGCGGGTCGGGGCGGGTCGGTCCGGCAGGGCGAGGCGTGGCGCCACGCGCCACGATCTTCGGGCTGCGCGGCCGGAATGCCGGGATTCGTGGCGTAGGGCACCACGCGGTGCTTGGCCGCCCGCCGCGACGCCGGCCATGGCGACGTCCAGATGAGCCTCGCATAAGACCGACCTCGCATGCTGGACGCGTGACGTCGACCCCGGCAATGACTGCACGCGTGACCTCGACCATGGCAATGGTCGGCCGCCTTCTGGACCTGGCCCTGCCGGCCGTCTGTGCCGGCTGCGGCACGGAGGGAGAGCCGTTGTGCGCGGCGTGTCGCCCGGGGATCGACGCCCGGCTCGCGCTGCCGGCCGGCACGCCGCTCGGGCTGGCGGAGGGCCCGCCGGAGCCGCTGCTGCAACTGGAGTGGTGCTCGCCGTTCGCGGGCGTCACGCGGCACGCCCTGCACGCGCTCAAGTACAGCGGGGAGCAGCGGCTCGCAGGCCCGCTCGGGCGGGCGGTCGCGGCGCGCTGGCGGGTCGCGGGCGTCGGTGGAGATCTGCTCGTGGCGGTCCCGGTCCACGCCACCCGACGTCGCGAGCGCGGCTACGATCAGGCTGAGCTGATCACCGCGGTCGCGGCCGATGCCCTGGGCCTGCCATGGACGCCCGCCCTGGTGCGCTCGCGGGCGACGGTGGCCCAGTACCGTCTCGATCGCCGGCACCGGGCCCGGAACGTGCACGACGCGTTCGAGGTCCGGGCGGGAGCCACGACGGCCGTCGCGGGCCGGTGGATCGTGCTGATCGACGACATCGTCACCACCGGCGCCACGCTGGTCGCCTGCGCGGACACGCTCCTTGAGGCCGGAGCCGGGGCGGTGAGCGCGGTGACGGTGGCTCGCGAGCGATGAAGGGCCGACCTGCAAACGCCTCGTGGCCGGACGCGGGCAGGTCCGCCCGCAGACGGGCCGTCCGGCGCGAATCGGACCGCGGGAGAACCCGTGCTCGGGACCCTCCGGCCCTGCCGGCCCCTCGGCGCGACGCGGCTATACTCGGGTTCCGGGGTGGGTCGTGACAGGCCCCTCCGCCCCCACAGCCAGGCGCAGCACCGCGCCGGGAGGTCAGCCGTGAGGACGATCGTCAGGGGCAAGAACCTCGAGGTCCCGGACCGGGTCCGGGAGTACGCGGAGCGGAAGTTCGCCCGTTTCGAGAGGCTCCTCGATGACCGCACGGACGCCATCGTCGAGCTCTCCAACGAGTCGCATCGCAGTGCCTCGGATGCGCACATCGTGGACGTCACCCTCGTCATCGACGGCACGACACTGCGCAGCCGCGCGACCGGGGGCTCCTACCAGGCGGCCATCGACGAGGTGGTGGACAAGGTCGAGCGGCAGGCGATCGACTACAAGGAGAAGCCGCGCGTTCGCTCCCGACCGGAGGAGGAGAAGACGCTGCTGCGCAAGATCGCGGACGGGACCGCCGAGACCGGCACGGAGAGGCAGATCGTCAAGACCAAGCGCTTCGCCATCGAACCGATGTTCGAGGAGGACGCGGTCGCGGCCATGGAGGACCTGGGCCACGACTTCTACGTGTTCGTGAACGCGGAGACCGAGCGGCTGGCGATCCTCTACAAGCGCAAGGACGGACGCTACGGCCTGATCGAGCCGGTGGTGGGCGGCGACTACACGCCCAACCGCAAGGCCGGCGCGAAGGACGGCAAGCACTAGGAGCACCCTGGCCTCAGGGCGCGGCTGACCCGGCGCGGCCTGGCAGCCCCGAGCGGGAGCCGACGGGAGCCGCCCGCCCGCGCCAAAGTGCGGTGGTTGCGCCCCTCGCGTCGGCTAGTCTTCCCGTGATGCTCCCGAACGGCCGACCCCTCGGCGCCCACCTTCCGCTCGGCTCGGGCATGGTGCGCGCTGCGGACCGCGCCGCCGCGATCGGCGCCACCGCTCTCCAGGTGTTCAGCGACAACCCGGCGTCCTGGCACCGGCGGGCGACGCTCCCGCGCGAGCTGCCGGCATTCCGGGACCGCCTCGCCGCCCACGGCATCGCCCCCCTCGCGATCCATGCGCCGTACCTCGTGAACCTCGCCGGGCCTGAGCCGGACCTCCACGCACGCTCGGTGTCGGTCCTGGCGAACGAGCTCCGCGTCGCTGCTGCCTACGGGGCGCAATTCGTGAACGTGCACGTGGGTTCCCACCGGGGTGCGGGCGTCGAGGCCGGGATCGATCGCTTCGCCGACGGCATCCTGCAGACGTTCGCGCTGCTGGCGGATGTCTCGTCCCCCAACGCGGCCGACGCTGCGTCCGGGGATGCGGGAGACGGCCCGGGCACGGACGCTCGGGACGATCCCGCCCCGGGTCCGCCGGACGCCGTGGACGCAGGCGATCCCGCCCGGGACACCGGCGGCCCGATGCTGGTGCTCGAGAACAGCGCCGGTGGCGGCTTCGGGCTGGGAGTGACGATCGAGGAGCTGGAGCGGATCGACGCGGCGATGACCGCCGCGGGGATCGACCCGGCGCGGCTCGGCTATTGCCTGGACACCGCCCACGCCTGGGGCGCCGGCTATGCGATCGATACCCCGGCCGGCGTGGATGCCCTGCTGGCCGAGTTCGACCGACGACTGGGCATCGGGCGACTGCGGATGATCCACCTCAACGACTCGCGGTCCGGGCTCGGGTCCCGCTCGGACCGTCACGAGCACGTCGGCGCGGGCCGAATCGGGGCGGCAGGCCTCGGGCGGATCCTGCTCCACCCGGCCCTCGGCCACGTCGCCTACTACCTCGAGACGCCCGGCATGGAGGCGGGCTTCGACGAGGTCAATATCCGTCGCGCGCTGGACCTCGCCGCAGGCCGCCCCCTCGCCGACCTCCCCCCCGAGGCATTCGAGACCCGCGCCAGCCGCGGGCGCAGCGCACCGCCGGTGACGGAGGACGACCCGCCGGTGGCCGCGACGCGCGGCACGCCGACCGAGACAGGGGACGACCCGCCGGTGGCCGCGGCAGGGCGCCGGACGACGGGCCGATGACAGCCGACGACTCCGCGTCCACCGGCCCATGACCCACCAGGCCGCCCGGTGACCAGCCTGCGGGTGCGCGCCGCCCGGGTGCCCGTGGAAGCCATCGTGGTCCTGGCGCTCGTGCTGCTGGCGGCCGTCACCCGCCTCCCGGGCCTGGACGAGCGCGGACGCTGGGACGCCGACCAGGGCCACGACATGCTGGTGCTCCGTGCGCTCGTCGCTGATGGCCAGCTCCCGTTGCTGGGTCCGCCGACGTCCATCGGGACGTTCCACCACGGAGCCGTCTACTACTACCTCCTGGCACCCGCGGCGATCGTGTCGGGCGCCGACCCGGTGGCCGTCACGGGCTGGATCGCGCTGTTCGGGATCGCGGCGGTGGCCGCCACCTGGTGGCTGGCGCGGCTCGCCGGCGGCCCGCTTGCCGGCGTCCTGGCCGGGCTGCTCGCCGCCGTTTCGCCTGCCGGCATCGACGAGTCGACGTTCATCTGGAACCCGAACCTGGTCCCGGTGGCGGCCGCTCTCGCGTTCGGGGGCATGCTGCGGGCGCGGCAGACGGGCCGCAACCGGTGGTGGCTGCTGGCCGCGACCGGTGCGATGGTCACGATGCAGTGCCACGTCCTGGGGGTGGTGGTCCTCCCGCCCATCGTGGTCGCGTGGCTGATCGAGCTCCGCCGGCGGCGCTCGGCCGGCGGGTCCGTCCGTTCCCTTCTCTGGACCGGGGCTGCCGCCGTCGCGATCCTGGCGGCCGGCTACGTCCCGCTCGCGATCCACGAGCTGCAGACGGGCTTCACCGAGACGCGGGCGATCCTCGACTACCTTGGCGGCGGCGGCGGGTCCACGGACACGGGCCTCCTCACCCGGGTCGGGCTGGTTGGCTGGCGGTCCGTGACCTGGCCGCTGGTCGGACTGGTCACCGACCGGCCGCTCGTCTCCGCGGTGGCCACGGTGATCGTCGTGGCGCTCGGCACCGTGGCTGCGCTCGTCGGCCGGGCCGCGGACCGGGCGGCCGTGCGCTGGCTCCTGGCGGTGCTGGCCTGGTCCACCCTCGCCCTCGCGGTCTTCGCCCCGAGCCTCGCGACCGTGACGCCGGGCCTCCCCAACGACCATTACCACGCCTTCCTCGACCCCATCGTGCTGGCAGTGACGGGCGTGGGCCTGGCGCGACTGGCGGCCGCGAGCGGCGGGCGCATACCGGCCGCGGCATCACGGGCCCTTGCGGCCGGGCTCACCGTGGCGCTGGTCGCGATCGGCGTGACGGCATGGCCCCCGAGCGTGGCCGTGGACGGTGGCTGGCGCCTTGTGGAGGAGGCGGCGGCGCACGTGGCGCAGGCGGTGGGCAACGAGACGGTGAGCCTGGACGCGATCCCGCCGTTCAAGTCCGATGCGGCGCTGCGCTTCCCGCTGCTGCGGGACGGGGTCCGTCTGCTGCCGGACGATACCGGTGCCGCTGCGACGACGGAGCCCGGCGCCGGATCCGGGGCTCCTCCAGCTGGGTCCGGGACCGTGGCCGCCGGGCGCACGGTCCTGGTCTGCGACCCACTCTTCGAGGACGTCGTCGGCGCCGCATGCGGGGGTCCGGCCGAAGACGCGTGGCTGGCCGCGGACACGTCGCGATCAGGCCTGCGGCTCGTGGACCGCTTTGCCGCGGGCCCCCGGCGCGTGATCTCCGTCTACGCCGTCCCTGCACCGTAACCCGCCACGCTGGACGCCACCGCGCGCACGCGTCGCCCCGGCCCTGCCACCGCCCGCCCGCGACCCGCCGGATGCGCGAACGCCGGCCCCTGCAGGCCGGCGTTCGCTGTCCCCGAGACCCGGACGTGGAGGGACGTCCCAGGTCGTGCCCGTGAGGTTGCTATGGGCGGCCGGGCGTGCGAGCGGGCGGCCGGGCGGCCGGGCGCTGTGCCCCGTAGCGCGGTGGAGCGGCGCGGTGAGGCGGGACGACCGTGCCACCATTGCCCGCGTACGTCGCCGAGCGCCCGTAGACGCTGCCGGCCGGCGCGCTCGTGACACCGCCGCTGCCGACACCCGGTTCGGCCGTCCCGAGGCTCGAATACGTCCGCGCGAAGCGGCGGAGCCGGACGGCCAGGTAGTACTCCATGATCTGGCGGACCTGCGGCTCCGTGAGGGCCTCGTCCGCGCGCAACGCGTACTCGACGCGCGCCGTGGGGTTCTGCGGCGCGACCGACACCACCCCGAGGGCGGTGGCCGTGTCGGCGTCCTCGCGGATCTCGCGAAGGCCGCGCGCCAGCTTGGTGGCGGTCCCCAGCGAGGGCATGCGATCGCCGCGGATCAGGCGGGAGATGGTCGAATGGTCAACCCCCGACTGCTGGGCCAGCTGGCGCTGCGACATCTTCTTGGCCTTGAGCTGTCCCCGCAGCCATTCGTTGAAAGCGCGCCCGTTGTCGGTCGTCATGCTCGCCTTGGTCTCGCTTCCCGCGAGCAGTGCGCGGGATCTGCGCGCAGTGTCGCCGGGAGGCACCGCTCCCCCAATCCCCTGTTGGTACCAGTCCCGGTGCGGCCGCGTCACCACCGGTGTGGGGATGCGTGGGGTTAGGTCGGTCCCGTGTGACCCATTCGGGCGGTGCCACCGGTACCCGTCAGGCGGCGGCGGGGTCGGCCTTGGCCGGGACGCTCAGGCCTTCGCCCCGGGGCTTGCCCGAGATCGCGTAGAGGATGGACCCGAACACGATCACGGAGAACACGCTGATCACCCGGTCCAGCAGGGCGATCGCCGTTGCCTCGGGCAGTGGCACGCCGTAGACGACCGTGAGGACGCCCACGATCCCCGCCTCCACGATGCCCAGCCCCGCGGGGCTCAGCGGCACGGCCGTCAGCAGCGAGCCGATCAGCGCGACGAAGACGGCGCCCGAGATGCCGAGCGACACGTCGGGGAAGCCGAGGGCCAGGACCACGAAGTACAGGCGCAGCGCCTCGGTCATCCAGATCGCGACGCTGAGGGCCCCCAGGGCCGGGAGCTGCCGGCGCTGGAGGGCGCCGAACACGCCCTGCTCGAAGCGATCGTAGAACTCCACGATCCGCTTCGGCGTGGGCAGCGCGACCAGGATCCGCCGACCGAAGTTGCGCAGCGTGAACAGCGCCAGTGCGAGCAGCGCCACGATCACGAGCGCGATGCCGAAGAGCAGCTGGATCGAGGGCGGCAGGCCGCCCCGGAAGCTCCAGTAGCCGGCGGCGATCCCCATCAGCGCGATCGTGAAGATGTCCAGGATCCGCTCGATGAACACGGTCCCGAACGTGCGGCTCAGCGACGCATCGCTGTTGATCCGCAGGAGGTACGCCCGGTAGACGTCGCCCAGCTTCGCGGGCACCAGGCAGTTGACGAGCCAGGACAGGAACAGGATCTCGGTCGAGTCCTTGACCCCGATGCGGAAGCCCGTCCCGGCAAGCAGCATCTTCCAGCGGAGCCCCCGGAGCGGAAAGCCCAGGTAGAAGACGAGGAAGGCGACGAGGACCAGGGTGGGGCTGGCGCCGGCGATCAGGCCCGGGACCCGGGACAGCGACTCGCGGTTGAGCGCCACGAAGAAGGCGATGATCGCGAGCGGCACCAGGATCGAGACGATCGTCTTGGTCTGGCGGAGGCGTGCGCTGAGGGACACCCGCTCCACGGCGTCGTCCTCGGCCGGCGAGACGGCCGCGGTGTCCTCCGGCGGCGGCGGGACGGGCTCGGCGGCGTCCTCCGGCGGCGGGACGGGCTCGGCGGTGTCCTCCGGCGGCGTCGGGTCGGGCCCGGGCACGGGCGGCTCGCTCATCGGCCGCGGCCCGTGTCGCCCGTGGATGCGGAGGCGATGCGCCCGTTCCCCCGGGCGCGGTTCACCAGCTTCGCGATCGGTGTGACGACGCGGACGAGGTACGTCGCGCGCCCCCGCACGAGCTCCTCGGCGTCCCGGACCTTCAACCCGGCGAGCGCGGCAAGGAGCCCGGCCGGCGTGGAGGGATCGCCGTCCAGCATCGTGTACGCGACACCCACCTCGAGCGTGCTGTGCGCGTCGGAGACGGCGATGCCCGGCAGCCCCAGTCCGCGGGCGAACGCGGCGGCGCGCTCGTTGCCGGACCCGCCGACGATGCGGGCGTTGTGCGCCTCCACCCAGTCCACCAGCTCGCCCATCGCCTCGAGGCGCGGATCCTTGAGCATCGACCCGCGGAACTGGTCGAAGGGGTGCGGGATGCCGACCAGGCCCCCCTGCTCGCGCACCTCCGCGATCGTCTCGCGCGCCGGGCGTCCGGGCGCCACGGCCCGCTCCAGGAACACGGCGATCAGGTCGCCGTCGGCGGTCTTGACCTCTTCGCCGATCATGACCGTCAGTCCCCCGGGTGCCGCATCGCGCGCCCGCAGGGCACCCTCGATCCGGTCGTGGTCCGTGATGGCGACGTGGGTGAGGCCCCGCTTCGCCGCCGCCCGCACGACCGCCTCGGGCGAGGCGAGCGAGTCGAAGCTCGCCGACGTGTGACAGTGGAGATCGACGAACGCGGTCACGTCAGCGCCCGCCTCCGGCCCGCCGGGATCCACTCAGATCTGCTGGACGAGGGACTTCTTGAAGAAGTCGAAGTGCTCCAGGGCCAGCCCGGTGCCGAGCGCCACGCAGTTGAGCGCGTTCTCGGCGACGTGGCACGGGACGCCGGTGACCTGGGTCAGCAGCTTGTCCACGTTGCGCAGCAGGGAGCCGCCGCCGGACATCACCATGCCCTTGTCGATGATGTCGGACGAGAGCTCGGGCGGCGTCTGCTCCAGCACCGAGCGCACGGCGGCGACCAGCTGCTGGAGCGGGATCTCGATCGCCTCCATCACCTCGGACGACGTGATCGGGATCGTGCGCGGCAGGCCGGCGATCAGGTCGCGGCCGCGGACCTCCATCGTGAGCTCTCGCTCGAGCGGGAGGGCCGTCCCGATCTGGATCTTGACCTCCTCCGCCGTCCGCTCGCCGATCATGAGGTTGTACTTCTTGCGGATGTAGGTGGCGATCGACTCGTCGAACTTGTTGCCGCCCACGCGCAGGCTGTTGCTGACCACGATGCCGCCGAGCGCGATGACCGCGATCTCGGACGTGCCGCCCCCGATGTCGATGATCATGTTCCCGGACGGCCCGCTGATCGGCACGTTGGCGCCGATTGCGGCGGCCAGCGGCTCCTCGATGAGGTAGGCATCCTTGGCGCCGGCCTTGAGGGCCGCGTCGCGCACGGCGCGCTTCTCGACGGAGGTCACGCCCGCCGGGACGCTGATCATCACCTCCGGCCGGGAGAAGCCGATCCGGCCCTTCGTCGCCTTGCCGATGAAGAACCGGAGCATCGCCTCCGTGATGACGTAGTCGGCGATGACGCCGTCCTTCATCGGGCGGATGGCCTGGATGTTGCCGGGTGTCCGGCCGATCATCTCCCGGGCCTCCTCGCCCACGGCGACGATCCTGTTGTCCTCACCGACCGCGACCACCGAGGGCTCGGTGATGACGATGCCCTTGCCCTTCACATAGACGATGACGTTCGCGGTGCCGAGGTCGATGCCGATCTTCATGACGTGGGGATGCTACTCCGGTGGGTGCGGACGGCCCGGTGGGGCGCCCGGGGCGGATGCTGGTGGTGGCGCACGGATCAGGCCCGGTCGGCCGATCGCGAGATGATGGCTCCGAGCTGCTGGAACTTGCGGTCGATGTTCTCATACCCCCGGTGAACGTGGTGCGCACCGTGGATCAGCGACGCGCCCTCAGCCGCGAGGGCGGCGAGGATCAGCGAGGCGCCGGCCCGCAGGTCGCCGATCGTCGCCTCGGCGCCATGGAGCCGGACCGGCCCGTGGATCGACGCGTGGTGGGCATCCTCGATGTCGACCCTGGCGCCCAGCTTGCGGAGCTCCGCGAGCCACTCGATCCGGTCCTCGAAGACCGCCTCGTGGACGCGCGACGTCCCGTTCGCCTGGGTGAGCAGCACGCACATCGGCGGCTGGACATCCGTCGCGAGGCCCGGGTAGGGCGCCGTCTCGATGTCCCGGGCGCGCAGGTCGCCGGGCCGCAGGCCCGTGGCGTCGATCTCGATCGTGTCCGTCCCGCACGCGACGGGCACCCCCATCCGGCCGAACACCTCGACCATGGCCCCGACGTGCTCGCAGGCGGCGTTCTCCAGCGTGAGCCGGCCCCCGGTCACGGCCGCCGCCACGAGGAAGGTCCCGGTCTCGATCCGGTCCGGGACGACCGCGTGGTCCGCACCGCGCAGCCGCTTTCGACCGTGCACCTCGATGACGTCCGGAGCCGTCCGCCTGACATCCGCGCCCATGTCGCACAGGAAGGCGATCAGGTCGTCGATCTCCGGCTCCTGCGCCGCCGGGCGGATCGTGGTGTGGCCCTCCGCCAGGGTGGCCGCGAGCATCGCGTTCTCGGTTCCCATGACGGTCACCTGCGGGAACACCACCTCGCCGCCACGGAGCCGGCCCGGCGCCTTGGCGAAGTAGTACCCGTTGCGGTAGTCGATCTCGGCCCCCAGCGCCCGCATCGCGTCGACGTGGAGGTTGACCGGGCGCCGGCCGATCCGGTCCCCGCCCGGGTTGCTGATGATCACCCGCCCGAACCGGGCGAGCAGCGGGCCGAGCAGGATGAACGACGCCCGCATCTTGGCCGCGGCCTCGAGCGGGACGAACAGCCAGTCGACGTCGCCGGCCGCGACCTCGTACACGCCAGTGGCCGGGTGGTCCACTACCACGCCGAGGTCGGCGAGGACCTCCGCCATCACCCGGACGTCCTCGATCTCGGGCATGTTCGAGAACCGGCAGCGTTCACCCGTCAGCACGGCCGCCGCCAGCAGCTTCAGGGCGGCGTTCTTCGCGCCGCTGACGTGGACGGTGCCCCGCAGCGGTCGTCCGCCCTCGATCCGGAAGGCCTCGGGGGGCGCCGATTCCGGGCGGTACTCCCAGTGGAACGGCCGTGCGTCAGCCATGGTCTACCCGCGCGAGCGCGGACCCTCCCGGCGCCGTCGCTCGGCGACACGGATCCGGAGCAATGCGCCCTGGAGCTCGGCGCGGGCCGACGCGAGGTCGGAGCCCTCGTGGTAGCCGGACGCGAGGGCCCGCTCGGCCTCCATGCGGGCCTCCTCGGCCCTCTCGAGGTCGATGTCCGCGGCCATGTCGGCCATCTCGGCCATCACGACCACCTTGTCGGGACGGACCTGGAGGAACCCGCCGGCGATCGCGAAGCTCTCCTCGTCGGGGCCCTTGCGGATCCTGAGCTCGCCCACGCCCAGCAGGCTGACCAGGGGCGTGTGGTGCGGGAGGATGCCCAGCTCGCCGTCGATGCCCGGCACCAGGACCATGTCGACCTCGTCCGAGTACGCCAGCCGCTCGGGCGTGACGATCTCGAGGTGGAGCGTCATCGGTTGAGTCCCCAGACTACGGCCGCTCTCGCCAGCCGGCTGTCGGGCCGATTCCAGTCTGCGGACTGAGATCGCCCTCCCTCCAGCTGGCTACGCGGCCTGCGCACGGATGGCAGTGCCCCTCCCCTCACCCCCTTCGACCCGAGACCGGCGTCCTGACGACTGGCCCCGGCCATCGCGGCGGGAGGGAGGGAAGAGAGGAGACGGTCGGCGCCCGCGCAGGCGCCCGGAGCGAGGCCGATCTCAGTCCCGCAGGACTGGAATCGGCCCGAGCGCCGGACGCCGGGAGCGGGCGCAATCTCCACGTCGCTCAGGCCTCCAGCTTGGCCGCGTTCTCGCGGACGTCGTCGAGCGTGCCCGCGAGGAAGAACGACTGTTCCGGGAGCGAGTCCACCTTGCCCTCGAGGATCTCCTTGAACGAGGTGACCGTGTCGCGGATCGACACGTACTGTCCCGGGCGGCCGGTGAACACCTCGGCGACGAAGAACGGCTGGCTCATGAACCGCTGGAGGCGGCGGGCCCGGGCGACGGTTGACTTGTCCTCCTCGGACAGCTCGTCGATACCGAGGATCGCGATGATGTCCTGGAGGTCGCGGTAGCGCTGCAGGACGCGCTTCGTCTCCTGGGCCACGTCGTAGTGCTCGGCGCCGACGATGAGCGGGTCCAGGACGCGGGAGGTGGAGGTCAGCGGGTCGACGGCCGGGTAGATGCCGAGCTCGGCGATGGACCGCTCGAGGCGGATCGTCGAGTCGAGGTGGGCGAAGGTGGTGGCCGGCGCCGGGTCCGTGTAGTCGTCCGCGGGCACGTAGACCGCCTGGAGCGAGGTGATCGACCCCTTGGTGGTGGAGGTGATCCGCTCCTGGAGGGCGGCCATCTCGGTCGCCAGGTTGGGCTGGTAGCCCACCGCCGACGGCATGCGGCCCAGCAGGGCCGACACCTCGGAGCCCGCCTGGGTGAACCGGAAGATGTTGTCGATGAACAGGAGGACGTCGCGACCCTCCTCGTCGCGGAAGTACTCGGCCATCGTCAGGGCCGTGAGGCCGACGCGCTGGCGGGCGCCGGGCGGCTCGTTCATCTGGCCGAACACGAAGGCCGTGCTCTTGATGACGCCCGACTCGGTCATCTCGCGGATGAGGTCGTTGCCCTCTCGGGAGCGCTCGCCCACGCCGGCGAACACCGACACGCCCGCGTGCTCCTTGGCGACGTTGTTGATCAGCTCCTGGATGATGACCGTCTTGCCGACGCCGGCGCCGCCGAAGATGCCGACCTTGCCGCCCTTGCGGAAGGGGCAGACGAGGTCGATGGCCTTGAGGCCGGTCTCGAACACCTCGACCTCGGTGGTCTGGTCCTCGAAGGCCGGGGGGCGGCGGTGGATCGGGAGGTGGTGCTCGGCCTCCACCGGGCCCTTGCCGTCGATCGGGTGGCCCAGGACGTCGAACACGCGGCCGAGGGTGACCTCGCCGACGGGCACGGTGATCGGGGCGCCGGTGTCGCGCACGGCGGTGCCCCGGGCCAGGCCGTCGGTCGTGGTCATGGCCACGGCGCGCACCCAGTTGTTGCCCAGGTGCTGCTGGACCTCGCAGGTGAGCGGGACCTGCCCCTCGCGCTGGATCTCGACGGCGTTGTTGATCCCGGGCAGCTGCCCGGCGGGAAACTCGATGTCGACGACCGGTCCGGTGATCTGGATGACCCGGCCGGTCGCGGAAGGGGCGGCGGTCGCCATGGGTGGGAGTGCCTCCTCGTCTGCGCCGGCCTAGCGGGCCTGGGCGCCGCTCGCGATTTCGACCATCTCGCGAGTGATGTTGGCCTGACGGACCTTGTTGTACGAGAGCGTCAGGTCCTCGATGAGCTCCTGGGCGTTCTCGGTTGCGTTCTTCATGGCGACCATGCGGGACGACTCCTCGCTGGCCTTGGACTCGAGCACCGCCTGGAACAGGCGGGTCGCAACGTAGCGGGGCAGCAGCGCCCGCAGGAAGTCCGAGGGGTTGGGCTCGAACAGGAACTGGTTGCCCGGGATCCCGTGGGTGTCCTCGGACGGCTCGACCGGCAGCAGCCGCTCGATGACCGGCCTCTGGACGAGCGTGGACACGAACCGGGAGTACACGACGTCCACGCGGTCGTACGTGCCGGCGACGAAGTCGTCGGTCACCAGCCGGGCGAGGGGCAGGACGTCGGAGAACGCCGGCCGGTCACCGTAGCCCTCGAAATGGGCGGCGATCGGCACCCGGGCCCGGCGCATCGCGTCGCGTCCCTTGCGGCCGACCGTCGCCACCTTGATCTCGCCGGGGTGCTCCGCGATCTCGCGGGCCGCGAAGCGGACCGTGTTGGTGTTCAACGCCCCGGCCAGGCCGCGGTCGCTGGTCATGATCACGATGAGCCGGTTGTGCTCGCCGCCGAGGTCCCGGTCCGCGAGCAGCGGGTGATCGGTCCTGCCGAGCACGGCCGCGAGGTCCGCGATGACCTCGTCGAGCACCTCGCGGTAGGGGCGGGAGGCGAGCGTGGACTCCTGCGCACGCCGCAGCTTGGAGGCCGCGACGAACTGCATCGCCCGGGTGATCTGCTTGATGTTCTTGGCAGATCCGATCCGGCGCTGGATCTCGCGCTGGCTGGGCATGGTTCAGCGCCCTGTCGCCGCGGCGATCACGCCAGGAACGACAGGCGGAAGGCGTCGATCGCCTCGCCCAGCGCCGTGGCGATGTCGTCGGTGAGGGTCTTGCCGGCCGCGAGCTCGGTGAGGATCTCCGGCCGCTCGGTCTCGAGGAACCGGTAGAGCTGCGCCTCGAACTCCTTGACGCGGGACGTCGGGACGTCGTCCAGCTTGCCGGTCGTGGCCGCGACCAGGATCGCCACCTGCTTCTCCACGGGGAGCGGCTGGTACTGCGGCTGCTTGACGATCTCCGACAGCTTCTCGCCCCGGTTCAGCTGGTCCCGGGTGGCCTTGTCCAGGTCGCTCGCGAACTGGGCGAAGGCCGCGAGGGCGCGGTACTGCGCGAGGTCCAGCTTCAGCGGGCCGGCCACCTTCTTCATCGCCTTGGTCTGCGCGTCGGAGCCGACGCGGCTGACCGAGATGCCGATGTTCATGGCCGGCCGCTGGCCCGCGTTGAACAGGTCGGTCTCGAGGAAGATCTGGCCGTCGGTGATCGAGATCACGTTGGTCGGGATGTAGGCGGACACGTCGTTCGCCTGGGTCTCGATGATCGGCAGGGCCGTGAGGGAGCCGCCGCCGTTCTCGTCGTTCATGCGCGCGGCGCGCTCGAGGAGCCGGCTGTGGAGGTAGAACACGTCGCCCGGGTAGGCCTCGCGGCCGGGGGGCCGGCGGAGGAGCAGCGCCATCTCGCGGTAGGCCCAGGCGTGCTTGGACAGGTCGTCGTAGACGCACAGGGCGTCCTTGACCAGCCGGCCGTCGATCTCGACGCCGTTCTCCATGACCTCCTCGCCCATCGCCACGCCCGAGTAGGGGGCGAGGTACTGGAGCGGGGCCGGGTCCTCGGCGCCGGCGACGACGACGATGGTGTGCTCCATCGCGCCGTACTTCTCGAGCGTGGCCACGGTCTGCGCGACGGTCGAGAGCTTCTGCCCGATCGCCACGTAGATGCAGACGAGGTCGCCGCCCTTCTGGTTGATGATCGTGTCGATCGCGATGGCGGTCTTGCCGGTCTGGCGGTCGCCGATGATGAGCTCGCGCTGGCCGCGTCCGATCGGGATCAGCGCGTCGATGGCCTTGATGCCGGTCTGGACCGGCGTGTCCACGCCCCGGCGGGTGATGACCCCGGGGGCGATGCGCTCGACCGGGCGGGTCATGGTGCGCGGGATCTCGCCCTTGCCGTCGATCGCGTTGCCCAGCGGGTCGACCACGCGGCCGAGCAGGGCGGCACCGACGGGCACCTCCACGACCCGACCGGTGGTGCGGACGCGGTCCCCCTCCTTGATCGAGCTGGCGTCGCCGAGGATGACCGCGCCGACGGTCTCCTCCTCGAGGTTCAGGGCCATGCCCATCACCCCGTCGGGGAACTCGAGCAGCTCCGACATGAGGGCGGCGTCCAGGCCATACACCTGGGCGATGCCGTCGCCCACCTCGACCACCGTCCCGACGCTGCGGGTCTCGGTCGTCTCGTCGAACGACTCGATCTTGCTCCTGATGATGCTGATGATCTCGTCTGACCGGATGGCCATGGCGTCTCCGTGTGGGCGTTCGCAGGCTCCCGCTCGCGCCGGCACCACGAGACCGGCGTCGCGGGCGGGTGGCTAGCGGAGGCGACCCCCCGCGTGAAGCTGGTCCCGCAGCCGCTCGAGGCGGCCGCGGATCGAGGCGTCGAGGAGTTGGTCCCGGACCTGGATCGTGAGCCCGCCGATGAGGTCCGGGTCGACCTCCGTGCGCAGCTCGATCGGGGCGTCGGCCATCGCCTCGACCCGGCTCCGGATCGCGGCGCTCTCGTCCGGGGTGAGCGGCACGGCGCTGGTGACCGTGGCCATCACCACCCCGCGGTGGGCATTGAGGCGGCGGTCGTACTCCGCGGACACGCGGTCGAGATCGGTCGACCGGCCGCGCGCGACGAGGAGGTTGACGAGCCGCAGCGCTCCCGGCTGGATGCGCGACCCGAGCAGCGCCGACACGACGGCCTGGCGCTGCACGAGAGGGACGGCCGGGCTGTGCACCACCGGCCCGAGATCCGGCCGGGCGAGGACGTCGGCCGCCAGGGCGAGGTCCGCCTTCCAGCGGTCCAGCTGGCCGGTCGCGAGGGCCACCTCGAAGGCGGCCTCCGCGTAGCGACGGGCGGCGGCGACGGGCCTGGCCATCAGTTGGGCGACCCGCCCGCGCCGGCCGACTCCGCGAGGAAGTCGGCAACGAGCCTGCGCTGGCGATCGGCGGTCATCGCGTCGCCGACGACCCGGCCGGCCGCCGCGAGGGCGAGGTCGGTGACCTCGCCACGGAGCTCGGCGATGGCCCGCTGCTTCTCGGTCTCGATCTCGGCGGCGGCGCGCTCGCGCAGCCGGCCGAGCTCCTCGCGGGTGGCCGCGATGTCCGCCTCGCGGGTCTCCGAGGCCACCTTCTGGGCGCGGTTGATGATCTCGTTCGCCTCGCGACGGGCCTCGGTCAGGGCCGTCAGCCGCTCGCGCTCCGCGGACTCGCGATCGCTTCGGGCCTGCTCGGCATCCCGGAGGCCCTGCTCGATGCGCGCGCGGCGGGTGTCGAGGGTCTGGGTCAGGCCCTTGAAGGCGAGCGACTTGACGATCAGGAAGAAGACGATGAAGTTGACGGCGCTGACGATCACCCAGAACAGGTTGATCTGGAATCCAGTGCCGCCCTCCGCTGCCGGAAGGACCACCTGGCGGGTGGTCTCACCGACCATGGCGAGGATGTCCACGGGCGTCGTCTCGTGCCGTCGGCTACTTGATGAAGATGGCGAGGAGGCCGACGACCACCGCCAGGACGCCGAGGCCTTCGGCGAACGCCGCGAGGATGATCGCGAGGCCGCGGATCTGGCCGGCGGCATCGGGGTTGCGGCCGATCGCGCTGCTGGACAGGCCGGCCAGGATGCCGATGCCGATGCCCGGGCCGATCACGCCGAGGGCCGCGAGGCCTGCTCCGAGGTGCTCCATTGTCCGAGTTCCCTCCGTTGTCCCGTTCGTTGCCCGGGTCTTGGTCACTGGTTGGTCAGACGCCCTGGACGACCTGGTCCGGATCGACCGGCCAGGCCATTGGCTCCGTGGGTTTCACTGCACCCTCGTGGGCCTCCCCGTCGTCGTGGTGCTCCATGGCGGCGAGGGTGAACATGAGGGTCAGCGTCGCGAAGATGAGCGCCTGCACGAGGTTGAGCATCAGCTCGAGCGCGATCATCGCCATGGGGATGATCGCGATGGTGAGGGCGGTGAGGACGGCCAGCGCCACCTCGCCGCCGTAGATGTTGCCGAAGAGTCGCATCGACAGCGTGACCGGCTTGACGAACTCCAGGAGGAGCTCGATCAGGCCCACGAACAGCGCGATGATCCCGGCGCCGACCCCATTCCGGAACTCCCCGAACGGGAAGAACTTGGACAGGTAGCCGCCGACGCCCAGCTCCCTGAAGCCCTGGTACTCGAAGAACACGAACGCGACCAGCGCCAGGCCGATCGTGATGTTGACGTCGCTGGTCGGCGCCCGCAGGAAGTTGACCTTGCCGATGAACGGGAGCAGGCCGCTCCAGTTGCAGAACAGGATGAACAGGAAGAAGCCGGCGAACAGGGGGATGTAGGGCTTCGACGCCAGGCCGCCCAGCGAGGTCGCGAACCCCTCGAGCAGCTCCCACACGTACTCCATGGCGTTCTGCGCCTTGCCCGGGACCATCGCCCGCCCCCTGGTCATCAGGAGCAGGGTGACGATCGTGATGACCATCACGCCCCACATGGTCACGATGGTGGACGTGATGCTGGGCACGAACACGATCAGGCCGGTCGCGGCGTAGTCCGCGGGCCAGACCACCGTGGGCACGGGCAGCTCCAGGTTCCCGTTGATGAAGCAGACGGGGTAGACGCACGCGCCGCCGGCGGCCTGCGGGTCGTAGGGCGGGGCGACCATCATCGCGATCGCGTCGATGACGAAGACCAGGACGAGCAGCAGCAGGATGTAGTTGCGCTGGGACAGGCCCCGGGATCGCTCCGCCGGCATGTCGCTCACGTTTCCTCCAAGCAGTCAGTCACGCGGACCGTGGTCCGCGCTTCATCGAGCCCGTTCCGTGGCCGGTCTACTCGAGCCGCTTCAGGAACCGCGTGATCAGGCGGTAGATCCCAACCGTCCCGATCCCGGCCCCGGCGAGGAAGCCGACCAGGACGAACACCGGCAGGGTTCCGAGCTGCTGGTCGACCCAGTAGCCCGCTGCCACCCCGGCGAGGGTCGTCACCAAGAGGAGCACGCCCGTCTCGGAGAACAGCGCGAAATACGCTCCGAAACCGGTGTCCATCGCGACCTCCACCGCGGTCGTGACTATACCAGAGGCCCCCCGGGAGAGGCATCCGGAGGCCCGGTGGCCGGTGCGGTCAGGTCACCGCAGGACAACGAAGGCGTCGATGTCGATACGCTTGGTGGTGGGGCCCGTGTAGACGACGCGGATGCTGTGTGTCCCGCTCGCCGCGAACGTGATCGAGTAGGCGACATAGCGATAGGTCGACGCCGAGGAGGTGACGGACACCGACTTGACCCGGACGCCGTCGACGTAGACATCGGCCGTGCCCCGGTCTGAGCCTTTCTTCGTGACCCACGAGAACGTGCGACCTGCCGAGGTGAAGGTGGCGTCCGAGGTCGCCGTCGTCGTCTGCCGGGAATGGCCGCCGCTGTAGCTCGTCCCGTTCGCCATCACCCACGTGCCCGTGTAGGCGATCGAGGAGCTGGTCTCCTGGTTCAGGTACACCTTGAACGTCGGCCCATAGGCGAACGAGCCCACGTTGCCCTTCTTGTCGATCGCCCGGACTCGGAACCGGTACGAAGAGCCGACGTTGGTCTTGATGTCATCGGAGCGGGACAGCGCGCTGGACAGCGTCACCTTCTTCCAGCTGTGTCCGTTGACGCTCTGCCACAGCTCGTAGCGCCGGATGCCATAACCCCGATCCGTCCCCGACCAGGTCAGGTGGACGACGACCGTCGAGGTGCCGATGCTCTGCCCGCCGATCGTCTGGACCGGGGCCGTCGAGACCGGATGGTAGGTGTCCTTGGGCACGCTGACCCGGACCGTCGCCCAGGCCGACGTGTGGGTCGCGTCCTTGATCCGATAGGTGAAGTAGTCGGTGCCGTGGAAGTCCGTCTTGGGCCGGTAGGTGAGGCCGGTCCCACCGCCCGTGATGGTGACCTTGCCGCCGGCGATCCCCTGGGTGACGTTCGCAATCTTGAGCACCTCGCCCACGTCCGGGTTGAGGGCGTTGTCGTTGGCCAGGACCGCGAGGGCGACCGACCCGCTGCCCTGCACGACGGTGAACGAGTCGTTGATGGCGACGGGTGCATGGTTCGAGCCGGCGATGGTGATGGTGAAGGTCCGGGCGAAGGAGTCGACCCCGCCGTTGAGGGTGCCGCCGTCGTCGTGGAGGGTCAGGGTGACCGTCGCGACGCCATTGCGGTTGACCGCCGGCGTGTAGCCGAGGGTGCCCGTCGTCACGTTGACGGACGGCTGGGTGCTGAACAGGGTTGGTGCGCTGTTGCTGATCGTGAACGTGAGCTTCTGGGAGCTTTCGTCGGAGGGGCCCGCGCTCATGCCGGTCGCAAGGCCGGGGACGGTCTGCGGCGCGACGCCGGTCTGTTCCGGGATGGTCGGCGGATTGGAGGGGATCGTGAACGAGGGAGGGTCGTTGACGGCGGTGATGGTCACGTGGACGGTCGCGGTGCTCGAGCCCCCGTTGCCGTCGCTGATCGCGTACGTGAAGCTGTCGGTGCCGTTCGCGTCGGCTGCCGGCGTGTAGACCACGTCGGCCGGGCTGAGCGTCACGCTCCCCTTTGCGCCCTGCGTGACGCCGACGATCGTGAGCGGATCGAGATTGACGTCCGTGTCGTTGGCGAGGACATCGAACGTCGTCGGCGACGCGTCCTCCAGGATTGCCGGCGGTAAATCGTCGCTGGCAACCGGATCGGTGTTGGTGATCGTCAGGGTCGCGGTGGCGACGAGGTCGCCGCCAAGCCCATCGACGGCGTCGGTTGCGGTCACGGTGTGGTCGCCGACGGTGACCGCGCTGCAGGCGTGGATCAGGGCCACGCACGTGCCTGCCTCGATCGAGAACGACGTGTTGGACGTGAAGTCGCCCAGGGCGTTGTTGGCCGCATCGAATCCTTCGGCCGTGTAGGCCTGCGGCACGCCGGCCGTGGTCGAGGCCGTGCTCGGCGAGATGACGATGTGGTGGATCGGGCCCGGATCCACGGCGATGCTGTCCTGGGTCCCGGTGATCGTGGACGTGGCGGTGTCGGTCGCGGTGATCGACTGCACGCCGGATGTGTTGAGGACGACCGCGAACGCGTGGACGCCAGCCTCAGCGCCCGTGAACTCGTGGTTGGCGGGCAGCGTCGCGGCGCCATCCGAGCTCGTGATCGCCACCGTCCCGACGTAGCCGGTCACCACGTTCCCGAACGCATCGAGGGTGGTGACGGTCACGTCGTAGGACGCTCCGGATACCACCGGGCTCGGATAGCCGGCGACGCCGAAGTGGTCCGCGGCAGCCGGGGTCACGGAGATGCCGGCCTGGCTGCCGGTGATCGACGAGGAGACGGTGTCGGTCGCGGTGATCGACCGGCTGCCGGCGGTCCTGAGCGTCACGCTGAACGAGCCGGTGCCCCCGGTGAGCGTGCTGTCGGGAGGCAGGTCGGCCGCGCCGTCGGAGCTGGTGAAGCGGACGGTGCCCGCGAACGCCGTGTCGGTGTTGTTGAACGGATCCTTCGCGGTCACGGTCACGTCGTGTGCCACGCCTGCTTCGGTCGGGTCGGCGAACCCGGTGACGCTCAAGTGCGTGGCGGCGGCCGGGTTCACGGCGATCCCGGTCTGGCTCCCGGTGATCGACGTGACCGTGTCGGTCGCGGTGATCGACTGGCTGCCGGCGGTCTTGAGCGTGACGCTGAACGAACCGGTGCCGCCCGTGAGCGTGCCGTCGGACGGCAGCACCGCCGCGCCGGTGCTCGTGATGTGGACGGTGCCCGCGTAGCCGGTGACGAGGTTGCCGTAGGCGTCGAGCGCGGTGACGGTCACGTTGTGGGCGACGCCGGCCGTGGCCGGGCTGGGATAGCCGGTGACGGTGAGGTGCGTCGCGGCGGCCGGGGTCACGGTGATCCCGGCCTGGCTGTCCTGGGTCACGCCCAGGGTGCCGCTGGCGGTGATCTGCCGACCGGTGCCGACGGTGTCGAAGGTGACCCCGTAGCTGCCCACGCCGCCGGTCAGCGCGGTCGCGACCGAGGGCGAGACGTGGGTCGTGCCGCCGCTGGCGGTGACCGTGACCAGGCCCGCGTAGCCGGTGGCGGTGTTGCCGTAGGCGTCCAGGGCGGTGACCACCACGGTGTGCGGGGCGCCGGCGACGGTGGACGTCGGGTAGAGGGTCGTGAGCGACAGCTGGGTGGCGGCGGCCGGGGTCACGGTGATCCCGGCCTGGCTGTCCTGGGTCACGCCCAGGGTGCCGCTGGCGGTGATCTGCCGACCGGTGCCGACGGTGTCGAAGGTGACCCCGTAGCTGCCCACGCCGCCGGTCAGCGCGGTCGCGACCGAGGGCGAGACGTGGGTCGTGCCGCCGCTGGCGGTGACCGTGACCAGGCCCGCGTAGCCGGTGGCGGTGTTGCCGTAGGCGTCCAGGGCGGTGACCACCACGGTGTGCGGGGCGCCGGCGACGGTGGACGTCGGGTAGAGGGTCGTGAGCGACAGCTGGGTGGCGGCGGCCGGGGTCACGGTGATCCCGGCCTGGCTGCCGGTGATCGAGCGGCCGTGTCGGTCGCGGTGATCGACTGGCTGCCGGCGGTCTTGAGCGTCACGCTGAACTGGTGGGCTCCGCCGTCGCCGGAGACGAACGCATAGTCGCCGGGCAGCACGGCCGCGCCATCCGAGCTCGTGACCTGGACGGTGCCCGGGTAGCCGGTGGCGAGGTTGCCGTAGGCATCGCGCGCCGTGACGGTCACGCTGTGGGCGACACCGGCCGTGGTCGGGCTCGGATAGCCGGTGAGGCTGAAGTGGTCCGCGTCAGCGGCGATGATCACGATCCCGGTCTGGCTCCCGGTGATCGACGTGACCGTGTCGGTCGCGGTGATCGACTGGCTGCCGGCGGTCTTGAGCGTGACGCTGAACGAACCGGTGCCGCCCGTGAGCGTGCCGTCGGACGGCAGCACCGCCGCGCCGGTGCTCGTGATGTGGACGGTGCCCGCGTAGCCGGTGACGAGGTTGCCGTAGGCGTCGAGCGCGGTGACGGTCACGTTGTGGGCGACGCCGGCCGTGGCCGGGCTGGGATAGCCGGTGACGGTGAGGTGCGTCGCGGCGGCCGGGGTCACGGTGATCCCGGCCTGGCTGTCCTGGGTCACGCCCAGGGTGCCGCTGGCGGTGATCTGCCGACCGGTGCCGACGGTGTCGAAGGTGACCCCGTAGCTGCCCACGCCGCCGGTCAGCGCGGTCGCGACCGAGGGCGAGACGTGGGTCGTGCCGCCGCTGGCGGTGACCGTGACCAGGCCCGCGTAGCCGGTGGCGGTGTTGCCGTAGGCGTCCAGGGCGGTGACCACCACGGTGTGCGAGGCGCCGGCGACGGTGGACGTCGGGTAGAGGGTCGTGAGCGACAGCTGGGTGGCGGCGGCCGGGGTCACGGTGATCCCGGCCTGGCTGTCCTGGGTCACGCCCAGGGTGC
The DNA here is from genome assembly GCA_963829105.1 of uncultured Chloroflexia bacterium. GTDB lineage: Bacteria > Chloroflexota > Limnocylindria > Limnocylindrales > CSP1-4 > CAIXZV01. Next base: position 245,966 of record CAWHHF010000019.1, read on the forward strand.
CGCTGGCGGTGATCTGCCGACCGGTGCCGACGGTGTCGAAGGTGACCCCGTAGCTGCCCACGCCGCCGGTCAGCGCGGTCGCGACCGAGGGCGAGACGTGGGTCGTGCCGCCGCTGGCGGTGACCGTGACCAGGCCCGCGTAGCCGGTGGCGGTGTTGCCGTAGGCGTCCAGGGCGGTGACCACCACGGTGTGCGAGGCGCCGGCGACGGTGGACGTCGGGTAGAGGGTCGTGAGCGACAGCTGGGTGGCGGCGGCCGGGGTCACGGTGATCCCGGCCTGGCTGTCCTGGGTCACGCCCAGGGTGCCGCTGGCGGTGATCTGCCGACCGGTGCCGACGGTGTCGAAGGTGACCCCGTAGCTGCCCACGCCGCCGGTCAGCGCGGTCGCGACCGAGGGCGAGACGTGGGTCGTGCCGCCGCTGGCGGTGACCGTGACCAGGCCCGCGTAGCCGGTGGCGGTGTTGCCGTAGGCGTCCAGGGCGGTGACCACCACGGTGTGCGAGGCGCCGGCGACGGTGGACGTCGGGTAGAGGGTCGTGAGCGACAGCTGGGTGGCGGCGGCCGGGGTCACGGTGATCCCGGCCTGGCTGTCCTGGGTCACGCCCAGGGTGCCGCTGGCGGTGATCTGCCGACCGGTGCCGACGGTGTCGAAGGTGACCCCGTAGCTGCCCACGCCGCCGGTCAGCGCGGTCGCGACCGAGGGCGAGACGTGGGTCGTGCCGCCGCTGGCGGTGACCGTGACCAGGCCCGCGTAGCCGGTGGCGGTGTTGCCGTAGGCGTCCAGGGCGGTGACCACCACGGTGTGCGAGGCGCCGGCGACGGTGGACGTCGGGTAGAGGGTCGTGAGCGACAGCTGGGTGGCGGCGGCCGGGGTCACGGTGATCCCGGCCTGGCTGTCCTGGGTCACGCCCAGGGTGCCGCTGGCGGTGATCTGCCGACCGGTGCCGACGGTGTCGAAGGTGACCCCGTAGCTGCCCACGCCGCCGGTCAGCGCGGTCGCGACCGAGGGCGAGACGTGGGTCGTGCCGCCGCTGGCGGTGACCGTGACCAGGCCCGCGTAGCCGGTGGCGGTGTTGCCGTAGGCGTCCAGGGCGGTGACCACCACGGTGTGCGGGGCGCCGGCGACGGTGGACGTCGGGTAGAGGGTCGTGAGCGACAGCTGGGTGGCGGCGGCCGGGGTCACGGTGATCCCGGCCTGGCTGTCCTGGGTCACGCCCAGGGTGCCGCTGGCGGTGATCTGCCGACCGGTGCCGACGGTGTCGAAGGTGACCCCGTAGCTGCCCACGCCGCCGGTCAGCGCGGTCGCGACCGAGGGCGAGACGTGGGTCGTGCCGCCGCTGGCGGTGACCGTGACCAGGCCCGCGTAGCCGGTGGCGGTGTTGCCGTAGGCGTCCAGGGCGGTGACCACCACGGTGTGCGAGGCGCCGGCGACGGTGGACGTCGGGTAGAGGGTCGTGAGCGACAGCTGGGTGGCGGCGGCCGGGGTCACGGTGATCCCGGCCTGGCTGTCCTGGGTCACGCCCAGGGTGCCGCTGGCGGTGATCTGCCGACCGGTGCCGACGGTGTCGAAGGTGACCCCGTAGCTGCCCACGCCGCCGGTCAGCGCGGTCGCGACCGAGGGCGAGACGTGGGTCGTGCCGCCGCTGGCGGTGACCGTGACCAGGCCCGCGTAGCCGGTGGCGGTGTTGCCGTAGGCGTCCAGGGCGGTGACCACCACGGTGTGCGAGGCGCCGGCGACGGTGGACGTCGGGTAGAGGGTCGTGAGCGACAGCTGGGTGGCGGCGGCCGGGGTCACGGTGATCCCGGCCTGGCTGCCGGTGATCGAGCCCGTGTCGGTCGCGGTGATCGACTGGCTGCCGGCGGTCTTGAGCGTCACGCTGAACTGGTGGACTCCGCCGTCGCCGGAGACGAACGCATAGTCGCCGGGCAGCACGGCCGCGCCATCCGAGCTCGTGACCTGGACGGTGCCCAGGTAACCGGTGGCGAGGTTCCCGTAGGCATCGCGCGCCGTGACGGTCACGCTGTGGGCGACACCGGCCGTGGTCGGGCTCGGATAGCCGGTGAGGCTGAAGTGGTCCGCGTCAGCGGCGATGATCACGATCCCGGTCTGGCTCCCGGTGATCGACGTGACCGTGTCGGTCGCGGTGATCGACTGGCTGCCGGCGGTCTTGAGCGTGACGCTGAACGAACCGGTGCCGCCCGTGAGCGTGCCGTCGGACGGCAGCACCGCCGCGCCGGTGCTCGTGATGTGGACGGTGCCCGCGTAGCCGGTGACGAGGTTGCCGTAGGCGTCGAGGGCGGTGACGGTCACGTTGTGGGCGACGCCGGCCGTGGCCGGGCTGGGATAGCCGGTGACGGTGAGGTGCGTCGCGGCGGCCGGGGTCACGGTGATCCCGGCCTGGCTGTCCTGGGTCACGCCCAGGGTGCCGCTGGCGGTGATCTGCCGACCGGTGCCGACGGTGTCGAAGGTGACCCCGTAGCTGCCCACGCCGCCGGTCAGCGCGGTCGCGACCGAGGGCGAGACGTGGGTCGTGCCGCCGCTGGCGGTGACCGTGACCAGGCCCGCGTAGCCGGTGGCGGTGTTGCCGTAGGCGTCCAGGGCGGTGACCACCACGGTGTGCGAGGCGCCGGCGACGGTGGACGTCGGGTAGAGGGTCGTGAGCGACAGCTGGGTGGCGGCGGCCGGGGTCACGGTGATCCCGGCCTGGCTGCCGGTGATCGAGGGGAGACCGTGTCGGTCGCGGTGATCGACCGGCTGCCGGCGGTCTTGAGCGTGACGCTGAACGAACCGGTGCCGTCTGTGAGCGTGCCATCGGCCGGTAGCACGGCCGCGCCATCCGAGCTGCTGAAGCGGACGATGCCGGCGTACGCCGGATCGGTGTTATCGAACGGATCCTTCGCGGTCACGGTCACGTTGTCGGCGACGCCGGCCGTGGTCGGGCTCGGGTAGCCGGTGACGCTGAAGTGCGAGGCGGCGGCGGCGGTGACGGCCGTCGACTCGGTCCCCGTGGCCGACGCGTCTGCGGCGTCGACGACGTCCACGGACCGCGCACCGGCGGCCTCGAACACGATGTCGTCGAAGACCTTGACCCCAGCGTCGATGCCGGCGCTGGAACGTGTAGTCGGCGTGCGCGGCTCCACCCTCGACGGAGATGTGGATGGTGCCGCTGAACGCCGTGTCGATCTCGTCCGAGGCATCGAGGGCCGTGACCGTCATCGACTGCGGCTCGCCGGCCTTGACCGAGCCCGGCAGTCCGGTGACGGCGAAGTGCGTGGTGTCACCCGACGCCGCAACCAGGCCTACCGAGAGCGAGGGCATGACCAGCATCGCGACCAGGAGAGCGCTCAGGAGGCGGGCCGCGAGTCGCATGGGGTGTACTCCTTGGCGAGGTCGGTATCACGGGCAGCTGATGCTCACGCCCTGCTGGCCTGGTTCATCTTGCCCGCGGAGTTGTAGGCCTTGAGGGTCACGGTGTAGTCGCCGTTGACGATACGACCTCGTAAATGCGGCCTTCGAAGTCGTCGAAAGGTTCTTCAGCGGCGTGTACCCAAACAGCCAGACGTAGCGGGTCGCGTCGCTCGATGAGTTCCTGAACGTCACCGTGGCCTTCCCGGACGATGTGCACGCGACGGATGTCGAGAAGTTGGCGAACGCCGGCGGAGGCGTCGGCGTGGGCTTGGGCGTCGGCTTCGGAGTCGGCTTTGGCGTCGGGATGCGGCGTCGGCCGCGGCGTCGGATGCGGCGTCGGCCTCGGGGTCTTCCGCGGCGTGGGCTTGGGCGTGGGCTTGGGCGTGACAGCCACGACCGGCGCCAGGCTGGGAGACGGAGATGGCGACGGTCCGGGAGTGGGAGACGGGTCCGGCGACGGCGACGGGCTCGGCGAGTACCTCGGTGAGGGCGAGGGGCTCGGCGTGGCGGACGTGATCATCGCGACCTCCGTCGGCGCCTCCGGGACCGACGGAGCGGGCCCGGAGATGACCCCGGGCGCGAATGTCGTGATCGCCAGGATCACGAGACAGGCGGCCAGCAGCACGCCCGCGGAGTCCCGCCACAGCCGGCGGCGCCTCGACACAGCGAGCGCGGCGGCCGCGGCATCGGTCGAGGGGCGGGGGGTCGTGCTCGCGGCCGCGACGGCAAGCGGCACCACGGGCGTCACACCGCCCTCGGTCTCAGGGTTCCCGGCCTCCGCGGGGGCGGCATGGGCGGCCTGTTGCTCTGCGGCGGCGAATGCGGCGGCGGCAACGGCCACGACGTACTCGTCGGCGGCATCCGCGTGGACGGTGGCGGCCGCGATCCCAGGCGCGCCAGCGGCCGCAGGCTCGGCGGCGGCTTCCGCGGACACCGCGGCGGCTTCCGCGGACACCGCGGCGGCCTCCGCGGCGATAACGGCCGGATCCCTGGGCGGCGGCAGGGCCGCGACATGGGTTGCGCTGACGACCCGCTGCCACTCCTCGTCGGCGGCCCCGATCCGCCAGGCGATGTCGCGCTCGCTCAGCTCCGGCACCACGGTGGCGGCGGCACGGCGAGCCTCCTCGGCCGCGGCGCGCCGGCGGCGGACGAGGTAGGTGACGATCACCCCGGCGACGACGAGGACGATCGCGACCAGGAGGATGGACAGCAGCGGCGGCATGGCCCCTCGGGGTGCCCGGAGTACCCCCTTGGTACGGGCGCGGCGATCCTAGCACCGCACCGGCGCGATTCAGAATGGGCAAGGGGGCCTATTCCTTCGGCGAAACGGGTTCCTTTGGCGGGATTTGGTCCTTCGGCGGGGCCTGATCCGGCGTCGGGACCGCCTCCTCGTAGGACTCCGCCTCCAGGGCATCTCCCGACTCGCCCCGCGTCAGCAGGAACAGTCCGAAGCCGAACAGGAACGCCAGGCCAAGGAACGCGTACACCTGACCCGTGCCCGAGAGGAACAGCGAGAGCACCGCGAGCGAGATGCAGATGGCGTAGATCACCAGGACCGTCTGGCTGTGCGAGAGGCCGAGGTCCAGCAGGCGGTGGTGGATGTGGCCGCGGTCCGGGGTGAACGGCGAGTGCCCGGAGCCGAGGCGCCGGACGATGATCCAGAACGTGTCCAGGATGGGCACGCCCAGGACCAGCAGCGCCACCGCCACCTTCGCCGTCCCCAGGATCGAGAGCACGGCCAGCGTGTAGCCCACGAACATCACGCCGCTGGTGCCGATGAAGATCGATGCCGGGTGGAAGTTCCAGCGCAGGAACCCGAGCAGCGACCCGGCCAGGGCGAAGCACAGGATCCCGATGAACGGCTGGGCGACGACGGTCGTGAGCGAGATCAGGCCGAGGGTGGCGGCCGCGATGAGCGCGATCCCGGACGACAGGCCGTCGAGGCCGTCGATGAAGTTGATGCTGTTGATCATCCCCACGATCCACAGCATCGTGAAGCCGATGGCGTAGGGCGTGCTCAGCTCGATGTCCCCGGGACCGAACGGGTTGTTGAGGTCAACGATGAGGATCCCGGCGCCGACCGCCATGGCGGCGAGCAGCAGCTGTCCCAGCAGCTGCCAACGGGCCCGGAGCTGGAACGTGTCGTCCAGCACGCCCAGCAGCGTGGCGATCGCACCACCCGCGAGCAGCGCCACCAGGTGCGTCGGCCTGAGGGCCAGCGGGAGCGGGACCTGGTGGGTCTGCGAGTTCATGGCGATCCCGGCAAGCGCGACCAGCAGGAACGCGATGGCGACCGCGACGCCGCCGCCGCGCGGGATCGGGGCGTCGTTGACGCGCCGGTCGTCGGGGCGATCGATGTTGTCCAGCATGATCGCCACCCGGCGGACGAACGGCGTCAGGACCAGCGCCAGGAGCGCTGCCGCGACGAACGCCGCGAGGAGGAGCGGGACCACCTCCCCGAACGTCGAGATCAGCCGCACGCGGAGAACCCCGGCTCAGGCGCGGTCGCGCGGGAGCCCCGGGACCGGGAACCGTGCGACGAGGTCCCGGATCTCCGCGCGGATCCGATCGTGGAGCACCGCATCCTCCCGTCCCCGGATCGCGTCCACGATCCAGTTGCCGATCGACCGCATCTCGTCCGGGCCCATGCCGCGCGTGGTGGTCGCCGGCGTCCCGATCCTGATGCCGCTGGCGATGTTGGGCGGGTTCGCGTCGAACGGGATGGCGTTCTTGTTGACGGTGATGCCGACACCGTCGAGGAGCGCCTCCGCCTCCCGGCCGGTCACCCCCATCGGCGTCACGTCCACGAGCGCCATGTGGTTGTCCGTGCCGCCGCTCACCAGCCGGGCGCCGGCGTGGGCGAGGGTCCCGGCCAGCACGGCGGCGTTCTCGATGGTTCGGGCCTGGTCCCTGCGGAAGTCCTCCGTGGCCGCGAGCCGGAAGGCCACGGCCTTGGCGGCGACGACGTGCATGAGGGGACCCCCCTGGACGCCGGGGAACACGCTCCGGTCGATGGCCTGCGCCAACGTGCTCCTGCCGAGCGCCGGGAAGTCGGCACGATCGATGCCCTCGGGCAGGTCCGCCCGGGCGAACACGACGCCACCACGGGGTCCTCGGAGTGTCTTGTGGGTGGTGCTGGTCACGATGTCCGCGTGCGGGAAGGGACTCGGGTGGAGGCCCGCCGCCACGAGACCCGCGAAGTGCGCCATGTCCACGAACAGCAGCGCGCCCACGCCGTGCGCGATGGCCGCCAGCCGCTCGAAGTCCCAGGTCCGGGGATAGGACGACGCGCCGGCCACCACCACCTTCGGCCGGACCTCCTCCGCCTGCGCCTCGAGGAGGTCGTAGTCGATCCGCTCGGTCTCGCGGGTCACCCCGTACGCGTGGACCTCGTACAGGCGGCCCGAGAAGTTGACCGGCGAGCCGTGTGTGAGGTGCCCCCCGTGGGCGAGGCTCATGCCCAGGATCCGGTCACCGGGCCGGAGAACCGCGAAATAGGCGGCCATGTTGGCCTGCGCGCCCGAGTGGGGCTGGACGTTGACGTGGTCCGAGCCCGGGAACAGGGCCAGGGCGCGCTGACGTGCCAGGTCCTCGGCGAGGTCCACGAACTCGCAGCCGCCGTAGTAGCGCTTGCCCGGGAGGCCCTCCGCGTACTTGTTGGTGAGCCAGGATCCCTGCGCCTCCTCGACCGCGGAGAACACGTAGTTCTCGCTGGCGATCAGCTCGATGCTGTCGGTCTGCCGACGTCGCTCCGCCTCCATCGTCGCCCAGAGCTCGGGGTCAACCTCGGCAAGGGGTGCCCAGCCGGTGGAGGGGGCGGAGACGTGGGACACGTGGACCTCCTGGCGGTGGCGCGGCCGTGGCTGGGCTGGGCGCGGTGGTAGCGGGGTTGTGGTGTGGCCCGGTGCGGCGGCCGACGTCGCCTATCTTCCCACGACTGGCAGGGACAGCGGCGGTCGGTCGCCGGTCGGCTCGTTGGTCGGTCGCCGGTCGGTCGGCGGTCGGCTCCTCGCCGGTTGGTCGCCGGTCGGCTCGTCGGTCGGCGGTCGCCGGTCGGCTCCTCGCTGGTCGGTCGCCGGTCGGTCGGCGGTCGGCTCCTCGCCGGTTGGTCGCCGGTCGGCTCGTTGGTCGGTCGCCGGTCGACTCGTTGGTCGGTCGGCGGTCGCCGGTCGGCTCGTCGCCTGGCAGTCGACAAAGGCGCCAGCTTGCAGCTCCTGGGCCGCCGAATTCGACGCGGTTGCCCGAATTGGTCGACCCACGGGCGACAAAGACCATGTCAGCTCGACTCAATCGTCGTCGAAAGGGCGGTCATGTCGACTTGCAGGCGACGAAGACGAACCGGGCGCCCGAATTGGTCGCCTTGCAGGCGACACCCACGCAGCCACGCGGCTCGGCGATCCCGTCGCGGATGCCGGGGCGGTCGCGGATGCCGGGCCGGTCGCGGATGCCGGGGCGGTCGCGGATGCCGGGGCGGTCGCGGATGCCGGGGCGGTCGCGGATGCCGGGGCGGTCGCGGATGCCGGGAAGCCGGTGGCCGGTCCGGTTGGAACCTCCGCCCCGGTCAGCCTCCCGTGTCGAGCGCAATCCCCGCGGCGGCCAGCGCGCGGGCGATCTCGTCCACGGGGATCGCCCCGACGCGCCGGACCAGCGGTCGCTCCCCGGTGCAGTCCACGACCGTGGACGCGAGGCCGCCCCGGATCGGGCCACCGTCGATGACGAGCGCCAGCGCATCCCCCAGCAGGGTCGCGATCTCCCGGGCGTCCCGGGCGTCCGGCTCGCCGGAGACGTTGGCGGAGGTGGTGGGCAGGGGTCCCAGGACGGCGGCGAGGGCCCGCGGGGCCGGGTGGTCGGGCACGCGGACGCCGATGGTGGGGGCGCCGCCGGCCAGGACGCGCGGGAGTCGGACGCCCGGACGGACCGTGAGCACCAGCGTGAGCCCCCCCGGCCAGAACCGGTCACCCAGGACGCCCGCCGCCGGCGTTACCACGCCCAGCCCTCAGCTTGCGCGGCATCGGCCAGCAGCACGGCCACGGCTTTCCCGGGCGGGCGCCGCTTGGCCGCGTAGAGGCGCTCGATGGCATCGGGGAGGGCCATGTCGGCGGCGATCCCGTAGACGGTGTCGGTGGGCAGGGCGACGATCCCGCCCGCGCGGAGCAGGTCGACGGCCTCGGATCGGGCCGCGTCGCCGTCCGGGAGGATCCTGGGGAGGGGCATCGTCACGAGGACTGGGTCAGGAGCTCGGTCACGAGGGCGCCGTCACGCGGGCGCGCTCACGAGAGCGCCGTCACGAGCGCCCGCTCGATCGGGGCCGGGTCGGCCGCGTCGGAGCCGAGGACCGCGCGCCGGTGCTCGCGCGCCGCCTCGGCCAGCCGGGAGGCGTTGCGGGCGGCCTCGTCGGGCGAGGCCAGGACCAGGGCCTCGATCACCGCCGCAGCCCCGTCCTCCTCCACCGGCGCCGCCAGGTACCGGGCCGACGGCCACAGCTCCACCGGCGAGCTGGACATCGCGGTGCCGTGACCGGCGTCCGCGATCATCTCCAGGTCGTTGAGCGCATCCCCGATCGTCAGCACCTGGCCCTGCGGGATCCCGGCGCGGTGCGCGAGCCGCGCGACCGCCCTGCCCTTGCAGACCCCGTCCGCGACGAACTCCAGGAAGCGGGGGTGCGACACCGTGGGGCTGGCGCGACCGGCGAACAGTCGCCGCGCCTCGCCGATCAGCTCCATCGGCGCCGGCGGCTCGCCGACCGAGATCACCTTCGTCATCGGCCGGTCCACCGCCGCGACCAGGTCCGGGACGAAGGTCGCGTCGTTCCCGTAGTAGGAGGAGTAGTCCTCGAACCGCGGGTCGTCGGCCGCCGCGAGGATCTCCTCCAGGTTGTTGACGTGGGCGTCGAGCCCATGGCCCAGGCACCAGGCGATGGCGTCCCGGATCGCGTCCGGCTCCATCGGCCGGTGGTAGAGGAGCCGCCCGACGCGGCCGCGTTGCGGCACGTCCTCGCCCAGGACCGCCTCGCGCCGCCTGGGCATCGCCCGGATGACGGCTCCCTGGTGGGCGATGATCGGCTCGCTGAGCCCCAGCTGGTTGGCGAAGCCGACCGCGGACACCGACCGTCGCCCGGTGGCCAGCGAGACTCGGACGCCGCGCTCGACGGCACCCGCGACGGCGGCTCGGATCCTCGGCGAGAGGCGGGCGTCCGGACCGACGAGCGTGCCGTCGATGTCGAGCGCCATCAGCCGGATCGGAAACGCCGGTTCAGGGCGGACGGCGGGACGGTGGTTTCTCACGGCCGCGCCGGGGGACGGTGGTTTCTCACGGCCGCGCCGCGGGTCCGTCGCCCGGCCTCGGCGGCTCGATCTGCGCCAGGCGAGGCAGCCCGGCCAGGTCCATCGTCACGGCGCAGCGCCAGCCGGGCAGGCGGGTCGCGGTCTCGCCGGCGATCGCCTCGCCCTGGCCCGCACCGATCTCCAGCAGCGCCACCCCGTCCGACGCCAGCGTCCCTGGCAGCAGGTCCAGCAGGTGTCGTACCACGTCGAGGCCATCCGGACCGCCGTCGAGGGCGACGCTCGGCTCGAACGCGAGGTCCCCGGCCAGCCCGGCGAGGTCGCCGGTGGCGACGTACGGCAGGTTGGCGCAGATCACGGCGTACGGGGGGAAGGCACGCTCCGGGAGCAGGTCCCCGAGGCCGAACGTCATGCGGTCCGCCACGCCGTGACCGACCGCATTCTCGCGTGCGAGCTGCAGCGCCTCGCCCGACAGGTCGATCGCGTCCACCACCACCTGGTCCGACATGCGGCGTTTGCGCAGGGCGACGAGGAGCGCCACGGCGATCGCGCCGGACCCGGTGCCGATGTCCGCGACACGGAGCGGGGGTGAGCCGACCGGGCGCGGGGCGGCCGTCAGCCGCGAGATCACGGCCGCGAGCGCCGCGTCCACGAGGAGCTCCGTCTCGGGCCGGGGGATCAGGGCGCGCTCGTCGGTGGCGATTGCGAGCCCGTGGAACTCCCGGAAGCCGCGGAGATAGGCGACGGGCTCGCCCCTCTCCCGGCGGGCCACGAGCCCCTCGAACGTCGCCCGGGGTCCGTCCCCGACGAGCGCGTCCGGGTGCGCGAGGATCCCCGTCCGGTCGGTGCCCACGGCCTGGGCGAGCAGCAGCTCCGCGTCCAGGCGCGCGGACCCGGAGCCGGAGACGGCGAGGCGGTCGGCGGCGGACGTCACCAGGGCCGCGACGATCGGAGCGGACTCGGCCACCGCGGCTACCCGCCGGTCTCCGTGACGTCGTGGAGGCGGTCGGCGCGATCGGCCATCTGCAGCGCGTCGATGAGCGCGTCGATCTGCCCCTCGAGCACGCTCGGCACGTTGTGGATCGTGACGCCGATGCGATGGTCCGTGACCCTGTTGTCGGGGAAGTTGTAGGTCCGGATCTTCTCCGACCGGTCGCCCGCGGTGACCATGGTCCGGCGTTCGGCGCTCTGCGCCTCGCGCTGCTTGGCCAGCTCCAGGTCGTAGAGGCGGGAGCGGAGGACCGCCATCGCCTTGGCCTTGTTCTTGTGCTGGCTCTTCTCGTCCTGGATCTCCACGACGAGGCCGGACGGGAGGTGGGTGATGCGCACGGCCGAGTCGGTGGTGTTGACGGACTGGCCGCCCGGTCCGCTGGACCGCTTGACGTCGATCCGGAGGTCCCGCTCCTCGTCGATGTGGACCTCCACTTCGTCCACCTCGGGCAGCACGATGACGGTGGCCGTGCTGGTGTGGATCCGGCCGCTGGACTCGGTCGAGGGGACGCGCTGGACCCGATGGACGCCGCCCTCGAACTTGAGCCGGCTGTAGGCGCCGTCGCCGGCGACCTCCAGGATCGCCTCCTTGATGCCACCGATGCCCGTCTCGTTGACGCTCATGAGGTCCGTGTGGAAGCGGTGTTCCTGCGCGTAGCGGGTGTACATGCGCAGCAGCTCCGCCGCGAACAGCGCGGCCTCCTCTCCCCCGGCGCCCGCCCGGATCTCCACGATCACGTTCCGGTCGTCGTTGGGATCGCGGGGCAGGAGGGAGACCTTGAGGTCCTCCACCAGCTTCGTCTCGCGCCCCTCGAGCTCCGCGATCTCCTCGCGCGCCATCGCCTTCATGTCGTCGTCCGACTCGGCGTCGCGCACCTGGCGCGCGCCGGCGAGCTGGCTGCGGACGTCGTTGAGCTCCCGGAAGGCGGCGACCACCGGCTCCAGGCGCGAGAGCTCGCGACCCAGGGTGCGGAGCTGGTTGGGGTCGGACAGGACATCGGGTGTGGCGAGCTGCGCCGAGACCTCGTCGTACTGGCGAGCGAGGGTCTCGAGCTTGGCGTCGAGGCCGGAGTCGTCGGGCATCGGTTGGGGCGTCGTGGGCGGGGCTCAGCCCGCGGCCGGCGGGTCGAGCCGGGCGGCGTCGGCGGGCGGCGCGCCGTCCGCCCCGAGCGCGGCCTCGGCCGCAGCCTGCGTCTCACGCACGCGCGCCGCGGTCTCGCCTGGCTGGGGCATCGGGTCCCGGGCCAGGTCGAGGCCGCCCTGGGGAACCTGCTCGCCGTCTGCGCGGAGCGCCTCCTCGATCGAGACGATCGCGACCTCGATCATGTCGTCGGTCGGCTGCTTGGTCGTGATCATCTGGACCAGGATCCCGGGCCACATGATGACCTTCACGACGGGGTTCGAGCGGTGCTTCGCGCCCAGGCGGAGCAGCTCGTAGCCGACGGAGGCGATGACCGGGATCAGGAGGATCCGGCTCGCGACCATGACCACGGGCGACTGCCGGCCGACCAGGCTGAAGGCCAGGATCGACAGCAGGATCACCACGACCAGGAACTCCGTGCCGCAGCGCGGGTGGGCGGTGGGGTACTTGCGGATCGCCTCGGGGCGCAGCGGATCGCCGGCCTCCAGCGCGTGGATCGTCATGTGCTCCGCGCCGTGGTACTGGAAGGTGCGCTTGATGTCCGGTGTCCGCGCGATCACGACCAGGTAGCCCAGGAAGATCGCGACGCGGGTCAGGCCTTCCACCAATTGCTGCACCAGGCCGTTCTCGTTGTTCCCCGCGGTGAAGGTGGCCACGATCAGCGGCAGGATGAAGAACAGGCCGATCCCGAGGACGGCCGTGAACAGCAGCATGAGCGCCACGGAGCCCTTGCCGAGCTCCAGGCCCTCCTCCTCGGCCTGGAGGCCGGCGGAGCGGACCAGCCACCTCGTGCCGACCACGAGCGTCTCGTAGAGGATGACGAGGCCGCGCACGAACGGCCACTTGCCGGCCCTGAAGGCGTGGACGCCGGAGTCGAGGCGCTCGGTCTCGTAGACGATCCGGCCGTCCGGGTGGCGCAAGGCAACCGCGATCGCATCGCGACCGCGCATCATCACGCCCTCGATGAGCGCCTGTCCGCCGTAGGAGAATCGAGCCATCGGATGAGTCTACCGGGTGTGGAGGTTCGCCCCGGCCGCGCGGTCGGTCGGACCGGGGCGCAGGGCCGCCACCTGACCGCCGCCTGGTGGGGTGGGCGTGGGGGCTCGCCGGGTGCCGCCGTGGTCTCCGGTGCGGCCGTGGTCTCCGGTGCGGCCCGGGTCTCCGGTGCCGCCGTGGGGTCCCGTGCCGCCGTGGTCTCCCGTGCGGCCGTGGTCACCCGTGCCGCCGTGGTCTCCTGCGCCACGAATTCCCGTACCCGGGCCCGGATCCTGCCGATCCGGACGGTTTCGCGGTGCGTGACACCATGAAGCCGAGTCTGCCGTCTCCCCGAACACCGGATCACCCGTCACGGCGCGAACTCGTGGTGCCGCGCGCCACTGGTGCGCCCCCTCGACGCCTTCGCGGCTCTGGCCCGATCCGTTTACGCGCCGAGTCTGGCTCCGACGCCCTTGCTATTCGCCGAATCCCCGTATGTCGTCGTAGTGAGCATTCGCCACATCCGCGCCGTCAGATACCGTCGCCACGATGCAAATGGTGGAACGCCGGGACTGTCCCACGCTCGGGACCGGCCCGTCATCTGTCGGCGGGTTGTCGAATGCTCACCGCGACGACATCTGGGGAGTTCTGCGCTTCCCTGGGGGCTGGGTCCGCCAGCGAGGTGGAGTTCCCGCCCCCCGGCGCCCGTTACGGCCCACCGCGCCCGTTACGGCCCACCGCGCCCGTCGCGTCCCGCTGGCCGAGGCTGTCCCGATCCGCCGGATCGTCCCGCCATGCCCGGACGTGCCCACGTCGCCCTCCTCCCACGACGCCTTCCGCCGTTCGGCCCCATACTCCCGCCGATGCGTCTCGAACTCACCAAGCGTGGGGACTACGCCGTCCGGGCGATGCTCGCGCTGGCCAGGGGCTCAGGCAACGGGTTGCTGTCCGCGCGCCGCATCGCGGAGGCGATGGACATCCCCGTCCGCTTTCTGCCGCAGGTCCTCGCCGACCTCCAGCGCGCGGGCCTCGTGGAGGCCGCCGCGGGCCGCACCGGCGGCTACCGGCTGGCGCGGGACGCCTCGTCCGTGAGCCTGCTCAACGTCATCGAGGCCGTCGAGGGAGACACTCGGCGCCAGGCCTGCGTGCTGGACGGTGGGCCATGCGGCGCCGATGGGACCTGCGAGGTCCACGACATCCTGGTCGCCGGCCGGGAGGCGCTCCGCGGCACATTTGCCCGGTCCACGCTCGCCGAGCTTGCCGTGCCGGCCCGCGGGCCGGGCCAGCCGAGATCTCGCGCCCGACCGGGTGACGACGATCGGGAGGCTGCGCCCGACGGGGTGACGCCGCGCCCGACGGGGTGACGCCGCGCCCGACGGGTGACGCCGCGCCGGGCGAGTGACGCCGCGCCCGGCGAGTGACGCCGCGCCCGACAGGGTGACGCCGCGCCCGACGAGTGGCCCCACGCTGACGCAACCCGGGCAACGCCATCACGGGACCAACTCCTTCAGCGACGAGGCTTCGTCGTGGCGGTGGTCGGCCCCGGCTGCCAGCCCAATCCCCGCCACCCCTGCGCCGATCAGCGCGGACCCGGCGAGGAACCCGGGGCCGAGCAGCTCGCCGGGGACCAGGACGCCCAGCGTCGCGCCGACGACGCGCTGGACCAAGAGCGCGGCCGCCGAGACGGCCGGTGGCGCGGCCGCGTAGCCGCGGCACCAGAGCGACCAGCCGATGGCCGTGGGGCCGAGACGCGAGAGGGAGACGGTCAGGGCTCGCCCGCGGTCCCGGCGTTGAGCGACTCGTCGGCGGCCGCGGTCCGGAACGCCAGCACGACGACGCCGGTGAGCGCCACCACCACGCCGGTAGAGGCCAGCGGGCGGATGCGCTCACCGTCGGGCACCACCCCCTTGCTCACGTGGTGCCGGCGGCGGCCAGCGCCGCGATCTCGGCCGGCGCGTAGCCGAGCCCGGCCAGGATCTCGCGCGTGTGCTCCCCAAGGAGCGGGGGCGCGGAGCGAAGTGTGGCGGGCGTCGCCGAGAGCCGGAACGGGATCCCCACCTGGCGCACGGCGCCGAGGACCGGGTGCTCCAGGTCTACGGCCATGCCGCGGGCCCGGGCCTGCGGGGACGCGAATGCGGCAGGGATGTCGTTGATCGCGCCGGCGGGGATCTCGGCGTCGTCGAGCGCCGCGAGCCACTCCCCGGTGGAGCGGGCGAGGAACCGGTCCGCGAGGATGGGCCGCAGCTCGGCGCGGTGGTCGACGCGGCCGCCGTTGGTCGCGAATCGCGGGTCCGCGGCGAGCTCCGGGCTGCCGAGCGCCTCGCACAGGCGCGGCCACTGGCGCTCGCTGCCCACGGCCACGGCGACTTCCCCGTCCGACGTGCGGAACGTCTCGTACGGGACGAGGTTCGGGTGGGCGTTGCCGAGGCGGCCCGGCGCGTGCCCGGTGACGAACGCGTTCTGCGCCTGGTTCACCAGGATCGCGAGCGTCGACTCGAGCAGGCTCAGGTCGATCCGCTGGCCTCGGGCGCCGCCCATCGCGGCAGTTACGCCGGCGCGCCCGCGGCCCAACAGGCCCGCCAGCACCGACACGGCGCCAAACAGCCCGGTCACGACATCGCTGATCGCGACGCCCACCTTCGTCGGCCGGCCGCCGTCGCCGTCCGCGGCACCGGTGATCGACATGAGCCCGCCGGCCGCCTGCACGATGAAGTCGTAGCCGGGCTTCTCCGCGTCCGGGCCGTCGGTGCCGAAGCCGGAGATCGCGAGGTGGACGAGGTCGGGGTTCAGGGCTCGCAGGGCCGCGTCGCCAAAGCCGAGGCGCTCCAGGCCGCCGACGCGGAAGTTCTCCACCAGGACGTCCGATCCCCGCAGGAGACGGTGGAGGACCTCGCGCCCGGCCTCCTGCTTCAGGTCGAGACGGATCGAGCGCTTGTTGCGGTTGACGGCCAGGTAGTACGCAGCGGTCCGGGTGCCGGTGCCCTCGTCGCCGACCCACGGCGGGCCCCAGCCGCGGGTCGCGTCGCCATCGGGGGGCTCCACCTTGACGACGTCCGCGCCCAGGTCCGCGAGCAGCATGGTGCAGTACGGACCGGCGAGGACCGTGGAGCAGTCGGCGACGCGGATCCCCGCGAGCGGGCCTGGAGCGACGGTCTCGGGCATGCGACAGATGGTAGCCGCCGGTGGGACGGGTCTCCGGGCGCTCGATCCGGGCGGAGTCCCTACGGGGGATGGGTCGCGACCCCACCCGATGCGTCGGGCCGGGCCCGGCATCCGGTTGCGCGGCCAAGTGGCCTCCGGCGCCGATGACGCGGATGACGCCGACGACGCTGAAGACGCCGCGACCCGTGGGTCAGCCGGGCACGCCCGCACCCGCGACGCCGGGGCGGCGGACCTCCCGCGCTCCCCGCAGGAACAGGATGAGCACGGCGTTGCCGACGACCGTCACGAAGGCGAAGACGGGGACCATGGCCGACGATGCCACCGTCGAGGCCGGATCGGCCGCCGAGCCGAACCACTGGTCCACGCCGATGCTGGCCGCCTCGACCGCGAGCATGACGAGCAGCGCGCCCGCGAGAACGAGACCCGCGGCGCGACGCTTCCAGACCCAGGCGGCGGTCAGCAGGCAGAGCGGCAGCAGGAACGCGAGGTCCATGATCTGTCCCGGACCGGTCGTCAACCCCGTGCCCACCAGGAAGGCGGGCGTCTCGCTCTCGAACAGGGCGGGCACGATGGCCCGCAGCCACAGCAGGTAGAACAGGCCGGCCATCACCGCGAGGTAACCAGCGGCGAGGCGCACCGGCGTGCTGGGGCCGAACCGGGCCGCGATGGCCGCCACGGGCACCCGTGGCGCGAGCGCGATGAGCGCCCACCCTGAGAACGCGAGCATGCCCAGGTACAGCGGGAACAGGCCGTTGAACGGCGATCCGAACAGGAACAGCACCGACTGGTAGGCGATGAAGGCGAGCGCGCCGAGCCACCCGAGAAGCGCGACCAGCGAGTTGGACCGCGCCGCCGCCATCGATGCGAGCAGCAACGGGACGGCGACCACGACCATCACCAGCGCGGTCCCGCGGAGCGAGCCGACGCTCACGGCCGGCCCGTGGATCAGGTCCGGTCTCGCCAGCGAGATAAGGTCCGCCGCGAACGCGACGATCGCGAGCAGGATCGACAGCACGAAGGGTGCTCGCCCGATCAGGCGAGAGATGGTGGTTTCCATGCCCCTGTCCCTATCCCTGTTCCTTGGGTGTTCCGGCCGTCCTGTGGCCCGACACACCGAGGCCGGCCAGCCATCGGTGGACGATTTCGCGCAGCGTGGCCACGTCCTCGGGCGAGAGCCCGACGAAGGAGTCCCGCATCAGGGCCGCGCCCCGCGCCTGCATCTCCGGGGTGTCGAAGATCGCTGCCCGCTCGGTCAGCTCGAGCAGCGTCGTCCGGCCGTCGGCGGGATCCGCCACCAGCCGCAGGTACCCGCGAGCCTCCAGCCCCAGCGCTATCTGCTTGACGTTCTGGCGTGACGTGCCGTACAGGTCGCCCGCCTCCGTGAGCGACGGTCGACGACGCTCGAACCCCCGCGCCAGCACCGCCAGCAGCAGCCACTGCCTCGATGTGAGCCCGAGATCCTCGAGCGCGGCGTCCGTCCGCCTCGTGAGGTGCGCCAGGACGACGAACAGGGAGCCGAACACGTCGGCCTGTGCTGCCGGATCGTCGTTGGTGACCATATGCGTAATGTATTACGTACCTTGCCCGGTGTCAAGGGTTTCCCCGTCCGGCTCGGGCGGTCAGGCGTCCTGCTCGGGCGCCGAGGCGTCCCGCTCGGGCGGCGGCTCCGGGATCGTGATGTCCACCACCTGCGCACCGGTGGCCGCGACCAGGTCGGCGGGCGCCAGGTGGACGTTGACACCCCTCGCTCCCCCGCCGATGGCCACCACATCCAGGTCCTCGATCGAGGCGTCCGCGATCACTGGCCACGCACGCCGGGCGCCGAACGGGGTGATCGCCCCGCGCACGTAGCCGGTCTCGGCCTTCGCCTCCTCCTCGGTGGGGAGCGTGAGGCGGTTCGTGCCCAGGAGCGCCCGCAGCTTGGGCCAGTTGAAGCGCCGACCACCGGGCACAAGGACGAACAGGAAGTCGTCTGCCGCGCGCCGGACGAGGATGGAGCGCAGCAACGAACCCAGGGGCACGCCCTGGAGGCGGGCGCTCTCCTCGGCGCTGCGCGCGATCGCGGTGCGGACGACCGCGAACGGGACGCCGGCGGCCTCGAGGGCCGCGATGGCCGGGGTCGTCTGGGTCGGCGAGACGGGCACGTCCGGGACGGGGGCCTCCGGAGCCGGAGGGATGGCGGGCTGATCGCTCATCGGCGCAGCGTAGCGCGTGCCGCGCCGACACCTGGCGCTCGGACCCAGCGGTCAGACTCGCGGTTGAGGCAGCCATGTCCGCCACAGTGAACCTCAGGGGGTCAGCGGCGAGCCGGGGACCGGCGAGTGGCGATTGGCGGCAAGCCGGCCTGGCGACCGGCGGCGAGCCGGGGCCGACGACCGGCGGCGAGCCGGGCTGGCGGCGCAGCGTGGCGCGTGGCGCTAGCATCCCCGCATGACCGACCAGACGACCTCGCCGACCGCCCACGTCCCCACCCTCATGACCGTCCACGCCCACCCCGACGACGAGGTCATCGGCACGGGCGGGACCATGGCCGGGTGGGTCGATGCCGGCCGGCGCGTCGTCCTGGTCACGTGCACCCGCGGCGAGATGGGCGACATCGTCGTCCCGGAGCTTGACACTCCCGAGAACCACCGCCGCCTGGGTGAGATCCGGGCGGCCGAGCTGGAAGCCGCCATGGCGGTCCTCGGCGTGACCGAGTGGGAGAACCTCGGCTACCGCGACTCGGACATGATGGGCCGCCCCGGGAACCGCGACCCCCGCACCTTCTGGCAGGCGAACCTCGACGAGGCGATCGGACGCCTGACCTGGATGGTGCGGCGGTACCGGCCGGACGTCATGACGACCTACAACGAGTTCGGTGGGTACGGGCACCCGGACCACATGCGCACCCACCTGGTGGCGGTCGGTGCGTTCGCGCGGACCGGCGACCCGGCCTGGTACCCGGAACAGCTGGCACCCGAGCATGGCGGCACGGGCGTCCCCGAG
This sequence comes from uncultured Chloroflexia bacterium, assembly GCA_963829105.1. Taxonomy (GTDB): domain Bacteria; phylum Chloroflexota; class Limnocylindria; order Limnocylindrales; family CSP1-4; genus CAIXZV01. The sequence continues at coordinate 264,909 of CAWHHF010000019.1, forward strand.
ACAGAGGGCGGCCTGGCGCCGTGGTCCCCCGCCAAGCTCTACGAGCAGGCGATCCCCGCCTCCGTGCGCAACGCGCTCCAGGAACGGATGGAGGCGATCGGCGAACGCTCCTTCTGGTCCCCGCCCGAGGATGCGACCCCGGAGCAGCTCGCGGAGTACGAGGCGTTCGCGTCGCGGATGCTCGTCCCGGACGAGACGATCACCGCGTGGGTGGACGTCACGCCGGCACTCGACCGCCGCTGGGCCGCGATGCGCGCCCACCTGACGCAGATCTCCGACGAGAACCCGTTCGTCCGGTTCGGACCGGACGCCTGGCGCGACTTCTGGTTCCAGGAGGCGTTCGTGCGCCGGGAATGCCGCGTGCCGGCCCCGGATCACGAGACGGACCTGCTGGCGGGTCTCGAGGAGCGGGTGCCGGGCCCCTACGGCTGGGGCTGATCCTCGGCTCGGGCTGATCCGCGGCTGGGGCTGATCCGCGGGCGGGGCTGAACCTGCGGCTCGGGCGCGGCCTGCGGCTGGTCCGGCGCGAGCCTGCGGCCGCGGCCAGGACCGTGGGCAACCGCCCGGTCCCCCGCACCCCTACCAGGCGAGCAGCCCCTTCGACGCGCCCCACACCTGGTCCATGACCACCTTGCCGCTGCCCAGCGGATCCATGAAGTTCGGCTGCGCCTTGCCCATGATCAGGTGCGGCCGCATGCGGACCTGGACCAGCTGCTTGCCGCGGAAGGTCATCTCGAGGGTGATCCCCTCCATCGTGGGCTCGGACCACGTCTGGTCGAACACGAAGTTGCCCAGGGCGTACCAGATCGGCTTGCCCTTGTAGACCTCCATGCCCTCCGCCCAGTGCGGGTGGTTGCCGATCACCATATCCGCACCGGCGTCGATCGCCAGGTGGGCGAGGTTCCGCTGGCCGGCGGTCGGCTTCGCGCGGTATTCCACGCCCCAGTGGGGGAACACGATGACGACGTCCGCCCCGGCCTTGCGGGCTGCGGCGATGTCCTTCTGGAGGAACGCCTTGGTCATCCTGGCGCTGCCCGGCGTGGACGGCCCGGACGCGTAATACCCCGCGATCGTGTCGTAGCCCAGGATCCCCACCGTCACGCCGCCCGCCTTGAGCAGCGAGGCCTTGTGGGCGTCGGCGGTGTTCTTACCGGCGCCGGCGTGCCTGATGCCGTAGTCGTCGAGATTGGCTTCCGTCGAGACGATCCCGGCCCGGCCCGCGTCGCCGATGTGGTTGTTGGCGAGCGAGACCCAGTCGATGCCTGCGTCCGCGAGCCCGGCGATGTTCTTCGGGTTGGCCGAGAAGACCATGCCCGTGCCGTGCCAGCGCCAGCTGTCCGGGGCCGGGTTCTCGAAGTTGGCGATGGCGATGTCGGCGCCCTTGACCAGCCGGCGGACCACGCCCGCATTGCCGGTCCGCTTCGTGTATGGGAGGTCCCAGCCGAACGGCGAGCAGTTCTTGCAGTGGCCGGTGATCGCCACGGTGCCGCCGTTGAACGGGAAGTCCGCGCCCGCCTTGGCGCCCTTGATGGCCAGCGAGACGCCGCGGTCGAGCATGATGTCGCCGCCGGCGACGAGGGTCCAGGCCGTGCCCGGGTCGTAGGCAGGCGTGCTGCCGTCCGGGACCTCGAGGCGGGCCGTCAGCTTCCAGCCGCCCAGCGACCCGACGCGCCCCACGCCGAACAGCGCGCTGGAGCCCCAGGCGAGCGCCCGGACCGAGGCGTTGACCTCGTCCGCGCGCAGGAACCCCAGGCGGGTGCGGTGCTTCGCGAGGTCCGCCGACAGGTCCCCGGCGGACGGGAACGTGACCAGGTGCGAGCCGAGGGATGCGCGCGTCACGCCCAGCGCAGCGAGGATGGCGTCGGCGTCCCGCGCCACCAGCGCCAGCGCGCTGTACGGGGAGCTGCCGCCGGCGATCCCCTTGACGTCCGCGGAGCCGGCGCCCGTGCGCCCGGTGCGGAACTGCGTGACCGGCACGATCGCGACGTCCGCCAGCACGGGGTTCGCGGCGCCGGCCGCGGTGGTGGGCGAGGGCTGGGCACCGGGGTCGGAGGGGGACGGCTGGGTCGCGGGGTCGCCCGACCCGGTACCGGCGGACGACGGCCCGGGGAGGGAGCTGGAGCCGGGGGCCGCCGTGAAGGTGCTCGACCCCACCGCTGCGGGTGCCGCCGGGCTCGCCCCGCCCGATCCGCCGCCGGGCAGGCCGCTGCTGAACCCGATGCCGACGATGAGCGCCAGGGTGACCGTGACGAGCGCTGGAAGGAGCCAGGCCGGCCGGGCGGGAGCCGCCGCCGCTGGGGAGATCGGGCGGGCACCGCTGCGCGGGTGCTGGCGTCGAGGATCGAAGCCGGGGTCTCGAGCACTCACGGCACGAAGCGTACCCGACCGAGACGCAGACCCGACCAGGAAAAGGGGACGCCCCGTCCGGGCGGGCGGACGGGGCGTGCGGGGAATCGAGGGAGGATGGCGGACCCGACCGGATTCGAACCGGCGATCTCCAGCGTGACAGGCTGGCATGTTGGGCCGCTACACCACGGGTCCGCGACCGGTGGCGGATGATAGCAGGGAAGGTTGCGGGGCCGCCACCTCGCCGGAGGGCAGGAACTGGCGAGCCGTGATCCGGGCCGGTGCCGGGACGTATAGTCACGCCGTCGCGTGTGAACCCCTCCGCGAGCGGGAGCGGGGCAGGCGCGCACGAGGGAGTCTCACCAGTGGCCACCACCGGAGCCGCACGCGCGGGGTCCAGTCGATGACGCTCAGCGCATCTCCCGCGGCGCGGACGCATGCGCGCCAGCGCTGGAGCGTCCTCGCCGACCGGCTCAGGACGATCCGCCCCGAGGCACTCGCCAAGGGCGCGATCGGGCTGCTCCTGGTCGGGGTGTCGGCGCAGCTGGTGATCGCCACCTGGCCGGCGCTGATGCCGTTCGTGGTCGGGGCCGTGCTCGCGTACGCCGTCCTGCCCATCGCGAACCGTCTCGACAAGGTCATGCCGCGGGTCCTGGCCGCGCTCCTGGCGGAGCTCCTCGCCGTCGGGTTGCTGGTCGGCGTCGTGGCCGTCGTGGTTCCGCCGCTGCTCAACGGTCTCAGCGTGGTCGTCCGCAGGCTCCCGACACCCGATGAGATGCAGGCGGCGGTCGCGGAGCTCCAGAACCAGGTGGGCACCACCATCCCCGAACCGATGCGGACGATCGCGCTCGCCCTGATGTCCCAGACGGCCGCCAGCCTGCAGAGCTCGCTCCAGGGGTTGACGGACCAGGCGGCCGGCCTGATCACCAGCCAGATCCTCGGGATCTTCGGGACGGCCTCCAACCTGCTCGGGCTGCTGGTGATCCCGGCCTGGATCCTGACCATGGTGTCGGACGAGCGGACGATCAAGCGGCGGAGTGGACGCCTGTTCCCGGAGGCGATCCGGGCCGACGTCCTGGCGCTGTTCAGGATCGTGGACCGGACCCTCGGGACGTTCCTGCGTGTCCGCGTCCTGCTCGGGGTCGTCACGGGCTTCCTGGTCTGGGCGGGCCTGGCAGTCGCCGACCAGGTGGGCTTCGGACCCTACAACTACGCAGTCCCGGCGGCGGTCCTCCTGGGCACCCTGCAGCTGATCCCCGAGCTGGGCTTCTTCCTGGGCTTCTTCCCCATCATCCTCGTCTTCGCCATCGGAGGGCCGGTGTCCGGCACGATGGCCGTGCTGGTCTACATCGCGGCGGTCAAGGTCTCGTCGTCCCTCGTGGAGACGCGCGTCTCCCGCGGCGTCCTCGATGTGCATCCGGGCCTGCTCATCCCGGCCATCGTCGTGTTGAGCCAGTTCGGCGTCATCTGGCTGCTGGCGGCGGCACCCGCGGTTGCGATCGTGCGCGACCTGGTGCGCTACGCGAACGCCCGCCTCGCCGATCCTCCCGGCCCCGCCGGCGTCCTGCCCGGCGAGAACGCAAGAGGCGCCGGGACCGGCCGCACCGGACCGCCGGTGCCATCCGTCTACCGGGCCGCCGCGCCGACGGCCCAGGCCCCCGCCGCGCCGGGAGCGGTGGCAGCGTCGACGGCAACCGTGGCCGTCGGGGCGACCCGGCCGGCGCCGGGCGCGCTGCGAAGACCCGTCCCAGCCGTCTACGCGAACCTCCAGCCCAGGCCCGGGGCCCGCCCGCCCGCCGCCACCCAGAGGAGCACCCAGCCGTGAGCGACGATCCCGGCCGCCAGACCGAGACGATGGCCGAGGAGGCTTCCGCGCTGGCCCAGTCGTACATCCAGCTCACCGAGGTGGACGCCACGCCGATGGACGCCGCCGAGGCCATCGAGCGCCGCGACTCCTACGGCCGCGTCCCGGTCCTCGTTCGCATCCGGCGCCAGCCGCCGATCAACCCCGTATGGCTGCTGGTGGCGATCGGCCTCGCCGCCTCCGGTCTGTTCCTTCCGCTCGTGGCTGCCCTGCGGGCCATCATCATCGTGGGAGCGGTCGTCGCCCTCGTGGTCGGGATCATCTCGCGGCTGCTGATCCGCGTGCCGTCCGGTTCCGTCGGCCTGATCGTCAGGGCCGGCCGCCACGACCGCGTCTTCACCGCGGGCAACCACTGGGTCCTCCCGTTCTTCGCCCTGTCGCACCTGGTCACGACGCGCGAGATCGCGTTCGACGTCCCGGTGAACCAGGTGCGCTCCGCGGACGGCGTCGGCGTCGGGATCGACACGCTCCTCTCCCTGCAGATCGCCGACCCCGTGAAGTTCGCCTACTCCATCACTCCCGGGGACGCGGACCAGTTCGTCCAGGCGAGCTGCCTGGATGCCGTCCGGACCCTCATCCGCGGGATCGAGGCCATGGCCGCGCTCGATCTCGGCTCCGCGCAGGCGGATTCGCTGCGCCAGGTGATCGATCCCAAGCTCGAATCGTTCGGCATCGACGTGAGCGGCGTCGCGTTCACCCACGTCACCCTGCCCGCCGCGCTCACGGAATCCCTGGAGGCGCGACGCCTGGCATCGCTCCAGCTGGCCGAGCAGGCCGAGACCTACGCGCTCGACCGGCGCCGGATGGCCGACCAGGCCGCCCTGATCGCGCAGGAGGCCGAGTCCCGGATCGCCGCGGTGGAGCACGAGGCCGTCGCCGAAGCCCTCCGCCTGGCGAAGATGGAGGAGCGGATCGTGGCCAACCCGAACGCGGCCCGCTACGACTTCGAGTCGGCCCAGCTCCGGGTGGCCGAGCAACTCGCCGGCAACAGTCGAGCCGTCGTCTCGCTCGGTGCTGGAGACGTGTTCCCCAGACTCCTGCTTGCGCGTGAGACCGACCCGGACGCCGGATCCGCCGCGGTCACCGGCGCCGGATTCGCCGCGGCCACCGGCGCCGCGGTAACCGGCGCTGAGCCGGCCGAAACCGGCGACGCCGGAAACGTAGGAGCCCCGAAGGCCTGACCTCCGGGGCTCCTGTCGAACTCGCGCGACCTGCCCCCGGGCTGGGGCAGCCTGCGCCGGGCTCAGCTGTAGCGGTACGACGTCCGATCCATCTCGTAGGTGTCCGGACCGATCGGCGGAGCCATCAGCTGCGCGATGATGCCCGCGGCGGCAATGACGCCCCAGACGATCAGGTAGAACCAGCTGTCCCGGATCAGCAGCCCGACCTGGGTCCAGTGGATGTTGTCCGTCGGGATCTTGCCGATCAGGATGAACCAGCCCGCGAGGATCGCGGCCGCCCCGCCGAGGCCGGACAGGACGATGACCAGGAGCCGCGGCACGTTGAGGGCGATGATCGCGATGGCCACGACGGCGCCGACCGCGATCCCGATCACGAACGCGATGACGCCGTACTCGTTGCCGATGAGCCCCCACGCGCTGGTGCCGATCACGTAGCCGACCGCGCCACCCAGCAGCGCGATCGCGGCGTAGTAGTACAGGTACGAGAACAGCGCGAAAGCCACGGCGAACACGAGGCCCACGATCCAGCTGGTCAGCGTGGCGAAGGTGCCGTCCCCGAACAGCGCCGTGGTGGCGTCGGTCCCGACGTTGAAGCCGACCAGGAATCCCCAGAACGGCAGCAGGATCAGGAAGAAGCGCCACCCGCCGAAGCAGAAGGCGAGGCCGATCACGGCGGCCACGAGTGCGATGACGATCTGCATACCTCTCTCCTCTAACCCCGACTCCCTGATGGGCGCCTCGATCATACTGACCTGCGCCTCCGGGTTTGCGGCCCGCGCGCGTGACCCGCGCTATGCTCCCGGGCCATGGCCCGCATCGACCTGCGCTCCGACACCGTGACCCATCCCACCGACGCCATGCGCCGCGCGATGGCGGCCGCGGAGGTGGGCGATGACGTGTTCGGCGACGACCCGACCGTGAACGCCCTCGAGGCGCGCGCGGCCGAGCTCCTCGGCAAGGAGGCCGGCCTGTTCGTGGCCAGCGGCACCATGGGCAACCTGGTCGCACTCCTGGCGCACCTGCCACGGGGCCACGAGGCCATCGCCGGGGCCTCCACCCACACCGTGATGGACGAGGCCGGCGGGCACGCCGTCGTAGCCTCGGCCACGATCCGCGCCATCGCGGAGCGCCCCGACGGGACGATGGACCCGGGCGAGATCGCGGGGGCGTTCCGGGACCCCACCGACTACCACGAGCCGCCGACCGGCCTGGTCGTGCTCGAGAACACCCACGCCCACTCCGGCGGACGGCCCCTCTCGCTCGACTACACGCGGACCGTGGCGGCCATCGCGCACGGTCGCGGCGTGCCCCTCCACGTGGACGGCGCCCGGTTCTTCAACGCCTGCGTCGCCCTGGGTCTCGGCCCCGCCGAGCTGGCGGCTCCCGCCGACACCGTCACCTTCTGCCTGTCCAAGGGCCTCTCGGCACCGATCGGCTCCGTCGTCGTCGGCCCTGCCCCGTTCATCGACCGCGCCCGACGCGCCCGGAAGCTCGTCGGCGGCGGGATGCGCCAGGTGGGCGTGCTGGCGGCCGCCGGCCTCGTGGCGCTGCAGGACGGCGAGGCCGGGATGATCGTCCGCCTCGCGGAGGACCACGCCAATGCCCGCCGCCTGGCCGCGGGCCTGGCCGAGCTGAGCGGCGTGCGCAGCCCGGGAGGGATGGCCCAGCCGGAGGACGGGCCGCTGGACCCCGAACGGTTCCCGACCAACTTCGTGCTGTTCCGGGTGGACCGGGATCGTGCCGCGTTCCTCGCGGCCATGGAGGCACGCGGGGTCCTGCTGGTCCCGTATGCGCACGGCCAGGTCCGCGCCGTGACCCACTTCGGGGTCACCGCCGCCGACGTGGACCGGGTGGTCGCGGCGGCCGCGGAGGCCCTCCGGAACCTGCCGCCCGGCGCGGGCGGGACCGCGGCGAGCGCGAGCCGGATCGGGGCAAGCGCGGGCTGACCGCGATCGAGACCACCGGGCCCACAGGGCCCACCATGGGCGCCCGCCGGACACCGCCGGCGCCGGAGGAACGATGATCCAACCCGTCACCCGCCTGGACCTCCCGCGACCGGCCCCCGCCGCCGACGCGGGCCCGCTCGACGGGCGCTTCTACGACCTCGTGGAGGCCCGCGCCCGGCGCCTGTTCGCGGACAACCCGATCCTCGCCACCGCGTTCGGGGTCCACGAGCACGATCACCTGCTGGGCGATCCGAGCCGGGACGCCGTGCTGGGCGAGATCGCCGCGGAGCGCGAGCATCTCGCCGCGGTGGAGGCCCTGGACCCGGGCGCGCTGTCCGTCGAGGCCCGCTTCGAGCGGGACCTGGAGCTGCACAACGTTCGCCTCGGCCTGTTCGAGAGCGACGTGGCCCGCCGCTGGGAGCGCCGGGCCACCGCCGCCGGCGACCTCGGTGACGCGGTGTTCCTGCTCCTCGCCCGCGGAGCCGCGCCCCTCGCAGAGCGCCTGGAGCGGATCACGGATCGCCTCGAGGCGGTTCCCTCGTACCTCCTCGCGGCCCGTTCGCGGGCGCGGGGCGCCCAGGTCTCGACCTGGCAGGAGACGGAGCAGCGCTCCGCCGCGGACCTGCCGAGCCTGTTCGCCGAGGTCCGGGCGGCGGCCGGGCCCGTGCTCGACGAGCGCGCCCTCGCCCGGCTGGAGCGCGCGATCGGGGAAGCCAACGTTGCGCTCGAGGCGCACGGCGCGTGGCTCCGGGAGACGCTCGAGCAGGGCGCGGACGACTGGCCCCTGGGCAGCGACCGCTACGACGAGCTGGTCCGCCTCCGGGACTTCGGCGACCTGGACGTGGACGCCATCCTCGAGATCGGCTACCAGCAGCTGCACGCCAACCTCGAGGCGCGCCGCGCGGCCGCCCGCGAGCTGGACCCGGACGCGGACCTGGCCACCGTTATCGACCGGCTCAAGCGCGACCACCCGGCGACGTTCGAGGAGGCGCTGGACGGCTACCGCGTCGCCATGGCGCGGTCCCGCGCCTATCTGGTCGAGCACCGGCTGGCCACCATCCCGGACGGCGAGGCCATCGAGGTCATCGCCACACCCGAGTACCTGCGGAGCGTGATGCCCTTCGCGGCCTACTTCGCGCCCGCCCGCTTCGACGCCGACCAGCGCGGCCTGTACATCGTCACGCCGGCGGTGGACGACGATCCCAACGCGATGCGGGAGCACTATCGCGCCTCGATCTCGAACACCAGCATCCACGAGGCCTACCCCGGGCACCACCTCCAGCTCCACGTGGCCAACCAGCACCCGAGCCTGACCCGGATGCTCACCGACGCCCCGGAGTTCGTCGAGGGCTGGGGCATGTACTCCGAGCAGATGATGCGCGAGCAGGGCTTCGACGCGGGCCCCGCATTTCGGACGGCGATGTACACGGACGCGATCTGGAGAGCCTGCCGGATCATCCTGGACGTCCGGATGCACCGCGGCGAGCTGACCCCTGAGGCGGCCACCGACTTCCTCGTGGAGCACACCTCGTTCGAGACCGCGAACGCCCGGGCGGAGGTCCGCCGCTACACCTATACGCCGGGCTACCAGCTCAGCTACCTCCTGGGGAAGGTCCTGATCCTGGGCCTCCGCGAGGAGGAGCAGCGTCGGCTGGGCCAGGCGTTCTCGCTCCAGGCGTTCCACGACACGCTGCTGCGCAACGGCTCGCTGCCCATCGCCTTCCACCGCCGGCTGCTGCGGGGCGATGCCTGACGCGATGGACGTCATCCCGGCGATCGACGTCGTCAAGGGGCGCTCCCGGGTCGTCTACTGGCCCGGCGCCTCGGCCGGCATCGGCACGCCCACGGACCGCCCGGACCGGATCGCGGAGCAGTTCGTGATCCAGGGTGCGCGGATCGTCCACCTCGTGGACGTGGACGGCGCCCAGCGTGCCGCTCCGGCCAACCTCGAGGCGGTGGGCGCGGTCGCCGCGCGGGTCGCCGTACCCCTGCAGCTGGCCGGCGGCCTGGAGGAGGCGGACCACGTCCGCCTGGCGTTCGCCGCCGGAGCGACCCGCGTGGTCCTCTCCGCGGCCATCGCGGACCGCGAGGAGGCCCTGGCCGCCTGCCTGGCCGTCGCCGGCGACTGGCTGGCCATCGGCCTCGATCCGCGCCCGGACAGGATCGCCGCCTTCCCGTGGCGGCGGCGCGTTCCACCGACCCTCGATACGCTGGTCGAGGAGCTTGTCGCCCGGGGCGTCCATCGCCTGGTCCTCAGCCACGGCGGTGCCGCGCCGGACCCCGGCCTGCTGCGATCCCTCGTCCGCCGCCACGACGCCGACATCCTCGTCGCCGGCGGTGCCACCGACCTGGCCGGCGTGACCCGGCTGCGCGACGCCGGCGTGGCCGGCCTCATCCTCGGGGAGGCGCTTCTCTCCGGGGCCATCGACTTCCCGCGCGCCCTGGAGGCTGCCGCATGATCATTCGCCGCCACCTCGCCTTGGCCGTCGCCGCGCTCGCGGTGCCGGTCATGCTCGCCGCGTGCTCTTCGGGGACCGGCGCGGCCAGCCTGCCGCCGATCCCCAGCCTGGCACCCGCGACGCCCACGGCCGCGCCGACGCACCCGGGACCGACCTATCCGGCCGGCTGCCCCACCGCGCAGCCGGCGCCGCTCCCTGCCGGCGAGACGCGCACCGTCACGATCACCACCGACAAGGGCGACATCGTCGTCAAGATCGACGGCGCGCTGTCGCCCATCGCCGCCGGCAACTTCGTGACCCTGGCCGAGTGCGGCTACTACGACAACGTCGTCTTCCACCGCCTCGTGCCGGGGTTCGTGATCCAGGGCGGCGACGGGCAGTTCGGGCGGGCCCCGGACGTCTACCCCGACCTCGTGGGCAGCGGCGGCCCGCCATACACGATCCAGGACGAGCCCGTCACGACGACCTACAAGCGCGGCACGGTGGCCATGGCCCGGACTGCGGAGCCCAACTCCGTCGGCTCGCAGTTCTTCATCGTCCTCGACGATGCCGCCGCCCAGGCGCTGGGCAATCCCCAGTACAACAACTACCAGATCATCGGCTCGGTGACGGGCGGCATGGACGTCGTGGACACCATCGCCGCCATGCCGAACTCCGGATCACCCTCCAACGCCGCCACCGACCCGGTGCCGATGACCAAGGTCACCGTCACCACCCCGTAACCCAGTCCCGGAACCCGTCCCGGAACCCATCCGGGACTCACCAGGAGATCACCCATGACCCGTGTCGTCATCGCCACCGAAGCCGGCAGCATCGAGGCCGACCTGTTCACCGAGGGCGCGCCCAAGGCCGCCGCCAACTTCGTGAAGCTCGCCAAGGAGGGCTTCTACGACGACGTCATCTTCCACCGCGTCATCCCGGGCTTCATGATCCAGGGCGGCGACGGCCAGTTCGGCAAGAAGGCCTCCCTGGACCGGGGTCGGGTCGGCACGGGCGGCCCCGGCTACAAGTTCGCCGACGAGCCGTTCACCGGCAGCTACACCCGTGGCACGCTGGCGATGGCGAACTCGGGCAAGAACACCAACGGCTCGCAGTTCTTCATCATGCACGCCGACTACCCGCTGCCCAGGAACTACACGATCTTCGGCACCGTCACCCGGGGCCTCGAGGTGGTGGACGCGATCGCCACCGCGCCGCGCAACAGCCGGGACCTCCCGGACGCGCCCGTCGCGATGACCTCCATCACGGTCCTCGACGAGGCGTAGCCCGCTCCCGGCCGGACGACGTGCCGGACGATTTCAGAACCATTAAGGGATTTACACCAAACCCGCAGACAAAACCCTTCCCAAATCCACAGCAGACCGCTAGGATATGGACGCTGCAAGTCAGCCAGCGCTGCCCCAGCATCAGGTTCATGGGTAGGTAGGGTTAGGGTAGTCGGTTCAGCCGACGCGATAGATGATCCTGACGCGATGGCAGAAGTGACCGCCGCAAGGCGGACACCTTCACCGGGACAGCAACGAGGCGGCTCCTCCGGGGGCCGCCTCGTACGTTTCTCCGTTGGTCACGGGGACCTGACCGTGGAGTGCCGCGGGTCGGCGGTAGGATCGTCCTCGCCACCCCAAGGCACCCATCCCGCGGAGACCGTCATGAACCAGCTGTTCGTCCTCTCGTTCGACACCGAGGAAGCCGCCACATCGGCGCTGCACGCGTTGCGCGGCCTGGAGCACGAGGGCAAGGTCCACTTCGAGGACACCGCGGTCGTGACCCGGGACGCCGACGGGACCGCCCACGTGAAGAACGAGGTCAGCGCCGCCACCGAGACCGGGGCCGGGATCGGCGGGGTGGTGGGGCTCATGGTCGCCGGCGTGCTGTTCCCCGTGGTTGGCCTGGCAGTCGGGGCGGCCATCGGGGCCGGGATCGGTGCCCTCACCCACAAGGGCGTCGACGGCAAGTTCGTCGACGAGGTCAAGGCCGACCTCGAGCCCGGGAAGTCCGCCCTGTTCATGGTCACCCAGGAGGTCGACGCGGGCCTCCTCGTCGCCGCCCTCCGCCCGTACTCCGGGAAGGTGATCCAGACGTCCGTCGACGAGGAGTTCGAGCAGTCGCTGCGCGAGGCGCTCAAGAAGGCCTGACCACGAGCGAAACTGGCGGAGTCTTACGCTCTACGCGCGGGCGACGATCTCCGGCTCTCGCACCACGTCACGAGATCTCACGGCCGAAGCTCGAGCGAGGCGACGTGCGAGGGGCGCACGACCCGGAAATGACGTTGATCGAGGGTGGCCAGCTTCGGTTCGTCGAGCCTCTCCGACAGGGCCAACACGCTCGCATCGACCACCCCCAGGGCGAGGTCGCGGTACTGGGCCTGCAGGTCCCGGCAGCGAGCCAGATCGACGGCGGTCGGCGGCTCGATGCGATACGCGCCCGCCAGGACGTCGTCGAGGAAGATCAGCCAGGCGTCCGGCGAGAGCCGTCGGGCGCACCAGTAGTCGAGCTCCGCCAACACCAGCGCCGGTACGACGAGGTCTTCCGTGCTGTCCGTTAGCAAGGCCGCGCACCGGGCGTGGTCGGGATCCGCCGCGTCAAGGGCCGCGAGGAGAGGGCCTGTATCGAGGATGAGCGCCACTCAGCGCGGCTCTTCCGCAACCGGCTCAGCCGTGAGATCTGCAGCGCTGGCTCCGTCGGTCGAGCGCCCGACGCCGACGCGTGGCCGCCGGCTCGCGCGCAGGGCGCGCGCCTTTTCCTCGACAGCCTCCCGAAGCAGAGCCGAGACTGGCACACCGCGCCGGTCCGCCTCGGCCTCGAGCGTCCCGAGCGCAGCGCTGGATGCGCTGACCGTCGTCCGCCTGGTCTTCATCATGATGCGTGATGCTAGCACCCAGCATCGGGGACGTGCAAGGCGCCGGGCAAGTAGGACACGATCCACTTGGGAGTGGATGCGCGCTCGGCGGTATCATCGTGACTCGCGCGCCTGTAGCTCAGCGGATAGAGCGTCGGCCTCCGGAGCCGAAGGTCGCAGGTTCGAATCCTGTCGGGCGCGCC
>CAWHHF010000020.1:0-228721 GCA_963829105.1 uncultured Chloroflexia bacterium
GCGAACGCCGCCGCGGCACCGGCGATCGCGATCACGATCCCGGCGAGCGGCGGGCCCGCGATCGATGCCACCTGGAGGGTGCCCTGCAGGAGCGCGTTGGCCGATGGCAGGCGCTCCGCCTCCACGGTTCGCGGCAGGAACGCCTGCTGCGCGGGCATGTAGGCGGCGTCCGCGGCACCGAACAGGACGCCGAGGACCGCGAGGGCCGGAACCGTGGCGGAGCCGGTCATGGCCAGGCCGGCGATCGCGCCGACGATCACGCCCCGTGCGACGTGCGCCGCGACCATCAATCCCCTCGCGGGCCGTCGGTCGGCGAGGACGCCGAACGGGACGATCAGGATCGCCCGGGGCACGGCGACCGCGATGAGCACCGCGCCGAGGGCGAGGCCGGAGCCGGTGAGGGTGATCACCAGCCAGGCGAGCGCGATGTACTGGAACATGTCGCCGAGGACCGAGACTGCCTCGCTGGCCCAGAGCAGCCGGAAGTTGGGGACGGCCAGCGCCTGCCACATCGGCAGCGAGCGGACCCGGGCGGCGGCGGTCACTCGAGCACGATCCGGACGCCGCCGCCGTGGTCGTCCACCTCGAGCAGCGTCCCCCGGGCACCGGAGCGCAGGGCTTCACGAACGCGGTTGACCTGGTCGCCCGAAAGGCCGGGGACGGAGTCGAGGGCGAACCGGCCGGCCGCGATCGGGAGCCGCAGGTTGACCACCAGGCGCCCCTGGTCGCGCACCTCGATGCGCAGGGTCGAGGCGCCGCGGCCGTCGGGGAAGCCATCCGGGCCGGGCGGGGGCGTCCCGGGTGGAGGGTTGGACCCGAAGCCGCCCGGCGGCTCGCGCCGGGCCTGCTCCCGCCGTGGCGGCCGGTCCGCGGGCCGATCCGCCGGAGCGTCCGCTGTCCGGCCATCGAGCGCGGCGATGATCGGACCGGCCTCCTCCGCGGTGAGGCGGCCCTCGGCAACCAGGCGAAGCACCTGCTCCAGCGGATCCTCCACCGTCACGATTCCCCGTGGACGGCGCGCGGACCGGCCTCCTCGAGGCCTTCCAGGCCCCGCGACGCCGTCTCGACGTCCACGTCGCCCCGCTCCAGCGCCCGGAGGATCTCGAGGCGGGCCGCCTCGCGATCGACGGCACCGCGATCGACGGCACCGCGATCGACGGCACCGGGCGTTGCGCCGGTGCCGGTGCCGGGCATGGCCGGTGCTGGCTGCGTCGGCTGATCGGGCGCGAACGCACCGCCGGCCAGGGCCGGCGGGTCCGGCACCCGCGGGGAGGGCGGGACCACCGGCGCCGGCACCGCCGCCCCGCCGGGTGACGGCGCAGGTATCGCAGGATCCGGACCGGGCGCGGCCGGCGGCGGCATCGGGATCGCAGCGCCGGACAGGGCCCGAACGGAGATGTCGCCGGAGGTCGTCCGGATCTCGACCGGGGTGGACCCCGCGCCGATCACGACGGCCCTCCGGCCCCGGCCACCCTCCGTCCGGTTCGGGCCGGCCGAGCGCACGTCGCCGGCGATCGTTCGCGTCTCGATCCGAACAGGGCTTCCCGTCGCGAGGTGCACGTCGCCGCTGACCGAGGCGATGACGTGCCTGCGGTCGGCGCGCAGGTCACCCTCGACGCGGATGTCACCGCTCGTGGAGGCCAGGTCCAGCCCGTCGAGCAGCGGCGCGGTGAGCCGCAGGTCGCCCGACACGGTCCGCGCGGTGACGGCCAGGGGACCGTCGCCCGTGAGCACCGCGTCGCCGGACATCGTCTCGATGGCGACGGGGCCCGTCTCGACCGCGAGGCGGAGGTCGCCCGACACCGTCGTCCAGCGGCTCGAGCCCCGGATCCCCGATGGCGTCGAGGTCACCGCTCACCGACCGGATCGCGAGCGTGGTCCCTCTCCGGACCTCAAGGTCGAGGTCGCCCGACCGGCGGGACGACAGGCGGATCGGGCCCAGGCGGAACTCGCCCTCGGCATCGCGGATGCGGACCCGGTCGGGGGCGACCTCGATCGTCACCGCGTCGGCGAGGCTTCGGCCGTCACGGGTCCGGACGAGGAGGTGCGCCTCGTCGGTGCCACGCACCCGGACGCCGCCGGAGGTCAGCAGGACCTCGACGGTGGCACCGGGAGCCAGGGGCAGGACCCGGGTGCTGCCGTCGGCGCCGGCGGCCGCGTTGGGCGAGGGACGTGAGAAGGCGGCGGTGGTATCGGGATCGATGGTCATCGGATGTCCTTCCCGAGCGCACGGATTGCCTCCGCGGCCGCCTCGGCGCTCAACTCGTGGCGGGCGAGACGTTCCAGCACGTCCCGCCGTGTGGCCTGGATCTCCTCGTCCGTCACGGTGGCCGGCGAAACGGGCGTGTCGGAGGACGGGGTGGCCGTGGAGGCCTGGCTGTCCGCCTCGTCGCGCGGCCCGAACCCGAGGGCTCGGACGAGCGCCTCCACGCGAGCCCTGACCGTCGGGTAGCTGATGCCCAGCTCCCGCTCCATGTCCCGGAGGTTCCCCCGGCTCCGTAGGAAGCTCTCGAGGAGCGTGACCTGGTCGCGCGTCAGGCGCGCGAAGCGCCCGACACCGAACTCGCCTTCGATGGTCGTCCCGCAGCCACCGCAGCGGAGGCGCGTGACGGCCAGCTCGCCGGCGCAGACCGGACAGGTGGCAATGACATCGTGTGGCACCGGCTGACCTCGCAATTAGAAATCGGACTTGCCTATTTCTAATACAGCATTCCGGTTTTGTCAACACAAGGTTGTCATCAGGATGCTCGAGGCGCATGCGTGGCGTGCCCTCGTGCAACCGCACCCGTGAATGAAGGATCGCGCTCGGGGTGGACGCCCCATCAGGTGGGGGAAGGCGACATCGAGCCATGTTGTCCGGAGGCGCCCCGCACCAGGCGCCCGGCGCCCGGCTGTCGGTCCTTCAGCGAGCCGGGATGGTCACCGACTCCCCGGGCGCTAGCACCTGGACCGCCACACCCGGCGCGAGGCGTGCGGCCGCCGCCTCGAACTCGAGGCCTGGCGTCTCGAACGGCGCGGGCACCACGCGCAGCAGGCCTGCCGGGTAGAAGGTGCCCCAGTGGATGGGCACCGCGAGGCGCGGCTGGAGCACGGCTGCCGCCTCGGCCGCCCGCTCCGGGTTCATATGCCCGTCGCCGATCGTCGGGCCCCAGCCCCAGACCGGCAGGAGCGCCGCGTGCAGGCGTCCCGCGAGCTTCGCCATGCCCGGGAAGACGTCGGTGTCGCCGGGGAAGTAGACCGTTCGGGAGCCCGCGACCACGCAGCCCAGCGCCGGCCCCTCCGGCCCGAACGGCTCGCGCCGTCCGGAATGCTCCGCGTGGACAACCTCGAGGCGGACCCGGTCGATGATCAGCTGGTCGCCGGGCTCGACCTCCTCCACCGGCCCAAGGTCGATCTTGGCCACGAGCCGCCCGAATCCACGGGGCACGATCACCGTGGGCCGGCCCGGGATCCTGCGCAGGGACGGCGGATCGAGGTGGTCGTGGTGGCCGTGGCTGATGAACACGGCGTCGAGGTCGGCGAACAGCTCCGGCAGGACCGCCTGCACCTGGCGCCGGACCGGACCAAGCCCCTCCCGCAGGACGGGATCCATCAGGATCCGGAGGTCGTCGACCTCGATCAGGACCGTGGAGTGGCCGAGGAACGTCAGGCGGGAGCGCCTGGGTCCCGCAGCGAGCGCGGGCGAGGCGGCGCGCACGGCACGCCAGGCGTGGTCGCGGGTGGCGTGACGGTCGATCGGCATCGCGTCAATGGTGCCCTGATTCGGACCCGTCGGGGGGGCGGAGGTCCGTCGCTGGGAGCCGTACGGCGCGAGAGACCCTCAGCGGCGCTGGCGCCGGGCGTCCGGACCACGAGCGTGTGCCAAACGGCCCCCCGAACCCGGCCAATCCCGTGACCCGGGGGCCGTTTGGACAGTCCCGTTCGCCTGCCCGCGAACCGCCTGCGTGGAGCACACTTGCGGGTGGCACCGGCTGCCCTGCGGGCGTCCGTGCCCGTCCCCCGTCGCCACCAGGAACCCGGGTGGCTCGCGTCACCCGAAAGGATGCAGGAAACCGATGGACCAGCACTGGGAGTGCCTCGACGGCAACGAGGCGGCCGCGCGCGTCGCCTACGCGGTGAGCGAGGTCATCTCGATCTTCCCGATCACGCCGGCCTCGCCGATGGCCGAGTACTGCGACGACTGGGCCGCGGCCGGCCGCCCGAACCTCTGGGGCACGGTCCCCGGCGTGGTCGAGATGCAGTCCGAGGGCGGCGCCGCCGGCGCCATGCACGGGGCGCTACAGAAGGGCGCGCTGGCGACGACGTTCACGGCGTCGCAGGGCCTGCTGCTGATGATCCCGAACATGTTCAAGATCGCCGGCGAGCTCACGCCCGCGGTCATCCACGTAGCGGCGCGCACGCTCGCGACCCACGCGCTGTCCATCTACGGTGACCACAGCGACGTCATGCACGCCCGGGCGACGGGCTGGGCGATGCTGGCGGCGGGGTCCGTCCAGGAGGCGCACGATTTCGCGCTCGTCGCGCACGCCGCCACGCTGCGCAGCCGCGTCCCGTTCCTCCACTTCTTCGACGGCTTCCGGACCAGCCACGAGGTCAACAAGATCTCGGTCCTGGACGACGCGCAGATCGCGGCGCTGATCCGCGAGGACGACCTCCTCGCCTTCCGGCGGCGTGGCCTGACCTCCGAGACGCCGGTCGTGCGCGGGACGGCCCAGAACCCGGACGTCTTCTTCCAGGCGCGCGAGGCCTGCAACCCGTACCACCTGGCGGTGCCCGGCGTCGTCCAGGAGGTCTTCGACGAGCTGGCCGCGCAGACGGGCCGCCGCTACTCGCTGGCCGAGTACCACGGAGCCCCAGACGCGGACCGCGTCGTGGTGGTGATGGGCTCGGGCGCGGGCGCGGTCGAGGAGACCGTGGACACTCTGGTCGCGGCCGGCGACAAGATCGGGATGCTCACGGTCCGCCTCTTCCAGCCGTTCCCCAGCGAGCAGGTCCTGGCGGCGCTGCCGAAGACCGTCCGCTCGATCGCCGTCCTCGATCGCACCAAGGAGCCGGGCGCGGTCGGCGAGCCGATGTACCAGGCCATGGTCGCGACCCTCGCCGAGGCGATGGACAGCGACGAGCCGCCGTTCGCCATGGCGCCGCGCGTCATCGGTGGCCGCTACGGCCTCTCCTCCAAGGAGTTCACGCCGTCGATGATCAAGCCGGTCTTCGACGAGCTGCTCGCCGCGAAGCCCAAGCGCCACTTCACCGTCGGCATCTACGACGACGTCACCAACCTGAGCCTGCCGATCGCCACGTCGTTCCGCCACCCGCGACCGGCCGGCGAGGTCCAGGCCCTGTTCTACGGCCTCGGCTCGGACGGCACCGTCGGCGCGAACAAGGCCTCGGTGAAGATCATCGGCGAGGGCACCGACCTGTTCGCGCAGGGCTACTTCGTCTACGACTCCAAGAAGTCGGGCAGCGTCACCTCCTCCCACCTGCGGTTCGGGCCGGCGCCCATCCGCTCCACCTACCTCGTGGACGACGCGGACTTCGTGGCCTGCCACCAGTTCAGCCTGCTGCAGACCGTCAAGGTCCTGGAGCACGCCAAGCACGGCGCGACGTTCCTGCTCAACTCGCCCTACGGACCCGACCAGGTCTGGGACGAGCTGCCCGTCGAGCTCCAGCACCAGCTCGTCGAGAAGCAGATCGAGCTGTGGGTCATCGACGCGATGGCGGTGGCGGCCGAGACCGGCATGGGCAACCGCATCAACACGATCATGCAGCCCTGCTTCTTCCACCTCTCCGGCGTCCTCCCGGCCGAGGAGGCGATCGAGCGGATCAAGGGCTTCGTGAAGAAGACCTACTCCAAGCGCGGCGACGCGGTCGTCAACCGCAACTACGCTGCCATCGACCTCTCGATCGCCCGGCTGGGCCGGGTGGCCCTGCGGCCGGTCGGCGCCAACCGCCCGATCGCGTCGCTGGTCCCGGACACCGCCCCCGACTTCGTCCGGGACGTCACCGCGCGGCTGATGGCCGGCGAAGGCGACCTGCTCCCCGTCAGCGCGATGCCGGTCGACGGCACGTTCCCGACGGGCACGACGAGGTACGAGAAGCGGGCGATCGCCCAGATGATCCCGATCTGGGACGCTTCGATCTGCATCGACTGCGGCAAGTGCGCCATGGTCTGCCCGCACGCGTCGATCCGGATGAAGGTCTACCCGGAGGCCGCCACCCCGGTCTCCCCGAGCGGCTTCCCGAGCAAGGAGTTCAAGTCCCGCGACCTCCCGGCCCACCGGCTGACCATCCAGGTCGCCCCGGACGACTGCACCGGCTGCGGCGTGTGCGTGGACGTCTGCCCGGCCAAGAGCAAGACGGACGTCGGGCACAAGTCCATCAACATGGCGCCCTACCTCGACCACCGCGACGTGGAGCGCGAGCGCTGGGACGCCTTCACGGCGATCGCCCCGCTCGACCGCAGCCTGATCCCGCACGACACCGTCAAGGGCTCCCAGGTCCTCGAGCCGCTGTTCGAGTTCTCGCGGCGCCTGCGCCGGCTGCGGCGAGACGCCGTACCTGCGCCTCGTCAGCCAGCTGTTCGGCGATCGCATGATCGTGGCCAACGCCACCGGCTGCTCGTCGATCTACGGCGCCAACCTCCCGACCACGCCGTGGACGGTCAACGCCGAGGGCCGCGGTCCGGCCTGGTCCAACTCCCTGTTCGAGGACAACGCCGAGTTCGGCCTGGGCATGCGCCTCGCGCTGGATGCCCAGACGTCCATCGCCCGGGACCTGCTCGGGCGCCTGGCCCCCATCGTCGGCGAGGACCTGGTCCGGGAGCTGCTCGACAGCCGGCAGGACACGGAGCCGGAGATCGTCGCCCAGCGGGCGCGCGTGGACCGGCTGCGCGAGCTGCTCGAGGGGGTCGAGGGCGAGCACGCCCGGGACGCCCGCCAGCTCGTGGCGCTCAGCGCGGACCTCGTCCGCCAGGGCGTCTGGATCATCGGCGGCGACGGGTGGGCCTACGACATCGGCTTCGGCGGGCTGGACCAGGTCCTCTCGTCGGGCAAGAACGTCAACATCCTCGTGCTCGACACCGAGGTCTACTCCAACACCGGCGGCCAGGCCTCCAAGGCCACGCCGCGCGGCGCGGTCGCCAAGTTCGCGGCGGCCGGCAAGTCCACCGGCAAGAAGGACCTGGGCGCCATCGCCCGGGCCTACGGCAACGTCTTCGTGGCCCAGATCTCGATGGGGGCCAACGACGCCCAGACCACCAAGGCGCTCCTCGAGGCCGACGCCTGGCCGGGGCCCAGCCTGATCATCGCCTACTCCACCTGCATCGCCCACGGCATCGACATGTCGCGGTCGATGTCGCACCAGAAGGACGCCGTCAAGAGCGGCTACTGGCCGCTCTACCGCTTCCAGCCCAGCGAGGTGGAGGACGGCCAGCCGTTCAAGCTGGACTCCGCCAAGCCGTCCATCCCGATCCGGGAGTTCGTGGCGACCGAGACGCGGTTCGCCATCCTCGAGCGGACCGACCCGGAGCGGGCCGCGCGGCTCGCCGAGCTCGCCCAGGCCGATGCCGACGAGCGCTGGCGCTACTACGAGCAGCTGGCGGGCATGCGCCGCAGCGTGCCCCATGTCCATGCCGTCGACGCGAACGCGGACCTGGTCGTCGCGCTCAGCACCAGCGAGAAGGAGGACGAGGCGTGACCGTGGACCTGCGCACCCGCTACCTCGGGCTCGAGCTCCGCTCCCCGATCGTCGCCTCCTCGTCGCCCCTGACCGCGGATCCTGCCTCGGCGAAGCGGCTCGAGGACGCCGGCGCCGGCGCCGTCGTCCTCCCGTCGCTGTTCGAGGAGGAGATCGTCAACGAGGAGATCGAGCTGAACCGCGCCCTCGAGGCCGGCTCCGAGCAGTTCCCCGAGGCGCTCGGCTACTTCCCCGGCATCGACCGCTTCGCGGGCATCGGGGACCAGTACCTCGCGCGCCTCGAGAAGACGAAGAAGGAGCTGTCGATCCCGGTGATCGCGAGCCTGAACGCGGCCACCACCGGCGGCTGGGTCCGCTACGCGCGCCTGATGCAGGACGCCGGGGCGGACGCCCTCGAGCTCAACCTGTACCACGTCGCGGCGGATCCCTCCATGACGGCCGTGGACCGCGAGGAGACGGACCTGGGGCTGATCGCGGCGGTCAGCGCCGCCGTGGACATCCCGCTCGCGGTGAAGCTCGGCCCGGCCTACTCCGCGCTTGCCAACTTCGCCAGCCGGGCGGTGGTGGCGGGGGCGAACGGCCTGGTCCTGTTCAACCGCTTCTACCAGCCGGACCTCGACCTCGACACGTTCGATGTCGTCAACAAGGTGGGGCTGAGCCACCCCGCGGAGCTGCGCATGCCGCTCCGCTGGATCGCCATCCTGCGTCCGCAGCTGGGCCCCGGGGTCGGCCTCGCGGCGACGTCCGGCGTGCACTCTGGCAGCGACGCGATCAAGGGGATCCTGGTGGGCGCCGACATCGTGATGATGGCGTCGGCCGTCCTGCGCCACGGCCCGGAACACCTGCGGACGGTCGAGAACGAGCTGGTCGCGTGGATGACCGAGCGCGAGTACGAGTCGGTCAACCAGATGCGGGGCAGCGCGAGCGCGGCGACGGTGGAGAACCCCACGGCGTTCGAGCGGGCCAACTACATGGCGACGCTCCACGCCTGGTCGTCGCCGCTCGAGTTCGCCACGGCGTAGGATCCGGGTTCGGGCGACCGAACCTCCCGGCCATCCGGGCCAGGGTCGCGTATCCCCTCTGGTCCGCGCCGGTCGAAAGCGAAACACGGCGCCGGTCGAAAGCGAGACACGGCGCCGGTCGAATGGGGCCGGCGCCGGTCTCCGTGTCGACGAAGGCTGGGGTCAGCCGGCGCGCCATTCCCCCACGGTGGCGTTCAGCCAGCCCACCACCGAACGGTAGTACCGGCTTCCGCGCGTACGGGTCCATGTTGGCCTTCGCTCCCGGCGTGCGGACGGAGTTGAACGCGAGCTTGTAGGTCCCGGTGCGCGCCGGGTCGGTCCAGAACAGCTGGGCCATCGTCATCGAGGCTGAGCCCCGGAACAGGCCGCGCAGCACGTACGCCGGGCTGGTGATCCCGCTGGCGAACACTGCCTTCGCACCCCCGCGCAGGAAGCCGGCTCCGTAGTTGTCCACGCGCTTGATCGCGGTCGCCTGGGTCGGGTTCGCGGCACCCCACTCGGAGTTGCCCGATGCGTAGCAGAGGCGGTTGAGCACCACGACGGCGTGGGGCGCCAGCGCCAGCTTTGCCATGTAGGACTCGCCGTAGTACTTGGTGTTGCTGTTCCCGTGGCCGGCCGATGCGTTCAGACCCAGGCCGTCCTTGGACGTCGTGGCGAACGGCGCATACGGGCTGGGCCAGCCGTTGCCGTGGCCCAGGTAGACCAGCAGGTTCGCTCCCTTCGCCGCCGAGGACACGCGGGACCAGGTGGCGTTGGGGGAGTAGATCTCGGTGACCGAGGCACCGTAGCCGCGGGCGAGGGTGGCCAGCGAGTGCGCACTGCTCTTGTAGCTGGCAGTGCTGCTACCGACCGGACCGACGATGACGACGACCTTCACGGTCGCTGCGCGGGCCTCCGGGGCTCCGGCGGACATCGCGGTCACGAGCAGAAGTGCGGCGAGGAGACCGGTCAGCAGCGGCCGGAACCTCGTGACAGACGCCCTCCGGGCGCCTCGTTGATCCTCGGGCAACAGTCGTGCCTCCTCTCTGCCGGAACGCCGCGCATGGGGCGGGGCGACGGTGGGACTGGCGGCCGTCGGCGGCTGGGCAGGGGAGGAACTGGGCACTCGGCGCGCGCGGCGGACGGGGATCGCGAGCGATCCGGTGCCGGGTGGTGATCCACCCGATGGGGCGACAGGGTGCCTTCCGTGACGACGGCTCTTCGGTTTTTCGGCCTGTCTGCGGTCGGGTGATCGTCGACCCCGGGGGTCCCGGGGAGTATGACAGACGCGGAGGGCGACGGTGTGGCCACCGGGCGGCTCGCCACAAGGCAAGGGCGGGCTCGCGCTCGGGCGTCCGATGGCGGCCGCAGGGGTCGGTCAGTCCCGCTGGGGTCGGTCAGTCCCGCCGCGCCACCGGCGCCATCGACCCCTTCGTCAACACCAGGAGGTCGGCCGCGGCCAGCTCGATCTCGAGCCCGCGCCGCCCCGCGGACACGTGGATCGTCGGGAATCGTGCCGCGGAGACGTCCAGCACGGTCGGCAGCGGACGCCTCGTCCCCAGCGGGCTGATCCCGCCCAGCACGTAGCCCGTCGCCTTCTCGGCCTCGGCCGGGTCGGCGATCGACGCGCGGCGCCCGTCCAGCGCGTCGGCCACCGCCTTGAGCTCCACCTCGCTGTCGGCTGGCACGATGGCGATCGCCAGCCGGTCGTCCACGCGCACGACGATCGTCTTGAACACGCGTGCGGCGTCGATCCCCAGCGCCCCGACCGCCTCGAGCGCATATCCACGTCCGCCCTGCCGAAGCGGTGCGCGGGCGTCATGCGCATACTCATGCACCGCGTGCGAGACGCCGGCACGTCTCGCCGCTTCGATCGCCCGTGTCCCCTGTGCGCTCATGGGCCCATTGTCGAGTATGCTCGGCGCTGTCCGGCGGTTGCCGCCGCCCTCGCGCCACGGTGCCACCTGCGCACCACGCGGGCGCCGCGCCGGGCCGCCACAGAACGCCGGCCGCCGCCCAGCGGCCGATACCGGAGAACACGAACACCTTGCGCTTCGAAGAGCTGGGGCTCTCGGCCGACCTCCTGCAGACCGTCGTGGAGGAGGGCTACGAAGACCCGACGCCCGTCCAGGAACGGGCGATCCCCCTGATCCTGGCCGGGAGGGACGTCCTCGCCGCCGCCCAGACCGGCACCGGCAAGACGGCGGCGTTCACGCTGCCCATCCTCGACCGCCTCCGCCCGTACGCGAACACCTCGTTCTCGCCCGCACGACACCCCGTCCGCTGCCTCGTGCTGACGCCCACGCGGGAGCTGGCCGTCCAGGTCTCCGAGGCCATCAAGGTCTATGGGCGGAAGGTGCCCCTTCGTGCGTCGGTCGTGTACGGCGGGGTCCCGCTCGACCCGCAGATCAAGGAGCTGCTCGCCGGCATCGAGATCCTCGTGGCCACCCCGGGCCGCCTCCTCGACCTCGTCGGCCAGCGTGCAGCAAACCTGACCCAGGTCGAGATCCTCGTCCTCGACGAGGCGGACCGGATGCTGGACATGGGCTTCATGCCCGACATCCGCCGGATCCTGGACCTGCTGCCGAACCGCAAGCAGAACCTGCATGTTCTCGGCCACGTTCTCGGACGAGATCAAGCGCCTCGCCGGCACCATCCTCACGAACCCCGAGACGATCGAGGTCTCCCGCCACGGCACCGCAGCCGAGGCGGTCCGACAGCTGGTCTACCCGGTCGATCGCGACCGCAAGGAGGAGCTGCTCGCCCACCTGATCGTGGAGGGCGACTGGCGACAGGTGCTGGTGTTCACGCGCACGAAGGTGACCGCCTCACGACTGGCCTCGTGGCTGGACCGGCACGGGGTCGCGGCGACGGCCATCCACAGCGACCGCGCGCAGTCCGACCGGACGAAGGCGCTCGAGGCGTTCAAGAACGGCGAGATCCGGGTCCTGGTTGCGACCGACGTCGCAGCCCGTGGCCTGGACATCGTGGACCTGCCCCACGTGGTGAACTACGAGCTGCCATGGAACCCCGAGGACTACGTCCACCGTGTCGGCCGGACCGGCCGGGCCGGGGCCACCGGCGACGCGATCAGCCTGGTCACGATCGACGAGGCAGACCTCCTCCGCGGCGTCCAGCGCCTGCTCCAGGTGGCGATCCCGTGGGAGGTCGCCGACGGCTTCGTGCCGCGCCGTGACGCCGAGGCGCAGCCACTTCGCGCACCGCGCGGGGCCGGCGGGTCGTCGACCGGGGGCGGTCGGGGACGCGCGGCCGGCGCTGGTGGCGCGGGTGGGGGCGGCCGGCGCCGCTACTAGCCCGGCGCCGCGCTTGCCAGGCCGCCGCCATCGTCACGGCCGGCGCCGCGGTTCCGGGTCGGCGCCATCGTCAGCAGGCCGGCGCGATCGTCAGCAGGCCGGCGCCGCGGTTCCCGGGTCGGCGCCATCGTGAGCAGGCCGCGCGTCGATCGTCAGCAGGCTCGGCGCCGCCCGGCTCAGCCGGTGAGCCCGCCCCGACCGACGGTCGGGATCACGGCTCGGGCGAGGACGGCGCGGGCGTCGGCTTCGGGGCGACGACACGCAGCAGCGACGTCGCGATCTTGGCCGGGTCGTAGGTTCCCTGGTTCGTCAGCACGGCGATCGTCACCCCCGCCCCCGGGACGTACCGCACGACGTTCCTGAACCCGAGATACCGGCCAGAGTGCCCGAGAGCCCGGCGCCCGTCCAGCGCGATCGCCTGGATGCCGAGACCGTACGGGATGCTCGCGCCGAGGGCCTTCGTCGCCGCCACGTCGCCGAGCATCGCAGCCTGCACGTCCGGCGACAGCACGTCGCCCCCCGCGAACGCCCGCATCCAGAGGGCCGCATCCAGGGCCGTGGCCGCGATCGATCCGGCCCCGCCGGCGGCCGTGACCACGGATCGGAAGGGCATGACGTCGCTCGCCGGGGCGACCCGCACGTAGCGGTACCCGCCGCCCGCCCTGGTCACCTGCTTGTACCCGGTGGCGCCGGCGGCGCGCGGCTGCTCGGCCACCTGGAACCAGGAGGCGGAGAGCCCCAACGGGTCGAGGAGGCGCGTCCGCACCTCGGTGGCCAGCGGATGGCCGGTCACGACCTTCACCAGCTCCCCGAGGAGCATGTAGTTGCTGTTCGAGTAGCGCCACGTGGTGCCGGGGACGGGGCGCTTCGCGGGCACGTAGCGCCACGCCTGGAGCGCCGTCCAGGCGGCGCCGGGCCGTGCCTGGAGCGGCTTGTCGATCCTCGCGTTGAGGAAGAAGTCCGGCAGGCCGCTCGTGTGGTCGAGCAGCATGCGGACGGTGATCCGACGGTCCAGCCGGAAAGCCGGCAGGAGGGGCGCCACCGGCTGGTCGAGCGCGAGCCTTCCCTCGCCCACCAGCTGGAGGACGACCGCGGCCGTGAACGTCTTGGACACCGAGGCGAGGGCGAACGCGGTATCCGGGGTCATCGCCCGGTCGGCTGGCGAGATCCGCGCTGCCCACGGCACCGGACCAGCGTCGCCCGTCGTCCCACACGATCGCGGCCGAGATCCCCGGGATCCCCGAGCGCTTGAGGAACGCCTGCAGGCGCGCATCGAGCCGTGCCGCCAGGGCCGGCGTGACCGCCGTGGATCCGGGGGCGGGCGAGGCCGGGATCGACGCGGAGGGCGACGGCCCGGGCGAGGCCGGTGTGGATCCCGAGGGCATCGGCCCGGCCGAGGCCGGGGCCGATGTGGAGGGCGACGCTGTCGCGGGCTGGAGTGACACCGACGGCGACTGCGACGTCGACTGCGACGGCAGCGGCGTGACGCTGGGCGGGACGGTCGGACCGTTCGATGCGATCGCTGCCGGCGAGGGGCTCCCGGCGGGGGAGACGGCCGCTGCCGGCGACGAGGTGGGGGTGACGGCGGCGATCGGCTGGCCGAACAGGCCACCCGTGACCGTGCCGCACGACCAGGACGGCGGCCAGCGCGACGCCGGCCACCAGGCCGGCGACGGCCGCGGGGCGGCGCCAGGGGCGACGCGCGACGGACGCCTCGGCAGCGCCCGGTTCGCGCTCCTGCGTTGGGTTCGGCATGATGGTGAGACGATACGCCCCATGGTCCGCGCCGGCCGTCGCCACGCCGGGCCGGTCTCCCCCCGCCACGAGCGTGTGAATCCACCTGATGCCCGACAACCGCAGCGCCTCCGCCCTCCTCCGCGAGGTCGGCCTCATGGCCGACGGTCCCGTCCAGTGGGGCCGCCAGGTCCGGCACCAGGGGCCGGGCGTCTTCGTGGTGGAGCTCCAGGCCCCGGTTCCGTCCGCCCCGCTGGATCTCTCGCTGATCGGCAAGTGGCTGGAGCGCGTGCCGGATCTCCGCCTGGACGGCACCCGTCCGGTGTCGAAGGACCTCCAGCTGCGAATGAACCGGTTCTGGCTGCCGTCGCAGCCGATCGTGTTCATCGGCTCCTCGGCCGGCTCCGTGTCGGGGCGCCTCGCGGGGCTCGCGAAGACGGTTCCGGGCGACCGGAAGCCCGCCTGGTCCGGGCTCTGGCTCCACTTCCTCCGGAACCTCGGGGACCTGCGGGTCTGGTGGGCCGCGACCGACGCGTCCGAGGAGTACGAGGACGCCCTCCTCGATGCCTTCGCCGCCGGCGTTCCCGCCGCCGAGCGGGCGGCCCTGTATGCCCCGGACCCGGTTCTCCCGTGGGCCGTGCTCCGCGCGGTCTCCGGCGCGCGCAAGGAGGCGGGCATCACCAACCCGCTCCTCCCCGAGGTCAAGGCCGCGGAGCCGCCGCCCGTGACGGTGATCGTGGACCTGCCTCCGGCCGAGGCCGACGGGGCGCGCGACGAGGCCAGGCGGGGACGCCGGCCGGCGCCCGGCCGGGGAACGGGGCGCATCGCATCGGCCGCCGCCTATGCGGCCCAGGGGTCGCCGCGCAAGGTGCACGAGCCGATCATCCTCTCGCCCGAGGGCATGGACCGGATCCAGGCGGAGCTGGCGGAGCTGCTGGCCCAGCGGCCGGGCGTGATCCGGCGCATCGCGACGGCGCGCGAGCACGGGGACCTCAAGGAGAACGCCGAGTACCACGCCGCGCGCGAGGAGCAGGGCTTCCTCGAAGGGCGCATCACGGCGCTGGAGGCGAAGCTCAAGATCGCGGTCGTGGTCGCGCCCACGGAACGCGGCGCGGTGGTCGGGATCGGGTCGCGCGTCCGGGTCGAGGTGGACGGTGAAGAGGCGGTCATCCAGGTCGTCAGCTCCGCCGAGGCGAACTCGCGCGAGGGCCGGATCTCGAGCATCTCGCCCGTCGGCGCCGCGCTGATGGGCCGGCGCGTGGGCGATGCCGTGACGATCGTGACCCCGGGCGGCGAGATCAGGTACGGGCTCCTCGAGATCTCGTAGCCGTCAGGCCCCGGGGCGGGCGACCCGGCCGGAGGTCGGGCCCGGGCAATGGGTCAGGTGCCGCGCGGATCCCGCCGGTCCCCGCGGTCACGCCCGCCGCCGAACAGCGAGGCGACCACCAGCAGCACGCCGAACGCAATCACGACGTAGGGCAGCACCTCGTCCGCGTTCGCAATCTGTGGCCCGAGATCCCGATCACGCCCTCGAAGAAGAAGGCGAACCCGAGGAACAGGCCGATGCCGACCAGGAAGGTGCGGAAGCCGTCCGCCGCCAGCTCGTGGTCGCCGCGGACCAGGCCGTAGAGGAGCATGGCCAGGCCCGGGCCGGTCGGGGCGACAAGGGCCCACGCATAGGCCCACGTCGCATACACGCCGTAGGTCTCCTGGACCCAGAGGATGCCGCCGACGATGGCAAGCATCGTGCCGGGCACGGCGAGGCCGAGGCCGCCGCGGGGCGGGATGGCGAACGAGCCCGCGAGCATCGCGATGCCCGGGACGACGAGCCAGAGCGGCCAGGAGGTGGAGCCCATCGTCATGTCCGCCACGCGGATCAGCAGGAACGCCAGCCCGATGACCACCAGCACGATGCCCGCAACGAGCCCGGGCGGCGTCTGGGCCGGCGGAGCCGCAGGGGGACGGCCGCCGCCCGGCCGCGGCGGCGTCGTGTCGTGGACAGAGGGCCCGGCGCCGGAGGACGCCGCCGCGGGGGTCTGGCCGGAGAGCGCGGCCCCGGAGGACGGCTCGCCGCCGGACTGCTGGCCGGCGAGAGCCGCGCCGGGGGCCTGGATCCCACCGGCGGCAGGCGTGGCACCGGGGACCGGGGTCGATCCGGGGACCGGGGTCGATCCGGGGACCGGCGTCGCACCCCAGGCGCCGGAGGGCGGGACCGGACCAGGCGGGACCGGACCAGGCGCATCCCACGGGGCGATGCCCGGAGGGGGCGCCGTCTCGGCCGAGGGCGGGGCCGGCGGCAATGGCGGCACGGCGACGCGGGCGGTCGGCGAGTCGTCGGGCGGGGGCTCGGCCGGATCGGGCGTGGTCATCGGATCTCCTCCGGGGATGGCCACATCCTACGCCGGACCGGCGGGCCTCCTCACGGCCGCCAGGCGGGATGCCGGGCCGGACGGCCGTCCGTCAGCCAGCCCTCGGCACCTCGCCCGCCTGCACCTCGGACCAGCGGAAGCAGGAGGTCTCATGGTCGTTCACCAGGCCCGCCGACTGCATAAGCGCGTAGCAGATCGTGGGCCCCACGAACGTGAAGCCACGCCTCGCAAGGTCCCTGCTCATGGCCCCCGAGGCGTCCGTCCGGGACGGGATCTCCTCGAGCGACGCGAACCGGTTGACGGTCGGGGTCCCGTCCACGAACGACCAAAGGTGGTCCACGAGCGTCGTGCCGGCCCGGTGGAGCGCCATCGTCGCCCGCGCGTTGCCGATCGCCGCCGCGATCTTCGCCCGGTTGCGGACGATCCCGGGATCGGCCAGGAGCCGGGCCGCGTCCTCCTCGCCGTAGGCGGCGACGATCGCCGGTTCGAACCCGCCGAAGGCGCGCCGGTAGCCCTGGCGCCGGCGCAGGATGGTGGACCAGGACAATCCCGCCTGGGCGCCCTCGAGGACCAGCAGCTCGAACAGGAGGCGTTCGTCGCGGACCGGGACGCCCCACTCGAGGTCGTGGTAGGCGCGGTACTCCGGGTCCGGTCCATCGCCCCAGCGGCATCGGCGGCGGGCGTCCGGGAGGCCGTCGGGCAGCTCGTTCATGCAGCGGATCCTAATCGCACCGGCTCATCGGCCGCTCACCGGGCGCCGGGTGTTCCGGTCGAGCGGCCAGGGGAGCCTCGCCCCTTGTCCAGCTCCGCCAGGAACGCCACCACCCTGTCGACCACGTCGTCCAGGACCGGCCTGAGCGAGTGGCCGAGGCGCGGGTAGGTCACCAGGCGCCCGTGCCCGAGCGACGGCATGGCTGCCTCGAGCAGGTCCATGCGCGCAAACGGGTCCGAGGTCGCCGGACAGCAGCAGCGCCGGCACCGTGATCGCGGGCCAGTGGGCGGTGCGGGCGGCGGCGGTCTCCGGCGCCCCGGGGCGGTGCAGCGGGTAGCTGAGGCAGACGAGGCCGGCGTAGCGGCGCGGGGCGGCTCCAACCGCCGCGGACGTGCCCGCGCCGGCGACGGCCAGCGACGCGACCCGCCCACCGTAGGACTGGCCGCCGACGACCACGCCCGGTCCGTCGGGCACCTGGGCCTCGAGCGCGGCGACCGCATCCTCTGCCTTGCGCCGCGGCAGGTCGAGGGCGAACGCCTCGACACCGCGGGCGCGAAGCGCGTCCACCCAGGGGGCCATGGACGCCGCCGTGCCCGATGCACCGTGGGCGAGGAAGATGCGCAACACCGGTGCGACGGTACACCGCGTGGTGGCATGCTGGTACCGAGTCCGGCCGCGTCTGGTCCGGAAGAGCCATGGCCGGTGCCCCGCGGCACCTCCAGACTGCGAGCATGTCCATCGCCCGATCCGCGCGCCCAGCGCCCCACCGGGACCGCCGCCGCCTGCGGCTGGCCGCCGGCGTGTGTGCGGCCGCGGTCCTGGCTGCCGGCGCGGTCTTCCTGGTGCCCGCGCCGGGCGGCGCGCTCGCGGCGGACCCGACCCCGTCGGTGGCGACCCCGCGATGGCCCCGTCCACGTCGCCGTCCCCCACCCCATCGCCGACCCCACCCCGTCGCCGACCCCGTCGCCCGACTCCGTCGCCGTCCCCCACGGTCGCCCCGACGCCGGCGCCGACCCCGCCCTGGCCCACCGCGATCACGACCCTCGGGTCCACGGTCCGGTTCTACGGGCGCGGCAACGGGCACGGCGTGGGGCTCAGCCAGTACGGGGCTCGGGGGCGGGCCCTGGCCGGCCAGACCGCCGGGCAGATCCTCAAGGCCTACTTCAAGGGCAGCACGCTGTCCACGACGAGCCCGACCCGGACGGTCCGCGTGCTCCTGATGGCCGGCTTCCCGGCGACCTCGGCCGCGCCGCTCGTCGTCTACGGACGGAGCGGCACCTGGGAGATCGCGGGCACCCTCAAGACCTTCCCGGCGGACGCCGTGCTCCGGGCGTGGCGGACGAGCGCGACCGTCGCCGGAGTGGCCAAGACCACCTGGCGGGTCAGCGTGACCGCCGCCGACGGCAAGACCGTCCTGTACTCGGCGACCGTGTCGGGCGTCGTCACGGTCCGGCCGGTGGCCGCGACCGGGCGGATCCAGGTGTTCTCCAAGCCCTCGAGCTACGACATCTACCGCGGCACGATCCAGCTGCGCCTCGGCACGAGCTCGATGAACGTCGTCAACACCATCGCCCTGGACGCCTACCTGCAGGGCGTGGTGCCGGTCGAGATGCCGGCGACCTGGCCGGTCGAGGCGCTGCGCGCGCAGGCGGTCGCGGCCCGGAGCTACGCGGTCAAGCGACTCCACCCCACCACCGGCACGTGGGATCTCTACGACGACACGCGCTCCCAGGTCTACCAGGGCCTCAAGGCGGAGAAGGCGGCCACGAACGCGATCATCGCCGCGGCACCCGGCGCGATCCTGCTCAGCGGCGGGAGCGTGGTGAACGCGTTCTTCCATTCGACCGGCGGCGGGGCCACGGAGAACAACGAGTACGCCTTCGTCGGGTCCTCCGGCGCGATCACGTCGGGGAAGCTGGGCTACCTGCGTGGCATCGACGACCGGGCGCCGAATGGCACGGCCTGGGACGCCGCCGCCCCCTACTACTCCTGGTCCACCAGCCCGCTGACGCGGGCCCAGCTGTCCGCGATGCTCCGCACCGACAGCCGGACGAACGTCGGCGACGTGCTGCGCCTCGACCTCACGCGACGGGGCGTATCCGGGCGGCTGTACCGGGTCGTCATCTACGGGTCGACGGCGACGAAGACCGTCTCGGCCGACGTCTTCCGGACCGTCTACAACGCGGCCCGCCCGGCGGGCACGCTGCCGCTCCGCAGCAACCTGTTCGACGCCCGTCCGCTCCCGTAGTCAGCCGGGCTCGCAGCACCCCCTCGCGGCGCACGGGCCCTTCCGGGCCGTCAGGGCGCCGTCGGATACCGTCAGAGCTCCCGCCGGCGGAACAGCGCGATGCCGGTGCCCAGGACGAGCAGCACCCAGGCGGCGCTCCAGGCGATGAACGCGAGCGGCGGCGGCGCGCTGGCGAAGAACGGGTTGGCCTGCATGGCGGTCGCGTTGCGGCCCGCGGCCGCGAACAGCACGACGGGCGGCTCCAGCCCGTAGATCACGCCCCGCCACAGGCCGTCGCTGGGCAGCAGGATCCGGGCCGCATCTCCGACCCCGGCCAGGGGCGCCGCCCCGAAGGCCACCGCGACGTTGCCCAGCACGCCAGCGAACCAGCCGAGCCCGAACAGCACGACCGTCACGGCCCCGGCGGCGATCGACGGCAGCCGGGTGCCGAGCGTGAGCGCCACCGTGAGCACGGTCACCGACTCGAAGGCAAGGAACGCGACGGCAACAGCCGGCTGCGGGGGCACGTGCCCGCTGACCAGGCGGACGACCGCGATCGCGAGCGAGCCCGACAGGGCCGCGTAGGCGACCATCACGACCGCCAGGCCCAGCCAGCGGCCCAGGAACAGGTCCGCCCGGCGGAGGGGCCTGGCCAGCATCGCGTGCACGGTGCCCGTCTCGACATCCGACGCGATCGCCGGTGCGCCGAGGAACGCAGCCGACATCGCCAGGACGAAGCTGAACATGAACGCGATCATGATCAGGACCTGGCTGACGCCGATCCGGATCTCGATCTCGTTCAGCGACTCGTTGCGCGAGAAGGTCACGAGGCGATCCACGCCCCAGCCGACCAGGACCACGCTCACCACGGACAGGCCGAGCATCACCCACAGGATCCGGCGACGCGCGGTCTCCCGGATCGTGAGGGAGGCGATGGCGAGGACGAGACGCGGCGTCATGGGGCGTCCCGCACGAGGCCGAGGAACACGTCCTCGAGCGACCGGCGCCCCGGATCCACGGCGTGCACGCGTCCGCCGTGGGCGACGATCGCCTCGACGACGTCCGGCACGCGGGCGGCGTCCAGGGGGCGGATCGCCAGCCAGCCGTCTGCGTCGACGTCGAGACGGCCGAACGACGCCAGCCACCCGCGCTCCTCGGGAAGGTCCGTGACCCGCAGCCGGACGGCCGGCTCGCCGAGGAGGTCGCCCAGGGTGCCGGCGGCCACCACGCGACCCCGGTGGACCACCGCCAGGTGGTCGCAGACCCGCTCGACCTCGCCCAGCAGGTGCGAGTTGAGCACGATCGTGCTGCCCCGCGCCCGGGCGTCACGGATGATCGTGCGCACGTCGTCCCTCCCGACCGGATCGAGCGCGGACGTGGGCTCGTCCAGCACCACCAGCTCCGGGTCGCCGAGCAGGGCCACCGCCAGCCCGAGGCGCTGCTGCATCCCCTTGGAGAAGCCGCCGGTACGGTCCCGAGCCCGCGACGCGATGCCGGCGAGGTCCAGGACCCGGCGGATCTCGGCGTCCCGCCCCGCATGCTGGAGCCCGGCGAGCGTCGCGTGGAGCTCGAGGACCTCGCGAGCCGTGAGCCACGCCTGGTAGCGGAACAGCTCGGGCAGGTAGCCGATCCGGCGCCGGACCTCGCGGTCGCCGAGCGGCCTCCCGAGCACCACCCCGTCGCCGCCGCTGGGGCGCGCCAGGCCGAGCAGGAGCTTCACCGCGGTGGTCTTGCCGGCCCCGTTCGGCCCCAGGAGGCCGAACACCTCGCCTCGCTCCACGCGCAGGTCCAGCCCATCGAGGGCGACCGTTCCGCCATACGTCTTGCGCAGGGCGTGCGTCTCGATGGCGGTGTCGGGCATGCGGCCATTCTGGGGGCGACCGGGCATTCGCGCCGAAACGTGACAGGCCGGCCTGCACGACCCGACGCCCCCGCAGTGCGGCCTGGCGTCGCGGGCTCAGGCTCCGGCCGCGGCCGCGGGCACCCGGGCCGGGCCGCCCGTCTCGAACGATCCGCCTTCGGCCAGCCAGCACGCCGCCTGCTGGCCACCGCCCACGTCGAACAGCGGCGGCTCGTCGACGCGGCAGCGGTCGAACGCCATCGGGCAGCGCGGGTTGAACCGGCAGCCGGGCGGCACGTGCGCGGCGTCGGGCGTCTCGCCGACGAGGATCGTGCGCGCCGCGCGCTCGCCGGGCTCCGGACGGGTCCGGTGAAGGCGAGACCGACACCAGCGCCTGCGTGTACGGGTTCCGCGGCGACCGGATCACCCGCTCGGCCGGACCGATCTCCATGATCCTGCCGAGGTACATGACCGCGATCCGGTCGGCCAGGACCCAGGCGACCGACAGGTCATGGGTGATGAACAGGTAGGTCAGGCCCCGCTCACGGCGCAGGTCGAGCATCAGGCGGAGCAGCTCGGTGCGGATCGAGACGTCCAGCATCGAGACCGGCTCGTCGGCGACGACCAGGTCCGGGTCCATGACGAGCGCGCCGGCGATGACGACGCGCTGCCGCTGGCCGCCGGACAGCTCGTGCGGGAAGCGCGCCGCGAAATCCGCGGCGGGGCGGAGCCCGGCCGTCTCGAGCGCAGCGAGGATCCGCTCCTCGCGGTCCTGGCGCGACGTCCCGATCCCGTTGACCTCGAGCGGCTCCCGCACGAACTCGCCGATCGTGTGCTTCGGGTTGAGCGTCTCGTACGGGTCCTGGAAGATCAGCTGGACGCGCCGCCGGTAGGCCCGGAGCTTCCCCGTGCCCCACAGCGTCCGAGACGTCCTCGCCGTCGAACACGACCCGTCCACCGGTCTGGCGGGTGAGCTTGACCACGACGCGTCCGGTGGTCGTCTTGCCCGAGCCGGACTCGCCGACGAGGCCCAGGATCTCGCCCTGGTTGATCGTCAGGTCGATCCCGTCCACGGCGCGGACGTAGCCGCGCACGCGGCGCGTGATCATGTCGGTCACGCCGCCCGCGGATCGGGAAGTGGACCTGGAGGTTGTCGAGGCGCAGCAGCTCGCGGCCGGTGGCCGGCGGCGGCGACTCGGACCCGGGGATCCCGGTCACGTGACGGGCCCGACGGCTGGCGGGCTGCGCTGGCGGCGCTCGCGCCGGCCGGCGTCGCGGCAGCTGTCGCGGCCGGTCGCGGCAGCTGCCGCGGCCGGGGTCGCGGTGGCGGGTCGCGTTCCGGCCGGGACCGGCGTCGCGTCCGAGGTCGGGTAGAGGTGGCAGGCAACCCGGACGCCGTCGGCGAACCGGACCTCCGGCGGCACGACCTCGGAGCAGACCGGCATGGCGGATGGGCAGCGGGGCGCGAACCGGCAGCCGGGCGGCGGGTTGCGAAGGTCCGGGCGGCATGCCCGGGATGACCTCGAGCGTCCGCCGGTCGGTTCGCACGTTCGGGAACGACGACAGCAGCTTCTGCGTGTAGGGGTGGCGCGGCGCCGAGAAGACCCGCCGGACCTGCCCCTCCTCGGCGACCCGGCCCGCGTACATGATCATGACCCGGTCACACGTCTCGGCGATCACCGACAGGTCGTGGGTGATCAGGATCAGGGACAGCCCGAGGTCCCGCCGGAGACGCTCGAGGAGCTGGAGGATCTGCGCCTGGACCATCACGTCCAGGGCGGTGGTCGGCTCGTCTCCGATGACGATCGCCGGATCGCACGCGAGCGCCATCGCGATCATCGCCCGCTGGCGCATCCCGCCCGACAGCTCGTGCGGGTACGAGGCGGCCCGCTGGCTCGGGATCCCCACCAGCTCGAGCAGCTCCCCGGCCCGCTTGCGCGACGACTCGCGAGGCTGGCCCAGCCGGATCTCGATCGGCTCCGCGATCTGGTCGCCGATCCGCTGCACCGGGTTGAGCGCGTTCATCGCGCCCTGGAACACGATCGAGATCTCGCGCCACCGGTAGCGCGCGATCTGCGACCTCGGTCTTGGGCACGAGGTCGATCCCGAACAGCTCGACCCTGCCCGCCTTGACGTACCCGTTGGCGGGCAGCAGCTTCACCAGGGACAGCGCCGTCGTGGTCTTGCCGCACCCGGACTCGCCGGCGATCCCGAGAGCCTCGCCGTCGTCCAGCCCGAAGCTCACGCCGTCCACGGCCTTGACGCTCCCGTTGGGCATCCGGAACCGGACCGCGAGATCCTCGACCCGCAGGAGCGGGGCCGTCGGATCGGCCTGCTTCGGCAGCGGCCACTGGCGCCGGCCGCGGATCGCGAGGTCGACCGTCATCGCCGTGCTCCCGATCGCGGGTTGAGGATGTCGTCCAGCGCATTGCCCACCAGCGTGAAGGCGAGCACGACGAGGACGACGCAGATCGCCGGCGGCGCGATGTACCACCACGCACCGAGGCCGGGGGCGCCGGCGCCCTGCGCCGAGTTCAGGATCTGGCCCCAAGACGGCGCGAACGGGTCGCCGAGGCCGATGAACGCGAGCGTCGTCTCGGTGAACACCGCGATCGCGAACGTCAGCACGGCCTGGGCCACGATCAGGTTGATCACGTTGGGCAGCACATGGCGGCGCATGATCCGCCCCGGCCCCGAGCCGACCACCCGCGCCCGGTCCACGAACATGCGCATCTTGATCGAGAGCACCTGGGAGCGGATGACCCGGGCCGTCGTCGCCCAGCTCGTGAGCCCGATGACGACGACGATCACGATCATCGTCGCGCGGATCCCGAACAGCTCGGCGTCCGCCCCTACGATGTCCAGGATGACGGGTGCCAGGATGATCGCGAGGACGATCGTCGGCAGCACGAGGAAGAAGTCCGAGATCCGCATCAGGATCGTGTCGGTCTTGCCGCCGACGTACCCCGCGACGATCCCCACCAGGGCACCGAGGAGGACGGTGATCACCGTCGCCATCAGCCCGATCGCCATCGAGATCCGGGCTCCGTGGATCGTCAGGTTCAGCACGTCGCGGCCGAGCTCGTCGGTGCCGAACAGGTAGCCGCCGCCCGGCGGCTGCAGGGACTGGCCGGTCGCCGTCGTCGCGGTCTCGAGCTTGCCGACGAACAGGTCGGGAAACAGGGCGAGGACGGCGAAGAAGACGAGGATGAGCAGGCCGTAGCGGCCGTCGCTCCGGGACAGGAAACGACCGGCGAAGGCGCGCGCACGGCCTGCCTGCCGCCGCGGTCGTTCGATCGGCGTGGTGGCTGCGGGCGGCGCCGTCACCGGTGTCACGCGCGGACCCGCGGGTCGAGGAACCCATAGACGATGTCGGCGATCAGGTTCGCGATGACGACCGACACCGCTACCAGCAGGAAGATGCCCTGGAGCACCGGGTAGTCACGGGCGCTGAGCGCGTGGATCGTGAGGGTGCCCAGGCCCGGCCAGTTGAACACGATCTCGGCGGTGATCGCGCCGGCGACCACGTAGCCGAGGTTGATCGCGATCAGCGTCACCATCGGGAGCAGGGCGTTGGGGAACGCGTGGTGGCGGAGGACGAAGCTGTCCTTGAGCCCCTTGGCCCGGGCCGTCGTGATGTAGTCCTCGGTGCGCGTGTCGATGATCGACGACCGCATGAGGATCGAGTAGCCGCCGAGCAGCCCGAGGGTCACCGCCAGGAGCGGCAGGACCAGGTGCCGGCCCAGGTCCCAGGCCTGGTTGAGCAGCGGCGCGTCACCCATTCCGGGCGTGGTCATCCCGGAGGTCGGGAACCAGCCGAGCCCGGCGGCGAAGATGACGACCAGGGGCATGCCGATCACGAAGTACGGCATCGAGTACAGGATCAGGCTGGCGCCGGTGCCGATCGAGTCCGTCTTCCCGCCCCGGCGCCAGCCGGCGTAGGCGCCGATGGCGAGGCCGCCGAAGATGGCGAACACCTCCCCCAGGCCGACCAGGAGGATCGTCGGCCCGACGGACGCCCCCAGCACGTCGGTCACCGGTTGTCCCCGGTAGAAGATCGAGTAGCCGAGGTCGCCCGTCACGGTCGCCTTCACGTACGCGACGAGCTGGTCGGGGATGAGCGGCTTGTCGAGGCCCCACCGGGCACGGGTGGCCGCGATCATCTCCGGGGTGAGGTTGGGGTTCTTGAGGACACGGTCGGGCGATCCCGGCATCATCCGGAACATCAGGAAGTTGAGGATCAGGATCGCCACGATCGTCACGAACGCCTGGGCCAGCTTTCGCGCCAGGTAGTTGGCGTTCACGGGTGGCGGCTCAACGGGCCGGTGGAGCGGGAGCGACGCGGACCGCCGCCCCCGACCCCCGGTGCCTGTCCCGGATCACGTGGCGCTACTCGTCCTCGCCTGACGCGGTGGTCCGCCGGCGGCGGCTGACGATCAGGCCACCCGACGACCACGATGACGACCACGAGCACGAGCCCGCCGAGCAGCAGGCCGCTAGACCCTCCCCCGGAGGTGCTGCCGGGATCCGCGCTGGGCGCCGGCACCGGTGTCGCGGCTGCCGCGCTGCCGGCCGGTGTCCCGGTGCTCGTGGCCGCTGAAGCCGCCGGGGTCCCACTCGCCTCGGACGGCGAGGGGCTCGGTGCGATCGTCGCGTCGGTGAGCAGCGTGTAGTTCAGGTCGCCGTACGTGAACAGCGGGGTGCCGCTGGCCGGCATGTTCTCCCAACCGGCGAAGCGATCCGTGCGGTAGACGTCGAGGTTCGCGTCGTAGTAGAGGATGTCGTACGGCGCCTCGTTGTAGATGAGGTTCTGCATCTGGGCCAGCGTCGCCTTCCGCTGGGCACCGGCCTCCTTGAGCTGCTGGTCGTACAGCTTGTCGTACTCGGGGTTGCAGTACTGGCTGTCCGACGTCCCGCCGATGGCGTCGCAGCGGAAGATCTGGAGCAGGGCGTTGGGATCCGGGTTGCCCCCCCAGCCCCACAGCTCGATGTCGTACTTGGCCGTGCCGCCGGCCTCGGGCGGGAGGATCAGCTCGCCGAGCGCGGCGCCGGTGAGGACCTGGGTCGAGACCACGATCCCCAGCTGGCCGTACCAGTCCTTGACGAACTCCGCCGACTTGGCGTATGAGGCCTCCGAGTCGGGCGCGTACAGCCGGAGCTTGATCGGCTTGCCTTCCTTGTCGAGCCGGCTGCCGTTCGCGTCGAGCTTGTAGCCGGCCGCGTCGAGCTTCGACTTGGCGAGCTCGATGTCGAAGGTCCGGGGCTGGTCCGGCTCGACGTGCCACTCCGAGAGCACCGGCGGCACGATGGTCGTGCCCACGTCGCCGAAGCCGCCCAGGACGCGGGCCACGA
Source organism: uncultured Chloroflexia bacterium (assembly GCA_963829105.1). GTDB lineage: Bacteria > Chloroflexota > Limnocylindria > Limnocylindrales > CSP1-4 > CAIXZV01. Next base: position 26,245 of record CAWHHF010000020.1, read on the forward strand.
GCGTCGGCTTGTCGATGGCGTAGCCGAGCGCGTCCCGGAACGCCGGATCGAGCAGGGCCTTGGTGGACGGCCCGCCGTTGGGGATGGTCTTGCCGGTGCCGGTCCCGTAGGTGTTGAAGGCGAGCTGCGTCCAGCCGTTCGCCTTGCCGGCGACGGTCTTGTACAGCGGGTTCGCCTGCAGCTGCTTGAACTGGTCGGGGTTCACGTTGTGCGCGTAATCCAGCTCGCCGTTCTTGAGGGCCTGGAACATGGCGTCGGCGTTGTCGGGGAAGAACCGGATGACGACCTGGTCCTCGAAGCCCTGCTGGCCCCAGTAGTTGGGGTTCCGCACGAACCGCGCGAACTGGCCGGTCTTCCACTCGGCGAAGGTGTAGGGACCCGTCCCCACGAGCGGCGCGTCGAACTTCTCGTCCGCCATCTTCTTGTAGTCGACCTGGCCGTAGACGTGCTCCGGCAGGATCGGCACATACACCTGGAAGACCCGGTCGGACTGGTCCGTGGTGTAGGCGATGAACGTGCTGTCGTCCGGGCACGCGATCTTCGTGACCCCGGCGTCCTTGACGTTCGGGTCGAGGTACCCGAGGCCGACGTTCTTGTCGTCCGCGATGGCGGCCATGGCCAGGCCCCACGAGTAGCAGACGTCCTTCGACGTCGCGGGCGTGCCGTCGGACCACTTCATGCCGTCCCGGATGTGGTAGGTGACCCTGTCCGGGGAGCGGACCCAGGTGTCCGCGAACCCGGGCCCGGGGCTCGCGTCCTCGTTGAAGTTGGTCAGCAGGTCGTAGGTCAGCTGGAACGCCTCGTACCCGGAGACCAGGGCGGTGTTGAACGGGTTCGTCGAATCGAGGTCCTGCGTCGTCCCGACCGTCAGGACGACCGGGTCGGCCGCCGCCACGGGACCCGCAGCCGGGAGCAGCAGCGACGCCGCCAGCAGCAGCGCGGCAACCGGCCGCGCACCCTTGACGCCCGTGGACAGGCGCATCTCGATCTCCTCCTCGTGTCCTCGCCCGGTCGTCGCTGCTCCCCGGACAACCGGCCACGCCGAACCCGGCGCTGCATGCAGCCGAACGGTTGCACAGCCGGGGGTCCCACCGCAACTATCATCGGGTACAGCCCGAGGGCCGAAACGGCCCGCCACCGGCAGCGTGACGCCTTCGACCAGGGAGGGGGTGGCAGCGGGTCCGCGAACGGTCAGCGGCGGGGCAGGGGCGGGCGCAGGTACGTGGCGACGCCGTAGGTCTCGTCCGTGCCGAGCTCCTTGCGCGGGACCACGAGGAGCCGCCGCTCCGCGCCGGCCACGACGATCCGCAGGGCCAGCGGTCGTCCCTCGCGGAAGACCAAGTCCATCAGCTCGAAGGCGGCGCGCGGCAGGTCGACCATCGCCTCGCGGGCAGGCTGGCCGAGGACCTCCCTGCCGTACCTGACCACGAACGCCGGGTTGCCGTAGACGATGGTGTGAGCAGGGCCGAGATGAAACGCCGCCGGGTTCGGCTCGGCCGGGCGGGGCTCCGCCGGGCGCTCGCTGTCGGCTGGGCCGGGTTCAGCCGGGCGCGCCTGGTCGCCGGCCGGGCTCTTTCCCACCGGGCTCGGCTCGGCCGTGCTTCCGCCGGCCGTCTCGTCGGTCATCGTCGGCCCATCGCCTCCAGTGCGTACCGGCCCACGCCCGCGAGGGTGATCACGTCGTGGATCTCGCCTGCGTCGATCTCCGCGATCACCTCGGCGAGCGTCGCCCAGCGCAGGGCCAGGTCCTCGGTCGCCTCGGGGGCGGCAGGGCCGGGTCGCAGGCCGGTGGCGAGATAGATCGCGCCGCGCTCGTCCGTGACGGAGTTGGAGACGGTCATCCGGCACAGCCGGCGCCAGTCCACCGCTTCGTAGCCGGTCTCTTCGCGGAGCTCCCGCTTCGCCCCCTCGAGCAGCATCTCGCCGTCCTCGACCCCGCCCTCCGGGATCTCCCAGCTGTACTCGTCCAGGGGGTAGCGGTGCTGGCCCACCAGCAGCAGCCGCCCGTCGTCGGCCACGGCCACCACGCCCACCGCCTGCGCCCGGAAATGGACGACGCCGTAGATCCCGGGACTGCCGTCCGGGCGGTCAACCTCGTCGTGGAAGACCTCGATCCAGGCGTTGGCGTAGGCGGTCCGGCGGCTGCGGCGCCGCCAGGGACCAACGACCTGACGCTCGGCGTTCGTCTCGCTCACGATCGGAAGGTAGCGCGTTGTAGCAAATCGGCGGAGTTGCGCGTTAGGAGGTTTGGCGGCGCGGTCTCGCGCCGGTCGCCCGGAGACTGAGCAGGGAGCGGAACACCATGAGCACGGCAGCATCGCATCCTTCCCGACGTCGGCGCTGGATCCTCGGAGGACTGGCGCTGATCGCAGTCGTCGGCATCGTGGGCTACGGCGCGGTGTCGTTCATGGTCTACGACGGCGTCGGCAAGGCGCCGCGCGCATGCTGGCCCGCCGACCAGGCGAATACCCCGACCGCCTACACGGTGCCGTCCAGGTTCGACCAGGCGCTCCCCGCGGCAAACCCGATGCCGGCTCCGCAGGAGGTGACCTTCCAGTCGCGCGACCCCCAGATCCCGAATGCCAAGCTGGCCGCGTGGTGGATCCCGTCGGAGTCGGCCGACGCCCCCGCGGTCGTCCTGGTGCACGGTGTCCAGTCGTGCCGCCGGGAGGCGAGCGTGCTGCTCGCCGCCGGGATGCTCCACCGCAACGGCTACTCCGTGTTCCTGATGGACCTCCGGGACCACGGCGACTCCGAGGGCGACGACGCGCGGTTCGCCGGCGGCAGCGAGGAGTACATGGACGTCCTGGGCGGCTGGGACTGGGTCCGGGCACAGGGCGTGCCGGCCGGGCGCATCGGCCTGCTCGGGTTCTCGTTCGGGTCGGTCAGCGCGATCGTCGCCGGCGGCCAGGAGCCCGGAGTGGCGGCGGTCTGGTCCGACTCCTCGACCACGGAGATGTACGAGGGGATCCGGCTGTTCCTCAAGGACCAGATGAAGGACGGATCGGGAATCACGGGCGTCCTCGTTCCGGGCTCGATCCTGTGGGCCCGGATCATCGCCGGTGACGACCTCACGAAGTTCGACCCCATCGACCAGGTGGCCGCCTATGCCGGCCGGTCGATCGCCTTCGTGCATGGCGCGGACGACGCCGTGCTGCCCGCGACCATGGCGCTCGCGCTCCACGACAAGGCCGTGGCCGCGGGGGCGAAGACGCCGGACGCCTGGATCGTGCCCGGCGCGGGGCACACGCAGGGGATCTACGTGGATCCGGCCGGGTACGAGCAGCGGCTGGTGGCGTTCTTCGGAGGCGCGCTCGGCGCGCCGTAGGGTCTCCTGAACGTCTGGCCCGAGTGAGCAGCGCCCGCGCGGGGCCGCCGGAGCGGGGACGCGCGGGGGACCCCCGCCGGGCGCCGATAGACTGGACGGTATGTCCGACCAGGATCCCGCCGAGACCCTCCGACCCGCCTCGCAGCCGCGCCACGGTCACGAGGTCCGCTGGGACGTCCGCATCCCCGTCAGCGACGGCCTGGAGCTGAGCGCCAACCTGTGGCTCCCGTTGGCGGCCGACGACCTCGCACGCCACGGTCGTGGCGGTCACCGAGGGCGCCCCGGATGCGGGTCCGGCGCGCTTCCCGGCCATCCTGGAGATGATCCCGTACGGCAAGGACAACTGGCGGCGGAACGCGGATGTCGCCCTCGGCGAGTGGCTGGCGGCGCGCGGGTTCGCCCTCTGCAGACTGGACGTCCGTGGCACGGGGAGCTCTCCCGGGATCGCGGAGGACGAGTACACGGAGGCCGAGACGCAAGACGGGTACGACGCCGTCGAGTGGCTTGCGACGCAGCCCTGGTGCACCGGGAACGTCGGCATGTGGGGCATCAGCTGGGGCGGCTTCAGCTCGATCCAGGTCGCGAAGCTCCGCCCGCCCCACCTGCGGGCCATCCTGCCCATGTACGCCACCGATGACCGCTACCGGGACGACGTCCACATCCGCGGCGGCTGCGTCACTGCCAGCGAGAAGAGCCAGTACGCGATCAGCCAGCTGGGCATGAACGCCATGCCGCCGCTCCCCGCCTTCCGCGGACGCGGCTGGCGGGACGAGTGGCGCGAACGCCTGGAGCACACCCCGCCGTGGCTGTTCGCGTGGATCCGGGAGCAGGCCGACGGCCCGTACTGGCGTCGCGGCTCGCTCGCCCCGGACTACGAGGCGCTCGACTGCGCCGTCTTCCAGGTGGCCGGCTGGAACGACACCTACGTCGACGCGGCGTTCCGGATCCAGGAGCGATGCGTCAACGCCGCCTCGGCGGACCCTGGTCGGCAACTGGGTCCACTCCTACCCGGACGACGCCTACCCGGGCCCGAACCTGGACTGGCTCCACGAGATGGTCCGCTTCTTCGACCGGTACCTGAAGGACATCGACAACGGCTGGGAGCGGGAGCCCGCCCTGACCTGGTTCGAGCACGCGTGGGCCGAGCCGGAGCCGTTCCCCGCCGCGTGGCCGGGCCGCTGGCGGGCGGCAGCCGCGTTCCCCGTTCCCGGGACGACGACCGTCGCGCTGCACCTGGGCGGAGGCTCGGCCGGCAGCGGCACGCTGGACGACACCCCTCGCCGGAGTCGGCGGGGTGCGTGCGATCCGCCATCGCGCGACCGCAGGGACCTCCGGCGCCCTCTCATGGGGCGCGGGCTGGCATCCGAACGGGCTGGCCCGGGACCTCCGGCCCGACGAGGCCCGCGGCGCCACCTGGACGAGCGAGCCGCTGGCCGCGCCCCTCGAGATCATCGGCATCCCGACGGCGGTGCTCCACCTGTCCGCCACGATGCCCGTCGCGACGTGCGTCGTCCGCCTGTCCGAGGTGTCCCCGGAGGGCGTCTCGGCCCTCGTGGCCACGGGCGTGCTCAACCTCACGCACCGCCGCTCGGACACGGATCCGGAGCCGCTGGAACCGGGACGCATCGAGGAGGTCACGGTCCCGCTGCGCGCCACGGGCTACCGGTTCTCGCCCGGCCACCGCATCCGCCTCACCGTCCTCACCGGCTATTGGCCGGCGCTCTGGCCCTCGCCGCTGCCCGGCATCGCTGCGCGTCCACCACGGGAGGGCCACGCCGTCCCGGCTCCTCCTCCCGGTCCTTCCGGAGGCCGTCACCACCCTCGAGCCGCCCGCGTTCAAGCTGACCGGGGCAGGCCTGCGCGAGGTCGGCGGGAGCGAGGACGAGCCGGCCATCTGGCGGATCGAGGAGGACGTGATCAGCGGCACGGTGACGGTGACGATCGGCGAGGGCGGGGCGAGCATCCTCGAGGACGGATCGCGCGTGTACAGCTCGGAGACGGCTGGTCCTGACCGCGTCCGACGCCGACCCCGCGCACGCGCGCCTGGACACCGTGGTCGCCTACCGCTGGACCGGCCCCGGCCTCGACGTGGAGATCCGCGCGACCGGCGGGATCGCGTCCGATGAGACGGCCTTCGACGTCCGCGTGGACCTGGACGTGCGGCTGGACGACGCGCCGTTCTTCGCCCGGGAGTGGTCGGAGCGGATCCCGCGCCGGCTGGCCTGACCGTCGCTCTGAGCCCGGGCGCCCCGGCGTACGATCGGGCCGTGCAGGAGCCTGATCCGCGGCGGGCCTGCGGGTTCCGCGCGCCGGGCCAACCGCCCACCGGATGTGTCCTCGCCATCGGTGCGATCGGGCCCGCCTCGGGGCTCGCCAGAGGCGGCTCACCGGAACGAGCTGTTCGCCCTGCAGTTCGCGATCCAGAGCTTCACCAACATCGTCGCGGCCGTGCTGGGCGGCGTGGTCGCGGCGCTGATCGCGATGGCGCTCGGCATGGACCCGGCCGGGTCCGGCACCTACCGGATCATCCTGGTGATCATGGCCCTGCTCACGGCGGCGGGCCTGGCCACCGTGACGCTCCTGTCCGACGACCGGCCGAAGACGCTGCTGCGACAGCGGCTGCGGAGCCTCGGGGAGCCGGCCGCGTTCCCGCCCGATCCCCGGCGCTCAAAGGCTTGGCTCGGGATCACGATCCGCGACCGGGGACTGTTCGCCAGGCTGCTGTTCCCCGGGCTGCTCATCTCCATCGGGGCGGGGCAGGTGATCCCGTTCCTCAACCTGTTCGTGCAGGCCAAGTTCGGGCTGAACCTCGCCTCGCTCAACGCCGTGTTCGCGCTGACCTCGCTCGGGACCCTCGCCGCCATCCTCTACCAGCCCCGGCTCGCCCGGCGGTTCGGCCAGATCACGTCGGTCGTCCTGGTCCAGGGGGCCAGCATCCCGTTCCTGGTGGTGCTGGGGTTCTCCCCGGTCCTGTGGATGGTGATCGCCGCGATGGCAGTGAGGAACTCCCTCATGAACGCCGGCAACCCGATCTTCAACGCGTTCGCGATGGAGCGCGTCTCGCAGGGCGAGCGGGCATCGCTGTCCGCGGCGATGATCCTGCTGTGGCAGGTGGGATGGATCGTCGGGGGGCTGTGGTACGCGTCCCTCCAGGCCTCGCTCGGGTTCGAGGCCGGCTACGCCGTCAGCTTCGTCACGATCATCGTCCTGTACACGATCGCGACCGTGCTGTACTGGGTGTGGTTCCGCGAGATCGACCGCCGGGTGCTGGAATCGCGCGCCGCCGCCTAGGGCCGCATAGACTTCGGCCATGGCAGACGCGCCCGCTCCCCAGCGCAGCAAGACCGCGATCCCGCTCAACCCGGGCCGCCACGAGCTGGGGATGAGGGCCACGCTCCTGTTCCCCGACAAGGAGATCGTCGAGCGGTTCTACGTGCCGCTGGTGTACACGGCCTGTCGCACCTGCTACTCGGAGCTGGACCCGCAGGAGATCTTCCGGCGCGCGGTGGACGGTGAGGTCGCGCCGGCAGCGATGCAGCGGCTGATCTCCAACGTCATCGAGATCGGGGCACGGCTCGACCATCGAGCACATCGTGTTCACGTTCGCGCTGTCGGGAGTCTCGCGAACGCTGTCACACCAGCTCGTCCGCCACCGTGCCGGCGTCGCCTTCGACCAGCAGAGCCAGCGGTACGTGAGGTTCAAGGGCGCCGCCACGATGCTCCCGGCGACGATCGCCGAGGGCGACCCCGGCCTGCGGGCGCGATACGAGGCGCAGGTCGACGGGGCGCTCGGCCTGTACGGCGAGCTGCTGGAGGCCGGCGTTCCGGGCGAGGACGCGCGGTTCGTCTTCCCCAACGCCACGCGCACGAACCTCGTCATGACGACGAACCTGCGGGCGCTCATCCACATGTCGGGCCTGCGCCTGTGCACCATGGCCCAGTGGGAGATCCGGCGACTGTTCCAGCTGATCCGCCACGAGGTGTTCGGCGTGTCGCCGTTCCTGGGATCGTTCCTTGCCCCAAAGTGCGTCCCGCTGGGATACTGCGACGAGTTCAACAATCGCGACGAGCACTGCCCGATCCGTCCGCACAAGGACACCGTGCTCGCCGCGTGGGCCCAGAAGCGCGAGGCGGCGAAGGCCGCCGGAAGGGATCTCCCCGTCACATGAGCAAACGACCCAGCAAGACCGTCACCTCGATCGGCGTCGTCGCCTTCGTCATCGCCGCGGCGATCACCGGGGCCGCCGGGATCTCGGGTACCGCGTGGTCCGGATACGACCACATGATCGTCCTGTTCTGCGCGGTCTTCTTCGGGATCCTCGCCCTGGGCATGATCCTGGACCGGGCGGCGCGGAACGCCGCGGGCGGAGGCCGGTAGTCAGGGACCGGACCGTCCCCGAGCGGGCGTCACCGGCCGGTCGCGCGGCCCGTCGTCCGGCAGCTTCGATACCCGCGATGAAGCGGCCCAGCACGCGCGCAAGCCGCGGCCCCGCCTCGGCGCCCGCCTCGAGCACCTCCTCGTGGGACAAGCGGCTGCCCGCTGTAGCCCGCGCCGGCGTTCGTCACCAGCGACACGCCGCAGACCTCCAGCCCCGCCCAGCGCGCCGCGACCGCCTCGAGCACGGTGGACATGCCGACTGCGTCGGCGCCCAGCGTCCGCAGCATCCGGATCTCGGCGGGGGTCTCGTAGCTGGGACCGACGAGCCCCGCGTAGATCCCCTCCTCGAGCCGGACGCCCTCGGCGGCAGCGGCCGCGTGAAGGCGCTCGCGGAGGCGCGGGCTCCAGACGTCGGTCATGTCCGGGAAACGCGGGCCGAGCTCATCGGCGTTCGCGCCGATGAGCGGCGTCCGGCCGGTGAGGTTCAGGTGGTCCGAGATCACCATCAGCGTCCCTGGACCGTAGGACGGGTTCACCCCGCCGGCGGCGTTGGTCAGGATCACAACGTCCGCGCCCAGCCCGCGGAACAGCAGGACGGGCTGCACCACGAGGCCGGCATCGTTCCCCTCGTAGAGGTGGAAGCGGCCCTGCAGGGTAGCGACGGGGACCCCGCCCAGGCGGCCGAGAAGGAGGCGTCCGGCATGACCCGGCGCCGTGGCGACCGGCCAGCCCGGCAGCTCGCCGAACGGGATGGAAACCGGCGCCTCGAGGTCGTCCGCGAGGCTGGCCAGGCCGGAGCCGAGGACGAGACCCACGCGAGGCACCAGGCCGGTTCGGGTGCGAACGGCGGCCACGAGCGCGGCGAGCCGGGCGGGCTGCTCGACCGGAGGGATCGGACGGGATCGGTCGATGGACGGGGTGATGTGGCTCATGCCGGGAGCATAGCCGTACGCCAGCGGAGTCCGTCGGGGTCGTGCGGAACATGCCCCGGACCACCGACTCCGATCCATCGATACCCCGGGTCATCGATCAGGGTGGCGGCGGGAACCGGCGGGATTCGCGGGGCGACGTGCGCGGACCCGGGCGACCGACGCGGATCGCAGGCCAAGCCGCCGCGGAGCCGGGCGACCGGCGACCGGCGCTGGCGACCGGCGACGGGCCGGCGACCGGCGAGCGACCGGCGACCCCGCGCCGGAATTCCCAGATGCAGCTCCAGATGAGCGTTCGCCAGCTCTGCGGCGGGACCATGGGAGCACGCGAGCGTGGGACCGCCCGGGTTCCATCCAATTGCGTCGTGGTGGCGGCATCTGACGCCCCGGCCGTGGCGAATGCCCACCAGGACCGCATCTGGGGGTTCACGGCCGCCACCGTCGCAGAGCCATGGGGGCTGCGTTCGGTCGCCCGGGGGCGACGTGGGATGCGGGTCAAGCGGGGCGAGGCGGTGCGGGTCACCCGGGGCGAAGTGGGATGCGGGTCAAGCGGGCCGAGGCGGTGCGGATCCACGCGGGGCGATGAGGTGCGGGTCCACGCGGAACGAGGCGGATCGCAGGCCTGGCCGCCACCGACACCTCGATCCGGCGTCATCTGACCCGTACGCGGTGCGCAACCGGTGCCGACGTATCCGGTGACACGTGCCGAGGTATCCGGTGACACGGGGCCGTTAACCTTCGACGCCCGGAGGGAGTACCGACACCGGGATGCCGGTCACGTCCTTCCGGGCGCCCGACGGGACGTCCCTCGCGGGTCATCGCCATCGGCAGACGAAGTGCCCGGACTGACCGGAGAGCGCGGGACCTTGAGGTGATCTCGGTCTTGCGCCGGCCGACGTTGATGTGATCGCAGTCTGCCTGGTGGAGCGGTCTTGAGGCGATCGCCTCCGCTCCGGGCCTCCGTCGGCCCGTTCGGGCAAGACCGACGATACGGGCTCCGCGCCCTGCCACCAACCCGGTTGTCCACGAACATCGGGGTCCCGGGCGGCGACTCGTCCACGAGATTTCCACCAGTGTGGACAGGGTGTGGACGGAGGCCGTCGGGGAGCGAAGGCGGAGGAGCACGACCCCCGTTCAGCTCCGGCTGCCGCGGCCAGGGTTGCCCGGTACAAGGTTGCCCGTATCGGCGGTGTCGCCAGCATGGGCCTGCTGCAGAAGTTCGAACAGAGGATGATGTCGTGCGTGGGCGACGTACTCGTCCAGCGTGACGTCGATGCGGACCCTGAAGAAGTGCAGCACTCCGACGGGCGGGCGGGTGTCTGGCCCCACGACGAGACGCAAGAGCCGCGAACGCTCATATGGTGCGAGTGCCTCGCGCATGATGGCTCCGGCGGCCTCCGGAGCCAGCTCGACCGCATCCAAGACGGCTGACCGGCGGCCCTTGGTGATTCGGGCCTGGCCCGCGGCGCGGAGGTTGCGGACCCAGCCGACCTCGCCGAAGGCCGCCTGGACGAACCGCCGGTCAGCGAACTCCATCAGCGCGACCGGCGTGCGATACAACCGGCCGCTCGAACGGCCACGAACCTCGAGCAACGCGTTGGGCCCTCCCGGGAGACCGGCGCCGAGGTACCGGCTGAACACCGGATTGACGAGCCGGAGGGCCCATGCTCCGTGCATGAAGACGACCGCGAACAGGGAGACGACCACGGCGGAAACGGCATGCCGCATCGGCACATCCTACGGCCATCCTTGCGGCGGGTGAATTGGCGGCCAGCCGGCGCTCCGCCTGCAGGAGCACGTGGGCGTCAGGCAAGGTCGGGAAGCGCGGATCCTGTCCTACCCGCCCAGGGCGAACATCTCCACCTTCGGCCGCCGTTCCGTCGCAGCGCTCCGCAGCTCCGAGTAGCGATCCGTCCGCGCTTCCCAGATCGCCCGGATGCGCGACTCGAGGTCCGCGTCTGACTCGCCGTCGCGCAGGGGCGCCTTCAGGTCCACGCCGTCGACCGCGAACAGGCAGGTGTAAAGGTGGCCGTCGGCCGACAGACGGGCGCGGGTGCAGTCTCCGCAGAACGGCCTCGAGACGGAGGCGATCACGCCCACCTCCCCGGAACCGTCGCGGAACCGGTAGCGGCCCGCGACCTCGCCACGGTAGCCCGGCTCGACGGGCTCCAGAGGGAGTTCGGCATCGATCTGCGCCAGGATCTCGTCGGCGGGCACGACGTCGTCCAGGCGCCATCCGTTGGAATGGCCGACGTCCATGTACTCGATGAACCGGAGCACAATGCCCTCCGCCCGCGCCCAACGGGCGAGCGGGAGCACCGACGCCTCGTTGAGGCCGCGCCGAACCACGGTGTTGACCTTGATCGGCGCCAGGCCGGCCGAGCGCGCCGCCGCGATCCCGTCGAGGACCCGCGAGACCGGGAAGTCCACGCCGTTCATGGCCCCGAACACGGCATCGTCGAGCGAGTCCAGGCTCACCGTGACCCGCTGCAGTCCGGCGGCAGCCAGCGGTCCGGCCAGGGCCCGGAGCGCCGAGCCGTTGGTGGTCAGGGTCAGGTCCACCGGCTCGTGATCGGGTGTCCGGAGCGCAGCCAGATACCCGACGAGGACCGGCAGGTCCCGTCGCAGGAGCGGCTCCCCGCCCGTGATCCGGAGCTTGCGGACGCCCAACCGAACGAAGATGGCGGCCAGGCGGGTGATCTCCTCGAAGTCCAGCACCTGCGACCGGGGCAGGAATGCGAAGTCGCGCCCGAACACCTCGGCCGGCATGCAGTACGTGCAGCGGAAGTTGCAGCGGTCGGTCACGGAGATGCGCAGGTCGCGGAGCGCGCGACCCAGCTGGTCCGGAACGCCCCGGCGGCCATCGAACGCGAGCCGGGTGTCTGGCGCAGCGCCGCCATCGGACGGGAGCTGGGTCACGGCATCGAGCGGGACGGGATCGGGTTCCACCTCGACATGGTAGATCGCATGGGCCGAACGGGTTGGCCAGGCGCGTCCGGGCGTGTCCGACGGCCGGCCGAACGGTTGGCCGGGCTGTCCTGCTCCGGCATGCTGCCGGCCGAGACGGGTCGTCGGACCGAAGGCATTGCGAACTCGGTACCAGTAGGACCGACTGCTAGTACCTCTAGCGACTGCACCACAGCCCACCTTTGCGCCTATGGTGCGCGCAGGCCCCGGGCCCCCCTCTCCCCACAAAGGAAGTACCCGTCGATGGCGACCTCCGAAAGCCGCTCCACCTTCCGCCTCCCCTGGAGCTCGGATCGCTCCCACGAGGATTCCAGTCGCATGGGAACCGTCGATGTCGCTCCGGAAGCTGCCGATGACGTGGCCGAAGCTGCCGCCGACGTGGCCGAACGCGCGTCGCAGTCCCTGGCCGAAGGCGATCCCGCGGCCGAGCCCGGGTCCCCGTCGACTGCGCCCGAGCCGCTCGATCCCGGCACGGCGCCGGCGCCGGTGCCGCCGAGGAAGCCGACCAAGCTGATGGTCGACCTTGCCGCCGCGATCCGCGCGACCACCGAGGCTGCCCGCGACCAGGCGCTCGCGGTCGTCGAGGTAGACGCGACCGACGTGATCGGGGCCATCCGGGCCGCCTCGACCGAGGGGACCGAGGCCCTGCGCCGACAGTCCGAGGAGGACCAGGCCGGCATCAAGGAGTGGTCGAAGGCCGAGATCGCCCGGATCCGCGAGGAGAGCGAGAAGCGGATCGCGGCCCGCAAGGCCACGCTTGAGGCTGAGCTGGCCGCCTACACATCGGCCGTGGAGCACCGGATCGGCGAGGTCGACGGGGCCGTCGCCCGGTATCGGGCGGACATGGACGCCTACTTCCAGGGCCTGGCGCTCGAGGACGATCCCGCGCGCCTCGCCACGATGGCTGAGGCGATGCCGGAGCCGCTCGAGCTCGGTGCCTGGAAGAACATCGCGGACATCGACCTGACCCCCTTTGCGGCGGGGGCCGCGGCGGCCGAGGTGGTCGAACCGCTGGCGCCCGACGCCGGGATGGCCGAGGCGGAGACGGCCGTGGCCGAGCCCGGGGCGGTCGAGGCGGAGACGCCAGCAGCGGAGGCCGGGGCCGCCGAGCTTGAGGCGGCCGAGGCCGAGGCGGCGGAGGCCGACGCCGAGGCTGCCGACGCCGAGCCCGAGCCCGAGCCCGAGCCCGAGGCGGCGGAGGCCGACGCCGAGACTGCCGACGCCGATGCCGCCGAGCCCGAGCCCGTGGCGGCGGAGCCGGCGAACCCGTGGGGCGTCCCCGACGATGCGTGGGGGGTCAGCGGCGAGGGCTCTGCCGAAGGCAGCGGCTCGATCGACCGTGCCGCGATCATGGCGGCCCTGGAGGCCGCTGCCGAGGCTGTCGTCGCCGCCGAATCGGCTGCCGAATGGGCCGACCAGGCCGAGGCCGCCGCAGGCGTGGCGGAAACGGCCGCCGGTCTGGTCGCGGGGCGCCGGGCCGAGGACGAGGCTGCGGATGCGCGTGCGGTCATGGAGGCCCGCGTCGAAGCCGGCGGCTTCGACACCCAGTCCTTCGCCGACCGGCTCGCACGCCTGCTCCCCAGCCATGGGGACGGCGTCACCGAGGGCGAGACCACGCACGACACGGGTCGTCGTCACCGGTCTCGTGTCGGTGGCCAGCATCGCCAGCTTCAAGCGCCATCTCGGCCGCCTCGCCGGGGTCCAGTCCGTCGGCGTCGCATCCGGTCCCTCGGGAGAGTTCGTGTTCCACGTGACCCACCGTCCCGACGTGTCGTTCCGGGACGTGATCCCGAGCCTGCCCGGGTTCGCCGCCCGCGTCACCGGTACCGGCGACGGTGTCGTGTCCGTGACCGCGCGCGATCCCGAGGCGGAGGGCTGACCTCGATGGCATCCACGAACCGCCGTCCCGCCATCGCGATCCTGCTGCCTCCCGTCGAGGCGGCGCCGGTCGTCGCCGAGCTGCGCACCGGTGGGTTCGAGCCCATCGTCGTGAGCGATCTGGCCGAGCTGGCCGCCCTCGTGGCGGTGCGCCGCGACGTCGCCGTCGCCGTCCTGGACGTCGAGGGCGAGGCCGACGGCGGCGCCTCGACCTGGGCCGTGCTCCACGAGTTCGGCCGGAACATCCCGGCGCTGCTCGTCGTCAACCCCTCGACGCTGGACCGGCTCGACACGGCGGCGCCCGGCCACGACAACGACGAGTACATGACCCGGCCCTACTCGGCCGAGTCGATCCGCTGGCGCATCGAGGCGATGTGCATCCGCTCCGTGGCCGTTGACGACGGCAGCGGACCCGTCCTCCAGGGCGACCTCGAGGCCGGCAGACTGGACACAGCGCGGCCAGCTCGTCGCCGTGTTCAACCCCAAGGGCGGCGTGGGCAAGACGATGGTCGCCACGAACCTGGCCGCCGTGCTCACGGCGCGCGGCCAGTCCGTGCTCCTCGTGGATGCGGACACGGTGACCGGCCACGTGCCGATCTCGTTCGGCATGGACGGCGTCAGGACCGTCGTCGACGCCTGGCGGGACGAGCTCGAGGGCGGGCCGGTGCGTGAGCTTCGCCGAGCTGGCCTCGGCGCATCCATCGGGCCTCAGGGTCCTCTCCCTGACGTCCAGCCCCATCCACACCGAGGTCCTCGACGCCGAGCGGATCAGCACGGAGCTCGTCGCCGCGCGCCGGAGCGTGGATTTCGTGATCGTGGACCTCCACCCGTCCTACAGCCCGCTCAACCGGGCGGTGTTCGACATGGCGGACCGGCTGCTGGTGCCCGTCACGCCGGACCTGCCGGCGATCCGTGCGGCGATGAAGCTGCGCGATGTCGCCGAGGAGCTCGGGATGCGGGACCGGCTCTGCCTGATCGTCAATCGCGCCAACAGCGGCGTGTCGGTCGCGGACGTCGAGAAGGCCATCGGCCTGCCGCCTATGCCGAGATCCGCTCCGGGGGCCTCCTGCTGGTCAGGGCGGCGAACGAAGGCCGGGCGCTGATCGAGTTCGCACCCAAGGAGAAGATCACCGGCGACTTCCAGGTGCTCGCCGACCGGTTGCTGGGGGTCACGGCGCGTGAGCCCGTCAAGGCCGGCCTGAGCCTGTTCGGTCGCCGGTCCGCCGCAGGGGCCTGACGCTCGCGATCCCTGAGTCCCCGGCCAGGGGCCACCCGGCCGGGCGCCCGCCCGCCGACCTGAGCCATGAGTCGCCGCCGGCCGGTGTGAGCTGTCGGTGGCCGCCGCCGGTCCGCCGGCCGGCCCAACCCGTCAGTCGCAGCCGGCCCAAGCCGTCAGTGGCAGCCGGCCCGAGCCGTCAGTGGCCGCGTTCCTGCCAGCTGGTGCCGCCCAGCGGCGCCACCCGGCAGCGTCAGTGAGCCTCGCCCGTGCGCTTGTCCACCTGGGTCACGCCGCGGATGTAGAAGCGGTTCACGAGGATGACCTCGATCTCGGGATCGCTGACCACGCTGTCGCCGAGCCTCGCCACGGCGTCCACCACCGGGAGGAACATGTCCGTCGAGCGGGACAGGAGGCTGTCGGGCTCGACGCCCGGGAACAGGAACACGGTGCCCACCACGCGGAACGGCGGCGCCTCGAGGGCGACGTCGTAGGGCACCTTGTGCACCTTGAGCGCGGCGCGCTCGGTGTCCGTGAGCGGCGGCAGGCTGGGATCGCCGGCGGTGATCAGGATCAGGTCGTACGGATCGACGGACTTCAGCCCCGGCGCCTCGTCGAGGGCGGCGTCGGCGGCGGGGATCCCCAGCTGACATCCGTGATGGCGATCGCCTCCCGGCGATTGAGCGCGTCGGACAGCCGCCCGCTGATCTGCATCTTGCCGCGGAGACGCCAGTCCTCCGTGAGCGCCGTGAACGGCACGCCCCGCTCCGGCCCCAGGTGCGGCGTCGCGGGGGGCGGCCCGGCGTCTGCGGCCTCGCGCGCTGCGGCGGCCGGACGCGTCCGGCTTGCGGCGCTTCAGGAACCCGAACGGCACGGCCTCAGTCCTCCTCGGCCTTGCCGGTGTTCGCCCGGATCGTGTCCACGACGTTGGCATCGGCGAGCGTGGTCACGTCGCCCAGCGGGCGTCCCTCTGCGATGTCCCGGAGCAGGCGGCGCATGATCTTGCCGGACCTCGTCTTGGGCAGGTCGGGGACGAACATCAGGAACTTGGGCCGCGCGATCGGCCCGATCACGTACGCGACGTGCTCCCGGAGCTGGATCGACAGGGTCTCCGACGGCTCCTGTCCGGACTTCAGGATGACGTAGGCGAAGATCGCCTGGCCACTGATCGCGTCCGACTTGCCGACGACCGCCGCCTCGGCCACCGAGCGGTGGTCCACCAGCGCGGACTCGACCTCGGCGGTGCTGATCCGGTGACCGGCGACGTTCATCACGTCGTCCACGCGGCCGAGGAGCCAGAGATAGCCCTCCTCGTCGCGCTTCGCGCCGTCGCCCGCGAAGTACATCCCCGGGAAGCGGCTCCAGTACGTCTTCCGGTATCGCTCCGGGTCGCCGTAGATGCCGCGGAGCATGCCCGGCCAGGGCCGCTTCAGGACGAGGTACCCGCCGCCGCCGAACGGGACGGACCTGCCGTCCGCGTCGACCACGTCGGCCTCGATCCCGGGCATGGCGAACGTGGCGGAGCCCGGCTTCGTGGTCGTCACGCCGGGCAGGGGGCTGATCAGGATCTGGCCCGTCTCGGTCTGCCACCAGGTGTCCACGACGGGGACGCGGTCGCCGCCGATGACGTCGCGATACCAGCGCCACGCCTCCGGGTTGATCGGCTCGCCGACGGAGCCCAGGACCCGCAGCGAGGTCAGGTCGTGGCTGCGCGGGATCTCCTCGCCCTGCTTCATGAAGGCGCGGATCGCCGTCGGGGCGCAGTACAGGATCGAGACCTTGTAGTCCTCGATGATCTGCCACCAGCGGTCCCAGGTGGGCTCGTCGGGGGCGCCCTCGTAGAGGATGCCCGGTCGTCGCGTTCGCCAGCGGCCCGTAGACGATGTAGCTGTGTCCGGTCACCCAGCCGATGTCGGCCGCGCACCAGTAGACGTCGTCGGGCTTGATGTCGAAGACCGCCCAGTGGGTGAACGCGGCGCCCAGGAGGTACCCGGCGGTGGTGTGGAGGATGCCCTTGGGCTTGGCGGTCGTGCCCGACGTGTAGAGCAGGTAGAGCATGTGCTCGCTGTCCACGGGCACGGGGCGGCAGACGTCGCTCTGGCGGTCCACGATCTCGTGCCACCAGTGGTCGCGCCGCGGGACCATGTGGACGCCGTCACCGAAGCGGTCCACGACGATCACGTGCTCGATCGAGGGCGTGTCCGCGACGGCCGCGTCGACGTGGTGCTTGAGGCCCACCTTCTTGCCTCGCCGCCAGCCGCCGTCGGCGGTGATCAGCACCTTGGCGCCGCAGTCGTTGATGCGCCCCGAGAGCGCCTCCGCGGAGAAGCCGCCGAAGACGACCGTGTGCGGCGCGCCGATCCGGGCGCAGGCCAGCATCGCGATCGGAAGCTCGGGGATCATCGGCATGTAGATGGCCACGCGGTCGCCCTTGCGGACGCCAAGCTCCAGCAGCGCGTTGGCGGCCCTGGAGCTCTCGCGCATCAGGTCCGCGTAGGTGAGCGTCCGCGTGTCGCCCGGCTCGCCGATCCAGTGGTAGGCGACCTTGTCGCCCAGGCCGCGCTCCACGTGGCGGTCCACGCAGTTGTAGGCGACGTTCAGCTCGCCGCCGGCGAACCACTTCGCATCCGGCAGGTTCCACTCGAGGGTCTCCCGAACGGCGTGAACCAGGACAGCGCTCCTTGGCCTGCCTCTCCCAGAAGCCGACGTAGTCCGCGTTGGCCTCGTCGTAGAGGGCGGCCGTGGCGTTGGCCTGGGCCGTGAACGCCGGGTCCGGCGGGAAGGTCCGCCTCTCCGCCATGAGGTTCTCGATCTCCGGCCCGACGCGTGGCTGGGGGTCGACGCTCACGTATCCCTCCGCTCAGCTCGTGGGCCGCCATTCTACGCGGCCGGGACCATGCCCCGCGATTCGTGTCCCGCGCGATTCGCGATCCCGTGGCCGCCGCGCGGCGCTCAGTCCGTCCCGTCGGAGAGGTCGTCCTCGGTGGGCCCGGCCGGGTCGGCAGCGCCCGGCCCGGACGGATCGATGACGGGGTCCCTCGAGAGGACGACGCGCTGCGGGCGCGGGATCTCGATGCCGTGCGTCTCGAACGCCGCCAGCAGGCGCTTGCGGAGCTCGCCGCTCGCCGCCCACTGCTCCGGGGCGCGGACCAGGCCCAGGATCTTGAGCGTGATCCCGTACTCGCCCAGGGCCGCGACCGCTCGACGTGGGGCGCCTCCATCACGCGCCGCCGCCAGGCCGGATCGGCGGCCATCTCCGTGCCCACGTCGTTGACGACCACGGTGGCCCGCTCGATGTCCGTGCCGTAGGCGATCGTGACGTCGAGGTTGATCCGCGCCCAGACGCGGGTCTTGTTGGACGCGACCCGGATCTCGCCGTTGGGGACGGTATGCACGACGCCGTCGAGGTCGCGGAGCGTGGTGCGCCGGAGGCTGAAGTCCTCCACCTCGCCGGACACCCCCGCCAGCGTCACGACGTCGCCCTTGCTGAACTGGTTCTCGATCAGGATGAGGGCCCCGTTGAGGTAGTCCCGGACGAGGCTCTGGGCGCCGAAGCCGACCGCGATCCCGACGACGCCGAAGCCGGCCACGGCGGGCCCGATGTTCAGGCCCAGCTCGCCCAGGATCATCACCCCCGCGATGATCGCGATGAACAGGCGGACGACGCCCGTGCCGAGCGAGTCCAGCGTGTCCATCCGCTTCCTGACCTCGACCGCGGACAGCTCCCGGGCGGTGCCCTCGGACGTCTCCCGGTCGAGCAGCGTCTTGACGACGCCGCGGATCACGACGTGGGCGATCCGGATGCAGATCGCCGCGATGACGACGATCAGCAGGATGGGCAGGATCGGGTCCTGGAGCAGCCCGACCAGCGGTCCTGGAGGTCCGGGGGGATCTTCATGGCGGACCCAGCCTATCAGCGCCGTGACGCGTCCCGGCTCAGGCCGGCGTCCCGCCCAGGCGCACCGAGACGGCGGCCGCGGCCTCGCGGACCAGGCCGGCGAGCTCCGGGATCCGGCGCGGGGTCACGCGGAAGGCGGGGCCCCAGACGTTCATGGCCGCGATGACCTGGCCGCGCGCGTCGTGGACGGGTGCCGCCACGGCGTTGAGCCCATGGTCGAACTCGCCGAAGGCCGTCGCGTAGCCCCGCCGGCGGACCCGCGCCAGCTCCTCGAGGAGCGGCTCCAGCTGCGTGATCGTCCGCTCCGTGCGCCGGTCGAGGCCGCGCCGCACGAGACGCATGATCTCCCGCTCCGGGAGGAACGCGAGCAGGACCTTGCCCGCGGCGACCGAGTGGAGCGGGACACCCCGGCCGGTCCAGTCCCCCACCGCCACGAGGTTCGGACCGTCGGCCTGGGCCACGGTGAGCATCTGGTCGCCGTCGAGCACGCCGATGCCGGTCGTCTCCCTGGTCAGCCTGGCCAGCCGGTCCAGCTCCGGCATCGCGATCGAGCGCAGGTCCAGGGTCCGCTCGGCCCGCTCGGCGAGGCGGATGACGATGAGGCCGAGGCGGTACTTCCCGGACTCCTCGTCCTGCTCCACGAGGCCCCGCTTCTCGAGCGTCGCGAGGAGGCGCGAGGCGGTGGACTTGTGCAGCCCGAGGCGCCGGGCGAGCTCGGTCACGCCGGCCTCGCCGTGGCAGTCCCCCAGCGCCAGCAGCAGGCTGGCGGCCCGATCCACGGACCGGACCGCGTTCCCGTCGAGCGTCATGCGATCGTCCCCTCCGAGGAGCGGCTCAGGTGGCCCAGTGGGCCGGAGTTCCAGCTCGCCCCTGGCCCGGAGCTCGAGCGCCGCGTCCAGCGAGTCGCCGAAGATGGACACCACGCGGTCCACGGTGTCGCCCTCGGCGTGCGCCTCGCAGATGAACCAGGGCTCGCGGCTGTCAGGCTCCGGCATGGCTCCGCGGGCGTGCATGCCGACGGCGATCGCGTCGTACAGGGCGTGGTCCGTGTTCGCCCAATCGCGGTACTCGGAGGCCACGTGCTCCGTGAACATGACCCCGAACATCGACGGGTGGCCGGTGATGTGGTAGGCGAGGCCCCTGGCGTCCAGGAGGCTGCGGATGCCCGCCTGCATCTGCTCGCCGGTGGCATGGATCGTCGCCAGGGCGTCCGTGTCCCGCAGGATCTCAAGGACTCTGGTGGCCGCCGCGGCCGCGACGCGATTGCCGGCGTACGTGCCGCCGTGGCTGACCTTGGCCGGCAGGACGCTCATGACCTCCTCGGTGCCGCCGAAGGCAGCGGCCGGGTAGCCGTTGCCCATCGCCTTCGCGTAGGTCGCGATGTCCGGCGTGATGCCGAAGAACTCGGCGGCGCCGCCCTTCGCGAAGCGGAAGCCCGTCTTGACCTCGTCGAAGATCAGCAGGATCCCGAACTCCTCGGTCAGCGCGCGCATGGCCTGGTGGAAGCCCGGCTTGGGCAGGATGCCCTGGGCGTTGCCCAGCACCGGCTCCACGATGACCGCGGCGATCTCCTCGCCCTGGCGCTCGAACAGGGCCCGCAGGCGCTCGATGTTGTTGTAGCGCGCCGGGATGATCGTCTTGGCGATCTCGGCGGGGATGCCCCGGCCCCAGGCCAGCCCGACGGGGTTGTCCTCGTCGCCCAGGTCGGCCACGTTGTTGGGCGCCACGCTGATCAGCGCGTAGTCGTGCACGCCGTGGTACTGGCCCTCGAACTTCACGATCTTGGTGCGACCGGTGTAGGCCCGGGCGACGCGCATGGCGTGCATCGTGGCCTCGGTGCCCGAGACCGTCATCCGCGCCTTCTTGACCCAGGGGTTGAGCTCCTTGAGCAGCTCCAGCGCCCGGACCTCGTCCTCGCTCGTCAGCGAGAAGCTGACGCCGCCGC
Organism: uncultured Chloroflexia bacterium; assembly: GCA_963829105.1. Lineage (GTDB taxonomy): Bacteria > Chloroflexota > Limnocylindria > Limnocylindrales > CSP1-4 > CAIXZV01. The sequence goes on from CAWHHF010000020.1 coordinate 46,784, forward strand.
GCATGCGCTCGTTGACGTAGTCGTCGACGCGGTCGTCCGCGTGGCCGAGCAGGACCGGGCCGTAGCCCATCCGCAGGTCGACGTACTCGTTGCCGTCGATGTCCCAGACCCGGCCGCCCTTGCCCCGATCCACGTAGATGGTGTCCTCGCCCCAGGCGCGGAAGTTGGAGTCCGTGCCGCCGGGGAGCGTCGCGAGCGCCCGGCGGTACATCTCGAGCTGGCGCGTGCGCGCCAGCCTGGGGGTGGGGCGTGAGACGGGTTCGGCGGTCATGATGCCTCCTGCGTACGACCCCGCGGGCCCTTCCGGGCCACCGCCGCGGCTCCGGGCGGCGACGTGCGGGGGCCCGCGACCGTGCGCCGCCGGAGGGCGCGTGTTGCGGGCCGTGCAACAACTGGTCCGGATCGTGCCACAGGCCCGCAGGCGCCGTCAACACGAATATCGTCCTCAACCGTCGTCGCAACTGCGAAATACGCACATCCAGCAGCCTTGGTTGGGGAGATCCGCGGACATCGGCGGAACCTTCAGGACCCACGCCGTCATCACTCCGGGCCCGCTACCGCACCCGCGGGCGGCGGTGAGCAGGCGGAACCTGGCCGTGCTGCCGACGAGCGGGCTCAACCGCAAGGCGACCTCGCGCGAGGTGACGCTCGCGGACAGCGCAGTCCCGTGGCGCCGCGAGCCTGCTCAGATCCCACCGACCCGGCGTCCGCCCGTCCATCAGGATCCTGCGTCCATCCAAGGACGAGGTTGGGCGGAGCATCCCGCCGGAGGGAGCCGACGGGCCTGGAGTGTCCGGGACCACGTGTCGTCCAGGTCGGCCGGCGGGCGTGGACGACACCGTGAATCAGAGGGCGCTTCAGTCGCACACAGCCGAGATCGCTGGACGCTGAGTCGCTCTCGGGCGTCCTGACCCACCCGGGAGTCAAGACGGGGAGCCGCACGCTCGGCTCGACGGTCAAAGCGCAGGCTGGAGGCTCGATCCACGCTCGAGGGGTCGCCTCCTGACCCACACGTGAGTCATGGTGGCCGACGGCGACTGTGGCCGAACGCGTCGCCCGGAGGGGACGATCGTCCAACCCGCGGCAGCCACGGCGGGACGCGAGACCGGCCGGGCTCCCCTCGACTACTCCCCCGGCGTCACCCACAGCGGCAGCTCGCGGGCCAGCGTCGCCAGCGGCAGCGACCCGTGCCCGAGGAGCTCGTCGTGGAAGCGCCTCAGGTCGAACCGGTCGCCGTCGCGGGCCTCGAGCTCCCGCCGCAGCCGCCGGATCTCGCGCATCCCGGTCATGTAGCTGAGGGCCTGGCCCGGCCAGGCGATGTAGCGGTCCGTCTCGATGTTCGCGTCCGTGTCGGACAGCCCGGTGGCCAGCAGCCAGTCCACCGACTGCTGCCGCGACCAGCCCAGCCCGTGCAGGCCGGAGTCCACGATGAGCCGGGACGCTCGCCACGCCTGGCCGTCGAGCATCCCGAACCGCTCGGCCTCGCTCCGGTACAGCCCGAGCTCGTCCGCGAGGCGCTCCGCGTAGAGGCCCCAGCCCTCGACGTAGGCGCCGCCCGCGAGCCGCGCGCCGAGCCGCCGGAAGACGTTCAGGCTGCGGGTGCTCCATCTCCAGGCTGATCTGGAAGTGATGGCCCGGGACCGCCTCGTGGTACGTGGTCGAACCGAGCTTGGAGTAGGTGCGGCTGGGCAGGTCGTAGGTGTTCACGTAGTAGGTGCCGGGGCGCGAGCCGTCCACTGCCGGCGGGAAGTAGTACGCGAACGGGGCGTTCTGCTCCTTGAACGCCTCCACCGGGCCGCACCTCGCAGCCGGCCCGGGGCAGGCGCCCGAACACGGTCGGGGCGAGCGGCGGCGGCGCGCTCGATGTCCTCCGTAGCGCGGGCGACGAGGGCCTCGGGCGTCGGAGCCCGGTTGGCGGGATCGGTGGCGAGGGCGAGGCGGTAGGCGGCGACGTCGTCCCCGAAGCCCTCGGCACGGGCGATCTCCCGGCGCTCCGCGTCGATCATCGCCAGCTCGTCCAGGCCGACCCGGTGGAGGTCCCGGGGATCCATGTCGAGGGTCGTCCAGGCGCGGATGGCGTGCCGGTACAGGGCCTCGCCGCCCGGCGCGGAGACCAGGCCCGGCTGCTCGCGCGACGCCGGCAGCACCTCGCGCTCGAGGACGTCGAGGTAGCGGCGGTCCGCCGGCAGGACGACGTCGCGGACGACCTCGGCCACGCGGGCGCGATCGGCGTCGGAGGCCACGCGCGACATGACCGTCAGCACGGCCTCATCCGCGGAGAGGGCGGCCGTGGGCCGCAGCTGGTCGATGAGCCGCTCGGCGACGATCCGGGCCGGGGTGCGGCCCGATGCGACGCCGTCTCGCATGACCTGGATCCGGGCGTCGACGTACGGCCCGTAGGCGCGGAGGCGGGCCAGCCAGCGCTCCAGGCGCTCCGGGGTGTCGGCGGGCTGGAACTGGGCCAGCTGGGCCAGGCCGGTCATCGGGTTGTCGATCTGGTCGACCTCGCGGATCTCGTGGAAGGCGAGGTCGTCGGCCTCCGCGACGATGCCCGCGATGATGCGGAGCATGTCCCGGGTGATCCGGTCCTCCACGGGCAGGCCGTCCCCGGGACCGCCTGGGCCTCGCGGCTGGCGTCCTCGAACAGGGCCCGCATCGCTGCCCGTCCCGCCGGACCCGGGTCGTCGAGCCGGTCGTCGTACCGGTCGTCGCCGTACATGGTGGCGGTGGTGGGCGAGAGACGCAGATACCCCTCCCAGAGACGGGTGGCGATCTCGTCGATGCGGGACGGCACGGGCGCGGCGTCGGTCACGGATGGAGCCCTCGGGTCGGAGCGGGCGGCGGCCGGGCGCGTGCCCGGGCGGCCGCGTTGCAGGGAGAACGCCCGAAGCGTACCCGCGCCGGAGGTCCGACGCCCGACCGGAGGTAACAGCCGCCGAACAGCGGTCAGCCGCCGGCTGGAGGTCAGCCGCCGAACAGCGGGAGCTGGTCGCCCGTGCGCTCGATGGTGGGATCGAGGCCCAGCAGCGCCTCCAGGTCGGCCAGCGAGACGGCGTCGCGCTCGGCCCAGTCCCGCACGTGGTTGGCCTTGACCAGGTGCCACAGGCCGTCCTCGAGGCCCGACCGCAGCAGCGGGCTGCGCTCCAGCTTGTGGCGCACGAGCTCGGCCCGCTCGGGCAGGACGACCAGGATCCGGACGAGGCGCTCGTCCACGGGCACGCGGGCGTGGCGCCGGAGGACGGTCTCGCCCACCATCGCGGTCCACTCCACCTCCCACGCGATCGCGAGGCGGCCGCGGACGTACCAGACGACGTCCACGTCCTCCAGGTCCTCGCGCCGGATCCTGCCCATGGACGGCGGTCCCGCCAGCTCGCGCCGGTCGAGCAGGTCGGAGAGCCGTCCCTGGCGGTACCGGCGACCCTGCTGGCGGGCCCCGATCCAGCACGCGAAGCCGAGACGGTGGCCGATCTCCACCAGCGTGGCGATGAGCTCGCCGTGCTCGCGGGTCCGGGTCGCGACGTCGTCGCTCGTGACCAGGCGGTCCGTCGTGGAGGCCCGGCTCCGGTAGCTCTCGAGGCAGGCGCGCACCAGGGCCTCGTCGGGCAGGTCGGGGCCGGTGAACAGGCCGGTCACGCGGTCGAGGAACGCGCCCTCGGACAGCGGGCCGGCGGTCGACAGGAGGCTGTACACCGCCCACTCCACCCGGTCGGCCAGGGGCACGGCGGCGGCGTCGCGGTCGCCGCGCTCGCCCAGCCACCAGCGGTCCTCGGCCACCTGGACCAGGCGGCGGCCATCGGCGCCGGCGAGGGAGTCCCGCACCAGCGCGAGGATCCGCTCCACGTGGTCGGCGGACGCCGGCGGGACGCCTGGGGCGGGGGCGGGCATGGCCGGGCCCGGGTCCACTTCCGGCCTCGTGGTCCCCGCGGCTGGCGTTCCTGGGGCCGCGGCTGACGCGCCGGCACCAGCGCCGGGCGCGCCGGGCGTGTCGGCCCCGGCGCCGGGCGAGGCGCCGCTCGCGGCAGACCCGGGTTCCTCGACGGGCGCGGGCGGCCGCACGAGGCGGCGGAGGTGCCCGGTCCGGTCCAGGCCCACGAGGATCTCGCCCAGCAGCCCGCTGAAGCTGACCGGCTCGCCGCGGATCCGGAGCACCTCGACCGCGGCCTCCACCACGGCCGTGGCCGCCTCGGTCGGGGAGAACGGGGCGTTGACCCGGCGCTCCGGTGCGGCGAACAGCCGGTCCGCCCGCACGAGGTAGGGATCACCCGCACCCCCCGGGACGGGTGGCAGCGCGACGTTGGCGCGCGTGCGGGGCCCGCCCGGCACCGCGCCCGAGCCCGGCGGCACCAGCTCCACCACCCCGCCGCTGTCCCGCCCGGCCTCGGGCAGGCGAGCCGCCGCCAGCCGGTAGCCCGCCGTCACGCCGCCCAGCACGCTGGCGACCAGGGACTCCGGTCCGTCGCCCTCGAGGAGGATCACGACCCGGGCGTCCTTCGCCAGGACGGGCTCGATGCCGCGCAGCGTCCTCGTGATCGTCGATGCCTGCCAGCCCCAGCCGGCACGCACGCCCGGCCCGAACAGGGGCTCCAGCGGCAGCGTCGCCGCGGCCTCGTGACCCATGACCCAGGCCGTTCCGTGGTAGGCCCACGCGAGGCGCTCCGCGACGGGGCGCTGCGGCGCGGTGCCCAGGGCGAGGCGGACCCGCGGCCTGATGGCCGTGCCCGCCAGGTGCTCCATCTCCATGCCCAGGGCCGCGAGCGCGGCCGGCGTCGCCTGCCGGAGGACCGCGGTCGCGGCGCCCTCCGTGAGGCTGCGCAGGTCCTCGCCGAAGCGAGCCGGGACGGGCCCCAGGCGCCGCTCTCCAGGCGTTGGACGAAGCCGCGGACCAGGCGCACGCCGTCCTCGAAGGCGAGCCACGGGTTCCGCTCCCGCCACGTCGCCCCGCCCGGGAGCTTGACGTGGCCGCCGCTGATGCGGAGCGGGGCGACGCGTCCGGCGGAGGTGGAGAGCCGGCTGGCGGGGGCCACGGCGTGGAGCAGGGCGAGGCGGAGCGCGGCGATGATCGAGGCCGCCCGGAGATCGCCCTCGATCCGTTCGAGGATGGCGGCCAGCGCCGCCAGCTGGCGGGTCGTGTGGAGGTCCAGCAGCTCGCCGGGCAGGTGTTCGCCGCCGTCCAGGACCGGGAAGCGGTCGAGCAGCCGGGCGCGGATCTCGCCGCCTTCCGGGTCCAGCGCCCGCCGCAGGTCCGCGGCGTCGAGGGGTGCCTGGCGCTGCTCGCCCCCGCCGAGCTGGTCGCGGCAGACCGGGCAGCGGTAGTGCTTGCGGATCGGGCGGGGTCCGGCGGGCCGGCCGTTCTCGTCGGTGGACTCGGCGGCCCAGGTCAGCTCGTCCAGCACGATCGGCCGGTCACAGGTCGCGCACCGGCTCGCGTACCGGTCGCTGATCCACTGCTTGAGGCTGGTCTCGCGACGGGCCGAGGCGGCCAGCGCCTGGATGGCGGCGTCGAGATGCCGCAGGTCGGGCGGGCGGAGGACGACCTCGGCGAGGAGGCGGTCCAGCGCGGACGCCTCGAGGCTGACGGCCTTGCGCTGCCGGTCGATGGCCGCGCGGGCCACCCATCCGCCGCGCCCGAACGGGTCGAGGATGATGTCGCCGGGTGCCGAGCCGGCGTCCAGGCGCGCGTTGACGAGCGCCGGCGGGGGCGGTGGGACGGCGCGCTCGAAGGCCGGGAGGCTGAACCCCGGCTCGGCCCGAAGAAGAAGCGCGCGACCTGCCATGGGCCGATTGTCGCAGACGGGCGCCGTGTGGTCGCGAATGGTGGTCGCGAATGGTGGTCGCGAATGGAACCGGCGGGCCACCGATCCGCGGTCGTGCGGGCGCGGCGTGGCCTCCATGCGGTGCTGCGTGGACGTCATGGGGCCGTACCCGGTGCGGCGCGGCCTCACTAACCGTCAGATGCTCGCGGCGCGGACGCTATCGAGCATGGCGACCACGGTCGGGCGCAACCGTGGTCGTTGGCGGGCGTGCGCCCCGGCCCTCGTCTGTCGCATGTCCACGGGCGGCCGGTTGTCGGCCGGCTCGCGACGACCGTCCGTGGAGTGGACATCTCCGTGGCTGCCCCCGTCTCGCAACCGACACGGGCCGCCTGGCGGACAGGTGGCCGGATCCCTCGGGATACCGTCCAGGACGCGGACATCTGGCGGGGCGCCGGGGCGCGAGGCGGCCAGTTCGGCAGCGCCGTGGCGGGGCGCCGGGGCACGGACGCTGGGGCGGTACGGCCTGGCGGTGCAGCGGCGCCGGGGCACGGACTCTGGGGCACGGGCGCTGGGGCGGTACGGCCGTGGCCGGGCAGCGTGCGACGGCTCGGGCACCCGGTGCGGGCGCGCCGCAGCCGGACCGACAGCGACGCGGCTGGTGCCGGACCTGCGGGCATCGACATCACGTGCCGGCGCCGGCCGGCGGCCCTACGGCTCGTCGAGCTCGTCGGTCTCCTCGACGAACGCCTCGTCCGTCGTCTCCTCCGGCGGCAGGACCCGGTCGAGGTTCTCGATCTCCTCGTCCTCGACGTCGTCCTCGAGGTCGTCCTCGAGCTCCTCGTCCTCGCGGACCAGCGTGCCCTTGGTGTACGGGCGCAGGTCGGTGGACTTGGCGGCGGTCGGGAAGCTGACCTTGCCGTAGTTGCGCGGATCCTGGAAGACCTCGCGGATGATCAGGCGCACGTCCCGGTCACCCAGCGAGGTGACGCCGGCGATGTACTTGTTGCCGTCGGCCATGAGCTTCAGCAGGCGAGCCGCGACGCGGGGCTCGACGATCCCGATGCGGACGCCGTTGCTGATGGCGATCAGGCGGTTCGTCTCGGGGACCAGCTCGACCGCGTCACCCGGGTTGACCTGGGCGAGCTCCGCGGGGCGGGCAAGGTTCGTGAGGTGCGCGAAGCCGGTCTTGCCGGTCTCCTCGACGAAGATGCTCACCGGCGCCTTGGAGCCGGGCCTGGCCGGGACCGTCTTCGAGCCCGCCTCGACCAGCAGCACCTTGAGCCGGTCGATGTTGCGCTCGGCGATCCGGTTCGTCGGGTCCAGGGCGAGGGCCTTCTGGTAGTGCTCCCGGGCGAGCCCGAGGTCGCCCATCTCCCAGAGCGCCTTGGCGAGGCGGTTCTCCGCCTCGGAATCGGGCCCGAGCTCCAGCAGGCGCCGGTTCGTCTCGGCCGCATCGGCCCAGCGCGCGTCGGTGGCGAGCGCGATGGCCTGCTCGGCGAGCTGGCGCTTCAGGCGCGTCTGGCCGGCAGGCGTCTGGGCGGCGGCGTCGATCTCGGGGAAGGTCACGTGGCGGTATTCCTTTCGGTCCATCGGGACGCGTCGGGCCTGGGGGCATGCCGGGGCGGACACGCCGAAACAGCAACGGTCGCGGGCACGTGTTTCTAGCACCCTCCGCCCGTGGCGTCAAACGGCTGTCAAACGGCGGCGTGGGTCGAGCGGCCGGGTCGGCCGCCGTCAACGGCCGGGTCAGCCGCGGAGGCGCAGGTTCCAGGCGACCACCACCGCGGCGAGCGCGATGAGCAGGATCGTCTCCCACAGGAACCTCGGCTCCCGGCGCCGGGCCGGGGCGGTTCCGTGCAGGGCGTCCCACAGGTAGAACACCAGCGTGAGCACGGCCGGCCCCACCAGGCGCGGCAGGTCCGACCGCGCGGATGGCGCCCGCGGCCACGGCCACCACGATGGCGTAGGTCAGCGCCGAGCGGGCCGCGTCCTCGCCGTGCCGTACCGGAACGTGGCCACGCGATACCCGAGGAGGGCGGCGACCAGGGCGTCGGCCGCGGCGAGGACGACCACCCAGCCCTCGGTCAGGGCGGCACTCGCTCCCGGCGTCCGGACCCGCCGGGCTCCGCCAGCCCGCCGGGCACGAGCGCCGCGACGCCCGTGAACGCCACGAACGCGGCGACGATCGCCGCCAGCAGGACCCGCGCACGATCGGCGTCGGTCGCGCCGCCGGTCTGGGCGAGGAGGCGCATCTCGAGGAGCCAGCGTCCGGTCCATGCAGGAAGGCGAAGCCGGCGAGGAACGGGACCAGGCCCAGGCCCGGCATGACGAGCTGGATGGCCGCGGCCGCGCCGCCCGCCAGCACCGCGGGGACCAGCAGCGCCAGTGAACGCCCGGGCCGGGCAGGGTCGTCGCCCAGGATGCCCGCACCGGCGACCAGCACGACGACCGTCAGCAGGCCCGCGACAACGCGCCGCTCCCGGCTGCTGGGCCAGGCGCGCCATCGCCACGAGGAGGACGGCGACGAGCACGAGCTCGCGGCGGCCGTAATGCCGACGTGGGGTCGGGTGCGTGCATCGCGCCCGATGGTACGTCGGGCAGGGGCGCCGCGGTCGGGTGGGACGACCGGGCGGCTGATGCGCGGGCGACGCGGCTGAGGCGCGGGCGACGCGGCTGCGGCGCGGGCCCACCCGGTCAGGCTCTTCAGCCGGTCCGGCTCGGGCTCGCCCGGTCCGGCTTCTCAGCCGCCGATGACGCAGACGTGAAACGCGTCGTCGACCCCGACGCCACCGCCGAAACCCGAGACGACGTCGCCCTCGCGTCCGACGATCGTTCCGTCGCGGGAGACGAGTTCTGCACGCCCGAGGAGCCGCCAGGCGACCCAGCCGGTCGGCCACACGACCTTGATCGGGTCACCTCCGGCCTCCGGTACGAGCACGAGCGCGTGGTCGGCAACCGCGACGCGGGCCGGTGCGAGCGCAGCCGTCGGGCAGCCCATCGTCGGGACCAGATGAGCCGGCTCGGTCGCCAGGGCAAGCGGGGTCGCCCCCGGCGGGAGCGACGGGCCGGGCCACATGGGACTCAACCGGAGCAGCCCCACGACGAGCAACAGCAGGAGGACCGCGAGTCCGGTGACGAGGCGACGGCGGCGGCGGAGCATAGGCCGAGCGTGTCGCGACACGATCTGGTCGTCAAGGGCCGGAAACTCTCGCCCCTTGCCGGTCTCCGAGGACCGAGCCTGCGAGGCAGGCTCTCAGACTCGCGAGGGCTTGGCGGCCACCCAGGCGAGCAGCTCGTCACGCCCGCGCGCGTTCAGCACGTGCCGCGGCTCCACCCATGCCCGGCGCGCCTGGTCCACGCCCCAACGGACGTAGGCCAGCTCCTCGGTCCGGTGCGCGTCCGAGTCGATCGCGAGCAGGCAGCCCGCCGCCACGGCCCGGCGCGCCCGCTCCGGCGCCAGGTCCAGGCGGTGCGGCGAGCCGTTCATCTCCAGCGCGGTGCCGGTGGCGGCCGCGGCCGCGAAGACCACGTCCCAGTCGAGGTCGAGGTCGTCGCGATCCTGGATCATCCGGCCCGCCGGATGGGCGATGACGTCCACGTGCGGGCTCCGAATGGCGTTCAGCGTCCGGCGGGTCAGCTCCGCCCGCGACTGGCGCCGGGCGACGTGAACCGAGGCGACGACGAGATCGAAGCGGGCGAGCAGGTCGTCCTCGTAGTCGAGGCTGCCGTCTGCGCGGACCTCCAGCTCGCAGCCGTGGAGCAGGCGGAAGCCCCCGGGGTCCGCCCCCTCGGGCAGGGTCCCCGACGCTTCCGCCGCCGCGTACGAGGCGTTGAGGGCGGCGATGATCCCCCGCTGCGCCTCCACGCGGTCCGGCTCCAGGCCGCGCGCGATCGGCAGGCCCTGGGAATGGTCCGTCAGGACGAGGTAGGCATACCCGCGCCCGCGGGCCGCCTCGGCCATGACCTCGATCTCGTGCACGCCGTCGCTCCACGCCGAGTGGCTGTGCAGGTCCCCGCGCAAGGTCGGCCAGGGTGACCAGCGACGGCAGGCGGCCGGCGTACGCGGCCTCCACCTCGCCGTCGTCCTCGCGCAGCTCGGGCTCGATGAGCGGCAGGCCGAGGAAGCCGTAGGCGCCGGCTTCGTCGGGGAAGGTGCGCAGCTCGGCCGCATCGCCCGTGGCGGGCTCGCCGTCGGCATCGAGACGCAGGAAGCCCTTCTCGGACAGGCTCCAGCCCCGGTCGCGGGCGATGCCGCGCAGGCGGACGTTGTGCGCGGCCGAGCCCGTGAAGTGGATCAGGTAGGTGCCGGCCTCGCCGGGGGGCATCACCATCAGGTCCAGCTGCGGACCGCCGGCCAGCCGCACGGCCGCCTTCGCCTTCCCCGCGCCGAGGACCTGCTCCACGCCGGGCAGGTGGACGAGGCGGTCGACGACGGCCTCGGGCCGGCCGGTCTCGACGAGCAGGTCCAGGTCGCCGATCGTCTCGCGCCGGCGGCGCAGCGACCCCGCCTGGACGATCCTGGTGACCCCCGGGGTGCCGCCCAGCCGTGCCACGACGTCGTCCGAGATCGCCTGCGCCTCGTCGAGCAGCAGGCGTTGCGGACGGGTTGCGAGGAGCGCGATCCCCTCCAGGATCCGCTGCTCGGTGCCCGCCGAGATCCCCTTGAGGCCGCGCAGCTGGCCTCCTTCGGCGGCGAGCCGCAGATCCTCCATGCTGCCGATGCCGAGGTCCTCCCAGACCAGGCGCACGGTCTTCGGCCCGACGCCCGGGATCCGGAGCAGGTCGACGACGCCCGGCGGGACCTGCAAGCGGAGCCGGTCGTGGAGGGCGATGCGACCGGTGGTCGCCATCTCCACGATCTTGTCGCCGATGGCCTGGCCCACACCCTGGATCGGACGGCGGTCGCCGGAGGCGTAGGCGGACGCGACATCGAACGGCGCCCGGGCGATGGCGTCCGCCGCGCGGTGGTAGGCGATGGTCTTGAACGGGATCTCGCCCTGGAGCTCGAGGATGTCGCCGATCTCGTGGAAGGCCCGCGCGAGGTCGTCGTTCGTGGTCGTCACGCCTGCATGGTACGAGTCAGGCCGCCTGGCCCGGTGCCCGGCAGGCCGCGGTTGGCGGTGGCTGTCCATTCACGGTGTAATCCTGCTGATGTGAGGACCACGGGCAGGTGCAAGGTGTGTGGGACCTGGCGCCGAGCCCGGGCGGGCGGGCTCGGCGAGTCTGTCGCGGCGCCGCTTTCTGCCGGTTCGCAACCGGCCCCGGGCCAACCGCCCACCGGCTCCGGACCCTACGCCGCCACGACCCGGTCGCGACCGGCGCGCTTGGCGCGGTACAGCGCCCGGTCTGCCTCGTCGATGACCGCGTCGAGCGCCATCTCCTCGCCGTCGGCCACCGCCACACCCACCGAGACGCTGACGCCCGGCACCCCCATCCGGCGCAGGTCGAGAGCGGCGACGGCCCGTCGGACCCGCTCCCCCACCTCGACCGCGACCTCCCGGCCGGGGTTCCGGAGCAGCACCGCGAACTCCTCGCCGCCGAAGCGCGCCGGGACGTCGTCGCCGCGCACGGCCCCGGCGATGGCCTGGGCGACCTCGCGCAGGACGTGGTCGCCAACGGCGTGCCCGAACGTGTCGTTGAGCTTCTTGAACCGGTCGATGTCGATCATGAGCACACCCACGCGATCCTCGGCACGGCGGCGGCGGGCGAGCAGGCCGACGTACTCGTCGAAGTAGCGGCGGTTGGGCAGGCCCGTGAGCGCGTCCGTGGTCGCCCGGGCCTCCGCATCGCGCAGCGAGTACAGGCGGGCGAGCGCGGCGGAGGCCTCGACGGCGGCCGCCTCCAGGATCCAGCGCGAGCTGACCGGCCAGGTCCCGGTCCGGCGCGACAGCACGACGGCGCCCTCCACCTTGCCGTCCACGCGGAGCGGGGCAGCGGCCAGGTTCTGGAGGCCGTAGACGTCGCCGAGGCGATCGGCGATCCGGTCGGCGATGCGCTGGCCGGCTCCCTCGCGCGATGGTGTCGCATGCCCCGCTCGACGCGGCGGGGCCTGCAGCGTCGCGACCGCGACCGCGCCCGTGTCCGTGTCCAGCGCAAGGCCGCCGCCTGGCGCCTTCCGACGCCCCATCGGTGATGCCGAGCGGCACGAGCTGGGGGTCGCCGCCCGGGTCCGGCTCGATCGGCACGGCCGTCATGCGTCGCCCCCGCGACGCCGCGACGGCAAGGGCCGCGAGCGCCGCGTCCTCGGCCGGGTCGTCGAGGACGGCGAGCGGCAGGTAGGTCCGGGAGGCAGGGGCGCCGGCGCGCGGCGAGGAGAGGATCGCCTCGAGGTTGCGGGTCTCGGGCCGGCGGCGCACGACGACCACGTGATCGGCGCCGGTCCCGGTGCCCAGCTCCTCGGCGATCGCGTCCACGATGGCGTCCGGCGACACGGAACGGGCGAGGCCGCGGAGGATGCGGGCGAACGACTCGGCCTCGGTGCGGCGGGTGCCGTCGCGGCCGCCGGCCTCGTCACGCCCGAGGAGCAGGCCGATGCCGGCCGCCGCGACCAGGGCAAGCACCAGGAGGTCGACGGGCTGCGGGGAGACGAGGATCCTGGCCGCCTCGAGGACCCCGATGGTGGCGAGGACGGCAAGGACGATCGGGAGCCGGCGCCGGGTGAGGCTCCGCAGGCCACCGCGAAACCCGATCCTGCCCATTGCCCCGTCCTGGATCCTCACCCTGCGTCACAGGATGGGGCCCCGACCGGGCGGACGACAAGCCCGGTGCCCAGTACTGATTGCGGCCGGGTCCCGGTACTTCCGTACGGGGTCAGTCCTGTCCGGACCGCACCTGACCCGTCGCCACCGTCTCGGGGTCGGCCGGCATCCGGTTCCGGCGCATCAGCGGGACGGACGCGGGCGGGGCGTCGCGGTCCGTGTCGGAGGCTGCGAGGCGGCCCGGGAGGGCGAGGCCGCCGCCCGCATCCTTGGCGTCGTACAGGCCGAGGTCCGCGATCGCGATCAGGTCGGTGGCGGAGCGCCCGTCGAACGGATGCGTCGCGATCCCGATCGACGCGCCGAGCGGGAACGGACCCGCGGCCCTCGGCTGCGAACGGCGACGCCCTGAACGCGTCGAGGATCCGCTCGGCGACGCGCGCCGCCTCCTCGCGCCCGGTCTCGGGAAGGATCAGGGCGAACTCGTCGCCCCCGTACCGCGCGGCGACGTCGGAGAGCGCGCAGCGTCGACCGCACCAGGTCCGCCACGTGGACCAGGACCTGGTCCCCGTAGACGTGGCCGAACGTGTCGTTCACCAGCTTGAAGTCGTCGAGGTCCAGCATGACCACGCTCAGCGGCTGCCGGTGGCGGACCGCGCGGACGATCTCCTCCGACAGGCGCTCGTGCAGGTAGCGGTGGTTGAAGAAGCCGGTCAACGGGTCCCGGTCGGCGAGGTTCCTCGCGGTCTCGTAGAGACGCGCGTTCTCGAGCGCCATCCCGGCCTCGTGAGCCATGGTCCGGGCCAGGGTGATCTGTCCCGGATCGCTGGTGGGCCGCGAGTGCGAGGTCAGCTCCACCAGCCCGATCGCCTCGCCGTTGGCGATCAGCGGCAGCATCACCAGGCCACGCATGCCCTCCGCCCGGAGGATCGCCGCCTCGGCCGGATCGGCGCCCGGATCCTCGGCGTCCACGACTGCGATCGCGCCCTCCGACAGGACCCGCTGTGTCTCCGGGTACCCGGCCAGCGGGTAGTAATCGGCGATGTCCGGGCGAGGGACGGCCGGGTAGGTGCCCAGCGTGCGCAGCCGGTCGTTGGCCCGGTCCCAGTCGCTGATCTGGGCCTCCTCCGCCCCGACCGCCTGGGCCAGGTGCTCCGCGATCAGCAGGGCGACATCCTTGGGGTCCAGGGACCGCGACAGGGCGCTGCTCATGTCCAGCAGCTGGCGCAGCTCCGAGGCCAGCCGCCGGGTCTCCGCCAGGTGCTCTGCGCCGGAGAACGCCGTGGCGGCCTGGTCGGCCATGATCGAGAGCAGGCGGAGATCGTCGTCGTCGAACTGCCGGAGCCCCAGCTTCGAGAGGGTGATGACGCCGACCAGCCGCTCGTCGTGGAGCATCGGGACCACGAGCATCGACTCATCCACGTCGTCGGTTCCGGGGATGGTCATGCCGCGGGGGTCCTGCCCTGCGTCATCGACGCGGATGGCCGTCCCGTACCGGGCGACCCAGCCCGTGAACCCCTCGCCCACCCTGGTCCGCAGGATGTCGAGGTCGACCTTCTCGTAGGCACCGACACGTCCTTCGAACACGATCGGCACCAGGTCGCCGGCACCCTCGAGCAGGTAGACCCGGGCGTTGTGGTAGTCGATGACCGAGCGCATCTCCTCGACGACGGCGCGCCCGACGGCCTCGGGTGTCTGGCTTGTGCTCATCCGCCTCGCGGCGAGCTGGAGGACGCGCAGCTGGCCGTCGCGTCGTGCCTCGGCCGCCCGCGCCCTGCCGACCAGGGCACCGGTGAGCAGGATCGTCCCGCCCACGGTCAGGTCGACGACGAACAGGAACTCCCCCAGGGAGCCGGGTCCGCCATCCAGCGCCCAGCCGAGCAGGCCGAGGCCCAGCAGGACGAGGCCGACCGCGAACACGACCGAGTGCAGCCCGAAGGACCCGCCCGGCAGGCGCCGGAGCAGGATCGACGAACGCGTGTCCGAATCGATGCGCTGCACGCCGGTCATCCTGACACCGGAGGGTGCCCGCGGGCACCAATCGAAGGTACCGCCGAAGGGGGGACTCGCCGCTGCGCCCCGGTCGGCGAGCGGTGTCAGCCGGGCGATTTCAGCCGGGGGCGCGGTAGGCGAAGGCCGCCGACTCCGGGCGCGCCAGCCAGTCAGCGAGCGTGCCCGCCGCGGCGTCCTTGGGCGAGAGAAGCGGCCGCTCCACCGGCCAGGCGATGGCGAGCGCCGGGTCATCCCAGCGGATCCCCGACTCGCTGGCCGGGTTGTACGTCGCCGTGCAGAAGTACTCGATCTCCGCGACGTCCGAGAGCGCCGCGAACCCGCGGGCGAAGGAGGCCGGCGCCCAGAACAGCGCCGGCTCGTCCGAGGAGCCCTCGAGCGTCACGGCCTGCCCCAGCGTGGGCGAGCCCGGCCGGATGTCCGCGGCCACCATGAACGCGCGTCCGGTGACCACCCGCATCAGCTTGCCCTGCGGCGGATCCCACTGGAAGTGCAGCCCGCGCACCACGCCGCGCACGGAGCGCGATTGGTTCACCTGGACGAAGCGGTCCGGGAGGCCGGCCCCCAGCTCCGCGAAGGATCCGGCCTGGAGGACCTCGGTGAACCAGCCGCGCTCGTCGGGGAAGACCCGGGGGCGGACCACCAGGACCCCGGGGATCGCGGTGGTCTCGACGGTAAACGGCATGCCTACATCATCACCAGGCCGCCGTCCACCGCGAGGACCTGGCCCGTGATGTAGGCGGCCTCGTCCGACGCGAGGAAGGCCACGGCGTTGGCGATGTCGTCGACCGTGCCGAAATGGCCCAGCGGCGTCGCCTTCCTGATCTGGTCCTGGAGCTCCTCGGGCAGGTCCCGGGTCAGCTCGGTCACGATGAACCCGGGGGCGACCGCGTTGGCGGTGATCCCCCGGCTCGCGACCTCGCGGGCGACCGCCTTGGTCAGGCCGATCAGGCCGGCCTTCGACGACGAGTAGTTGGCCTGGCCCGCCTGGCCCGCCTGGCCGGACACGCTCGACATGTTGATGATCCGGCCGGCACGGGCCCGGAGCATCGGCCGCAGCACCGCCTTGGTGCAGTAGAAGGCGCCGAACAGGTTGACCTCGAGCACCATCTTCCACTCGTCGATGCCCATCCGCATCACGAGGTCGTCGCGGGTGATGCCCGCGTTGTTGACCAGGATGTCGACCTTGCCGTAGGCGTCGAGCGCCGCCTGGACGAACGCCGCGCACGCATCGGGGTCCGTCACGTCGCCCGCGAAGAAGATGGCCCGCCGGCCGAGCGCCTCGATGTCGGCGACGGTCCGGGCCGCGACGTCCGGGCTGCCCCGGTCCATGAACGCGATGTCGGCGCCCTGGGTCGCGAGGCGGAGCGCGATGGCGCGGCCGATCCCGCGGGCGCCGCCCGTGACGAGCGCGGTCTTGCCGGTCAGGTCGATCATCTGGTGCGTCCTCCTGGTGGTGTGCCCGGCTCGAGCCGGCGGCTGGTCAGCGGATCGGGTCGTGCCCCGGCAGCGGCTCGCCCGGGGCGACGTCCGACAGGTCGAGGTCGAGCGGCAGCGGGCGTTGAAGGATCTCGGCCAGCGCGGGCGGGATCGGGTCCACCGAGTCCCAGTCCACGGGTGCCCGGATGGCCACGTCCTCCGGCCGGACGGCGGCGTCTCCGATCGGCCCGGTGGCCGGGTCCGCGGTCCACTCCATGGCCACGGCGCCCGAGGTGAACCCGGCCCCGAACGCGACGAACACGAGCTTGTCGCCAACCCCGACGCGCCCCTCGTTCACGGCCTCGGCAAGCGCGATCGGCACCGACGCGGCCGAGGTGTTCCCGTACCGGTCGAGGTTGACGAACATCCGGTCCATGGGCAGCCCGAGGCCCTTGGCCACCGCCTCGATGATCCGGATGTTGGCCTGGTGCGGGATGAACAGGTCCACGTCTCCGGGCTCCCAGCCTGCCTTGTCCACGGCGGCGAGCGCGGTGGACGCCAGGGTCCGGGTGGCGAACCGGTAGGTCTCGCGGCCCTCCATCCGGATCTTGTGCTCGCCGCGGGCGATGGTCTCGGCCGACGCCGGGCTCTTGGAGCCGCCGGCGGGCAGCCAGATCATGTAGGCCCCCTGGGACTCCGTCGTGAGCTCGATGCCGGCCGTGGCCGTCGGCTCGTCCGAGGCGGACAGGACGACGGCCCCCGCCCCGTCACCGAACAGGATGCAGGTGGCGCGATCCGAGTAGTCCAGGAACCGGGTCAGCAGCTCGGCCCCGATGACCAGCACGTGCTTCGCCAGACCGGCGGCGATGTAGGCGCTGGCCGTGGCGTAGGCGTAGACGAACCCGGAGCACGCGGCTGACACGTCGAACGCGGCCGCCTTCGCATTGCCGATGGCCTCCTTGACCAGCGACGCCGTGGAGGGCATCCAGTAGTCGGGCGTCAGGGTGGCCAGGATGATGAGGTCGATGACGTCGGGCTCAAGGCCGGCTGTACGGATCGCGCGCAGGCCCGCGACCGCGGCCATCGACGCGGTGGTCTCGTGCGCGGCCGCCACGTGCCGCTCGCGGATCCCGGTGCGGCTGACGATCCACTCGTCGTTGGTGTCGACCATCCGGGCGAGGTCCGCGTTGGTCACGACCTGGGCCGGGGCATAGCGCCCCCACCCGGTGAGGCGGACCGCCGGGGACGCGGGGGTGGTCATGCGGGCTCGACCTCGATCAGCGGCTGCCTCGCCTTGACCAACGCGCCGTTGACCACGCAGACCCGGACGACACGCCCGGCGAGGTCGCTCTTGATCTCGTTGAACAGCTTCATCGCCTCGATCAGGCCGATGATCTGGCCGATGGACACGTGGTCGCCGACCGCGACGTAGGCGGTGGCGCCGGGTGACGGCGCGCCGTAGAAGATCCCGGTGAGCGGCGCCTTCACGGACGGCCTGGCGGCAGGGACCGGGGCGGGCGCAACGGCCGGTGGTGGGGCCGGCGTCCCGCCGGCAGGCGTGGATCCGGCCTCGGTGGAGGAGGGGGCGACGGCCGGGGCCAGGAGCCGCTCGATCGCGGACGGCGCCCGCAGGATGATCGTGGTGCCCCCCGCGGTCACCTCGAGCTCGCCGAGATCGCTGTGCTCCAGCAACGCGGTGAACCGGTCCACGAGGGACAGGAGCGATGCGTCCTCGCCCTGGAGCGCGGACGCCTCGCCGTCAGCCTCAGTCGGCGCAGGACCCTCGCCACCATCGGGACGCCCGGCACCGGCCGGCGCGCCGGGTCCCACGGCCACGGGCTCCATCCGGCTCGTCTCCCCGGCTGCGACCGCGTCGGCCATCGCCTGCTCCTCCCGCGGCTCCTCGCCCTCGGCGCTCACGCGTCCCACCGCCGGAACGCCAGCGCCGTGTTCTGTCCGCCGAACCCGAACGAGTTCGAGATCGCCGCGCGCAGGGGCCGACGGGACGCGATGTTGGGGGTCAGATCGAGCCCGGCGCCGGGCTCGTCGACCTCGTCCAGGTTGATCGTCGGCGGCACGCAGCCCTCGCGGAGCGCCATGATCGTCGCGATCGCCTCGATCGCCCCCGCGGCGCCCAGCGTGTGGCCGAGCATCGACTTGTTGGCGGACACCGCCACATTCGGGGCATGTGCGCCGAAGACCGTCCGGATCGCGGCCAGCTCCGCCCTGTCGCCCTCGACGGTGGAGGTGGCGTGCGCGTTGACGTGGTCGATCTCGTCGGGTGCCATGCCCGCCTTGTCCAGTGCCCGCCGGGCGGCCTGCACCGCGCCGCTCCCGCCGGGGGCGGGCAGCGTGATGTGCCAGGCGTCGGCGGTGGCGCCGTAGCCGACCAGCTCGGCCAGCGGCACGGCCCCGCGCGCCTCGGCGTGGTCCAGCGCCTCGAGGATCAGGATGCCGCCGCCCTCGCCCACGACGAAGCCGTCACGGCCCCGGTCGAACGGACGCGAGGCCGCTCCGGGGTCGTCGTTCCGGGTGGAGAGCGCCTTCATGGACGCGAAGCCTCCGATCGTCGCCTCGTGGATGCCGGCCTCGACCCCTCCCGCGATCATCAGGTCCGCGTCGCCGCGCCGGATCGTCTCCCAGGCCTCGCCCAGCGCGTGGCCGCCGCTGGCACACGCGGACACGGTGGCGAAGCTGGGTCCGGTGGCGCCGGTGGCGATGGCCACCTGGCCGGCCGCGACGTTCGCGATCCCCATCGGGATGAAGAACGGCGAGATCCGGTCGGGGCCCCGCCGGCCCATGACGAGCACGTTGTCAAACAGCGTGGCCACGCCACCCAGCCCTGACCCGACGATCGTCCCGGTCCGGGCCGCACGGTCGCCGTCGAGCCGGCCCGGCAGGCCCGCGGCGTCGAGCGCCTGCCGGGCGCAGACCAGCGCGAACTGGATGTAGCGGTCCGTCCGGCGCATCTCCTTGCGGTCCAGGACGGCCGACGGATCGAAGTCACGGACCTCGGCGGCGATCCGGACCGCGAGCCGCGACGCGTCGATGCTCTCGATCGTGCGGATGCCGGACCGCCCGGCCACGAGCCCGTCCCACGTGGTGGCGACGTCGCTGCCCAGGGCCGAGACCATCCCCATCCCGGTGACGACGACGCGCCGGGGGCGATCCGGCCAGGCCCAGCTCATCGGACCAGCTTCCCCGTGCGGACGGTGGCGGCGCGGTAGACATCGCCAGGCAGACCGCGCGCGGAGATGGCGTTGGCGACCGCCAGGACGTCGAACGCGGTGCGGCGGATCTGGGCGTCCACGACGCCGTCGGCCACGGTCACCATCGCCCACGACGCCGTCGGGTCGCCATCGAACACGTAGCCGGCGCTGCCCGCGTTGACGATGACCTTCCAGCCGAGATCGCGGACCTCGGGCAGGTGGGTGTGTCCGACGCAGATGACCCGCGCGTCGGTGCCGGCGGCGCGCTCGTAGATCACGTCGGCCTCAAGCGACGGGGCGAAGCCGCGGGTCTGGGATCCGGGCGAGGCGTGGACCACCAGCACCAGCGTGTCGCCGTCGGCGCGCATCCGGCGCTCGGAGGGGAGGCGCCGCAACCAGTCCAGCTGCTCGTCGCCGAGCTCGTCGTGCGCCCACTCAGCGGCCTCTCGGATCGCGTCCGGGATGCCGTCCTGGTACTGCGGGTAGGCCGCACCGTAGTCGAAGTCCCCCACCGCGATGTCGGTGTTGCCCGAGACGATCAGCGCACCCTCGGACTCGAGGAGGCGCAGCGCGTCGACGGCGCCGTTCGGGTCAGGTCCGTTGAGGACCAGGTCGCCCGCCACCAGCACGGCATCCGGCATCTCGCGCCGGATCTCCGCCCGCACCGCCTCGAGGGCGAGCAGGTTGCCGTGAACGTCGGACAGGACGGCGATGCGGGTCAACGAAGCACCCCGGCCGGCGGGATGACGAACGAGAGCAGGCCCTCGCAGGCCGTCTCGCCGTTGACGCTGGCCACGCCGCGACCCTTGCCGAAGCGGCTGCCGAGCTTCTCCATGATGATCTCGAGACGGAGGACGTCGCCCGGAACGACGACCCGCTTGAAGCGCACCTCGTCGATCCCCGCGAACAGCCCGATCCGGTCCCCGAAGCCCGGCTGCTTGGCGACGTAGATGGCCATCGTCTGGGCGAGCGCCTCGACCTGCAGGACGCCGGGCATCACGGGCAGGGTCGGGAAGTGGCCCTGGAAGAACCACTCGGTGGCGGTGACGGCCTTGATGCCCACGATGCGCTTCGCCTCCGGGTCGTACTCGACGATCCGGTCCACCAGCAGGAACGGCCAGCGATGCGGGATCAGGCCCTCGATCTCGCGCACCGAGTGCACCGTCCCCGCCTGGACGGCGGGGCCGGTCGGCGGAGCGGGCTGGCCGTCGATCGCGGGGACGGGATTGGCGTCGGTCACGGGTGTCTCCGGGTAGCTTCGGCTGGATCCTGGACCGGCGCGCCGGTCGCGAGCGCGGCGTTCGGTGCAGGGTTGCACGTGCGGCGGCTGGCCGTGGCGGTCATCCCCCGCGCTCCGCACCGGCGAGGAACGCGGCGGCGCCCACCCGGTCGAGCAGGTTGGTGGTGAACTTGCCCTCCAGGAACGGCTGCGAGGACAGCAGCGCGCGGTGCATGGCGACGTTGGTGACCACGCCCTCCACGACCAGCTCCGAGAGGGCCGTGCGGCCGCGGGCGATGGCCGTCTCGCGGGTCGGTCCCCAGACGATCAGCTTGCCGAGCAGCGAGTCGTAGTACGGCGGGACCTCGTACCCGGTGAAGGCGTGCGAGTCGAACCGGACGCCCGGGCCGCCGGGAACGTGGAGCCGCTCGATCAGGCCGGCGCCGGGGCGGAAGTCGTGGACCGGGTCCTCGGCGTTGATCCGGAACTCGATGGCGTGCCCGCGCTGCGGGACATCCTCCTGGGTGAACCCCAGCGGCTCGCCGGAGGCGATCCGGATCTGCAGGGCCACCAGGTCGATGCCCGTGAGCACCTCGGTGATCGGGTGCTCGACCTGGATCCGGCAGTTGATCTCGATGAAGTAGGCGTTGCCGTCGTTGTCCACGAGGAACTCGAGCGTCCCGATGTTCTCGTAGCCCGCGGCGACGACGGCCTTGATGGCGCGCTCGGCGAGCTCGAGGCGGCCGGCCGCCGACATCGCGGGGGACGGGGACTCCTCGAGGATCTTCTGGTGGCGGCGCTGGACGCTGCAGTCCCGTTCCCACAGGTGGACGCCGTGGCCGAAGCGGTCCACCGCCACCTGCACCTCGACGTGCCGGTTGTCCTCCAGCCAGCGCTCCAGGTAGAGCGAGTCGTCGCCGAACCCGGCCTTCGCCTCGGACCGGCAGATCGGCAGGATCGCGGCCAGCTCGCGCGGGGAGCGGACCATCCGCATCCCCTTGCCGCCGCCGCCGGCTGACGGCTTGACCAGGACCGGGTAGCCGACGCGGGCCGCCTCCTCCAGGGCCTGGGCCTCGTCCAGCAGCAGCCCGGATCCCGGGATCGTGGGCAGGCCGTGGGCGGCGAGCAGGCGGCGGGTCTCCTCCTTGGACGCGAACCGCTCCAGCACGTTGGCGGGCGGGCCGATGAACACCAGGCCATGGGCGCGGACCGCATCGGCGAAGGCATCGTCCTCGGACAGGAACCCGTAGCCCGGGTGGATCGCGTCGCAGCCGGTGACGAGGGCAGCGGAGATGATCGCCGGCGCGGAGAGGTACGAGCGCCGGGCGTCCGCGGGACCGATGCAGATCGCCTCGTCGGCGAGCATGGCCGGCAGCGATGCGCGGTCCGCCTCCGAATACGCGACGACCGCCTCGATCCCGAGCGTCCGGCAGGCGCGGAGAACGCGGAGGGCGATCTCGCCGCGGTTCGCGATGAGGATCCGGCCGACCACGGTCAGGCCCCCCCATCGGGATGGCCGGCTTCGGCGTCCTCGCCGGCGTCCTCGCCGGCGTCGTCGCCCGCTGCGGGCGTCTCGGGCTCCGCCTCGACCACCGCGACCTCCTCGCCGTACTCCACGGCGTCACCGCCCTGGGCGAGAACCTCGGCCACGATGCCGTCGATCGGGGCAACGACGTCCTGCGGGATGCCGAGCAGGTCCACGATCGCAATCCGATCGCCGGCGCGGACACGGGTCCCCGCGACGGCACCGGATCGGAAGATCCCGACCGCGGGCGACGTGGCGGCCTCGCGCCGGGGCTGCGGGCCGCCGCCGGCCGGGACGCCGCCGGGGATGGCGGGCGGAATGACGGGCGGCGTGACAGGCGGGGCGTCGTGGGGAGTCGCCGCGCCGGCGCCCGGGGCCGGGACGTGGCCGGGCGCGTGGACGCCCAGTCGGGGCCGCTCGGCGCGCCGGCCACCGGCGACCACGCCCGAGGGCCGGCGCAGGCGGATCCGCCAGTCTCCCTCGCGGACCTCCAGCTCGCCGAGGCCGCTGGCATTCAGCTTGGAGACGAGGGCCGGGACGAGCGTCTCCGACAGGCGCGCGAGGCCGGCGTGATCGGCCTGGCGCTGCGCGGCGCTGCGATCGCCGGGAGCGTTCGGTTCGGGCATCGTCAGACGTCCTCGCGGGCGGGTGGTTCGTCGCGGCGCCCCACCTGGAGCGGCGCCGGCATTGCGCGCTGGCCGGCCTCGATGAGGCCTCGCAGGCGGTCGGCAAGGCCGCCCCGGGGCGGCACGGTGGGCGTCGCGCTGGGTGCGGCGATCTCGCCGTACGGGCCGAGAGCACGGTACCGGCGATAGCGCTGCTCGACCAGCACGTCGGCGGGGATCGCCGTCAGGCGGTCCAGCTCGCGGACGATTGCCTCCTTCAGGCGCCGGGCCGTCTCCGCGTGATCGGTGTGCGCGCCCTCGGCCGGCTCCGGGATGACCTCGTCCACGACACCGAGGGCCAGCTGGTCCTGGGCGGTCATCTTCATCGCGAACGCCGCCGTCGGGGCCTCGTCCCGTGTCCGCCACAGGATGCTCGCGCAGCCCTCTGGGCTGATCACCGCAGTAGACGGCGTTCTCGAGGGCGAGCACGACGTCGCCGACGGCGATCGCGAGCGCCCCACCGGAGCCTCCCTCGCCGGTGATGACCGTCACGATCGGGGACGCGGAGGCGGGTCATGAGGCCGACGGACCTGGCGATGGCGTCGGCGATGCCGCGCTCCTCGGACTCGGCGCCGGGGTGGGCGCCGGGGACGTCCACGAACGTGACGATGGGGAGGCCGCTCCGTTCCGCGAGCTCCATGATCCGCATCGCCTTGCGGTAGCCCTCGGGGTGGGGCATGCCGAAGTTGCGCCGGACGTTCTCCTCGGTATCGGCGCCCTTCTGCTGGCCGATGACCGCGACGCGGTGACCGCCGATGATCGCGAGGCCCGCGACGATCGCCTCGTCGTCGCCGAACAGCCGGTCGCCATGGAGCTCGACGAACTCGTCGGCCATGGTGCCGAGCAGCTCGAGCGTGCGCGGGCGGCGAAGGTTGCGGGCAAGCTGGACGCGGCTCCAGACCGCGCGCCTTCTGCTCGTCCAGGGTCGGGTCGGCCGGGCCGGGGGCTCGGGGACTGCCGCGTCCCTGGCACGGCCCAGGATGCGGTCAACCACCGCCCGTCTCCCCCGGCCAGGGAGCGAGATAGCGCAGGATCCGGGCGAGCTCGCGCCGCAGGTCCGGCCGGGCGACGATCCGGTCGACGAAGCCATGCCGGAACAGGAACTCCGTGCGCTGGAACCCGGGCGGCAGCTCCTGGCCGATCGTGTCGGCACCAACACGGGCGCCGGCGAAGCCGATCAGGGCGTTCGGCTCGGCGAGGTTGACGTCGCCCATCACGGCATACGAGGCGAACACGCCGCCGGTCGTGGGGTCGGACATGACGGACACGTACGGGACCCGGGCCGCGCGGAGGCGCTCCAGGGCGCCCATGGTCTTGGCGAGCTGCATGAGCGCCATGGTGCCCTCCTGCATCCGCGCGCCTCCCGACGCCGACACGATGACGAGCGGCACGCGCTCGTCGAGAGCGCCTTCGGCGGCCCGGGCGACCTTCTCACCGGTCACGGCACCCATCGAGCCGCCCATGAACCCGAAGTCCATGACCAGGATCGCGACCCGCTGCCCCTCGATCCGCCCGTAGCCCCAGACCGCGTCGTCACGCAGGCCCGTGGCAAGCTGGGCGGCGGCCAGCCGATCCGTGTACGGCTTCTGGTCCACGAAGTGCAGCGGGTCCTTGGAGACGAGCCCGCTGTCGCGCTCCTCGAAGGTGCCCTCGTCCAGGAGCTGGCCCAGGCGGACGGGCGCCGGGAGGCGGAAGTGGTGCCCGCAGGACGGGCAGACGTTCATCGACCGCTCGAGCTGCTTGTTGAACAGCTGCTCCTCGCAGGACGGGCAGCGGGTCCACATCTTCTCGGGAAACGCCTCGCGCCGCGACCGGAACGACGGGAACTTCATCGGCATCAGGCCGGCCCTCCCAGGCCGCCGGCGGACATCGCGGCGGCGACCCGCCGGAGGTGGTCCGTGCGGGCCATCCGCGTGATCGTACCGCCAGCGGGATGTGCGGCCCGCCAGGCGACCCAGGCGACACCGACGAGGGAGATGGCGGCGGACGTGATGGCCACGCCCCCGATGAGCGGGCGCCTCGACCCGGGGAGCCGCGCGGCGCGCTCGACGGCGGCAGCATCGCTGGGGTCGAGGTCACCGCGCAGGATGGCGTCCAGGAGCGGGTCGGCGCCGACAGGGTCACTCGCTGCCCGAGGTCGGGACCGGGATCCGGCGACGGCCGCCCGGGACCCGGCCACGGCCGATGCGGTGGCGGACGGGAAGGCCAGCAGGGACCCGCCGGGGGCGCCCGCGGAAGCCCGGGCGGGGGGCCCGGCCGCACGACTGGCCTGCGAGGCGGCGAGGCCGGCCAGCCGGGACGCGAGGCGCTCCTCGAACCGGAACGAGGGATGCACGCGGACCAGCGAGCGTGCGAGGACGCGCGCGGCATCCTGCACACCGGGATCGAGCGTCGCGTCCGCGGGCGGACCATCCGCGCGGCGCTCGACGGCGGCAAGCAGCGCGTCCAGGTAGCGGTCCGTCACCAGCGCGTCCGGAGCGTCCCGGTCGCGGGTCGGCTCGATCGGGGCCCTCAACGGGGACCGCCGCCGCGATCGCGGCCCAGCTCCCGGGCCACGCTGCCGAGCGCCCGGTGGATGAGCACCCGCACGGCACCCTCCGATCGGCCGAGGATCCCGGCGATCTCCGCAGTGGTCATCTCGTCCACGAAGCGCAGCACCAGGGCCCGGCGACGATCGTCGGGGAGGGTCCGCAGGGCGCGCACGGCCTCGGCCGCCTCGTCCCGGGTCACCGCATCGGCCTCGAGATCCGTCCCGTCCGCGATGGCCAGGCCCGCGCCGAGCGCCCGGTCCAGGGACGCGGCCGGGCGCCGGCGCCGGGTCCGCCGCTCGTTGGCCACCACGTTGCGGGCGATCCGGAACAGCCAGACCCGGAACGTGGACGCCTCCGGGCCGTCCTGGGGCCGCGCCTGCTCGCGGAAGCGTGGCAGCGCGGCGAGGGCGCGCAGGAACGCCCGCTCCGTCGCGTCCTCCGCGGCGTGATGGTCGGCAAGCTCGTAGAGCGCGTAGGCGTACACCTGGGCCAGGTACTTCCGATACAGGGCGTCGAATTGGGCGGGGTCTCGCCGAGCCGCCTCGACGAGGGAGCGGTCGCGGTCCAGGACGACGATCGATCCGGTCGCCACCTGGTCGCGTCTACCAAACACCGCCGGTGCCATCGCGTTACACCCGCCCCGGGACGAGGCGCACGCGGACGACGTCGCCCGCGTGGATCACCCGCTCGCCGGACGGGGCCGAATCATCCGCCACGACGAGGCCGCCGGTCCCCGCGTCGATCCCCAGCGCCCGGACGCCGTCGCCGTCACGGCCGGGATCGCGCGCGGCTGCCGAGGCGTCCCCGGTCGAGGTGTCCCCGGTGCCCTCGAGCGTGACCAGGCGCCCGGTGAGGCTCTGGCGGGCGGCCCACGCGTCCAGGTCGAAGTAGCCGGCCCGGAGCGCCTCGATCCTCCCTACCAGCCGATCCAGGAACCCGTCGAGCAGCGTGTCCAGGTCGATCGGACGGCCACAGGACGCCTCGCGCAGGCTGGTCATCGCGGTCGCCAGCTCCGGCGGGAAGTCGGCGGCCGCCCAGTCGGCGTTGATCCCGACCCCGACCACGACGCGCGGATCGTCCGTGCCAAGGCCATCGCTCTCACCCAGGACGCCGGCCAGCTTGCGAAGCTCGAGCGGCGCGGCCAGCCGTCGTGCGGCGTCCCCGAGGTCGGTGACGCCGGTCAGGAGCGCATGCGGCCCGGTCGCCTCGATCACGAGGTCGTTGGGCCACTTGCAGTGGATGGACCCGACCGGCAGCCCCGCGACATCCTCGGCCGCGTCGGCCATCGCCAGCGAGACCGAGGCTCCCAGCCGCCAGGTCCGCCCGACGGGCAGCCACGCCGGCCGGAAGCCGAGCGAGACCAGCAGGGCGGCCCCCGCCGGCGCGACCCAGGTGCGACCGAGGCGGCCACGACCGGCCGTCTGCTCCCTCGCGGCGGCGACGCAGATCTCCTGCTCGCCGTCGGCGAGCCAGGCGCGGACGATGTCGTTGGTGGAACCGGCGCGATCGAACCGTTCGACGCGGCGGCAGGTGACGGACGTGGGAGCGGCTCCGCGCACCGGCCCGTCAGCCGGCGGCGGCCGCCTCGGCGGCCTCGGGCTCCTCGAGCTGGAACTGCGCGTGCAGCGCGCGCACGGCGTCCTCGACGCGGTCCTCGGCGATGATCGTGGTGATCCTGATCTCGGACGTGCTGATCATCTCGATGTTGACGCCCGCCTCGGCCAGGGTCCCGAACATCCGGGCGGCGTAGCCCGGTGCGTTCTGGATCCCCGCGCCGACGATCGACACCTTGGCGACCGACGAGTCGGTGGTCAGCTCCCGGAACCCGAGGTCGCGGACCAGCGGCTCCAGGATCCGCTTCGCCTTCGCCAGCTCGACGCGGGGGACGGTGAACGAGAGGTCGGTGGCGGCGCCGTGGCCCGACGTTCTGCACGATCATGTCGACGTTGATGCCGGCTTCCGCCAGCGGCCCGAACACGGCGTTCGCGACACCGGGCCTGTCCGGCACCTCGACCAGCGTGACCTTGGCGACATTCCGGTCGTGGGCGATCCCCCGGACCTTGTTCCGCTGCTCCACGAGCGGGTCCTCCCTGATCTGCGTGCCGGGAGCGTCCTCGAACGAGCTGAGGACCTCGATGACGACGTCGTTGACCCAGCCGAGCTCGACGGCACGAACCTGCATCACCTGGGCGCCCTGGTGGGCGAGCTCCATCATCTCCTCGTAGCCGATGACGGGGAGCTGCCTCGCGCCCGGGACGATCCGGGGGTCCGCGGTGTAGATGCCCTTGACGTCGGTGAAGATCTGGCAGCGGTCTGCCCGGAGCCGTGCCGCGAGGGCGACCGCCGAGGTGTCCGAGCCGCCGCGGCCGAGGGTCGTGATCTCGGCGGCGTGGACGGCGCTGCCACCGGAGGCGTCGTCGAGGCCCTCGAGCGCGGCGACGCTCATGCCCTGGAACCCGGCGACGATGACGATCTTGCCGGCGGCCAGCTCGGCGTGCACACGCCGCGGGTCGATGCCGGCGATCCGCGCCCTCCCGTACTGGCCGTCCGTGGTGATCCCGGCCTGGGGACCCGTCAGGCTGATCGCCGGGACCCCGAGCGTCTGGAGCGCCATCGAGACGAGCGTGGCGCTCTGTTGCTCGCCGGTCGCGAGGAGCACATCGAGCTCGCGCGCGTCCGGGTCATCCGTGATGGCGGCCGCGAGGGCGAGGAGCTCATCGGTGGTGTCGCCCATCGCCGAGACGATGACGACCAGGCGGGACCCGGTGGCACGCTCGCGGGCGATCCGCCGCGCGACGCGCTTGATGCGGCCTGCGTCGGCCACGGACGAGCCGCCGAACTTCATGACGACGAGCGGGGCTGACCATGGCGGCATTCTAGCGGAGGGGCGCATGGGCCCGGATTCCGGCCGCTTGCTCTCGACCGGGCGTCCGGCTCGGAGCGGTCCCCACGTCGAGCCGATCCCGGTTCGGACCTGGCTCCCCGGTCTTCGGCACGTGCCCGGTTCGGTCCGGTCCCCGGTTCGGACCTGTCCCGGCCCCGGCAGGCGCCCGGTTCGGTCCGGTCCCCAAGCGTGGACCGTCTCCCGGTTCGAAGGCATTCCGGCAGATGCCCGCACCACGGACGGTACGCGGGGAGCCGCGGCGGGGTCCCCGTCGGGTGCCCGCCAGGTGAACCGTATCGACCCGCGGGGCCGCAGATCCGGTCAGATGTCCGCCGGGCGGACGCTGGTCACGGCGCTTCCGACTTGTGCCCGCGCGGTGGACAAGCGACGGAACCGGAGGACGCTCCCGCGCCCGGCCGCGCGCGTGGCGCTCGCACCCGGTGCCGCCGAACCTGGATACCGTCAGTCCCGCGGACATCCGACACGAACCAGACTCCTGCCGGCGCCGGGGCAGTGGGATCCGCAACCCAGCGCGTGATCTCTCTCGTTCCGACGGGCAGGGCGGCCCGAATCGTCGCCCCGTGCGCATCCAGCCGTCGCCGATTCGTCCGCGTGTCGCCCAGGACCAGCACCCGTGCCACGGCCGTCGGGTCCCAGCCTCGTTCCCTGGCGACCGCCGGCCCGAGCCGCGCCTTGCGGTCCAGTCCGCCGAGCATCGCCTGCATGTCCGGCGTCACGGACTTCACCTCGATCACCAACAACGCCCGGCGCCCATGGTGGAACGCGAGCACGTCGATCGACCCCCGTTCCCCGTTCCGGGCGAAGGACACCTCGACGGCCACATCCCAGCCGAGCGTCGTGAGGCGCCGCACGACCCACTCGACCAGGCGGGCATGGCCCTCGTCGAGCAGGCGATCCAGCCCCTCCCCCTGCCACAGCAGCCGCAGTTCCACCGGGCTCCGAGCGCGGCCGCAACCCGGCGCAGAGCATCGACCGGCATGGTGCCGCTCTCACCCCGCTCGATGCGCCCGACCTGCGATCGCGACACGCCGGCGGCACGGGCGAGGTCCTCCTGCCGCCAGCTCCGCCTGTGGCGGAGCGCCCTCGTCGCCCGCCCGAACCGCCCGAGATCCATCCCGGGACCATGACAGCCACGGCTCGTCTGCGGCTCACCCGCGATGAGCCACGGCTCATCCGCGGCTCACCGGCGGTCCACTCGACGGGCATCGGATCGCTGGGTGGCCAGCCACGGCTCATCTGCGGTTTCGCGGGCCTCGTCACCCGTGCCGCCCGCCCTCGGCATACTGGCGTCATGACCTCCTCGTCCGGCCGTCCGCCCGTGCGCGTGCGCATCGTGCAGCTGGACCCCGCAACCCTCACGGCGCTGGCCGCCGGCGACCTCGAGGCCGCCAACGCCTCGTCGCCCGTGCCGCTCACGCCCGCGTTCGTCTCCCGCGAGTGGCGCGGCACCTGGCGGCGGAGGGCCGAACAGGTCGCCGTCACCCCAGAGGACCTGGACTGGGTCACCGGCGTGGTCCGGGACGAGGACCGGCGGCTGGCCGTCGGCAGGGCCGGCTTCCACGCGGCGCCCGACGAGCGGGGCACCGTCGAGGTGGGCTACGCCATCGATCCCGAATACCGTCGTCGCGGCTACGGCCGCGCAGCCCTGGACCGGATGATCGAGCGAGCGCGGGCCGATCCCCGGGTGGTCCGGGTGCTGGCCAGCGTCGCGCCCGACAACACGGCATCCCTCGCCCTGGTCGCGCAGGCCGGCTTCGCCCGAATCGGCGAGCAGTGGGATGACGAGGATGGCCTGGAGTGGGTCTTCGAGCTGCGCCCGGACCAGGGACGCCCGGACCAGGGCAGCCCCGCGTAGCAGGGCGTCACGACGGCCGCGGCCATGTTCGGCACGGCGAGCCTCCTGCCCGTTTGCCCGAGATCTGCGGCCGTCGCGCACAATGTCGTCACCTCCTCATCGCGCCCCAGGAGAACCACCGCCATGTGCTTCGACCACGACTCCCGGCCACCGATCGCGCCGATCGCCGGCGGCGCCCTGGACTCGCAGGAGATCGCGCTCGAGGCGGCCGACGGCAACCGGTTCGCCGCGTTCGTCGCCCGTGCCACGCAGCCTGCCGGCGCCGGGATCGTCATCCTCCCGGACGTCCGCGGTCTCCACGCCTACTACCGCGAGCTCGCCCTCCGGTTCGCGGAGCACGGTATCGACGCGATCGCGATCGACTACTTCGGCAGGACGGCCGGGATCGGCGATCGCGGACCGGACTTCGCCTACCAGGACCACGTCCCGCTGATCACGTTCGAGGGGGTCCGGGCCGACGTCACGGCCGCCGCCGCCCACCTCCGCGCGGCCGCCGGCATCGAGCGCCTGTTCGCCACCGGGTTCTGCATGGGCGGCCGGCTGACTTTCCTTGCCGCCGGCTTCGGGCTAAACCTGGCCGGCGTGATCGGGTTCTACGGCTGGCCGACCGGGCCGTCGCGGAACGGGAGCCCGGCACCCGCTGAGGTCGCGGACACGTTCGCCTGCCCGGTCCTGGCGATCTTCGGCGGGGCGGACGAAGGGATCGGGCCCGACGCGGTCGCGACCTTCGAGTCGGCGCTGGCCGAGGCCGGCGTGACCCACCGCGTGACGACCTTCGCGGGTGCGCCGCACAGCTTCTTCGACCGCAAGGCCACGGACTTCGCCGGTGCCTCGGCGCAGGCCTGGGACGACGTCCTCGGCTTCATCAGCACCGGGATGCCATGAGGCGATGGGGTTCCTGAAGCGTCTCCTGGGTGGCGGCCCGGACGAGGCCGGGCGCGGGAGCGGCGACACCGCGCCGGGTGCCAAGACGGCATCGGCGGCGGACGCCGGACCGGGCCCGGACGAGACCGCCGGCCCGGGCCCCGACGAGACCGAGCGGGAACGGGAGCTGTTGCGAGCCGAGGCCAGGCGCCTGGACGACGACCTTATCCAGCGGCAGCTGCGCTACGCGGACCGGTCGTGGACGCCGCCGGCGCAGGGCGGGACCCGGCGGGCCGAGGACGGGGACCGCCCGGCCGAGTAGCGCCTACGCCCCCACACGGCGTGCCACCCGGACGGCGATCCCGCAGGCGAACACGAGGATCGCGGCTCCGGCCAGCGCGACCTGCAGGCCCACGGTCACCGACATGAAGCCGACCGCCGGCGGGTAGATCACGGCACCCACGACCGCCGCGAAGATCAGCGTCCCCGTCACGGTCGAGGACCGGCCCGGCATCCGCCCGCCGGCGGCGGCCACGACGAGTGGGAAGATCGGGCCGAACGCGAGCCCCACGGCCCCGAACAGGACCGGCGACACCGGCGACACCGGCACGATGACGGCAACGGCAAGGAGGACCCCGCCCGCCATCGCCAGCACCGACGCTGTCGCCTGCGGTTCCAGCCGGTTGCCGATCCGCGCGAAGACGAGGCGGCCCGCGGCGATCCCACCCCAGAACAGCGTGAGCGCCGTGCTCGCGAGCGTCAGCGGCAGGTCATGAAGGTACCGGACCAGCCAGTCCGAGACACCGGCCTCGGCGGCCACGTAGCAGCTGACTGCGACCGCCATGACGAGCAGGAACCGGGGGAGGCGCCGGGCCGCGCTCGCCGCGGCAACCCCGGTCGTCCCGTCGCCCGGGTGGCGCGCCGCCTCGATCACCACCGGGGCGGCCGGCACTGTGGCCGCCAGCGCTCCCGCAGCGACCAGCACCGCGACGCCGGTCCCCGTCACCAGCCAGGGCCACGGCACGCCGACCCCGACCAGGAACGCGAGGAACAGCGGTGCGGACAGGGCGCCGACCCCGTACGACACGTGGAGGAGGTTGAGGGCGCGGCCCCGCGAGTGCGGGAACAGGTCCAGCACGAGGGCATTGATGCCGACGTCCGCGGTCGACGCCCCGGCGCTCACGATGATCCCGGCCAGGGCGAACACGGACCAGGCCCCCGTGAACCCCTGCACGAGCAGGCCGGCGGCCATCAGCACCGCCGCCGAGGGCAGGATCAGGCGGGCGCCCCGCACGCGGATCAGGCGCCCGCCGGCCAGCGAGCCAGTGGCGTAGGCGAGTGCCGTCACCAGGAAGTACGCGCCCATGCCCGCGTCGGTCTGGCCGAAGCTGGGCTCCACCAGCAGGATCAGCGACGGAACGAGCAGGCCCCGCCACCCGATCAGGGCATAGGCGGCACCGGCGACGAGCCCGGTGCGCAGCGCATGATCCGGCTCCCGGCCGGCGGGGTCGAGGCCGGGCGCCGGCGGGGTGGCGGTCATGGTCTCGATGGTATCCGGGGTCCGGGGGTGCGCCGCTGCTCGGCGGCGCTGCTGTGGAGGGGTGCGCCGCCGCCTGATGCGGTCGCGCGGCCCTCGCCGCCCGACGCGGGCTCCCGCCCCACGCCGCCGCCGCGCGGCGCGTACATTGTCAGCGACCAACCCGCCAGCAAGGGGGCGCGATGAAGGAACGGCTCATCGGCGACGACCAGCTCCTGGTCACGGCCGACACCACCATGGGCGATCCGCTGTGGGACTGGGTCGCCGCGGACGCGGCCCGGCGGGCCCCGGACGGCTGGCGGATCGCGAACATCGGCGCGGTATCCACGGGCGCTCCCCCGGTCAACCCGGGGTACGGCTACGGCGTCCCCGCGCCGACGGGCGTCTCCTTCTGGATCGTGTACCGGCGGTGAACGCGGACGAAACGGGAGGCCTGCCCAGTCGAGGCCGGCCGGTCGCAGCCCCCGAGCGGCCGGACCCGCCTCCGCCGGCGACCGGACCGCGGCCGCCACGACCTCGCCACCATCGAAGGCATCCTCGACCAGGCGATCGTCGGCTTCGTGGCCTGGGTGGCCGACGGCCTGCCGTACGCGACGCCCGACCTCGGTCTGGCGCCAGGGCGACCGCGTCTACTGGCACGGCTCCGCTGCCAGCAGCATGATCCGCGCGACCGACGGGCAGCCCGTGTGCGTCACCGTCGCGCACGTGGACGGCCTGGTCATGGCTCGCTCGGGGACCAACCACTCCGTCAACTACCGCTCAGTCATGGTCTTCGGCACGGCCCACCTGGTCACGGACCCGGCGGAGGCGGAGGCGGCCCTCGAGGCCATGTTCGAGCACCTCTACCCGGGACGATGGCCCACGCTCCGGCCGATGACGGCGAAGGAGCTCAAGGCGACCTCCGTGATGTGGGTCGCCCTCGACGAGGCGTCGGCGAAGGTACGTGCCGACCTCAACCACGACGACGAGGGCGACGAGACGTGGCCCGTGTGGGGCGGGGTCATCCCGGTCCGGACCGTGCTCGGCGAGCCGGAGCCGGACCCGTTCACGCCGGACGGGATGCCGGCGCCGGAGGTCCGCCTGCCGTAGATCGTCCGAGCCGGGCGTTTGGCCGGGCCGGACGGGAGTCCGAAGATGCGTAGAGCCGTCCTACTGCTTGCCGCAACCGCGCTGGCAGCCTGCGCCCAGGCGCCGGCGTCGATGCGCGAGGACACCACGCCCGCTCCGGCGCTCGCTTCCACGCCCGCTCCGGCGCTCGCTTCTACGCCCTCGCCGGAGCCGTCGTTCGACCCCGCCGAGATCGGCCGCTGGATCACCTTCCGGGAGAGGTACGGTCTCCGCTCCGACCGGGCGTGGGTCCTGCAGGTCGCGGCCGCCCCGGCGTCCACGAACGACACCGGGATCCCGCTCCTGCCAACCGAGCTCGACCAAGTCGGCAACATGGTCCGGCGCCAGAACGACCTCATCGCAAGCCTCGTGACGTACGGCGAGTCGCGCCCCGACGCGAACGCCGGGACGATCGTCGATGGAAGGACCGTCGTGCTGCTCGTGAAGGGTGACGTCGCCCCGCACGTGACGGCGCTCGCGACGCTCATGCCCGGGCGGACAGGCTACGAGGTCCGCTCCGTCCGCTATTCCCTCGCCGAGCTCACGTCGCTTTCCGCCCAGGTCAACGCCGAATCCGCGTGGTTCGCCTCGGTCGGGATCGACCTTGGCAGTGCCTCGCCGGATATCGCCACCAACCGCGTTGGTGTCACCTTCCTCGCGCCGAGCGACGCCGTCGATGCCTTGATCCTCGCGCACTTCGGGCACCCCGATTGGCTGGATCCCCAGCGCGAGGGCCCCTTGCCGTGGCACGGACCGACGGGCGAGCTCGTCGTCCGGGTGGTCGACCGGAACGGCCGGCCGCTCGAGAACATGATCTGCGAGGCCTTGCCGCTCGACCCGGCGGTGGACTACAACCCGTCGATGGGGGGCCTTGGCAAGACCGGCGCCAACGGCGTCTGCCGCGCGGGAGATGTGCCTGCGGCGGCCTTCGACGTCCGGGTGATCACGTTCGGCGGGGGTGACGTCAAGGTCCTGGGGCGGACCCGGGCGACGGTCGTCGCCAACGGGACCACGCGGGTCCGGATCGTGGTCGAGCACTGACGTCGACGGACACGCCGCGCGCCCTCAAACGGCGCGCCCGTGAGCGGCCGGGCTACGGAAGGGTCACGGTCAGCTGCTCGTGTCTGCCTTCGTTGATCAATGCGCGCACGGACGCAAGCGGGGAAGGGTCGTCACGGCCCGCCGTGATCTCCGAGACGACAAATGAGAGGCGCACCGCCGGAAGCGCCGCAAAGCTGCACGTCCCGTCCGCTGACGCCCGCATGACGATGTCGACGGGGACGGATGCGTCCGCTGACACGGCCCGGCATTCCAGCATCGACGGGAGGGAGCCAGCCGGTGAGACGATTCGAACCTCGGCAGAGCCAACTCCGCCGCGCCAGCCGGTCTCGACCCAGGTGACACGGAGCCATCCGGGGTCGCCGAGCCAGCGTCGGATCCCGGGCTCGGCGTCCTTGTCACCGGTCAGGGAAAGCCTCACAGCGTTGTCCGCATCGAGGACGTCCACGCCGAACAGCAGCGCACCGAACGCCGGGAACGACGACGCCTGCCTGCGGACAGCGTCGGCGAAGCTGTGGAGCGACACGAGCGAATACGCCACCCTGCGGGTCGAAACCGGTACGCCGGCCAGGAGGGCGGACAGCCGTTGTCGGTGGGCGGCCTCGTCGCCGGTGACGAGTGCGACGAAGCCTCCGTTGGCGGCCGCTACATACCCTCCCCACTGGACGGCGTAGGCCGAGCCGTAGTCGCGAAGGATTGCGTTGGCATCCGCTGGCGGCGGACGTCTCGCCTGGAGCGCCGCGACCTCGTTGGGCAGCAGTGGGAGACCCCATTCCGTAATGCCGACCCGAGACCGGGGATCCGCGGCGACCGACGCGACCCACTGCGGGTCAGCCTGCAGGCCCATCGCAGTCCGGAACCGGATCCACCCCGCCAGGTCCTCATCGTCCAGCTGGCTCGGAGCAACGACGACGATCGGGCTACTGGCGGCGGAGGGGCCAGCGCCGGTATCACAGGCTGCAACCAGCAGCACGCAACCGACGACAGGGACAGCGGCCCTCAGCAGCCGGCAGTGACGCATACGAGGTGTCCCGTTCCGTTCATTGACCGGACGATACTCGCCGATGTCGATTGGCGAGTACCAACCATGCGCTCCCGGATTGCCGTCCGTGTCGGAGTGCACCGCGGGCGCCGCTCGTCCCCCCGGGTGCGGAGGGGCCGGTCGCTCGCTGAACGGGAGCGTCACCTAGCGCTTCAGCACCAGCCAGAGCAGGAGCAGCGCCGGCCGCGACCCCGATCACCGGCAGGGCGCCGGCCGGCAGCGCCGTGCCCAGCGCGTCGAGGGTCCCGGAGAGGGCGGCCCCGATCGCGTCGAAGGCACCACCGACCAGCCCCCCGATGCCGTCCCCGACCGCGCGGCCAAGCCCGTCCATACCCTCAGCCGCCCTCGACGATCTCCGGCCCGCGGTTTCGCGGTGTCACGATCGTCGTCCGCCCGTCCAGGCCCACCGCCTCGGCCGCCTCGCGCAGTGCAGCCTCGACGGGCGTGGCGTCGGCGCCGGGAGCGACGAAGGCGAGCACGGTGGACCCGGCGCCCGAGAGGAACGCGCCCAGCGCACCCGCGGCCCGGGCGGCGCCGGTCAGGCGCGGCAGCTGCGGGTAGGCGACGGAGCGATACGGCTCGTGGATCCGGTCCACCGTGAGGTCGGAGAGGAGCTCGAAGCGCCCGGACGCGATCCCGGCGACGCCGATCGCCACGCGACTCAGGTTGCTCACGGCGTCCCGCAGCGGCACCTCCGCCGGCAGCACCCGGCGCATGTCCGCGGTGGACAGCCGCCGCTCGGGGATGAACAGCACGGCGCGCAGCCCGTCGGGGGCGTCGAAGCGGACCGCCTCCACCCGCTCGCCCAGGTGCGCGGAGACGACGAACCCGCCCAGCAGCACGGCGGCGGCATTGTCGGG
The DNA here is from genome assembly GCA_963829105.1 of uncultured Chloroflexia bacterium. Classification (GTDB taxonomy): domain Bacteria; phylum Chloroflexota; class Limnocylindria; order Limnocylindrales; family CSP1-4; genus CAIXZV01. Next base: position 83,039 of record CAWHHF010000020.1, read on the forward strand.
ATGTCCCTCGATCCCGGTGGCCATGCGCAGGAGCTCGTCGATCGCCAGACCGCCACCACCGAGCGCGTTGCCGGCCGCGAGGCCACCCACCGCGGCCGCGGACGAAGAGCCGAGACCGCGGGCCAGCGGGATCCGGTTGTGCATGGCGATCCGCCAGCCGATCGACGCCGGGCGCGGCGCGCCGAAGGCCGCCTCGAGCGCCATCTCCAGGCCCGCCACGAAGCGGTTCGACCGGTCTGCGCCGAGCTCGCCGACGCCTTCGCCGGTGACCTCCAACTCGACCGACCCGTCGTCGGCCACCGCCTCGACGGTGACCCGGTTCAACAGCTCAAGCGCCAGGCCGAGGCAGTCGTACCCGGCGCCCAAGTTGGCCGTGGAGGCCGGGACGTCGACGACCAGGCGCCGCCCGACGATCGCGCCCCACGCCCCCAGGGAGGCCGAGGCCTCGGCTCCCGATCTCGCGGTGCCCGATCCCGCGGTGCCCGATCCCGCAGCGCCCGCGAGGGTCATCAGGTCCAGCCCAGCGCGTGCGCGACGCTCGCGACGGTCGGCTCCGCCTCGGTCACGTCGACGGTCAGGCCGGACTCCGCCGTCGTCGGGTCCTTGAGGCCGTTGCCGGTCAGGACGCACACGACCAGCGCCTCCGGGTCGACCTGCTCCTCCCGTGCGACCTGGATCATGCCGGCGACGGAGGCGGCCGAGGAGGGTTCGCAGAACACGCCCTCGAGACGGGCGAGCTCGCGGTGGGCGTGGAGGATCTGCTCGTCGCTGACGGCCGAGATGCGCCCGCCCGAGTCGTCGCGGGCGCCGATCGCCAGGTCCCACGACGCCGGGTTGCCGATGCGGATCGCTGTCGCGACGGTCTCGGGGTGCTCCACCGGGTGACCGAGCACGAGCGGCGCCGCGCCCGCGGCCTGGAAGCCCCACATGCGCGGGACGCCCGCCACGCGCCCGGCGTCGCGGTACTCGCGGAAGCCGCGCCAGTAGGCGCTGATGTTGCCGGCGTTGCCCACGGGGATCGACAGGATGTCCGGCGCCCGCCCCAGGTCGTCGCAGACCTCGAACGCGGCGGTCTTCTGGCCCTCGAGGCGGAACGGGTTGACCGAGTTCACCAGCGTGACCGGGTGATCGTCCTGCTCCGCGAGGGCACGGACCACGTTGAGCGCGTCGTCGAAGTTGCCGCTGACGGAGATGACCCGCGCCCCGAACACGAGGGCCTGGAGCAGCTTGCCGAGGGCGATCTTGCCGGCCGGCAGGACGACGATGCACTCGAGCCCGGTGGCGGCGGCGTAGGCGGCGGCCGATGCCGACGTGTTGCCGGTCGAGGCGCAGATGACGCTCTGCGCGCCCGCCTCGAGCGCCTTGGCCACGGCCAGGACCATGCCCCGGTCCTTGAAGCTGCCGGTCGGGTTCTGGCCCTCGATCTTGAGGTGCAGGTTCCCGAGGCCGATGGAGGCCCCCAGCCGCTTCGCGTGGACCAGCGGCGTGGCGCCCTCGCCCAGCGAGACGACCGGCGTGGCACCGGTGACGGGCAGGAACTCGCGGTAGCGCTCGACGAGGCGCGGGCGGGCGGGGTTCAGGGCGGCGTTCGGAGCGGCGTTCGGCGCGGGTGTGCGAGCGGGGTTCGGGGCGGGCATAACGGCCTAGTCTCCGACGGGGTAGCAGGCGCCGGACGGTGCCGCCACGCATTCTGCGGCCACCGGGCGGACGGGGAGCGTCGAACGCTCGATGGCGGCCGGGGAGCCGGCCCAGGTGGAGCCAACGCCACGGGCGATCGCCACGAGGTCGGACAGGACCGCGGCCGCCGCGGCCGGTCCGCCGGCGCCCGGCCCTTCGAACGCGACCCGACCCACGGGCACGCCGTCCACCTCGACCCGGTTGAGCACGCCGTCGCAGCGGCCGAACGGCGAGCCGGCGGGGACCGCCGTGGGGACGACGGACGCCTCGATCGCGCCGTCCTCGGCCTGGCGGGCCGTCGCGATCAGGCGGAGGATCCGGCCCTCCGAGGCGAGCGCGGCCACATCCCCGGCCGTCACCCCTGTGATCCCGGGGGCGCCGGACCTTCCGGAGATGGTCCCGGGGCGGTTGCCAACCGCGGCCGGGTCGATCCAGGCGCCGAACGCGAGCCGGGCCAGGATGACCAGCTTGTTGAGGGCGTCGAGGCCCTCCAGGTCGGCGGTCGGGTCGGCCTCCGCGTACCCGCGCGCCTGGGCCTCGGCCAGGACCTCCGCGTAGTCGCGGCCCTGGCGGGCCATCGCGGTGAGGATGAAGTTGGTGGTCCCGTTGACGATGCCGCGCACCCGGCCGATCCGGTTGGCGGCGAGGTCCAGCGCGATCGGCCCGAGCAGGGGGATCCCGCCGCCCACGGCCGCCTCGAACCGGAGCGCGCTGCCGCTCTCGCGCGCGGCGCGTTCGAGCTCCGGCCCGAAGTGGGCGATGACGTGCTTGTTCGCGGTCGCCACCGGGATGCCGGCGGCGAGCGATGCCCCGATGAGCGTCCGGGCCGGCTCGGCGCCGCCCATCGTCTCCACGATGACGTCGCACTCGCCGCTCGCGACCAGGTGGGCCGGTGCGTCGGTGAGCAGGGCCCCTGGGATCCCGGAGGCGATCGCCCGGTCGGTGAGCTTCTCCGCGACGGCCACCAGGACCAGCGGACGCCCGTCGGCCGGGGCGAGGTACGACGACCGGTCGAGGAAGGCGCGGACGACCTCGCGGCCAACGGTGCCGGCGCCGATGACGCCGACGCGCAGGGGCTGAATGCTCACGGGGATCTCGCAGTTGCGGGCGGTGACTGTGGGGGCGATGGTAGCGAACGCCGCAAGCCCGCAGGCGTGGAGGTTCCCGGCACCCGTGGCGGTCGCCGCCGCGTGGCCAGGGGCCGCCTGGGACCATAGGGACGGGCTGGGGCGCCCGCGACGCCGGGACCATCCCGTACACTCCGCGGCGATGGCCGTCGAACTCGCCCCCGCCCCCGCCCCGCTGGCAGCCGCCAGCCCGCGCCCGCGCATCTTCTCCGGAATCCAGCCGTCCGGGATCGTCCACCTGGGCAACGACCTGGGCGCGATCCGCAACTACGTGATGCTGCAGTTCGAGTACGAGGCGATCTACTGCATCGTCGACTACCACGCCCTGACCAGCACCCACGACCCGGTGCTGCTGCGGCGACGGACGAGGGAGATGGCGGCGGGACTGCTCGCCCTGGGCCTGGACCCGGACCGCTGCACCCTGTTCGTGCAGAGCCACCGGCCCGAGCACACGGAGCTCGCCTGGCTGCTGTGCACCGTGACACCGGTCAGCTGGCTGGAGCGCACGCCCACCTACAAGGACAAGATCGCCAACCAGCCCGACGACGTCAACCACGGGCTGCTCACGTACCCGGTCCTCCAGGCGGCCGACATCGTCATCTACAAGGCGTCGATGGTGCCCGTGGGCAGGGACCAGGCGGCGCACCTCGAGCTGAGCCGGGAGATCGTCCGCGCCTTCAACTACCGCTACGGCGAGACCTTCCCGGAGCCTCGGGCCGTGTACACCAGCGCGCCCGTCGTGCTGGGCACGGACGGCGCCCGGAAGATGTCCAAGTCGATGGGCAACACCATCGACATCCTGGGCGAGCCTGACCTGATCCGCCGCCAGGTCATGAGCATGGTCACCGACACGCAGCGCATCCTCCGCACGGATCCCGGGCGGCCCGAGGTCTGCAACGTCTGCCAGCTCCACCGCTTCTTCGGTGACGACTACGAGGAGATCTGGGAGGGCGAGCGGTCGGCCCGGACCGGCTGCGTGGACACGAAGAAGCTCCTCGCCGAACGGATCACGCGGCACTACGCGGCGGCGCGCGAGCGCTACGCGGAGCTGATGGCCAACCCGGCCGAGGTGGACGGGATCCTGGAGGCGGGCGCCGACCGCCTCGAGCCCATGGCCGCGGCGACGATGGCCGAGGTCAAGGAGAAGATGGGCCTGCGCTGACGGGTTCCGGACGCGGGGCATTCAGCCCGGCGGGCTGGCGGCAGCCCCTGCTGCCGGAAACGGCCCCGGCAATCGAGCGGACGGGGTGTGCGCTGCCTCATCGCGCGGCGCCCCGCTGTCGTAGGCTTCCGATATGCCCGTGGAACTGTCCGAACGCCAGCGCCGCCTCCTGGACGCGGTCCTCATCCTGGGCGTGATCGCCCTCGGGTTCGTCGTCGCGGGCCTCGCCGCTTCCCTGTTCTACGCGTTCGGCGACATCCTGCTGCTGTTCTTCCTCGCCTGGCTGCTGTCGTTCGCGCTTGCGCCGCTGATCAACGGCGTCCACCGCCTCGTCCCGCGCATCCCGCAGGCCGGAGCCGTGATCATCGTCTACCTCACCATCGTGGCCGTGCTGCTGGCGGTGCTGGTCCAGGCCTCGGCCTCGCTCGCGTCGTCGATCAACCAGTTCATCTCGGACGCCCCGAACCTCCAGGACCAGCTGACCGCCTTCCTGACGGGGATCCAGGACCGGCTGGCGAGCTTCGGCTTCTCCGTGGACCTCGTGAACCAGGCGCCGACCATCGTGAGGAACCTCCAGGACTGGGCCGGCCAGCTCGTCGGCCCGCTCCAGTCGATCGCGGTCGCCAGCATCGGGGTGTTCGGCAACATCCTGATCCTGGTCATCCTGTCGATCTACATCGCCGTGGACCGCGAGGACATCGGCGCCTTCCTGTTCCGGCTCGTCCCGCCAGGGGCCTCGAATGCGGCGAGCCTGCTCTCGACGAGCGTGTCCCGCTCGTTCAACGGGTTCCTCAAGACGCAGCTGGTCATGGGCCTCGCCTTCGGCCTCATCACTGCCGTCGTCGACGTCCTGTTCGGGCTGCCGTACACGGCGGTCACGGTGGTGCTCGCCGGCCTGCTGCACGCCATCCCGTTCTTCGGGCCGTTCATCTCCTGGATTCCCCCGGTCGCGGTCGCCCTGCTCATGGTCCCGGGCGCCGTGCTGCCGGTCCTGATCCTGATGGGCATCGGCTGGTTCGTGACCATGAACGTGCTCCAGCCGCGGCTGATGGCGGGAGCGGTGGGCATCCACCCGATCATCGTCCTCGCGTCCGTGGTCATCGGCTCGAAGGTGGCCGGCATCGCGGGCGCCATCTTCGGGATCCCGATCGCGGCGGTCCTGTCGGCGTTCTTCTTCTACGCGTTCGAGCGCAGCCGGGACAGCGGCTCGGTGGCCGACCGGGCGACGAGGCGGGTCGAGGCGCGCGAGGGCCGGCCCGTCCGGCGGCCGCGCGAGCCCGAGCCCGGGGTGGACGACGACATCGACGACGTGGCCGACGGAGGCGGTGCCCAGCAGGGGCCCGGCAACCCGACCTCCGCCATGGCGGGCGACGGTGCGGGCGAGCCCTGAGCGACGACCGTGAGCGCCGATCCGTGAGCGCCGATCCCGGCTCAGACGGCAGGCCCGAGCCGCCTGACGTCGCTCGCGAACCGGCCCGGGAGCGGTCGCGGACGGAGCGCCGCGACCTCGACAAGGAGCGCGGCGAGCCCGTCTCGATGTCACGCGGCCGGAGCCCGGCCCCCCGGCGCGTGGGACGCCCCTTGGGCGACTGGGCGTCCCGGCCCCGGATCCTGGTCACCAACGACGACGGCATCGAGACCCGCGGGATCCTGGCCCTCAAGCAGGCGCTGGACCCGATCGGCGAGGTCGTCGTGGTGGCCCCGGACACGAACCAGTCCGCGGTCGGCCACGGCAAGACGCTGATGCGTCCGCTGCGCGTGCGGGAGCGGACGCTCGACGACGGCTCGACGGGCTACGCGATCGACGGCTCCCCCACCGACTGCGTGAGCCTCGGCCTGCTCGGGTTCTTCGACGAGCCGTTCGACCTGGTGGCGTCGGGGATCAACTACGGCGCGAACCTGGGCGACGACATCACGTACTCCGGCACGGTCTCGGCCGCGATGGAGGCGGTCATCAACGGGGTCCCGGCCTTCGCGATCTCGCAGGAATATGCCGGGCCGATTGACTTCGAGCTGGCCTGCGTGGCGGCCGCCGTCGTCGCCCGGAACGTGCTCGAGCACGGTCTGCGGCGGGGCGAGCTGCTCAGCGTCAACGTCCCGGCGACGACCATCGCGGAGTGCGGGGGGTTCGAGGTCACCCGGGTGGGACGGCGCATCTACCAGGACGAGCTGGTGCAGCGGCTCGATCCCCGCGGGCTGCCCTACTACTGGATCGGGGGGCCGCCGCCGTCCGGGATCAGCGTCCCCGGCACGGACTTCCACGCCGTCGTCAACCGGCGGATCTCGGTCACGCCGATCCACCTGGACCTCACCGGGCGCCGGCTGCTGCGCCAGCTCAGGACCTGGGACTGGGCGTTGGGGGATGCGGTCGCCGTCGAGGACCCGCGTCCGCGCCCGTCCGCGGCGAGGGAGCCCTGATCGAGGAGGCGGGACCCGGGCGAGGCCCGAGGCAAGACACGATACGAGGCCCGAGGCGAGGCCAGAGGCAAGGCCCGGCCGCCGACCGGGTCCGCGGCCCTCGTTCAGGGAGATAGGGCGTCCGCGACCTCCGGTCGAGATCTCAGTGGCGGGCGCGCAGGACCAGGAGCGAGCCCACGTAGGCGAGCGCCATGACGACCGAGAGCAGCGCGTACGGCTGCCACTGGCCGCCGGTCGCCTCGGCCACGGCGAACAGGACGAGGACCACCACCGCGGTGATCCCCAACGCCCAGGCGCAGGCCTCGAGGTTGATGTGCTCCCAGCGTTCATCGACGGGCCGGCCGGCGAGCGCGCCTGCCGTCTCGCTCCGGCGGGCCAGAAGGGTCACGGCGGCCGCATAGCCCAAGACGATGACGAGCGTCAGGAGGGCCTGGACGGGCGAGCCACCGCCGGCAAGCGTCGCGGCACCCATGACGACTCCGGCAGCGAGGCCGGTCAGGAGGATCGGGGACCTAGCCATGCGTGCCGTCACGGAACACCTCCTCTACGGGCCGCCCGAAGAAGCGGCCGATCGCGAGCGCGAGCGGCAGCGACGGCGTGTAGCGCCCGGTCTCGATCGAGTTGACGGTCTGGCGCGAGACCGACAGCCTGGCCGCGAGCTCACCCTGGCTCAGACCGCGGGACTCCCGGAGCGCCCGGACGTCGTTCTGCATGCTGTCAAGTTAGCTTGACAGTCTTCCTCCTGTCAAGCATGCTTGTCATCCCGGCTCCACGGCCCGCCGCCGGCTCCTCCGCCCGCCGCCGGCGCTACCTCCGGCGCCGCTTCCGATCCGCCATGACCTCCACGGCCGCGTTGCGGCCCGGGGCGCCGGTCACGCCACCGCCCGGGTGGGCGCCGGCGCCGGCGAGGTACAGGCCGTCGACCGGCATCCGGTAGCGCGCCCAGCCCAGGAGCGGCCGCCACAGGAAGAACGAGTCGAGCGCGGGCTCCGCGTGGAGCGGATGGCCGCCCGACAACCCGTACTCGGCCTCGAGGTCCGCGGGCGTCAGCACCTGCCGGGCGGTCAAGCGGGAGCCCAGCCCGGGGGCCACGGTCTCCAGCGTCCGCACGGCCAGGTCCCCGACCGCCTCACGCTGCGAGGCCCAGTCGCCAGCCTCGGGCTCGGCCGGCATCCACTGCATGAGGACGCTCATGACCTGCGTACCGTCCGGCAGCCCGGCCACCAGCGACGGGTCCACGAGGGAAGGGATCGTCGCCTCGAGCACGGGCGTGTCGGCGATCCGGCCGTACTTCGACGCGTCGAAGGCGTGCTCCATCGCGTCGATCGAGGTGGTGTTCACCTGGATCCGGCCACGGAGCAGGCGGGCGTCGCCTCCGGCCGCCGGGAACTCGGGCAGCCCGTCCAGCACCAGGTTGACCTTGGCCACCGAGCCCGGGGTCCGGATGTTACCGGCGCGCCAGCGCATCGACGGCCCGACCGTCACCGGGTCTACGAGCCGGGTGAGGAGCTGCTTCGGGTCCAGGCCGGACACGACCGCCCGGGTCGCGATCTCCTCGCCCGAGGCGAGGGCCACGCCGGTGACGGCGCCGTCCGTCGTGGTGACCGCCACCACCCTCGCCTCCGTGCGGATCTCCGCGCCGGCCGCGCGGGCCGCCGATGCGAGTGCCTCGGAGAGGGCCGAAGGGCCGCCCCTCGCGAACACGGTCTCGCCCGCGGCCCCGCCGTCGTTGCCGGCCGCGTCGGCCAGGAGCACCTGCGTGGTGCCGCCTGACCAGGGGCCCATCGCGGTGTGGCGGACACCCCGCCAGGCGAGCGTCGCGCGGATCGCCTCGGACGAGAACGACTCGGCGACGAAGTCGGCGATCGCCATCGCCAGCACGCGCAGGATCGTGCGCCCGTCCTCCCTGCCCAGGCCCCGGAACGCGCGCCCGAGGCGGAGCCCGAGGAGGGCGTCGCCGAAGCCCGGCGCCTTGATGTCCGGCGGGGCATCGTCGCCGAGATCGGCCAGGAACTTCGAGAGCGAGCGGACGGACCGGTCGAACTCGACGAACGATGCGGCGTCGTCCGCCGACCAGGGGCGGAGGGCGTCGACGCTCTTGCCCAGGTCGGCCCACAGGGTCACGGCGCGGCCGTCGGGCTGGGGCGCGAAGACGCGCACCTCGGGCGCCACGAGCGCGAGGCCGTGCCGGGCCAGCTCCAGCTCGCGGGCGACGGACGGGCGGAGCCGTCCGACGGTGTGGGCGAGCGACGGGACCCGGGCACCGCCGAGGGCCTCGGTGACCACGGCGCCGCCGACGATGTCGCGAGCCTCGAGCACGAGGACCCGCAGGCCGCCGCGGGCCATGTAGGCCGCCGCCGTGAGGCCGTTGTGACCGGCACCGACGACGATCGCGTCCCACGGGCTCGTGGCCGCGGTCGAAGAGGTTGTCGTCGCTGTGGCCGTCGTCGCGGTGGGCGCCGCCATGTCAGGCCACCTTCCGGCCGCGGGCCTTGAGGACCTCGAGCGCCGCGAGGCGCCCGTTGGCGCCCATCAGGCCACCGCCGGGGTGGGTGGAGGAACCGGACAGCCAGAGGTCCTGGACCGGCGTCCGGTAGCGGGACCAGCCGGGAACCGGGCGGTTGAAGAACAGCTGCTCCAGGGACAGCTCGCCCTGGAAGATGTTCCCCTCGGTGAGGCCCATCTGCCGCTCGATGTCGAGCGGGGTCAGCACCTGGCGGCCGACGATGATGTCCCTGATGTTCGGCGCGAACTCCGCGATCCGGTTGATGACCGCATCGCCGAACGCCTCGCGGTTGTCGTCCCAGGTCCCCAGCTCCGGCGCCAGCCGGTACGGCGCGTACTGCACGAAGCAGCTGATGACGTGCTTGCCCGGAGGCGCCATCTGCGGGTCCACGAGGGTCGGGATGATCATGTCGATATACGGCCGGTTGCTCCAGTGGCCGTACTTCGCGTCGTCGTAGGCCTGCTCCATCTCCCGCGTCGTCGGGCTGAACGAGATGGCGCCGCGAAGGTGCTCTCCTTCGCCGGGCAGGCAGGTGAAGTCCGGGAGGCGGTCCACGGCGAGGTTGACCTTGCCGGAGCTGCCGCGGAACTTGAAGCGGCGGACCTCCGCCACGAAGTCATCCGGGAGCGTGCCGGGCTCGAGGAGGTCGAGGAACGTCACCCTGGCGTCGGCGGAGGACAGGATGGCCGAGGCATCGATCTCCTCGCCGCTCTCGAGTGCGACCCCCGTCGCGCGGCCGTGGCGGGTCACGATCTGCCGGACGGGGGCCTCGGTGCGGATCTCGGCGCCCAGCGCCTGGGCGGCGCGGGCAATCGCGTAGGAGACGCCGCCGGTGCCGCCCTTGGGGATCCCCCAGGCCCGGAAGGCGCCGTCGATCTCGCCCATGTAGTGGTGCAGGAGCACGTAGGCGGTGCCCGGGGAGCGGATGCCCTGGTAGGTCCCGATGATCCCGGATGCGGACATCGTCGCCTTGAGCGGGTCCGTCTCGAACCACTGGTCGAGGAAGTCCTTGGCCGACATCGTCATCAGCTGGACGAAGACGGCCTGCTGGCGCTCCGGCAGCTGGCCGAAGCGGCGGGCGAGCGAGGCGATCGGCATCAGCGGACGGGGGTCGTTCTCCGTGGGGTCGCCCGGCACCATGCCCAGGATCGGCTTGATGAAGCGGGCCATCTCCACCATGAGCTGGCCGTACTCGTCGTACGCCTCGGCGTCGCTCCTGCTCCAGCGGCGCAGCTCGCGGACCGTCCGCCCGTGGTCGTTCGTCCGCCACAGGTAGTCGCCCCCACCGGATCTCGGTCCTTCGCCGGGCCTGAGCGGCGTGAAGGTCCCGTCCAGGGGGAGGATGTCGAGGCCGTACCGGGGCAGGTCGAGGTCCCGGATGATCTCGGGGCGGAGCAGGCTGACCACGTAGCTCGCCACCGAGAACCTGAAGCCCGGGATGATCTCCTCGGTGACGGCCGCGCCGCCGAGCACGTGCCGGCGCTCCAGGACCAGCGTCTTGAGGCCGGCCCGGGCGAGGTAGGCGGCGGAGATGAGCCCGTTGTGCCCGCCGCCGATGATCACTGCGTCGTAACGCCGCGGCACGCGACCCTCCTGGTCTGGACCGGACGCCTGGGTGCGCCGGCACGGGACGCGGCCCGCGGTTCGCCGAACGCTATCCAGCCTGCATCGTGGTCATGCAGTCTACGGGAGCCGGCCATTCCGGGGCGGCACCTGTCCGGGGCGGCACCGAGCGGCTGGCTTGCGCGCCCGGCGATCCTCACGTACGGTGCCATCCCATGAGCAACAAGCAGGCGCGCCGCGCCGTCCGGGCAAAGCCCGCCGTCAGGACGACTTCCAGCGTCCCGGCCACCACCGTCGCGATCCGCGCGACGGCGTCCGTGGGCCCACGCCTACGCTCGGGAACGGGAATGCTGATCGTGGGCGGCTCGATGGCGGCCCTCGGGGCGCTGCTGCCGTGGTTCGATGCGGCCGATGGCACGACCACGGTCGGCGTGGATTCGGTCGCCGGGATCGGCACCCTCGTCCTCGGGGTGACCGCCGCCTTCATCGGTGTCCTGCTCCTGCTCCGCCCGGACCGTCCGGGAGCCCGACAGGCAGCCTGGGGCGCACTGGTCGCCGTCCTGGGCTTCGGCGCCCTGGCCGTCATCTCGGCCCTGACCACGGGCCGCGCCGAGGGCATGACGACCGCGGCAGGGCTCCTGGTCTCGATCTCCGGCGGCGTGATCGCCACCACCGGCTGCCGCGGGCTGCTCGAACACCGCTGAGCCTCCGCCGGGAACAGGCCGCGCCTCCGGTCGCGGTGGCCCCTGGCCGCGTGCTCCAGTCCGGCCTGGGGAGATCTCATCCATACTCCGGTGGACACCACCCCGAAGGAGCACCGTGAGCGTCGGCACCGCGTTCCATGCCCGGACTGCGCCGCTGAACCGGAAGATGCAGTGGCGGGAGTGGGCGGGCTACTTCGCCGCCTCGCTGTACGCGGACTCCCACGACATCGAGTACAACGCGATCCGGGAGGCCGCCGCGGTCATCGACGTCAGCCCCCTCTACAAGTACCGGCTCACCGGCCCGGACGCGATCCGGCTGGCGGACCGGGTGATCACCCGCGACGCGACGAAGCTCAGGGTCGGACAGGTCTGCTACACCCCCTGGTGCGACGAGCAGGGCAAGGTGATCGACGACGGCACCCTGCACCGCGTCAGCGAGCAGGAGCTCCGGTGGACCGCCGCGGACCCCCAGTACCGCTGGCTGGGCCAGAACGCGGCCGGGCTGGACGTGACCGTCGAGGACGTGACCGAGACCCTGGCGGCCCTGGCGCTGCAGGGTCCCTTCAGCCGCGACATCCTCGAGGCGGCGACCGGCGAGGACCTCGCCGGTCTCCGGTACTTCCACCGCCGCCCGACGACGATCGCGGGCGTGGCCGTGGACGTCAGCCGGACCGGCTACACCGGCGATCTCGGCTACGAGCTGTGGATCCCCGCCCACGGCGCGCCCGCGGTCTGGGACGCCCTGTTCGAGATCGGCAGGGCGTACGCGATCCGGCCGGCGGGCATGGCCGCCCTGGACGTCGCCCGCCTCGAGGCCGGGCTGATCATGCTGGACGTGGACTACACGTCGGCCCGCCACGCGATGAACCCGGAGCAGAGCTTCAGCCCGTACGAGATCGGCCTCGGCCGGCTGGTCAGCTTCGACAAGGCCGACTACGTCGGCCGGCGCGCCCTCCAGGCCGAGCTCGCCGGCGGCGGCCCGGACCGTCGGCTCGTGGGCCTGGTGCTCGACTGGTACGACATCGAGAAGCTGTACGACGACCGGGGTCTCCCGCCGGCGATCTCGCCGTCGGTCGACCGCTCCCCGGTCCCGGTCTTCGCAGGCGGTCACCAGGTCGGCAGATCCACCTCGCACGGCTGGAGCCCCATCCTCAAGCAGGCCATTGCGCTCGCTTCGGTCCCGGCCCGCCACGAGCGCGTCGGCACGAAGCTCCAGGTGGAGTGGACCGTCGAGGGGCGCCGCGGCCGGGTAAGCGCCACCGTCGTCGAGCTGCCCTTCCTGGACCTGGACCGCAAGCGCACCTGACCCGGCCCGGTGGCCGCCGATGGCCCCCAGACGGAACCCCAGCGGAGCGGTCAGCCGCCCTGGACCGTGGCCCCGCCGGTGGTCTTCACGTCCACGCTGCCGGGGCTCTGCGTCAGCACCAGCGTGGACCCCCCATCCGCCGTGCCGGTGACCGTGCCGGTGACGTGCAGCTCGACGGTGCTGCCCGCGGTCAGCCCCACGACCGCCGACGCCGCGGGCAGATCGCCGAGCTTCGCGACGGCGCCACCGGAGGCCGTGACCGCCAGGGACTCGACCTGGCCGATCGCGATGATCGCCGCGCCGGCGGACACGTCCACCGCGAGCGGACCGCCCATATCCTCGAGCGTGCCGGTCGTGCCCGCGCCCAGCGCGACGGCGTCGAGCTCCGGCACCTGGATGGTGAGGGTGATCGGTTCCGTCGAGGTGATGCCCGGCGGGGCGATCCCGACGACAAGCTGGTCGCCCTGGACGTCCGTGGTGATCAGCGGAAGCAGGTTCTGCTGGGCCTTCAGGATCACGGACGTCGCGCTGCCCGTCCCCACGATGACCCGCATCCCGGCGCCGACGCTGATCCGGCGGAACGGCGTCGTGGTTCGGTCCTCGGACGTCACGGCTCCCTGTCCCTGGACCGGGCCGGCGTTCGTGGTGAACCGCGACCCGGCGCCGGCGACCACGCCGATCACGAGCACGATGCTGATGACCGCGATGACGACGAGGACGAACGTGGCGCGACGAGACGCGCGGACGGGCATGCTGGACTCCGATCGGCTGGGTGCACCCGGAGCATGCCCCCCGGACCGGTGATCGCCGGAGGGCCGGACGGGGGCCTTCGAGGTGCCTCCCGGGCGGCTTCCTCGGGACCACCGGTCCCGCCCCGCGGGCTCGACGGCTCCAGGTCGGTCGGAGCGGGCCGCGTCAGGCGCCCCCGTCAGGGTCGGAGCAGGCCGCGTCAGGCGCCCTCGCCCCCATCCTCGACCTCCGCGCGGATCCACGCCTCGTCCCGGCCACGGAGGAGCGACACCTGGATCGGGCGCAGCTCGCCCGTCGCGAAGCCCTCCGCGATGGCCGGGTCCGCCTCCATCAGGGCTCGGGCCGCCGCCTCGTCCGGCGCCTCGATCACGCAGATGCCGGTGTTGACCCGTCCCAGTGTCGGCCCGGCGAGCAGGACCGACCCCTCGCCGAACAGGCGCGTCAGGCGTGTCCAGTGGCGGCCCCAGGCGGCCTGCTCGGCCTCGGTCATGGTGGCCGCGAAGTCGTCGCGCGGCGGATGGATGAAGTAGATCCACTCGGCCATCGGTCAGCCGGGCCTCCCGAGCGTCCGGTCCGAGAACGACTCCAGCCCGGCGAGCGCCGCCGGCAGGTCGGTCCGCCCGTACCCGATGCGGAAGTGGTTGCCCGGGTGGCCGAAGATCGAGCCGGGGGCCAGGAGCACTCCTTCCGCCGCGACGAGGTCCTCGGCGAACCGGGCCACCGGGACCCCGGCCAGGAGCTCCGGGAACCCGACGGACCCGCCCCGCGGACGAACCCAGCGGTACTGCCCCGGGCGTCGCGCGAAGAACCCGTCGAGCAGGGCGAGGTTCGCGTCCACGATGCGCCGCGAACGGGCGAGCACGGTATCCCGCGCCCGCAGGGCGATGAGCGCCAGGATCTCCGCCGGAGCCGAGGCACAGATCGTGGTGTAGTCCTTGAAGCGCGCCGCGGCGTCCAGGAGCCGGGCGTCGTGGCTCGCCAGCCACCCGATCCGCAGGCCAGCCAGCGCGAACGACTTCGACATCACCCCCACCGAGATGCCGTGCGCACCGACGTCCGCCCCGGCAGGCAGCCGGTGAAGCGGGTCGCGCTCGAGGAAGCGGTAGACCTCGTCGGAGAGGAGGGTGGCACCGGCGTCGGCGGCGATATCGGCCACGGCCCGGAAGGTGGTCACGTCCGGCAGTGCCCCCGTCGGGTTGTGCGGCACGTTCAGGACGATCAGCTTCGTCCGCGGCGTGACCTGGCGGCGGAGCCGGTCGAGGTCGATCGCCCAGCCGTCCGCCGCCCGCAGCTCGTGGAGCGTGACATCGGCGCCGGTGGCACGGGCGATCGCGTGCAGGCTCTGGTACGACGGCCAGACGACGATCGCGTGGTCGCCCGGCCCCAGCAGGACGTTGACGATCGCGAAGATCGCCTCCTCGGCGCCACTGAAGACCAGGACCTCGTCCGGGTCGATCCCCTCGTACAGCGTGGCGATCTCCGCGCGCAGGAGCGGGTGGCCGGGCGCCTCGGTGTAGCCCAGGCCCAGGCCGTGCCAGAGCGCGGCGGTCTCGGGGTCCGCGAGGGCGAGGAGGTCGGCCATGGCCCAGCCCTCCACGTCAGAGGCGCACAGCAGGTGGCGCACGGCGAACTCGTACCGCGCGAGGAACCGCTCGAGCTCGAAATCCTCGATCCGCATCGTCGCATGATGACCCATCCGGCCAAGGGGATTGACACGGGACCTGCCCATGACTAACGTGCGTGACATGGAACCCGGCGAGGCACGGAACCCACTCACCGAGCTGAGGCGAGGTGTCCTCGAGTTCTGCGTCCTGGCCCTGGTCCGGGAGGAGGAATCGTATGCGTTCGACATCGTGCGCGTGCTGGCCGGGGCTGGGAGCCTCGTCACGAGCGAGGGCACGATCTATCCCCTGCTCTCCCGGCTCCGGCGGGACGGCCTCGTGACCACGACCTGGCGCGAGTCCGACTCGGGACCACCGCGCCGCTACTACCGGATCACCGACCAGGGGCGACGGGCACTCGATGCATTCGCCGGGGACTGGCGCCGGTTTGCCAACGCGGTCGACGCGCTGCTGACGAACGGAGGGCGAGGTGGAGAGCGACGTGCAGGCTGAGGCACTGGTCCGCGACTACCTGGGGCGTTTGCAGGCCGCCTCGTGGCCGCTGCCCGCCGGACGCCGCGCGGAACTCAGCGGCGAGGTCGCCGAGCACATCGAGGCCGCGCTCGCCGAGGCCGGACGATCCGACGAGGTCACGGTGCGCAACGTGCTCGACCGGCTCGGCCGGCCGGAGGACATCGTCGCGGCAGAGGCCGGCGGCGAGCCGGGCCACACGACGATCGTCCTGGGCGCTGCGCAGGCACCCGCAACCACGGCATCGCCGTGGGGCGCGGTCGAGATCGTGGCGATCCTGTTCCTCACCGCCGGGGCGGTGTTCATCCCGATCATCGGCCCGGTCATCGGGCTGGTGTTCACCGCGGGCTCCGGCCGCTGGACGACCCGCGAGAAGCTCGTCGCGAGCACGATCGTGCTTGCCTCGCTGCCGCTGGCCGTGCTGACCGGCTTCGCGGCCTGACTGAGGAGTCGCAACGTGTCGATGTCGATCGGGCCCGGGCTGGCCCTGTTCGTGCTCCCGCCGCTCGCGAGCTTCGCCGCGGCGATCTACCTCGCGGTCGCCCTGTCGCGTCGGCGTCGCTGACCGGGCGCTAGCCGGGCTTGGCGACCGGCTGGAGTGCGGCTGCGAACGCGCGCGAGGTCGCTTCGTCCAGGCCGTGGGTCACGAGCTGCCAGCTCGGGTTGAGCCCGCGGTCGACGACGACGGCGTAGTCGCCCGAGGCGAGGCGGACCAGGGTGCCCGTCATCGGTCCCAGCGGGGCGTCGCCGGCATCCACGCCCGCGGGCAGGCAGCCCGAGGCATCCGCGCAGAACGCCCCCTCGGAGAGCTCGATCGTGGCGCCCGCGGGGCCCTTATAGCCGATCACCATCTTGCCGCCGTTGGCCAGCCGGTACGACCCGGCGGAGACGTACCAGCCCTTCGGCAGCACGGGGCACAGGACCGTCCAGTCCACGGCCGATGCCACGCTGGCGTAGAACTCGCGGTTGGCGTCGCTGCCCGAGCACGCGCCGGCCGGTCCGTCCGTTGAGCCGGGGGACGCGGTCGGGACCGCGGACTCGCCGGGCGTGGCGGATCCGCCGGGCTCGACCGAGCCGGCGGGCACGGAGCCGGTGGGCGTGTCGGACGGCGCCACTGTGGGCGCCGCGGTCTCGCCCGGGGCCTGGGTCGAAGTCCCGGTGGGCTCCGGCCGGGACGTGGCGGATCCGGTGGAGGGAGAATCGGCTGCGGCGGACCCGGCGCCGGGGGAGCTGCCCGACGATGTGGCGCTGCCGCACGCGGCGAGGACCAGCGAGCGCGAGGGCGAGGGCGAGGGCGGGGAGCGACCGCGGTCTGGGCACGGACCAAGCGTACCGGTCCGCGACCGACGATGCATCTGGGGTGGGTTCAGCCGCCGGCGACCGAGGCCGCGAGCCGCACCAGCGCCGGGTTCACGCCGAACACCTCCCGGATCCGCGCGTCCGTGAGCACCTCGTCCGGGGTCCCATCGGCAAGGATCCGGCCCCCGGCGATCAGCACGAGCCGGGGGAAGAAGTGCGACGCGAGGCCCAGGTCGTGGAGGACGGCGATCAGGGCCGTCCCGTCGCGCTCGTTGAGATCCTGGAGCAGCTCCATCGCCTCCACCTGGTGGCGCAGGTCCAGGTGCACGGTGGGCTCGTCGAGGAGCAGGACCGGGGCCTCCTGGGCAACCGCCAGCGCCAGGAGCACCAGCTGCCGCTCGCCCAGCGAGAGCTCCCGCGCGTCGCGCCCGAGCAGGTGCCCGACCCCGACCCGGTCGATCGCTGCCGCGACCGAGGCGCGATCCGCGGCCGACGCACCCCGCAGGGCCGACTCGTGGGGAAGCCGCCCCAGCGCCACGACCTCCTCGACGCGCATCGAGAACGGCAGGGCGGTCTGCTGCGGGACGACGGCGAGGCGCCGGGCGATCTCGGATCGATCGAGGGCTCCGACCGGCGTGCCGTCCAGCTCCACCCGGCCGGCCGCCGGCCGGAGGACGCCGGCGAGCACGCGGAGCAGCGTGGACTTGCCCGCGCCGTTGGGGCCGATCAGCGCCACGCGCTCGCCGTGATCCAGCGCCAGCGAGACGTCGCGGAGGATCGGGCGGCCGCGCGCCTCCACGGTGACCCCATCGACCCACAGCGCGGGGCGGCTCACAGCTCGTACCCGGTTCGAGCCCGACGCAGCAGCGCGAGGAAGAACGGCGCGCCGATGATGGCCGTGACCACGCCGACGGGGATGTCGCCGGCCAGCCGGGCGACGAGGTCGGCGTAGACCATGAGGTTCGCGCCCCAGATCAGGGAGATCGGGATGACGGCCCGCGCGTTCGGCCCCGTGAGGAGGCGGACGACGTGGGGCACCACCAGCCCGACGAAGCCGATCAGCCCGCTGATGGTCACGGCGGCCGCGGTGACCAGCGAGGCGAGGCCGAGCAGCAGCGCCCGCTCCCGGCCCACGTTGATCCCGAGGTTGCTCGCGGCCTCCTCGCCCAGGAGCAGCCCGTTGAGCGACTTCGCCCGGGCCAGGATCAGCAGCGAGCCGACGACGACGATCGGCAGCGCCCCGGCCAGGCGCTCCCAGGACGCCATCTCGAAGCTCCCGAGGAGGTAGTTGAAGATCTGGCGGAGCGCGGCACCGGACAGGTACATCGCCATCGCGAGCCCGGCCGAGAGGAGCGAGGCGACGGCGTAACCGGTCAGCAACAGGCTGGTGAGCGGCGCGAGGCCGCTCACCCGAGACAGCTTGTAGACCACCATGATCGCCAGCAGGGCGCCCACGAAGGCGAACGCCTGGACCAGCCCGAAGCCGAGGAACAGCGCCCGCACCGGGATGAGCACGGCGATCGCCGCCCCGAGGGCCGCCCCCGACGCCGTGCCGAGCACGTACGGGTCCGCGAGCGGGTTCCGCAGCAGGCCCTGGAACGTCGCGCCGGCGACCGCGAGGCCCGCGCCGACCACCATCGCCGTCAGGACGCGCGGCACGCGCAGGTCCCAGACGATCGCCGCCACGGCCGGGTCGGCGCTCGACAGGTGGGTGCCGAGCAGCCGGTCCGCGACGATGGCCAGGGTGTCGCCGATGGGAATGGCCACGGTGCCCAGCCCGATCCCGAGCACCGCGCCGACGGCCAGCACGACCAGGCCGACGACGACGAGCTGCACCCGCCGGTCGCGCGCACGCGACGCGGCCTGGAGCCTCGCCCCGGTGTCGCCGACCGTGGCCGCGGGGAAGGTCACGGGACCGGCGGGATGGGGCTTGCGGACGGGATCGCCACGTCGGGGTGGATAGCCGCGGCCAGCAGGCGGAGACCGGCGAACAGCCGCGGGCCCGGCCGCGTGATCGTCGTGTCGTCGATCGGACGGATCGCTCCGTCCTTGACGGCGGTCATGGTCGACCAGCCCGGCCGCTTCGCGACGTCCGCGGCCGTCACGCCGTACGCGGCATCGCCCAAGAGGATGACCTGGGGATCCGCGGTGAGGAGCCGCTCGGCGGAGATGTCGTACTTGTCCGGGGAGCCGGTGGTGATCGGGTCGCCGCCGGCGAGCGAGATCATCTCGGCCAGGAACGACTTGTCGGCGGGGCCGTAGAAGGCGCCGGTCGCGTCGATCTCGTAGTAGACGCGGGGGCGCGGCGCGCCGGCGACCGCGTCGGTGACGCCGTTGAACGCCGCCCGCATCTGCTCGACGATCGCGGCGGCCTCGGCCGGCCTGCCGACCGCCTGGCCCTGGAGCCCGATGTCGCCGTAGACGGTCTTGACGTCCGGGGCGTACAGGACCAGCACCGGGATGCCGAGATCGCGCAGCTTCTGGACGGCATCCGGGGGCGTGCCGAAGTTGCCCCCGGCGATCACGAGGTCGGCCTTGTCCGCGACGATCTTCTCGACGTCGACCACGACGGCCGAGCCGTCGAACTTCTCGACGTCGGGGATCGGGGAGGCCTGGGGCGGGTAGAGCAGGATGTCCTGGGCCTTGCCCACGATGCGGTCGCCGACGCCGAGCGCGAACAGCGTCTCGGTGATGGCCGGCGTGAGCGACACGACCCGCTGCGGTTCCGCGGGGATGGTGACGATCGTGCCCTCGTCGTCGGTGACGGTGACCGGGAAGGCGGCGGCCATGCTGGGGGCGGGGCTGGCGGTCGGGCTGGCGGTCGGGGTGGGGATCCCGGCGGGTGTCGCGGCCGGGGCCGTGGACGGGACCTGGGTCACGGACGCGGGGGTCGGGGCGGCGGTCGCCCCGGTGGAGCACGCGCCGAACAGCAGGGGGGCCACGAGGATCAGCAGGACGGGAAGCAGGCGGATGCGAGCGGTCACGGGAACTCCGGCGGAGCGGTTGAGAATCAGCAGACCCCTGGCTTCGGGGCGAAGCGAGGGGTCAGGCGGTCGATCGCACGGGTACGCCTGACCTTTCTCTCGAAGGTTCGAGCGGCGACGGCGGGTCGGCGACCGGACTTCCGCCCCCTGGGGCGGTCACCGTAGCGGGACTGTGCCGGAATCGCACCGGCTTCGCGACCAAACCGCGTCGGATCTGTGGGGGCCCGGGGGTCCCGTTGACCCTGCGAGCGTACCACCCCGGCCCGCGATAAGTGGCACGTAACGCGGTCCGCCCATGATGACCGCCTCGCCCTCCTCCCGCCACCCGACACCCCGCCGGAGGAGGTCCCTCGTGGAGCTCGTGCGATGCCTGGCTGGAACCGGAGTGCTCGCCCTCGTTGCACTGGCCGGCACCCTGGGGGCGGCCCGTCCGCTCGCCCTGGCGGCCGTGGACCCGCCGTGGCAGCCAGCGCCCTGTCCGCAGGCGTCGGCGGGCGCGGCCTCGGGGGGCGATGCGGCGGCAGGCGGGAGCGCCGCGGCCTGGTACCGGCTGGACCCGGTGCTGGACGCCGGTGGGTCGTTGGCGGGCCAGCGCCTGACGCTCGGGTTGATCGGCGGACCGACCCGGCACGTGGACCTGGCGGCGGAATCGTCCGCCTCGGGTCCCGTCCGTGGGGTTGTGCTCGCAACCGAGGACGACGGGACGGAGTCGCGGCTGCGCCTGCTCGACGTGGGGCGCGGTTGTGAGACCGTCATGGCCCGGGAGCGGTCCGTGATCCGCGGCGCGATCCTCGCCCCGGACGGCACCGTGGCCTGGGAGCACCGCGTGAACCGCGCTACGCGGGCGGACGAGGGCGTGTGGCGCCGCCCCGCCGCCGGCGGCGCGGCGAGACGGGTGCTGCCGGGCCTGCCGGCCGACGAGCGGTTCGGACCCACGTTCGTGACCGAGCTCTCGTGGCTGAGCGACGGCCGCATCGGGGTTGCCTCGTGCGGAGAGCGTGCGTGCCGGATCAGGGTGGTCGACCCGGCCACGGGTCGCACGTCGGCCTTCGAGGGCACCGGGCCGCTTCTCGGCGTCCAGGGGGATACGGGGGTGGCCGTCGGTGCGTGCACCGGACTCCCCTGCCCCATCGAGGCCGTCGACCTGCGGACCGGCCGGCGCAGCACCCTCGTGGACGCGGCGGGCTCGGCTGCCATGGACGCCGGGATCGTCGTGTACGAGGCTGCCGACGGCTCGGTCGGTGCGCTGGAGGTCACGAGCGGCCACCGAAGCACCGTGAGCCCGGATGACCGCCTGCTGCCGGTCCGGCGAACATCGTCGGCCACGAGCGGCGCGGAGACTTACGTCGGTTCAATGCTCCTCGCGCCCGGAGGTCGTCTCGACCGCCCATCGGACGGGCGCCGCCTGGATACGACCGCCCACACCGTCGAACGCCTCGGGGAGGTGGCTCCGTGAACCCGATCCGTGTGACGGCCTCGACCGCCGCGATCCTCATCCTGGTGGCGGCGCTCGCCGGTGCACCCGTGCCGGTCGACGCCCACGATCCCGATCCGGTGCTCGCCGGCGGGCTGTTCCCCCAGAACGCCGACCTTCACTACCGGTGGGGATCCGGCGGGACGCCCCCGGCGGCGATCCGGACCGCCGTGAACGGCGCGGCAGCGGACTCGAACGCCTCGCGCCGGTCCAAGGCCGCGACGTTCACATACGACGCGGGCGGCGGCAACACCGTGTACTACGGCCTGGACGTTCCCTGCGGGGTCAACGGCCTCGCCTGCTTCCGCCGCGACGCGCCGACCTGGTTCGGTATCTGGCTCCGGGAGAACGGGCACCGCTACGACTGGGGCACCCTGCGCTGGTGCGAGCTGAACGGGGACCCCACCGGCTGTTACGACGCCGAGAACGTGATGCTGGACGAGCTCGGCCACGTGCTGGGTCTGGACCACCACGTGAACTACGCCGACGACCGCGACTACACGGATGCGGTCGTCCAGACCTACACCCACGCCAAGCCACAGGCCGGCTGGAACGCGCACGTCTTCGGCCGATGCGACGTCGCGACGCTCCAGCAGCAGTACGACGTCGCGGGGTGGTCGACGCCGTACAGCACGTGCCTCGACGTGCCGACCAGGACCACGCTCGCGGCGACGTCCACGAGCGTGGTCGCCGGCACCACGGTCACCTTCACCGCCACCCTGAGCAGCGCCGGCGACGGACGCCTGTCGAACAACCCGATGTCCGGACGCGTCGTCGTCCTCCAGCGGCGCAGCGGGACCACCTGGTCGGACGTCATGACCCTCGCCCCGGGCGGGGCGGCGGGATCGTACGCCGGGAACCTCGTGATGCAGGGCAGCGGCGACTACCGGGCCGCCTTCCGGAAGCCGTCGACGGAGGGGGTGCGCACGTCGACCTCTGGCGCCGTCGGGATCACCGTGGCTTCGGGATGCACCCAGAAGACGTGCCCGCTGTCCCGAGCGCCCGGGACCCGGTGAGCCGGAGGAGGAGATCGTGTCGAGAATGACCAGCGGCTTCCGGATGCCATTGCCGCCGGGTCCGGCCCTCGTGGCCGTGGCGATCGTCATCGCCGCCGTGGCGCCGGCGGGGTGCTCGGTGGGCGGCCCGTCCGCCCCTGCGGCCACCACGGGCGCGGGATCGACGGTTGCCGGGCTGGCGGCATCGGCGGGGCCGGCGGCGTCGACCGGTCCTGCGGCGTCGACCACCTCTCCAGCGAGCTCCGGTCCGCCGGCGACCGCGACTGCCGGAACGACGGCCAGCGCGACGGAGATCCCCGGGCCACCGGCGGCGTCGCTCGTGGGCGGAACGAACGGCGTCGCCGCCGGCGAGCTGGGCACGTTCCTCTGGGACGGGCTGGGCTCGGACGCACCCTGGGTCGTGCCCGCGGCTACCGTGCCGGCGGCCACCGGTGCGCCGCTCTCCGTGACGCTGGGCCCGGCGCTCGTTCCCGGGCACTGGACCGCGCGCTGGGCGCCGGTGCTCGCGGGTTCGGCGGGCGATCCCGCCAGGGTCGTCACCGGCGGCGGCACGACCGTCGAGCTGGCGGCACCGACGGTGCCCGGCAGATGGGGTCTCCAGGTGGAGATCAGCTTCGACGCCGGCCGGCGTGCCGCCTGGTACTGGAGCTTGGACGTGGGACCGTAGTCGGGCACCCGGGTTCGGCTTCGGCGCAGCAGACGCGAACGCCGCCGGGCACGTGTCCGGCGGCGTTCCGGTTGACGGTCACGGGATGCCGGCCCGCGCGGCCGGCGGCGGTCAGGCGATCGAGGTCGCCGCGACCGGGTTGAAGATCGAGACCTGGACCTCCTCGGGGAGCATGACGCCGAAGATCTTCTCCAGCGCGAGGAGATGAACGCATGAGCCCCAACTCTCGAAGTAATGGCACGTGCAGTGCCACTCGCCGGCGTCAAGGCTGACGTGATGGGTGTCGTTGTCCCCACGGAACGTCAGGGCGACGCGCTCGATCGAGATGCGATCCAGCTCGCGAGCGTAGCGATTCGCCTTCTCGACCTTGCCGATGAGAGAGGAGTGCATCGCCGATCTACCTCCAGTCGCCCGTGCGCAGGGCGTCCACGAGGGCCAGCCGTCCGGTCGGACCCGAGACCGGAGACAGCGGCACTCCGTCTAGCCTACACCCGCGACCGCCGCCGGTCAGCCCCCCCGAATCGGGCCCCGTCGTGGCGGGTCGTACGGGGTCCGCGTCCTCAGCTGCCGCGGACCAGGCGCTCGCCGGTGACGACCAGCTCGTCGCGCAGGCCGGGCGTGCTCGCCTCCGTGTAGACCCGGACCAGGGGCTCGGTGCCGCTGGCCCGCACCAGGAGCCAGGACCCGTCGGCGAGGAACCATTTGAAGCCGTCGTTGGTCGACAGCACCTGGGTCCGGACCACGGGCTGACCGGCGAGTGCCGCCGGGGGCTGGTCCCGCAGCTCGACCAGCACCCTGGCCTTGACGGCGTCGTAGGTCGGCCGGTCGAAATGGACGTCGATCCGGCGGTAGAAGGACGGCCCCGCGAGCTCGTGGACCAGCTCCACCGCCCGCGACACGGGCCAGTTGCCGCGAGCCCTCTCCCTCAGGAACAGGTCCAGCAGCATGAGGTCCGCGTAGATCCCGTCGCGCTCGGGGAGGTGCATCCCGAACCCGTACCCGCCGGACTCCTCCGCGCCGAGCATCGCGCCGGTCTCGATCATGCGCGGCCCGATGAACTTGAACCCGACGGGCACCTCGTGGGTCTCGATGCCGTAGTGGCGGCCGAGGGTCCCCACCGTCGACGTGTTGTTCACGGAGACGACGACCGGCTCGCGCAGCCCGCGGTGCTCCGCCAGGTAGTACATCAGGAGGCTCGTGACCTCCAGCTGGTGAAGGAACGTGCCGCGCTCGTCGGCCGCACCGGCGCGGTCGGCGTCACCGTCCAGGAGCAGCCCCAGGTCGTAACCGCCACCCGCCAGGATCGCGAGCGCCTCGTCCACGTTCGGCCGGATCGGCTCGGGGTTGACACCCCCGAAGAACGGGTTGCGCTCGCTGTGGATCTCGGCGACGCGGATACGGCCGCCTGCCAGCAGCCGCGGGATCCACCCCGATCCGGCTCCGTACAGCGGCTCCACGAGGACCGAGACGTCGGCGGCCCTGAGCGCGTCCAGGTCGATGGTGCGCCGCACGAACTGCTCGTAGCCGGCGAACGGGTCGTACCACTCGACCAGGCCGGCGGCCTCGGCGTCCTCGAACGGCCGCCGCTCGATCCCGGTCCCGGCGTTGGCGACGAGCGACCTCTCGATCACCGACAGGATCTCCGCCCCGGCCGCCGCACCCGTCGGCGCCTTGACCTTGAACCCGTTGTCGGTCCACGGGTTGTGCGACGCCGTGATCACGACGCCGGCCGCGGCTCCCCGCTGGACGACCTCGTAGGAGCTCATCTGGGTGGGCACGGCCGTCAGGCTGATCGCCACCGGGATGTCGTGGGCCAGGAGGACCTCCGCGGCGGCCCGGGCGAAGTGCTCGGACGCGAAGCGGCGGTCGTACGCCAGGACCACGCCCTTCGCCTGCTCGCCCCGCCCGGCGACGTAGCGCGCGACCCCGTCGGCGCAGCGCCGCACGTTCTCGAACGTGAACTCGTCGGCGACACGCGCCCGCCAGCCGTCGGTCCCGAACACGATCCGGGTGGGAGTGGGCGCCTCCGCCAGGTTGGTCACGCGCGGGCCTCCGCTACGGAACACCGGTCCAGCAGGGCCTGCACGATCGGTCGCGCGGTGTGGGCCCGGCGCAGGACGGCGATGGGATCTCGGGGATGGATCGTACCCTCCGGCGCGTCCCGCAGGGCGAGCCCGCCGGGGAATCGCTCGACCAGGAGGTCCCCGGCCGTCACCGTCGCGGCGTCGCCGGCCTCGATCACGCCGGCATCGATCCCGTTGGCACCGAGCACGTCCAGGAGCGCCGGCCAGGTCCCGATGTCGCTCCAGCCGACGTCGAGGCCGGTCATCACGACCTCACCGGCCGCGCCCGCCGGTTCCATGACGGCGTAGTCGATCGATCGCGAGGGCACGCGTGCATAGGCCGCGGCCATCTTCCCCGAGACCAAGCCCGCCGCAATGGCGTCGAACACGTCGGGGGCGTGCCGCCGCAGGGCGTCCCGGATCGCGCGGCGCCGCCACAGGAACATGCCCGCGTTCCAGGCGACACCCGGCGAGGCGACGAGCGCCGCCGCGGCCTCGAGGGCGGGCTTCTCGCGGAACGCGGCCAGCGGGTACGCCCGGAGCCCGGCGAGATCCACGCCGGCCTCCACCCGCGGGACCAGGTAGCCGTACTGGGTCGACGCGAACGAGGGCCGGATGCCCAGGGTCACCAGCGGCGACTCGAGTCCGAACGCCCCCGTCGCCAGGCGGTCCGCGGCCGCCCGGAGCACGCCCCGGAACACGCCCTCGCGCGCGGGATCAACCCGGTGGTCCGCGGGGAGCACGACCATGACCTCGTCGTCGTCGCGATCCACGGCCAGGGCCGCCAGCGCGATCGCCGCGGCCGTGTTCCGGCCCTCGGGCTCCACGAGAACGGCGATCCCGGGCGCCTGTTCCCGGACGAGGCCTGCGTACGCCTCCGATGCGACTACGCGGATGGCGCCGATCTCGAGATCCAGCTCCGGGCCCCGGAGCCGCGCGATCGTTCGCTGGAGCAGCGTCTCGCCGGTGGGCAGGAGGGGCAGGAACGGCTTGGGGCGGGCCGTGGTGCTGAGCGGGCGCAGGCGCGTGCCGCCACCCCCGGCCATGATCACGACGTACATGCCGGCATTGTAGGGAGGGCGTCGAGGGACCCGGGGGGCGGCCTCGGACCCGGGCGCGGCGACATCGTCGTGGCGCGGCAACCCGGTTCCATCGGGTCCGCGAGGATCGCGTTCCCGCCAACCTAGCCCGGGATCACGCCCGGGCCGGGGATCACGCCTGTGGCGCCGGCGCGTGCAGGCCTGCGTCCGCGGCGAGGGCGGGCGCCTTGTCGATCCGCTCCCATGGCACGTCCAGGTCCTCGCGCCCGAAGTGCCCGTACACGGCCGTCTGCCGGTAGATGGGACGGCGCAGATCCAGCGCCTCGATGATCGACGCCGGCCGGAGGTCGAAGTGGGCCTCCACCAGCGCCAGGATCCGGTCGTCGGAGATCCTGCCGGTCCCGAACGTCTCGATCGAGAGCGAGATCGGCCTCGCGATCCCGATGCCGTACGCGACCTCGATCTCGAACCGGTCGGCGATCCCGGCGGCCACCACGTTCTTCGCCACCCAGCGCGCCGCGTAGGCCGCGGAGCGGTCGACCTTCGTCGGGTCCTTGCCGGAGAAGGCGCCGCCACCGTGGCGGGCCATGCCGCCGTACGAGTCCACGATGATCTTGCGACCGGTCAGGCCCGCATCGCCCATCGGCCCACCGGTGACGAACCGGCCGGTCGGGTTCACGTGCATGACCGGGTCCTCGGGCCGGAGCTCGGTGGGGATCACGGGCAGGATCACGCAGTCGATCAGGTCGGAGCGGATCCGCTCGTGGCGCACGTCCGGGTCGTGCTGCGCGGAGGCGACGACCGTCCGCACGCGCTTCGGCACCCCCCGCTCGTACTCGACCGTGACCTGCGTCTTGCCGTCGGGCCGCAGGTACGGCAGCTGCCCGGACTTCCGGGCCTCGGCCATGCGGCGCGCCATCCGGTGGGCAAGGGCGATCGGCAGCGGCATCAGCTCCGGCGTCTCGCGGCAGGCGTACCCGAACATCATCCCCTGGTCACCGGCGCCCAGCTCCGAGCCGTCCACGCCCCGGGCGATGTCGGGCGACTGCTCCTTGACGCTGACCAGGGTGCCGCAGGTGAGGTAGTCGAACCCGTACTCTGCCTTCGTGTACCCGACGTCGCGGACGGTCTCCCGGACGACGGCCTGGAAGTCCACGTAGGTCGACGTCGTGATCTCGCCCAGGACCAGGACGAGGCCCGTCGTGGTCGCCGTCTCGCAGGCCACGCGAGCGTCGGGGTCGTCCTCGAGGATCCGGTCGAGGATGGCGTCCGAGATCTGGTCGCACATCTTGTCGGGGTGGCCCTCGGTGACCGATTCCGAGGTGAACAGGTAGTGCTCCGAGTCGACGATGCTCATGCGCGCTCCGGCTGGGCTTGCGGCCTGGGCTTGCGGCCAACCGGGCGAGCGTACCACCCGATCCACGCGCGCCGGCGGCGGAGCGCCCGTCCGGGACTCCCGTCCGGGACGACCTCATGCAGCGACCCGGGTCGCCCGGAATGGTCCTGGCAACCCGGGTCGCTGCGGCCGCTAGGCGAGCCGGCAGACCATCGTCCAGTCGCCGTCCTGCTGGACGACGGCCACCCGGCCCATGCGGCCGTCGGGAAGGCGGCACGGGTAGTCGGTCAGTGAGTGCTCGGCCTGCAGGCGTGTCCGGATCGCCTGCCCAAGCCGACTGAGCGGGGATGGGGTCTCGACCCGGGCCTCCATGAACAGCCGGTACTGCTCCAGGCGTCGCGCATCCTCACGATGGCGGCCCAGATCGTCGCCGTGCGCGACCATCGAGTCGATGGCGATCGTCGCGGCGGAGGTCGGGACGTGGCTGTCGTGACGCACTGCATCACCTCTTCTAGGCGCACCGGGTTCCCGGCCCCTGGCGCAGAGAACGTGTCTCGAACACAACCCTACATCACCTTGTCAAGAGCCGATGCACCCTTTCTGGGTGGACGGTCGGGGCGTCTTGAGTGCGACGGGGACGACCTCGGCTTCCGGGCGTTGGCCAGAGCCCGGGGCCAGAGCCCGGGGCCAGAGCCCAGGTCAGAGCCCGGGTCAGAGCCCGGGGATGTCCATCGGCTCGATGCCGGCGGGCGCGAAGCCGAACACGCGGCCCAGGAACGCCAGCTCGGCGCGGTAGACGGCACGCCTCGTCTCGGCCCGGCGGAAGCCATGGCCCTCGCCCGCGAACGCCATGGCCACGTGCGGCAGGCCGCGGGCGCCGAACGCGGCGACCATGGCATCGAGCTGGGTCGGCGGGACCACCTTGTCGTCCAACCCCTGGAACAGGAGCATCGGGGCGCGGACGCGGTCCAGGAAGTGGATCGGCGAGCGGTCGCGGAACACCTGCCGCCCCGTCTCCCACGGGGCCACCAGGGTCTCGTCGTAGCGGGCCTCGAACTTGTGGCTGTCGGCGTGGATGAGCTCGAGATCCGCGATCCCGAAGTGGCTGATCCCGGCCGCGAACACCTCCGGCCGAAATGTGAGCGCGGCGAGCGTCGTGTAGCCGCCGGCACTGCCGCCGCGGATCGCCATGCGGGCCGGGTCGACGGATCCCCGGGCGGCCAGGAACCGCGCGGCCGCCACGCAGTCGTCGACGTCGGCGATCCCCCACTGACCCTTGAGCGCATCCCGGTACGGGCGCCCGTACCCGGTCGAGCCGCGGTAGTCCACGTCGATGACGGCGATCCCGCGTGAGGTGAAGAACGCGCGGTCGAGCGAGAGAGCCGACGATGCCGACCCGGTCGGGCCGCCGTGCGACAGGACGATGAGCGGCGGCCGTTCCCGTTCCGGCCCCACGAAGGTTCCGCTGGTGGGCGGGAAGAAGAGGGCCCGGGCGATCGCACCACCCGTGGTCTCGAAGGTGATCGGTTCCGCGGTCGGCAGGACCTCCGCGTCGAGCGGCTCCGACAGCGACCGTGCCAGCACCCCGGCCGGCCTGCCGGTCGCGCCGTCCAACCTCAGGAGGACCGGCCCGTCGTGCGGACCCGCGGCGACCACCACGGCGTGGCCGCCGCCGTACCGCAGGCCCTCGAACTCCGTGAACGGCAGGCCGATCCCGGTGACGGCTCCGTCGGAAGCGATCCCGACCAGGCCGTCGCTGCCGTCGACCCGGGCGACCGCCAGGATCGCGCCGTCGTCCGCGAACGCGTACGCCGACAGGTCGAAGACCCATGCCGGACCGCCCAGCTCCGCGTCCATCGGGGCCAGGCACCGGGCCGGGCCGCCAAGGCCCCGGGGCCCGTCGAAGGCGTACAGGTTCCACCAGGACGTCTCGTCCGAGACGAAGTGGAGCACGCCCGTGCCCGACCACTCGGGCTGCGTGACGGAGACCCCGGGCCCGCCGGCCACCGTCCGGGCCTCACCCGGGGAGCCGTCGGCCAGGATCGGGGCAACCATCAGGCGCGTGGCGTCCCAGGGCATGTCCGGGTGATCCCACTCCAGCCACGCGATCAGCGAGCCGTCCGGAGCGGGCCGCGGGGCAGCCACGAAGTCCGGCCCCTGGACCAGGACGCGGACGGAGGCCGCGCCGGCAGCGCCGTCCAGCGCGATCGCCACGATGTCGTTCCGGACGCTCGACGGGACGTCGTTGGCCGGGTCATGCGTCTCGCGCACGGCGTAGAGCACGGGACGGACGGGATCGAACCGGAGGTCGGCGTACCGCCACGGCCCCCACGCGGTGATCGCCTCCACGGGCCGGACTCCCTCCGGGTCGATGGACCAGAGCCGGCCGTCGGCGAAGGAGGACGCGATGATGCGCCCGCCGCCCACCCGGTACGAACCGCCGCCATATTCATGGACGCGGTTGCGGACGTTGAACGGGGCGGGCGTGAGCTCCCGGGTGGCGCCGTCCGGCGTGCGCCGGATCAGCGTCCGGCGGCCGCCCTCCGTCGGGCGGCCTTCGAGCCAGTAGACGTCGTCGCCGTCGGGCTGCGGCTCGGCCAGCGCGACGGCGGATCCCGCCACGAGATCGATCGTGATCGGCGAGGCCCAGCTGCCGAATGGAGCCGTGATGCGGCGGGCCGCCGAAGCCGCCGCCAGGTCGCGCTCGTCCGCCCCGGATCCCATGCCTAGGTCCCGTGCTGCCAGCTGGAGACGTACTCCAGCTGCTCGGCCGTCATCGCATCCAGCGTGATCCCCATCGCCGCCAGCTTCAGGCGGGCCACCTCGGCATCGATCGCCTCCGGCACGACGTAGACCTTCGCCTCCAGCTCCGCGTGGTGCTTGGCCACGTATTCCGCCGCCAGCGCCTGGTTCGCAAAGCTCATGTCCATGACCGCCGCCGGGTGCCCCTCGGCCGCGCCCAGGTTCACCAGGCGTCCCTCGGCGATCAGGTTGAGGCGCTTGCCGCCGATGTCGAACTCCTGGACGTTCGGGCGGACCTCGCGGACGTGGCCCTCGGCCATTTCGCGCAGGGCCGGCAGGTCGAGCTCCGCGTCGAAGTGGCCGGAGTTGGCCATGATCGCGCCGTCCTTCATCGCCGCGAAGTGCTCGCGCCGGAAGACGTTGACGTTGCCGGTCGCCGTCACGAACAGGTCGCCCCAGGGCGCCGCCTGTCCGACGGTCATCACCTGGTACCCGTCCATGAGCGCCTCGATGGCCCGGACCGGGTCGATCTCGACCACCGCGACGTGGGCCCCGTGCCCGGACATCCGGGATGCGATGCCACGCCCGACCCAGCCGTACCCGGCCACGACCACGTTCCGGCCGGCGATCAGGATGTTCGTCGCCCGCAGGATGCCGTCGATGGTGGACTGGCCCGTCCCGTAGCGGTTGTCGAACAGGTGCTTGGTGAGCGCCTCGTTCACCGCCACGACCGGGAACGAGAGGGCGCCGTCGGCCGCCATCGCGCGGAGACGGATGACGCCGGTGGTGGTCTCCTCGGTCCCGGCGAGGACCTCGGACAGCTGGTCCCTTCGTTCCCTGTGGAGCAGCGAGACGAGGTCGCAGCCATCGTCCATCGTGATCGCCGGATGCGTATCCGCGACGGCGCGCAGGTGGGCGTAGTAGGTCGCGTTGTCCTCGCCCCGACGCGCGTAGGTCGCGATGCCGTACTCGGCGACCAGGGCCGCCGCCGTGACGTCCTGGGTGGACAGCGGGTTCGACGCCGCGAGGTGGACCTCCGCGCCGCCCGCCTTCAGCGTGCGCATCAGGTTCGCGGTCTCCGTGGTGACGTGGAGGCACGCCCCGATGCGCAGGCCGGCCAGCGGCTTCTCCTGCTCGAAGCGCGCACGGATCAGGCGCAGGACGGGCATCTCCCGCTCGGCCCACTCGATGCGCCGGATGCCCTCCGCGGCGAGGGCGAGGTCCGTCACGTCGTGGGGGACGCTGGGCGTGGCGTCGGTCATCGGGGTTCCTCGGTTCGGTCGGGTTCGGCCAGTGGGGCGATCGGGTGAGCCTGGGTGATCGGGGGCGCCGGCGCGGGGGCGTCCAGGTGGCGCTGCGCGAAGAGGCGCCGGATCGGGGCGGTGAGGTCGGCCAGCGGCGAGCCGGTCCGCCGGATGAGCCGCTCCTCGAGGAGGCAGTGCTCAACGTACCCGAGATGCCGGTAGGCGGCGATCGCCGGCGGATTGTCGGACCGCACGTTGAGGACGACGTGGTCGCAGAACCGCAACAGGTCCGCGGTGACGGCGGACGTGGTGGCCTTCGCGTAGCCGCGACCGCGGTGCTCCGCGTGGGTCAGGACGTTGCCGACGACAGCGAGGCGGGCGTCACGGGAGATCACGTGCGTCCCGGCGGCGGCGACGAGGCGGCCGTTCACGCGGATGCCGAAGTAGATCCCCTCCGCCACGGCCGTGGACGGCAGCCACGCCGCGAAGCCGAGCTGGTAGAGCCGGTTGAGCTCGTTGACCTCGACCGGGAGCAGGCGCTCCACGGCGGCGGGGAACGGCCGGAACGAGGCGCGGTCCACCCACATCCGGACCATCGGGGGACCCGGCTCCACCCGGTAGCTGCGGCCGATCGCGGGCAGGGACTCAGGCGCGGCCGATACGTACGCGGCGCGCGGACGGATGACGTCCCGCAGGAGCGCACCGATGCCGTCGACGTCGCCCATGAGGAACAGTGGCTGCGGCGTCGGCCCGCTGTACTCCATGCCCACCGCCACGACCTGGTCGCCCACGGTGGCGATCCCCCACCGGGTTCGCCCGAACTCCAGCTCCTCCAGGTCGCACAGCGAGTAGGCCGCGAACAGGCGGTCCCGCTCGAGGAAGGCACGCAGGACCGCACGGTCCCGCGTGTGGCGGACGGCGATGGCGCCGCGCCGGTCGAGGAGGCCCGCGGCCATCAGCTGGTCGCCTCGGGGCCGGGGTCGGCGGCAGCGGTGGGGTCGGCGGCAGCGGTGGGGTCAACGGGCGCGTCTGCCACAGCGTCGGTCGCGGCTGCGCGCTTGGCCACCAGGGCCGCGAACCCCGGCGAGGTCCGGCGTGCGTCGGCAGCGCTCACGGCCGCCATGATCGCGGGTCCGTACGGCGGCCGGAGCACGCCCTCGCCGGTGATGATCGCCGTGACCAGGGCGGCGGGAGTGAGATCCTGGAGCGGGTTGCGGACCTGGGTGCCCTCGGGCGCGATCCGCGTGCCGGCGACGCGCAGCACCGACCCCGGGCGGCCCTCCTCGATCTTCGCAGCGGCGCCGCTCTCCGTCGCGGGGTCCAGCGACGTCATCGGCGCACAGACCAGGAACGGGATCCCGGCTGCGGCGGCCACAAGGGCCATCGGGTACGTCCCGGCGATGGCGATCACGTCGCCGTTGGCGGCCACGCGGTCCGCGGCCACGAGCACCGCGACCACCTCCCCCGCCGCGATCGTCCCGGGCGCCGCAGCATCGGTGACGATCGCGTGCGAGACGCCCGCCTGGTCCAGCTCCCACGCGGCGACGCGCGAGCCCTCGAACAGCGGCCTCGTCTCCGCCACCAGCGCGTGGACCGGCCGTCCGGCATGGTGGAGCGCCATGATCACGGACAGGGCAGTCCCGGACAGCCCGCCGCTCATGGCCCCGGTGCTGCCGATCGTGAGCACGCGGAGCGGGTCACCGGCCTCTCCGGGAAGCGCCGTGAGGGCATGCTCGACGAGCGCGCCCTGCTCGGCCTGGGCTTCCCGCACGATCGCCTCGGCTTCAAGGGTCAGCGCGGTGACCACGGTCGCCCCCTCCGCGTCCTCGCCCAGGGACTCCAGCAGGGCCACCTGTCGGTCCATCGCCAGGACGAGCGCCGCGGCACCAGGCCGGTTCATCCGCAGGGCGTTGGCGGCACCCCGGATCGTGGCCCGGCGCGCGAACGGCCGCGAGGCGACCGACCGCCCGGCGACGAGCGACAGCGTGACCGCGGCGACCTGCGCCTGCACCGCCGCCCCGATGAGCGCGCCATCGTTGATCGCGGTGACCAGGTCCACGGTCGAGCGGATCTCGCGCTCGGCCAGGACGTCCGGCAGCCGGCCCTGGTCGACCACGCGGCAGACGTCGCCGTCCCAGCGGAACGCGGCCCGGTAGCCGGCCGTCGCCGCGCTCACCTCGGCCGCAACCGCGCCGGGGGCCGCCCCGGATTCGCTCGTTCCCAGGATCTCTCGCGCGGCCTCCGCCGATTGCTGCTGGAGCATCTGGGCCGCGCCCAGCACGGACCCGACGGACGTGACGACGTCGCCGGCGAATTGCCGGAAGAACCGGCGCCGGGCGGGATCCGGGGGCTCGACGGGGCGGTCGCTCATGGGACGGCGTGGCGCCCGTGCGACCCGCGCCGCCGTCGGCCGCCGGTCAGTACTGGATGACGCTCGTGACCTTGCGGCCATCGAGGCGCTCGCGACCCTTGAGGAAGTCGAGTTCGACGAGGAACGCGAGGCCGACGACGACCCCCCTGAGGCGCTCGATCAGCTCGATCGTGCCGCGCACGGTGCCGCCGGTCGCGAGGAGGTCGTCCACGATCAGGACACGCTGGCCGGGCTGGATCGCGTCGCGGTGGATCTCGAGGGTGTTCGATCCGTACTCGAGCGCGTACTCCACCGTCAGCGTCTCGGCCGGCAGCTTGCCCAGCTTGCGGACCGGCACCAGGCCGGTGCCCAGCTGGTACGCCATCGGGGCCGAGAAGATGAAGCCGCGCGACTCCATGCCCACCACGATGTCCACCTGCTCGTCCCGGTACGGCTCGAGCATCAGGTCGATCGACTCCCGGTAGGACGCGGGATCCTTCAGCAGCGTCGTGATGTCGTAGAACAGGATGCCGGGCTTCGGGAAGTCGGGGATCTCGCGGATCTTCGCGCGAAGCGTCTCGGCGGACATGGGCTTTCGGAAACCTCCGGAGGTGGCGCGACGGGCGGCGGCGCGGGAGGGTGGCCGCCAGGCCGCTAGTCTAGCGCAGCCGTCAGCCGGCCCCGCGGGGAGGGCGAGCGCGGATCCGCCCCGACGCGAGCGCACCGCCGACCGCCACGACCAGCGACAGGGCGAAGACGCCGGCCAGCGCGATCCCCAGCCCGTCGGCCCCGGACCGTTGCCCGAAGGCGATGATCGCGCCGGCGACGCCCGTCCCGAGGGCCGTGCCCAGGATGTCCGAGAGCTGCAGCGACGACGTGGCGGACCCCTGCTCGGACGTGGCCACGCCGCGGAGCACCACCAGCGTGACGGCGGAGTACATGAACCCCATGCCGATGCCGGGCAGGGTCCAGGTGAGGATCGCGATCCCCGGCGGCACCCCGGGCAGGACGGCGAGCAGCGTCAGGGCTGACCCCGCTGCGACCAATACGAAGCCGAGCCTGACGAACCGGCGAGGCCCCCAGGCGTCGATCCGCCGAGCCTGCGCCCAGGTCCCCGCGGTCCAGGCGACCGTGGTGACCGTGAACACGATGCCGGTGAGGGTGGGCGGGGTCCCGCGCCAGGTCTGGAGGAGCAGCGGGATGTAGGCGTCGCCGGCGAAGAAGGCGAAGGTCATCACGCCGCGCAGGAAGATCGCGGCCGGGACGCCGGCCGCCAGCACCAGCGTCCCGGCCGGCGTGAGGCGCCGGAAGGCGGGCACGAGCAGCGCGATGCCGAGGGCCGACCCTCCGACGACGAGCAGGGGTTGCTGGGCGGTCAGCGCGGCCACCAGGATCCCGGCACCCGCGGCCGCCAGCAGGGCGTTCGGCAGTCGCCTGACGGTCGCAGCCGCGGTCTCGTCGCCCGTGGCGGGTATCGCCGCCGGCACGTTGCGCAGCGCCGAGAGGGCGAGGCCGCCGGCGAGGGCGAGGAACGGGAGCAGCCCCAGGAACACCCAGCGCCAGCCGAACACCTGGCCGACGACCGCGGCCAGCGACGGGCCGATGATCCCGGGCACTACCCAGGCCGTGGACAGCATCGCGAACATGCGCGGCTGGAGCCGCTCCGGCAGGCAGCGGCCGATGGCCGTGTAGGCCGTCGGGCTCACGGATCCCGCGCCCAGGCCCTGGACGAACCGGGCGAGCACGAGGATGGGCATGGTGGGGGCCAGGCCACCGAGCGCGAGTCCCAGGCCGAACAGCCCCAGGCCGGCGGCAAACGGCCGCCAGAGCGGCATCCGGTCGAGGGCGCCGCCGGTGACCACGATGCCCAGCAGGCTGCCGAGGAAGAAGGCCGAGTAGACCCAGCCGTACAGCTCGACGTTGCCGAGGTCCGCGGCGACGACCGGCATGACCGTGCCGATCGCCAGCGACTCGAGCGCTGCCAGGGTGATGGTGAGGACGAGGCCGAGGGTCAGGCCGCGCAGGTCCGGGGCGAACAGGTCGGCGGTGCGCGCCTCGGCGACGGCGGGAGGGATCGAGGTCGCGGCCACCACCCCATCATGCCCGGTCCGCCAGTCGCGGGGCGACGGTGGCGGGTGGTCCTGTCGTTGCTTCGGCGCGGACCCGGCCTTCAGTACCCCTTGTCGAGCGCGACGCGGGCCAGCTTCACCGCGATGCTGCCGCCCGGGACGAGCAGCCCGACCGTGTCGGCCCCGATGTCGAACAGCGCATCCCGGCTCACCCGGCGCGTGATCTGCAGCTTCAGGGACGACGCCGTCTTCGTCTCGCCGGTCAGGCCGTCCACCTCCACGACGCCCCGGCGGTCCTTGGCCGGCAGGTGGAACTCGAACGCGACGATGGGCCGGTAGAAGAGCTCGATGTGGTCCATCGCGAGCGACTCCTCGTGGACGACGTCGGCCTGAAGGGGCCGGAGCATCTTGGCGAGGAGCTGGCGGACGATGGCCGATGCGCGCTGCTCCGGCGGGACGACGAGCGTCTCGTCCTCGCCCAGCGAGGCCGGGTCGATGACCTCCGTCCGCGCCCCGGCGATCAGCGCCGGGCCGCTGCCCACGGCCGCCCCGCTCTGCCCGTCCACGAAGACCTCGTCGCGGATGTCGTCCGTGCAGTGCTCCATCAGCGAGACCGTGAATGCGGCGGGAGCCTTGCCCGACTGGACCACCCCGAAGTCCTCGCCCAGGAGGGTCACGGCGCGGACGTCGGGGGCGCTGGCCGGGATCGTGTAGGTACGGGTCCGGTCGTAGACGTAGTGCGCGTGGCAGTCCACGTGCCAGAAGGGCTCGACCCGGCGCTGGGTGGCCAGGAGGACCACGTCCTCCGGCTTCGGGCGCGAGAGCAGGCCGCCGATGCCGGTCCCCAGCGACGCCGTCCTGCGCTCCTCCGCGCGACGGCGCATCTCGTCCATCGGAAGCCGCGGGTCGAGGCTGAAGATGCGCGGTTCGCCGAGCTGGATGTCCACGTTCGCCCCGCTGTGGTTCGGGATGGCCGTTCTCCGGCTGCCGGGCTACACGATAGAGCAGCGGTAGGTGCCGCGGAAGGGTCCTCGTCAGGTCCTGATCGCGGGGTGGTCTCCCACGCCGAGAGACGACGGATCGCGTCCGGTCCCGGGCCGCCACCACTCGCGTCGGGCATCAGCCCCCGATGAGGCGCAGGACCTCCCCCAGGGCGGCGATCTGCTCGGGCGATCGGTGGATGTTGTTGTTGAACGTGAAGCCCGTGAAGCCGGCGTCCAGGTATGGCCGGAGAATGTCGGCGGCCTCCTCGAGCCCGACGGGCGTCGTGGTGGCCCGCCGGTCCTCGGGCATCCGCTCCCATACGGCGCGGGCCTCGGCCTCGGTCGCGGCCGGGACGACGGGCGCGCCCATGGTCCTCTCCACGGAGGCGGGATCCCGGCCGATCGCCTCGCAGTAGCGGGCGAGGACGTCGGTCTTCCGCCGCAGCGTCTCCAGGCCCACCGGGAACCAGTGGGTCGCGTCTGCGTGCGTGGCCGCGATCTTGAGGGTCCGCTGCTCCCCCATCCCGCCGACCACGATCCGCGGCCCGCCCGGCTGGACCGGCCGGGGGACGTTGAGGGCCTCGTCGATCCGGTAGTAGCGCCCCGTGAACGAGGGGCGGTCCTGCGTGAACATGGCCTTCACGATGGTCAGGGCCTCGTCGAGGCGGTCCATGCGCTCGCCGATCGGCGGAAAGGCGAAGCCGAACGCGCGATGCTCCTGTTCGAACCAGGCCGCGCCCAACCCGATCATCGCGCGCCCGCCCGAGATGGTGTCGAGGGTCGTGGCAAGCTTGGCGAGCAGGGCCGGGTTCCGGTAGGTCACGCCCGAGACCTGCGGGCCCAGGCGGACGCTGCGCGTCTCGCGGGCGAGGGCCGAAAGCACGGACCAGCTCTCGAGCATGGGGTCCGACTGCGGCCCGATGCCCGGGATCTGGTTCAGGTGGTCCATGACCGTGACCTGGGCGAACCCCGCGGCCTCGGCGGCCCGTGCCTGTTCGACGACCCGGTCGAACAGCCGCTCCGGGGGCGTCCCGGCAAAGGTGTAGTTGGGAAGGTGGAGGCTGAACCACGGCGTTGTCATCCGCGGAGTGTGCACGTGGACGGCGGATGTTGCAGCGGCCGGCCCGGCGGTCTCGCGGCCTCGCTCAGGCTGGCTCCGCCGGCTTCGTGGCGCGGATCGAGAAGAACAGCGGCAGCTGGCCCTTGGTATCGGCCGGCAGGCGCCACCGGCCGTCCTCGCCCTCCACCAGGAAGTCGAGCTTCCATTCGCAGAAGTCGAACTCGTGGAGGAAGTCGATCCGGAGCCCGGCATCGATCAGGCCGGTCACGATCTCGCCCAGCGAGTGGTCCCAGCCGTGCTCCACGAGGGTGACGTCCGTGACGGCGTCCGGGTCCGCGTAGGAGCCGTGGACGTCGAACGTCAGCGGCTCCGCGTGGGACCAGTACGGGTAGGCGAGGCGCAGCTCGCCGGGGCCCACGCCGTCGTTCTCGAACGCCTGGATCACGGGGTGGATCTCCGTCAGGTAGAAGATGCCCCCCGGCTTGACGAAATGGGCCGCCACCCGGGCCCAGCCGGCCATGTCCGGGAGCCAGCCCAGGACGCCGCGGGACGTGTAGACGATGTCGAACTCGCCCTCGAGGGCGTCCGGCAGGTCGTACAGGTTCGAGAGCACG
This sequence comes from uncultured Chloroflexia bacterium, assembly GCA_963829105.1. Classification (GTDB taxonomy): domain Bacteria; phylum Chloroflexota; class Limnocylindria; order Limnocylindrales; family CSP1-4; genus CAIXZV01. The sequence continues at coordinate 121,325 of CAWHHF010000020.1, forward strand.
AAGGTGGCCGGGACGCCGACCTCCGCCGCCAGGGCGCGGGCGGATTCGACCGCCTGCCCGCTGAAGTCCGCCCCCGTGACGTTGGCCCCCAGCCGTGCCCAGGAGAGGGTGTCCAGGCCGAAGTGGCACTGGAGGTGGAGCAGGGACTTGCCGGCGACCGGGCCGATCTCATCGCGCTCGTAGCCCGCGAGGCGGATCGGCTGGCGGCCGTCGCGGAACGACGGGACGTCGTAGAACTCCGAGGCCGTGTGGATCCCGGTCCAGGCGTCCCAGAGGTCGCGGTTGGCGCGCAGGGCATCGTCCATGGATGGAGTCTAGATCGGGCCGCGGGAGCGGGCGCCGCGGCGCGCGCCCGGGTGACGGGCACCAGGTGCCGTGCGGCACGACGTCAGCCCAACGGGTCCCGGCGCATGAACCAGATGTGCGGCCCGCCCCCGGGCACATCGCCCTCCACCATCACCCGGAACCCGAAGCGCTCGTACAGCGCCACGTTCCGGGCCGAGCCCGTCTCCAGGAACAGGGGCAGGCCGTCGGCCCGCGCCCGTTCGATGGCGAACCGCAGCAGCGCAGCCCCGATCCCGCGCCCCTGCGCCGCCGGCTCCACCGCCAGCTGGTCCAGGAGCCAGTTCCGCTCGGGCGGCATGGTCTCCGCGATCCAGGACCACATCCGCCGGTACCGCTCACCGCCGTCCGGCGCCAGCGCATCGAGCGCCGCCCTGACCGCCTCGTCCAGCTCCGCCTGGCGTGCCTCGCTGTCGGGCGGGAGCAGGGTCATGACGCCGAGCCCGTCGGCGGCCTGGTACATCCACCCCTCGGCCGCGAACGTGCGGTCCACCTCCTCGAACATCGCGCGGATCCGCGGCACGAGGTCCTCGTCGGTCACCATCGGCCAGACGACCATCGGGTCCCGGGCGAACGCACGGGCGAGGACCCCGGCGAGCGACGCGACGTCCGCCACCGAGGCCGGCCGGATCTCCACCGGGCGGGCCGGGCCGGGGCCGGCGCTGCCGGGATCGTTGGCGGGGTCGCTCACGAGGCCGATCATAGGCGGGCGGGCGGACAAGAGAAGACGGGAGGGCCCCGCGGGGCCCTCCCGTGCCACTGTCGCCGGGATCGATCAGGGCTGCGTGGGAGCCGGCAGCGTGACCGGCACCGGGAAGCCGAAGCCACCGGTCGAGCAGGCCGCGTCGGCCGCCCGGAAGGCCGCGGTCGACGGGTCGCTGTTGACCCGCAACTGGACCGTGCCGGCCTTCGTGTCCACCACCGGGTCCGGGACATCCTGGCCTCGATCGCGCATGCATGCGGCGTAGGCCTTCATCTCTCCGGCCGCCTTGGCGACGTCCCCGGTGCCGGCAACCGTGACCCCGACCACGCCCGCGCCGCCCGCCGTGGTCACGTTGAGCGACCCATCGCCACCAACGATCGTGCCGGTCCCGCTCTGGATCCCAGCGGCCTCCAGGATCGGCATGCAGGCGTCGTTCGCCGCCTTGAAGGCCCCCTCGTCGAAGGGGACCGCCTGCGCGGTGCCAGACCCGAGCACGACGCTCGCGCCCGAACCGACGACCGTGCTCGCGCCGGCCGCGCCGGGGCCGCCGCTCACGATGACCGGGCCGCTGCCCGCGGCGCCCTGGGGGCTGCTCACGGTGACCGGGTCCGGCATGTCGATGCCGTGCTTGCGCATGCACGAGGCGAAGTCCCTGAAGGCGGCATCGGCGGCGGACGCGTCCACCGGGATTGCGCCACCGGCGGGCGTCGCGGGCGGGTCGGAAGCCATCACGGCCGACGTGCCGACGCTGATCGCGACCAGCGCCGCGCCGCCCAGGATCGCCAGCGAGCGCCGCGACCAGCGCCCCTTGGCGGCGTGGCGGATCTCGACCGTCGCCCTCGTCCAGGTGATTGCCGGCGCCTCGGTCGTCTGGGCAGGGGCCGCGTGGCTGCCCATCGTCTCGGGGTCGATCTTCGTCTCGGGTTCCATCTGAGCTCCTGCTGAGTGCCGGTCCCGCTCCGTCGCGGTTGGCCCGCCGCTCGCGGGCCCTGGTCGTGTTATCGATGAGAGCCTTGAAGAAGTCGTGAAACGAGGATCGTGGACCTAGTTGTCGTCCGGGAGGGAGACGTCGAAGCGAGCACCACCGAGCCGGCTCTCGCCGGCCGCGATGCTGCCGCCGTGGCGCTCCGCGATCCAGCTGGCGATGGCCAGGCCGAGCCCGCTGCCGCCCGGTGAGGCAGCTTCGCCGCGCCAGAATCGGTCGAAGACCCGGACACGGTCGGCCGCCGGGATGCCCGGACCGTCGTCCTCCACGATGAGCATCCCGGGGCGCAAGGTGACGCGCACCTGCCCTTGCTCCCGGCCGTGGCGGATCGCGTTGTCCACGAGGACCGTGACCAGGCGGCGAAGGCGGACGGCATCGCCGCGCATGGGCGCGGGGGCGACGTCCAGCTCCAGGTTCGTGCCGCGCGTCGCCGCCAGCGCCTCGAGGGGCGCCATCGCGTCGGCAGCGATCTCCGCGAGATCGACGGATCCCAGGTCGAGATCCGCCGACCCGGCGTCCGTCCGCGCGAGCGCGAGCAGGTCGTCCACCAGCGCGCCCAGCCGGATGGCCTCGGCATCGACGGTGTCGAGCGTCCCGCTGATCTCCGAGACGCGGGCGTCCGGCTGCTGGCGGGCACGCGCCACGCCCGCTCGGATAACCGCGAGTGGCGTTCGGAGCTCGTGGCTGGTGTCGGCGGCGAACTCGCGCTGGCGCCTGAGCGAGGCGCGGATGGGGACGAGAGCGCGCGTGGCATACAGCGAACCGATGGCCGTGGCCGCGAGCAGCGCCAGGAGGCCGCCGGCCAGCAGCACCGTCAGCAGGATCCCGAGCGTCCGGAGCTCGGCGGTGCGGTCGCCGACAACCTGGATGACGCCGGTGGTCGCCTGGCCAGACCCCGCACCCGTCGCCGACACCGGGACGGACAACACCCGCACGGGGCTGCCGAGGTAGGTCGTCTCGCGGATGGTCGTCTGCCCGGCCTGGGCCGCGACGAAGCCTTCCGGGTCGGGTGCACCGAGCGGGCCGGCCGTGGCTCCATCCATGGGAACCGTGACCGGCCCGGGGTCTCCGGAGCCGTCGGCCCCGATGACGCCGCTGCCGATGACCGTCGAGGGGCCGCCCGCGCCGGCCGGGCCGTCAACGGGGACCACGAGGGCGAGGGTTCCTGCATACGGCCCGCCGACGGCGAAGCCGGGCTGACCGGCGTCGACGGCGGTGACGACCGCGGTCCCTCCCACGGTGACGCCGCTCCCGGACCCGATGGCGATCGGCGGGACGGCGCCGCTCGACCCGCCCGATGCGATCGGAGCCAGCAGGGCAGCGCGGTCCCGCAGCAGTTGCTCGGACGCGCTGGCGAGGGTCGTGGCGACGGTCGCATACAGCACGGCACCCAGGACGAGGAGCACGACCAGCGTGCTCCCCGCGCTCCAGGCGATCAGCTGCAGCCGGACGCGGTGGACCAGGCGACCATCCGGCTCGGCCCTGCGTGCGACCCCGTCAGGCATGGGTCGCCCCGGGCCGGGTGGCGTCCGCAGGACTGGCGTCCGAACGCGTGGGGTCCGCGCGCAGGCGGAACCCGACGCCTCGCACGGTCTCGATCTGCCGGGCGACCGCCGGCCCCAGCTTGCGGCGGAGGAAGGCCACGTACGCGTCCACGGAATTGGGCGTGACCGCAACCCCGAACGGCCACGCGTGGTCCAGCAGCTGGTCCCGGGTGAGGACCTGGCCGGGATGGCGCATCAGCGCTTCCAGCAGGGAGAACTCCCGCGGGCTCAGATCGACGTTCCGGTCGTCCACGGTCACGATGCGGCGGACGTCGTCGAGGGCGAGCGCCCCGCAGGTGACCACCGCCGACGGCGGCGTGGCCGGGCGGCGCGTGATCGAGCGGAGCCGCGCCGCCAGCTCCTCGAAGGCGAAGGGCTTGACGAGATAGTCGTCGGCGCCGGCATCCAGGCCCGCCACGCGGTCCGTCACGGCGTCGCGGGCGGTGAGCATGAGGATCGGGACCGCACTGCCGGCCGTGCGCAGCCGCCGCGCGACCTCCAGCCCGCTGAAGTCCGGCAGACCCACGTCGAGCACGATCGCGTCCACGCCGTTGACCTCGGCCAGGTCCAGGCCGTCGCGCCCCGACCGGGCGACCTCCACCACGTGGCGATCCGCAACCAGGAGCTGTTCGAGGAGGTCCGACAGGCGCGGGTCGTCCTCGATGATCAGGACATGCATCGTGAGCAGTATCGAGCCCGACGACTCTGAAAGGCTCCTGAAAGAAGACGCTCACGCGGACGAGCAAGCCCGCCGTCGACCCCATCGGGCGGTTTGGGTCACACTTCGCAGATGGAGCCGACGCAGCGATCCGCCGATGCGCAGGTCCGCGACCTGGACCGGCACCTCGAGCACGTCCTCGCCTCGCCGAGCGACCTCGCGCCGCTCGAGCTGATCGTCTCCCGGCCGGGTCCGGGCGAGCGCCTGGTCCTGGACGAAGCCGTCCTCGATGTGGCGAACGGGCTCGTCGGCGACACGTGGCGCGTCCGCGGCAGCCGGTCCATGCCGGACGGATCGGCGAACCCCGACGCCCAGCTCACGCTCACAAGCACGCGGGTGCTGGCCGCGATCGAGCCGGATCCCGCTCGCTGGCCCCTCGCCGGCGACCAGCTCTACCTGGACCTGGACCTGTCCGAGGGTAACCTGCCGCCCGGCACGAGGCTGACCGCCGGGTCGGTGGTGCTCGAGGTCACCGGGCTGCCGCACACCGGCTGTGCGCAGTTCAGCGCACGGTTCGGGGCGGACGCGTTGCGCTGGATCAGCACGCCGGCGGGTCGTTCCCTGCGGATGCGCGGGATGTACGTCCGCGTCGTGGTGGGCGGGACGGTGCGCGTGGGCGACATCGTCCGGAAGGCCTGACGCCCGGCCGCGTTGCCTATCGCCTGACGCACCGGGCGCATGCCGGTCGCCCGACCACCGGTCGGACTACCAGGCGTCCCCCGCCCGCCACTCGCAGCTCAGCGGCTCGGCCAGCGTGAGGGTCGGCGTCCGAGACGTGCGCAGGACCATGATCCCGTCGTCCTCGTCCTCGGTGCGGACCGGGCCGTCCGCCGCGCGCACGAACGTCGGACCGTGCCAGCGCTCCCAGCCCAGGCGCTCGTACAGGCCGTGGACGTCCGTGCTCAGGGCCCCCAGCTCGAACCCGGCCCGGATGTGCTCGCCGGCGGGCTCCATCAGCCGCGTCGCGATCCCGCGTCCGCGCCACGCGGGCAGCGTCGCCACCGCCTCGACGTAGCCCGTCCGGATCGGCCGCCCGCCGGCCTCGAGCCGTCGCTCCACCACCGAGGCGTGTGCGACGATCCGCCCGTCCGCCTCGGCCACCCAGTGGACGCCGCCGATCGCATGGTCCAGGTCATCGGCCGTGAACTCGTCCGCCGGCCAGCAGGCGACGAACAGGTCCATGAGCCGTGCCCGCAGCGCGACCGTGAGGTCACCCGAGACGAGCCGGCGAACGCGAACGGCATCGGGCGGCCCGGACCGTGGCGCCGGCGTCGCGTCGCCGGGTGCTGCCGGACCAGGGGTCACCGGTCGATCGCGCTGCGAGCCGCGACCTCGGCCAGCCGAACCGCGACGATCCTGGTGACGAGATCGGCCGGCAGCGGATCGGCCGCCGTGAACCGGAGCGTCCCCTTCCCGGCGAAGAAGGGCGCGACCTCCTCGCCGAGCGCCTCCATCACCGCCCCGCTCGCAGGGAAGAGGCTGAAGTGACGCTTGAACGCCGCGTACGACACGAGGAACCGCCCGTGCACCGTGAACGCCGGCATCCCGTAGGCGATCGTTTCCGCTGCTCCGGGCGCGGCGGCCCGGATCGTCGCCCGCAGTGCCTCGAGCACCGCCCGTCGATCGTCGGGGAGCGAGGCCATGTACGCCTCGACACCGGTGTGGCTGGTTGCCATGCCATGCTCCTCCAGGAACGGGCCGGGCAGCGGGTCCCCGGCCGTTTCTCCAAGCCCGCGCCGGGGCAGACTACGCCCCCAGGTCGATGCTCGCGCACGTAGACTTGCCGGACTTGCTCGGACAACGGGGGCGGCCGGACCGAGGCACGGTGAGAACCGGACAACGTCGTCGCGGGCCTGGACGAAGCCGTTGAACGTCGTGCGGGAGACCGACATCTCGACCAACATCTCGAACGTGATCGACTGGCTCGAGCGCCAGCCGAAAGGTGCCGTCATCGCGACGGCCCTCTTCCTGGCGTTGCTGCTGGGCGCCGTCGATGCCCTGACCGGCTTCGAGATCTCGTTCGCGTTCTTCTACCTGCTGCCCGTGTCGCTGGCCGCGTGGGCGGCCGGCAGACGCGCGGGCGTGCTCATGGCGGCCGTCTGCGCGCTGGTCTGGCTGATGGCCGACCAGGTCGCGGGCCAGGCCGTATCCCAGCCCGCCGTGGCGTTCTGGAACGCCATCGCCCGGTTCGGTGTCTTCCTCGTGGTCGCCATCCTGCTCGCGGAGTTCCGCAAGCTGCTCGTCCTCGAACGCCAGCTCGCCCGATCGGACCAGTTGACGGGTCTCCTGAACCGGCGAGCCTTCTTCGAGGTCGTCCAGGCGGAGCTCGAGCGTGCCCGGCGGTTCTCGCACCCGGTCACCTTGCTCTATCTCGATATCGACAACTTCAAGTCCTTCAATGATGCCCTCGGCCACGAGGCGGGCGACCAGTTGCTGGAGCGAGTGGCGGCTGCGATCAGGACCAGCCTTCGAACGGTCGATTCGGCCGCCCGGCTGGGCGGCGACGAGTTCGGGATCCTGCTGCCCGAGACGGACGAGCGCATGGCCCAGGCGGTCGGCGCCCGGCTGCGGACGGCGCTCCACGCCAGCGGCCCACGCGACGCCCCGGTGCTCTCCGCCAGCATCGGTGCGGTGAGCTGCCGGGTCCTGCCGGACAGCGTCGAGGCGCTGGTGGCGGCCGCCGATTCGCTCATGTACCAGGTCAAGCGGTCCTCGAAGGACGACGTCCGGTACATGGAATACGCGGGCTGACACCAAGGCTCGGTGCCGGGGTCAGGTGACGGACGGTGAAACCTCGACCAGCCGCCCGTCCTGGTCCGCGAAGTCCCAGGCGTCGATCGGCGGTGGCTCCACCCCGAGCATCGTGAACGCGGTGCACACCTGGCTCCGGTGATCCGAGCCGTGGTGGAGCGCCTGGGCGAGCCGGATGCCGGTCGGCGCGTGGGTCTCGGACCCGTCGTCCCGGTGCCGCACGACGACGGCGTCCGGGTCGAGGTCCTGGGCCAGGAGCGACGACCACGCCGGACCGTTGCGTTCCATGACGGCCCGGAGCTCGGCGAGGCCCATCCGCTCCTCGTCGATCGCGGGCACGCGCCCGCCCGACAGCGCGTACAGGTACGAGGCGTCGGCGCCGACGAGGTGGCGCATGATCTCGAGGATGGAGCCGTAGGTCCCCGGGACCGCCGTCCCGAGCTGCTCCGGCGTGAGAGCGAGGCACGTGTCGATCAACCGCAGGGTTGCCCATACATGGTGCGCGAAGGGGTCGGCCAGCAACGATCGGCTCATCGGCGAACCGTACCATCCCGCGCCGCCGTCGCAGCCCAACGCGATGGCGTCCTCGCGTCAGCCCGTGGTTCGACCCCCGTCAGGTTGACCCTCAGTCCGGCACGACGTGGGTCCCCGTCTCGCCGCGCAGCGCGGCCGGGATGCTCTCGGGGGTCGTGATGATCGCGTGCTTGCCGCCGGCCTCCATGTACCACAGGATCGCCTCGATCTTGGGCGCCATCGAGCCCTTGGCGAAGTGCCTGCCCTCGGCCAGGTACCGCTTGGCCTCGGAGACGGTGATGCGGTCCAGCCATCGCTGGTCCGGCGTGCCGTAGTCGAGCGCGACCCGCTCGACCGCGGTCGAGATCAGGAACAGGTCCGCCCCGATGCTCTGGGCGAGGAGGCTGCTGGCATAGTCCTTGTCGATCACCGCGGCGATGCCGACGTACTCGCCGCCGCCCCTGTCGATGACCGGGATCCCGCCTCCACCGACGGCGATGACCGCCACCCCCGCGTTGATCAGCGCCTTGACGGTGTCCAGCTCCACGACCTCTCTCGGCCTCGGCGAGGCGACCACGCGCCGCCAGCCTCGCCCGGCGTCTTCGATCACCGACCAGCCCAGCTCGGCCTCGCGACGCCTCGCCTCTGCCTCGTCCATGAAGCCCCCGATGGGCTTGGTGGGGTTCCGGAACGCAGGGTCGTCCCGATCCACCAGCACCTGGGTGACGATGGTGGCGACGTTCGTGTGGATGTCGCGCTGGAACAGCCAGTTCTGGAGGGTCTGCTGGAGCGCGTAGCCGATCGCGCCCTGGCTGTCCGCGCCACAGACGTCCAGCGGGAGCTCGTGCATGCCCTCCACCCGGGCGGCGATCTCGGAGCGGCGGAGGATGAAGCCCACCTGGGGCCCGTTGCCGTGACCGATCGCGACACGCCATCCGCCCTCGATCATCTCCGCGATGTGACGGGTGGTCTCCTTCGCCGCATCGCGCTGGTCCTCGACGCTCTGGTGCCCGGCGCCCCTGATCAGCGAGTTGCCGCCGATCGCGATCACGGCGACCTTCCGAGGTGCCTGTTCAGACATCGATGCCCTCCACTCCGCTCGCCCCGCTCGGCAACGGCCCTGCCGCCAGCGTCGTGCCGACCCGGGCGCCCGCCAAGGGCCATCGGTCCCGCGCATGGACGGCGACCCCTGATCTGGCGCGGCTGCTGCGTCGCGGCAGATCAGCCGTCCGGTCCGTCGCCGACGTGCCCGCGGATGTTGAGCACGGTGCTCGGGACGAACAGCAGCAGGAACAGCGCCCAGGCGGCCCGCTCGATGTCCCACAGGGGCCACCACAGGAACATCTGGGCCGAGAAGTAGAGCACCAGGTACGGGATGAGCACGTTCCAGGCGGCCGGTGCCCGGCGCCATTGGCGGGGACGCCACAGGTCGACGATCCACCCGAACAGGGCCCAGCAAGCCATCAGCAGCGGGCCGACGAACAACCTCCAGGACTGTCCGTCGAGGAGCAGGCCGACTCCCAGTGGGAGTCCCAGGCCCGAGAACGCATACACCACCCAGCCGAAGCGCTCGGCAAGCGGCGGCGACCATCGACGCGCCGCGAAGAAGCCCAGCAGCAACGCCTGCGTGGCCAGTCCGAATGCCACGAAGGCCAGCTCAGGGCCGGTCAGCTGCTCTTCCACGGGCGAAGGGTCGTCCTCGCGCCCGTCGGGCTCCAGAGGCAGACGGCCCCAGTCGCCGGGCGGGTCGCCGGGGCTGCGCAGCCGGTCAGCAGGAGCGTGACACTCAGACTGACGAGGGCATCCCTGGAGACCGACGAGGGCATCCCTGGCCGTACGGTTCGCGCCCCATCGCCCCCACCTCCAGCCCTGGTGTTACGGCCTCGGCGGGGCTGAACGTGCCGGTCCCGCATGCCGAGGAGGGCGCGGTCGTCGGAAATCCCGCGTGTACCCGCGAAGCATCGGGCCGAGGACTCGCAGTAGCGAGGGGCGAACTGCCCGCGGTCGCCCCGAGCCCGCCTCGACGTCGGGGGGCGCTCCGTGCGGATCCGGAGCCCGAAGAACGGGTCGCCCTTGAGGTCCTGGGCGACGTGACCCGTCAGACCTCCGACCCGCTCGACCGGCCAGCGTTGGCGCGACGGTCGGCTCTCGGTCGCAGGGCGACCAGGATGCCGATCCCCGCTCCCATCAGGAGTGCGCTCACGGCCACCGCGATCGCGAGCAGCCAGCTGGTCCTCGTGATCCCTGTGGACCCGACGCTGTCCGACAGGAACCAGGCCCCCAAGCCTAGAAGGACCGCGGCTCCGAGGCGTCCAAGCCACACGCCGACCGAGGTCCGTGTCAGCAGTCCCAACCCGCCTGCCCAGGAGATCAGCGCGAGCCCACAAGCGCCGGACACGTCGGCCCGGAATTGCGGGCTGGATGGGAGCACGACCTCTATCCAGTTGCCGTTGTTCACGACGTTCCAGGTCGCGATGACAGCCATGCCGAGCAGGACGATCGCCGAGCCGACATGGCGGGTGCGGCTGGCCGGACCACCTGCGTGCCCCCTGGATGCGGCCACGACACACCTCCCGGCCTGGCGCGGTCCGGGCGGCCAAGGGTATGGACCGCCTGTCATCGCCTCCAGCTCTCGTGTCCTAATGACGCGCGACGTCGCTGGCTGTGGCAGTCCTGGGCACCCCTCTTGCACGAGATCACACCGGCGTCCGCGAGCGTGACCTCACCCGACCGGTCAGCCTTGCCCGGCGCCCGCGACACGCTCGACCAAACCCCGCGGGTGCACGCGATCGTCGCTGGCGGCAAGCTCGGCGATCGGCCACCATCGGTGCGCCTCGGATGGCCCGGTGCTCCTCGTCGCCGCGGCCGGATCCCGCCACCCGGCAGATCCCAGTAGCCGCACCCGGCCGGATCGCGCTCGGGCGACGGGCGGAACAGCAGGACCCGACCTGCGGGGTCGACGAGCACGACCCGGGCGGCGTCGCGCCGGCGGCTCCACGACCACCTCATGCCCCGGCATCCGATCCTTCGGTCAGCCGGCTGCCGCCACGAGGCGCGAGACAACCGCCTGCGTCAGCACCCAACCCTTGAGCGCGTCCTTCGGCAGCCGGATCCGCACCTGGTTCGACGCGAACGTCATGTCACCCGCCCGCACGCCCGGCAGGGGGGCACCGAACGACGGCGACAGCAGCTGCATCGCGGTCGCCCGGGACAGCGACGCCCCGAACCGGACGACCAGCCAGCCCTCCTCGCGCGCCAGCGAAGCCACGCCTGCCGACTCCGCCGACAGCCGCAGCTCCGCCACCTCGACCAGCCGCAGGACTGGCGCCGGCATCGGCCCGTAGCGGTCAAGGAGCTCCTGCCGGAATGCCGCCACGTCGCCCACGGTCCGCGTCCGGGCCAGCCGCCGGTACAGCTCCAGCTTCTGGGCGACCTCGGGCACGTAGTCGTCCGGCAGGTGCGCGTCCACGGGAAGGTCGACCACCGCCTGCGGCACGTCCCGGACCGGCTCGCGGTCCTCGCGCCGCGCCTTCGCCTCCTCGACCGCCTCCGCCAGCAGCCGCGAGTACAGGTCGAACCCGACCGCCGCCATGTGCCCGGACTGCTCGCCGCCCAGGATGTTGCCCGCGCCGCGGATCTCGAGGTCCGCCAGGGCGATCTGGAACCCTGCCCCCAGCTCGGACGCGTTGAAGATCGCCTGGAGCCGCTTGCGGGCCTCCTCGCTCATCCGCTCGCGCCGCCGGTAGAGGAGGTAGGCGTAGGCGCGACGCGACGACCGGCCGACGCGCCCGCGCAGCTGGTAGAGCTGGGCCAGGCCCAGGGTGTCCGCGCGGTCGATGACGATGGTGTTCGCGTTCGGGATGTCGAGGCCGGATTCGATGATCGTGGTGCAGACGAGGACGTCCGAGGCACCGTCCGAGAACGCGAGCATCACCTTCTCGAGCTGGTCCGCCCCCATCTGCCCGTGGCCCACGCTGATCCGCGCCCCGGGCAGGAGCCGCCGCAGCTGCTCGGCCTGGGCCTCGATGGTCTCGACCCGGTTGTGGACGTAGAACACCTGGCCGCCGCGGTCGAGCTCGCGCAGGATCGCGTCCCGCACGAGGCCGGCGGACGCCTCGGCGACCCGCGTCTGGATCGGCAGGCGATCTTCCGGGGGCGTCTCGATGACGCTCATGTCCCGGATCCCGGCAAGCGCCAGGTTCAGGGTCCGGGGGATGGGTGTGGCGGAGAGCGTGAGCACGTCCACCGCGGACCGCAGCTGCTTGAGCCGCTCCTTGGCCGCGACCCCGAACCGCTGCTCCTCGTCCACCACCACCAGGCCCAGGTCGCGGAACGCCACGTCCTTCGACAGCAGCCGGTGCGTCCCGATCACGATGTCCACGCCGCCGCTCGCCAGCCCGGCGATCGCCGCGTCCTGGTCCCTCGCCCCCACGAACCGCGACAGCAGCCTGACCGTGATCGGGAAGGCCGCGAACCGCTGGGTGAATGTGGCGAAATGCTGCCCTGCCAGCACGGTCGTGGGGACGAGTACGGCCACCTGCTTGCCGTCCTGCGTCGCCTTGAACGCGGCCCGCAGCGCCACCTCGGTCTTGCCGTAGCCCACGTCGCCCACGACCAGCCGGTCCATCGGCCGGCGCGTCTCCATGTCGGCCTTGACCTCTTCGGCCGCGCGCAGCTGGTCCGGCGTGTCCTCGTACGGGAACGACGCCTCCATCTCCGCCTGCCACGGCGAATCGGGCGCGTACGCGAAGCCGTCCGCCGCCTCGCGCTTTGCGTACAGCCTGAGCAGCTCCTCCGCGAGGTCTGTGACCGCCCTGCGGACACGCTGCTTCGTGCGCAGCCAGTCCGTGCCGCCCAGGCGCGAGAGCTGCGGCGACTCACCGCCGGAGTACCGGGAGACGCGGGTGATCTGCTCCACCGGGACGAAGATCCGGTCCCCGGCCGCGAACGACAGCTCCAGGTAGTCCCGCTCCTGGCCCTCCTCGCCGCGCCGGAGCATCTGCTCGTAGCGCGCGATGCCGTGGTCGATGTGGACGACGAGGTCTCCGGCCGTCAGCCGCTCCAGGATGTCGCGCGGGACGACGCGCCGCATGGCCTTGGGCCGGCGGATGCGCACGGTGCCGAACAGCTCGCGATCCGTGACCACGGCCAGACCGTCCGGGCCGCCCTGGAAGCCGCCGTTGAGGCTTCGCTCCACCAGCGCGATGGCCCCGGCCGGCGGCGCCTCCACGATCCGGCTGACGATGCCGACGGGATGCCCGGCCTCGCCCAGCAGCTCCGCGAGGCGCGGCGCCTGGTCGCTCACCAGCACGACGCGTGCGCCCTCCTCCAGCCAGTGCTCCACGCCGTCGACCAGCCGCTCGGTCAGGCCCGGCGGCAGGACCGGGTCTCGCCAGCCGAACAGGTCGCCGGAGGTCAGGCCCCTCGAGGCGAACGCCATGCCGTCCGCCGTGCCCGCCTCGGACTGCCAGGTGAGCTCCAGCGTCCGCGCGCCGTGGAGGCGCGCCTTCCAGTCGCGGGGCGGGAGGTAGGCGGGGGGCCAGTCCTTCGGCAGCTCCCCGCCCTCGACCAGCTCCGCGTGGCGCTCGTCCGCCTGGCGCCACAGGAACTCCGCGGCATCGGCCAGGTCGCCGGGCTCGTCGAGGACGAACAGGGTCGACGCGTCGAGATGGTCGAGGCCCGTGTGCGGCGCGACGACCCGGCACCAGACCTCGGCGGCGTCCCCCGCCGGGAGCGCGCGACCCGCCGTGACGTGACCCGCGCCCTCGGGCACCGCGTCGCCGGCGAAGCGAGCCAGGTCCAGCGCCAGGCGCTCGGGCAGCCTGCCGGCCATCCGGCCCAGCCGCGCCCTGATCTCGTCGGCGCCCCCGGGGGGCAGGAGGAACTCTGTCGCGGGCAGCAGGGCGATCTCCGCGACCGGCCCCACGCTCCGCTGGTCCGTCGGGTCGAACGCGCGAAGCGAATCGATCTCGTCGCCGAAGAGCTCGATCCGGACCGGCAGCTCCGCCGACGGCGGGAACACGTCCAGGATGCCGCCCCGCCGCGCGAACTCGCCCCGGCCCGCGACCTCCAGGACTGGCGTGTAGCCGCGCTCGAAGAGCTCGGCGAGGAGCGCGTCGAGGTTGACCCGTGAGCCGGGCCGCAGGGTCCGGACCCGGGCCGGCAGGTCGTCCGGGGCCAGGGTCGCCTGGAGGAGGGCCTGGACGCTGGCGACGAGGACCCTCGCCCGGCCCCCGCGCCACGCCGCCAGCGCCGCCACGCGCTCGGCCGTCTCGTCGGGGACCAGCTCGGAGCGCTCGTATGCCAGCGAGGTGCGCGGCTCCAGGACGGCGACCAGCGACGGGTCGCCGAGCCAGGCCCCCAGCTCCTCCGCCACGCGGTCGCCGATCTCCGCGTCCCGGGCGACCCAGCACAGCCGCTCCCCGCCCGACGCCAGCGCGATCGCCGCGGCGAGGTAGGACTTCGCCCCGTGGGGGACCGTGGTCAGCCCGACGTGGCGGCCGTGGATCCCGGCCGCCGGCGCGCCCGCCGGCCCCAGGCGCTCCCGCAGGGTGGCGAACGAGCCCGTCTCGTGGAGGAGGCGCGGGAGGACCGCGAGGTCCGGCACACGCCGGCCGGCGCCGCCCCGGGACGGCGTCCCGGCTCGATCCCTCGGGGTCGATCCCCCACCCGCCCGGCGACCGCGTGCGGAACCGTCTGCACGAGCTACCGCGGCACCGGCCGCCCCCGCGGACGCCAGTGCCTCGGGCTCGGCCCGACGGGCCGCCGGGTCGAGCAGCTCCACCTCGGCGTCGGCCGAGGCGCGGTCGAGGTCGACCTGCCGCTCCAGGGCCTCGGCCGCGGCCCGCCGCTCAGCCCATTCGCGCGCGACCTTCTCGGCGAGCTTCCGCTCCCGGGTCGTCCGCCCGCGATACCGGTCGGTCACCGGCGGCCATCCCCGTCGCGGCCACCACCCTGACCGCCTGGGGCATCAGCCCCATCGCCCTTGTCTCCGCCCAGGATCCGGCGCCAGCCGGTCTTCGTCCGGCGCACGCCCTTCTCGTCCGCGGGCCCGCCGACCTCGCCCGGCTTGCGTGCGGAGCCGTCCCCGGCGTCGGCCGCCGCCGGCGCCTGCAGCTCGAAGGGGTTGAAGCGGTTCGCCGCCTTCGATGTCCCGTCGCGCGCCCACGCCTCCACGGCATCTGCGGCGGCGTCCAGCAGGATCGGCAGGCGCGCCCGCTCATCGGCCGCGAACTTCGAGAGCACGTGGTCGATCGCCCCCCTGTCCGGCTCCCCGATCCCCACCCGCAGGCGGCTGAACTTCTCGGACTCCAGCTCCTCGATGATCGAGCGAAGCCCGTTGTGCCCGCCGTGCGACCCCGCCTCCCGGAACCGGAGCTTCCCGAACGGCAGCGCGAAGTCGTCGGCCACCACCAGCACCTCGGCCAGCGGCACGCGCTCCCGCGCGAGCAGCTTGCGCACCGCGACACCGGAGTCGTTCATGTACGTCAGGGGCTTGGCCAGCACCAGGTCCAGGCCCTTGTACCGGATCTGGACGCTCTCCGACGCGTCGCGCTGGCGCCCGCGGCCGGACCGCCCGGCGCGGTCCGCCAGCCTGTCCAGGACCATCCAACCGATGTTGTGCCGCGTCTCCGCGTACTGGCTGCCCGGGTTCCCCAGGCCCACGACGAGCTTCACGTTCCGGATCCCACCTCGACGGGCCGCGATCCGGACGGCGCGTCCGGACACGGCGAACGGCCCCGGGACCGGGTCCGACGGGGCTCACCCGACATGGTACCGCCGACGGGAGCGGGGCCGGCGGGGCACCACCGGCCTGGCGGGCGGCGCGTGGGGCGGCCGGGCCACCATGGTGGACGCCGCTGTCGGCGCGGGGTAACGCGCGCACGTGGCGGAGCGTCACAGCTGCGACCGCGAGCGGACCCGGCTGCCGCTGCGGCAGGGAGCACGATGATGGGCGGCGTCACGACCAGGCGTCCCGTTTCCACCCCCGATCGCGCCTCGGCGCGAGCCTCCATGCGAAGGAGCACAGGGGCCCTGCCCGCGATCCTCGCCATCGCGGCCCTCATCGCGGCCTGCGCAGGCCCGGCTCCGACCGTCTCGCCCACGCAGGGCGCGACGTCGGGCCCGTCCTCCACGGGCGCTGCCACGACGCCAGGGCCGGCCACGACCGCCGCCCCGGCCCCGTCATCCCCGGCGGGCTCCACGACGTGGACCCGCGTCACCCTCGGCGCCGCCCCGGCCCTCGCGGACCTCCAGCCGACGAAGTCGGGCCCGGGCGGTGTCGCGGTCGACACCGCGTTCCGCGTGACCAGCCTGGACGGACGAGCGCCGGCCGACATCGCCGCGCGCCTCGTCTCGAACCCTCCGCTCACGTTCACCGTCACCGCGACGAACGGCAAGACGGCCGTCATCCGCCCGTCCGCGAAGCTGCGGCCCGGCACCCTGTACCGCATCTCGCTCACGCGGGCCGACGGCTCCGTCGAGGCCGCCTGGGCCGCCCAGACGGCCAGCTCCCTGGCCGTGATCGAGACCATCCCCGGCGACAGCGCCACCGGCGTTCCGCTCACGACCGGGATCGAGATCACGTTCAACCAGCCCGGCGTCAGCGCCGCGTCCCTGAAGCAGCACTTCACGATCAAGCCGGCCGTCGCCGGGCGATTCCAGGTCGCCGGCCGCACCCTCGTGTTCGTCCCGTCCAAGCCCCTCGCCAAGGGCCGGGTCTACACGGTGACGGTCACGCACGGGCTCCCGCTCGCCGGCACCGGCCAGGCCCTGCCGCAGGACGTCGTGGTCCGGTTCGAGACCGCGGCCAAGGCGAAGTCCCCGGTGACGGTCAGCCTGCGGCGCAGCTTCGTCGAGGCGACCCCGCGCGAGAGGGCCGCCCTCGGCGTCCAGGTGGACGTCCCGGACGGTGCGAAGGATCCGACCTCGCTCCCGGTGACGGTCCACCGTCTCGCCGGCCTCGCGGCCGCGATGGGCGCCTGGCGGGCCATCGAGGCAGCACCGGAATGGACGCTCGTCTCCACCACGCCCCCGGTCCCGCTCGCCGGCCTGACCCGCGTCGTCAAGGAGAGCATCAGGGTCCAGACCGACAATGAGATCGGCTCCTGGATCCAGCTGCCCAAGCGCCTCTCCGCGGGCTGGTACCTGGTCACTGAGACCTGGGCGGGCGTCCCGCGCCAGGCCGTGCTCCAGGTCACCGACATCGCGACCTTCTCGATGCTGGCCGAGGGCAAGTCCGCGGTGTGGGTGAACGATCTCGCGACGCGGAAGGCGGCGGCCGGTGCCACCATCACGATCGACGGCCGGCGGCTGGGCACCACGGACGGCCGTGGGCTCCTGGTCGCCGCCACGCCGTCCTCCCTGGCGGCCGGCGAGGAGCTGCCGTCGACCCCGATCGTCGTCGTCCGGTACGCGTCGCGGTCCGCGTTCCAGCCCGTCGCCTCCGGCCGGTCCTGCGCAGGTTGCGAGGGCCCCACCGCCGATGACCGGTGGTGGGAGCTGTTCGCCAGCGATCGGTCCCAGTACCGGTCGACGGACACGATCAACGCCTGGGGCGTGCTGCGGAACAGGGACACCGGCGCCGTGCCGTCGTCGGTGACCGTGACCCTGCGGCCCGACCAGGGATCGAACGGGGCCGACACGGCGATCTCAACGACCAGCGCCTCGCCCGACGCGAACGGTGCCTTTGCCGTCCGTGTCGCGCTGAAGGGCATTCCGGTCGGCGACTATCGCCTGGTGCTCTCCACGGGCAAGACGCAGCTGGGCGAGCTGTGGGTGCAGGTCGCCACCATCGTGAAGCCGGGCTTCCAGGTCGAGATGACGACGGACCGCCACGCGGTGCTGAGTGGCGCCCGGGTGATCGCCTCCGTGGACGCCGCCTTCTTCGAGGGAACGCCGGTCGCGGGCACGGAGCTGTCGTTGTCCTCGGATTCGGTGGAGGGCGAGACGAAGGTCACCACGGACGCCGACGGTCACGCATCGGGGCCGATCGCCGTTCGCCTGGACTCCGACGGAGACCAGTGGACGGTGACATCCGTCGGCGCGAACCCGACCCTCCCCGAAGAGGCGGAGATCTCCGCGTCGGGCGACGTTGCCGTGTTCCGCGCCACGGCCCTCGTGGACGCGAGTGCCGCGGTCGCCGGGACCCAGGCCACCATCTCCGGCAAGGTGAGCGATGTCGCCTTCGGGCGCTTCGAGACGGTCTCCCCAGCCAAGCTGTGGGAGGTCGACCCCCGCGGCGCCGGACGCCCGAATGCGGCCGTGGCGGTGACGGTGGTGCAGCACACGCCCGTGCGCCACCAGACGGGAACCCGGTACGACTTCATCACGAAGCAGGTCGAGCCGCTGTACGAGTACACCGACCAGTCCGACACGGTCTGGCGGCAGACCGTGCGAACGGGCACGGACGGCACCTTCCGCCTGGCGGTCCCTGTCAAGGGCGGCAACCGCTCCTATGAGGTCCTGGCCACCTACACGGACGAGGGCAACCGGCAGGTGACCGGGACCGCGTGGGCGGATGGTCCGGAGGTGCGCTCCGACAGCCGGGACGCCTGGCTGGAAGCCGCCGAGACGGGGCACGAGTCGGAGGGCGACGGTGGTCTGTACTCCGTGGGCGACGCGGTGCGCGTCGCGTTCAAGGGCGGCCTGGAGAACGCTCCCGTCTCCCGCTACCTCTACGCGATCACGCAGCGCGGACTCACCTACGCCACCGTGGGCACCTCGCCCACGTTCCGCACGACGTTCACGGCCTCGTCCGTGCCGTCGGTCGGGATCACCGGGGTGCGGTTCAACGGGTACGGCTACGACGTCGCCGTTGCCTCCTGGCAGGCCACGCTCCGGCTCGCGGACCGCACCCTGGCCGTGCAGGTGACCCCCGACAAGGCCCGCTACGCGCCCGGCGAGACGGCGTCGGTGACCGTCCGGACGCTCGGCCCTGAGGGGACGCCCGTCGCCGCCAGCGTCTACGTCCAGGTCGTGGACGAGAAGCTATACGCGATGGGCGGGGCGGAGCAGGTCGACCCGCTGGGCCAGCTCTACGCCGACCTCGACGACGGGATCATCGCGTGGGCCGCGTCGCACCGGACGCCGGCCGACGACGGCAAAGATGGCGGCGACACGACGGGTGGCGGAGGCGAGGACCGCGCCGACTTCCGCGACTGGCTGGTCGCCACGATGGTGACCACCGGCAGCGACGGTACGGCCCGGGTCACGGTGCCGCTCTCGGACGACCTCACGTCCTGGCACGTGAGCGCGGCCGCGGTCGATGCGGCACTCGAGGCCGGTTCCGGGACTGGGACCCTCGCGGTCGGGTTGCGGTTCTTCGCCGAGGCCACGATCGCGCCCGAGTACCTCGTGGCCGACCGTCCCATCATCCGCGTCCGCGGGTTCGGGTCCGGCCTGGCGGCGGGCGAGAAGGTCACGTTCACGATCACCTCGGACACGCTGCCGATGAGCGGCGTCACCGTCACCGCCGACGCGTTCAAGGCGGCCGAGGTGCCGTTGCCGGCGCTGTCCGCGGGCTCGCACCGGGTCCGGATCGCGGCGACCGTCGGCAGCGGGTCCACCCTTCGCAGCGACACGCTCGTCCGCAGCTTCGAGGTGGTCACGACGCGGACGTCGCGGCTCAAGACGACATGGGCCGCGCTGGACGGACCCGTCGCCGTCACGGCGGGGGATGGGCTCACCCGGGTCACGCTGGTCGATGCGGGCCGGGGCCGGGTCGTGCCGGTCCTGCAGGAGCTGGCCTGGACCACCGGCGGCCGTTCCGACCGAGTCCTAGCGGCCGGGCTGGCCAACCGGGTGCTCGTGGAGCAGTTCGGGCTGGAGGCCCCTGCCGTGACCGACGAGGCTGCGCTCGACCGGTTCGGCGGCGAGGATGGTGCGCTCGCGATCGTGCCGTACGGGTCGATGAACCTGGAGGTGTCGTCCCTGGCCGCCATGGCCCGGGACCCGCGCCTGGATGCGGCGCGTCTTGCGGAATGGCTGCAGTGGGTCACCACCGACACCGACCAGTACACCCGCGACCAGCGGCTGCTGGCCCTCGCCGGCCTCGCCGGGCTCGGCGAGCCGGTTCTCGCGGACGTCCATGTGGCCGCCGCACAGACGAACCTCACCGTCCCGGAGCAGATCTCGATCGCGATCGCCGCGTTCTATGCGGGCGACGAGGCACTGGCACGCTCGATCGAACGGGACGTGCTCGCCGGGCACGGGCTCCGAATGGGGCCGTGGGTCCGCATCGACCCGGGATCCGGCGCGGACGCGTCCGTCCAGACCGCGCGGCTGGCCATCGTCGCGGCCTCCCTCGGGGATTCGGTCGCGGCGGACATGGACTCGTGGGTCGCGGCGAACCCGCCGACGACCACGACCGTGGACCTCGAGCGCGCGCTGGCGGCGCGCGGCTGGGCGCAGCGGGTGGCAGGAGCCTCCGCCGTCGCGGCCGTCACGGTGGACGGCGCACGCCGCGAGGTGACGATCCGGCCCGGCGAGGCGACCTCCGTCGTCCTCACGCCCGCGCAGGCGGCGACGGCGCGCCTGGAGCCGGTCTCCGGGTCCGTGCTGGCCGCCACAGCCTGGGATGGAGCTCTCGACCCTGCGAGCCTCACGCCCGCCAAGGGCCAGCAGCTGGTACGGACCGTCAGCCCCGCCGGGGCGATCGGCCCGACCGATACCGTCGTCGTGACGCTCACGGTCACTCTCGGATCCGAGGCCCGCGACGAGTGCTGGCGGGTCACGGACCTCGCGCCGTCGGGTCTCGCCCCTATCGGCGGTGGGGGCTCGTGGCAGGAGGATCTGGACGGCAACCGTGTCTGGACCGGCGCCTCGCCGGACTTCGTGGACGGGCAGCGCGTGGCGTTCTGCGTCAGTGCCGACCCGAAGCAGCCGGTCCAGACCCTGCGCTACGTGGCGCGGGTGGTGACGCCCGGGACGTACCTGTGGGAGCCGGCCGTCCTCCAGTCGGAGGTGGTGCCGGACCAGGGCGTCGTGCTCCAGCCGGCAACGGTGACGATCAAGGGGTCCGGAACGTAGGACTGCCCCGGAGCGAGGGCTCCGGACCCGCGTCAGGCGAGGAGGCGCCGCTCCAGCTCGCGCATCGCCGCCTCCTCGTCCGGCTCCGCGTGATCCCAGCCACAGACGTGGAGCGTGCCGTGGGTCACGAGGAGGCGCAGCTCGTCGCGCGCGTCCCAGCGCACGTCGCCGGTCTGGCCGCCGCGGCCGGCATCGGCCTGGTCGACCGCCCGCTCGACGCTCACGACGATGTCGCCCAGGTGCGGGCGGGCGCCGGGCGGGAGGGCGAAGGCCGGCGCCGCGTCGTCATCGTGGTCAAGGGCGGCCTTGCCCGGGTGCGGTGGATAGGCCCCGGGCGCCAGCAGCGGGAACGAGAGGACGTCGGTGGGGCCGTCCTTGCCCATGTGGGCCGTGTTGAGGCCCGCCAGCTCGGCATCGTCCGAAAGGATCAGGCCCAGCGACGCGGGCTGCGGGGCGCCGGCGGCATCCAGCGCGGCGGCCGCAGCGCGCGCGAGGACGGTGGCGGGAAGCAGCCGCGGGACGCCGTCACGCCACTCGACGTCGATCCGCCACGGGCCGAGGTGGTGGCTTCGCATCGAGCCTATCGGTCGCCCGAGGCGCGCCGGGACTCCAGCTCCACGACCTTGTTCTGCGGGTACGCGACCCGCTGGTGGTACATCCCCAGGAGCTGCTCCACGAACGCATCGCGGATCCGCTCGATGTCGCGGAACGTCAGGTCGCACTCGCCGAACTGGTCGTCCCCGATCCGCTCGTCGAAGATCCGGGCCACCATCGCCCGGATGGCGGCCTCGTCGCGGGACGACAGGGACCGCACCGACGCCTCGACCGAATCCGCCAGCATGATGATCGCGGCCTCGCGGGACTGGGGCTTCGGACCGCCGTGGCGGAACTTGCGGACGTCCACGGTGTCGGCCGCCTTCCGCCCCTCCGCCGTGTCGAGCCCGCCGTACGGCGCCGCGGCCGACTCCCTGGCCCGGGCGTAGAAGTACGACATCACCGCCGTCCCGTGATGCTGCGGGATGAAGGCGATGAGCGCCTTCGGCAGCCCGGACTTGTAGGCGATGTCGATGCCCGCGCTCACGTGGCTCTTGAGCAGCTGGGCGGACATCTCGGGGTCCAGCTCGTCGTGGAGGTTGTCCCCGCCCGCCTGGTTCTCGATGAACGCGGCCGGGTTGGAGAGCTTGCCGATGTCGTGGTAGTACGCGGCCACGCGGGCGAGCAGCGGGTCGGCGCCGATCGATTCGGCGGCGCGCTCGGCCAGGTTGCCCACCATGAGCGAGTGGTGGTACGTGCCGGGGGTCTCCACCAGCAGCCGCCGGAGGAGGGGCTGGGACGGGTTGGCCAGCTCCAGGAGCTGGAACACGGTGAGGATCCCGAAGACGGACCCGATGGCGGCGAAGCTCCCCACCGCGACGATGGCCGCGCCGCCCGCCGACACCGCTGACGCGCCGATGAGCTCCAGCACCCCGCGGACGTCCTGGTCCCCCAGCAGCGCGAACGTCAGGACTACGAGGGCGCTGACGACGAACACGGCGACCCCGGCCTGGACGAACACGGCCAGCCGGTCCCCGCGTCGGACGGCGACGATGCCCGCGATCCCACCCAGCATGACGTACGCCGCGAGCTCCAGGCCAGCCCCGTTCACCGCGGCGGCCAGGACCGCGATCAGCGCGGTCATGACCATCGCGACCCCGCCGTCAAGGAGCACCGTGACCAGCATCCCGATCGCCGCCAGCGGCAGCGCGTACGGCAGCCAGGTCCGCCCGGCCGTCAGCTTGAGCGCCAGCACCGCGACCAGGAGCAGCAGGCTGAGCAGGAGCATGACGTTGTTGCGGTGCCAGAACTCGCGGCGGAAGCGCCACGTCCAGGTGAGCAGCAGGCAGATCACCAGGATCGACAGGACCACGAAGCCGGCCAGCCGCGCGACGTCCAGGCCGCCCATGTTGAGCCCGAAGTAGGCGATCGCCTCGAAGGCCTCGGGCGTCACCCGGTCACCGGATCGGACGATGATGTCGTTCTTCTCCCAGGTCTTCTCGACGGGCGCCACGGCCGACGCCGCCTGGGCCTGGCGGGTCTCGGTGAGCTGGGGGTCGTAGGCCGAGTTGGCGACCACGAGTGGCGCGATGAGCGCGGCGGCGAGGGCGCGCTCGTCCACGTTCAGGTCGCCCGCCATCCGTCCGGCGAGGTTGTCGCGGACGAGCGGGACCTGCGTGTCCTTGAGCTCCATCCGCTCGACGGTGTCCAGGACGCGCGCAGCCTCGGTGCGGACCGCCGTCCACCGCGCGGGGGTGAGCACCTGGAGCGTGGCGACCTGGTCGGTGGCCAGCGCCGGGACGGCGGCCTGGAGGAGGAGCTCGCGGTCCACGGGTGTCACGCCTGAGGCGAAGGCCGCATCCACGAGCTTGACCAGGCGGTCGAACGCCTGGGCCTGCTGGACCGCGATGGCCTCCGCCTGGGCGGCCGTGAAGTCGTACTGGGGGGGCACGGCATCCCGCGCCGCCTGGCGTGCGGCGGCGGTCAGCAGCGCGCTCTCGTACTGGCCCGAGCGCGGCGCGAACACGTCCGATGGGGCGGGCTTGTCCACCTCGAGCTGCGACTGGGCGGGCAGGAAGTCCAGGCCCAGGATCACGGACATCGCGATGACCAGCACCGCGGCCGCCGCGATCAGGCGGCCCGCGTCGCGGCGGGTGAAGCGGATCGGCGCTTCCGGGGACCGGGCGAGCATCGCGCTGCCTCCTCGACGGCGGCTAGCGCCCGGCCTCGTGCGCGGACGGATCCGCGCCGGCGAGCGCCTGGGCCACCATGCCGGAGACGACCTTGCCATCGGCGCGGCCACGGGTCCGGGGGGAGAGCCAGCCCATGACCTTCCCCAGGTCGCGTGGAGAGGCGGCACCGGTGACGGCCACGGCCTCCCCCACGAGAGCACGCAGCTCGTCGTCGGTCAGGGGTTCGGGGAGGTAGTCGGCCAGGATCGCGATCTCGGCCTCCTCCCTGCTCGCGAGATCCTCGCGACCGCCCGCGCGGAACGCCTCGACGCTCTCGCGGCGGGTCTTCACCTCGCGCACGACGATGCCGAGGATCTCGTCCTCGGTCATGGGGACCTTCTTCGCCTTCTCGGCGTTGTAGATGGCGTTCTGGACCATCCGCAGGACGTCGCGGCGCAGCGTGTCACCCGACCGCATGGCCGCGGTCGTATCGTCATGGAGTTGTTCGCGAAGGGTCACCGGATGGCACCTCGGGAGTCACGGCCACGTCGTCCGTCGCCGTGCCCGCGAGCTGCGCCGATGGTGGGGCTCCGGGACGGGATCCCGGTCGACGCCACGGGGTGGGCCTGGGAACCGCGGTGGTCCTGGTGACCGGCCGCGGGACCCGGGAGGCTCAGCCGTTGCTCGCGCGCGCGTTCTTCTTGCGCTTCGCTTCCTTCCGCTTCCGCTTCACAGAGGGCTTCTCGTAATGCTCGCGTCGGCGAGCCTCGGCGAGGATGCCACTCTGCTGGATCTTCTTGTTGAAGCGGCGGAGCGCGCTCTCGAACGTCTCGTTCTCACCCACTCGGACTTCGGCCAATCCCGGTTCACCTCCTCGGGCAGGGGTCTCGCACCCGCCTCCCGCGCGCGATGCCCGACGGCGCAGGGGGCGTCCCGGGGCCATGCGTACACGAGGCACGCCAAGCCAGCCGGCAGGCCGCCGGAGTGTACGCGCGGTCAGGGTGCGGGTCAACCCGGGCGAGGGTTGGCTGTCGAGCGAGGGTTGGCGTGTCGTGGGCGGTGGGGCTGTCGTAGCGACGTATCTCCAGACGACGACCTGCGCCAGCCGCGAAGGACGTGCCTCGCCCCCAGATAGACTCTCCCCATCGGATGTGGTCGACATCCTTCGCTGGGAGTGCTCGTGGCTACCAAGACCGAGGCGGCCAGTCAGGTTCGGACGGTGCTCCAGGCCGTCAAGGATCGGCCGGCGCAGCCCGGCGGCGCCAGGATGAACGAAGCGACGACGCTCGCCCACGTTCCGAACCCCTTGCTGAACGCACTCGGGTACTGCGGCATCGACGATCTCGAGTTCGAGCACTGCCTGCCGGACGGCAAGACCTTCCTCGACTACCGCCTGTACGTCGATGGCAAGGCTCGCGTCGCAGTCGAGGCCAAGGCCCTCGAGGTGGGCGTCACCGACAGGGAGGCCTCGCAGGGTGTCTCCTACGCCTCGATCCTCGGTGACGAATGGACGGTTCGTACGAACGCGAGGCAGTGGGGCGAGTCCCGCGTCCCGTCGCTGAACCCTGCGTTGACTCGCGGACTGGCCGTGTCACTGTGCCGGGCGTGCGCCGGCCGCCGAGAGGCGCGTTTGTCGCAGGGTGGGTCGAGTGGGGATCCCGCGAGGCCCTCGATGGACTTGAGGTCGTTCGTCGGTCCGCTGGCCAGGGAGGGCGCCGCGTGAACTTCGTCGATCTGATGGAGGGGGTCGTCCGGGGCTTCGAGGTGGCCGGTGTCGCCGTGCTCGCCATCGGCTCCCTGGCGGCGGTCGCGCAGGCCGGACTGCGGCTGATGCGCGGGGAGCGGGCCGGCGTCTACGACCGCCTCCGCCACGGCATCGGCCGGTCGATCCTGCTCGGGCTGGAGGTCCTGATCATCGCGGACATCGTCCAGACGATCACCATCGACACGACCTTCCAGAGTGCGGCCACGCTGGGCCTCGTCGTGCTCGTCCGGACCTTCCTGAGCTTCTCGCTCGAGATCGAGCTCGATGGGGTCGTGCCCTGGCACCGTGGCCGTCGCACCGGCGTCGCCTGAACCCGGGCCCCGCCTTCTCACGCGACCAGCTGGTCGCGGAGCCTGCCTCGGGCCCTGCTCATCATCGTCCGGGTCGCGCAGTCCGAACGGCCGATGACCGCCGCGATCTCAGCGCCGGCGTAGCCGCTCGCCGCGAGCACCAGCGCGGTGCGGGCACCGTCGGGCAGCGTCTGCAGGGCCGACGCGAGCGCGGCCCGCGCCTCGCCGTCCAGCACGATCGCCTCGGGCGTTGCCGGCTGCTCGTGGCGGACGAGCGCGCTCGCGTACTTCCTGCCCACGGTGGCGTGACGGCCGAGCGAGACGGCGAGGTTGGCGATCACCGTGTGGAGCCAGGCCCGCGTGTTCGCCGGCGGCCCCTTCGTGTCGATCTCCACGATCAGCCGGAGCAGGGCCTCCTGGACCAGGTCCTCCGCCGTCTCCGGGTCGCGGCAGGCGCGCACGGCCGTGCGGTAGAGCTCGTCGTGGTGGCGCTCGAACATCAGGCTGGCGAGGTCGCGGGCCAGCCGGCCGTCCCGTGGCCCCGGCACGGGTCGGGCGGATGCTTCGAACGGCGGGAGGGGCGGGTTGGCCGACATGGCAGTCGCTCTCGTGCGTGGGTTTGATGCCGACACCATGCACGGCGGCCACCCCGTAACGACCGCGGGTGGACTGCGGCGATCCTGCGGTGCCAGAGACCCAGGCGCGATCAGAGCCCAGGCGGTCAGAGTCCCAGGCGCGCCAGGCCGGCGACGGCCGGCGGACACCCGTCCGGCGCCTTCGTGACGGCCTCCCGGAAGGCGCCTGCGGCGGCCATCCGGTCACCGCTGGACTCATGGGACTCCCCGAGGGCGACCATGAGGTCCACGTATCGACCCCGGAGGAGGGCGCGGCGATGCTCGACGGATGCGCTGTCGCCGTAGTAGGGGCAGTCGTCGAGGTACTCGCCCCGGTACAGCCGGCGGGCCACCTCGAGCAGCCGGACCCGGTCGGCCTGGTCCGCGGCCGCGGCGTCGAGCGCCGCGAGGAAGGCGTCCACGTCGGACCAGGCCACGATGGAATCGCTCAGCCGGTAGCGGTCGTTGCCGAAGCGGATCGCGGAGCCGTCGCCGCGACGGTGATCGGGGTCCAGGGTGGATCGCAGGCCGCCCATCGTCCGGTGGAAGGCGAGGTCGGCTCGCTCGAGATCGACATCCGGCCAGATCAGCTCGAGGACCTCGTCCTTCGCGACGCCATGCTCGCCGCGGTCGTAGAGGAACGCGAACAGCCCCTGTGCCTGGCGGCTTCCCGCCTTGTCGCCGCCCCAGTGCTCGATCCGCGTCCCGCCCCGCTCGACACGCAACGGGCCCAGGGCAAACACCCGCACGCCCGGCGCCGGGTCGGTGTGCTCGACCAGCGCGGTGTGCAGCGCCGCCGCGTGGGAGTCGACGGCGGCACGGGCGTCGGCGAGACGGGCGAGCTCGGCCGCCTGCTCGTCCTCCCGGCGTCCGGTCCGCAGCGCGCTCGCGACGTACGACGCCGACAGCCGCAGGAGGCGCAGGTCGCGGGCATCCAGCGGGATCCCGGAGGCGGTCTCACCCACCCGCAGCTCCCCGACCAGCTCGCCGCTCTCCGTGAGCGGGATGGCCGTGACCGAGCCCGGGGCCGGCGGCTCGCCCTCGGACGCGACCGGGGTCCCATCCGGTGCTGTGACCGTGAGCCCGGTCACGTCGAGCGCCCGGAGGACGTGGGCCAGCGCGGGCTGCACGCCCGAGGCGGCCGGGCTGGCCGCCAGCTCGCGCTCCCCGAGGACGCGCAGCAGCCGATCCCGGGCGATGGTCCGGGAGCCGCCGCCCGCCGCCCTGATGCGCAGCCGTGCGTTGAGCGGACCGTAGAGGGCGGCGATGACCACCAGCGCCAGGGCCGGGAAGAAGGGGCTCTCCAGGCCGAGGAGCTTCGAGCTCAGGAGCTCGATCCCGAGCAGCACGGCGATCAGGGCGGCCACCACGGCGCCGCCGACGACCGAGGCCCGGAAGGCGCGCGCTGCCACCGCGGGGCCGAAGAAGATGCCGGCGGCGAAGACCGCGTAGCAGGCGCACACGACCGCGAGCGTCACGCACGCGGTCCCGATCCACGGATCGGCAGCCCCGATCACCGGCAGGAACCGGAGGCTCGCGCCGAGCCCGGCCATCCCGATCGTCGCCAGCGCCGCCACCAGCTGGCGACGCCGGAGCGGGCCGGCGTCCCGGACCCGCATGGCGCGGAGCAGCCAGCCCGCTCCCAGCACGATCGCGGCCAGGCGCGCGGCAACCCAGCCCCAGCCGAGGACCGAGGGCGGGACGGGGCCCAGGGTGAAGGAGTCCGGGGTGAAGCCCACCGGCGGGTCGACATGGAGGATGGTCGGGAGCGCGAACGCCACGAGGATCACATAGCCCACGGTCACCAAGGCCAGCTGCCTGCGGGAGGGACGCCCGTTGGTCGCGACCGCCAGCGCGAAGTGGGCCAGGCCGCCGATGGCGAGGGCGG
This sequence comes from uncultured Chloroflexia bacterium, assembly GCA_963829105.1. GTDB lineage: Bacteria > Chloroflexota > Limnocylindria > Limnocylindrales > CSP1-4 > CAIXZV01. The sequence goes on from CAWHHF010000020.1 coordinate 149,172, forward strand.
CCGCGATGTCCTCGATTGAGCGTCCGACGGCGGCGACAGTGGAGTCGGGTGGCACGGTCAGCCGCTGGAGGATGATGCTGCTGCTCCACGTGGCGAGCACCAGCGCGAGGAACGTGAACACGCGGGCGACCGGCAGGCTGGAGCGCGTGGCGACGGTCAGGCCGAGCCAGACGGCCAGCAGCGCGGACACGGCCTGCGCCGCCAGCTCGAGCATGTCCGGTACGTCCATCGCCGCCGGTACGTCCATCGCCGCCCTTCGCCAGCCCAGGCGATCCCACACCCGTGTTCGGGACCGGCGCCGGGGCGACGGGACGAGACCGGCGGATCGGAATCCTGCCCGGGCTCCCTGGACGGTCACGGCAAGGCGGCGGTCGTCGCCCCGAGACCGTACGCCATTGCGGTGCAGGATGGAAGGGCCGTGCGGCCGGCGGGCCGAGTGCCGGGCGCCCGGTGCGGAAGCGCCCCGTGCGGGAGCGGCCTGCACTTCCCCGGCGCGGTACGGGCGGGTAGGATCTGCCGACCATGGAGACCCTGCTCGATCTCCTCGAGGGGAGCGCCACGCGGTACGCGGACCGCAACGCGCTCGGCCTCCGCCGCGACGATGGCACCACGTTCCACTGGAGCTACCGCGAGGTGCTGCGCCGCAGTCGCCTCGCCGCCTGGCGGCTCCGCGCGCTGGGTCTCCAACCGGGCGACCGGGTGCTCACCTGGTCCTCGTCCGCGCCTGCGCTGCCGGCGGCGTACTACGGCGCGATGTACGCGCGGCTCATCTACGTCCCGCTCGACTCCCGCATGTCGACCGATGCGATCTCGAACGTCATCTCGGCGTCCGGCGCGGTCCGGCTCCTGATCGGCTCCGGCCGCGACGCCCCCGATCCGCGCGAGGTGGGCCTGGAGCGGTTCCCGACGACGCTGATCGAGTCGCTGTCCGAGGATCCGGACGAGACCTTTCCCCCGGACTGGCAGGCGCAGGTGGCTGCCTGGGTGCGGCCGGACGCCGGCGAGACGTTCCAGCTGGTGTTCACGTCCGGCACCACGGGCAACCCCAAGGGCGTGATGCTCAGCCACGGCAGCGTCCTCGCAGGCGTGACGTCCTTCCACCGGATCATCAACCCGATGGAGCACCGGCTCGTGTCGCTGCTGCCGCTCTCGCACTCGCTGGAGCAGGCGGTCTCGCTGTTCTACGCGATGGACGTGGGGGCGGACATCCTGTACGTGCGCAGCCGGAACCCGCGGGTCATCTTCGACTCGCTGCGCGAGCACCGCGTCACGACCATGCTCCTCGTCCCCCAGCTGCTCGACCTGTTCTGGAGCGCGGTCGAGCGCGAGGTGGAGAAGCAGGGCCGCACGACGACCTTCAACCGCCTGCGCGTCGTGGCGCGGAGGCTCCCCTACCGCGCCCGGCGCTTCCTGTTCCGGAGCGTCCACGCGCAGCTCGGTGGCGGGGTGCGGCTGTTCGCGACGGCCGGTGCGTTCCTGCCCCCCGCGCTCCAGCAGGCGTGGGAGGACATGGGGGTCATCGTCCTCCAGGGGTACGGCGCCACCGAGACCGCCGCAGGCTGCTGCACGACGATGGACGACCATCCGCTGGGCTGCGTGGGCTGGCCGCCGAAGCCGATCGAGATGCGGATCGCCGACGACGGCGAGATCCAGTTCAGGGGCCCGAACGTGTTCAAGGCCTACTGGAACAACCCCGAGGCGACGGCCGAGGCGTTCACCGGGGACGGCTGGTACAAATCCGGGGATCTCGGCCGGCTGGACGAGAAGGGCAGGCTCCACCTGCACGGCCGCAAGAAGGACATCATCGTCCTGCCCAACGGGTTCAACGTGTACCCGGAGGACCTCGAGAACGCGCTGCGGGTCGCCGGCATCCGGGACTCCGTGGTGCTCGAGACGAAGCCGGGGCGGATCGAGGCGGTGGTCCTGGCGCCCGAGACGCACACCGCGCCCGGGGATCCGCGGGCAACCCCGGCGATCGAAGGGGCAGCGCCGGGGGAGATCCGGATGACGATCGAGTCCGCGGTGAAGCGGGCAAACGCGGCCCTGGGACCGAACCAGCGGATCGCGGGCTGGCGGCTCTGGCCGGAGGCCGACTTCCCCCGCACGCACACGTTCAAGGTGAGGCGCGAACGGGTCCGCGCATGGGCCGCGATCGAGGCGCCGTTGCCGGTGGCCGACGACGGCGGAACCCGAACCGCCTGAGGAGCCGACCCGCCGATCACGATCGCCGACTCCATGACGACGCCCGACGCGATCCAATCCGCAGGACGAAGCGCCCGGCTCAGCCGCCGGTCAGCGGCACGCCCACCGTCTCCAGCGTCGCCGCGAGGTCCGCCACCCTGGGATCCGGATCGGCCGTCGGCGACCACGCGAAGAACACGAGCGTCGGGCCACGGCGCCGGATGACGAACCGGGTGTCACGCGGGTACTGGATCGCGCCCGTGCCGGAGGCGAGATACGCGGCGAAGTCCCGCCCGACGCGGTCCGCCTCGAGGTTGGACGGCAGCTCATAGACGACGACGTAGCCACCCTGCGGGTCGCCCGGGAGGATCGCCTGGAGGAGCCGGCGCGGGACCGTGAACAGGCCTGCGCTCTCGCCGGGTCGGTACTCGGTCAGCGGGTCCCGGACCTGGAAGGACGCCGCCCCCAGGGCCTCGGCGACGATGTCGTGGGTCAGCTGGGCGGCCTGCCCGGTCGCGGCCATGGTCGGGGCCGCGCCGGGGCCGATCCCGACGCCCAGCGCGGCGACGAGGATCATCACGGCGCCCACCAGGATGCCGCCGAAAGCGAGCACCGCGAACAGGACGGGCGGGCCGGCCCTGCGACGGGCCGGCGGGCTGGCTGTGGAACCATCCCGGGCCGTCACCCGGGAGGCCAGCCCATCGCGCGCCCGCCGAGCAGGTGCAGGTGGAGGTGCGCCACCGACTGCCCGCCATCCGCGCCGACGTTGGTGACGAGACGCCAGCCGCCCTCCAGGCCCTCACGTCGGGCCAGGTCGGCCGACACCGCGAACAGCCGGGCGAGCAACGGCCCGGAGGCCTCGGTCAGGTCCGCGGCGGAAGCAACGTGCTCCCGGGACAGGACGAGGACGTGCGTGGGTGCCTGGGGATGGATGTCGCGGATCGCGACGACGAGGTCGTCCTCGTGGACGCGCGTGGCGGGGATCTCGCCTGCCGCGATCCGGCAGAACAGGCAGTCGGCGCTCATGCGTTGCCTCCCTGGTGGGCCGGCGATCCGGCGTGCGCGAGCGACACGGCCCGCAAGGTACGCGGCGCCGGGTGGACGTGGAGGATCTCGCCGGTGACGCGATCGGGCGCCACGGGATCGATCGCCGTCCGGCGAACCGTCAGGATCGCATTCTCGAGGTGGCCGGGGTCGCCGGGACGCGCGGTCACCGCCACCGGGACGTTGTCCGCGGCATGGCCGGCCCATCGGCCATCGGGCAGCCGCGACTCCACCAGCACCCGCGTCACCGTCCCCAGCCCGCGGCGCGCGAAGCTCGCGCGCGCATCCGCGGCCGCCGCCAGCAGCTCGCCCGCGCGCGCCTTCTTCGTCCGCTCGTCGACCTGGCCGGTCATCCGGGTCGCGGGCGTCCCCGGCCGGGCGGAGTACCGGAACACGTGCAGTCCGGCAGGGTCAAGCCCGCGAATGAACGCGAGGGACCGCCGGAAGGCGTCGTCGTCCTCCGTCGGGAAGCCGGCGATCACGTCCGCGTGGATCGCCACCCCGGGGATCGCGCTGCCAGCCCGTGCGACGACCCCCGCGTAGTCGGCGGCGGTGTACCGGCGGCCCATCCGTCGGAGCACGCCGTCATCACCCGACTGGAGCGGCAGGTGGAGATGCGGCAGCGTGCGCGGTGCGCCTTCGACCCAGGCCGCGAGGAGGTCGTCGTCCAGGTGCTGGGGCTCGATGGAGGAGAGCCGGATCCGCTCGACGTCCGTCTCGTCCAGCAGGCGCCGCACGAGCCCGGCCAGGGTCAGGGTGCTCCGGGCGCGCGAGCCGCGGACGCCCCGCTCGGACCAGCCGCCGTCGTACGTCCCGATGTTGATCCCGGTGAGCACGATCTCGCGGTGCCCGGCGGCCAGCGCGCGTCGCACGTCCGCCAGCACGGCATCCGGCGCGAGGGACCGTTCGACGCCGCGAGCCCGCGGGATGATGCAGTACGTGCAGTGGAACGAGCAGCCGTCCTGGACCTTGACGAACGCACGGGTGCGCTCGACCGAGGCGCGGTCGTCATCGACGCCGTCGACCCGGACGGCCTCGACCCCGGACAGCGTGGGCAGGGGGGCAGCGAGCGCACGGCCGGCGCCTTCGCCTTCGGCGGTCCCGGCTCGGGCGGACCCGGCTGCGGCAAGCCGGGCATGGCGGTCGGCGCCGTCGGACCCGGCCAAGCGGTCGGCGCCGTCAGTGGCACCGGCTCCACTATCCGATCCGAGCAGCGCCTCCAGCTCCGCCAGGAAGGCGGCCTTGTCCTCGTTGCCCACCAGGCGCGCGCCGGGGTCCAGGACCGCGAAAATCGCCGGGTCCACCGCGACGGAGCAGCCGGTCACGACGACCTGCGCGCCAGCGTTCGCGCGGCGGGCCCGGCGGACGGCGGAGCGTGACTTCTCGTCCGCGGTGGACGTCACGGTGCAGGTGTTGACGAGGTAGAGGTCGGCTGCCTCGTGCGGATCCACGAGCGGGACCCCGGCCTCGCGCAGGAGCCGGGCCGCGGCCTCCATCTCGGACTGGTTGACCCTGCAGCCGAGGTTGACGATCGCGGCCGACCGGGGGCGCTCCGGGCCGATGGGCGCCGCGGTGACCGACGGAAGGAGCGGGGACGGGTCCTGCATTCGGCCCGGATCGTAACGCAGGGGGGCGGAGGGCTCCCCGGCGTGCCGCCGACCGGTGCCCCGGTGGGGCATGGCGGGCACACGGCGGACGTCAGGCCGGCCGCCGCCCCTGCGAATCGGGCAGGACGATCACGGGGTGGCCCTCCGCCCTGGCGGCGCCGGTCAGGGCCGCGTCAGACGTGGCGATGAGCTCCTGCGCGTCGTCGGCCTCATGAGCATGGGCGAAGCGCATGAGGCAGCGCGTCAGGCGGGGCGCCGGAGCTCCAGCGCCACCCAGTCGCCCTCCGCCCAGCGGTTGACGAGCCCCAGGCCACGGGTCCCGAACGCCTCCACGACGCCCGCCTCGCGGCTCAGGAAGATCCCGGACGCGACCAGTGTGCCGCCGGGGCGCAGGTCCTCGACCAGGCCGTCGGCCAGCGTGATGAGCAGCGACGCGATCAGGTTCGCGAGCACCACGTCGAACGGTCCCTCGCCGGTGGGCGAGCTTCCCTCGCGGGCACGGATGACGGGCGCCAGGCGGTTGCGACGCGCGTTGGCCGTGCTGGCCTCGACCGCGATCGGGTCCACGTCCACGGCGAGGACACGCCCCGCGCCGAGCCTCGCGGCCGCGATCGACAGGATCCCGGACCCGGAGCCGACGTCCAGGACGCTCGCCCGCCCGCCGTCGACACCTCCGCGCGCCAGGAGGCCGCGCTCCCCGATCGACTCCAGCGCCGCGAGACACAGCCGGGTGGTCGGATGGAGCCCGGTCCCGAACGCCATCCCGGGATCCAGCGCCAAGACGACGTCGTCGGGCCGGCGGCGGTGGCGTCGCCAGGTGGGCCGGATGACGATGCGCCGGCCGATCCGGAGCACCGGGAAGTGCGCCTTCCAGGCGTTGGCCCAGTCCGCCTCGAGGACGACGGCCGCGGTGAGGTCCCCGATCGGCCGCATCCCGAAGGCCTGGAGGTGGCCGAGCTCGCGGTCGGCCACCTCGACGGCGGCACGGACCGCGGCGGGGTCGCGGATCGGGAGGTGGGCCCGGACCATCGCCGGCCGCTCGAAGTCCACCCGGGCGGCGAGGCCCTCCTCGATCAGCTCGAAGGCCGGCTCCACGCTGGTCCCGCCGGGCGCGGCGCGGGACAGGATCTCGGACACGGCCTCGACGGCCTCGTGGTCGGCGGCGACGGAGAGCTCCAGCCAAGCGCCGGGCGTGGCCGCAGCGGCGGCGAGGTCGATGCCGGCGAGCGGATCTGCCGGAGCGTTCGCGGCCGGATCGGCCGCCTCGGTTGACTGGGCCGCCTCCGGATCGGCCTCGGGACGGGCCCTCCGGATCGGCGCCCTCCGCGTCTGCAGGGACCCCGGCCCTGGGGGCGCCGCTCAACCGAGGCCCAGCTTCTCGCGCAGCCCGCCACCCGCCGAGACGCCCTCGCCGGCATCCTTCGCGTAGGCCTCCAGGATCTCGCGCTGGTGCTTCGAGAGCTTCGTCGGCACGACCACGTTGACCACGACGTGGAGGTCGCCGCGCGAAGACGGGCGGCGCAGGTTGGGCACCCCGCGACCGCGGAGCCGGATCTCCGTCCCCGGCTGGGTGCCGGCCTTGATATCGACCTCGGTGCCGTCGCCCTCGACCGTCGGCACGTGGATCTTCGTTCCGAGGGCCGCCTGGACGATCGAGACGTTGGCCTCGTAGAAGAGCTCGGTGCCCTCGCGGGTCAGCGAGGGGTGATCGGCGACGTGGACCGCGACGTACAGGCTTCCCGGGGCGCCTCCCCGGGGCCCGGTCTCGCCCTCGTTGGAGAGGCGGATCTGGTGGCCCTCGTCGATGCCCGCGGGGATGGTCACGCGCAGGCTCCGGCGGCGCTCCGTCCGGCCCTCGCCGCGGCAGGCCTCGCATGGCGACTCGACGATCCTGCCCTCGCCCCGGCAGCGAGGGCAGGGGGCCACGTTGACCATCTGCCCGAGCATCGTCTGGCGGATGCTGCGGACCTCGCCACGGCCGTTGCACTGCGGACATTGCGTCGGGGCCGTTCCCGGCTTCGCCCCGGTGCCGGCGCACGTGTCGCAGCGGCCGAGCACCGGGAACTCGATCTCCTTCTCGGTGCCGAGGACCGCTTCGTCGAACGAGATGCGGAGGTCGTAACGGAGATCGGAGCCGGTGGTCGGGCGTCCGCGCCGTGCGCCGCCCGCCGCCGCGCCACCGAAGAAGGCGTCGAAGATGTCCGAGAAGCCGCCGAAGCCCGCCGTGCCGAAGCCCTGGGCTCCGCCCGCGGCGCCTGTCGCACCGAGACCCGCCCGGCCGAACATGTCGTAGGTCTGGCGGCGCTGGGGATCACTGAGGACCTGGTAGGCCTCGTTGATCTCCTTGAACCTGTCCTGGGCCGCCGGATCCTCGTTGACGTCGGGGTGCCACTGCTGGGCAAGCTTGCGGAAGGCGCGCTTGATCTCGGCGTCGTCGGCAGCCCGCCCGACGCCGAGCACCTCGTAGAGATCGCGCTCCGCTGCCATGGGTGGAGAGAGTCTACCGGCCCCCGGGCCCGGGCCCGGCCCGCGTCTGTCCGGGCCCGGCCGGCGTGTCTCCCAGCCCGGCCGGCGTCCTCCCAAGCCCGGCCAGCGTCTTCGCGCGCCCCAGGACGTCGCCCAGCATCGACTGGGTCAGGACACCGGTGAAGGTGTTCTGCTGGCTGGGATGGTAGGAGCCCACGAGAACGTACGGGCCGATCGTCGCCTCGGCGCCGTGGCCGAACACGGGCCTGGGGGTCGGGGTCGCCGTTGCGGGGCCCAGCGCGGCGAGGGCCCGGAGGGAGGCGTCCCAGCCGATGGCACCCAGCGGGACGATGACCGAGACGGCGCCGAGCAGCTGGAGCTCGCGGACGAGGTACGGGCGGCAGGCCGCCTGCTCCTCGCGGGTGGGCTTGTTGGCCGGGGGCGCGCACCGGACCGCGGCCACGACGCGGACGCCGCGCAGCTCGAGGCCGTCGTCGGCGCGGCGGCCATGGGGCTGGCTGGCGAGGCCGGCAGCGTACAGGGCGCGCCACAGGAAGTCCCCGGACGCATCGCCCGTGAAGACACGACCGGTCCGGTTCGCGCCGTGCGCGGCAGGGGCGAGGCCGACGAGGAGGATCCGGGCGGCCTCGTCGCCGAAACCGGGCACGGGTCGTCCCCAGTACGCCTCGTCACGGTGGCGGGCCACCTTGGTCCGCGCCTGGTCTTCGCGCCACGCCACGAGACGGGGACAGGCACGGCAGGCGCAGATCGCAGCATCGAGGGTCGGCAGGTCCCGCGCCGAGCGCGCGACGTCGGCGATCGGGGCGGGTCCGGTGGCTGGTCCGGCTCCGGGTTCCGGGGCCTGTTCCGGGTCAGGCATCCGGCGATGCTACCCGGTGACACGATTTCGCCCATCGCGCGGCGACGACGAGCGAGTCGCGGCGACGAGCCGCCGAAGCCCACAACGCTACCTGAGCAGCATCCGGTCCAGCCGCCTGCCCGCGACCGACAGCCCGACCAGCCCCATCGTCCCGAGGTAGGCCACGTGCCACAGGATCGACGGCTCGACGAGGCCCAGCACCAGCGACCGGATCAGGTCCACGCCCTGCCACAGCGGCGTCACCATGATCAGCACGCGCAGCGGCTCGGGGTACGCCGCCAGCGGGTAGAAGGTGCCGCTGAACAGGAACATCGGCAGCACGACCAGGTTGATCAGGTCGAAGTCCTGCCAGGAGCGCATGAACGTCGTCGCGGCCATGCCCACCGCCGCGAACGCGAAGGCGAGCAGCGTGGCTGCGGGGACCGCGAACACCGCCCACGGGGACCGCACCAGCCCCAGGACGAGGATCACCACCACGAACCCCAGCGCGTACAGGGTGGCCCTGATCACGGCCCAGCCGATCTCGCCCAGCGCCACGTCGCCGGGGCCCAGCGGGGTCGCGAGCACGGCGTCGTACGTCTTCTGGAAGTTGAGCTTGAAGTAGACGTTGAACGTGGACTCGGCGATCGCCCCGTTCATCGACGCGGATGCGAGCAGCGCCGGGGCCACGAACATGGCATACGGGATCGAGGCCCCGTCGGGCCCCTGGATGCTCCCCACGATCCCGCCGATGCCGAGGCCGATCGCCAGCAGGTAGAACAGCGGCTCGAAGAAGCCCGACAGGATGACCATCCAGCCGTTCCGGTACACGAGGAGGTTGCGCTCGACGAGGAGCAGCGAGCGGCGTCCGCCGAAGCCGGACGGGAGGACGCGCCCGAGGGCGGTCAGCGGCAGCATCGTCAGCGCTCCAGCCGGCGGCGGAACATGACGAACATCGCGACCGCGCCGACGACCGCGTAGCCCGTGAGGACGACGACGTGGGCCACCTGCAGGAGCGGGTCCTCGTACGCCGTGCCCAGCGCCAGGGACCGCGAGAGGTCCACGCCGTGCCACAACGGGAGCACCCACGCGATCCAGCGGATCTGCTCGGGCAGCTGGCTGATCGGGAAGAAGGTGCCGGAGAACAGGAACAGGGGCGTGATCCCGAAGCGCCAGATCGAGTTGAACGAGGCTGTGTCGCGCTGCGTGGACATGTAGGCCGCGATCGGGCCCGCGAAGGCCAGCGCCGTGAGCGTCCCGACCGGCACCGCGAAGACGATCCCGGGCGTCGCGGCGGCCCCGAGCAGCAGGATCACGACCAGGAAGATCGAGCCCGCCAGCGTCGCCCGGGTGGTGATCCAGGACAGCTGGCCGAAGGCGATCGCGAACGGCGTCAGCGGGGTCGCGTACATCGCGTGGTAGCGGCGCACCCAGGTGAACCCGGCCAGGACCGGGAACGTGGCCTCGAACACCGAGCCCTGCATGACCGACGAGACGAGCAGCGCTGGCGCCAGGAACTGCAGGTACGGCACGCCGCCCATCGCCGCGCTGTTCGCCCTGTCCACGTACGAGCCCAGGCCGATCCCCATGGCGACCAGGAACAGGACCGGCTGGGCGAAGTTGCCGAAGACCGAGCCCCGCCAGGTCCGGACGTAGAGCAGCCACTGGTGCTCGTATGCGGCACGCAGGCCGTCGAGGGGCCTCGGGCGCGCGACGTCGTCCCCGGTCCGGGGAGCCTGCTGGGGGACCGGGACCTCCGCGAGGGCCATCGCGTCAGTCGACCAGGCTGCGGCCGGTGAGCCGGAGGAACACGTCCTCCAGCGAGCTCCGCCGCACCAGCACCGTCACCGGCACCAGGCCCCGCTGGTGGACGGCCGCCGCGGCCGCCTCGCCGTCGTCGGAATAGACCAGGACGCGGTCCGGCAACAGCTCGATCCGGTCACCAATGCCGTCGAGCCTGCCTCCGATCATCTCCTGGACGCCGACCGGGAAGCGCATCTCCGTGACCTCGCGCGTGGACCACTCGGAGATCAGGCTCCGTGGGGTGCCCTCGGCCACGATCCTCGCCTTGTCCATGACGACGAGGCGATCGCAGAGCTGCTCGGCCTCGTCCATGTAGTGGGTGGTCAGCACCAGGGTCACCCCGCGCTGCTTGAGGCGGTAGAGACGCTCCCAGAGCAGGTGGCGCGCCTGCGGGTCCAGGCCGGTGGTCGGCTCGTCGAGGAGCAGGATCGACGGCTCGTTGATCAGCGCGCGGGCGATCGTGAGGCGCCGCTTCATGCCGCCCGACAGGGGCTCCACCTTGTCGCCGGCCCGCTCGGCCAGCTGCGCGAACTCCAGCAGCTCCCCGGCGCGCCGGCGCGACTCGGCGCGGGAGAGCCCGAAGTAGCGCCCGTAGATCACGAGGTTGTCCTGGACCGAGATCTCGGTGTCCAGCGTGTCCTGCTGCGGCACGACCCCCAGCCGGCCGCGGATCCGGGCACCGTCCGAGGCGGGGTCCAGGCCCAGGATCCGGAGCGTGCCCTCGGTGACCGGTGAGACGCAGGCGATCATCCGCATCGCGCTGGTCTTGCCGGCGCCGTTCGGTCCCAGGAAGCCGAAGCTCTCGCCGGGCGCGACGTCGAAGTCGATCGAATCGACGGCCGTGAACACGCCGAAACGCTTCGTCAGTCCACGGGCGTGGATGAGCGGAGCGACGACGGGCTTCTCGGGCATGCGACGGGCGATGGTACCGCAGGGCCTGTCGTATGGCCCCGTCAGGGGAGTCCGTGCCGGCTTTCCCCTCAGCGGGCTCCGCCCACCGTCACCCGGTTCCGGCCGCCATCCTTCGACTCGTACAGCGCGTGGTCGGCGAGCGCCACCAGCGCGTCCGCCGTCTCGGTCGCGTCCTGGTAGGTCGTGGCACCGACGCTCACGGTGACCGTGATGCGGCTGGTCCCATCGTCGACGGTCGTCTCGGACACGGCGCGGCGGATCCGCTCGCCGGCCTGGACGACATCGTCACGGCCCGCCCCGGGCAGGAGCACGAGGAACTCCTCGCCGCCGTAGCGGATCAGCACGTCGCCCTCGCGGATGACGCGCCGGCAGGCTCCCGCCACCGCGCGCAGGACACGGTCGCCGACGAGGTGGCCGTACGTGTCGTTGACGGCCTTGAAATGGTCGATGTCGAGCATGAGGATCCCGAGCGGGCCCTCGGCCCGGACGGCTCGCGAGAACTCCTCCCGGAGGCGGCCCAGCCCGAACCGGCGGTTGTAGGCGTCGGTGAGCGGGTCGATCGCGGCCAGGCGCTCGAGGCGGTCATGGGCGAGGGCGTTGTTCACCGCGAGACCGAGGTCGGTCCTGAGGTGATCGAGCAGCTCGATGTCGTCGCGCTCGAACGTGCCCGCGGTGGCCAGCACGATCACGCCGAGCGGGACGCTCTTGAACGCGACCGGCACGACGAGGATCTCCCGAGCGGCAACGCCCACCAGGAGCGAGTCCACGACCAGCTCCTGCGCCCCCACCTGCAGCCGTTCGATCTCGCCGAGCCGGACCACGCGCCGCACATGGTCGTTGGTGGCCAGGGTCTCGGCCGCGCGGATGCCGTGGCTGGCGAGGGGGACGAGCCCGTCCTCGCGGACGATGAGCATGGCACCGGCCTCGGATGCGGTGTGCCGGAGCAGGCCGTCCAGGGCCGCCGAGCCGAGCCCCTCGAGCTCAAACTCCCGCGACAGGACGCCGCTGAAGTCGTGGATCGCGGCCTCCACCGCGTGGCTCCTGGCGAGGGTCCGGATCAGGCTGTTGAACGCCTGTGCGGTGGCACCCGCCTCGTCGTCCGAGTCGACCGCGAGCGCGCACCGCTCGGGGTCGCAACCACTCCAGTCCTGGGTGTACACGGCGGACGCGAGCTGCGACTCGACGGTCGTCATCGCGGACGCCAGGTGCCGGAAGCGGCGCCCGACCACGAGTCTCGCCAGGGCGAAGTTGACGGCCCCGACCGCGAGCCCGGCCGCCAGCGTCGCCGCGAAGAATGCCGGGGTCAGCACCGACGCGGCCGGCAGGCCGAGGAGCAGGCAGAACGGCGGGAAGACGAGGCCGATCGCGAGGCCGAAGCCGGTCATCCAGACGGCCAGGTCGGTGAACACGCGGCTGGTGAGGCGCGGCACGATGTGCCTCCATGGCGGGGCTGGGACGCACCACCCGTCACGCTCGCCGATGCCGGACCCGGCCGCCATGGCGCGGAGGTCCGGTGGGGTCCGGTACGGTCGGCGGTCGACCTTGTCCGCGGTCGGCGGTCGGCTGCGATCGGCGGCCAGCTAGCGTCGGCGGTCGGCTGCGATCGGCGGCCCGCTAGGGTCGGCGGTCGGCCGTCGGGCGCGGGGCGCGCGTGACCTCGGGCCCCTGGCGCGGCGGAACGGTCCCCTCGTGCAGCGTGACGATCCCGCCGGTGAGGCCCTCCCAGGTCACGTCGGCCAGGCCGGCCTCGCGCATGATCTCCGCGATCCGCTCCGGGGACGGGTACGCCTGCACGCTCCTGACGAGGTAGCCGTAGGCGGTCCCCTGCCCTGCCATCCGCCCGATGACGGGCACGATGCGGTCGAACCACCAGCGCATGAATCGGGCGAGCGGGCTGCGCGGGCGCGCGATCTCCAGGCACAGCACCCTGCCGCCGGGTCGGACCGAGCGCGCCATCTCGGCGAACCCCCGCCGGTAGTCCGGGAGGTTGCGCATGCCGAAGGCGATCGTGGCAGCGTCGAAGGTGGCGTCCGCTGTCGGCAGCGCGACCGCGTCACCGACGACGAAGGTCAGCCCCGGCCGGTCCGCGTACCGGCGCCGGGCGACGGCGGTCATCCCCGGCGAGAGGTCCACGCCCTGGACGCGGCCGCCGGGCTGGACGCGCCGGTGGAGATCGGCGGCCACCTTGCCGGTACCGGACGCCACGTCCAGCGCCGAGCCGCCGTGGCGGAGGCGGGCGTGGCTGACCAGCCGGCGGCGCCAGCGCGGCTCCTGGAACGCGGAGATGAGCAGGTTCATGAGGTCGTAGCGGGGCGCGATCCGGTCGAACATGACCCGGACCTCGGGCTGGGCCGCGGCGTTGCCGGCCCCGGTGGAGGCACCGGACGGGGTATGGTCGGACGGCGGGACGGGGGTCATGCAAGAGGCTCCGGGTCGGTGTGCGGCGGACGGATCGGGGACGGGTTCGGGGACGAGTTTGGGGACGGCGCCGGCCGCGCCCCTGCAGTCGGCGGCGGCACCGGTCCGGGCCCGGGGTCGCGGCGGCCTGTGACGCCTCCGATGCCGAGGAGGCCGGCCGCCACGAGCGCCGCGCGGATCGCGGCGGCCACGGGTGCCGGCTGGGTGATCGGCGAGGCATGGCCGAGGCCGCCAAGGGTATCCCGGCGGGCACCGGGGATGCGCGCCGCGAGCTCGTCCGCGATGGGTGCATAGAAGGCCTCGCTGGCGGCTCCGGTGAGGATGGTCACCGGAGCGGTGACGGCTGCCAGGCCTTCCGGCCGGGTACCGGCGACGGCGGCGTCGGCCGCCGCCCCGTCCCCCTCGACGCTCAGGCTCGCCCGGCTCCGCGGCGGGAGCCGGTCCCAGGCCGCATCACCTGCCACCGCGCGCAGGAACGTCTCGGCGGCCGCGGCCGGGCCACCGGTGCGGTGGGCCTCCGCCGTGGCCCCGGCCAGCGCCAGGAAGGCGGCCCGCGTCGCGTCGTCGGCCAGCGGAGCGTATGGCGGCTCGAAGGCCACCACCGCCTCGACCCGGTCCGGGTGCCGGGCCGCCAGCTCCACACCCAGCACGCCGCCGAAGCTCACGCCGACGACCGCGGCCCGGTCGATCCCCCGAGCGTCCAGGTACGCCACGATGTCCGCCAGGTGGACCGCGAGGTCCAGGCCGGCCAGCGGCGCGCCCGGGGCGAGGCGGCCGGTGCCGCTCCCCCGCCGGTCGAGGGCGTGAACCGTGAGATCGCCGGCGCCTGCCAGGGTCAGCGCCAGCCGGTCGAGCTGCCGGGCGTTCGACAGCGTCCCGTGGAGGAGCAGCAGCGGGAACGGGCCCTCGCCCGTGACGCGCCAGCCGATCTGGGCACCGTCCGGCCGGGCCAGCTCCCCGGTCCGATCCCCCGCGAGGAGCCCGCGCACGGCATCGCGGCGCAGCTTGCCACCGGACGTGCGCGGCAGGGCGTCGAGGCGGAGGAACGTCACCGGGACCTTGAACCCGGCCAGGGCCGCGCGGCAGTGGGCGGTGAGGGCCTCGTCCCCGGGGTCCGTCGCGCCGTCCGCGAGCACGATCGCCGCTGCCGGCACGTGGCCCCAGAGCGCGTCCGGGAGCCCGACGACCGCGGCATCGGCGAGGGCCGGGTGCGCGAGCAGGACGTCCTCCACCTCACGCGCGGCGATGTTCTCGCCCCCGCGCACGATCCGGTCGAGACGGCGGTCGACGACGAACAGGCGACCATGCTCGTCGAGCCGGCCGAGGTCGCCGGTGCGGACGGGCTCCGCCGCGGGAGCCGGCGGCGGCGGGTCGCCCAGGTAGCCCGAGAAGCGCGCCGCGGTCTCGACCAGGATCTCCCCCACGCCTCCCTCGTCGGGTTCCCGGACGGTCACCCGGACGCCCGGCAGCGGGCTGCCGGCGGACCCCGGGTGCTTGGGCACATCGACGGTGGCGAGGGCCGTGGCGCCGGAGCCGGTCTCGGACAGGCCATAGGTGGGCACCACCGGCCAGCCGGCGCGGGCGGCGCGGGTCACGAGGGCCGACGGGATCGGGCCGCCACCGAGGAGCACGGCACGCACCGACGAGGGAGGCGGTGCGTCACCCGTGGCATCGAGCAGCCGCGCGAGCTGTGCCGGGACGAGCGAGACGTGGCTCATGGGCGGCTCCGCGGCCAGCGCGGCCACGAGCGTCGCCGGGTCCGCCCGGCCAACGATCCGCACCGGGACGCGCCCGGCGATCGCCCGCCACAGGATCCCGAGACCCGCGACGTGGCCGAGCCCCAGCGCCAGCACCCAGCCGGTCGCCGTCGGCAGCGCCAGGAGCCAGGAGTCGGCGCTCGCGGCCATCGCCCGGGCGGAGAGGACGACCCCCCTGGGACGGCCGGTGGTGCCGGAGGTGAGGACGATGACGGCCGGGCGTTCCGGGTCGAAGGCGGCAGCCGTGGCCGCACCCGCAGTGGCGGCGGCCGTGGCTGCGGCGGCCGCGACGGCCGGCGACCGGGATGAAGGAGCGGTCGTGGCCGCGACGCGGTCGACCGGGAGCCCGCGACGCCCGGCCCCCGCGACCATGGAGCGGGACCCGCGGTCGTGCAGGACGAGGACCGGCGAAAGCGCGTCCAGCGCGACCGCCACCTCCCGTGCCGCCAGGCCCGTGGGCACGGGCGCGCCCACGGCGCCCGCCCGGAGCACGCCCAGGATCGCGGCCACGGCGTCCGCGGACGGTTCCGCCATGACCGCCACGACGTCACCCGCCACGACGCCGGCCGCCCGGACCGCGGCGACCACCGCGTCGCACCGCCGGTCGAGGTCAGCCCAGGTCGTGGTCCCCGTGCCGTCCAGGATCGCCGCGGACCCGCCCGCCACCGCCGCGTGCGCCCGGACCCGCTGCTCGGCCGACCACCCGCCCAGCAGCCCGCCGCCCATCGTCCCGACGTCCATCAGCCCGATCCGGCCGACTCGACCACGAACCGGGCCATCGCCCGCTCGTCGAGCGTGATCCCGAGACCTCCGGCGGCGGGTGCGCCCGGCACCCGCATCCGTCCCTCCTCGACCGGCAGGCCCTCGACCAGCAGGTCGTGCTCGAGGACGCCGGCCGTGGCGAGCCCATGATCGGGCGCGTGGTCGAGCGCCGCGTCCGGGACCGACGGCAGCGCCGCCGCCACCGCGAGCGCCGCTGCGATCCCCACTCCAGTCTCGAACAGCGTGCTCACCACCACCGGCACGCTCCGCCCGGCGGCGAGGGCCGCGATCTCGGCCGCGACCACCGGGCCACCGACGCGCGCGGGCTTCACCACCAGCACGTCGACGGCCCCCGCGTCCAGCAGCGCCCGCGCCGCCCGCAGGGAGGTCACCGTCTCGTCGGCGGCGATCGGGACGCGGACCCTCCGCCGGAGCTCGGCGAGGCCGGCCGCGTCGTCCCCCGTCAGCGGCTGCTCGACGTACTCGAGCGCGAATCGCGCGATCGCGTCGAGGCGCTCGGTCGCGGTCTCCAGGTCCCACGCCCCGTTCACGTCCAGCCGCAGGCGGATGTCCAGCCCGACGGCCGCCCTGACCGCGCGCACCCGGTCGACGAGCACCTCGGTCTCGCGTTCGGCTCCGGCCTTGAGCTTGAGCGTCGAGAAGCCCGCGTGGACGGCCTGGCGCGCGGCCAGGGCCGACGCCTCGGGCCCGATCGACGCGATCGTCGCGTTGACCCCGACGCCGGCTCCACCGGTGGCGAGACGCTCCGCGGGCGCCCGATCGATGTCCAGCCGCGCCGCGTCGAGGGCTGCCCGGAGCGCCCGGCCCGGGGACCCGTGCACCTCGAGTTCCGTCGCCGTCGGCAGGCGCCCGCCCGGGGCCATCATGACCGCCTCGTGCACGAGGTGGTCGAGGATCGTCGACGCCGTGTCACCGTCCGCCGGCTCCAGCACCGCCTCGCCCAGCCCGACCCGGCCGTCACCATCCACGAGCCGGATGATCCACGCCTCGCGCTCGAGCCACATGCCCTGCGCGGTGGGGAACGGCCGGCGGAACGGGACCCGGACCTTGTCCGCCCGGAGGGAGACGATGGAGGTCACCCTGCCCGTCCCCCGAACGAAACGCCGGCCAGCGCCAGGCCGACCGCGAACAGCAGCGAGAACTCCAGGGACAGTCGTGCCGTCCCCTTGAGGACCAGGTTCAGCTCGCGCGGCTCGCGGAAGCCGCGCACCGTGCGCAGCATCGGCCGCGCCATGGGCAGCGTCAGCAGCGGGAGCAGCACGACCGATGGCACGAGCGCGAGTGGCATCGGCAGCGGTCCGCCACGGTCCAGCCCGCCGGCAAGAAGCCAGGCCGCGAGCAGCGCCACCGGTACCGCGTACGCAACGGCGAGCAGCAGCGCGTACTCGGCCTGCGTGGCCCCGGTCCCCAGCAGCACCGCGAGCGTCCGCTTGCCGGCCGCGGTGTCGGTCGGGATGTCACGCAGGTTGTTGACGACGAGGATCGCCGTGATCAGGGCTCCCGGCGGGATGGCCACGACCAGGAACACCGGCCGCATCTCGAGGGTCTGGAGATACGCCGTCCCCACCACCGCCACCAGGCCGAAGAAGATGAACACGAAGACCTCGCCCAGCGCCCGGTACCCGTACGGGAACGGCCCGCCGGTGTAGGCAAGCGCCGCGATGACCGCCGCCGCGCCCAGCACGAGGAGCACTGCGCCCCCCACAGACACCAGCCACAGGCCCACGATGCCCGCGATCCCGATGCTGATCCCGATCGCGACCTCGAGCTGGCGCTCCGTGACCAGGCCGGCCGCGGCGACCCGCGTCGGCCCCGCCCTGTCGGGCGTGTCGGCGCCCCGGCGGTGGTCCGACAGGTCGTTGGCGAAGTTGGCGACGACCTGGAGCACCAGCGCGACCAGCAGGCAGCCAAGGGCGGTGTCGATGCGGAGGGCGGCCCCGGTGGAGAGCGCCGCCCCGAGACCGACCACCACGCCTGCCACGGCCGCGGCCAGCGTGTCGGGCCGGGCGGCGTGGACCCAGATCGAAACCGCCGACGGATGGATCTCGGGAGCGCCGGGAGCGTCCGCCATCAGGGCCGCCGCGGGAACGTGCGGTAGGCGGCCGGGCGCTTCTCGAGGAACGCCGTCGATCCCTCGTGGGCCTCGTCGGTCGTGTAGTAGAGACCCGTCGCGTTCCCCGCGAACTCCTGGAGTCCCGCGAGGCCGTCCGTCGCGACGAGGAACGCCGACTTGAGGAACCGGATCGCGGTCGGGCTCATGTCCAGGATCTCGTTCGCCCATTGGACGCCCTCGGCCTCGAGGTCCGCGGACGGCACAACCCTGTTCACCAGGTGCATCTCCAGCGCCTCGGCCGCCGAGTACTGGCGGCACAGGAACCAGATCTCCTTCGCCTTCTTGTCGCCGACCAGGCGGGCCAGCAGCCCCACCCCGAACCCGGCGTCGAAGCTGCCGACCTTGGGGCCGACCTGGCCGAAGACCGCGTTCTCGGATGCGATCGACATGTCGCACACGACGTGGAGCACGTGGCCACCGCCGATGGCGTACCCGTTGACCAGGGCGATGACCGGGATCGGCAGGGAGCGGATCTGGCGCTGCAGATCCAGGACGTTGAGCCGGGCGATGCCGTCGGTGTCGAGGTAGCCGCCGCCGTGGCTCTTGTACCGCTGGTCGCCGCCGGAGCAGAACGCCTTGTCGCCCTCGCCGGTCAGCAGGACGCAGCCGACCGACGCGTCGTCGCGGATCCGGGCGAAGGCGTCGATCAGCTCGCGCACGGTCTGCGGGCGGAAGGCGTTGCGGACCTCGGGGCGGTTGATGGTCACCTTGGCGATCCCGGTGCCCGAGTGCTCATAGCGGACGTCCCGGTACTCGACGACGGGCGTCCAGGTGACGGTCGTGCTCATGCGGCGGAGTCCTCCAGCAGGAAGTCGAGGGCGAGGCGGCGGAACGTGGCCGGCTGCTCCTCGTGGGGTGTGTGGCCGGCGTCGCCGATGATCTCCAGGCGCGCGCCCGGGATGCCGGCGGCGATCGCCTCGGCCCGGGGGCGGCCGATCGTGTCGAGAGCGCCGGCGATGACGAGGGTCGGGACGGAGAGGTCAGGGAGGTCGTCGAACAGGGGCTCCATCGAGCCCTGGCCGGCGCCGCGAAGGCTGGCCGCGAGGCCGCTCGGATCGTTCGCCAGGCGCATGGCCCGGAGCCGGGCCGAGCGGGCGGGCGGGAGCGCAACCTGGCTGGCGAAGATCGGCTGGGCCTCCCAGTGCGCGACGAAGGCGGCGATCCCACCGTCCTCGATGGACGTCGCCAGCTCCAGGTCCGCCCGGCGCCGCGCAATCCGCTCGTCGGCCGTCGCCAGTCCGGCGGACGGGCTCTCGAGGACGAGACGTCGGACGGACCGCGGATGCGCGACGGCGAGCCGGAGCGCGATGCGTGCACCCAGCGAGTAGCCGATGACATCCGCAGGCACGGCGTCCAGCCGTTCCAGGATCACGGTCAGGTCGTCGGCCGTCCTCTCGACCGTCATGCGCTGGGGGGTCGCGATGCCGGAGCGCCCGTGGCCCGGGAGATCCACGGTGGTGACGCGGAAGGCACGGGCGAAGGCGGTCGCATGCGCGCCCCACGCGCTGCCGCGGCCCGTGAACCCGTGCAGGAGCAGCAGAGGACGTCCCGCCCCCCGCTCCCCGACCTCCCAGCGCAGGCCGTCGACCATGATGCTGTTCACGCCGGGAGCCCGGCGAGGGCGTCGGCGACGATGGCGGCGACCTCCCGGTGGAGCGCGAGGTTTCGCCCGCGATTGGTCCGGAGCTCCAGGACGCGGACGCCGGGCCGGCCCATCGAGTCCTCGATCGCCGCCCCCAGGCCCGCCGGGCCGACCAAACGGTGCTCGCCACCGAGCGCAATCACGATCGGCCCGACATCGATCCCGTGCGGGGTCCCGAACAGCTGCTCGTAGTGCTCGGGGAGCCCGGTACCCGGAACCGCGGCAGCTGGCTGGGCCTGGGGCAGGAAGCTGAAGATCCCGCCGCCATCGTTGTTCATCAGCACGATGGTGGCGGACAGCCCGTGGAGGCGGGCGGCGACCAGGGCGTTCAGGTCGTGGAGGAACGCGATGTCGCCCAGCACCAGGGCAACGGGGCCGTCCGCGACCGCCGCCGAGCCGAGGGCCGTGGAAACGACGCCGTCGATCCCGTTGGCGCCCCGGTTGGAGCGGACGGTGATGGAGCGATCCGTGGACGGGAGCCAGGCGTCCATGTCCCTGACCGGCATGGAGCTGCCGGCCCACAGGACGGCCCCGTCCGGGAGGGCATCGGCCAGGAGCGGCCAGGGGGAGCCCTCGAACGGCTCGTCCAGGGCGGCCAGCCAGGCGTCCATCGCCTCTCCGGCTGCGCGGTCCGCGGCGAGCCAGGCGCTGGTCCAGGCGTCGCTCGTGGACGTCCCCCGGCCGGCCAGCAGCTTGGCGAGGGATCCAACCGTGGCGACCGGGTCGGCGTGGACGTAGGTCGCCGGGACGATCGCGGCCTCTCGCCAGCCGCCGTCACCATCCAGCACCAGCAGCTCGGGACGCTCGCGGGCGAGCAGCTCCAGCACCGGCTTGGAGGTCGGCATCGCCCCGGTCCGGAGGACGAGATCCGGCCGGTGGTCGTCGATCCATGCCCCGGGCCGGACGACCAGGTCGCCGTGGGCGATCACCAGGTCGCGATCGTGCGCCCCGGTGCGCAGGCCCGAGAGCGGGTCCGCGATGATCGGGAAGCCGGTGGCGAGGGCGAGGGCTCCGAGGGCGGACGGGAGCTCCGGGTCGTCGTCCGGCCCGGCGACGATCAGGCCGCGCTCGGCCCCCGCCAGCCGACGAGCCAGCCCGCGAAGCGCGTCGTCGTGCAGGATCCGGCGCCCCGTCATCACCGCGGCGAAGGGCTCGGCCGGCCCGCCGCCGGGCGGCGTCTCCAGCGGTCCGTCGGGCAGCAGCGGCTCGCGGAACGGCACGTTGACCTGCACTGGGCCTGCGGGTCCCGCCACCGCCACCGCCACCGCCCGCCCCGCCACCCACCGCCAGTGCGCCAGGGTCACCGGGTCCCCGTCGAGTAGGGGCAGCTCCGTGTACCACTTGGCCGCCCGACCGAACAGGCGGACCTGGTCGATCGCCTGGGGCGCGCCGCGGTCCCGCAGCTCGATCGGCCGGTCCGCCGTCAGCACCACCAGCGGCACCCGCGACAGGTTTGCCTCCTCGACGGCCGGGGCGAACTCGACCACCGCCGTACCGGAGGTCGCCAGCAGCACCACCGGCCGCCGCGACGTCCTGGCCATCCCCAGCGCGAAGAACCCGGCCGCGCGCTCGTCGAGCAGGACGCGGACCCGGATCCCGGCCGCGGCCCGCAGCGCCAGCGCCAGCGGCGTGGACCGCGACCCCGGACAGACGACTGCCTCGCGCACGCCCGAAGCCTTCAGCTCGGCGACGAACGCCCGCAGCCCTGCCGCGTCGGTCATCGCTCGTCCCCTGGAATGCCGAGGGCCGAGATCACGGCGCGAAGCTTGATCCGCGACTCCTCCCACTCCAGGTCCGGGTCGGAGTCCGCCACGATGCCGCAGCCCGCGAACAGCGTCGCGCGGGTCCGGTCCACGATCCCGCAGCGCAGCGCCACCCACAGCTCGCCGTCGCCATCCGCGCCCAGCCAGCCGACGGGACTCGCATACCAGCCGCGGTCGAAGCCCTCGTGCTCCTCGATCATCCCGAGCGCCACGTCCCGCGGCTCGCCCCCGACGGCCGGCGTCGGGTGGAGGCGCTCGCCCAGGACGAGGAGGCCGTGAGCATCGGGCACGGTGCCGGAGATCTCCGTGACCAGGTGCTGGACGAAGCGCAGGGTCATGAGACCGGGCCGCGGCGCGATCTCCAGGGTGTCCGAGACCGGCAGGAGCAGCTCCCGGATCGCCTCCACGACGATCGCGTGCTCCTCGCGATCCTTCTCGGACGCCAGGAGGGCGCGGCCCAGCGCCTCGTCCTCGGCGGCGTCGGCGCCGCGCCGGATGGTGCCCGCGACCGCGACGGTCCGGAAGGTGCGGCCGTCGGTGCTGACCAGGCGCTCCGGGGTTGCCCCCAGGAAGGTCCGGCCCCCGCGGCGGAACGCGTAGATCGTGCTCTCGGGGGCGCTGGCGGCGAGGCGGCGGAGGGCGTTCGGGACGTCGAGCTCCACCGGCGACCGGAGGCCGACGCGCCGGGCGAGGACCACCTTGTCGATGCGGCCGCGGCCGACGGCACCCGAGAACATGCCGACCAGCCGCTGGAACGCGTCCCGCGAGGGCTGCTCGTCGGTGATGACGAGGGGGGCGAAGACGGGCCGGGCGACCATGCCGCTGGGGCTCGGCGCGAGGTCGCGGGCGCGTCCGGCCAGCCCGTCCCAGCGGCGCTCGAGGGCGCGGACGCCGGCGCCGTCCGCGCCCGGGCCGGTGCCCAGCAGCAGCGATCCGGTCAGCGATGCGCCTTCGGTCGTGGCGGACAAGAGGATCTCCGGCAGGACCAGGGAGCTGGGGCCGAACGGGCCCCAGACACCGTCGGCCTCGGGGCGCCGGCCGGTGAACCCGAGCGCCCCCAGGAGGATCGGGCCTGTCCCTCGGCCGTCGCCGTCCGGACGATCGATGCGGGCATCGCGGAGCACCGCGCGCCACGCATCCTCGGCGCCGCGGAAGCGGTCGGGCCCCTCCGCTTCGATCGCCCAGGCCCGGCCGATCCCCACGAACGCCGTCCCCTCCGCGGGACGGAGCCACAGCGCCGCCTCGAGCTCCGCCTCGGCGGCCGCGGCGAACAGGGAGATCGGGTCGATGCGGCTCGCCGGGACGGTGGCGGACACGAGGCGCTCTCCCGGCACCGACGCCCCGTCACCTCCGGCACGCGAGCCCCCCGCCACCGAATCCCCGGCAGGCGCGTCCCCAGCAGGTGCATCGTCAAGGAGGCGACGGAGGCGCTCACCCAGACCGGCTCCCGTGTCATCGGCCGTCATCGCGGGCGTCCGCCGTCCCGGCGTCGGTCGGACTGCTGTCACCGGGCCACCTCCGGGAAGTCCCAGCCGCCGGCGGGCAGCGGGATCCCACCGATCCGCGCTTCCGGGACGCCGGCGCTCCGCAGGAGGGCCGCACGCAGTGCCGGGTAGGCGTCCTCGAGCGACGCCGCCTGGTCCGCGAGGAGCCATCGGGCGACCACCTCGTTGATCGCCCCGAACCAGGCGATGCTCGTGATCCGCGCGTCCAGGGGCGGGATGGCGCCGGCTGCGACCGCATCGTCGAGGTAGCCCTGGATCAGCAGCGCGAAGCGCGCGTGCAGGGCGTTCGTCTCGGCCTGGAAGACGCGCCCGGCCCCCACGGTGTCGAGGAACAGGAGCCGGGCCATCGTGCGGTGGCCCGCGAACGTGCTCAGCACCGTGTGGATCGCCGCCTCGGCGCGGGCGACCGGCTCCGTCTCCAGCGCCACCGCGCGCTCCACCCGCGCGACCAGCTTGTCGGCGGTCGTCTGCATCAGCTCGCGGAAGATCGCCTCCTTGGTCGGGAAGTGGAAGTAGATGCCGCCCTTCGAGGTCTCCGCGGCGACCGCGATGTCGTCCACGGCCGTATCGCGGTAGCCACGCGTGGCGAATGCGTGGAACGCCGCATCGAGGATCCGCTCGCGGCGGCTCCGGCTCTGCTCGGCGGGATCGGGCTTGCCCATAGGTGCGTTTCCCTCGCTGGAGCGAGTCCGTTGTCCATGGACCGGGCGAGCCGGCCGGAAGACCGACCGACCGGTCGGTCGGTCCTGAGACAGGATGGTAACGCGGCGGGCCGGTTGTGGTCAGCCGGAGGTCAGCCGATCACCGTGCCCTGGTGGTAGACGAGCACCCACCCGCCGTCGGTCCTCCGCCACACGGAGACGCGACGCGTGTCCCGCTCGCCCTGGCGGAGATGGTAGGTCGCCAGCCAGACCCCGGCGCCTGCCTCGCGGACGGCGAAGTCACGCACCTCGAGGCCCGCGAGCGGGTCATACGCAGCGTCCGCGTAGCGGCGCTCGAGCTCGTCGAGGCACGTCCGGCGGTCATGCACGCTCCCCGACGCGCCGACCTCCCAGTAGTCCGCGACGGTCATCGACTCGAAGTCGGCGCGGCTCGTGCCATGCGCGGGGCGGTGGAAGATGGGCTCGCGGTCACGCAGCTCGCGGGCGACCGATGCGGCGTCGACATCCATCGCCGGACTGTGACCGCTCCGGCCGGGCCGCGTCAACCGTTCTCGCAGGAAGCGCCGGGCAAGCGCGCCAGGGCGGAACCGCGGCGCACGATCGAACGGCCCGCCGGGGACCGGCGGGCCGCGTGCAGCGCGAGGAGCCGCGGACGGCCTAGACCTCCTTGAACTCCCCCTCCACCGTCTCGTCACCGGCACCGGCGTCCGACCCGGCGTCGTCGGGACCGGGTCCGCCACCATCGGCTCCGTCGCCGGCCGCCGATGCGGCTGCCTTGTACGCGGCGGTGGACACGCGCGAGAGCGTCTCGACCAGCGTCGTCATCCCGGCGGTGATCGCGCCCGCGTCGGAACCCTTGAGCGCCTCCCGCAGGGATGAGACCTGCGACTCCACGGCCGCGCGGTCCTCGGACGACACCTTGTCGCCGAGGTCCTTGACCGTCCGCTCGGCCTGGTAGGTCAGCTGCTCCGCCTGGTTGCGGAGCTCGATCTCGTCGCGCCGCTTCTTGTCCTCGTCGGCGTGCGTCGCGGCCTCGCGGACCATCTTGTCGACGTCGTCCTTGGACAGCATCGAGGAGGCCGTGATCCGGACCTGCTGCTCTTTCGAGGTCGCCCGGTCCTTGGCCTTGACGTCGAGGATGCCGTTGGCGTCGATGTCGAAGGTGACCTCGATCTGCGGGATACCCCGAGGGGCCGGCGGGATGCCGTCGAGGATGAACCGGCCGAGGGTCTTGTTGTCGTTCGCGAAGTCCCGCTCGCCCTGGAGGACGTGGATCTCGACCTGGTTCTGGTTGTCGGACGCGGTCGAGAACACCTGCGACTTGGACGTCGGGATCGTCGTGTTGCGGTCGATCAGCCGGGTCATGACGCCGCCCAGGGTCTCGATGCCGAGGGACAGCGGGGTGACGTCGAGCAGGAGGACGTCCTTCACGTCGCCGCCGAGGACGCCCGCCTGGATCGCGGCGCCGATCGCCACCACCTCGTCGGGGTTGACGCCCTTGTGGGGCTCCTTGCCGAACAGGCCCTTGACCATCTCCTGGACCGCCGGCATGCGGGTCATGCCGCCGACCAGGATCACCTCGTCGATCTCGCCCGCCTTGAGCCCGGAGTCCTTGATGGCCGCCAGGACCGGGCCCTTGGTCTTCTCGATCAGGTCGCGGACCAGGTCCTCGAGCTTGGCCCGGGAGAGGCTGATCACCAGGTGCTTGGGCCCGGAGGCATCGGCGGTGACGTAGGGCAGGTTGATCTCGGTCGAGGTGGTCGAGGACAGCTCGATCTTCGCCTTCTCCGCGGCCTCCTTGAGGCGCTGGAGGGCCTGCTGGTCCTTGGCCAGGTCAATGCCCTGGTCCTTCTTGAACTCGGCCAGCAGCCAGTCGATGACCCGCTGGTCGAAGTCGTCGCCACCCAGGTGGGTGTCGCCGTTGGTCGCCTTGACCTCGAACACGCCCTCGCCCAACTCCAGGATCGAGATGTCGAAGGTCCCGCCGCCCAGGTCGTAGACCGCGATCTTCTCGTCGTGCTTCTTGTCCAGGCCGTAGGCCAGCGCCGAAGCCGTGGGTTCGTTGATGATCCGCTTGACCTCGAGGCCCGCGATCCGTCCGGCGTCCTTGGTCGCCTGGCGCTGCGTGTCGTCGAAGTACGCGGGAACGGTGATGACCGCCTCGGTGACCTTCTCGCCCAGGTACGCCTCGGCGTCGGCCTTCAGCTTCTGGAGGACCATCGCGCTGATCTCGGGCGGCGTGTAGTGGCCGTCGCCCGCGACGACGCGGATGCCGTCCGACTTGGGGTCCTTCTCGACGTTGTACGGGACGAGGCCCTTGGAGCGCTGGACCTCCGGGTCGTCCCAGCGGCGGCCCATGAAGCGCTTGATCGAGTAGACGGTGTTGGTCGGGTTGGTGACGGACTGGCGCTTGGCCAGCTGGCCGACTACGCGCTCGCCGGTCTTGCTGAAGCCGACGACCGACGGCACGGTGCGGTTGCCTTCGGACGACGGGATGACGGTGGGCTCGCCGCCCTCCATCACCGCGACGACGCTGTTCGTCGTCCCGAGGTCGATGCCGATGATCTTGCCCATCTGGGGTGTGTCTCCTGGTGTCGGGTTCGAGGAAGTGACAGGAACGTGACGATTGGCCGGGCTGGGGTCAGTTCACGAGGCGGGGCCTGTGGCCCGCCTTGGGGCGCGTCCCAGGGTCCGGTGCGGGGTCCGGTGCGGGGTCCGGTGCGGGATCCGGTGCGGGGTCCGGCGCGGGGTCCGGCGCGGGGTCCGGTGCGGCGGCCACGGCAACCAGCGCCGGGCGGATGAGCCGGTCACGGAGGCGGTAGCCGCGCCGGACCTCCTCCACGATCTCGCCCTCCGCCCGTCCGGTGCCCGGGACACTGACGATGGCCTCGTGCTCCCGCGGGTCGAACGGGGTTCCGGGTTCCGCCTCGACGGCGGTGACGCCCTCGCTTTCGAGGAGCACGCGGAGCTTGCGGTCGATCGCGGCGATGCCTTCGACCCACGCGTTGTCGGCCAGGTCGGCCGGGCGGGTCTCGATGGCGCGGTCGAAGTCGTCGGCCAGGACGAGGACCTTGGCGATCAGGTCCACGCCCGCGAGGCCGCGTTCCTGGTGACGCTCGTCCGCGGTGCGACGGCGGAAGTTGGTGAACTCCGCGCGTTCCCGCTGGAGGGCGGCGACGTACTCGTCGCGCTCGGCCTCGGCCCTTGCGACGGCCTCGTCCCGCTCGGCGCGGACAGCCTCCACCTGGGCGGCGGCAAGCGCTTCGGCGGCAGGCGCTTCGGGAGACGGGTCGGGTTTCTCGGTGCGTTCCTCGGCGCGTGTCTTGCGGTTCATGGGTCTCCGGTGGTCATTGTTCGGGTCGGGTTCGCGGCGTCCGATCGACGCGGCTCAGGCGTAGAGGTGGTCGATGAGCTCGTTCATGAGCCCGGAGATGAAGCGAACGGTGCCGATCGCCTGCGGGTAGGCCATGCGCGTGGGGCCGAGCACGCCGACCACGCCGACGGCGCGGCCGGGCCGCCCGTACGGGGCGAGCACCAGCGAGACGTCCGACATGGCCTCGGCCGGGTTCTCGTGGCCGATGAAGACGCAGACGCGGCCGGAGCCGGCGACACCGTCGATCAGCTGCGCGAGATAGGCCCTGTTCTCGAGGGCGGCGAAGACGCGGCGGAGCTTCTCGCTCTGGGCGAACTCGGGCGCGGCCATGACGTTGAGCAGGCCGTCGCTGAACAGCTCCTCGATGGCGGCACCGTCGAACTCCAGGAGCGCCCGGACCACGCGCTCGCCGACCCGCCGGGGAAGGTCCTGGGAGTCGTCCGCCGGGTCCAGCATCGCGAGCACCTGCTCGGCCTCCAGGGCGGTCCGGTTGTCGAGCAGCTCGTTCAGCCGGTTGGCGACCGCGGTCAGCTCTGCCTGCTCCGTGGCATGGTCCAGCGTGATGAGCACCTGCCTGAGAGCGCCCTCACGGAGGACCAGGATCAGGCTCGCCAGCCTGTCGCTGATCGAGACGAGGTCGAGACGGCGGAGGTGCGCGGCGCTCGGCTTGGCGGGGGTGGCGAGACCGGCCGCACGCGTGACCGAGGCGAGCGTGGTGGCAGCGAGGCGGAACCAGTGCTCGCTCGCGTACTCCACCTGGCCGAACTGGTGCCGGATCATCAGCTGCTCGACCGGCGGGAGGGGCACGGTGTCGACGATGGACTCCACGTAGTAGCGGTAGCCCTGCTCCGTGGGGATGCGGCCGGCGGACGTGTGCGGGTGCGTGAGCATGCCTGCCGACTCGAGCTCCGCCAGCACGGCGCGCACGGTGGCGCTGGACACGCCGAGCCGATAGCGCTCGACGAGGGCATGACTGCCGACGGGCGCCGCGCTGGTGACGTATTCCTCGATGACGGCCCGGAGGATCGCCTGTGACCGGAGGTCCAGGGGGCCACTGGAGCGACGCACGCGACGCGCCATTGAGCCTCTCCTGCATTGGTTAGCACTCACACTATGAGAGTGCTAACTGCGTTGTCGAGAGTCTAGCGCTCGCCCCGCGGGGGTGTCAACGAGATGGCCGTGGCGCCACGCCCGGCCCAGCCCCGGGCGTGCCCGAGCCCGTCTGGCGTCAGACGAGCCGGGAGAAGAGCTCGTTCGAGAGGAGGCGGCCGCGCGTGGTCAGGCGCACCCGCTCGCCGGAGTCGTCGAAGCCCTCCAGCAGCCCCATCTCCAGCGCCCACGCCAGGTGCGGCCGAAGCGGTCCCGACTCAGCCGCCTCCAGGGCCAGCCCCGTGTCAAGCCGGAGCGCCAGGATCACCGTCTCGGCGGCGGCGTCGGCCGCCGACACCGGCTCGACACCGCCCGGCGGTGGCGATGGCGCGGATCCTCCCGCCGGTGCGAGCGCCGCGAGATACCCCTCGAGCCGTGCCGCGTTCCAGCGCCGCGTGACCCCGTCGAACGCGTGCGCCCCGGGCCCCACGGCCTCGTAGGGCCGTCGCTGCCAGTAGACGAGGTTGTGCCGGCTCTCATGCCCGGGCAGGCCCCAGTTCGAGATCTCGTAGCCCCGGTACCCGGCAGCGCCCAGTCGGTCCACGGCCATCTGGTACTGTCCGGCCGCGCGGTCCTCGGACTGCTCGCGGATCGCGGCCTCCCTCCAGCGGCGCGCTCCCGGCCGCGTCGGCAGGTGGTCGCCCACCCGCCCGGTCAGCCCTTCCTCGTCCGGATCGTCCAGCGTCAGCGCATAGGCGGAGACATGGTCCGGAGCCAAAGCCAGCGCCGCGTCGAGCGTCTCCGACCAGGCGTGGAGGGACTGCCCCGGCGCGTCGTACAGCAGGTCCAGTGAGATCGAGCGGAACCCGGCCGCGCGCGCCTCGCCCACCGCCGCGCCGACGTCACCCACCAGGTGCCGCCGACCCAGCCGCCGCAGCGAGGCCATGTCCATCGCCTGCGCCCCCAGCGAGAGCCTGTTGAACCCGGCTTCAGCCAGCACGCGCGGCTCGCCTCGCTCGTCCGGGCCGGGGTTGGCCTCGATGGTCACCTCGGCGCCGTCCGCGATCCCGAACCGACGGCGGACGAGGTCCAGCAGCCCGGCGAGCGCCTCGGACGGCAGCAGGGTGGGCGTCCCACCGCCCACGTACACGGTCTCGAGGGGCACCCGGCCGGGTGATCGGGACGAGCCCGCCGCGCCGGGCGGCCCGAACCGGGCGTCCGCGATGTCGGCCCGCAGCTCGATCTCCGTCTCCAGTGCCCCCAGGTACGCCGCCACCCGCGCGGCCGGCCCGCGTGCGGCCGTTCCCGCATACACGACGAAGTCGCAGTACGGGCAGAGGGAGACGCAGAACGGGACGTGGACGTAGAGCGCGACCGGAGCCCCGGGCATCGGCGCGGTGACAGGCATGACGCCGACCGCCGGACCGGGCTCAGCGGTCCCGCGTCGGCTCGCGCGAGCCCAGCACCCGCCAGCCGTCGGGCGTCCGCTGCCGCTTCTCGACCTCCTCGGCCTCGGTCCCCTTCGCCTTCGGCAGACCCGCGTGCCCGGTGGTCGTGAAGATCGCGACCCGCGTGATCGCGTGGCCGAGGAACGCCGCCCCGATCCCGCCGGTGACCGCGGTGAGCCACCCGCCGGCGAGGCCGATCGCGAACGCCGTGACCAGCATGTACAGGGGCCGGCCGGGTGCTCCGAGGCGCGTCGCGAGCGCATAGAGCAGCGCCTGGGTCAGGTTGGCGAGGTTCGGCTCCATGCCGGCGAGGAGCAGGAAGCCGAACACCATCCCCCGGAACACCGCCTCGTCCACGAACGCGGTGGCGGTCGCGTTGAGCACGGCGCCGGGGTAGGCCCTGGCGGGCGGGAACCGGACCCGTCGGTACCGATACAGGGCGATGCCCACGGCGATCGCCGTTCCGATGGCGCCATAGGCGAGCCCGAGGATCACGGCGCCCAGGCGGTCCCCGAGACCCTGGAACAGGTCCGTCGCGGCCGAGGGGTGGGCCGTGTACACCAGCAGGATCAGGCCGATGCCGATCGTGTACCAGGCCAGCCGGCGGAACAGTGACGGCGGGCGGTCCCAGCGGTCGACGTCGTCGTACTCGGCGGCGTTGAAACGCTCGGCATCGAAGCGGAGGATCACCAGCAGTCCGGTGAGCCCGATGGCGACCATGATGCGCAGCGCGTCGGGAACGGACGAGAGGTCGGGAAGGGTGATGGCAGGCATGGGACTGCCTCAGCCGGCCGTGGCGGGACGCATCAGCCCTCGTCCATGCGCAGGATCGCCAGGAACGCTTCTTGCGGGATCTCGACGGATCCCACGCGCTTCATCCGCTGCTTGCCCTCTTTCTGCTTCTCCAGCAGCTTCTTCTTGCGGGTGATGTCGCCACCGTAGCATTTCGCGAGCACGTTCTTCCGCATCGCCCGGATGGTCTCGCGCGCCACGACGTGGCTGCCGATGGCCGCCTGGACCGGGACCTCGAACATCTGCCGCGGTATCAGCTCCTTGAGCTTCGCCGCCAGTAGGCGGCCCGTAGCCTGGGCGCGGTCCCTGTGGACGATGAGGCTCAGCGCATCGACCGGCTCCCCGGCGACCAGCACGTCGAGCTTGACCAGGTTCGCCGCACGGTAGCCGGACTCCTCGTAGTCCATCGAGGCGTAGCCCTGGGTCCGGCTCTTGAGCTGGTCGTAGTAGTCGACGATCAGCTCGGCCAGCGGCAGCTCGAAGTGCATGTGGACCCGCTGCGGATCGAGGTACTCGAGGTTGGCGAACGTCCCGCGCCGGTTGGTGGTCAGCTCCATCAGCGAGCCGATGTACCGGTCCGGCGTGACCACGCCGAGGTTCACCCACGGCTCCTCGATCGACTCGATCTCGCCCACGTCCGGGAACCTGGCCGGGTTGTCCACGGTCACCCAGCCCCGACCCATCGTCAGCTGGACGCGGTACTCCACCGATGGCGCGCTGGCGATCAGGTCCAGGTTGAACTCGCGCTCGAGGCGCTCCTGGACGATCTCCATGTGGAGCAGGCCCAGGAACCCGCAGCGGAACCCGAAGCCGAGCGCCACCGAGCTCTCCGGCTCGTACGTGACCGAGGCGTCGTTGAGGTGGAGCTTCTCCAGCGCGTCCCGGAGGAGCGGGTAGTCCGGGCCCGAGAGCGGATAGAGCCCCGCGAACACGAGACTCTTCGCCTCCTGGTAGCCGGGGAGCGCATCGGCCGCGGGCCTCGCCACGGTCGTCACCGTGTCGCCGACCTGGGCCTCGCGGACGTTCTTGAGACCGGTGGCAACGTAGCCGACCTCGCCCGCCGAGAGGACGTCCACCGGGACCTGCTGCGGGCGGAAGAAGCCGAGCTCGAGCAGCTCGGCCTCGGCGCCGCTCGCCATGAGGCGGATGAGGTCGTGGTCGTGGAGCGTGCCGGACGCGAGTCTCACGTAGCAGACGACGCCTTTGTAGGGGTCATAGTGACTGTCGAACACGAGCCCACGCACGGAATCGCGCGGATCGCCCTTCGGCGGCGGGATCCGCGCGACGATCGCCTCCAGGATCTCGGGGACCCCGGTGCCCTCCTTGGCGGAGGCGAGGATCACCTCTTCACGCGGAATCGCGAGGACGTTCTCGAGCTCGTCCATCACCGCGTCGGGCTGGGCGGACGGCAGGTCGATCTTGTTGAGGACCGGGATGATCGTGAGTCCCTCGCGGAGTGCGAGGTGGACGTTGGCCAGCGTCTGCGCCTCGATCCCCTGCGCCGCGTCGACCACCAGGATCGCGCCCTCGCACGCCTGGAGGCTTCGACTGACCTCGTAGGAGAAGTCGACGTGGCCGGGCGTGTCGATCAGGTTCAGGCCGTAGACCAGGCCGTCGTTCGCCAGGTACTCGAGGCGGACGGCGCGGGCCTTGATCGTGATGCCCTTCTCGCGCTCGAGATCCATCGAGTCGAGGACCTGGCTGATCATCTGGCGGCCTTCGATCGTGTGGGTCAGCTCCAGGAGGCGGTCTGCGAGCGTGGACTTGCCGTGGTCGATGTGGGCGATGATCGAGAAGTTGCGCAGGCGCTCCTGGGGGATGATCACGAGGCGAGAGTGTAGCGGGTGGGGATCGCCCGACCGCCGATCGTGGACGGAAGCCTTGAACGCCGCAGCCACACCACAGCAGCCGCCCGTGGCCTGACTGGGACATCTCCAGCGGGCGGTGTAACGTCCGGCACCTACGCGACGTCATTTCCCACACGGAACAGGCGGGCGCCCCGGTCGGCTCTGGCGTCGGGCGGCACGCAGCCACACCATCTGAGGCCTGGACCCGGTCGGTGACGGGCCCGCCGGGTCGTCGTGTACAACAGGGGAGGTACGCCGATGCGACGGCGGACGCGGCGCTGGCCACTGATGGTCCTGGCAATCGTGATGCTTTTCGGCGTCGCCTACGCCGGCGCGGGCGCGGTCGCCTGGGCGGTGGAGACCGACGCCAAGGAGTGCCAGTGGAGCGCCGTCACCCCCGCGGACTTTCCCGGGAAGTGGCGTTCCGAGGACAAGCTCGTCGTGGATTCGACGCCATACCGCTGGACCGACTTCAAGGACGTCACGATCGCGAGCGCCACGGAAGGCATTTCGCTGCGGGCCTGGTGGTCGGCACCGACCAAGGCCGGTCACGGCGTCGTCCTCGTCGTCCACGGCAGGAACTCGTGCCGGAGTGACCCGCAGGTCCTGATGCCCGCCGGCATGCTCCACCGGGCCGGGTTCGGCGTGCTCGTCATCGACCTCCGGGACTTCGGGCTGTCCGACCGGGAGGATGGCCACTGGGCGGGCGGCATCGACGAGTGGCAGGACGTGACCGGGGCCTGGCGCTGGCTTCGGGCCAAGGGGTACGACGCAACCACCATCGGGCTCATGGGGGTGTCCCTGGGAACCGGCGCCATCTCGCTCGCCATGGCCAGGGAGCCCGCGATGGCGGCAGCCTTCCTCGACAGCCCGTGGGCGGACATGTCGTCCGAAGTTGCCTTCCTCGCGAACAAGAAGGCCCCGGGCCTCGCCATCATCGCCCCGAGCATGCTCGCGATGGGTCAGCTCATCAGCGGGGACGAGTTCCTCGGGCTCAGCCCCGAGCGCGGCTTCCGGGAGTCGTTGGACGGGCGGCCGATCGCGATCGTCCATGGCGAGGCTGACTCGACCATCCCGGTCGAGCAGGGGAAGCGGCTCGCGGCCGCGGCCCGCGAGGCCA
The DNA here is from genome assembly GCA_963829105.1 of uncultured Chloroflexia bacterium. Lineage (GTDB taxonomy): Bacteria > Chloroflexota > Limnocylindria > Limnocylindrales > CSP1-4 > CAIXZV01. The sequence goes on from CAWHHF010000020.1 coordinate 182,356, forward strand.
AGAGCCCGGTCGACATCTGGCTGCTGCCGAAGGCCCAGCACGTGCAGGCGGCCTTCGTCGCCACCGACGAGTACAGGCGCCGGCTGGTCGACTTCTTCACCGAGCGGCTCGCCGCCACCTGATCGCCCAGGGCCGCACGGGGCGACCCCCGGCCATCGCCGGGGGTCGCTGGATCGTTCATTCCGGCAACATGGCCGGTCTGAGGTGGGTGTGTGCCGCCATCGGGGCGGGTGTCAGGCAGCGGTCGTCTCGACGAGGCGCTCGTGGACATGGGTGGGACCGGTCACGGCACGAACGAGTCGCGCGAAGCGTCCGGCGCCTGGCCCACCCGCGCTGTACGCTCCCCTGACCATGACTCCTGACGCTGCCAGCCCCATCGACCAGACCCCCGAGTGGCGGGCGCTCGTCGCCCACTGCGCCACGCTCCGGGACCGCCGCCTGCGGGATCTCTTCGCCGAGGATCCGGGCCGGGCAGAGCGCCTGACCGCCGAGGGCGCGGGCCTGTACCTCGACTACTCGAAGCACCGGATCACCGGCGAGACGGTCTCGCTGCTGCTCGCGCTCGCGCGAGCCGCACGCGTGGAGGCGAGACGGGAGGCCATGTTCACCGGCGAACGGATCAACGTGACCGAGGACCGGGCCGTCCTCCACACGGCGCTGCGAGCCCCCGCCGATGCGGTCATCGAGGTGGACGGCCACGACGTGGTAGCCGGCGTCCACGAGGTGCTGGACCGCATGGCCGCGTTCGCGATGCGGGTCCGGAGCGGCGAATGGCTGGGGTTCACCGGCAGCCGGATCCGGAACGTCGTCAACATCGGCATCGGCGGTTCCGACCTGGGCCCCGCCATGGCGACCGAGGCGCTGCGGCACTACGCCGACCGCTCGCTGCGCTTCCGGTTCGTCTCCAACATCGACGGCGCAGACATCCGCGAGGCGGTCGTCGACCTCGACCCCGCCGAGACGCTGTTCATCGTCGCCAGCAAGACGTTCACCACGCTCGAGACGCTGACCAACGCACGGACGGCACGGGACTGGCTGCTGGCCGGTCTGGGCGGTGACCCGGCGGCCGTCGCGCGGCACTTCGTCGCCGTCAGCACGAACGCGGAGAAGGTCAGCGAGTTCGGCATCGACACCGCCAACATGTTCGGCTTCTGGGACTGGGTGGGCGGCCGCTACTCGATGCGATTCGGCCATCGGCCTGTCCCTGATGGTCGCCATCGGGCCCGACGACTTCCGGGAGCTGCTGGCAGGCTTCCGAGCGATGGACCGGCACTTCCGCGAGGCGCCCCTGGGCGAGAACCTGCCGGTGCTGCTGGGCCTGCTGGGTGTCTGGTACGGCAACTTCTTCGGGTTCGAGACCCATGCCATCCTGCCCTACAGCCAGGAGCTGAGCCGGTTCCCGGCCTACCTCCAGCAGCTCGACATGGAGTCCAGCGGCAAGTCCGTCCGCACCGACGGCACGCGCGTCACCTGGGACACCGGCGCCATCGAGTGGGGTACGCCCGGCACGAACGGGCAGCACGCCTACTACCAGCTGCTCCACCAGGGGACGCGCATCGTGCCCGCGGACCTCATCGGGTTCGTGAACCCCACCACCGAGATCGGCGACCACCACGACCTGCTGATGGCGAACCTGTTCGCGCAGGCCGAGGCCATGGCGTTCGGCAAGACGCGCGACGAGGTCGTGGCGGACGGGGTGCCTGCCCGCCAGGTGGAGGCCCGCGTGTTCGAGGGCAACCGCCCGACGTCCGTGATCCTCGCGGACCGCCTGACGCCGCGGTCGCTCGGGGCCCTGGTGGCCCTGTACGAGCACAAGGTCTTCGTCCAGGGCGTGATCTGGGGCATCGACTCGTTCGACCAGTGGGGCGTGGAGCTGGGCAAGGTCCTGGCGACCAGGATCGCCGCGGAGCTGACGGCCGACACCGCGGAGGTGGCGAACCAGCACGACGCCTCGACGACGGCGCTGATCGAGCGCTACCGCGCCCGGCGGCTGCGCGGAGGCTGATCCCGGTCGGCAGCCCAGCCCGGCGGAGCGACGCCCGTTCGTCGGCGGGCGCCGGCGATCGGACGTTGCGCGGGGGTACGCGGGCCGACCACCCTGGAACCGGCCGGAATGCATCGGCTGGTGGCGGGTCATGGCAGTGCCGCGAGGCGTCGGTGAGCGTCGGATACTTGGCTGGCCGGTTGCAGCGGCCTCTGCTACCATTCGCCGTCGCGCCTGGGCAGGCTCTGCCCTCCCGCGCCTCTCGGAACATGCATTCACTGAACGGAGATCAGCCACCTTGGCTAGAACGCCCCGGAAATGGCAGGGCGCTCGCAACCCGTCCGGGCTGAAGCGCGTCCGCCAGGCTGAGCGCCGGCACGCGATCCTGCAGCCCCGTCGGTCCGCGGCGAAGACGCTCGTTGCCAAGGCCGTCATGGTCGCCACCGCCCAGCCCGAGGGCGTCGATGTCGCCGCCACGCTGAGCGAGGCGATCTCGGCCCTCGACCGCGCCGCGAAGTACGGCGCCATCCACCCGAACGCCGCGGCACGCCGCAAGTCCCGCCTGGCAAGGAAGATCAATGCCGCCCTCGGCGGTGCAACGGTCGTGAGCGCGAGCCACGTCGCCAAGACCACCGGCAAGGCCGCCGCTGTCAAGGCCGCCAAGGCCCGCATCGCGGCCGGCAAGGCCGTCAAGGCCAAGGGCGCCCAGACCGCCGCCGGCAAGGCGCGCGCCGCCCTCTCGCGCAGCACGCGTTCCGAGGCCGCCGCGGCCGCGGTCGCCGCTCCGGCGACTGCCCCGGCCGCGAAGGCCAGTCGGGCCGCCGCTCCCAAGGCAGCCGCAAAGACCGCCGCCACGGCGACGGCCCCGAAGGCCCCGGCCAAGGCGGCACCGAAGGCCGCGGCCCCCAAGGCGGCACCGAAGACCGCCGCCAGGGCGACGGCCCCGAAGGCCCCGGCCAAGGCCGCGGCTCCCAAGGCCGATGCAAGGCCGCGGCTCCAAGGCCGACGCCAAGACCGCCGCGAAGGCCCCGGCCGCGAAGGCCGCCCCGAAGACCACGAAGGCCAAGAAGCCCGAGTAGCCCTCGCTCCGCTGGTGACACCGACGCCCCGGTCATCGACCGGGGCGTCTTCGAATCCCCGGAGTGCTGGGCTCGCCGCGCGAGCCGTCAGATGTCCGCCGGGCGGACGCTATCGAGCCGCAGCCCGCGCGAGCCGTCAGATGTCCGCCGGGCGGACGCTATCGAGCCGCAGCCCCGCGCGAGCCGTCAGATGTCCGCCGGGAGGACACGCTATCGGAGTCGGAGCCAACGCGCGAGCCGTCAGATGTCCGCGGGCGGACGCTATCGAGCCGCAGCCCGCGCGAGCCGTCAGATGTCCGCCGGGCGGACGCTATCGAGCCGCAGCCCCGCGCGAGCCGTCAGATGTCCGCCGGGCGGACGCTATCGGCCGCAGCCCCGCGCGAGCCGTCAGATGTCCGCCGGGCGGACGCTATCGAGCCGCAGCCCCGCGCGAGCCGTCAGATGTCCGCCGGGCGGACGCTATCGAGCGCAGCCCGCGCGAGCCGTCAGATGTCCGCCGGGCGGACGCTATCGAGCCGCAGCCGCGCGCGAAAGCGCGTGCAGATGTCCGCCGGGCGGACGCTATCGAGCCGCAGCCGCGCGCGAGCCGTCAGATGTCCGCCGGGCGGAGCATGAGCCGCAGGCCGCGCGCGAGCCGTCAGATGTCCGCCGGGCGGAGCTATCGAGCCGCAGCCGCGCGCGAGCCGTCAGATGTCCGCCGGGCGGACGCTATCGAGCCGCAGCCCCGCGCGAGCCGTCAGATGTCCGCCGGGCGGACGATCGTCAGCAACCTCGCGACGAGTGTCTATGGGGTGGACTCCTGACCACGACCTCGCGCGTGCGCCAGGGTGTGACGTGTGGTGTGCCGCTTCCGGCAGGTGAGGCAGCGTCCGAGGAGTGGATACAGTCCGTCCCTGAGACATCTGACACGCCGCCGGTCGGGCCCGGGCACCGAAGGCCGCGGCCCCCAAGGCGGCACCGAAGACCGCCGCCAGGGCGACGGCCCCGAAGGCCCCGGCCAAGGCCGCGGCTCCCAAGGCCGATGCCAAGGCCGCGGCTCCCAAGGCCGATGCCAAGACCGCCGCCAAGGCCCCGGCCGCGAAGGCCGCCCCGAAGACGACGAAGGCCAAGAAGCCCGAGTAGCCCTCGCTCCGCTGGCAACCTCGACGCCCCGGTCACCGACCGGGGCGTTCCTATTCGGGTCCCTTAACCAGCGCGACCAACGAGGCCGAGGCGGGGAGGCCCAGTCAGGGGGTGGCCGGTGCCTCCGCGCCATCCTCCGGCTTGCGCCGGTTTGCGACGCCGAACATCAACCCGCCGGCCAGTGCTCCCCCGACGGACAGCAGGATGGTCATCCCGGCGTTATCCAGCTGCTGGCTCCAGTAGAAGGTGCTGAACGTCGCTGCGTCCGTGATCCCGTTGGCCTCGAAGGCCGTCCCCTGGCCCGCGGCCAGGTACCGCTGATAGACGCAGTCGGCGCCGGTGGTGCAGGTGAGCGGGCCACCGGACGCCGCGTCGCGGTAGCCGCCGTCCGCATTGAAGAACAGGGCCTTCACGGCGAGCAGCAGGAGCGCGTACGTGACGCCGGTCACCAGCCCCACGAACAGGGCGTTGGCCAGGATCCGGCCCCAGGGGCCGCCCGCGCGCCGCGAACGAGCGTTCGCGTAGTAGCCGACCAGGAGCCCGGTCGGGAGGGCGAGGTACCAGTAGACGGGCTCGATCGGGATGATGAGCAGGAACGAGACCCCGATCGTGAACACCGCGGCCACGCCGACCAGGGCCGCGGCAACCGCCCCGCGATCCACGAACCGGCTCACGGCGCGCCCTCGGGGAGGGCGCGCCGCAGCGTGATGCCCAGGCTCAGAACTCCCCGCGTCCCGCCGCGCCCGAGAGCGCCGCACGGCCAAGGTACCGGGCGTCGTCGCCCAGCTCGTCCGCGATGCGGAGCAGCCGGTTGTACTTGGCGACCCGCTCCGAGCGCGAGGGCGCGCCGGTCTTGATCTGGCCCGTGCCCATCGCGACCACGAAGTCGGCGATGGTGGTGTCCTCGGTCTCACCGGAGCGGTGGGACACGACCGCGGACCAGCCCGCGCGCCGGGCGATCTCGATCGCGTCGATCGTCTCGGTGAGCGTCCCGATCTGGTTGAGCTTGATCAGCACCGAGTTCATGGCCCGCTCGGTGATCCCGCGCCGGATGAACGACGGGTTGGTGACGAGGATGTCGTCGCCGACGAGCTGGACCCGGTCTCCGAGACGCTCGTTGAGCGCCTTCCAGCCAGCCCAGTCCTCCTCGGCCAGGCCGTCCTCGAGCGACACGATCGGGTAGCGGGCGACCCAGTCGGCCCACAGGTCGACCATCTCGCCCGAGTCCAGCGTCCGGCCTTCCTTGTCCAGGCGGTACTGGCCGGTCACGCCTTCGACGCCCGTGCCCTCCACCAGGAAGGAGCTCGCCGCGGGGTCGAGCGCGATGGCGATCTCCTCGCCCGGCTTGTAGCCGGCCTTCTCGATCGCGCGAAGGATCACCTCGATCGCGGCCTGGTTGGTCGGCAGGGACGGCGCGAAGCCGCCCTCGTCGCCCTGGCCCGTGGCGTGGCCCTCGTCGTGGAGGATCGTGCGCAGCGCGGCGAAGACCTCCGCGCCGGCCCGGAGCGCATCCGGGAACGAGGCCAGGCCGACGGGCATGACCATGAACTCCTGGAAGTCGGTGGAGTCCTGGGCGTGCTTGCCGCCGTTGAGGATGTTGAACATCGGGACCGGCAGGATCCGGGCGCCGACGCCACCGAGCCAGCGGTACAGCGGGACTTCGTGGGACGAAGCCGCCGCGTGCGCGCAGGCGAGGGAGACGCCCAGGATCGCGTTCGCGCCCAGCTCGCCCTTGTTGGGCGTGCCGTCCAGCTCGATCAGGGTGTCGTCGATGCCGGCCTGGTCCGCGGCATCGAAGCCGAGGATGGAGGGGCCGATGCGGTCGTTGACGTTCGAGACCGCGGTCAGGACGCCCTTGCCGCCGAACCGCGACTTGTCGCCGTCACGGAGCTCGACGGCCTCGTACAGGCCGGTCGAGGCGCCGGACGGGACGGCGGCGCGGCCGAGCGAGCCGTCCTCGGTGACGACGTCGACCTCGATCGTCGGGTTTCCCCGCGAGTCGAGGATCTCCCTGGCATCGACCCAGGCGATGGTGGTGTCGCTCACTTGACGGCCTCCGGCTCACGGTCCAGCAGGACCGTCACGCCCGGCAGCTCGCGCCCCTCGAGGAACTCGAGGGAGGCCCCGCCGCCGGTGCTGATATGGGTCATCTTGTCGGCCAGGCCCTGCTGGGAGATCGCGGCGACGGAATCCCCGCCACCGACCACCACCGCGGCGCCCGCCTCCGCTCGATCCGCGAGGAACCGGGCGATTGCATTGGTGCCGTGCGCGAACGATGGGATCTCGAACACGCCCAGCGGACCGTTCCAGAGGACCGTGCGGACGTCCGCCAGGGCCTCCTCGATGTTGGCGAGACTCTGCTTGCCCAGGTCCACGATGTGCCAGCTGGCCGGGACCTTGTCGGCGGAGAGGGTCTTGTACTCGGTGCCGCGGGTGACCTCCTTGGCGACGATCACGTCCACCGGCAGGACGACCCTGACGCCCTTCTCCTGGGCCGCCGCGAGGATCGCGCGGGCATCCTCCACGCGGTCCGGCTCGGCCAGGCTCTTCCCGATGGCCTTGCCCTGCGCCAGCAGGAACGTGTTGGCCATGCCGCCGCCGATCACCATGATGTCGACCTTGGCGAGGAGGTTCTTCAGGACCTTGATCTTGTCGGAGACCTTGGCCCCGCCGATGATCGCCGCGAACGGACGCTCCGGGTTCTCCAGGAGCTTGCCCAGGTTGGCGAGCTCCTTCTCCATGAGGAACCCCGCGTAGGCCGGACGGAGCTTCGCGATCCCCACGGTCGAGGCATGCGCGCGATGCGCCGTCCCGAACGCATCGTTCACGTAGACGTCGCAGTAGGCCGCAAGCGCCGCCGCGAACGCAGGGTCGTTCTTCTCCTCCTCCGCGTGGAAGCGGAGGTTCTCGAGGAGCAGGATCTCGCCGTTGCGGAGGCGCCTGACCGCATCCTCGGTGCCCACGCCGAGGGCGTCGCCGGTCACCGGGACCGTCTTGCCCATCAGCTGGCCGAGGCGTTCGGCCACCGGCCGGAGCCGCAGGCTGTCGCTGACCTTGCCGTCCGGCCGGCCGAGATGGCTGGCCAGGATGATCCGGGCTCCCTGCGCCTGCAGGTACCTGATCGTCGGCAGCGCCGCCCGGATGCGCGAGTCGTCGGTGACCCTGCCGTCCGCGAGCGGGACGTTGAAGTCCACGCGGACGAAGACCCGCTTGCCCGCGGCGTCGAGATCGCGGATGGTGAGCTTGTCCATCTTCGATTCCTCCGGGAGCCCGGGGGCTCCGGGTCAGGCCAGCCGATCGGCGACGAACTTCACGAGGTCCGCGACGCGGCAGCTGTAACCCCACTCGTTGTCGTACCAGGCGATGACCTTGATGAAGTTGCCGCCCAGGACCATGTTCGACGGGAGGTCGACGATCGAGGACCGGCTGTCGCCGCGGAAGTCGCTCGAGACCAGCGGATCGTCGCTGGCGCCGAGGATGCCCTTGAGCGGGCCGGCGGCCGCGTCACGGAAGGCCTGGTTGAGCTCCTCGAGGGTCACGTCCTTCTCGAGCTCGGCGGTGAAGTCCACCACCGACACGGTCGGGGTGGGGACGCGCAGGCTGAAGCCGTCGAACTTGCCCTTGAGGTCCGGGATGACGAGGGCGAGGGCCTTCGCGGCGCCCGTGGTGGTCGGGATGATGTTCAGGGCGGCGGCGCGCGCGCGACGCGGGTCCTTGTGGGCGACGTCGAGGATTCGCTGGTCGTTGGTGTAGCTGTGGATGGTGTTCATCAGGCCGCGCTTGATGATCCAGTTGTCGTGGACGACCTTCGCCGCCGGTGCCAGGCAGTTGGTGGTGCAGGACGCGTTGCTGATGACGTGGTGCTTCGCCGGGTCGTACGCGCCCTCGTTCACGCCGAGGACGATCGTGATGTCCTCCTTCTTGGCCGGGGCGCTGATGATGACCTTCCTGGCACCGGCGGTGATGTGGGCGGCAGCCTTCTCGGCGTCGGTGAACAGGCCGGTCGACTCGAGGACGATGTCGACGCCCAGGTCACGCCACGGCAGCGTCGCCGGGTCCTTGATCTGCAGGACCTTGACGGCCTTGCCGTCGATGACGATCGAGTCGTCCGTATGGCTCACCTCGCCCGGGTAGGCCCCGTACGTCGAGTCGTGCTTGAACAGGAGCGCGTTGGTCTTGACGTCGATAAGGTCGTTGACGGCGACCACCTCGACCTCGGGGGCGCGCTCGATGAGCGCCTTGAGCGACTGGCGGCCGATGCGGCCGAAACCGTTGATGCCGACACGAACGGTCATGCGAGGACCTCCTTGAACGGGTAGCGCCCGCCGGCAGGCACACGCGAGGGTGCGCCCGATGGGCAGGGATGGGGGACGGCGAGACGAACCTTCGACCAGCCGGTGGCACGGACCGATCCGGATGACGTCGGGAACGCGGCGGCGGTCGCCGGCGAGGCGACGGCTGCCGCGGCTCCGATGCCGGGCTGCAGGCCACGGCGGGCGCCTCGAGCCGATGACCGGCGGTGGCTGGGGCTCGCGCCCGCCCGACCGGATCCGGCGCCCGGGTCGCGGACGGTAGCCGTGAGAGCGGACAGGGTGTGACCTCGGGCGATCCAGGAAGAAGTGTTCGTCCGGAATGGTACCAAAGGGCTCCGCACGCTCTCCCGACGGGCGGCCCGGTTGCGAGGGGCCGATCGCACCCCGGCCGGGCACCATTGAGCCCCCACCGGAAGGGCCGGTGGGGGCTCAATATGTGGGGCTCGTACCGGAGAGGTCAGCCGCCGATCCTGAAGACCTTGCCGCCGCACTTCGGGCAGGTGCCCTGGAGCGCAGGCTTGCCGTTCTTCATCGTGATCTGCTGCGGGTTCTGGACCTCGACCTTCTCCTTGTCCTTGACGCAGTAGGCCTCTGCCATGGGGTCAGCTCCTCCTCACGCAATCCGCGTCACGAGAGCACGCCTCTCGAGTCCACGTGGTCGCAGGGTCTGGCGCTCATGCAGGGGTCCAGAGCGACGGGCGCCAGCGCGCCGCCCCGGCCATCGACTTCTGGCGGTCGAGCGCCGCGAGGTTCAGGAGGCTCTCGAGCCCCGTCTCCACCACGGCAGCCTCCGCCCTATCCCTGGCGTCTCCCTCGACGAACTCGCCTGTCACGCGGTTGGCATAGACGGCACAGACGACGCCGGCACGACACCCACCGAGCCCTGCGAGCACGAGGACGGCCGACGCCTCCATCTCGAAGTTGAGGATGCCCTGGCGGGCCATCTCCTGCGCGAGGTCAGGGTAGCGGATGGGAAGCTGCGGGATCGGGCGGCCCTGCGCGCCGTAGAAGCCGGGCGCCGTCGCCGTGATCCCGACGTGATACGGGTGTCCGCCCCGCTCGGCCGCCTCGACAAGAGCCAGCACGGCCTCGTAGTGGGCGACGGCCGGGTAGCCCTCGTGGACGAACCAGCTGGTCGTGGTCTCGAGGCGGACGGAGCCCGTCGAGATCACCAGGTCCCCGAGCCCCATCCCGGGCTGCAGCGCACCGCACGAGCCGATCCGGATGAACGCCGGGCGCTGGGCGATCGCGAGGATCTCGCCGATCACGATCTCGACGTTGTCGGCGCCGATGCCCGTGGACACGCACGAGACGCGGAGCCCCTTGTAGGTGCCGGTCGCGCTCGCGAACTCGCGGTGGCGATGGCGCATCTCGACCTCGTCGAAGTGCGCCGCCACGCGATCGACCCGGTCCTGGTCGCCGGGGAGGAGGATGTAGTCGGCGAGGTCGCCCGGGCCCAGCCCGATGTGGTACTGCTGCTCGCCGGCGGGGATCGCGACGCGGGGGTCCGCGTTCGGCAAGAGTCCGCTCCATGGATGCACCACGCTCATCCGGCGTGGGCTGTGCGCGAGGTTAGGGCCCGGTTCCACGAGCGTCAAGCCGCCCGTCCGAGGCGCGGACCCGGATCGGCCGGTGGCGGTCACGCCGGGAGGTCCGGCGCGGGTGCCGCCGGTGCCGTCCGGCCGTCCGCGATCGCATCCAGCCGGGCGGCGATCCGCGCCCGCTGGAGGCGCCTGGCGCGTCCGCGGTGGGCGAGCAGCGCGGCGTTGCCCATGACCAGCACGAGCGCCAGGAACCCGATCGCGACGGGCGCCGCAAGCGATCCCCCCGCCGGTCCGGCGGCAGAGGGCACGGCCGTCACGCCGGTCACGGTGAGTGCCGGGTCTCGGTCGCCTGCGACGGCGCCCGGGACGACGATCGTCCCCGCCGCATCGGCGGGTCCGGACGCATCCAGCTCGCCGAGGAGGACCACGCCTTCTCGGCCCGCCACGACGATCACCGTGTCCTCGCCCGCCTCGACGGTTCCGGTGGCGTTGAGGGCGTCACCGGGGCGGAGCATCGGCAGCAGGTCGGCGGCCGAGCCCGCGAGGACGATGCGGGCGGTCGCGGTCCCGTCGTCGAGACGGATCCCGCCGTCCTCGACACCGGTCACGAGGCCACCCACCCGCACCACCCGACCATCGAGCGTGGGCAGGTCGGCGAGGTCGGCGTCTGGGGGGCCACCCAGGGTGGACCCGACCCCACCCAGCGCGCTGGTGGAGGCGCCGCCAGCGGCCATGCCCGACGGCCGCGCCGACCCGGACGGTCGCGGGGAGGTCACGGCCCCGGCGGCCGGTCCGAGCACCAGGTCCGCACTGCGCCGGGGCAGGATCGCGAACCGCCGGTCCGTCGCGGTCGGGTACGGGCGCTTCACGATCCCGGTGACCGTCGCCGTGCGACCCACGATCACCCCGGCCTCGGCGATCCCGCTGCCCGCCAGCCCGATGACCGGGATCCGGACGGACCCCACGCGCAGCTCCGCCTGCCAGCGATCCCCGGAGCGGTGCACGTCCTCGATCGTGCCGCGGACGCTGACGAGGCGCCATTCCGTTGCCGCCCCGGGGGCGACCGAGAGGGCGTGTGCCGTCGGGGTCCGGGACCCGAGGACCAGCAGCGCCTCGACTCGGAGGCGCGGCGCACCCCAAGCCCGGCCGACGGTGCCGGTCACGCGGACGAGGCGGCCCATGCGGAGCGCCGCGTCGGGTGCCGCGAGATACAGTTCGATCGCCCCGGTCGCGTCCTCGACGACGAGGCGGCGGCCGCTCGAGTCGAGGAGGGTCGGGTCGATGGTCAGGACACCCTCGACCGTGACCGACCGACCTTCGCGGACGCGGGCCACTGCGATCGTGACCACAGGCGGCACAGCGGCCGTCGGGCTCGGGGATGGGCCCGTCGACGGAGACGGGGTCGGGGCCGGCCCGGTCACGGCATCGGCCCGGTCGCGCAGCCAGAGGCGGTAGCCGTCGAAGGCGCCCTTGCGGGTCGCCCGCTGGCCGACGACGCCCGTAAGCGTCACGGTCCCGCCCTTGCGGAAGCCGGTCGTGTCGAGCCCGGCGGACTGGTCCGCCATGACCCGCAGCGTGGCGCCGTCCGCCCCGGTGATCGTGAACGCGACGTCGCCGCTGGTCGCCTTCGAGGCCGACGTCGTGATGACACCCGAGACGGTGACGAGGCGGCCCTCCACGGCCTCGCCGACGGCTCCGGCGTCGATTGATGTCGCCGCCGGGGGCGTCCCGGGACCGAGCGTCGCGAGCCCGCCCACGCCGGGACGGACCTCGGTCTGGCCGTACGGGTCCGCGATCGTCCCGCGAAGCTCGACCAGCGTCCCGCGCGAGGGTGCCGCCTGGCCGTCGGGCAGGCGGACCACGATGCCGCCCGTGCCGTCACCGATGGCGAACAGCGCCGGCGTCCCGAGGCGGCCCGCCTCCGCGACGACCACGCCGAGAACATGAACGGGCTGACCGGGCGTCACGGCGCGGGCCGTTGCGACCGTTATCGCCGCCGGGATGGGCGTAGGGGTCGGCGCGGGGGTCGGCGTCACGTTGGGGCCTGGGGTCGGGCTCGGCGTCACGGTGGGCACCGGCGTCGGCCCGAGGGAGGGGCTCGGGGTCGGCGTCACGTTGGGGCCTGGGGTCGGGCTCGGCGTCATGGTGGGCACCGGCGTCGGCCCGAGGGAGGGGTTCGGCGTCATTGTTGGGGCGGGCGTCGACGGGCTGGGCTCGACCGTCGGCGACGGCGTGGGCGCGGGAAGCACCACCAGCTCGCCGGGCAGCGTGGCGTGGACCCGGTACCCCGCGACGCCCGTGCCGGTGCTGTCGCGCTGCCCGAGCGGCCCGACGGCCGCGACTTGGTCACCGGTCCCGGGTTCGGCTCCGCCGAGGGCGTCCGGACCGACGATCACGCGGACGGGCCCGGATCCGTCGTCCAGCAACAGCCCGAGCCCGTCGGCCATGGCGCCCGGCGCCTCGACCACCGTCCCCGCGAGCGCGACCCGCCGGCCCTCAAGCTGTTCCGCTGCCTCGCCCGTCGCGATCGCAAGGGGCAGCGGGAGCACGCCGGCCCCGGCAACGCTGACGTCCGACCCCGTCACGCGCAGGATCCGGAGTGCGTATCGCTCGTCCAGGGTCCCGCTCAGCCGTACGTCCATCCCGGCCGGGAGGGGCGGGAGGAGGGGGGCGTCGAGGTGGATCGCGATGCCCCCGGTGGGATCCTGGACGAACCCGGTGAGCCCATCTTCGAGACCCCCGAGAGCGGTGGTCAGGACGCCTTCGATGGCCACGGTTGACCCGTCAGGCATCGACCGCGCGATGTCGATCGGCAGCACCGGTGCCGGGGTGGGCTCCGGCGTGGGGGTCGGCGAGGGCGTGGGGGTCGGCGTCGGGGTCGGCGCGATCGTGGGCGTGGGGGTCGGCGAGGGCGTGGGGGTCGGCGTCGGGGTCGGCGCGATCGTGGGCGTGGGGGTCGGCGAGGGCGTGGGGGTCGGCGTCGGGGTCGGCGCGATCGTGGGCGTGGGGGTCGGCGAGGGCGTGGGGGTCGGTGTCGGGGTCGGCGCGATCGTGGGCGTGGGGGTCGGCGAGGGCGTGGGGGTCGGTGTCGGGGTCGGCGCGATCGTGGGCGTGGGGCCGTCGAGGGCGTGGCGGGGTCGGCGCGATCGTGGGCGTGGGGGTCGGCGAGGGCGTGGGGGTCGGCGTCGGGGTCGGCGTGGGCACCGGCTCGGCCGCAAGGCCAAGCGGGATCGGCGTCGGGTTGACGGCGAAGTCGGCCGCGTTGTCGTTCGTGTCCACGCCGTTGCCACCGCTCCCGCCTGGCCGCCTCTCGATCGACCTTCCGGCCGCCGGAGCGGACGCCGCGGTTCCCTCCACGAACCCGTTGACGGCGTCTCCCCACCCGACCGCATCGATCGGCGTACCCCCGATCGGACGCAGGACGATCGCCCCGCCGGTGGCGGCGAGACCGCCAGACCACGTCCCGTCAGCCGCGCCCGCGAACGTTCCGAGCGCGTTCGCCAGCAGCACGTGCCGGCCGGGCTCCACGAGCAGCGACCCGGTCCAAGCGGTCTTGCGCGTCACCGTTGCCCCGGAGCTCGTGACGTACACGACCTCGAGGCCGGCCAGGTCGGCGGTCGTCGCCGATGCGTTGTACAGCTCGATGTACTCATCCGACGCCGAGGCGCCACCCGTGACCACCTCCGCGACGACGAGGCCGGCCGAAGGCGGCCAGCCTACGGCGGCGGCAGGGCCGAGCTCGAGCTCGGGACCCGCGACAGACGGTCCACGGGCGCTCAGCCCGAGGAGCAGGAGCAGGACGAGCGCGGCAGACGCCGCGTACCGGGCACGGGCCATCGAGGACCTCCGCGGCGGGCGTGATCGGCGGGCGGGGCAGCCGGTGGCAGCGTACGAGCCGTCACTTACGCATCACTTAGCCCCGGGACGCGGGGGACCCGGTACCATGCAGCGGCCGCGTCGGCCCGCATCGACCGCGGTTCACCCGACAGGAGGAGTTCGTGGCTCGCGCCAAGCGCACCGATCGCACCGAAGCCCGTCGCCGCCACCGCGCGGAGCAGGCCGCGCTGGCCGACCCCACGGCCGCCGAGGTCGCCGAGCCCGCTCCCGCCAGGAGCAAGGGCAGGGGCACCACGTCCCAGGGGTCCGCGCCGGCGGCGCGTCCTGGCATCATGGCCTCGTTCAAGGCTGCCTATCGTCCGGTCGACCTGCGAGGCGACCTGCGCGCGGCGCCCAAGGTCCTGACGCATTGGGGCGTCCTGATCTCGTGTGCCATCGCCATCGTGGCCTCCGCTATCTTCATCGTCGCGACCAACGACTTCGCCTCATCGATCGACTACACGCTGTCGGACCCCATGGCGGGCAAGACGATCGGCACCGCGTCCAACCTGTCGTACCTCGTCATCTCGATGTTCGTGACGCCACCGCCCGCCGCCGGCGCGTTCCTCATCGGCTTCACCGCCAAACGCGCGAGCTGGCTGGGCGGGCTGGCATTCGGGATCGTCGCCGCGTTCTGCTACGTCGCCGTCCTCTCGAGCCCGGCGGGCAGGCTGCTGACCTCCGGCCACTCATCCGACGCGTACATCGTCCAGGCTGCCGTCCTCGCCCCGGTGGGCGCCGCGCTGTTCGCCTCCGCGGCCGCGTGGTACCGGCGGTTCCTCGACCTGGCCAACCCGAACCGCGGCAAGCCCCGCCCGCAGCAGGGCCGCGGTGGCTCCACCAAGAAGACAGCCGGCTCGTCTGCGCGCCGCTGATCCTGCGCCGCTCCGGCCTTCGCCTCTGACCCTGCGCCACTCCCCCTGCGCCGCTGATGAGCCCCGCCGGCGGCGCGCCGGTGACGGGCCCTGGTGAAGCGCCGCTGACGGGTACTCGGCGGCGTGGTCGCCGGCACCCTCGAGCCGGCGACAGGCGGGGCAATCCGCCGAGACCGCCACGGCGAATGGTTCGTTGAGGCCGTCTCGCCTCGACGGCGGCGACCTCGCCATGGTGCTCGGGCCGGGCCGGGTCGCTGTCGGCGGGGCGAGGTGCGCATCTTCCTCGGGCAACGGTTCCTCCTCCGCCGACGCCCGAGGCCTACGCCTTCCCGCGCCTGTGACCGACCCCACATAGGATCGCGGCGCGCCCGCCACCGCCGGCCGGGGACGGGACCGTTGCCGGGGCGGGCCACGGCCTGCACCTACCCGAGGCGCCGCATCCCAGCCATGCCCAGGTGCCGGACGCCCGACGGCCCATCAGGCCCGCCCGCACCTCCCGCCGCCTCCACCAGCGGCACCACGCCGCGCGCGATGACGTTCACCACGTCCCCTTCCCGCTGGAGGTCGCCATCCACGAGGACCAGGGCGTGGCGCCGGACGACGGACCGCAGCCGCTGCCAGGCGTCCGGCCAGAGGGTGACGTTCACCATCCCGGTCTCATCCTCCAGGGCGAGGAACACCGTCCCCCGCGCGGTCATCGGGTGCTGGCGCGTCACCACCAGCCCGCCGACCAGCACCGGCCCCGGTCCACGGCCCGCCAGGGCCGCGTTCGTCACCGCACCGAGCCTGTCCAGCGCTTCGCGGAACAGCGCCACCGCCTGCCTCCGCGCATCCAGGCCCACCACCGCGTAGGCATCGCCGAGGCGCTCCGGTTCGGTGATCGGCGGCAGGGTCGGCGCCTCGGTCGCCGGCAGGCGCAGGTCCATCGGCCGCCCCGCGGCCCGCCTGGAACCGGCCGCTCCCCGGACGGCCCGCCCGTCCACGCGCCCCTTCGAGGCCCCGGCCACCTCGCGCAGCTGCCAGAGCAGCTCCCGTCTGGGTCGTCCCAGCGAATCCAGGGCCCCGGCCCGGATCAGCCGCTCCACCACCTCCTCGGCCAGGCCCGTCCGCTCCACCACGTCCGCCAGGCTCTCGTACGGCCCGTGCGCCAGCTCCGTGTCCAGGCGCGCCTGCTGCTCCTCGCCGATCCCCTTGACCAGGTGCAGGCCCAGCCGGACCCCCCAGCCGGCCATGCTCTCGGCCGCCCAGCGTTCGCGCGACGCCGCGCCGGGGATCACGCAGGCGCTGGTACGGACCGGCGCCGGCCTCGCCTCGATCCCCGAGCCGGCGGGCAGCGGCTCGCCCGGGTCGCCGTCGTGCGACCCGTCGTCCCCTGCAACCCCGGCCAGGGCCCAGCCCGGCCGGCCCACCCACTCGGTCGTCGTGCGGTAGGTGCTCCGATTGACATCCACCGGCAGCACCGCCACGCCATGGCGCTTGGCGTCGTTGACCAGCACCTCCACGGGATAGAAGCCCATGGGCTGGGCGTTGACGAGCCCGACCAGGAGCTGCGCCGGATAGAACAGCTTGAGAAAGCTCGATTCGTAGGCAGTCCGGGCGAAGGCGGCAGCGTGGCTCTTGGCGAAGCCGAAGCTGGCGAAGGCGGCGCACCGGCGGAAGAGCTCCTCGGCGTCGTCGGGGGGCATCGACTGCACCCGCACACAGCCGTCCACGAACTCCGAGTGGAGCCCCTCCATCTCGCGGGCGGAGCGGTACGTCCCCATCGCCCGGCGGAACGCATCGGACCCCGCCGGGGTGAACCCGGCGACGCTGATCGCGATCTTCATCACCTGCTCCTGGTAGAGGATCACGCCGAGCGTGTCATGGAGGATCGGCTCCAGGCTGGGGTGGAGGTAGGTCACGGGCTCCAGGCCCTGCTTGCGTCTGAGGTATGGATGCACCGCGTTCCCCTGGATGGGGCCGGGGCGGATGATCGCCACCTCGACGACCAGGTCGTCCAGGCTGGCGGGCCGCGACTTGGGCAGCGTCTGCATCTGCGCCCGGCTCTCCACCTGGAACACGCCCACGGTGTCCGCGGCCTGGAGCATGGCGAAGACCTCGGGGATCTCCTCCGGGAGGCGGTCCAGGTCCAGGCAGACGGCGCAGTCGTGCTCGATCAGCCCGACGGTCTCGTCGATGGCCGCGAGCATCCCGAGCCCGAGCAGGTCGAGCTTGATCAGCTTCATCGTCTCGACATCGCGCTTGTCGTACTGGACGACGACACGATCCTTCATCGTGGCCCGTTCGATCGGGACGATGTCGATGAGGGGCGCGGCGGTGATCAGCATGCCGCCGCTGTGGATCGAGAGGTGGCGGGGAAAGCCGTCGATGCGAGCGCACAGCTCCAGCCAGCGCTCCCAGTCCGAGAGGCGCGCGACGGAGCCCCGGTGACCGCCCTCGACGACCTCCGCGGGGCCGGGGTCGAGGCGGGCGACGCTGGAGCCGGGCGGGTCGTGGCGGCGGGCCTCGGGCAGGAGCACGCCGCTCTCGGGATCAAGGCGGCTGGCGATCTCGCGGGCAGGATCCCGCCCGGCGCGGCCGTCCTGCGGATCCCGCCCGGCGCGGCCGTCCCGCCGTCGTTCCAGGACCCGGCTCGGCGGCCCCTCCCTGATCCAGCGCTCGCTCACCGGGGAGTCGCCGGGGCCGCCCTCGTCCTCGCCGGGACGGACCGGCGCGACCGGTACCTCTCGCCTACGCCCGGTGCGAGTGGTATCCAACGCCGAGGCGCCGGAACGGCGGGGAATGTCCCCATCTACTCGCGTCAGGCGTGGATGGGTGGCATCCGGCGCCGGGCGTTGGACATCACCCTCCAGGCGCGTCGATGAGAAGACGAGGGTGCCGGATGGAGAGCGAGACGAGGCCAGCCGCCCGCCCCTCGCGTGGTTCAGCTGGCCCATCGCGTCGGTCAGGCCGCGCGCGCCGGTGAGGGACGCTTCGGCGAAAGACGCCGGATCGGCAAGGGCAGCCGATGGGTCCTCTCCCGGCCGCGCGAAGAACTGCGCGAACCCGCCCTCCGCCTCCAGGTCCCGCCGGACCATCACGGAGTCGTACGTCTCGAGCGCCTTCGCCACCCGGTCCACCAGCGGGCGCGGGAACCCGAGCGCGTTCCCCACCTCGCGCACCGCCGACCGCGCCCGGTACGTGACGAGGTTGCAGACCATTCCCGTGTGCTCCGGCCCGTACTTCCGGTACACGTACTGGATCACCTCCTCCCGCCGCTCCGAGGAGAAATCGATGTCCACGTCCGGGTACGCCGTCCGGCCCTCGTTGATGAACCGCTCGAACAGCAGCTCGTGGCGGATCGGATCCACGCGGGCGATCCCCAGCACGTACGCGATGATCGAGCCCGCCGCGCTCCCCCGTCCCTGAGCGGGGATCCCGCGCGACTTCGCGAATCGCATCAGGTCCCAGCAGATGAGGAAGAACTCCGCGAGGCCCGTCTTCTCGATCACGTCCAGCTCGTGCGCCAACTGGCGCACCACCGCCGGCGTGAACGGGTGGTACCGGCGCCGGGCGCCCTCCCAGCAGAGCTCCGACAGGTGGCTGAACGGTGTCTCGCCTCGCGGCACCGTGAACCCCGGGAAGCGGTAGCGCTCGAACGCCAGCTCGACCCGGCACGCCACCGCGATCTCGGCCGAAGCGGCGATCCCCTCCCGCCACGCCCGCGCCAGCACGGGATCGGCGGACGCGGTCGGCACCTGCCCCGGCGGCATCGCCAGCAGCTCCGCCGCACCCTTGAGGTACGACTCCCCGTCAGGCCGCCGCAGGTCCGCCAGGTCCGCCAGGGTCCGTCCGTGCCGGATCGCCGTGATCACGTCCTGCATCTCTCGGTCCTCCGGCAGCGCGTAGTGGACGTCGTTGGTCACGACGACGGGCAGCCCCAGCTCGTCAGCCAGGCGCGCCGTCTCCGAGGCCAGCCAGTCGTCGTCCGGAAGCAGGTGGTGCGAGAGCTCCAGGACGAACCCGCTGCCCGCGGCTGAATCGCCCGAACCTCCCAGGCCGCCCGAGCGGCGGAGACCACCCGAGCGCCCGGTGCCACTCGCGCCGCCGCCGGAGCCCGGGCCCCCGAACATCCGCGCATACCGCTCGGCCGCAGCCCGCGCCCCGTCACGATCCCCGGCCCGCAGGCGCCGTGCAAGCTCACCGTGCCGGCAACCCGACAGCGCCACCAGTCCCTCCGCGTTCGCTTCCAGGAGCGCGTGCGTGAACGCGGGCACGGCCTTCGACCCCGCCAGGTTCGCCTGCGACACGAGCCGGCACAGGCTCCGCCAGCCCGTCGCGTCGCGGGCGAGGAGCACGAGGTGCGGCCCGCGCTCCGCCTCCCCGATCCCCCGGTAGTCCTCCTTCACGACCTGCCGATGGCCCGGCAGCCGGGCCCGGTCGGGACGAGGCCTGGCGGGTCGGCCCTCGATGGGGCGCAGGGCCTCGGGACGGACCGGCGACCGGCGACCGGGCCGCCACGCCCTCCGGACCGGCACCGCGATCCCGTCCGGGTCAGGCACCGCCGCATCGAGCAGCTCGATCTCGATCCCGATCACCGCGTGCAGGCCGGCGGCCTCCGCCGCACCGGCGAACCGGACCGCGCCGTACAGCCCCTGGTGATCGGTGATCGCAAGGCCCGCGAGGTCCAGCTCCACGGCGCGTGTGACGAGATCGTCCGGGGCCGACGCCCCGTCCAGGAACGAGAAGTGGCTGTGGCAGTGCAGCTCGGCGTAGGCGGGGATGGCCACGCGGGATCTCCGGGAGGTGGGCCCGGTATTCTAGAACACTTGTTCTATCCTGACCAGCCCGAAGCGCCCCGCTCAGCGCGCGGTCAGGCCGGCGTGACGACGACGTCCTCGAGCGAGGCCACGACGTGGTGCGCGCCTGCCGCGCGCAGCGTAGGTTCCACGCCCGGACGGTCCGGCACCGCGACGACCACCATGCCCGCCGTCACGGCGGCCCTCACGCCGACCGGCGAGTCCTCGAACGCGATCGCCTCCGAAGGCCGGACCGCCAGCGCTCGACAGGCCTCGAGATAGGCGTCCGGGAACGGCTTCGACCGCCCGAGATCCGCCCCGGAGCTGACGACCTCGAACGCATCGAGGAGCCCGGCCTTCTCCAGCGCGAGGTGCACGAGCGGCGCGGTCGTGCTTGATGCGACACCCAGGCGCATCCGGCCCTCCAGGCGGCGGACCAGCGCCTCCGCGCCCGGCTGCAACGCCGGACCCGCTCTCGTAGTGGGCGCGCATCAATGCCTTCAGCTCCGCCTCCAGCGCCGCGGGGTCCAGCCCGCCCAGCCGCTCGGCGTAGATCAGCACCGACTCCGCCATGCCCCGGCCATGCGTGGCAACGCGGTCCGCTTCCGTGAGTCGATCGCCGTGGCGCTCGAGCAGCTCGGCCTCCGCCTCGGCCCAGAGCGGCTCCGTGTCGAGCAGGAGCCCGTCCATGTCGAAGATGGCGGCACGGAACGGGCCGGGCAGGACGAGTGAGCGGGCGTCGTCGGTCACGGTGCGGGATTGTAGGGGGATCATCGGACACAGCCGCTCCCGCCGCCCGCGAACACCCCGGAGTTGCCACGGCGGCGCGCAACCAAATGCGGTGGTCGTTCGTCTCAAGGCCGTGATCGCCAAGCGGATGCTCCACGCGGATCGTCGCCTGCTCCTCGAGCTCCTCCTTCGGGGCGCGGCGGCCGCGCTCGCTGCGGTGCTGATCCTGGTGCTCCTGCCCGCGATCACCGAGGCGGCCGCGTAGGCCGGCTCCCCCGTTCCGGCGGCCTGGGTGCCAACCGGAACGAACACCGGCGGCGGCCTTCCGCGAGGCGGCCGCCGACCTGCCACCCGGGATCTGGGCAGCCCGGGGGCCAAGAGCGAGGACCCTCGTCGCTGGGGCGGCGAGGGTCCTCTTCCGTTGGGGACGCGTCTCGTCCGGACCGGGTCCGGCCCTCGCGCCGGGGACCGTCTTCTCGTCCGGCATCGATCGCCGGTTACGATGGCATCATGCGATCCCTCCCCGGCGCCCGGCCCTTCCTGCCCCCTCTCGTCCTCGGTCTCGCGCTCGCCATCGCGGCGTGCGGCGGATCTGCACCCGCGGCCTCGCCCGCGCCGGCTGCGACCGCCACGCCGACGAAGGCGCCGGCCACCCAGCCCGAGCCCACCGCGGTCCCGGGCGGCGAGACGCCCGGTGCGACGGAGCCGGGCGGACAGGTCGAACCGCCCGCCACGTTGATCCCGACGACCCAGACCGACTGGGGCGAGATCACCGACGTCCTCCCCGACGGCTTCCCCGTCTTCCCGGATGCCGCCGTCGCGGACCCGCCGGCCACACCCGTTTCGGGTGCGTTCATCACCCCGGCCGGCGTGGAGGAGGTGGCAACCTGGTACCAGGACGCCCTGGAGGCCACCGGCGCGAGCACGCTCGACCTCAGCTCGCCGCTCGAGGACGGGTCGCGGGTCCTGGACGTGCAGGGCGACCTGCCGGAGTGCCGCATCCGCCTGACGTTCCGGCCCGAGGGCGGATCGACGATGATCACCGTGCTCGTCGCCGCCGGCTGCGTCGGCGGCGGGGGCTGAGTCGGAGCGAAGGGAGATCGAGGGCGCATGGAGCCGAAGACGAGCGACATGGTCGGGGCAGGGGCGCTCACCGTGGTCCTGCTGGTGTTGGTGGTGCTGCTCGTCGTCGCCGGCCTCCCGGCTTGATTCGGCTTCGCGAACCTCGTTTGCGGGCTGTGCGCAACATCGGGAGGGTCCGCGGCGTCATTGGAACCGGCGACCGGGTGGAGATCCCGGTCATGGATGGGGGACCGTCGGTGCAGACGACTCGACCGCGTGACCTGGGCGCGCTCGTCCTGGTGCTTGGCGTGTTCGTCGTGCTGCTCGTCGTCTCGATCGCCATCGGGTCCCCCGCCGTCCGCTGACAGCCAGGGGCCAGACGTTCCGTCCGGTCGCCGCCACCCTCGCAGGCGCTGCTTCAGTCGTAGAGTCGCTCGAGGTGCCACGTGCCGGCGATCCGGTCCCGGTACACGAGGGCGAGCCAGCTCCGGCCCACCACCTTGAAGTAGTCCCGGGCGATCGGGTCCCGCCACCACGACTCCTCCACGCGCCAGTGGTTGCAGACCTCGACCGCCTCCCTGCGGCCGTTCCAGCGGATCGCGACCAGCCGCCCCTCGGCGTCCAGGTCCGCGTCGATGGCCGGGTGCTCGCGCAACAGGCGTGTCATCGACGGCCCCTTTCGGACGGCATCCTCGCGCCCATCCCGCCGTCCCCACCCGCCACCGTCTCACCCGCCACCGGCCTCCAGCGCGAGCGCGCCTCGGCCAGCGGTGCCTCCGGATCGGCGATCTCCACCCGGCGCACCCGGTCGGCCCCGAACGAGATCGCGAGCCGTGCCAGCTGCCACGCGAGCCGCGCATCGTGAGCGGCCTGGGGCGTGAACAGCGGCAGCTGCTGGCCCCGTGCCGCGTCCACCAGGCCCAGCTCCAGCTCCAGCCGCGCGACGGCGGCCGGCGGAGGAGCCTGCTCGAGACGGGCGAAGAGCAGCCGCTCGATCGCCCGGGGGTCGGCGGTGGGCTCCGGAAAGCGCTGCTCGAGACGGAACCCGTCCGGTGTCCCGCGCCGGGCGAACGCGAGATCGTGCGTCACCGCGAGGTGGGCGAGCCCCGCGGCCTGGCCCCTCGCCGCCAGCTGGTCGCCCAGCGTGGACGCCAGCCGGTGGAGCACGAAGCGCAGCGCGTCCAGGCCCTCCACCGGCGGGTCCAGCGGCAAACCTAGGGCCATCCGCTCGGGCGCGCGGCGCGGGCAGAAGCGTTCCGTCTCCTCACCACGGGCCCGCGCGTGGAGCCTGGCTCCCTCATCCCCGAACCGTGCGATCACCGCCGACCGCGGGAGCTCCGCCACGGACCCGATCGTCCGCAGCCCGAACCGGGCGAGGCGCGCCCGGATGTCCGCGTCCCGCGTGAGGAGGCGGGCGGGGTATGGGGCGAGGAAGCGCTCGTCGTCGCCGGGCGGGACGACGAGCGGCGGCGCGCCCTCGTGGCCGTGCGCAGCGGCGACGCCCGCGGCGAAGCCCGTCCCGGCGATCCCGGCCCGCGGCGGCCCCGGGAGGATGGGCGCCAGGGCTTCGGTCATGCGGGCGACCAGCTGCTCCTCCACGCCCCACAGGCGCGTCAGCCCGTCGGCGTGGACGACGATCCGCCCGAACGACGGGTCCCGGACGTCGCTGGAGGCGGCGATCCCCGGGCTGAACGCGGCGAGGAGCTCGCAGGCAGCCTCGAGCGCATCGCGGTCCGCGTCAGGCGCGAGGCCGAGAAAGGTCGCCTCGGGTGCCAGTCGGTGGGCCGTCCCGAGCGGGATCCCCCGCCGGATGCCGAGCGCTCGTGCGAGCGGATCCGCGTCCACCACCAGCCCGTCCGTCCAAGGCTGTCCGCCGAGGATGATCGGGCCGCGGGGCCAGGAGCCGGAGATGGTGCCGTCCGCGTTCGGGGACGCCTCCGCGTTCGGGGACGCCTCCACCCGGCTCCTCGCCAGGCGGAGGGGCAGGTGCGGCCAGAGCAGGTACAGCAGGCGCATGGGGATCGGTCGCTAGGTGGGGGCCTTTCCGATCGGCGGAGAGCGTCGGGGCGGGTGGTGGGGCCGGGGCAGCCGGCGATCCACCCGCCACGGCGATCCCCGGTGGCGCGATGGGGGCCCTGAGCCCGGCGGTCGCAGGCGGTGCGAGAAGCCCGGCCGGGGCCGGCGGTGCGAGAAGCCCGGCCAGGAGCCCCGGCCGGCGCAGGCAGGCATCCCTGGGGCCGCCCTCCGCATACAGGATCTCGAGGGCCGCGCGACGGCCGGGTGGCCCATAGCGGTTACGCGCGACGGTGACCTCGCTGTGCTGCCCCACGACGTCCCGCCCGAGGCGGATCCAGCCCGATCGCCGCAGCTCCAGCCGCAGGCCGCTCGCCTCCTCCACGGCCGTGGCAAGCGTCCGGCCCAGTGCGTCCGGCTCCAGCACGACGAGCAGCGTCCCGGCGCGCCTGGCCAGCGCCGCAAGCCGGCCCAGCCGGTCCCCCACCCGTTTCCCGGCAACCGCGGGGTCCCGTCCGTCCGGCAGGTCCAGGACCAGCAGGTCAACGGTCCGGGCCGCGAGCAGCGACCCGGCCAGCGCGATCGCCTCCTCGAGATCCTCCGGCGTCAGGACCACGAGCCACTCCGGGCTGATCCCGCGCGCGACGGCCTCCACCGGGTCGAACGCACGGGCCAGGTCCAGCCACGCCACGATCGCCCCGCCCGCCTGCGCCTCCGCGGCCACCCGCAGTGCCACCGTGGTCTTGCCCGAGGACGCATCCCCACGCAGCGCGACCGCGGCGGAACGAGGCAGCCCGCCCGTGCCCAGGACGGCGTCCAGCGCGGCGAACCCCGTGGAGACGACGCGCCCGTCCGGGTCCGCGGTGGGGACACCGGGACGGGTCCGGGTGGCTGGGGAGGATGGTGCGGGGGCCGCGATGACGGGGGTTGCCGCGATGACCGGGGTTGCCGCTTCGCCGCCGGATGGCGTCTCGAGCGGCATCGGCGCCCGGGCGAGCGAACCCTCGATCGTCCCGACAAGCTCGCTCCCGCGGCGCGGAGCGGCCGCACCCCAGCGTGCCTGGAGCGTGGCGAGAGCCTCGGAGACGTCGGATGTGCGAGCCATCGGACGTCCAATAATAGAACATCTGTTCTAACAGTCAAGGGTCCCAGGATCACTGGCCAGTTGACCCTGCAGGATCACTGAGCAACGAGAGAGAGGGACGGGGCAGGGACAGAGGGACGAGGGAGGACGGGGTCGCGTGCTACACTTCCCGGCCGTCCACCCGATTCATCGGGTGCGGCTCCCGTGGGGATGTAGCTCAGCTGGGAGAGCGCCGCGTTCGCATCGCGGAGGCCAGGGGTTCGAGTCCCCTCATCTCCACCATCCGTGGGTCGGTCGGGCAGGTGGTGAGCCCAAGGGTCTGTAAAACCCTCGCCTTCGGCTGTGGCAGTTCGATTCTGCCCCGGCCCACCAGTCTCCTCTGAGCGTGGACTGGGCCAGAACACGGCCCGGAGAGTCGCGCTGCCTGTCACCGAGGGGCCGAACGGCGCAATTGCCCGCAAAGGTCAGTGGAGCAGGGACGTGATGGCGGTCACCACGGTCGGGGAGGTCAGTGCCGCAGAATGGCCGCCGGCAACGAGCAGGAGCCGGTTGGCATAGCCCGCCGCCCGGAGGGCCGCGTGCAGGCCCTTCGAGACCGATGGCGAGACGACGGTGTCGGCCTTGCCGTGGACGAGCAGGATCGGGAGCGGGTCGTCGCCCGCGGGGTGGGACGCGAGGATGGCCAGCGCGTCGGCGGCCGCATACGCGGCCGGCTGCTGGTCCCTGGTTCCGCCGAAGAACGCCGCGACGTACGCCGCCCCGTCCTCCATCGTGGCCGGCTCGTCGGTCGCGCCGTCGAGGTCGACGAACGCATCCGGCCGGAGCGATCCCGCGGTTGGGTTGCACGTGCCGGGCGCCGGGCGCATCGGCACCGCGGTGAGGCTGATGACGGCGCCCGCCCAGCCACCGAGCGAGTGCCCGACGAGCGTGAGGTCCTCCGGGTCGCCGCCATATCGCCGTGCCACAGCCCGCGCGACACCGACCGCGCAGGCGGCGTCCTGGAACGATGTCGGATAGCCGCCGGCGAAGTCCGCGGCCTGGCGCCACTCGGCCACCATCACCACGGCCCCCCGCTGGGCGAGCGCCGTCGCGACCGGAAGAAGGTAGTCGTCCCGGTCGGGGCTCGCAGGGCCGCCCGGCAGCAGGACGAAGACCGGCCAGGGTCCTGTGTCGGACGGGCGGACGATGTCCATCGTCAGGCGACATGTCGTTCCAGCCGGCTTGGCGCAGGCGATCGCAGGTGTATAGGGCACCCGCAAGGTCGTCTTGACCTCCGACGTCGGGCTGATGCTCGGTCGCGGCATGCGGGTGAGCCCCGGAGACGCGGTTGGACCGGTCGTTGTCCCGGGCGTGGGAGCGGCGCTCGCGGCCGCCGACGGCCCGATCGCCGGCGTGGCCACGGACGGCATCGGGAGCTGCTGGCTCGCAGGAGCGGGCGTCGGCAGCTGGGCGCACCCGGCGAGGAGGGCAAGCGAGAGGCCGGCGACCAGCTGGCGCCGAAGGCGCGATGCCCGACTCAAATGCGGGAGCGGGGATGGCGGAGGTGGTGCCTCGAGGTGGGCAAGTTCACCAGCCTTGACTCGGTGCTCACGATCGCCGGACGATAGCGCTCCTGCGACAAGGCTGCATCCGCGGCGGGGACCCGGCGGCTGATGACGCCCGCCAGGCCACGCTGCAAGCGCCATCGTCGACCGCCGGCGGGGACTCCGCTCGGGCCGGGGATCGGCGTCTGGACCGGCGGCGAAACCACCGCCATCACGGCCCCCGCGGCTTCGGCTCCACCCTGGCGGCGGCCAGGAATCGGTGGTGGTCGAGGAGGCCCGGCTCGCTATAATCCCGCCCAACAGGCGATCCTCCTCGAGCACGGCCTCAAGTCGCGGCATCAGGCTCGGTGCGACACGCGCATGGTTCCCCGGGGTGCGATGGACGAGCCCACAGGTCCTGCTCAGCCAGCAGAGCGTCCTCGCAGGCCGCGGATCGCGGCATTCGGCGCCGTCGCCGTGGCCGTCGTCGTGCTGGTCGTCGTCCAGCTCTTCCACGTCCTCGACGGCTTCGACGCCACGCTCGTGGAGATGGGGTTCGACGCGGACCGGGCGGCCCTCATCTCGGCCCTGACCATCGGATCGCTCGTGGCCGCGACAGGCAGCCTGCTGACCGGGGAGGGGCTCGCGCCCGTGATCGCCGGGGCCATCGTGTCCGGCGTGCTCTACGTGACGACGTTCTGGTCGGAGACCACAACCGCACTCGCCGTCAGCGGTCCGGCCGGCCGGTTCGATCCGGTCGGTTGGGCGCTCACGGTCGCCACGCTGGTCCTGTCCACGCTCGCCTTCTGCTGGGCCGCGAGCCACCTGGCCCTGGCGGTCCGGGAAGCCCTCCGGCCGGCCGGTCGGACGATCCGCGACGCATCAACCGGGAGACGCCCGCCCGGCCGGGCGATCCTGCGAGTCCTCGCCACCGGCGCGGCGATCCTCGTGGCCGTCGTGGTGCTGTCGGTGTTCGGCGACCTCGTCAACTACAGCCCGGACGTCCACATGCTGGCCGGGGCGCCCCCCCAGGGAGGACTGGCCGGCGGTCCATCGACGCCCCCGCCGACCCCCGACGCGACCAGCCACGCCGCGGCCAGCTCCCGCCCGGGATCGGGAAGCGCCCGCCCGGGATCATCACCGGCGCCCTCCGCCGGGTCCGGCATGGTCCCCGGGCCCCTCCCCGGATCCCTCGTGACGGAGGGAGCGCTGTCATCGGCGACACCGTGGGCTGCTCATCCCCCGACGGGGCCGAGCAAGATCGTGTCCGTCTCGCTGCCCGCGCCATGGACGGGCGGGACCAGCACCGCACCGGTCGACATCTACCTGCCGCCGGGGTATCCGGAGCCCGGGGTTCGCTATCCGGTCGTCTACCAGGCGCCCATGACGCTCCAGCACTGGGATTCGTCGATGCAGCTGACGTCCGTGCTCGATTCGCTCATCACCTCGGGCACGATCCCTCCCCAGATCTTCGTGTTCGCGGGGTCGAACGGCGGGCCGTACCCCGACAGCGAGTGCGCCGACTCGTTCGATGGCACCGAGTGGTTCGACCGCTACATGGCCACGACGGTGGTGCCCTATATCGATGCCAACTACCCAACAATCCCCGAGGCGGCCGCCCGCTCGCTCCTCGGCTACTCGCAGGGCGGCTACTGCGCGGCGGCGTTGATGTTCCGCCACCCGGATGTCTTCGGTCAGGCCGTCTCGCTGACCGGCTACTACGAGGCCGGCCTGGACTCTCCCTCCACGTCGAACGCGTGGAAGCCCTTCAACCGTGACCCGGCGCTGATCCAGGCATTCTCGCCACTCGACGTGGTGTCGACGATCCCGCAGGACGTCCGGTCGAAGCTGTTCATGGTCATGACCGCGGATCCGACCGCGAACCCGTACGGGCAGCAGCTCGCCTCCTTCGCGAGCACGCTCCAGGCCAGCGGCGTGCCGTCCGCCACCTTCCCCATCACGAACGCGCACTCGTGGAGCGTGGTCCGGACCACGCTCCCGATCGTGCTACCGATGATCTCGCAGAGGCAGCTCCAGCTGGGCGTGCCGATCGGTGGAGGGTGAGGTGGGAGAGGGGCCCGAACCCGGACCTGGACCTGGGAAGGCGCCGCGCGCTCGCCGCTCCCGTCTGGGACCGTCGACGGGGCAGGGAACCCTGAGGCTGCTGCCGGCGGGAGCGTCGGCCGTCGCCGCCGTCATCGCCCTGCTGGCCGCGCTCGGTATCGGCGGCGTCCTCCTGGAACCGGCGGGCGCCATCCTGCCCATCGATCCGGCCACCTTCGACGGGCAGGACGCGCTGGTTTCCGCCGTCGCCCTGCTCGCCCTGGCAATCGGATTGTCACGGGGCAAGAAGGTCGCGTGGTACATCGCGATCGCCATCTTCAGCTCGGCGCTGATCCTCCAGCTGGTAGTGCTCGGTCACACCATCGCCGCGACGGTCGCGGCGATCTGCCTCCTGTCGCTGGTCGCCAACCGGGTCCGCTATCGAGCCGGAACCCAGAGCTCGCTGCTGCCGCTGGTCGGACTCGCCCTGGGCCTGGGTGCCGGGCTGGTGATCGCCGAGGCGATCCTGGTCGACCAGGTGACCGGGCAGGCGAAGGCCGTGCTGGACACGGTCACCTCCTGGCTCTCGTTCAGCGACCCGACGGGCCTCGCCGCCCTGGGTGGAAGTGTCCTCATCGACGGCCTCGCGCTCGCGGCCCGGATCCTCCTGGCGATTGCCGCGATCGCGCTCCTGCGGGCGGTCGTCGATCGTCGCAGCGGGCCGGTCGAGCGGGCGCATGCGCTGGAGCTCGGCCGGCTGCACGCGGCCGGCGCGCTCACGCCGTTCCAGTTCGGCGAGGGGACGGAGCCGTTCCTGGGCAGCGACGGCCATGGACTCGTCGTGTACGGCCGCGCCGGTCGAACGGCGGTGGTCCTCGGCGACCCGATCGGGCCGCCCCGGTCGGCGGAGGCCGCGTTCGCGGAGTTCATCGAGCGCTGCGTCCAGAACGACGAGGTGCCGACGGTCTACCAGGCCTCCGCCTCGAGCCGGCACACCCTGGTCGCGTCCGGGCTTCGTCCGTTCCGGGTCGGCCAGGAGGCGATCATCGATCTCGAGGCGTTCGGCCTGGAGGGATCGCGCCGGGCGAACCTCCGCCACACGGTGACGCGCGCGAAGCGGGGCGGGGTGGTCGTGAGCTGGTTCCGGGATGGGGTGCCGCCCGCCGATCTCGAGCTCTGCGGGCCGGGTCTTGTCGCGCTCGACGAGGCGTGGCAGGCGCATGCCGGCCCAAAGCTGACGTTCACGATCGGGCAGTTCGCGCTCGCGGACCTCGCCTCGGTGGGCGTCGCGGTGGCCGTCGACCCGTCCGGTGAGCCGATCGCGTTCGCGACGTTCCGCCGGACGGACGCGGCCGGCGCCTGGGTGCTCGACCTCATTCGCCGGGCGCCCGGGTCCATCCCCGGCGCACTCGAGTCCTGCGTGGCCGAGGCCGCGCTCGGGCTGCGGGCGGCGGGAGAGGTCACGCTCTCGCTCGGCCTGGCACCGCTGGCGGGGCTCGACCCCCACAGCGCCGATGCAATCGAACGAATGCTGGCGACCGGCGCGCGCCTCGTCAGGCGCTGGTACGACGTCGAGGGCCTGGCGTTCTTCAAGCGCAAGTTCGACCCGCGCTGGGAGCCGCGCTACGGGGCGGTCCAGCACACCTGGCATCTGCCCGTCTTCGCCCTGGCCTTGCTCCGTCTTCATCTGGCCGGGCCCGGCGGCTCACTGCTCGTGGCCGGTCGGGCGGCCATCGCGGCAGGCTTCTCGACCACCGTCCGGCGCTGAGGCCGGAGGCTCGGCGCGCGGTCAGCGGGGCGTGAGCCGGTCCCGTGTCGGCCGGAACGTCACCGTCCCGGGACCGAACGCGATCCGCGCCAGGCCGGCCGGGACCGCGACGAGCCAGTGCATGGAGAACGCCCCGACCGCGAGGGCACGCACGACCCTCGGTCCGGGGCTCACGCCGTGATGGAGCACCCCGATCGCTTGCCAGGCAAGGAGGCCGCCCACCGCGACGTACACACCGACGAGGGCCGCCAGCGGCCCCGGCCGGCCGCGGCCGATCGCCCGCGCCGCGGTGCCCAGGATGACGGGCGGCAGGGCCAGCTGGCCCGCGTAGAGCGCGAGGTCGAGCTTGGCGGGAAACGGGGCACGACGACTCACGAGAGCTCGGGGCAGCTGGGCGAGGAAGCGCCGGGCCGAGCCCTCCGACCAGCGGAGCCGCTGACTGGCGAGAGCGGCCAAGGTCCCGGCCGCGGTCTCCTCGACCGCCGCGGCTCCCTCCCAGCCGACGGGGATCCCCGCGGCAAGAAGCGCGGTGGAGAGTTCGAGGTCCTCGGTGAGGACGCCCGCCGGCCAGCCGCCGACGGCGGCCAGCGCCCCTGGCGTCAGCACCATCCCGTTGCCACGGAGCTCGCCGGCGCTGCCGAGGCCGATCCGCCCCGCAAGGATCCACGCGTCGAGTGCCTGCTCGTCGTCCTGGAGTCGCGCGAGCGGGGAGCGGTCCGCCTCGAGGACGCGGCGGCGAACGGTGAAGGCCGCAGCCCCGGTCCGGCCGCACTCGGCCACGCGACCGAGGAAGCCCGGAGCCACCCGCGCGTCGGCGTCGAGCACCACGATCAACAGCGGATCCCCAATGACGTCGACGGGCACGTCACCCAACGCGTCCCCCTTGGCGCCTCCCGGCCCTTCGCGTCGGATCACCCGGCCGTCGAGCCCGGCATCACGGATCGCGGCCTCCGCGGCGGCTCCGGTATCGTCGACCGACCGGTCGTCGATGACCACGACCCCGAGCCGGAGAGGCTCGCCCCTCGCCGCGAGGTCCTGGCGCCCGAGGTCATGGAGCAGGTCCGGGATATGCGCCACCTCGTCCCGCGCGGGGACCAGGACCGTGATCGCCAGCCCTCCGCCTGTTGCGGCGCAGGTGGAGCGAGCGGCCGCGGGGTCACCGAACGACGGAAGGACGGTCGGTGCGCTCGCCTTCCCGGCGGTGATCGCGCGCCGGGCGGCCCACGAGAGCGCCACCGTTCCCGGCAGGGCGACGCCCAGCGCGGCCACCGCCACGCGGCGGGTCGACAGGCCGCCGATCCACCAGCCCGCCACCGACCCGCCCGCGAGGAGCGCGCCGGCCGCCCCACGGCGTCCAAGCCCGGTGGCGACCGGCAGATTCATGCAGCCCCCGTCTGATCGCCCGGCCTGAACTGGCCGGCTGGGTGGCAGGCGACCAGACGCCCCAGCCGGCGGCCCGACTATTATTCGCGAACTGGATACCCACGACGGGCCCCCCGCGATCGGATGTCCCTGCGCCGCGGGGGGAGCACTGCCGTGGAGGATGGCCCGGGAGCCACGTTGCCCGTTCTCACCGTCCTCGGCCTCGCCACCATCGAGATCTGGTTCGCGGTGCCCGCCGGCCTCGCGCTCGGCGTGCCACCGCCGGTGCTCTGGCTGGCAACGGTCGCCGGATCGCTGCTGAGCGTGACGGTCGTGGCCTACGCCGGAGACGCGTTGCGCGCCTGGCTCGTCCGGCGCCGCGGCGGCGCTGTCCTCGCCGGTCGCGGGCGCCTCTACGGGATCTGGGTCCGCTACGGGGTCATCGGCTGGGGGCTGGCCTCGCCGCTCGTCTTCGCCCCACCGATGGGCACCGCCATCGGGCTCGTGCTCGGGGCGCCACGGCGCCGGCTCATGGTATGGATGGCGGCCGGAGCGATCCTGTGGACCACGATCCTGGTCTGTGGTGGTGTGCTCGGTCTCGACCTCGTCCACCTTGGTTTCGGGTGAGACGTCGCGCCCGTCGGCTCGTCGTGGTCGGCCTGCCGGCGGCAGCCGCAGCCACGATGGAGACGACCAGCAGGAAGTGCCGGTCGCCCGCCGACAGGAGAGTCAGGTCCGGGGTGGAGGCGTCCTCGGGCTAGCGGCCATCGTCTGGGGCCAAACGTGTCGCCGGACCGTGCGTCAGCTGGCCCCGCTCCAGGGGAACGGCTCGGTGTCCGTCCAGGGACCCAGCACGAACGGCTCGCCCGGCCAGGCCGCCGTGCCCCCGGTGATCGAGAGCGGCGTGCCCGGCTCGGGCAGCACCAGCTGCACCGAGAACCGGCCGTCGCCATCCTGGGGCAGGCGGAACCCGTCCGACGAGAGGCAGACCGGCAGCGTGCTGTGGCACCCACCCGCGGCCGCGGTCCCGTCGGCGAACCCGGACAGGTCCATCACGTCCACGGTGTGACCGTCCCGGACCTCGGTCGCAGTGATCACTGGGGCCACGTCGCCCGTCTCGACCAGGATCTCCCATCGGTCACGGGCCTGCTTGCCGACCCCGGCCACGACCAGGCGCCAGGCCTTCGCGGATGGGTCGTCGAGTGTCGCCCGGATGGTGTCCCCGCGCACCATCTCGATCGTGAGCTCGGGACCGCTGGCGGCGCCGTCCACGTTGCCGGCATCCGGCGATGCGGTGGCGACCGGCGCGGTGGTGATGGCGGGCGCGATCGTAATGGCAGGCGCGGTCGTGATGGCAGGCGCGGTCGATACCACCGACCCCAGCGAGGGGACCCGGGTCGGCGCAACCGGCACCGGGACGGCGGTCACCGGGACGGCGGACGGAGGGGGAACAGATGCGCCGCACGCGGCGACGACGACGAGGGCGAGCGAGGCGGCGAGGACGGGAGCGACGCGCGGCGACATGGGACCTCGAGGGTGGGGGCTGACGGATCCGGCGGGTCCGGGCAGTCCTGTGACGCTCGAGCCGGCCCGGATGTCACCCGTGGCGGCGGAGAATTTCGCTCCGTCAGTCCAGCGCCGCGTGCAGCTCCGGGCCGTGGCGTCGGAGCCACCGGCGCCAGGCCGCGTAGTCGGGGAT
The DNA here is from genome assembly GCA_963829105.1 of uncultured Chloroflexia bacterium. GTDB lineage: Bacteria > Chloroflexota > Limnocylindria > Limnocylindrales > CSP1-4 > CAIXZV01. The sequence continues at coordinate 215,210 of CAWHHF010000020.1, forward strand.
CCGCGTCTCGAGCAGCGCCCAGAACCGCGGCCCGTGCCCGAACACGCGCAGGTGGCAGAGCTCGTGCGCGGCGACGGCCTCCAGGGCCCCCGGGGGCGCGAGCACCAGTCGCCAGCCGAAGGAGAGGGCGCCACGTCGCGAGCAGCTCCCCCAGCGGCTGGTCGTGTCCCGGATCGTGACCGACGTGGGCGTCACGCCCAGGGCAGTGGCGTGGTCGTCCATGGCCGCCAGCAACGCGGCCCGGGCGCGGTCCCGCAGCCAGGCCTCGAGGATCCGGTCCGTGGGGCGCCCGTCCCGTGCCACCCGCCCCACTACCAGCTCGTCGCCGTCGTCGCCGCCGACGCGCGAGACCTGTGACGAGCGCGTCCCGGGTGGCGCCGCGACGACGCGGACCCGGTGCGGAACGCCGCGATATGGGATGACGCGCCCGTCGTCCAGGGCGGGGCGCCCGTCGAGCGCCGCCCGTACGGCGGCCTGCCGCCCCAGGTGGCGGCGTATCCACGGCTCGCGCTCGCGCAGGAAGCCCTCGATCATCCCGTCCGTCCGGCCCCAACCGCGGACCGACACGGGCGGCATCGTCACCACGACGCCCCGCTCCGGGTGGATCGTGACCCGCAGGCGGCGGGCGGCCGGCGATCGGCGCAGGGTGTAAGGGATGTCGCCGTCGCGCGAGCGCAGGACCGCAGCCTGCTCCGTGACCCCGTCCACCGCGCGCGGCGGGCGGATCACGCGTCCCGTCCCACGCGCCGGCCGGTGCCGATCCACCGACGGGTGATGCTGTTGCGGGCCGGGCGGCCGCGGGCACCGGATCCAACGGAGCCGTCGATGAGGGTGCCGCCCCGGATCAAGAGGTCGATGGGCATGGCCCGATCGTAGCGGGCGGACGAACGGGTGAGGAGGCTGCTCATCATCGCTGGGTGGTCGTCGAGAGCCCCAGCAACCTCGCCGCATCGATCAACCGCTCGTCGTTCATCACGATCCCTTCGAGATCCTCGCCGACGGCCATTCGGATCACGAGTTGGATGGCCGGATCCGGAATCGTCCCTCAATCCGGCAGGCCGACCCGAACGGAGGACACCGAACTCTCTTCCCAGGACAGCAGTCGGGTTACAGGGCCAGATGCAGGCGCAGAGCTTCGTCGATGTCGAGCATGATCGCCTGAGGGACGACCCCCAGCCGGTCACCCACCCGCTCCACGGCGATCGATCGGACCTGCTCAGCCTGTGCCTTGGAGTCGCGATCGAGCCCCGTCGCCGCGGCCGGAAGCAGCACCTGAAACGGGAAGACGCGTTGAATGTTCGATGTCACGGGAACCACGGTGATGACGCCGCGACCTAGTCGCCCGGCTGTCCCGTTGGCTGCGTCGTTGCTGACGATCACCGCGGGCCGGCTCTTGTTTGCCTCGGATCCACGGGCAGGATCGAGATCGACTGAATGGATGTCGCCGCGCCGCATCACGATTTGAGCCCGTCGCCGGTCGTCGATTCCCAGAGGGTGCCATCGTCCTGAGCGGCCCATTCCTCCCACGCCGCCTCGTACATCCCGCTCAATTCAGCCGTGCGGAGCAGCCGAACCGCTCGATGGAGCGCGGCCGATCGCGATTCGAGCCCCTGCTCCCTGGCGTATTCATCGAGGAATTGAACGTCTTCGCCCGGAAGGCTGACACTGACCTTCATCCTTCGATGCTACCACCGGTAGGACACAGGTAGCAAGCCCGGTCCACCCATACCAGCGGCGCCCGACTGATGCACAAGGGCGAGCAGCTCGTTTGGTTGACGCCCTGCTTGAGCTTGGTCGCCCGAGCCTGGTCGCCGGGACCACCGGGGCCGTCCAGAGGTGCTGATCGGCGGCGCCGCGTCGCGCCGAACCTCCGGTTTCGCCGCAGTCGTCGTCTCTCCGGGCGCCATGGCCCAGATCCCTGCCATCGGCCCGGCCGTTTTGGCCGTGCTAGACTCCCCTTCGCTCAAGAAGCAGCTCTACAGAGCGCGAAACCGTGGGGCTATAGCTCAGCTGGGAGAGCGTCTGAATGGCATGTAGACGCCGCTGAGCGTTGTGGCCAACCGCTCCCCGATCACGATCGAGTCGAGCGAAACGGCCCAAGTTATCGTCTGTGGTAGAGAGACGATAACGACCTGAGAGCTGATAACTGCTATCGCTTGCGGCTACTCGGACGACACCTAACCGATTCAACGAGCGGGCGGGCGACTCGCAGAGCGCCCTGGACACCAGCCGTGACCTGCTTCAGACACTCGACGGCGAGGAGGTTGGGCGACGGCGAGGCTGGCAGGCTCCATCGTGCCGCCGCCGAGCGTTGTGGCCAACCGCTCCCCGATCACGATCGAGACGAGCGGAATCGTGCAAGTCATCGTCTGTGGTGGCGAGACGATGTCGGTTGATCGCAATGGGCCGATCATGCTGGAGAACGACGTCGGATGAATGCCACGGCTGTGGGTCGAAGGTCCCAGCGCTCGGGGCGGTGGACGGTTTATCGGCGCTCCCTGGCGCGTGAGGACTCAGGCTGCCCAGAGGAGCTCCTGCAATCCCGGCCGATGTCCTAGGACCAGCCGATGAGGCCCAGCCGGCGGTCCGCGCAGACGCGGAAGAACCGGCGAAGCTCGAGGACCTCCAGCCCCGTGACCGGGTAGGCGTCCCCCTGGGACTCCTCGACCACCCACTCCGGGTCGCAGCGCTCGAAGGCGGCGGCGATGCCGCGCACCTCCTCGGGCGGGATCCACTCCGCGAGGAGGCTCGCGCCGGCCACGCGATCGACGACGGCGACGTAGACCTTGCCACGAAAAGAGGCGTGGTCGCCGACGCCCGACCAGAACCCACCGCACAGCTCGATCGCGGCCTGCGTGAATGCCCGCTCGTCCTCGGCGGTGAGCTCGACCTCGTCCGGGCTCCGCGACGCGTAGGTGTCGAGACCCATCTCACTGCCTCTCTCGGCCGACGGCGGCCGTCGCCGCCCGCCCCCCGATTATCGACGCCCGACGGTGATCGGGCCGGTCCGTGGCGCGAGGCTCGACGTGGTCCCCTGGGTACCAGTCGGGTTCGATCGCCTATGGTCGTGACGATGTCTCATTGCCCCGTCAGGCCCAACCCATCTCCGCCAGCGCGGCGCGCGCCGCCAGCGACTTGGCGGCCCAGTCGTGTCCGACATTGTCGATGCGGCGATAGCAGGGGTGGCCGCCCCAGGCCTCAGCGAGCCAGTCGTCCAGGGTGATCGCCTCGGCCGGGCTCTCGGGGCGGTGGGCGTCCGGCCAGCGCGCGTAGGCATCGGACGCGCCGTCCGCCGCGGTGACAAGGTGGATCACGCCGGCATACCGCGCGTAGTGGCCGTCGCGGGTCGTCCCGGTGAACTCAAAGAACTCCTCCGGCGACCAGCCACGCTGACGCCAGAAGGCCAGGGCATCGAGGCTGCCGCGGTGGCACAGGATGACGCGGCGATCCGCGGGATCGAGCGCGCGATCCAGGGCGTCCTCGAGCGCCGTCGCGAGGTTGACGACCACGCGCTCGAAGAGCTTCTCGGTGGGTGGGATGCCGGCGATCCGGGCGAACGACACGGTCTCGGGCCAAGCCACGAAGCGATCCGCCCAGGCCGGATCGACCCGCAACTCTTCGATCAGGGTCGACTTGCCGCCGCCTGGCCCGCCGGTCAGGACGATGCGCGGCCGCGCGCTCACCGAATCCTGGCAGAGAGGCGCGGCGCAATCAGCGGCGCACCCGGGAGGAGGCCATCTGGTCCGGAGCTCGGAGCTCTAGACAGGGAAGTCAACTCCGATCCCTGCATCCGCGTGCTCCATCGGGCAGCCGTAGTTGCGGTCAGCGTGCGATGTAGTGATGGCCTCCCGCTGTGCCAGCACCGTTGCTGCCTGTGCTTCGCTCACCTTCCCCGATCGATAGATGACCACCAGCGCCTTGGCGGCGGCCTGGCGGATTTCCCTGGACTCGTCCTCCATGGCGACCAGGAGCGGCTCGACGGCGCGAGCATCGCCGATCGCGCCGAGGGCATTGATGATCGCCGAGCGCACGTTCGACAGCTGGAACGCTCCGCCTGGTTCGAGGGCCGCGATCAGCGGCTCGACGGCCCGCGGATCACCGATCGCGCCGAGCACGGATGCGACACCCCGGCGCCGATGACTGTCCCGGTCCTTCAGAGCCTCGATGAGGGGGTCGACGGCCGGAGCGCCGATCGCGCACAGTGCCCTGGCTGCAGCGGCCGACGCGTCGTTGCGGTAGTCCCACACCGGCGGCTCCTTGAACTCCTCGATCAGCGGCACCACGGCCCGCGGATCACCGATCTTCCCGAGCGCGGCGGCGGCCTGCTCGCGCGTCCCGCGGTCGCCATCGTTCAGGGCGAGGAGAAGTGGTTCAACAGCCGATGAGCCGAACTTGGCGCATCTGCCCCAGTCGCGCTTGGCGCCCCAGTAGGCGGCAGCGCTCTCGTCGTCAGCTGGGCTCCAGGCAAGCTCGTGCAGCGCTTCGGCGGCGGCCTTGCGCGCGCTCGCCTGTCGGCACCTGAGATCATCGACGAGGAGGTCGACGGCGCGCGGGCCACCGATCGCCCCGAGCGCCTGGATGCTGGATTCGCGCTCGGACGAACCCCTGTCGGCGAAGACCGCAAGCGGCTCGACGGCTCGTGGGTCGCCGATCTGGCCGAGCGCCTCGGTGACCGCGCCGCACAGCGTCATGTAGCCGGTTATGTCCTGGGGCCTGTTCTCGAGGACTGACACGAGCGACTCCACGGCTCGGGCATCACGGGCCTTGCCGAGCGCCGTCGCTGCGGCGATGCGCACCTTGGGGTCCTTGAGGTAGTCCAGAGCCTTGATCAGGCCCCCTACATCCTTCTGTTCCATTAGCCTTGCGACGTTTGGCGGACCGCCGAAGAGTGGCATGCGCGACCTTCCTCTGGGTCAGACGGGGAACTCGACACCGACGACCGTGTCCCGATGGCCCTCTCCCGGCCCATTCAGATGGGGAATAAGACGCCGTTTCCCGTATCGGTATGGCCGCCGCACAGGGCATAGCCGTCCTGGTGCGAACCGGTGATGACGCGCCGTTGTGCCAGCAACTTTGCTTTCTGTGCTTCGCTCAGTTTCCCTGATCGGTAGAGAGCCACCAGTCCTTCGGCGGCTGCCTTGCGCACGTCCCAGTCCCCATCGACATAGCTGCGTACATTGCCGAGGAGGGCGGTGAAGAGGGGGTCGAAGATTCGAACGTCATCGATCATGCCGAGCGCCTCGGCAGCCGCTACGCGTATGGGTCTGGCGACGTCTCCGAGAGCAGCCACAAGGGGGCCGATCGCGACCGCACCGACCTTGCCCAGCGCCATGGCGGCGGCGATGCGCGTGTTCTCGTCGTCATCAAGAGCAGCGACAACGAGACACTTGACTGCAGGCTCGCCGATCTGGGCACACTTGTCCCATTCGCCTTTGACCGCCCAGTAAGCGGCCCCGGCCTCGTCGTTGCCGGGCTTCCAGCCGAGAATGTCGAGAGCCTTGGCCGCGTCAATTCCCACGCCCCGATCATGGTCTTCGAGGGCGGTGATCAAGGGCTCTCGGGCTTGAACATCGCCGATCTTGGCGAGCGCCCAGATAGCGCCTTTGCGCATGTCCGCGCTCTCACTCCTGAGCGAGGTGACGAGAGGCTCGACGGCAAAAGCCCCGATCTGGACGCACTTGCCCCACTCGCCCTTGGCTGCCCAGTAGGCGGCCCCGGACGTTCCGTTGTCGGGACTCCAGGCGAGACTGTCCAGCGCCGCGGCTGCGGCCAGACCGGTATCCCCATCCCCGAGGGTCGCGACGAGCGCATCGATGGCCCTGGCGTCCCCGCGCCGGCCGAGGGCGCCGGCAGCCTCGGGGCGCATGTCCTTGTCCCGGTCTTTGAGCAGGGCGATGAGAGCGTCGGTGGATCGCGCATCGTCGATCTGGCCGAGAGCCCGGGCGGCGGCCACGCGCACGCGCCAGTTCTCATCCCCGAGAGCAACGACCAGCGGCTCGACGGCAGGACCGCCGATCCGGACAAGAGCTTTGGTGGCGCGCAGGCGTACATCGCTGACTACAACGCCCGCGGTGGATTTCAAGGCGGCGATGAGAGGTTCGACGGCAGGAGCGCCGATCTGTCCGAGTGACTCGATGGCAGCATCAAGCACGTCGTTTCCATCCTTCGAGGACTGGAGGACGGTAGTGAGAGGCTCGGCAGCCCGAGCATCGCCGAGCCGGCCGAGCGCCACGACGGCCGCCAGGAGAAGGTGCTGGTCGTTGCGTCCGAGGACCACGATGAGGGGCTCGGACGCCCGGACATCGTGGCTCTGGCAGAGCGCCTCGACTGCAGCCCGGCGCACTTCTCCCCTGTCCTTGGCATAGTCCATGGCCTTGATCAGGCCCGGGACATCCCCCTTGGCTTTCAGCTTGGCGACGTCTGGCGGTCCGAAGAGCGGCATGTGAGCCCCCCTTCAGGCCGCCGGGGACGAGGTGCCGGCTGCCGGCCCCCCGAGCTCGGGTATGTTCGATTGACACGCGCGACAGGTGAACTTCTGGTCGTAGTAGCACTTCGAGCAGCAGACGGCGCTGCAGCGTGGACACCTTCCTCCAACGCTTCGCATCAACGCCTGGCGGCGCTCGGTTCCACCAGGTTGACCTCGCCAGGCGAGCACCTGCGCCGCGTCGTTCTGCGTGAAGCCGAAATGGTCGATCTGCGAAGCACACATCCGGCACGTCTCCCTCGTCCGCTCTGCTTGCCCTTGTACGGCGCTGTCGGCGGTTTGTGCAGGCTGGCTGGCGCCAGCACCCTCTCCGCGCAGATGTGCAGGCTCGTTTGCCTGTGTGTCGAGCACAGTCTCGTTCTGACCTGTCGGTGGTGACGGTGGAGTGAGCCAGTGACTCGGAAGGGCGTCGAGTTGCCGAAGCGCGGAGGCAGCAGCCTCACTCACCCGCTTGTTCGGGTTCTCAAGGGCAGCGACGAGAGGTTCGACGGCGGGGATCCCGACCTGAGCGAGCGTGTCGACAGCACGCTGGCACACGCTAGGGTCATCGTCCGCGAGGGCGGCGAGAAGGGGCGGGACCGCGGGGGGTCCGATCTGAATGAGCGCCCATGCGGCGAGGCGGTATGGCGAGGTCTTGCCGTCGTATAGGTTCCAGGACGTGTTTGTCTCTTCCACGGGATTGAAGGGGGTGACATCCCTGATGTCGGCCATAAGGGCCTCCATGGCCCCGGCGTCGCCGATCTGAACAAGCGCTCCTGCGGCAGCATGGCGCGTGGTCTCGTCATACGAGAGGCCCATGGCTGTGACGAGGGGCGACACAGCCGATGCGCCGATCTCGACACACTTGTCCCAATTCCCCCTGGTCGCCCAATAGGCTGCGGCGGCCTCGCTCCGATCCGGACTCCAGGCGAGTCCGTCCAGCGCCAGTGCGGCGGCCTTGCGGACCTCCCGGTCGCGGTCCGCGAGGGCCGCCACGAGGGGCTCGACGGCACGCGGGTCGCCGATCCTGCCAAGAGCTTCGGCAGCCTCCTTGCGCGCGCTCCCGACCGCGGTCGCCGAGCGCTACGGCGAGGGGCTCGACGGCACGCGGGTCGCCGATCCCACCAAGAGCTTCGGCAGCCTTCTTGTGCACGATCAGGTCTTCGTCCTTGAGCGCGACGACGAGGGGCTCGACGGCACGCGGGTCGGCGATCTTGCCGAGTGCTTCGGCGGCAGCGCCGCGCACGTACGAGGCCTCATCCTTGAGCGCGACGACGAGGGGCTCGACGGCACGCGGGTCGCCGATCTTGCCGAGTGCTTCGGCGGCAACGCCGCGCACGCCCGAGGCCCGATACACTCCACCGTCCTTGAGCGCGGTGACGAGGGGCTCGACCGCACCCGCGCCGAGCTGCCCCAGCGCTTTCTCGGCAACCCAACGCACATCCCATTGACTATCCGCGAGGATCGCGATGAGGGGCTGTGCGGCACGAGGGTCGCCGATCTTGCCGAGCGCTTCGGCGGCCTTGGCGCGCAGTTTCCAATCCTTGTCCCCGAGGGCAGCGATCAGGAGCGGAACAGCACGCGGGTCGCGGATCTCGCCGAGCGCATCAGCGGCCGGGACGGCGAGGCTCCGATCCTTCGGGTGGATGAGCGCCTTGACGAGGCCCGCGATGTCCCTCTTGGCTTTCAGTTTGGCGATGTCTGGCGGTCCGAACAGTCCCATAGGATCCTTTCCTGTTTCGCCCCGTGCTCAGTCGGTCGGGCCAAGCGGCGGAGCGGCCGGGTGCGGCAGGCCTGCCGCCTTCCATTGATCCGGCGGGACGCCGAGCTTCTCGAGCGCCGCGGCGATGGCCTGGTGCTCGGACTCGTCCCGCTCTGGATCGTTGAGGAAGACGATCAGGGACTCGACGGATCGCCTGCGGACGCCGGGGTCGGAGTCCCCCAGGGCGACGATGAAGGCCCCGATCGCTCGGGGATCGCCAATCGCGCCCAGGGCCTCTGCCGCTTCTCTGCGCACGTGGTAGTCCGGGTCCCCCAGGGCGCCGGCAAGGGTCTCGACGCCCCGGCGGTCGCCGATCGCGCCCAGCGCCTCTGCAGCGAGCGACCGCACATCCGACTCGGAGTCCCCCAGGGCGGCGCCCAGGGCTTCGACGGCCAGGGGGCTGCAAATCTCGCCCAAAGCCTTGGCCGCTGCCATGCGCACCGATCGGTCAGAGTCCCCCAGGGCGGCGCACAGGACTTCGACGGCCAGGGGGTTCCGGTGGTCACCGAGGGCCCGGGCCGCACATGAGCGCACGTTCGGATCGGAGTCTCCCAGGGCGGCGATGAGGATCTCGACCGCCCGGGGGTCCCGGATGTCGCGCACGGCTCTCACCACGGACCAGATCACCAGTTGCTCGGAGTCCTTCACCTTCAATGTGCCCAGGAGGGGCTCAATGGCCCGGGCATCGCCAATGGCGCCCAGCGCCTCCGCCGCAGCTCCGCGCACCTGCCAGTCAGGGTCCCTCAATGCATCGACAAGCGGCCCCAGACTTCGGGCATCTCGGAACTCGATGAGTGCATCGGCGGCCCCAAGGCGAACCGAGCCGTCGCCCTTGTAGGCAAGCGCCTTGACCAGGCCCGGGATGTCACCCGTGGCTTTCAGCTTGGCGACATCTGGCGGTCCAAACAGTCCCATGTCGATCCCTTCTCCGTTTCGTGCCGCGTCAGTTCGGGCCGGCTGGCGAGTCGGCCGAACGCGGCACACCCGTTGCGCGCCATTGATCTGACGGGATACCCAGCTCTTCGAGCGCCACGGCGATGGTCTGCAACTAGAGGTTTCCCGGTTTGGATCATTGAGCAGGGCGATCAGGGGCTCGACGGCGCGCTTGTCCCCGAGATCGCCGAGCGCTCCGATTACCGCCCATCGCCAGCGCACGAACTCTTCGTGAGTCTGGTCCCCAAGGACAGATAAAGAGGCTCGACCGCGCGGGCGTCACTGATCTGACTAAGTGATTTGGCGGCTGCGGCCATGTCGGCCATGTCGTCGCCGCGAAGGATGTCGATGAGCGGCAACACGGCGCGCTCATCCCCGAGCTCGCCGAGAGCGGCAATAGCCGATGGCCTCGGGAGAACCTCGATGAGAGGCATCACGGCCCGCTTGTCTCCGAGCCGGCCGAGAATCGAGTGCGGCCGCCGTGGAACGAGGCAGAACGGCGATGAGCGGCTTCACGGCGGGCTCGCCGATCTGGGCGATCGCTTCGGCCGACGCCGATCGCACGGAGATGGTCGGGTCCCGCGTCGCGGCCTCGAGGAGGGGCTCCAGGGCCTTGACGTCGCGGATCCGGCCAAGTGCCTGCGCGGCAGACCAGCGCACGTGCTCCTTGTCGTCGTACCCGAGCGCATAGACCAGCGGCCCGATGGCACTGGCATCGCCGAGTTCCCCGAGCGCCTCGGCGGCAGACTGGCGCACCTTCCAGTCGCTCTGATACCGCAGCACTTTGGCCAGCTCGGGCACGTCTCGCCTGCTCTTGAGCTTGTCGACCTTCGGTCCTCCGAATAGCGGCATTCCTCGGCCCTCCATCTGGTTCAGCTCGGATTTCGAACGAAGGATGTCGAATGCCTGCTCAAGAAAACTCGACCCCAAACCCTTCGTCGAAGTGGCGGTCGTAGTCGGTGTGTGAGTCGACAACACACTTGTCCTTGTAGCCGGAATCGATGTGCTCGAACCGCTGCGTTCGAGGACTGGTGAAGACGGTCCGCCGCGACAAGATGGCCGCGCGCTGTGCCTCGCCGATCCGGGCGGTGCCATGCATGATGACCAGCCCCCTCGCTGCGTCCCGGCGCACATCCCAGTCATCGTCCTCGAGAGCGGCGAGGAGAGGCTCGACAGCCCGGGCGTCGCCGATCCGGCCGAGCGCCTCGGCGGCGTAGCCTCCATGGTCTTCAAGAACGGCGACGAGCGGCTCGACAGCGCGGGTATCGCCGATCTGGCCAAGGGCCCTGGCGGCCGTCTCGCGCAGGAAGATCTCGCTCAGGGCGGCGATCAGCGGTTCGACGGCCCGGGCGTCGCCGATCGATCCGAGTACCGTGGCGGCGACCTTGCGTACGTCCCGATCCTTGTCCCCGAGTGCAGCGATCAGAGGTTCGACAACCCGAGGATCACCGATCTGGGCGAGTGCCGCGGCAGCGGGGCTCGCGGTGTGCCGGAGAGCGGCGACCAGGGGTTCGATGGCGCGAGGGTCACCGATCTTGCCGAGGGCCTCGGCGGCCGCCTCGCGGCACGAATACTCCCGGTCGTTGAGCGCAGCGGCAAGGGGTTCGACAGCGCGAGGGTCGCGGATCTGGCCAAGTGCTTCGATGGCAGCCATGCGCACACCGTCGTCCCTGAGCGCGGCGATCAGGGGCTCGACCGCCCGCGGGTCGCCGATCTGGCCGAGCGTCTCGGCGGCCGCCCTGCGCATGACGCCGTATGCGTCCTTCTGATACCCCAGCACCTTGATCAGCCCCGGGACGTCTCCCTTGGCCTTGAGCTTCTCGATATCTGGCGGCCTGAACAGCGGCATGACGCGATCCTCCTCCCGGCCTCAGTCAGACACGAATGCTGGTGGCGTTGGCTGTCTTCTCATGGGAACTCGACCTCGAACCCCACGTCGACGTGGCGATTGTTCGCGTCTTCGTGCACGTTCATGCCACAGTTGTTCAGGTCGGTTGAATCGGAATGCTTGAACGTGTGCGTTCGCGGCGCGGTCAGCACATCGCGCCTTGACAGAATGGCCGCGCGCTGGACCTCGTCGATCCGGCCGGCGCCATGCATGGCAACCAGCGCCTTCGCTGCGCTCCTACGCACATCCCAGTCCTTGTCATCGAGTGCGGCGAGGAGAGGCTCGACGGCCCGGGGGTCACCGATCTGACCAAGCGTCACGGCGGCCGTGATGCGCTTATACCCGGTCCGCCCGCGAAGGGTGCGGATGAGCGGCTCAACGGCCGGCTCGGCGATCTGGCGAAGGGCCGCCACCGCGTCCTCGCGAAGAAGGTGGGAGTGCATCGAGGCGATGATCGGACCGACGGCCCGCGGGTCCCCGATCGACCCGAGAGCCTCGGCGGCGCCCTTGCACGCGGCGTGGTCTTCAAGCGCCGCGATGAGAGCTTCGACGGCCCGAGCATCCTTGATTGCCCCGAGGGCCACGGCGGCTGCTTTGCGGACGTCTGGATTCTGATCCTTGAGGACCGGGATGAGCGGCTCGACGCTTGTGCCCCCGCAGGCAATCAGAGCCCCGGTGGCGTGCGCGCGCACGTCGTTGTCCTGGAGTGCAGCGACGAGCCGACCAACGCTGCTGGGATCGCCGAGCCGACCGAGTGCTTCGGCGGCCCTACGTCGCACGGCCGGGTCCTTCGGGTATCCAAGCGCGCTGATCAACCCGGGGACATCCTTCTTGGCCTCGAGCTTGGCGACGTTCGGGGGTCCGAAGAGCGGCATCGACAACTCCTCTTGATCAGTTGTTCTCAGACGGGAAAATCAACGTCGATGCCCGAGTCGCCATGGCCATCGAAGTGCGTCTCGTGCGAGCCGACGGTGTATGAGTCCGCGTGGTCGTGGTGCGGCGCGGTGATGACGCTCTGCTGAGCGAGCAGCTTCGCCCGCAGCGAGGCGTCCATCGTCCCCGATCGGTAGATGTTCACCAGCCCGGCCGCCGCGGCTTTGCGCACGGTCAACGACTCATCCGATAGAGCGACGATCAGGGGCTCGATTGCTTGAACAGCCCCGAGGTGGCCGAGCCAGGTGGCGACAGCGCAGCGCACATCCGTGGGCCCATACCGGAAGGCGCCGATAAGGAAATCGACAGCAGGAGCGCCAATCGAGGCGCACCTGTCCCAATCGCCCTTGGCCGCCCAGTAGGCCGCTCCGGACGCTCCGCGATCGGGGCTCCAGGCGAGCTTGTCGAGCACTTCAGCGACATTCGGTTGGTGCCTCTCCCGGAGGGCGGCAGTGAGCGGCTCGACGGCGGGAGTGCCGATTTCGAACTATCGCCGCAGCCGCCGCCGCGCGCACGGCGCCGCCATCGTTCAAGGCCCTGATGAGGGGATCGACGGCAGGAACCCCGATCGAGACACACCTGTCCCAATTGCCCTTGGCCGCCCAGTAGGCCGCTCCGGCCGCTCCGCGATCGGGACGCCAGGCGAGCTTGTTCAGCGCCCAAGCGGCGTCTTTGTGCACTCGCCAGTCCAAGAGCGCAGCGACGAGAGGTTCGACCGCCCGGCGATCCCCGATCTGGCCGAGCGCCTTGGCGACGGCCTCTCGCGCGCCCCGACTGTTCAGGTCGTCGTCGTTCAGGGAGACAATGAGGGGTTCGACCGCCCGCCGGTCACCGATCTGGCCGAGCGCCGTGGCGGCGGCCTCGGGCAGTCCCCAGTCCCGACGCGACAGGACGGCGATGAGGGGCTCGACCGCCCGGCGGTCACCGATCTGGCCGAGCGCCTTGGCAACCGGCAGGTGTGTGTCGTAGTCCGGCTCGGTCAGCACGGCGAGGAGGGCTTCAACGGCGGGAGCCCCGATCGCGACGCACTTGTCCCACTTCCTCAAGGCCGCCCAGTAGGCGCCGCCGGCCTCGTCCTCTTCCGGACTCCAGCCCAGTCGATCCAACGCGGAAGCGACAGAATCCCGGCGCTTGTCGTTGTTCCTCAGGGCGACAACCAAGGGCTCGATCGCCCGGGGATCCCCAATTCGGCCGAGCGCCTCGGCGGCTGCAGAACGAACCAGCTCACGCGGATCCGTCAAGGTGGCGATAAGAGGCTCGACGGCACGGGGATCACCGATCGAGCCCAGGGCCCTGACGGCGTACCAGCGCACGTCCTCGTCCCCCAGGGCACGGATCAGGGGCTGCACGGCCCGGGGGTCCCTGAACGCATCGAGGGCGAGGGCCTCGGCAGCCTCTTGCGGATGGCTGCGTCCTTCCGATATCCCAATGCCTTGATCAGCCCCGGGACATCCTTCTTGTCTCGGAGACTCGCGACGTCGGGCGGTCCTCCAAAGAGTGGCATTGGCACTACCTTCCCTCTGCTCGGTCGGA
>CAWHHF010000021.1:0-22081 GCA_963829105.1 uncultured Chloroflexia bacterium
GGGGCTATAGCTCAGCTGGGAGAGCGTCTGAATGGCATTCAGAAGGTCCGGGGTTCGAACCCCCGTAGCTCCACCAACACCCCGGTAAAGCCGACCAACTGACCCCTCGCCGGGACCGGCGGGGGGTGTTGTTACATCCGAAGGGCCGTGACGTGACGACGACAGGCGACAGCGCGACCACCGGCGAGCCGTGGCCCGCGACGAGCGGGGCCGCATCGAACGCTATGACCACGCGGCGATCGAGCCGGCCTGGCAGGCGAAGTGGGCCGAGCTCCGCCTGCACGACACGGACCTGGACGACCACTCGAGGCCGCACTACTACCTGCTCACGATGTACGACTACCCGTCCGGGTCGCTGCACATCGGCCACTGGTACGTGAAGACACCGACGGACGCGATCGGCCGCTACCGCCGGATGTGCGGCGACAACGTGTTCATGCCCGTCGGCTTCGACGCCTTCGGCCTGCCCGCCGAGAACGCGGCCATCAAGGGCGGCATCCACCCCCGCGAGTGGACGATGGCGAACATCGAGAAGATGCGCCGCCAGCTCCGGACGATGGGGGCGGCGTGGGACTGGTCGAGCGAGGTCGTCACCTGCGACCCCTCCTACTACCGGTGGAACCAGTGGCTGTTCACGCAGATCCTGGAGCGGGACCTGGCCTATCGCGCCGTCTCGCCCGTGGACTGGTGCCCCAACGACGGCACGCTGGCCCGGGAGCAGGTCGAGGGCACCGATCGCCGCTGCTGGCGCTGCGGCGCGGAGGTCGAGAAGCGCGAGCTGCCGCAGTGGTACCTGCGGATGACGAGCTATGCGGACGAGCTGCTGGACTTCGCGGGGATGGACTGGCCGGACCCGGTCCGGATCATGCAGACGAACTGGATCGGTCGCTCGACCGGCGCGGAGATCGTGTTCGAGACCGCGTCCTCGCCGCACCACGCGGGCGGCGATGAGCTGCGGGTGTTCACGACCCGCCCCGACACGGTGTTCGGCGCCACGTTCATGGTCCTGGCCCCGGAGCATCCGCTGGTCGCCTCGCTGACGTCACCGGACAGGCGAGCCGAGGTGGAGGCATACGTGGCCGCCGCGGCCGCGGAGACCGAGATCGATCGGCTCTCCACGGAGCGCGAGAAGACCGGCGTGGCGATCGGCGCGGACGCGATCAACCCGGCCACCGGCAAGCGCATCCCGATCTTCATCGCGGACTACGTGCTGGCGACGTACGGCACCGGCGCCATCATGGCCGTGCCTGCCCACGACGAACGCGACTTCGCCTTCGCCAAGGCGTTCGGGCTGCCGATCGTCCGGGTCGTGATGCCGAAGCACGCCAACCCCGATGAGGAGCTGACCGAGGCGTTCGTGGAGAAGGCCGCGGACTTCGCGCCGGCCCCTCCCGCGCACCACGGGCACATCCGCGGGTTCGTGGAGCGCCTGGGCCGGTCGGCGAGTTCCTCGAGGATCTCGAGACGATCAACCAGGGGCGGCAGGCGACGGGGCAGATCGTGATGGTCAACTCCGGCCAGTTCAACGGGCGCCCGGCCGCGACGGCCTCGGAGGACATCGTCGAGTGGCTCGCAAGCAAGGGCAAGGGCCGGCAGGCGGTGACGTACCGGCTGCGTGACTGGCTGGTCAGCCGCCAGCGCTACTGGGGAACGCCCATCCCGGTCATCCACTGCGAGGACTGCGGCCCCGTGCCGGTCCCGGCGGACCAGCTGCCGGTCCTGCTGCCGGAGAGCGTCGACTACCGGGGCAGCGGCGACAACCCGCTGACACGGGACGAGGCGTTCCTCGCCGCCGACTGCCCCCGGTGCGGGAAGCCCGCGCGGCGCGAGACGGACACGATGGACACGTTCATGGACTCGTCCTGGTACTGGTTCCGTTACCTGTCCCCGAACGCGACCGACGGCCCGGTGGACCCGGACCTGGTGCGTGCCTGGACCCCCGTGGACCAGTACACCGGCGGCGCCGAGCACGCCGTGATGCACCTGCTGTACAGCCGCTTCTTCACCAAGGCGATGCGCGACCTGGGCCTGGTGCACGAGGGCGAACCGTTCCGCAGGCTGTTCAAGCAGGGCCAGATCTGGGCGCGGACGGCGAGCGCATGAGAAAGAGCCGGCGAACGTCGAGGACCCGGACGAGCTCGTGACCCGCTACGGCGCCGATACCGTCCGGTTGTTCCTGATGTTCATGGGCCCCTGGGACCAGGGCGGTCCCTGGAGCCCCACCGGCATCGGCGGCATGAACAAGTTCCTCAACCGGGTCTGGACGCTCGCGCTGGACCCGCACGGCCGCGATGCGGGCGACCAGACGGGCGGCGCGCTGCCAGCAGGCGAGGAGGAGTCGGACGCGCGTGACCGGATGTGGGCCGCTGCGCACCGCACGCTGCGCGACGTGACGGCGGACTACGAGGACTTCCACTGGAACACGATGATCGCGAAGCTCATGGAGCTCTCGAACCTCCTGTTCCGCTACCGCGGCGCGTCCGTCGCCGGCCTGCCGGAATGGGACGAGGCCGTGCCCTCCTGCTCCTGATGCTGGCTCCCGCCGCCCCGCACATCACCGAGGAGATCTGGTCGCGCCTGGCCGTGGGCCGCGGCGAGGCCTGGGAGTCGGTCCACGTCCAGCGCTGGCCGGAGGTGGACGAGGCCGCCGTGGTTGAGGCCACCCGCGAGATCCCGATCCAGGTCAACGGCAAGCTGCGGGACAGGGTCACGGTGCCGGCCGGCATCAGCGACACCGAGCTGGAGAGGGTGATCCTGGCCCGGGACAAGGTCCAGGCCGTGCTCAACGGCCGGGAGCCCGACCGCATCATCCACGCGGGTGGCGACAGGCTCGTCAACATCGTCGTCCGCTAGCGTCCGCAGGGTCGCGGCGCCGCGCCCGGCCGGAGGAACTTCTCATGTCCTACGAGCCCGCCATCACCCGGTACGACTCGATGGCCTACCGCGCCTGCGGCCGCAGCGGCCTGCGCCTGCCCGTGATGTCCCTGGGGCTGTGGCACAACTTCGGCGACACGACGCCGGCTGCGAGACAGCGCGAGATCGTGCACGCTGCGTTCGACCTGGGGATCACCCACTTCGACCTTGCCAACAACTACGGGCCTCCCTACGGCAGCGCCGAGGTCAACTTCGGACGCATCCTGCGAGAGGACCTGGCCGCCCACCGCGACGAGCTCCTGGTCTCCTCCAAGGCCGGCTGGGACATGTGGCCGGGCCCGTACGGCCAGGGCGGCGGCTCGCGCAAGTACATGCTCGCGAGCCTGGACCAGAGCCTCCGGCGCGTCGGCGTGGACTACTTCGACATCTTCTACTCGCACCGCTTCGATCTCGACACGCCGCTCGAGGAGACCGCCGGTGCGCTGGTCACCGCCGTCCGCCAGGGCAAGGTGCTGTACATGGGCATCTCGTCCTACTCGGCGGGCAAGACCCTCGAGATGGCGGCGCTCCTGCACGAGGAAGGCATCCCGCTGCTGATCCACCAGCCGTCCTACAACCTCTTCAACCGATGGCCCGAGGCTGGGCTGCTCGATGCGCTGGAGGCCGTCGGGAGCGGGATGATCGCGTTCACGGCGCTCGCCCAGGGCCTCCTGAGCGACAAGTACCTCGACGGCATCCCGGCCGATTCGCGGATCAACCGTCCGGGTGGCGATTCGTTCCCGCGCGAGGCGCTCAGCCCGGAGAACCTCGACCGGGTTCGCGGGCTCAACGAGATCGCGAAGCGCCGCGGCCAGTCGCTGGCGCAGATGGCCTATGCCTGGGTCCTGCGCGATCCACGGGTCACGAGCACGCTGATCGGGGCGAGCTCCGTGGCCCAGGTCCGCGAGAACGTCGCCGCTCTCTCGAACATGGCGTTCTCGCCCGAGGAGCTGGCGGAGATCGGCCGGTTCGCCGTCGAAGGCGGGGTGAACCTGTGGGAGGCCCCGAGCATGGACCGGCGCCCGTAGCCCAAGGTGCGGCGGGCAGGCGAATCCGAGGCATCGGCCTGCTGGGCGTCGTGGTCGCGATCGCGGCGTGCTCGACGCCGGTCGTGCCGGTGACGCCGGGGCCCAGCCTCACGCCGGTCCCCACGACGATGGCGGCATCGCCGGTGACGCCCGTGATCCCGACGCCGGCCGCGCCGGCGGACGAGGTGCGCGTTACCCTAGGGATCTACTCTGGGCGCCCGGATCCCACATGGACGCTCACCGGCGCTGAGGCGGCGGCCGTGGAGCGGGCCATCGAGGCGCTCCCCGAGACCGCCGGCACACCTCCCGAAGGTGGCCTCGGGTACCGCGGGTTCACGGTCACGAGCCTCGGACGGACGCTCACGGCCTACTAGGCTGTCGTCGCGTCCGGCGGTGGTGGCGGTCCGGGGATCATCCGTTCCGATCCCGGACGAACCGTGGAGCGGCTGCTGCTCGAGCTGGGCCGGACGAGGCTGACACCGGCAGAGATCGCCGAGGTGGAGCGGAGCCTCGCGACTCCGTGACGGGTGACGGTCGCGGTTGGACGGGCGCGCGAGATACGGCGCGGGCTGAGTCCTGCTACGACCCGGCGCCCGAGCCGAGGAGGAAGTCGACGAGCCCGGCGAAGTACGCCTCCTGGTCGTCGTACATCGCGCAGTGGCTCCCGTTGGGGCAGTACAGGTAGCGGCCCCTCGGCAGGCGGCGTGCCATGCCCTCCATGAAGGCGGGATCCATCGTGTCGTGGCGGGCACCGATCACGAGCGTCGGCACCTCGATGCGAGCGAGGTCGTCGGTGCGGTCCCAGTCCAGCAGCCTGCCGCTCAGCCCGAGCTCGCTCGGTCCCTGCATCAGGACGTAGACGGCCTGGTTGATCCTGGCGAACATCCGGGCGAGCGGCTCCGGCCACTCCGCGACCGGCATGCGCAGCACGTGCTGTGTGTAGTGGTGCTCGAGGAGGAGCTCCATGTAGCGGGGATTGGCGGTGTCGCCTCGAGCTTCGAAGCTCTTGATCTCCCCGAGCACGGCCTGGTCCATCGCCGGCATGAGCACGTCCTCGGCGTAGGCGTTGTACGCGCGGCAGCTGGACATCATGTTGGAGATGACGAGCCCCTTGAGCGCGTCGCCGTGGTGGAGGGCGTACTCCATGGCGAGGAGGCCGCCCCAGCTCTGCCCGAACAGGAAGAAGTTCGAGCTGTCGAGGCCCAGGGCAATCCGGACCTGCTCCACCTCCTCGACGAAGCGGTCGAGCTGCCACAGGTCGGGATCGTCCGGCTGGTCGCTGTAGGCCGAGCCCAGCTGGTCGTAGTAGTAGTACTCGATCCCCGCGGCGGGCAGGAAGCTGTCGCAGGCCTCGAAGCCCTCGTGCGTGGCGCCCGGGCCGCCGTGGAGGAGCAGCACCTTCACCCCCGGGTTGTTGCCGACGCGCTTGGTCCACACGCGGAAGCTGCCCTTGGGCGTCGTGATCGGGATCATCACCGCCCCGCCGCTGAGCCGGTCGGGCCGGCCCGAGTCGTCGAGATAGGGGTGAATGGCAGACATCGTGGCCTTCCCTTCGAGCTGGGATGAGCGGTCAGAGAGCCGGAGCGCCGTCCGGGGCCGCCACCTCGACGAGGCGGGCCAGCCCTTCCTCGTCCAGAACGCGGATGCCGCCGCCTCGATCGCGTTTCACGAGACCGTCGGATTCGAGGCCGAGCAACGTCCGGTACATCATCACGCGGCTGGCGCCGATCATGGCTGCCAGGTCGGCTCGATGGGCGACCGGATGGGGCGTGTCGAAGATCACCCTCCCGTAGCGCAGAAGGATCGAGGCCATCCGCTGGCGTGCGCTCGCGAAAGACCGTTCGTCGAGCCGCATGTTGAGCACGACCGCGTAGTCCGACGCCAGGTCCAGGAGACCGACGGCCAACCCGGCATCCTGCACGGCGAGTTCACGCAGAGACCTGGGATCCCAGGTCGTCCAGGTTCCGTCGGTCAGGGCAACCAGCTCGTAGAGCGCGTCGGCGTCCGGGTCGCTGATCGAGCGAAGCCCGCCGAGGTAGCCGGGCCCGGCGATCAGCGCGGCGCGCACCTGTCCGGTCTCGACGACGCGGCGAACCAGGACGTGGCCATCGAGCATCACGAATGGCGGCAGCTGCATCCCCCTCGCGTGCAGCACGTCGCGGCGGCGGAAGGCCTGTTGCCGGGCCGCATCTTCGAGTCGACGCAGCGTGTGGTCACCGGCGGTCGGCAGCAGCCGTGCGAGATGTGAGCCAACCGGTTCGATCACTCCCACCGACATCCTCCTGCATCCCGCCGGTCATCCCGGGGGCGGAATCCACTTCCCCAGTGCACTATGACATTGCGGTGGCGCGCAATCGCGGTAGGTTTGGGGTCCGCGACGGTCTCACCCCTCTGTGCCCGAGTGCGAGGGACCGTCGCGCTCGTGTCCGGCGGCCCGGAACCGGAGGCGCAGGGCGGACGCGCGCGTTCGGGGACGCAAGAGCGAATCCAGGATGACCGTTATCGCCTCGGTCCCTACATCTGCGCGTCTGAAGGGCCGCCCAGTCTTAGACAGACCCGGACGTACGGAGAGAGGCCACGATGAGCAGCGAACAGGTGGCACCTGAGACGAAAGGTGTCGCAGTGGAGGTCCTTGCAACGGTTGACCTTGCCCGCGAGATCGAGGGCATGGAACGGCGCCAGCTTCGAATGCGTATGGTGACCATCGAGCCCGGAGGCGTCTTCGGCCCGATCCACGACCATAAAGGCAGACCGGGCACGGTCTACATCCTGCAGGGAACGATCACCGACCATCGAAACGGGCTCACGACGGACTACGGGCCGGGAGTGGGCTGGCCCGAGGATCGGAACACGATCCACTGGCTCGAGAACCGGGGGACGATTACGGCGGTGGAGATCTCGGTCGATATCATCAGGCAAGAGTGAATCGAGGCACTGCTGTCGATCGTGGCCACCTCGCATTTCCATCACGGTCGATCTTCTGATCAATTGGAGCGTGAGTTGAGCGAAGTCAAGATCGGCGCCCTGTGCTGGAACCAGTACACGGAGTGGCCTGCCCTGCTGGAGGCGGGGATCCGGGCGGATCGCCTGGGGTATTCCTCGCTCTGGACGTGAGTCCTGTGACCAGTCGCGCGTATGCCTCTCGGTGGCTATCCGTCGTTGGGCTCGGGATCGCACTCGGCCTCGCGACCGCGTGGGTCGACGTCAGAGCCGGAGGGCTGGAGCAGGACGGGCTGTGGCGGGCGGCGAGCATGGTGCTCAACTCGGGCTCGGCGTGGGCGGCCCTCGCCGTGGTGAGCGGGTGGCTGATCGGCCGGCCATTCCTGGGTGCTGTCGCGGGAGCCGTCGCCCTGGTGGCCGCAGTCGCCGGGTACTACGCATTCGGCGTGCTCGCCGGTGACCGGACGGACGTGGGTTTCGCGGGGGTCAGTGGCGCCGTCCGGATGTGGGCGTTGCTCGCCTTCGTCGTCGGACCAGTCCTCGGACTCGCCGGGGCGCTTATCAGTCGACCGGGCCTCGTCGGGCTCGTTGCACTGCTCGTCGTGCCGATCGGGATCGTCGTCGAGATGCTGGGCGTTCGCAGGCTCAGCGGTGAGACGTTCGCCGTGGACCCCACGCTCGCCTGGGCCCAGGCCGTGATGGTCGCCGCCGCGGTTCTTGGCGCAGGCTCGGCCCTGGTCGTCCGCCTCCGGCGGCCGGCCGCCCAATCGCGACATGACGTAGACGCAGGGGGAGACCTATGACCACCGTGAAGATCGGCGCCCTCTGCTGGAACCAGTACACCGACTGGCCGTCGCTGCTCGAGGCCGGCATCCGCGCCGACCGACTTGGATACACAAGTCTGTGGACCTGGGACCACCTGTACCCGATCGTCGGGGACTCGCATGGTCCCAACTACGAAGGCTGGCTCACGATCACCGCCTGGGCGCAGGCCACGAAGCAGGTCCGCATCGGCCTGATGGTCGGCGCCAACACGATGCGCAACCCCGCGCTCGTGGCGAAGATGGCGACCACGCTTGACCACATCTCCGGCGGACGCGCCATCCTCGGGATCGGCGGCGCATGGTTCGAGGAGGAGCACCGCGACTTCGGCATCGACTTCGGCTCCGGCTTCCCGGAGCGGCTCCGCTGGCTGGGCGAGGCCCTGCCGATCATGCGGGGCATGCTGGACGGCACCGAGCCGACGGCGAGGGGCGACCGCTACCACTCCCGGAACACCCGCAACCTGCCGCGACCGGTCCAGGCTCACCTGCCGATCTGCATCGGTGGCGGTGGGGAGAAGGTCACGCTCAAGCTGGTCGCGAGATACGGCGACATGTGCAACATCGGGGGCGGCCTGGCCGCGGTCCAGCACAAGGAGGAGATCCTCAGGCAGCACTGCGAGACCGTCGGACGAGACCCCGACGAGATCGAGCGGTCGTCGAACGTCGGCGTCGTGGTCATCCGCGACGACCGCACCGAGGCGGAGCGCCTGTTCCACGAGGCGTTCGACCGCAACCGGGTTGCCCGACACTGGACGGACCAGCCCGTGGGCACGCCCGAGGACGTGGCCGAGAAGCTGGCCCCCTACGTGCGGCTCGGGTACCGGCACCTGGTGGCGGGCTACCCGTCCCTGTACGACGAGGAGTCGATGACCCGCTACGCGACCGAGGTCAGGCCGCTGCTCGAGCAGGTTTAGCCGCGGGAGCGGGGCGCATCAAGGCGAGCCCTCCTCACGGACCTCGCCGGCCTCACGGACCTCGCCGGGCCCGTCGGCCTCGCCGGGCCCGCTGGCAAGGGCCACCTCGTCGGCCTCCCCTTCTCCGGCGCGACGCCTGGATCTGAACCGGCGGACCTTCGCGCGGTTCCCGCACGAGGTCATGTCGCACCAGCGGCGCCGGCCGCCGCGTGACGTGTCCTCGAACACCCAGCGGCAGCCATCATTGGCGCAGATCCGGAAGCGCCCGCTCTCGCCCGCGGCGATGGCCCGGACGAGCGGTCCCACCAGGCCGGCCAGCGCCTCGCCGGTCGGGTCGTCGGCGTTGTGGCGGTGCCCGATCCCGCAGCAGTCGTCGCCGGCCACGAGCTCGATCCGCGGCGCCTCGCGGAGAATGATGTTGACGGTGTCCAGCGCGCGCTGATCCGGGACCCGGTGCTCCACCTCGGCGTCCCAGATGGCCCGGAGCGCAGCACGCGCGCCGCGCACGCGCCCGAGCAGCCCGGCCTCGTCCCCTGCCGCCTGGGCCCGGAGGGCGGGCTCGTGCGCGAGGCCTTGCGCTGCGAGCCACGTGACCGCGTCCCCTGCGGACGCAATGTGCTCGTTCGGGACGCCGTCGTCGTAGGACTCGGTGTTGACGAATTCCAGGCACGTCTCGAGGTCCGCGTCATGGGCGTGGCCCTGCGGATGGACGGCGACGGTGGTGGCGGTGCTCAGAGCGTTCACGGTGTCCATGGCTGTGGTAACCACGTTATAGGTATTGACAGGTTACGCGCAAGTGGGTAGTCTCGTAACCAGTAACAGGCACCAAGCAGGTTACCTCACCAGATCAACGGAGAATCGGGATGGACGCGTTGCTGCCCCTGGTCGTGATGGGGCTCGCCTTCTTCGGGATTGTCGCCGGGATCGCCGGCTACGAGAGCCGGGACGGCTTCGAGGATGACGGCGGCTTCGACAGCCGCGATCGCTGACGGAGATAAGAGGCATGGTCCCGACCGACTGGATGCACCGCCATGGTCCTCCTGAACGAGCGGGGTCGCGATGCCGAGCGGGCTGCGGCTCACCACCGGCTGGAACGCGAGGCGCAGCAGGCGACGGCCGACCGCCGGACTCCTGCTCATCCGGCCCTCTCGCTGCTTGCCGGGATGGTCAGGCGGTTCGGCGACGCGACCCACGCGGTGTCGATGGCCGCCTGCAGCGCGGCGACGCGCATCGAGGGTCGCTCGGTGTCAGGTCGCTGACGGAGGCGCGTCTTCGTCGCGCTCATCGGGGAGTCGCCCGCCCGAGGAGGAACGGGCGCGGAGCCTGGCGAGACGCTCCATCCCGACTGTGGATGCCGAGCGGGCCGCGCCCCCGGCCGCGGAACGGGCGGCGCTCCCGGCGGTCGATGCCGAGCGGGCCGCGCCCCCGGCCGCGGAACGGGCGGCGCTCCCGGCGCCGGCCGACTTCGTCGCCACCGCCCTCGACCCTCTTGCGGCCAGCGCGGCACCCTGCACCGCCGCACGACCACCCACCTGCACCGCGCGCCCGGTCACCCGCACGCTGCGCGCGGTGACGCGCACCCCGGAACGAATGGCCCATGCCGTGGTGGCGGCGACGGTCCACAGGTCGGCGGTCAGGTCCTCGTCGGCCAGGCCGACCGCGTCGAGGTGGAACCGGCGCCGCTCGGGGCTCAGGCCCGCCAGGGCGAGTCGTATCGCCGCCAGGGCGACGGCGACATCGTCCAGCTGCCCGAGCACCGGGACCACGCCCAACGCGAGGTCGATCGGCGAGGCGAGGTAGCCGGCGGCACCGATGACCGCTGCCCGCCGAACGCGGCCCAGGAGGGGCTCACGGGTGAGGCGCCAGGAGAGGCGCAGGTATGCAGGGAGACGTCGCAGCATCGGCGCGACACGGTCGCGCGGGAACGGATCGGCTGCCATGGGAGGATCGTAGTCCCGTCGGAGAGCGTCCGCCGCGGCAGGTGCCTGTGCCCACGTCCGGAACCGCCGCTCATCCCTCGGATAAGTCCCGGATAAGCGGCGACGGGTACAGTCCCGCGAGACCTCCCCCGCAGGACGTGCCCCCTACGGGGGAGGTCGATCCACCGCCCGCCGCCGGACCCGCCGGGGAGCCGATCTTCCCGTGGAGCCCTCCAGCGCGCCGTGGCGCGTCCTCGAGACACCAGAACCCGGAACCGGAGCCGGAGCCCCCTCCCCGGAGACCGCGACCCACAGCCGTCCGTGGCTCGCGATCGGCGCGGCGATCCTGGCCGTCGTCGTCGCGGGCGCGGCCATGGTGTACGCCGCGCGACCCGAGCCGGTCATCGGCATCGATGGGGCCGGCAGCCTGGCCGCCGGATCCATCGACCGGGTGGTCCAGCCGCCTACGGGATCGGCGGCCGCGTCGCCGATGATCGTCGAGGTCAGCGGTGCGGTGCTGCGACCGGGCGTCTACCGGCTGCCCGCCGGTTCGAGGGTGGGCGACGCCGTGACCGCGGCCGGCGGCTACGGGCCCCGCGTGGACGCGGAGTCGGCAGACCGGGCGCTGAACCTTGCGGCACCCATCCGTGACGGCGACAAGATCCACGTGCCCGCGAGGGGCGAGACCGCGCCGTCCGGCATGCCCGGCGGCTCGGGCGCCGTGGATCCCGTGTCAGACGGAGGGGTGGGCGGCCTCGTCGACCTCAACCGGGCCACCGCGGAGCAGCTGGACACGCTGCCGGGTGTCGGGCCGGCCACGGCAGCGAAGATCATCGCGGCTCGCGAGGAGCGGCCGTTCACGAGTCTCGACGACCTCGCGTCGCGCAAGGTGATCGGGGCGGCAACGCTGGCGAAGATCCGGGCGCTCGTGACCCTGGGCCCGTGAGCGCGTGGGGGGCCGCTCTCCCGCGCAGCGCGTGGCTGGCAACCGGCGTCGCAGCGAGCGCGGCGACCATCTCGTTCGGCCTCCCCGGCGTCCTGCCGCTGGTCGCGGGGTTGGTCGCCGTGGCCGCCGGGCTCTCCGGCGCCGCGCCCGCCAGGGGTCCGCGCGGCGTCACCGTGACGACCGTCGGGGCCGGGGCGATCCTGCTCGGAATCCGGGTGCTCATGGGTCCGCCGGCCGCGCCTCCACCCGAGCTCCCCGGGGAGGCCGGACCCTGGCGGGCGACGGTCGAGTCGATGAGCTCATCGTTGGACGGGAGCCAGGTTGCCCGGCTGCGCCTCGAGACCGGGGCCGGCGACGTCCAGGTGGCCGCCACCCTGCCCGCCTTCCCGGCCGTCGCCGCCGGCGCCGTGATCGAGGTGGACGGCTCCCTTCGCCCACCCCCCGACGACGATCCCTACGGCGAGTACCTTCGACGGACCGGCGCGTCGGGCAGCCTTCGGGCCTCGAGCGTCCGCATCCTCTCACCGCCGGATGGCGGGAGCCTGCAGGGGCTCCGGGACGCGGCTGGCGACGCCCTCCGCCGCGCCATGCCGGAGCCCGAGGCCGGCCTCGCCGCAGGGATCCTGATCGGCCTCAGGGAGCGGGTGGACCGGGACCTGGCGGCGGACTTCGCCACGGCCGGCGCCAGCCACGTCGTCGCCATCTCGGGGTGGAACATCGCGATCGTCGCGGGCCTGGTCGGGGCGCTGCTCCGCGGGCGGCCCCGGCGGCTCGTGGCCGCTGTCTTGGGCGCGACGATCGCCGCCTACACCGTTGCGGCGGGCGCGTCGCCGTCGGTGGTCCGGGCTGCGGTGATGGCCGCGGTGGTGCTGGGTGCTCGCGAGTCGGGACGGGCGGGACGGGCGGCACCGGCGCTCGGGATGGCCGCGGCCCTCCTGCTGCTCGTCGATCCGGCGATGATCGAGGACGCCGGCTTCCGTCTCTCGGTCATGGCCACTGCCGGCCTCCTGGCGTGGGCTACGCCGTTGGGCGCGAGGATCGGACGGCTCGGGGGCGGTCGCGTGCCCGGATGGCTGGCCGAAAGCCTCGGGATCACGCTGGCTGCCCAGGCAGCGACGCTCCCCGATGTCCTCGCGACCTTCGGCCGGCTGTCGCTGGTGTCGCCGGTCGTCAACCTCGCGGTCGTGCCGCTCGTGCCGGCCGCGATGGCCGGCGGCGTGGTCGCCATGGTGGCGGGCGCCGCCGTCGGGCTCGGGGCGCCGCCGCTGGTCGGGACGATCGCAGGGCTGCCTGGCTGGCTCCTCCTGCACCTGATGGTGGCGGCGGTGCGGATCGGCGCCGGGCTGCCGCTGGCGGCGGTCGCCCTGGAACCGGGCGTCGCGGCACCGGCGGGGGCGATCACCGCGGTCGGGATCATCGCCGCGCCGTGGATCCTCCGCCGGGTCTCCAGGCGCAACGACGCGACCTCGCCGGCGGCCGACGAGCGGACGACGGGCAATCGGGGGTCGGGTGGCGGAAGGATGGGAAGGCGAACACCCACGAAGGCATCGACGCCGGCGGGTCGCAGGACGACGAGCCGCCGACTCACCCTCGTACAGCGCTGGGTGGTCGTCGCAGCGGCGCTCGTTGCTGCCATCGCCTCCCTCGCGCTCGGGGACGCCGCGACCCGAGGCACTCGCCTGGTCATGCTCGACGTCGGCCAGGGGGACGCGATCCTGGTCGAGAGCCGCGGTGGAGCGCGGATGCTGGTCGACGGCGGGCCGGACCCGGACCGGCTGCTCCTCGAGCTGGACGCCCGGATCCCCCCGTGGGATCGCCGCGTGGACATCGTGGTGCTGACCCACCCGCACGAGGACCACGTCGCGGGCCTGGCCCGGGTGCTGGAACGCTACCGGGTGGGCCGGGTGTACGAGCCCGGCATGCGCGGCCAGGGCCCCGGCTGGGACGCATGGGACGCGGCTCTGCGTCACGGTCCACCGCGGTCCACCATCGCCGCCGGCGCTTACATCCGCCTCGACGAGATCCGCCTCGCCGTCCTGTGGCCGGAGCCCGGCACGGTGCCGCTCGAGCCGGCCGCCACCGGGCGCGGCGTCAACGGCGCGTCGGTCGTGCTGCTGGGCGAGGTCGGCGGGAGCCGGTTCCTGCTCGCCGGTGATGCCGAGGACGATGTGGACCAGGCGCTGCTCGCCCGCGGCCTGCCGAAGCTGGACGTCCTGAAGGTCGCGCACCACGGCAGCGCGACGGCGACCTCGACCGCGCTGCTGGCGGCCACGCGGCCGGCGGTGGCGCTGGTATCGGTCGGAGCCGGCAACGACTACGGCCACCCCTCGGGCGCCACGCTCGGGCGCCTCCGGGACGCGGGCGCCCGCGTGTACCGCACCGACGTGGATGGCACGGTCGAGGTTGACCTCCGCCCGGATGGCGTCGCCGTGCAGACGAGCGGACCGAGGCGGACCGCCGCCGTGCTGGCGCCCACCGCCGGAGTGTCCGCCGCCTCGATGGTGCCCGCCGGCGGAGTGTCCACCGCCCGCACGTCCCCCACCGGCTACGATCCTTCCGATGACGATCCCCTCGCGGTCCGAGGCCGCCAGCCTGCTGCGCTCGCTGGAGCCGCCAGAGTGGTTCCTCCGTCACGCGTGCGCCGTGGCAGACGTGGCGGCATGGCTGGCCCGGCGGGCTGCGGTCCGCGGCCTCGAGGTGAACACGATCCTCGCGGATACGGGCGCCCTCCTGCACGACGTGGACAAGCTGCCCGCCGCGGAGATCCGGTCGGTCGTGGGCCCCCGGCCGGCGATGCGCCACGGTGACGGATCCGCGGCCTGGCTCGTGAGCCATGGCTGGGGGGAGCTGGGGCCGGTGGTCCGCGACCACCCGGTGACGCGCCTCGCGGATCCCGGTTACGGATCGTGGGTCGCAACCGCCTCGCTCGAGGCCCTGATCGTGGCCTACGCGGACAAGCGCGCGGGCCAGCGACTGGGGCCGATGGCCGATCGATTCGCGTCGTGGGATCGCCGGTACCCGACCGGATCCCGCTGGGACGACGGCACGGCGGCGCTCATCGCGGCCCGCGCCGCGGAGCTCGAACGGGCGGTGTGCGCCGCCGCCGGCGCGGATCCGGGCGATGTGCGCCGGCTCCGCTGGTCCCGCCGCGCGCTCCAAGAGGCCGCCCCATGAGCCTGGACATGCCGGTCCTCGCCTACTTCTGGGGCGACGACGGCTGGGCCGTGGACCGGGCCGTGATCGGCATCGCCAAGGACCTGGAGCGTGACTCGGGCGCTGCGCCGGACCGCTGGCGCGTCGGCGGCAGGGAGACGACCCCGGACGCGATCGCGGAACACGTGACGACGGCCCCGATGTTCGGCGGCGGGACGCTGGCCGTCGTGACCGATCCCGGCCAGCTCCTCCGATCGAAGGCAGGCAAGGAGGCCGTGGAGCGGCTCCTGTCCACCGTTGCGGCCGGCAACGCGCTCGTGTTCGTGGAGGCCGGCGACGGTCGCAAGCGTTCCGCGACCCTCGTGTGGCTCGAGTCCGCCGTCCGGAAGGCCGGGGGCACGAGCCGGTCCTTCGCCGCCCCGAAGGCCGGCGAGCTCGTGGGCTGGCTCCAGGGGCGGGCGCGGACGATGGGCGTCACGCTCGATGACCCTGCCGCCCGGGAGCTGGCGACCAGGGTCGGCGCGTTCGTCACGGATGGCGACGTCGATCGCCGCTCGATGAGCGCGCTGGCGGTCTCGGAGCTCGAGAAGCTGTCGATCTACCGGCCCGCCGGGACCGTGACCACCGAGGACGTGGTCGCGCTCGTCCCGGAGGTGATCCCCAATTCGACGTGGGCGTTCCTGGACGCGGTCGCCGAGCGCCGGATCCGGATCGCGGCGCCCTTGCTCGACCGGCTCCTGGACACCGTCCCGGAACCTGTGCTCCTCGCCCAGCTCGGCCCGCGCGTCCGGGAGCTGCTGATGGCCGCGGACCACGCCGCCCGCCACGGGTCGCCGGCGGAGCTGGTCAAGCTCATGGGCGTCCATCCGTTCCGCGCGGAGAAGGCCGCCACGGCCGCCAGGAACTGGACCGTCGACGAGCTGGAGGCGGCGCTCGAGGGCGTGCTCGAGCTGGACGCGGCGGTCAAGGGCGTGGAGGGATCGTTTGCGACGGAGCGCCAGCGCCGGCTGGCCTTCGCGATATGGCTGCACGACCACGTCGCGGTGAGGGCGGGGGGGCCCCGAGGAGCTGCTCGCGGCTGATGGCGGCAGTAGGGTCGCGCGCCGGGCTGGAGCAGCCGGGTGGCCGGCTGGCGCAGCCGGGTGGCCGCCCCGCCGGATCGGCCGGATGTCAGTCGGCCGCGGACCAGGCCTCTTCCTGCAGGACGACGTCACTCTCGATCGCGAACACGCAGCGACCGTCGCCCAGGTCCAGCAGCTCGATCAGCTGGGGATCGACGTACAGCTGGTGGCAGTCCTCGCACAGCCCGCCGGGGATCGCGAAGCACAGCCGCTCCGACCGGTCGGGCAGCCGGAAGGTCGTGTCGAAGCGGGTGATGACGAGGCGCCGGCTGCATCCGGGGCACCGATCGCGCAGGCCCGACATGGGGGCTACTCCGGTGGCATCGGCCCCACTGGCCGACGTCCTGCCCGGGATGCTAGGCGCCACCAACCGACCCGGACATGACCTAGCAGTACCTCCCCACGGGGTACCCGGCAGCCGGGCCGGACGACGGCCCGGCAGGGGCCGGGCGGCGCCCGGAAGGGGCGCGACACCAACCCGGCAGGGGCCGGACGCCGACCCGGGATCCGGGGGATCGCCTGCTACTGCACCCGGATGACGGTCCTGGCCCCGGACCAGTGCTTCTCCAGGCCGTAGTAGTCGCGCTCCGGCGGCGTGAACACGTGGACGATCACGGACCCGTAGTCGAGCAGGACCCAGTGGGACTCGGGCGTTCCCTCGCGGCCGATGGGCTTGATGCTCTCGTCGCGCAGCTTCTCCGCGATGCCGTCGGCGATGGCCGCGATCTGGCGCTCCGACCCCCCGGAGCAGATCACGAACGCGTCCGCCAGGGTCGTGAGGTCGCCCAGGTCCAGCAGCACGATGTCGGCGGCCTTCTTGTCCTCCGCGAGCTCGACGATGCGCCGGGCGAGATCCATCGGAGCGAGGTCGGTCTTGGGCGCCGCGATCTCGCGGGCCGGCAGGCCGTCCGGGCGCGGAGCGGCGGAGGTGGTTGTGGGCTCGGTCACGTGGTCGGGATCCTCCAGGCGGGTTCGGTGTAGAGGGAATGGTCGGCGATGTAGCGGGCGACCGCGTCGGGGACGAGATAGCGGACGGAGCGGCCGGCGGCGGCCCGTCGACGCACCACGCTACCCGAGATGGGCAGGAGTGGCCCTGGGAGGAACGCGATGCGCTCCTCGCGACCCGGGAAGTGCTCGCGCGCCCAGGCGATGTCGAGCGTGTCGTGGTTCCCCCGCGGCACGACCGCGAGGCGGCAGAGCTCGAGGATCCGGTCGGGTCGGCGCCACGCCGGAAAGCCGGCCAGCGCCTCGGCCGACAGGATGAACCACGGGTCGGAGGTCCCGTCGCGCAGGAGGGCCTCGAGCGTGTCGACCGTGTACGACGGTCCGCCGCGCTCCACCTCGAGCCGGCCCACGGCGAAGGCCGGGTTGCCGGCGACCGCCAGGTCCGCCATCGCGAGACGATGCTCCGCCGCCGTGACCACGCGGTCCGGCTTGTGCGGCGGCGCCGAGGCCGGCACCAGCAGCACGCGCTCCAGCCCGAGCGCCTCGCGAGCCTCCTCCGCGATGACGAGGTGCCCGTGGTGGATCGGGTCGAACGTTCCCCCGAGGATCCCGACGGATCCGGGCACGATCGGGGCGGGCGGCAGGACCGCTTCACCCTCGATCACCGGTCGTCCTCGAGCGGCTCCCATTCCAGCTCGACAGCCGCGATCCGGACGGTGTCGCCGGGCCGGATCCCGGCCTTGCGCAGCGCGGCATCGACCCCGTTGCGGGCCAGCTCGCGCTGGAAGCGCTCGGCCGACTCCTCGACCTCGAAGTTCGTCTGCGTCACCAGGCGCTCCACCCGCTTGCCGCGGACGCGGTAGGCCGCATCCTCGCGCTCGACGGCGAAGCCGTCACCGGCCGCCTCGAGGCGATGGACGACGACGCCCGCGGGATCGGGCGGCTCGGCGAGCACGTCCGCGTCCGGCAGGAGGTCCGCCATGGCCGAGCGCAGCCGGTCCAGCCCCTCGCCCGTACCGGCCGAGATCGCGAGCACCGGCACCCCAAGGCCGCGCAGCGAGGCGGCGAACACCGGCCACGCCTCGCGGGCCGCCTCCAGGTCCATCTTGTTGAAGGCGACCAGCATCGGCTTCGCCAGCAGCGCCGGATCGTGGGCCTGCAGCTCCTCGCGGATGACGTCGTGGTCCCACCGCGGGTCGCGCGCCGAGCCGTCAACGAGGTGGATCAGCACGCGCGTCCGTTCCACGTGGCGCAGGAACGCGTGGCCCAGGCCGGCACCGTCGGATGCGCCTTCGATCAGCCCGGGGACGTCGGCGATGGTCGGCCGCCGGCCGTCGTCGAGACCCAGGTCCATGACGCCCAGGTTGGGCTCCAGGGTGGTGAACGGGTAGGCCGCGATCTTCGGCGTGGCCGAGGTCAGTGCGGCGAGCAGAGTGGACTTGCCGGCGTTCGGCAGCCCGACGAGGCCGATGTCCGCGATCAGCCGGAGCTCCAGGCGAAGCTCGCGCTCTTCGCCGGGCTCGCCCTTCTGGGCGTGCCTGGGTGCCTGGTGGGTGGCCGTTGCGAAGTGGACGTTCCCGAGGCCGGCGCGCCCGCCACGGGCGACCATGGCCGTCTGGCCCACGGCAACGAGGTCCGCGACGAGCTCCCCACTGGCCACGTCGATGACACCCGTCCCGGGCGGGACGGCGAGGTAGAGGTCCTCTCCCGCCTTCCCGTGGCGCTTCGAGCGCTCGCCGCGCCCCCCGGAGGTGGCGGTGAAGTGGTGCTTGAAACGGAAGTCGTGGAGGGTGGTCTGGCCCGCGTCAACGCGCAGGTACACCGAGCCGCCGCGTCCCCCGTCGCCGCCATCGGGCCCGCCACGTGGGACGTGGGCCTCCCGTCGGAAGGTGGACGCTCCGTCGCCGCCGGCTCCGGCGCGCACGACGATGCGAACGTCATCGAGGAACATCGCGGGCATTGTTGCACGGGTTCCCGGGGCGGCCAGGAACCGGCAGGCCCGCAGTTGCCGGACACCGCCCTGCGGAACAGCGCCCGCCTACGGATACGGCCCGGCTGCCGGACAGCGCCCGCGGACCTGACAGCGCCCGGCTGCGGGGCAGCGCCTAGAAATACGTCAGCGGGTTGACCCGGGTGCCGCCGCTCCAGATCGTGCCGTGCCAGACCTCGAAGTGGAGGTGCGGGCCGGTCGCGTTGCCGGTGGCGCCGATGCGGCCGACCTGCTGGCCGCGCCCGACGCTCTGGCCGTTGCCGACGTTGAGCCCGGACATGTGGTTGTACGTCGTGTAGAGCCCGCCGCCGTGGGAGATCCAGACCTGCCAGCCGCCGCCGTTCGACTTCCATCCGGCGAAGATCACCTTGCCGCCGGCCGCGGCCACGACGCGGGACCCGTAGTCCGCCGCGATGTCCAGGCCGTAATGGCCGCCATGGAAGTACTGGCTGATGTAGTTGCCGCCGCCGACGACCGGCCACCGGAACGTCCCGCCGGAGTAATGGGCGGACACGCCACCGCTCGAACCCCCGCTGCTCGAGTGCCCGCTCGTGGCCGCGCGAGGCTTGGCAGCCGGCTTGGCGACGGGCTTGGGGGTGGGCTTGGGGGTGGGGATCGCGGCGCCCTTGGCACCCGGCAGGATGATCACCTGGCCGACGACGAGCGTCGGATCGTCCAGCTGGTTCAGCTCGATGATCCTTGCCTCGGTCACGTGGTACTTCGCGGCCAGCGACTCGAGCGTGTCCGTTGCAGCCACCGTTACCACGAGCCCGTTGACCGAGGGGATGCGCAGCTGCTGACCGACGTGGAGCTCGTCCTTGGCCTTGAGCTTGTTGGCCCACCACAGGGTCATCATCGAGACCCCGTACTGGTGGGCGATGCCGACCAGGGTGTCGCCGGCCTTGACGCGGTAGATCTTGATCAGGTCCGAGCCGTCCTGGACGTCGGTGGTGGGAGCGTACCCGGTGAGCAGCGTGCCATCGGCCAGGAGCGGCGCGGGCTCAGCCGTGGACACCGCGGCGCCGGCCTCGGTCTTGATGTCGCGGGGGATCGTGACCGGCTGGAAGCTGACGCCGGCCGATCCGAGGCCCCCGCTGAGATCGGGCGCGGGATCGGTGCCCTCCACCGGGGCGACCGGGCCGGCCCCGCCGCCGATGGCGATCCGGAGGCTGGTGCCGCTGCCCTGGGTGCCGCCGACGGCGCCCTGCGGCGTGTTGGGCAGGACGGCGAGCAGCGACGCGACTGCGACGATCGCGGCGACGGCCAGGGGGAGGGCACGCTCCGCGGTTGCGAACGGCCGGATGGCCGCAGCCAACGCGGCGCTCAGCGAGCGGGCGGAGATGGCGGGACGACCCCGGAACCACCCCTGGAGCACGCGAGCGGCGCGGATGCTCCGGTGATTGACCCGGGCGGCTTGAGAGGTCGTTCGGCGGACTCGGCGCAGGTGAACCTCAGAGCGCTGCGCGCCGTCCGGGTGCTGCTGCAATACGGTCTCCTGGCGCGAAGATCGAATCCGGGACGCGGCGCCAGGTCGGCGCTTGCTCGATCTTCCGGGGTTGCGATTCGCTCGCTGAGTCGGGACCCCGCGGCCGACCCGGACGAACCGGGACAACCGTTAACTTGGCCGAACCCTACCAGACAGACGGACGGTCGCGCAAACCGGTGTCCCGCGTTTGAGGGGTGGCACCGGGCCAGAAGACGCGGGCCACTCGTCCCGAAACTGGGTGAATCGGCCCACCTTCGGTGGAACTTCGGCGACCGTCAACTGCCTCCGGCGCCGAGCCCGAGGGCCGGTGTGCCGGGGTCCGGAACGGGTGCGCCGATCTGCGCGAAACGCCTCAGACCGCGCTGGCGTTCTTGGTCAGCTGCGCCAGGAACTCGGCGTTGCGTCTCGGTCTTGGCGATCCGGTTGAGCAGCAGCTCGATCCCCTCGTTGGTCCCGACCGCGGACAGCATCCGTCGCATCGTCCAGACCATCTTGAGCGTGCCTTCCTCGAGGAGCAGCTCCTCGCGGCGGGTGCCCGAGCGCTGGACGTCGATCGACGGGAAGATGCGCTTCTCCGCCAGCTTGCGGTCCAGGATCAGCTCGCTGTTGCCGGTGCCCTTGAACTCCTCGTAGATGACGTCGTCCATGCGGGAGCCCGTGTCAACGAGGCAGGTGGCGATGATCGTAAGGGAACCGCCCTCCTCGATCTTGCGCGCGGCACCGAAGAACCGCTTGGGCGGGTAGAGCGCGATCGGGTCGATGCCGCCCGACAGCGTCCGGCCGCTGGGAGGGAGCGCCAGGTTGTACGCGCGCGCGAGGCGGGTGATCGAGTCCAGCAGGATCACGACGTCGCGGCCGGTCTCGACCTGGCGCTTCGCGATCTCGAGGGCCATCTCCGCGACGTGCGTGTGGTTCTCGGTGGGCTCGTCGAAGGTCGAGCTGATGACCTCGCCGTGAACGGACCGGCGCATGTCCGTGACCTCCTCGGGCCGCTCGCCGATGAGGGCGACCATCAGGAGGATGTCGGGGTAGTTGGAGCTGATGCCGTTGGCGATGGCCTTGAGGAGCATCGTCTTGCCGGCCTTGGGCGGGCTGACGATCAGCGCGCGCTGGCCCTTGCCGATCGGGTTGACCAGGTTGACCAGGCGCTGGCTCAGGTTCTTCGGGTCGGACTCGAGGTTGATCAGCTCGATCGGGTGGATCGGCGTGAGGTCACCGAAGTGCGGGCGGCGGCGGGCGGCGTCGGTATCGACGCCGTTGACGCTGTCGACGCGGATCAGGCCCCAGAACTTCTCGTCCGCGCGCGGGGCGCGAACCGCCCCGGTGACCCGATCGCCGATGCGGAGCCCGAAGCGGCGCACCTGGCTCGACGAGACGTAGACGTCGTCGGCGCCCGGCAGCAGGCCGTGCCGACGCATGAAGCCGTAGCCGTCGTCCACGATGTCGAGGATGCCGAACGCATAGTCCAGCCCGGCGCGCTCGGTCTGGGCCTGGAGGATCTGGTCGACCAGCTCATCGCGGCGGTCGGCCGTGACGTCCATCTCGAGGCCCTTGACGACCTCGCGGAGCTCCTTGACGGACATCTCGCGCAGGTCGCGGATGTCCAGGTCGTTCCGCTCGCGGGCGGCTTCGAGCTCGGCTACCTCGTCCTGCTCCGTGACGGGCAGGCGGTTGGTGGACTGGGGGCGACGGCGCGGCCGGCGGTTGCGGCTTGGGCGCTGGTCGGGGCCGTTCGGCATGGGGTTGCGCGCACCTCGGAGGGCGGGGTCCAGTCGCCGGCGGAATCCGGCGGGGAAAGGATGGGTCGCGCCACGGGCCGTCCTCGCGCGGAATCGGGATGCCGTCGCGCGCGGCCGGTGGGGATAGTCGGAGCATATCGGAATGCGCGGCCGGACGTCAATT